>CAVTER010000014.1:0-162619 GCA_963733835.1 uncultured Spirochaetota bacterium
CTATCCCCAGGGCTACTTCGGAACGCTTGCCCACCTGATGGGCTACGAGCGAGCTGTCTACAACGACAGCGACGACCCGGCCCTGCTCCACGACATCCAGCAGACCTTCACCGAGGTGTGGCTCGCCGTGTACGAGGAGGTCCTGGCCCGCAGACCAGCGTGGACATGTCCATCTTCTGGGAGGACATCTCCGCCGGCAGCGGCTCCATGGTTCCCCGGGCCGCGATGCGGGAGTTCATGGTTCCCTACTATAGAAGCGTGACGGGCTTCCTGAAGCCCCACGGGGTGAAGACGATCTTCGTCGATACCGATGGCGAGTGCATCGACCTGGTGCCGGTTCTGGAGGGCGGGGTCACGGCATGTATCCGATGGAGGAGGTGAGCTGCGGCATGGATATCGTCAAGGTGCGCAAGCCTACCCCCAGCTTCAGCTCATGGGCGGGATCGCCAAGTCAGAGCTCCCCCAGGGCAAGGCACGCATCGACGAGATCCTGCGGCCGGCCGAGGCAGTGCTGGAGACCGGCGGGTACGTGCCCTTCGGCGACCACCTTATTCCCCCCGAGGTGCACTGGAAGGAGTTCCGTTACTACCGGGAGAAGCTCAACGGGATGATCGACAGGCGCGGGAAGTAGCTTCGCTCCCCGCCCCACGAAAAAACTTCTCAAAACCGCGCGGCTGCTGTACAATCCCCGCGGCCATGGGCATCGACGATCTCCCTGTTCGCAAACTACCTCACCGTCACGGCCAGGGACGTCCGCTGGCAGATCTTCTGCACGACCGTCGGTCACTACAAGGTCCCGCCCTCGTGCCAGACTATCCCGTGGACCCGGGGCTCACCCGCCCAAGTACCTCTTCAAGTGGGAGATGGGCCGCATCTACGACGAGTACGCGCTCATCTACATCACGCGGGGGGCGGACCTTCGAAGCGACGGCGAGCGCAGCTTGCCCATCGCGCCGGGCACCCTCTTCATGCTGTTTCCCGACGTGTGGCACTGGTACAGCCCCGACAAGGAGACGGGCTGGGACGAGTACTGGGTGGGCATGAAGGGGGACTACCCCCGGCCCGCCGTGGACACGGGTTCTTCACCCCCGGTCGCCCGGTGATGGACATCGGGCTGCACGACTCGATCCTCGAGCTGTACCAGGAGATCTTCGACTGCGCCCGCGGGGAAGCCCGGGCACCAGCAGGTCCTCGGCTCCCTGATCGGGCACCTCCTCGCCCACCTCTCCAGCCTGACGCAGCAGTTCGGCCCGGACTCGGCCAACGAGAGGATCGTGCAGCAGGCGAAGTTCCTGCTCGCGGACAACGTGACGACCCACCTCGACATCGGCTGGCTGTCCCGGTCCCTCGGGCTGGGCTACTCCCGCTTCCGCCAGATCTTCAAGAAGTACACGGGGCTCTCGCCGTACCAGTACTTCCTCGACCTGAAGATCGACCGGGCCAAGGAGCTGCTCCAGCAGGGCCAGCACACCGTGAAGGAGATCGCCTACATGCTCTCCTTCGACGACCCGTACTACTTCTCCCACCTGTTCAAGAAGAAGACGGGCCACCCCCCCTCCGCCTGGCATTGACGACCGGGCCCGGTCGGCGGGGCGGGGAAACCCTATCACGGAAGTCACTTTCTCCATTCAGCCGGTTGCCGCCGTGAGACGCCGGGGCCTGTCCGCCTGGGAGGGACAGCGGCGCGGAGAAGGAGTCGGCCATGAAGCGCTACACCTTCATCATGCGGATCAAGCCCGAGCTGAAGGCCGAGTACCAGAAGGCCCACGACGAGATCTGGCCCGACATGGCGCAGGCCATCCGCGACAGCGGGATCCGCAACTACTCCATCTCCTTCCGGCGCGACGGCACGCTCTTCGCGTACCTGGAGAGCCGACCCGTGGCCTCCTTCGCGAGGCTCGGGAAGACCGAGGTGAACGCGCGCTGGCAGAAGGCGATGGACAGGTTCTTCGTCAAGAGCGACCCGTCGACGATCGGCGCGGACGTCGAGGTGGTCGAAGAGGTCTTCCACATCGACTGAAGGGGAGGTGAGCCTCGGAACAGTCCCGGGCATCAGGCACGGAAGAGAGGAGGGAGAGCCATGAAGCTGGAATCGTACACCGGGGAGCCGGACATCCAGCGCGTGTTCGCCGCCTTCAAGCGGAAGAAGGTCGACCGGGTCCCGAACTTCGAGGTCCTGATCGAGGACCAGCACGTGCAGAAGCTGCTGGGCCGCCACGCCGGGAACACCCTCTCCTTCGGCGGCGACCCGGCCAAGGGCGTCTCCGAGGGCGAAGGCGCCCGGCCCATGAAGGCGCCGGACTACATCGAGATGTGCAGGATCATCGGGCAGGACGCCATGATCGTGGAGGCGATCTGGACGCCCTTCAAGAAGAAGCTGCCCGACGGGAGGGCGGGGGGCCTCATCGCGGATCGCAGCATCAAGAACCGCGGCGGACTTCACGCTCAAGGTCGATCCTGCCCACGGAGGCGGACATCGAGGAGAAGATGGTCTTCGTGCGGGAGTACCGCGAGGCCCTCGACGCCTCGGGCACGAAGATCGGCTTCTGCGTCCTGTTCGGCGCGTTCTTCCAGACCCTCTACGAGTTCGTCATCGGGCTCGAGGACACCATGCGGCTGGTCTACGAGGACCGCGACTTCGTCGAGGACATGCTGGACATCAGCGCGGTGTGGTGCACGAAGTTCGCCGCGGCGGCGGTGAAGAACGGCGTGGACTTCATCTGGACCGCCGACGACGTGGCCTTCAAGACCGGCCTGTTCCTGCCCCCGCCGCTGATGCGGGAGATGTGGCCGAGCAGGCTGAAGAGGATCCGCGCGCCGGCGGCGCGGGAAAGCCGATCATGTTCCACTCCGACGGCAACATCGACGAGCTCGTTCCCATGCTGCTGGAGGCGGGGGTGGACTGCGTGAACCCCATGGACCCCTACGGCTGGACTACCGCGAGCTGAAGAGGAAGTTCGGCTCCTCCTGTGCCTCTCGGGCAACATCGACATCGAGTTCCCCCTGGCCCACGGCACGCCCGCGGACGTGGACAAGGACGTGAAGGCGCACCTGGAGGTCATGATGCCCGGCGGCGGCTACGTGTGCGGCTCGAGCCACAGCATCGTGAACTACATGCCGCACGAGAACTTCATCGCCATGCTCAACACGATCCACAGGTACGGGGTCTACGACGCGAAAGCTGGGCGCTGGCGCGGCCCCCGCGGCCGCGAAGGAGAAGCCTGCCAGCCGGATCAGGGCCAAGGAGGAGGACTTCACGAAAAAGATCGCCTCCCCCGCGCTGCGCAGGGTCTTCGAGGCGGTGTACAGGGGCAGGCAGAAGGAGATCAGGGCCGCGGTCGAGGCTGCCCTGGCCGAGAAGCTGGATCCCCTGGTCATCATCTCCGAGGCGCTCACCCCGGCCATCAAGGCCGTGGGATCGAACTTCTCCTGCGGCGACATGTTCCTTCCCGAGCTGATCATGGCCTCCGGCGCCATGCAGGAGGCCATGAAGGTCCTCACGCCGCTTCTCGCGGGCAGGCGCGACGTGGCGAAGAAGGGGAAGGTGCTCATCGGCACGATCAAGGGCGACCTGCACGACATCGGCAAGAACATCGTGCGCGCCCTGCTGGAGGGCAACGGCTTCCAGGTCGTGGACATCGGGATCGACAATGCGCCCGAAAAGTTCGTCGCGGCAGTGCGCGCGAACTCCCCCGACGTGGTCGGCTACTCGGGCCTGCTCACGACGACCCTGGGGACCATGCCGGAGCAGATCGAGGCCCTGAAGGCGGCAGGCCTGCGCGACACGGTCATCACGATCGTCGGCGGCGCGCCGGTCACGGAGGATTTCGCGAAGCGCAACGGGGTCGACCTGTTCGGCAAGGACGCCAACGAGGGGGTCCTCGCGATCGAGAAGGCCCTCGCGGCCCGCGGGAAATAGGCGCGCAGGCCGCTAGGACTGGCGGAGCCGCAGCTCGGGGGTGACGAGGGAGATCCCCCGGGGAAAGGATGCCTGCGTGGCCGCGGCCCGCACGGCCAGGAGGACCTGGACAGCGACTTCGCGCATGCGGGGATCCACGCTGGTCAGCCCCAGGGCGGAGGCGAGGGCAGTGTCGCCGTATCCCACGACGGTGCAGTCCCTGCCCGGGACGAGGCCCGCGCCGCGCAGCGCGCGGCAGGCGCCTGCCGCTGCCTCGTCGGTCGTGCAGAAGAAGGCCCTGCAGCGCGGCGCGCGCGCGAGGACCCTGCCGCAGGCCTGCGCCCCGCCGTCGATGCCGGCCGACGCCTCCTCCACCGTGGCCCTGGCAGCGCCCTGCAAGGCCTCGGTGAAGCCCCGCCGCGCTTCCGCTCCCCTGAACGAGGGCTCACCCGCCACGAGCGCCGCCTCGGCATATCCCCGCGAGGCGAGGTAGCGGGCAGCCAGCCTGCCTCCCTCGGCATCGTCGGGCATGACCTGGGGGCCCTCGAAGGCGTCGTCCACCGCGTTGAGGATGATCGTGTTCGACAGCGGGACGCCGCTCGCGAGGATCGAGCCGGGGGAGGATGCCGGCTCCAGGATCGTGAGCGCGTCCTGCTCGGCGGCCTGCCTGCAGAGGCTGCCCTCGAGCAGCGCATCGTCGTGGTGGCAGGAGAAGGACAGGGGGATCGGCCATCCGGCGAAGCCCCTCCTCCAGCTCGTTCAGGAGCGCCGCGTGGGAGGGGTCCACCCGGGAGATGACGAGGTGCACGCGCTTCACGCGCAGCCGGGGCACCTGCCGTGCCCCGCGCAGCGGGGAGTAGATGACCATGGTGCCCTTGCCGCTGTAGCGCTCGATGAACCCGTCGAGCACGAGCTTGGCGAGCGCGTTCCTGACCGTGAGGTGGGTTGTCCGAAACCTCTCCTTCAGGACCCGCTCGGGAGGGAACCAGTCTCCCTTCCTGTACGCGCCCGAGACGATCTCCGCGCGAAGCTCGTTGTAGATCTTCTCGTAGAGGTAATGGTTGGGTTCGCCCGGGGTCTGCGCCATGCTCTTCCCGCGCGGGATTGTAGGCCGCTGCCCCCCCGTTTGTCCACGGCAGCGGCCGCCGCGGTTCCCTTCCTCCCGAAAACACTGTAGTATGCGCGAAGCCCGGGGCCCCGCTGAGCGGCGCCGGGTCAAGGAGACCCGAGATGAGCGATCGCAGGATCAGGGTGGGCGTGGTCGCCTATTCGCACGCGCCCGAGTACGGCTCTTCTCCCGACAGGGAGGCGTTCGTGAAGCGGGAGCACGATGCTCTCGCCGCGGCCCTCTCGGGGGCGGGATTCGAGGTCGTGTGCCCCCTGGCGGAGCTGCGCGCGAGCGGCTCCCCCGAGAGGTTCGGGATCAGCACGGCCCGCGAGATGGACTTCTGCGAGGAGCGCCTGCGCGCCTCGCGCGTGCACTGCCTGGTGGCCAGCGTGGGACAGTGGCCCCGCATCTCCCTCATCTCGTCGCTCGTCACCGGGCTGGATGTGCCGGCAGCCCTGTACGCGAGCACGGACCCGGCATGGAGCGTGGGGGAGGTGACAGCGGGCGCCGCGGTGGCCAGCGTCCTGGAGGCGGCGCCGACCCGCAATGCGCTGCTCGTGGAGCGCTTCCGGGACACGGAGAAGGAAGATCTCCTGCGCTGGGCGCGGGGCGTGGGGGCCCTGCAGAGCATGCGGCAGGGCAGGCTCCTCATGTGGGGCGGGGCCTTCGGCGCCGACGTGCCGGCCACGCGCGACGACGAGGCAGCCCTCGAGAACCGGCTGGTGCGCGAGATCATCATCGAGGAGGAGTTCGGGATCGTGGAAGGCGCGCGGGCGCTGGTGCGCGACAATCCCCGGCGGATCGACGCCTTCCTCGCGTGGCTGAAGCAGAACGGGGCGACGGTCCACCTCGACGGGAAGATGCTCACCGAGGAGGTCCTTCGCTTCTCGGCGGGCCACTACCTCGCGGCCCGGGACAGGCTGGCCGGGATGGACGGCGAGAACGTCCTCGGGACGTCGGTGAAGTGCCACTTCGAGGTGTCCACCAAGTGCGTGGGTTGCACGCTGTGCCTCATCCCCGGCTTCCTGCCCTTTGCCTCGGACAGCGAAGGCCCGCGCGCGACCGTGCCCGTGTCGTGCGAGGGGGACCTGAAGGCGCTGCTCACGATGGTGATGCTCCACCAGATCAATCCCGCGGCGGCGCCGCTGTTCGGCGACACGATCTGGTTCCGCAGGGAGAGCCTGCTGCTCTCGAACTGCGGCTCCTCCTCCGTGTACTGGGCCGGCCGCTCGATGGATCCCCGCGTGTCGCTGCCCCACGTGCACCTCATGCCGCAGCTGCACGGGAAGTCGGGCAGCTCGGTGTTCTACGTGGCGGCCGGCGGCCCCGTCACCTATGCGCGGCTCTTCCGCGTGAAGGGGCGGTACTTCATGTACCTCGGCCTGGGACGGGTGCCCGAGGACAGGCAGAAGATCGACAGGGCTCCCGGCTGGCCGCAGACCCGGGTGCTGCTGGATGCCGATCCGGTCCTCCTGTACCGCACGGCGCCGTCGAACCACGGCTGCCTGACGGACGGCGATGTGACCCGGGAGGTCGAGGTCTTCTGCAGGCAGGCGGGCATCACGGTGGTGCGCTGCGACACGAGCGAGGGCCTGCGCAGGCACCTCGACCAGCTCGCCGCGATGTGAAAGGGGGAAGCGCGATGGCAGCAGTCACTCTCGGCGTGATCTTCGCCCACAGGCCCATCATCGACAGGGCCTTCTCGGCAGGCAGGCGCGCGCGCCTGCTCGCGTCACTCTCCGGGATGGAGGGCATCGAGCTTGCCATCCCGCCCGACAGCCTCACCCAGGACGGCCTTGTCGCCTCCGAGAAGGACGCGCGCGCCGTGATCGACCACTTCAAGGCCCGGCGCCTGGACGGGGTGATCCTCGCGGTGCTCGGCTACGGGGACGAGAAGTCGGCCCTGCAGATCGTCGAGAGCCTCGCGGGCCTCCCCGTGCTGCTGTTCGCCATGAAGGAGCGCATTCCCGACGGCGGATTTCTCGAGGGGGCCTCGCTGGGCGGCATGCTCCCCATCTCGTATGGCCTGCACAAGCGGAGACGTGCCCTTCACCTTTGCCGGCGTCGTCGACCCCGAGGACAGCGGCCTGCGGGAAGCCGTGGACGGTTTCGCGCGCGTGTGCGCTGCCGTGCGCGCCCAGCGCGGGGCACGGATCGGGATGATCGGGTTTCGACCCTACGACTTCGAGGTGTGCATCTTCAACGAAGGGCTGCTGCTCGAGCGCTACGGCGTCAAGACGGTGCCGCTGAACCTCATCGATCTGCGGGCGGCGATCGAGGCGATCCCCGACTCCGACCCCGGCGTAAGCCGCATCCTCTCGGAGATCCGCGGCTCATTCTCGCTCGCCTGCCCGGCCGGGGACCTGGGGAGGATCGCAAAGCTGGAGATGGTGATGCTGCGCTGGGCAGAGGAATACCGGCTTGATGCGCTCACGATCCAGTGCTGGTCAGCGATCCAGGACCACGTCGGGCTCACGCCGTGTCTGACCAACGGCCGGCTCACCCGGATGGGCATCCCCGTGGCGTGCGAGGGGGACGTCCTGGGGGCGCTGTCCATGCTGCTGCAGCGCGAGCTGACCCGGGGGAAGGCCATCCCGTGGCTTGCCGACATCCTCATGCTGCACCCCCGCGAGACGGACAGGTTCCTGGCCTGGCACTGCGGCAACGCGTCGGCGGAGCTCGCCGCGCCCGGAGGCAGGCCCCAGGCCCGGCCCCACTGCTCCTACGCGCCGGACTTCCCCGGGGCCGCCGCTGCCGCCGAGTTCCCGCTGCGCGAGGGGGAGGTTTCCGTCAACAGGCTGGTGGAGCACCACGGCGAGTTCCGACTTCTGCACGTGCCGGGGCGCATCGTCGCGAGCAGCGACCCCATGCGCGGCTCGTGGGGATGGGTGGCGGTCGCCGACAGGGAGCGGCTGCTGCGCACGGTCGTGGAGGAAGGGTTCGTTCACCACGTGAGCCTGGTCGCGGGGAACCTCGGGCCGCATCGCCGCGGAGGCGGCGAAGTACCTGGGCTACAGGCTGGTCACGGCCTGAGCACGGCGGGCGCCGAGCAGCCTGCGCCGTGCCCCGCGTCCGCACGCCTACGTGTAGCGGCCGTACCTGCGCAGCGCCGCGAGCATCACAGTGTAGTTTCCCGGCCTCACGCCGGAGTGGATGGTGTTGCTCGACGAGAGGATGAACCCGCCCCCGGGGAGCTGCCTTCTCGATGCACTGCCGCACCTCGCTTTCCACGGCCGCTGCCGGGCCGTCCGCGAGGGGACCCGTGCAGTTCACGTTGCCCTTCAGGCAGGCGCGGTGCCCGTAGCGCTTCTTGAAATCCCCGAGGTCCAGGCCCGCGGCGGGATCCACGGGATCGATGCAGTCCACGCCGCTGTCCAGCCACCAGTCGATGACCGGACGGATGTCCCCGTCGCTGTGCTTGATCGTGAGGTAGCCGAGGCTCTTGTACCCCTGCACGACACGGCGGAAGCGCGGGGCGATGAGCCGGAAGTACACCTCGGGGCTGAACAGCAGCCCCGACTCGTTGGCGATGTCGTCGGTCATGGCGACGATGGGCATTGCATACCGCTCGCGGGCGACGCGCGCCAGCTCCAGGTTGTAGTCGACGACCCTGTCCAGCAGGTCGGCGAAATGCTGCTCCTCGATCATCATGCTGACCAGGCAGTTCTCGTAGCCGAGGATCTCGCGCATGTCGGAAAACCCGTCGCGCAGGTTCAGGATGACGGCGCGCTGTCCCTCGAACCGGGCTGAGCGCCTTCTCGACCGACGCGAACCGCCCGGGCGCGGCCGGGTCGGGAAAGCGGAACTCGGCCTGCCGGGTGATGTCGGGCACGGGGTAGTCCACGGCCGCCGCGAGCGCCTCGCCCGTCGTCCTGCGGGTCGTTCCCCACTCGTCCACGTAGTCCGTCGCGCTGAGCGGCCGGCGGGTGTAGTCGGCGCGCACGTTCACACCGTCCACGTCGAGTGCCTCCACGGCCTCCAGCACGTCCTCGGTGCCCACGAGGGCCTTCGTCACCTTCTTGTCGATGAACCACTCGAACGTGGGGACCGCGTCCGGTTGCCTGCGCTGGAGTGCCGCGATGATGCGCTCGTGTCCTGTCATGTCCGTGTTGCTCCTGCAAAGGGGGGTAGAGACTGGAGTGATGTGAAGAGGTCGCGCTCCGCGTCGAAAAGCTTCCGATACAACTGCACGTATGAGCCGTAGTGAGAGGTCCGGGCAGGCTCGGGCTGGTACTCCCGCTCCCGCTCGGTGAACTTCACCGCTTCGGCTCTCAGGTCGGGGTACAGGCCGACCGCATGCCCCGCGAGGAGGATATCACCCAGCATCGCGAAGTCGTCGCGCGCGAGCCGCACGTAGCGCACGCCCAGCACGTCGGCCTTGATCTGGTTCCACAGGTCCGACCGGGCGCCGCCGCCGATGACCCTGATCTCGTCGCAGGCCAGGCCCGGGTAGTTCTCGCGCATGATCGCGAGCACCGTCGCGTACTCGTAGGCGAAGCTTTCCAGGAGCGCGCGGTAGAAATGCTCTTTCCTGTGAAACCACGAGTGTCCCAGCCACATCCCGCGGATGGCCGGGATCGCTGGGGTAGCTCCTGCCGCCCAGCAGGCCCAGGGCGATCAGGCCTTCGCTGCCCGGGGGCACGGCCGCCGCCTTCGCCGCCAGCTCGTCGTACGCGCTGCGGCCGCGCGCCGCCCCCTCGCGCTTCTCCTCGGCGCCGAAGGTGTCGGCAAACCACGCGTGGGTGAGGCCCGAGCCGTTGAGGAAGACGCTGGGCAGGAAAGAGCCCCGGCAGGGGCGAGGGGAGATTCTCCAGGGTCCTGTGGGCCGCGTCGGCGACGTAGCGGTCCGCGCACAGGCTCAGCGCGCCGAAGGAGGCCGACTCGTCGACGAGAAGGCCCGGGGTGACAAGCCCGGCGCCCAGCGTTCCTGCCGGCTTGTCGCCGGCGCCTGCCACGATGGGGATGCCCTCCCGCAGGCCGCACTCCATGGCCGTCTCCTGCCGGAGCCTGCCCACCACGGCGTGCGATGCGACGATCCGGGGCAGCCGCTCCCTGTCGATGCCGAACCGGGCGCAGATGCCGTCGTCCCACGAGTCGCGCGCGAGGTCCGCGATGCCCGTGAAATTGAGGTAGGTCCTGTCGATGAACGCGTCCTCGATGGGGATCCCGCCCAGCTTCGCGGCGATGTAGCCGCCGATGACGACGAACTTCGCGATCCGGCCGTACAGCGTCGGGGTGGTCCTTCTTCCACCAGAGGCTCTTGGCGCCCATGATCGGGAGGTTCGTGCCCGAACGAGCGAGGATCTCCTCGTGCGCCCCCTCCTGCATGGCCACGGCGTGGGGCATGAACCGCGTGTCCGAGACGATGGACCAGTCGGTGACCGGCTGCCAGTGCGCGTCCACGCCCATCGCGCCGCCCATGGCCCCGGAGACGGCGATGGCCGCCACCGAGCCGGGGCGCACGCCCGAGGCTGCCACCGCCTCTCGGAGGGCGTCGCGCGCAAGGTCGTACAGCTGGTCGGCGTCCTGGATGAAGGTGCCCGGGCGCGGCTGCTCTGCGGGGGCGCCGCGGGAGGCGAGCGCCAGGCGGCCGCCCTCGCTGTCGTACACGCCGACCTTCACGAAGCTCACGCCCGCGTCGATCGCTATCAGGTGCTGATCGTTCATCGGCAGTCCTTTCGGCCGCGCGCCGGTTCAGCAGTAAGACTTGATGTGGCCAAGCCACCAACACACGTATTCTACAGGGTCCGCCGGAGGCTGTCAACGAAGATTCTCATCGAATGGATAGTTATACTTTAATTATATATATCTAAATAGAATTAAATGTGCAATGAAAGAAATAACTTGACAGCAGGTTTCCCATCGTGTAGTCTGCCGCAAGAGGTACGGTGGCCTTGCCAATGGTACAGATGGCTTCTCCCAAGCTCATCCGCAGTCCCCTTTACATCCAGCTCAAGCAGATCCTCACGGAGCTGGTCAAGAGCGACGAGTTCAAGGTGGGCGAGAAGTTCCTGACCGAGCGGCAGATTTCCGAGCGCTTCGACGTGAGCCGCGCCACCGCCAACAAGGCCCTGTCGGCCCTGGTCTCGGAGAGACTGCTCTCCTTCCACAAGGGCACCGGCACCTTCGTCGAGGACACCTCGCTGGAGAGCAGGTTCCCCGGCGCCTTCACCAGCTTCACGAACAAGACGCTGGCCGCGGGCAGGAAGCCCACGACCCGGGTCCTGCGCTTCGAGCGGCTGCCGGCCCGGCTGCTTCCCGCGCACGTGCGGCGGAGGTTCCCTGTCGACGACGGGGAGGAGATGATCCAGCTCGAGCGCCTGCGCCTCGCCGATGACGTGCCCATGATCCTCGAGCGTCACTACTTCCTGGCGCGCCTGTTCCCCGGGCTGACGCGCGGGGACGTGTCCACGTCGGTGTACGACATGATCACCAAGAAGTACGGGCTTTCCCCCTCGTCGGTGGACGAGACGATCAGGACCTTCTCGTTCCGCGGGGGCGATGCCGCGCTGCTCGGGGTCCCCGAGGGCACCCCGGGGTTCCTCATGCACTTCGTCCCCTTCGATGCGCGGCAGGTGCCGCTGTACTTTCGCGGAGGTCGTCTACCGGGGGGACGCGTACGAGTTTCACAACAGGATCGGGCCCATCCAGCGCCACCACCCGGCGGAGGAGGAGCCCGCGATTTTCCGGCGGGACGTCGGGGGATGAGCCGATGAGAGCGATCACAGCGCACTGCGGACAGCCCAGCTACACCCTGCAGAACAAGCACGTCGACCTGCGCGTGAGCGTCCAGGGCGGGCACCTGACTGCGGACTTCTCCTCGGGCGGCAAGAAAGCCTCTCCCTTCTGGACCGCCCCGTGGTGGAAGGAGCCGTGGCGCGAGGAGGACCCCTGGATCGTGCGCCTCCTGCGCGGCGACTTCTTCTGCCTGCCCTTCGGGGGCAACGCGGAACCCTTCGAGGGCACGAGCCACACCCTGCACGGGAAGACGGCCAACGAGTGCTGGGACCTCGTCTCGCGCGATCCCGCTGACGGCACGCTCGCGCTGCGCATGGACCTCGAGCCCGGGGAGGTCGTGAAGAGCATCCGGCTGGAACCGGGCGCTCCCGTCATCTACCAGCACCACCGCGTGAGCGGCCTCGCGGCGCGCATGCCCGTCGGCCACCATCCCACCCTGTGGTGCGGGGACGAGCCGGGGGCGGCGATCGTCGACCTGAGCCAGCCGCTGGCCGGGCTTCACTCTTCCCGAGCCCGTCGGGCGTGCCGGAGACGCAGGGCTACGGTCTTCTCGCCGTCAATACCGCCATCACGGACCGCGGGCGCGTGCCCACCGTCTACGGCGGGACGGCGGACCTCGGCCGCTACCCGCTGCGCCGGGGCCACGAGGACGGCGTGCAGTTCATGTGCGACCCGGCGAAGGAGTTCGCCTTCACCTCCGTCGCGTTCCCCTCGCGCGGCTACCTGTACTTCAACCTGAAGGACCCCCGGGTGCTCTGCTCCACCGTGTTCTGGATGTGCGACGGCGGCCGCTACGGCGCCCCGTTCAGCGGGCGCGCGACGGGCGTGCTGGGAGCGGAGGAGGTCACGGGCTACTTCTTCTCGGGCATCAGGCCCAGCGTGGAAGCCAACCCGCTGCAGCAGAAGGGCTTCCGCACGTACCTGGACTTCTCCGCGTCGAAGCCCGTCGACGTGCGGCTGATCATGGGAGTGGCGCCCATCGGGTCGGGCTTTGCCGGCGTGCAGGGACATCGTGAGGAAGGACGCTTCCACGGTCACGATCCTCGGCCGCGGCGGCGAGAGGATCGACGTGGCCTGTCGCGCGGATTTCCTGGCAGGTGCATGAGGGCAGGGGCTTGCAGGGCGGGCCACCCCGCACGCACTGCAGGCCGATCACGGATCTCGAAGAAGTGAATGCGGATGGGTTCTGACCGGAGCGTTGCATCCGGAGCGAACTTTGTCTCCCCGGGGGACAAAAGGAGGAGTGAATGAAGAGGTTTCTTTCTCTGGCAATCGCAGTTGTTCTCGTGCTGGGCATCGTTGCCGCGAGCGGCTTCGCGCAGGCCGGCAAGGGCGGCGCGTACAGCAAGCAGCTGTACGTCGAGGTGAGCGCGCTGAACAGCCTCGAGTACTTCTACGATCACAAGGAAGGCATGCGGCTCGTGGGCGAGGACCTCGGCGTGCAGCACCGAGTACACCGGCCCGGCCGACTACGACATGAACGCCGTGGCCGCGGCCATCGACCAGGCCATCGCCAAGAAGGCGGCCGGCATCGTGGTCGTCGGGCTGGGAAGAGTCGCTGAACGGCGCCATCAAGAAGGCCATCGACGCGGGCATCCCCGTCGTCACCTGCGACGCCGACCTCGCCACCTCGGCGCGCGTGGCGTTCGTCGGCACGTCCAACTACACCGCGGGCCAGGACCTGGCGAAGTGGTGGATCAAGAAGCTGGGCGGCAAGGGCAAGATCGCCATGGTCGGCATGCCCACCCTGTCCAACATCCGCGACAGGATCGACGGCATGAAGAACGTGTTCGCCACCAGCGAGATCGAGATCGTGCACGATCGGCGACAGCAAGACCGACGCGGTCGGCTCGGCCGAGACGGCGCGCCGCGATCCTGCAGAAGTACCCGGACCTGAACGGCATGATCGGCGTCGACTCCCACTCCGGCCTGGGCATCGGCACCGCGATCCGCGAGGCGGGCAAGGCCGGCAAGGTCATCGCCACCGGCTGGGACCGCGACAACTCGCTGCTCGAGCTGATCGACAAGGGCATCGTGCAGGGCACCGTCGTGCAGCGCACGGCCCTCATGCCCTACTACTCGGTGCTGATCCTCTGGCAGATGTACAACTCCAAGGTCGCGCTGACCGCGAACGACAAGGCGGCGAAGATCAACAACATCCCCGGCTTCGTCGACACGGGCATCATGATCGTGGAGAAGGAGCAGGCGAAGAGCTTCATCCGCAAGAAGTAGACTCGGAGACGGTATCACTGGCGGCGGCCCGTCCGCCAGGGACGGGCCGCCCTTATTCCAGTCAGGGAGCGCAAGCGTGGTCACACGATTCTGGAAACGCGAGGCATCACCAAGACCTTCCCGGGCGTGAAGGCCCTCGACGCGGTGGACTTCACCCTCGAGAAGGGGCACCGTGCACGCCCTGGTCGGGCGAGAACGGCGCCGGGCAAGAGCACCCTCATGCTCATCCTGGGCGGCGTCTACCGGCCCGACGCCGGCGAGATCCTCCTGGAGGGCAAGCCCGCGGTCTTCTCCTCCGCCTTCGACGCGAACCGGGCCGGCATCAGCGTGGTCTACCAGGAGCTGAGCCTCGTGCCCAACCTCAGCGTGGCCGAGAACATCTTCGCCCGGCGCCAGCCCGTGCGCGGGGCGAACCTCATCGACTGGGACCGGCTGCACAGCGAAGACCACGGAGCTGCTCACGCTGTTCGGCTCGGAGAGACATCGATCCCCGCACGCCGGTGCGGCGAGCTGTCCATTGCCAAGCGCCAGGTGGTGGAGATCCTCAAGGCAATGTCGGTGAACCCCAAGATCCTGATCCTGGACGAGCCGACCTCCTCGCTCACCGAGGTGGAGGCGCGCGAGCTGTTCGCCAACATCCGCAAGCTCAAGGCGCGCGGGATCTCCGATCATCTACATCTCCCACCACCTGCCGGAGATCTTCGAGATCGCCGACACGGTGACCATCCTGCGCGACGGCCGGCACGTCTGCGACGCGCGGGTGTGCGACATCGACGAGGAGTTCCTCGTCACCAACATGGTGGGCCGCAAGATCGGCAACATGTACGGCGAGCCGCCGGCCGGGAGGCGGCATCGGCGAGACGGTCTTCGAGGCCGCGGGGCTCTCCCGCAAGGGCGAGTTCTCCGACGTGAGCTTCCAGGTGGACGCGGCGGCGAGATCGTCGGCTTCGTCGGGCCTGGTCGGGCTCGGGCCGCACGGAGCTCGGCCGGGCCATCTTCGGCGCCGAGCCGGCGGAGGCGGGCGAGCTGTTCCTGCGGGGGCAGAAGCGTCGCGATGCGAGTCCCCGCGGCAGGCCATCCGCGCGGGCATCGGCTACCTCACCGAGGACAGGAAGGCCCACGGCCTGTACCTCGATTTCACGATCCGCGACAACGTGGTGGCCAACCACCTGGCCGACTTCTCCGGCTCCCTGCTCGGCTTCCTGCGCGGCGGGACGCATGGAGGAGTTCGCGGAGGGAAGGATCCGGGATTTCAAGATCGTCGCCCAGGGCCCCGGCCAGGTCGTGAACAACCTCTCGGGGGGCAACCAGCAGAAGGTGCTGCTCGAGCACCTGGTTCGGCATCCAGCCCGCGTTTCCTCATCGTCGACGAGCCCACCCGCGGCGTGGACGTGGGCGCCAAGAGCGACATCTACAGGCTCCTGCGCTCGCCTGGCGGCCGAGGGGATCGCCATCATGCTCATCTCCTCCGACCTGCCCGAGATCATCGGGATCAGCGACAGGGTCTACGTGATGCGCGACGGCTCCATCGTCGGGGAGCTGCCCCGCGAGCGGGCGCGACGAAGAGACCATCATCAGCCTCGCCACGGGGCTGCAGATCAGCAGATCCAAGGAGTGCGTCGAATGAACTTTTTGCGCAGGCTGACCCGGCAGAGGGAGTTCGTCATCTTCCTCATCGTGGTCGCCGTGTTCGTCTTCATGATCTTCGCCTCGCCCGTCTTCCTGACGCAGGGCAACATCCTCTCCATCCTGCTCAGCCTCTCCATCGAGAGCATGATGGCGGTGGGCATGGTCGTGCTCATGGTCGGGGGCGGCTTCGACATGTCCGTGGGCTCCGTCCTGGGGCTTCACGGGGATCATCGTCGGCGAAGATGCTCACCAACGGCGTCCCGCCGGTCGCCGGCGGTGATCCTGGCGCTCGTCGTCGGGCGTGGCGATCGGCCTGTGGAACGGCGTGCTGGTGGCCAAGGTCAAGATCAACCCCTTCGTGACGACCCTCGCGTCGCTGTCCATCTTCCGCGGCCTGTCCTACGTCTTCACCTCGGGCAGGAACATCTCGGGTCTGCCCGACTCGCTTCCAGGCCATCGGCCAGGTCCAGTACTTCGGCGTGCAGCTGCCCATCATCTACGCGGTGGTGCTGCTCATCGTCGGGGAGATCGTGCTGCGCAACTCCCGCTTCTTCCGCCAGTACTACTACATCGGCGGCAACGAGCGGGCGGCGCGCCTGTCGGGCATCAACGTGGACAGGATGACCATCTTCGCCTACGTGCTCACGGGGGTCCTGGCCGCCGTTCGCCGGGATCGTGTTCACCGCCCGCATGGGCTCGGCCTCCTGCCAGGCCGGCACGGGCTGGGAGCTGCGCGTGATCACCGCGGTCATCCTCGGCGGGGCGAGCCTCAAGGGCGGGGCCGGCACGGTGCTGGGCTCGTTCCTCGGCGTCCTGCTGATGGCGCTGCTCTCCAACGCCCTCGTGCTCCTCGGCGTGGACATCTACTGGCAGCAGTTCGTCGTCGGCCTCGTGCTGATCAGCACGGTGGTGATCGACACCCTCGGCCGCAGGGTCGGGGCCGACGGGCAAGCAGGCGGCCTGAGGCAGGAAACGAGAGGCACAGGCGACATGGCGCTGATGACGGCCGTGGTCTACCACGGCAAGGGTGACGTGCGCGTCGAGAAGGTCCCGGTTCCCGGCGTGCCGCGACGGCGAGCTGCGGGTGAAGATCGACGCCTGCGCGATCTGCGGCTCTGACCAGAAGACCTTCCTCAACGGCAACCCCCGCATGAAGCCGCCCATCACCATGGGCCACGAGTTCACGGGCGTCATCGACACGGTGGGCAGGGGCGTGACGGGGTTCGCGGTCGGCGAGCGCATCGTCATGGCCACCTCGATCTCGTGCGGGCAGTGCGCGTACTGCCGCAGGGGGTGGAGCAACCTCTGCGTGAAGCTCGACCCCATGGGCTTCTCGTACCCCGGCGGCATGGCCGAGTACGTGGTGATCCCCGAGGTCGCCGATCAGGAACGGCCACGTCGTGAAGGTCCCCGCGGGCATCGCCCCCGAGCACGCCTGCCTCGCCGAGCCGGTGAGCTGCGCCGTGAACGCGGTGGAGAACTGCCGCGTGGAGAAGGGCGACACGGTCGTCGTCCTCGGCGCGGGTCCCCTGGGCATCATGAACCTGTTCGTCGCGCGCGAGTACGGCGCCGCGACGCTCATCCTCGCCCAGCGGGAGGGAAAGCGGCTGGAGCAGGCCCGCGCGTTCGACTGCGACCTCCTGGTGAACACGACGCGGGAGAACCTTGCCGAGGTCGTGCGCGGCCGGACCGGCGGGCATCGGCGCGGACGTCGTCATCGTGGCAGCCCCCGAGGCGGGAGTGCAGGAGCAGGCGCTGGACCTTGTGCGCAAGAAGGGCAGGGTGTGCCTGTTCGCCTCGCTGCCCGTGGGGAAGAACATGCTGTCCATGGACAGCAGGAAGATCCACTACGGGGAGCTGGAGGTGGTGGGCGCGAGCGACTCCACGGCCCGGCAGGTGGCGAAGGCGGTGACGCTCCTTGCGCGGAAGGATTTCCCGAAGGAGAAGCTGGCCACCCCGATCCTGCCGCTCGCCGGAGGTCCACGCCGGCTTCGCGGCCATGGCCGCGCGCGACGGCATGCGGGTCGTCCTGAAGCCGTAGCAGCCCTGCCCCGAGGCCGGGCTCCGCGGGCGTCAGGCGAGGATGCGCGCGCGGATTCCCGACAGCTCGAACCAGTCCCTGATCAGCGACACGGTGCGCTCGTAGACCGCCTCCTGCGCCGCGGCGACGCTGCCGCCCGCCTTCAGCGCCTGCTCGTAGGCCTGGCGGATCTCGGTGCCCACGTTGATCTTCGCGATGCCCTTCTTCATGGCCTTCAGCACGTACTCCTGCTGGATGCCCGAGCCGCCGTGCAGGACGAGGGGGACGCCCGTGACCGCGGCGAGCTTCTCCAGGTGGTCCAGCGCAAGCCGGGCCTGCACCTTCTTCTGGTCGCGGGTGGCCTCGGAGACCGCGCCGTGGATGTTGCCGATGGCCACCGAGAGCCAGTCGCAGCCCGATTCCTGCACGAACCGCGCCGCCTCGTCGGGCCTCGTGAAGCCCTTGCCCGGACGCGAACAGCTCCTCGTAGGGGGGCAGGGGGCCGGCCTCGTGGCCGAGCACCGCGCCCAGCTCGCTCTCGCAGGGCACGCCGGCCGCGTGCGCCATGTCGGCGACCTCGCGGGTGGCCCTGATGTTCTCCTCGAGCGGCAGGCGCGAGGCGTCCACCATCACGGACTGGTAGCCCAGCGGCGATGGCCTCGGAGATGACGGCCCGGTAGTCCACCGTCTTGCCGTCCTCGTCGATCACCGGCACGTGGTCGAGGTGCATGCGCACGTGGTCGGGCTTCTTCCACTTGTTGAACTCGTCGATCACGGCCTTCGGGCTCTTCGCGCCGAACTTCATCCAGTCGATGCGCGAGACCTCGACCAGGGCGAAGGAATCCTGGTCGGCGACCGCCCGGATGACGGGCTCGGTCATCGGCAGGTGCGCGATGTTGAACGCGGGAAGACCGATGCCCAGGCTTCGGGCCGCGCGGATGATCTCGGTCGAGCTTTTCATGCTGATGTCCTCCGTCAGGGCCGGCCCCGTGGGACCTTGCCGTGGGTTTCGAATCACCCTTGTACTACGCTGGGCAGCCGCGTGTCTATGCACTCGCGGATGCTGGTGATGGCCCTGGGGGCGGATCGGAGTCGACCAGCCTGGGTGAGAGTCAGCCTCGGGAGCCGTGACCGAGTTGGGCCTGCGTTTCCGCGGAAACGCCCGGTGGGGCTTACCCGAAGGTTCCCCAGGCAGGCGCACCGCAACTGCCTTTCTGCAATTGCCTTTCTATTAAAGCATCTTGTGAAGCACCTTGACAGAATAGCTGTTTTGTGTGTTATCTATAGCGCTATATATACTTGGAGGGAAGGGCCGTGGAACTCGGACTGAGAGGGCAGGTCGCCCTCGTGACAGGCGGCGGCACGGGGATCGGCGCGGGCATCAGCGAGGCCCTCGCGCAGGAAGGGGTGTCCGTCGCCGTCAACTGGGTCGTGGGCAAAGAAGACGTGGAGAAGCGCGCCGCCGAGCTCTCCCGATCGTACGGGACGGACTGCCGCGCCTTCTACGCGGACATCTCCCGCCCGGACGACCTGGACGCGATGGTGAAGGAGATCGTGGCCGTCTACGGCCACATCGACATCCTCGTGAACAACGCCGGGATCTGGCCGACCGAGAACATCCTCGACATGCCCGACGGCAACTGGGCAAAGGGTGATCGACATCAACCTGAACGGGACTTTCATGCTGTCCAAGCGGGTGGCCCGGCACATGGTGGAGAAGGGGATCCGCGGGAGCATCATCAACCTCTCTTCCAAGTCGGGGTTCCAGTACAACACGGCCGGCCACGCCCACTACGCCACCGCCAAGGCGGGGGTCAACATGATGACCAAGACCCTGCAGCGCGAGCTGGCACCCGCACGGCATCCGGGTGAACGGGATCGCCCCGGGCATGGTGCGCACGCCGATCAACGAGGACAAGTGGTCCGATCCCGAGCTGAAGAAGGCCTACGAGGCGCGCATCCCGTCGGGACGGTTCGCGCAGCCCGTCGAGATCGGGTACACGGTGGCGTTCCTGGCATCGGAGAAGTCGTTCAACATCATGGGCACCGTCCTCGACGTGACGGGCGGAATGCTGATCTAGGCGGCAGGCCCGCGGGACCGCGGGATGGAGGAGAGCACTATGGGCGTGGATCTGAAGGGGAAGACCTGCGTCGTCACCGGCGCGGCCAAGAGCATCGGGCTGGCGATCGCGGAGATGTACGCGGCCTGGGCGCGCGCGTGGCGATGATCGACATCGACCCGCGAGGTCGAAGACGGAGGCCGAGCGCCTCGCGAAGGCAGGTGCGCGCGGTCGGGGCTACGTCGTGGACATCACCGACAGGGCCGCGGTGTTCGCCTGCTTCGACGACATCGCGAAGACCCTTGGCGACGTGTTCGCCCTCGCCAACGTGGCCGGCGCCGTGGACCAGCAGCCCTTCGAGGAGATCACCCCCGAGCGGCTGGACAGGATGAACAGGATCAACATCAACGGCACCGTCTGGTGCTCGCAGGCCGCGCTGGCGACCATGAAGGCGCTGAAGGACGGCAGGATCATCAACTTCTCCTCCAAGTCGGGGAAGACCGGCTCGGCCCTCATGGCCGCCTACAGCGGGGCCAAGGGCGCCATCATCGCGATCACCCACGCCATGGCCTTCGAGCTGGCGAAGCACGACATCAAGGTGAACTGCCTGTGCCCCGGGCATCGTCGAGGCCACGGGCGTGTGGGGCTCGGTGAGCAAGGGCTACGTCGAGAACCTCAAGATGGACGAGCAGGCGGTGGTGAAGCAGTTCACCTCCAAGGTGCCCCTCGGCGCGTCTTGCGAGGATTGACGACATCGTGTCTTTCGTGGAATTCTGACCGTTGACGGCGACTACTGCACCGGGCAGGCGTTCAACGTCACCGGCGGCCGGGAGATGCACTAGAAGGGGCGATCGGGACGGCGGGCGGCCGCATGGTCGGGCGGACGAGCAGCACAGCAGCGAAGGAGGGAGTATGGCCGAGGAGAGTTTCGAGGCGCTGGGGATGATCGAGACGCGCGGGTTCGCCGCGATGGTGGAGGCGGCCGACGCGATGGTGAAGGCGGCGAAGGTGGACCTGGTGGGCTACGAGAAGATCGGCGGCGGCTACGTGACGGCGATCGTGCGCGGGGACGTGGCGGCCTGCCGCGCGGCGGTGGAGGCGGGAGCGCGTGCGGCGGAGAAGGTGGGGGAGATCGTGACCACGCACGTGATTCCGCGGCCGCACGCTCGGTGGATGCGGCCCTTCCGCTGGGGCGGCAGGCGCCGGCGGGAAGAAGGGGTAGGCCATGGCAGTCGACCTGAGGACCTACGTGTTCCTGGATTCGCTGCAGCTGCAGAACGCCACCTTCATCGCCACGGTGTCCAAGGGGTACTACCCGATCGGCGGGCAGGCCTGCTGCGTGATCGAGATCGCCCCGGGCATCGAGATCAACCGGCTGACCGACATCGCGCTGAAGGCGACCAACGTGACCCCCGGGCTGCAGATCGTGGAGCGGGCCTACGGGCTTCTGGAGGTGCACTCCGACAGCCAGGGCGACGCGCGCATGGCGGGGGAGGCGGTGCTGCAGGAGCTGAAGAAGAGCGAGGCGGACCGCCTGAAGCCCCGGGTGATGACCAGCCAGCTGATCAAGAACATCTCCGACCACCACGCGCAGCTGATCAACAAGGTGCGGCACGGGAACATGGTGCTGCGGGGGGACACGCTGTACGTGCTGGAGGTGGAGCCCGCCGGGTACGCCTACTACGCGGCCAACGAGGCGGAGAAGACCGCGAAGGTCAACATCATCGAGGTGCTGGGCTTCGGGGCCTTCGGCCGGGTGTACATCGCGGGGGAAGAGGCGGAGGTGATCGAGGCGCGCAAGGTGGTGGAAGCGCGGCTGGGAGCCTGAGCGGCCGCGAGATCGCGGCCAACGCCGCGCGGATCTGAAAGGACGAGGTGAGGCATGGCAGAGACCGGGTTTGACGCCCTGGGGATGATCGAGACGCGCGGGTTCGCCGCGATGGTGGAAGCGGCCGACGCGATGGTGAAGGCGGCGAAGGTGGACCTGGTCGGCTACGAGAAGATCGGCGGGGGCTACGTGACGGCGATCGTGCGCGGGGACGTGGCGGCCTGCCGCGCGGCGGTGGACGGCGGGAGCGCGTGCGGCGGAGAAGGTGGGGGAGATCGTGACGACGCACGTCATCCCGCGGCCGCACGCCACCGTGGACGCGGCCCTTCCGCTGGGGCAGGCAGCCCGCGGCGAAGAAGTAGCGGGACGCGGAGCCGATGGTACTTGCGCGGGTGAAAGGCACGGTGGTCTCCACGCACAAGCCGGACTCGATGCAGGGGCTGCGGCTTCTGCTGCTGGAGAAGGTGGACGCCGTGACGATGAAGGGCAAGGGCGACTACGTGGTGGCCATCGACAGCGTGGGGGCGAACGCGGGGGAGGTCGTGTTCTACGTGACGGGCTCCAGCGCGCGCATGACCGAGACGACCAAGGGCAAGCCCTCGGATGCGACGATCATCGCCATCGTGGACGTGATCGAGAAGGACGGGGCGTGCTGGTCTACCAGAAAGGCCGGGCGGCGGATGAACCTTGCCCGGGTGCGCGGGACGGTGGTGGCCTCGAAGCGCAGCGACGGGGTGAAGGCGGCGCGGTGGCTGCTGGTGGAGGAGTGCGACCAGCGCGGCGGCGGGCAGGGGTGAGTACCTCGTGGCGCTCGACCTGGTGGGCGCCGACCGGGGGCAGCTGGTGCTGCTCACGCAGGGCAGCTCCTGCCGCTGGACGCGCGGACCGAGGACCGGCCGATGGACACGCTGGTGGTGGCCATCGTGGACCAGATCGACGAGGGCGGCGCGGTGAGCTACCCGGCGGGGCGGTAGGATGGCAGGGAGCCGGCAGTGAGCGACGAGATACGACAGATCGTCGAGCAGGTGCTGAAGAGCTTCCAGGCGGCAGGGGTCGGCCTGGGGGCCGGCGGCGGCCCCCGCGGCAGGCGGGCCCCGGCGCCGCTGGGACCGGGGATCTTCGCCGACATCGACACCGCGGTGACAGCGGCCGCGCGTGGCGCAGCGGGAGCTGGTGGCGCTGCCGCTGGACACGCGGCGGCGGCTGATCGAGGCGATGCGCCCGGCGGTGCTCGACGCCAACGAGTCGCTCTCGGCGGAGGCGGTGGCGGAGACTGGGCTCGGCAACGTGCGCGACAAGAAGGCGAAGAACCTGCTGGCGGCGGGGAAGACTCCCGGGGTGGAGGACGTGGAGCCGGCGGCCTGCTCCGACGAGCACGGGCTGACGCTGATGGAGCGGGCGCCGTGGGGGGTGATCGGGGCGATCACGCCGGTGACCAACCCGATCGCGACGATCACCAGCAACGCCATCGGCATGATCGCGGCGGGCAACTCGGTGGTGTTCAACGTGCACCCCGGGGCGAAGGGGATATCCACGCCGCCTGGTGGCGATCCTGAACGAGGCCATCGTGGCGGCGGGCGGGCCGCGGAACCTCCTGTGCGCCGTGGCCGAGCCGACGATCGAGAGCGCCGGGGAGCTGATGAAGCACGCGGGCGTGGCGCTGCTGGTGGTGACCGGCGGGCCTGCGGTGGTGAAGGCGGCCATGGCGAGCGGGAAGAAGGCGATCTGCGCGGGGCCGGGCAACCCGCCCTGCGTGGTGGACGAGACGGCGGACCTTGCGAAGGCGGGCCGGGACATCGTGGCGGGGCCGGCTTCGACAACAACGTGGTCTGCATCTGCGAGAAGGAAGTCCTGGCGGTCGCCTCGCATCGCCGATCGGCTGAAGGAGGAGATGAGGAAGAACGGGGCCTTCGAGCTTTCGGCCGCGCAGGCGGAGGCGGTGACGAAGCTGGTGATCGCCGAGGCCGGGCGGACCGGGGAAGAGGGCGCGCCGAACAAGAGCTACGTGGGCAAGAGCCCGCAGGTGATCGCGCGGGCGGCGGGCATCGAGGTGCCTGCGGAGACGAAGCTGCTGCTGATGGAGGTGGGACGGGACCACCCGCTGGTGTGGACCGAGCAGCTGATGCCGGTGCTGCCGCTGGTGCGGATGGCAAGCGCCGATGAGGCGATCGACTTCGCGGTGCAGGTGGAGCACGGGTTCCGCCACACGGCGATGATCCACTCGCACGACATCGCGCGGCTCTCGCGGATGGCGAAGATGATGAACTGCTCGATTTTCGTGAAGAACGGGCCCTGCTTCGCGGGGCTGGCACGGGGGTGCGGGGTACACCTCCTTCACGATTGCAAGCCCCACGGGGGAGGGGATCACGCGGGCGCGCACCTTCACGCGGGAGCGGCGCTGCACGCTCGTGGACTGCCTTCCGGATCATTTAGGGGAGGACGATGAAGCTGGGCCGGGTGATCGGGCGGGTGGTGTGCACGCACGAAGCACGAGAGCCTCGAGGGGCTGAAGCTGCTGCTGGTGCAGCCGGTGGACGAGAACGGGAAGGACGCGGGTGCGGCCCTCGTGGCCTTCGACACGGCGCGGGCCGGGGAAGGGGACCTGGTGTTCTTCGAGGGCGGCAAGGAAGCGGCGCAGGCCAACCCCAACGGGTGGTTCAACCCCGCGGACGCGGCGATCATCGGGGTGGTGGACGCGGTGAACATCGGCGTCCGGAAGGCGGGGGCATGATCCTGGCCGAGGTGGTGGCAAACGTGGTGTCCACCGAGAAGCACCCGCACTACGTGGGGCACAAGATCCTGGTGGTGCAGCCCGTGGATCCCGACGGGGCAGCCGAAGGGCAAGAGCTTCCTCGCGGTGGACGGGGTGCAGGCAGGGCATGGCGACAGGGTGCTGGTGGTGGACGAGGGCGGCTCGGCCCGGTCGATCATCGGGGATGAGAAGGCGGTGACGATCCGGACGGCGGTCTGCGGCGATCGTGGACCGGGTTGACAGGGACGGGGAGAACAGGTGAGCGAGCAGGACATCGTGCGCAGCGTGGCGCTGGGGGCAGACCACTCCAGCTTCGCGCAGAAGCAGGCGCTGGCGCGCTACCTGGAGATGCTGGGCTACCGGGTGGTGGACGTGGGCTGCTACTCGCCTGAGAAGGTGGACTACCCGGACATCGCCATCGCGGTGTGCAAGGCGGTGGTGAGCGGGGACTGCGAGCGGGGGATCGTCCTCGACGGGGCGGGCATCGGCTCGTGCATGGTCGCGAACAAGATCAAGGGCATCCGGGCGGCGATGTGCTACGACATCCGCACGGTGATCAACAGCCGGGAGCACAACAACGCCAACGTGCTCACCCTGGGCGGGCCCCTGCACGGGGCCGAGCAGCTGGCGGACATGGCAAAGACGTGGCTTGCGACGCGATTCGGCGGGGGCAGGCACATGGCGAGGGTGAACAAGATCATGGCAGTGGAGCGAGGAGGCTTCGGCGAATAATGGACCAGAACCAGCTGATCGAGAAGATCGTCGCGGAGGTGGTTGCCCGCCTGGGAACCCAGGGCGCAAAGCCCGCCGCGGCAGCCGGCCTCGCACCTGCCGCGCAGAGCGCCGCCGCGGTGCCGGCCCTCGCCCCGTCTGACGTGGCGAGGTACATCGACCACACCATGCTGCGTCCCGAGGCGCCCAACGCCGCCTTCGACAAGCTGTGCGCGGAGGCCCTGCAGTACAGGTTCTTCGGGGTGTGCGTCAACTCCTGCCGCATCGCCTACGTGGCGAAGAAGCTCCAGGGCACCGGCGTCAAGGTCTGCTCCGTGGTCGGGTTCCCGCTCGGGGCCATGACATCCCGATCGAAGGCCTTCGAGACCCGCGAGGCGATCTCCGACGGCGCCTCCGAGATCGACATGGTCATCAACGTGGGCCTGCTCAAGTCGGGAGACTACGCGGGGGTCGAGGAAGACATCCGCGCAGTGCGCAGGGCCACGCGCGCGAACACCGTTCTCAAGGTGATCATCGAGACCGCCCTCCTGACGCAGGACGAGAAGGTCATGGCCTGCGAGCTCTCGAAGAAGGCCGGCGCCGACTTCGTGAAGACCTGCACCGGTTTCTCCGGCGGGGCAGCCTCCGTGGAGGACATCTCCCTCATGCGCCGCGTGGTGGGCAGGGAGATGGGCGTGAAGGCGAGCGGCGGGGTCCGCACGTACAAGACCTCGATCGCGCTCATCGGGGCCGGGGCGAACAGGATCGGCTGCGTCTCCAGCGTGGCCATCGTCACCGGGGCGGAAGGGGCGGGCAGCTACTAGGCCCGCCCGCAGGCCGTGACCCCATGAAGATCATCGTCGCATCGATCCTCTCGGCGGACGAGAACAGGCTGGGCGACGAGGTCGCCGCGGTGGACAGGGCGGGGGCGGACTGGATCCACGTCGACGTGATGGACGGGCACTTCGTGCCCAACCTCACCATGGGTCCCGCCACGGTCGCCGCCGTGCGGCGCAGCACGCGGCTGCCCATCGACGCCCACCTGATGATCGAGAATCCCGACAGCTTCGTGGAGAAGTTCGCGCGCGCGGGGGCGACGCACATCAGCGTGCACGCGGAGGCCTGCCGCCACCTGAACCGCACGCTCTGCCTGGTGCGCGGCTGCGGGGCCTCCCCCGGCATCGCTCTGGGACCCGCCGCGCCGCTGTCGCTCCTGGAGTGGTCACTGGAATACGCGGACTACGTGCTGCTCCTCGCGGTCAACCCCGGCTTTGGCGGCCAGGAGTTCATCCCCGGCGTCCTGGACAGGGCGCGCGAGCTGAAACGCATGTGCGGCGGAAAGGGTCTGTCGCCGATCGTCCAGAGCGACGGCGGGATCAACGCGAAGACCATCGCGCGGTTCTCGCGGGCCGGCGTGGACGCCTTTGTCATCGGCTCGGCCATCTTCGAGGCGGAGGACTACACGGCCAGGATCGCCGAGCTTCGCGGCCTGGCGGAGGGAGCGGCATGAGCGTCACGATTTCCAACGGCAGGTGGCAGGCCGCGGTTTCCGAGACGGGGGCCGAGCTGAAGGGCCTGCGCGACCTCGCCACGGGACAGGAGTACATGTGGAGCGGCGACCCTGCCTGGTGGAACGGCGTGGCGCCGGTGCTCTTTCCCGTGATCGGGGGGCTGAAGAACGGGGCATACACGTGGGAGGGCAGGGAGTACAAGCTGCCGTCGCACGGGTTCGCCCGGGGAAGCCTGTTCTCCGTCGCCTCCACCTCGCAGGACGGCGCTGTCTTCGAGCTCTCCTCGGGCCCGAAGACCCTCGAGGTCTACCCCTTCGAGTTCCGCCTGCGGGTGGGATTTCAGCTGGAGAGGAGCGGGCTGGCGGTGCGCTACGAGGTGCAGAACACCGGCCGCGCGCGGATGCTCTTCTCCATCGGCTCGCACCCCGCCTTCCGCATCCCGTTCGCCGGGGGCTCGCTGGAAAACTACTACGTGCTGTTCGAGAAGGAGGAGGAGCTGGAGAGGTGGTTCTTCAAGGACGGCCTCGTGATCGCCGACAGGACGGCCCCCGTCATGGACTCCGCGCGCGTGCTCACCATCTCCCGCACCCTCTTCGACGGCGGCATCCTCATCTTCAAGGCGCCCCGGTCCCACGAGTTCACGATCGCGAACAGCATGAACCCGCGCACGATCCGCATCGTGACGGAGGGCGTGCCGTACCTCGGTGTGTGGTCCAAGCCGGGCGGGGCGCCGTTCGTGTGCATCGAGCCCTGGCACGGCCTGCCGGACAGCACGGCTGCCACGGGGAACCTCGCCGACAAGGAAGGAATCCTGGGCCTCGAGCCGGGAGGCCTCTTCACGACGGGCTACAGGGTGGACGTGACCTGACGGGCAGCCGACACGAAGTCTTTCGAGGAGGTCCTCATGGCGCGGTCGACCAGGGTCCTCATTATCGCGGGCTTCTGCCTGATCTTCGGGATGGACGTCGTGATGACGGCGCTGCTCATGCGCCCGGACGGGATTCGTATGCACGCCCCCGTGCGGGGGACAACGCTCCCGCTTCGCACGACCGTCGCGGGTGATGCCTGGATGAAGGGCGGCGTGCTCGCGGTGGACGTGCGCATCCGCGACGACGAGGCGGCAGCCGTGCAGACCGTCGCCGCGGTCCGCGACGCGATCAGGGACAGGGGGCGAATCGTCGCTCCGCTGGCAGCCTGGTCGGCCGCCGTCGTCTTCCCCTCGGCCGGCCGCTGGTCGCTGTCCGCCGTGGTCACGGGCCGGGACGGCCGCACCCTCCAGACGCCGTGGCGGCACGTGTCTGCCTCCGCCGATGCGCGCTCGCGGCGGTTCGTCTTCGGGTCGCTCGCGCACGTAGTTCCCCTCGCCCTTTTCCTCGTCCTGTGCATCATGGTGCCGCTGCTCGTCCGCCGCGCGGGCAGCGACAGCGTGCGCGACCGGGTCGCCCTGGGGATCACCCTCGCCCTGTACGTGCACGAGGTGGTCTACGAGATCTACTGGTTCGCCATCGGCGCATGGACCGTGGGCAACTGCCTGCACCTGCACATGTGCTCCCTCGCCCTGGCGTTCCTCCCCGTCTTCTACTTCTCCTCCGGAGAGGGGCTTCCGCGGCGCGTGCTCTTCGAGCTTCTGTACTTCTTCGGCCTCGGCGGCGCGCTGCAGGCCCTCTTCACGCCCGACATCGGCATGCACGGTTTCCCCGAGCTGAAGTACTTCAACTACTTCTTCGCGCACGGGACGATCGTCCTGGGAGTGGTGTACGCAGCGGCGCTGTACCGCATCGACCTCACCTGGAGATCGTGGCTTCGCATCGCCGGGGGGACCGTCGCCATGTGCCTGGCCATGTTCGGGATCAATCAGCTGCTCGGCCTTCTCCCGCCGTACGAGGTGGGCAACTACTTCATGATGGGCTACCCGCCGCCCACCGGCTCGGTGATCGATGTGTTCGCTGCCGTCTTCGGCCCCGCGCCGTGGTACCTCGCCGGCCTGATCGCCATGGGACTGGCGGTGAACGCGGTCATCACGCTGCCGTACACGATCCGCGCCATCGCCCGCAGGCGCGGGGCCCGGGCTCGGGCGCGGGCAGGCGGCTGAGGCCGCGCGGGCACCCCGCGAACCGCAGCCCCGGCGTGCCCCGCCTCAGGCGCCGCGGAGGGCCTCCCGGCAGGCCCGGGCCGCGGTCGACAGCCTCCTGCCCCGCACCGTGTACAGCTCGACGGCCAGCGGCGGCACCAGACCTCCCGCCGGTGTGACCGAGAGGCCGGCCCGCGCGCGGACGGGGACCGCGAACTCCGGCAGGATCGAGTACCCGAAGCCGGTTCGCACGTATTCCAGTATCGAGGACATGCTGGGAAGCTCCATCGCCACCTGCATCCGCTGCCCGCTGCCGAGCGCCCGTGAGAGGTGCGTCTCGAGGAACCGGCGCAGCTCGATCCCCTTCTCGAAGTGGAGGAACGGCAGCCCGGCCAGGTCGCGCGCCGAGGGGGGCCTGGCGCGCGGGCGGCCGCGACCCTTCTCGACCACGAGGAACGGGGCCTCGAACAGCTTCTCCCGCTCCACCTGGCGGTGGTGCGCCGCGAGGTAGCCCAGGCCGATCTCCGCCGTCCCGTCCAGGAGGGCGCGCAGCATCATGTCGGGCCGAAGGTTGAACAGCGACAGGGCCACCCCGGGGCAGCGGCGGTGGAAGGTTCCCAGGACGCGGGGCAGCACGTTGTCTATCAGGGCGAGGGTGGAGGCCAGGGAGAGCCTGCCGGAGGGCTCCCCGCCCGCGGCGCCCGCTTCGTCCCGAAGGGCCGCGGCCTCCGCGAGCAGGACCTGTGCCCTCCCGTAGACCGCCCGGCCGGCCTCGGTGGGCACGGCGCGCCTGCGGGAGCGGTCGACCAGCTGCCGCCCCAGCTCCTGCTCCAGCTTCTGCACCTGCAGGCTCAGCGCGGGCTGCGTCCGCAGCATCCGCTCGGCTGCCCGCGAAAAACTGCCTGTCCGAACGACCTCGACGAAGCAGGCAAGACCGAACAGCTCCATGGCCGACCTCCCCGCATTCCGAACGATCAATTCTGATAATGAAACGCATGCACATTATTCATGGTAATCATGGTACGGGAGAGGCATGCTCAGGTCAAGGAGGACACGGAGATGCCTATCATTCGCACGAAGCCCAGCGAGTTTCTCGTCGTCGCCGAGAAGGGGAGGCTGGTGAGCAGGGGAGCGGCGGTCCGCACCTTCCTGCGCCGCGGGACCTCCCACGTGAAGGTCCCGGGAGACCAGCAGGAGGCCTGCTTCGAGATGACGCAGGAAACGCGGGACGGGATTCCCCTGCGGTTCAAGGGGATGGTTGTGTTCCGCATCGTGGAGCCCGTCCGCGCCGCGGAGCTTTTCGACTTCACCGAGAGCGGCCTCCAGACCATGCAGTCCCTCGCTGCCAAGGCCTGCCTGGGGGAGCTGCGCGACAGGGTCTCGCACATGACAATGCAGGAGTGCATCGAGCAGAGGAAGACCACCCTCACCGGTGCCGTGCGCGCCGCGCTGGAGGCCCTGGTGGCGGGAACCGACGGCGGGTGGGGGATCGCGGTGGACGTGGTCCAGGTCGCGCAGGTCTTCATCGTCGACCAGGACCTGCGGCGGCAGCTGGAGGCGGAGACGCGCAACCAGATCCGCTCCGCGAGCGAGCTGGCCGAGATGCAGGCCCGGGAGTCCGTCCAGGTGGCAGGGATCGCATCGGAGCGGCGCGCGCGCCAGGAGGCCCTGGAGACGGACAGGCAGACGATCGCCCTGGAGCGGGAGAGGAACGAGCTGGCGATGCAGGCCGAGAGGGCGAGGATCGAGGCCGACACGCCGGTCCAGCTCCTGAAGGCGCAGAACGAGGTGGCCGTGCTGCGGGCGCGCAGGGAGAAGCTGGAGCTGGAGCGGGAGGTGCGCGCCCTGGAGGTGCGGAGGGACCTCCTGGCGGAGGAGGCCGCACAGGAGCTGCGGCGGAGGATGCTCCCCCTGGAGCAGGCGCCGCAGATCATGGAGTCGGTGTCACGGCTGTTCAACGGGGCGAAGCTCTCCGTCTACGGCGAGGACTGCAGGATGATGGAGACTGTCGAGCCTCTGCTCGAGCTGGTGTCGCGGACCATCAGGGGGGCGGCGGGCGGGGGGGAGGCAGCCAGCTGACGGCGGCCGCCACGGCAGCGGGGCGGCGCCCCAGCGCCCCGGCCGGGCCTGTCGCGGCCCGGCCGGGGCGTGCTATGCTCGGCCCGATGAGCGCGAGAGCGAAGGCGACGCCGCTTGTCTTCGCGGGCGTGGCCGGGTGGCGCCGATGGCTGGCGAAGAACTGGGGGCAGGAAAACGGGGAGTGGCTGCTCGTCGCGAAGAAGGGCACCACGCGGGGCGTGCACTACGCGGAGGCGCTGGAGGAGGCCCTGTGCTGGGGCTGGATCGACGCGCAGCTTCGGCCGCACGACTCGACGTCCTTCGCGCTGTGGTTCTGCCCGCGCAGGCCGGGGAGCATCTGGTCGGCCGCGAACCGGGCCACCGCCCTGCGCCTTCTGCGCGAAGGGCGGATGCGGGAGAGCGGTCTCGCCCGCATCCGCGAGGCGAAGGCGGGCGGCAGGTGGGCGTCGGCGTACAGCGCGGCAGCCCCGCCCGCGCTCTCCGCGGACATCCGCGCCGGGCTTGTCGCTGCCGGCGCCCTGGGGGCGTTTCGCGGCCTGAGCGCCTCGCGCCGTCTCCAGCTCCTGTCCTGGGTCTCCGAGGCGAAGAGGCCCGAGACCCGCACGCGGCGGATCGCCGCCCTTCCCCTCCTTGTCGGGGACCCCGGGACCCCGCGGGTCAGGCCGCGGGCGGCGCGCCCTCGACCAGGCGGATCCGCTGCCACGCCCCGCGGCGGTGGCGGACGAACATCGAAACGCCCAGCGAGATGATGAAACCGATGAAGAACAGCCACACCGCCACCGGGGGCAGGGCGACCACGCGGATGAGCAGGAAGGATGTCACGGCCATCACCCAGTGCAGGACGCCCGAGATGATCATGACCCATGTCGTGTCCCCTGCTCCCCGCAGGGCGCCCGCGTACACGACCTGCGTGGCGTCGGCGAGCGTGTACAGCGCCGCCAGGCGCAGCAGCCGCACCGCGAGCGGCAGGATGGTGGTCTCCTCCGCCGTGAAACCGCCGGCGAAGACCCTGACCAGGGCAGGTGCGCCGGCGACGAAGAGCACGACCATGAGGCCGGCGTAGCTCCACGACACGCGAAGCCCCAGCGTCGCGGCGCGGCGGGCCCCGGCGAGGTCGCCGGCACCCATCCTCTGGCCGACCAGCGCCGTCACCGCCGTTCCCACGCCGAGCAGCGGGACAAAGGCCACGAGGTCGTAGTTGAACGTGATGGTGACGGCCGTCGCGACGGCGGGGCCGTAGGAGTGCATGAGCAGCACGAACACGTTGAACGCGAGGACGTTCACGAACGACTCCGCCCCTGCGGGCCCGCCGTAGCGAAGCAGCTTGACGAGCAGGTCCCCACGCGGCCTCCAGGCCGCGGCTCCCCCGTGCCTCTTCCATGCGGGGCTGCCCAGGTAGACGGCTGCCATCACCGCAACGATCACCAGGGTGCCCGCCAGGGTTCCCAGCGCCGCCCCCTCGATGCCCAGCCTCGGCACCCCCAGCCTGCCCAGGACCAGGATCCAGTTCAGCGGCACCGACACGAAGATCCCGACCACGCTGGCAACCATCACGACCCGGGTCCTCCCGGTGCCCACGAAGTACCCGGCAAGCACGCTCTGCGCAAGGAAGAGGAGCGACCCTGCCATGAGGATGCGGAAATAGGAGAACTCCAGCGCCACCTGGGCCGGGTCGTGGCCGACCAGGGAGAATCCCCGGTGCACGAGGGGTATCAGCGCAAGCAGAAGGGGATAGAAGCCGAGTGACAGCCACAGGCCCTGGGAGACGGCCTGCAGGCAGCGGCCGGGACGTCCGGCACCGTGGTACTGGGCGGCCAGCGCGGCGACGTAGCCCACGACACCCGTGAACAGGGACGTGAAGACGAACTGCGTCAGGCCCCCGCTCATCGAGGCGGGGATGTACGCGGACCCGAGGAGGGAGACGAAGTAGCGGTTGAGGAAGAGCATGACGGTCTCGGAGGCCTGCGAGACGACCATCGGAAAGGCGAGAGACAGCATGTGCGCCAGCGTGACCCCGCCGCGGTCGGCGGGGCCGGCCATGGAGGCGGGCGCGGGGAGACCGGGTTCCGAGCTCATGATCGGTCCACTATAGCGGCCGTGGACGACACGGGCAATCGTGCGGCAGCAGGCGCCGTTGTTGATCCGGGGCGGCGTTTCCCGTATGATTGCGCGCGGAGATGCAGGCGATGAAAGGCACGGCGGCGCGGTTCGAGCGGAAAGTCCTCGCGGTCCTCGACTCTTTCGACTTCGACAGGGCCCACAGGACCATGGAGTCCCTGGACTGGACGTGGGCCAGCCTGGGCCGCATCCCCACTCGCCGGGAGCTTGCGGCCGAGGCGGGCAGGCTCCTGCGGGAGCTCTCGGGGAAGCCCGGCGTGCTGGGCAGCGGCGGCCTTCGTGCGAGCCTCAAGGAGGATGGCACCCTGAGCCTGAAGTTCATCGTCTGCGAGAGCTGGTCGGACCCCGCCGACGACGAGCCCTCCGCCCGCTAGGGCGTCCCGCCCAGATGACCTACCGCACGTTCCTTCCCGCCGACTACGACGCTGCCTACGCCCTGTGGATCGCATCCGAGGGCATCGGGCTGAGCGAGGCTGACGCGCGTCCCCGAATCGAAAGCTTCCTGCGGCACAACCCCGGCCTGAGCTTCGTCGCCGAGGAGAACGGCTCACTCGCCGGGGCCGTGCTGTGCGGTTTCGATGGCCGCAGGGGCTACCTGCATCACCTGGCCGTTGCGCCGGCCTTCCGCCGCCGCGGTGTGGGCCGCGGGCTTGCCGAGCGCTGCCTGGCCGCCCTGGCAGGCGTCGGGGTGCGGAAGTGCCACATCTTCGTCATCGCCGACAACACCGAGGGAAAGCGCTTCTGGCAGAGCACGGGGTGGGAGGAGAGGACGACCCTCCTCATCATGTCTCACGACGTGCGCCCGCCCTCGCCATGACAGTCGAGGCGTCGCCCGGCCGGACCTGCGCCAACCGTCTACGACCGCGTCGCCCCGTTCTACGATGTCGCCTTCGCCCTGAGCGCCTTCCTGATCGGGAGGGTGTTCCGCCGCCACCTCGCCTCGCTCGGAGTTCTCCCGGGCAGCCGGGTCCTCGACGTGGGCTGCGGCACGGGCTCGCTGGCCATGGCGCTCGCCCGCGGCGGGTACGCCGTGGTCGGCGTCGACAGCTCCCCGTGCATGATCGCCCGGGCCCTGGCCAGGCAGGCGAGGGCAGGGGCGGAGCTGCCGCTGGAGTTCCGTGAGGGGGACGGCAGGTTGCTCCCGTTCGCGGAGGGGTCCTTCGACGTGGTGACGCTGGTGGCAGTGCTGCACGGACCGGCGGCGGCGGGCCGGCTCGCGTTGCTGCGCGAGGCGCGCAGGCTCTCCCGCGGGCTGGTCCTCGTCCACGATTACCCGCCCTTCCCCGGCCCACGGGGAATCTTCGCGCCCCTGCTGCGCCTGGTCGAGGGGATGGAAGGATCGGACTTCGAGGGCTTCGTGCGGCAAGGCGTGGCGGAGATGGGCGCGATTTTCCCGTCGGTGACCGTACGATCGGTGGCGTCGGACTCCTCGTGGTACATCCTGCGGCCGGGCGGCGCGCCGTGAGCCTGGAGACGTTCGTCCGCGACCTGCGGGCCATGGGGGTGGCCTGCACGGTGCTGGAATCCGGCGCAGACGGGGCGCTGTTGGTGACCCCCGAATGCGGCCGCGTGCTGGGTCTGTGGCCGCACTGGCGCGGTGACAACGCCTTGTGGGCCGACCCTGCCTTCCTCGGCTCCCTGGCCTTCGGGGCGAAGGACGACGGCTGGCGGTGCCCCGGCGGAGACCGGATGTGGCTCGCACCCGCTGCCGAGTTCCTCGAGGACGGCCGCACGCCGCCGCCCTCGGTGGACCCGGGAAGCTGGGAGCCGCAGGGCGAGAAGGGCGCCTTCGCGATGGAAAACCGCGGCGACGCTCTGGCCTGGAAGAGCGGCGTGCGCGTGGGCTTTCGCATCCACCGCCGCATCAGGCCCCTCGCCGAGGCGGAGATGGAGCAGCGGTGGGGCGCGACGTGGCTGCGCAGGGCGGGCTACGAGGAGGAGGCCTCTCTCGGCCTGTCCGGCGGGCAGGTCGCGGGTGCGGCGCTGTGGAATGTCGTCCGGGTGCGGCCGGGGGGCGAGACGCGCGTCGCGCTGGACTCGGCGGCGTCGCGCTGCAGGATCGTACACCTCGAGGAGCAGGCCGGCGGCCGCGCGCTCCTCCTCGTGAGGGACTTCGAGGGCACGCGGCCCGGCCCTCGCGAGCGGGGCACCGGCGAGATTTCCTGCTTCTCGCCCCCCGTGGGCGGTGGTCAGCCCGGGCGGTCCTCGGCAGAGCGGGCCGCGTGGGCACTGTCGCTGTGCGCGTTCTCTGGCAGGGCGTCGGAGGCGCGGACGCTGGCGGACCGGCTCGCCGGGGGCGCGTGAAGGGCGCGGACGAAGAGGTTTCCCGGCGGGTCCGGGCGTGCTACATTGGAGAGACAGGGACAGCACATGACGCCATCCGCCAAGGACAGCCGCAACCTCGTCGACAACCTCCTCAAGCAGGGGGTCTCCAGGCAGGAGATCGAGAAGATCCACCGGGACCTGCGCGACAGGGGGTACGGCGAGGAGGAGGCGCGCAGGAGGTCCCAGCTCGCCCTCGAGAAGATGAAGGCCCGCCGGGAGATGGAGGAGCGGCGGCGGGGGAAGCTGCGTGACGCGGAGGAGCGCCGGGGCGCCGACACGCGGGCCGCGCCGCCGTCCGCGCAGGCCCGTGGCGCCGGTCCCTCGGCACCCCGCCCGTCCGCGGGCGCGCGCAGGATCATGGACACTCTCCCCGCCCTGGAGCCCCGCCTGCGACGGCGGATCAACCGCTGGGCGTTCGGCCAGGGCCTGCTCATTGCCCGCCTGCCCGAGCGCCTCGCGGATTTCGCGAGCCTGTTCAACTCCTCCCGGCCCGACCACGTGAACAGGGCCCTCCTGCGGCTGCTCGCCGGTCGGCGTCCCCGCGGGGACACTCACCCCTTCGAGTACTCCCTCGTCGAGAGCCTGGAGGTGCTGGGCTCGGCCGCCCGCCGCCTCCTCGGCGGTCCGGGCGACCAGGCCACGTTCCTCGACAGGGAGAAGCTGCGCCCCCTGGAGGAGTCGATCCGCAGGTCGCTGGGGGCGCGTGAGCCCTTCGCCCTCGAGCTTTTCAGCAGGTTCGCCGATCCGCAGGAGATGCTGTGGAAGAGCCTGGACTACCTCGGCGCCGCGCTCCGCGCCGGGGTCCCTGTCGAGGCCGCGGGGCTCGCCCGCGTCGTGAAGGACGGGCTTCGGCTCCTCTACACGACACAGCCGGTGGGGATGGCGACCCTGGACGCGCTGTTCGACGTCTCCCGCGAGGTCGCCCTGGCGCATGTCTCCGCGGCAGGCCCGGCGGCGGTCGAGCGCGCGTCGCAGGAGCTGGCCGGGGCGGAATCCGCCTTCCGTTCGGCCTTCCAGAACCTCCCCCGCTATTCGCGGGAGCTGTACCCGGCCCTTCTCAAGTGCATCGCCGCTTTTTACGACGAGATGGACGACAGTGAGGAGAAGCGGGCGCGGGTGCTCGCGTTCCTGGAGCTGCGCGAGGAGGACTTCCTCTCCTACGAGGACTTCCACCGCCGCGTGCGCGAGGGCAGGGAGCGGGAGATGCGCGCGCGCCAGGAGCGGGACCTCGCGCGCCTGGAGCAGGAGAAGGCCGAGCGGTTCTCCCAGCGCTTCGACGGGACCCTGGCGACCCTCGGCCAGCTGTTCCCGGATTCCGACGTCGAGCGGGTCGAGCAGGGCGCCTTCGTGCTGCCCTACTTCATCAACCGGGTCTTCACGAGCAGCCCGATCCTCCAGGGCCGCATCACCGACCTCGAGAGCCTGTCCGCGGCCGATCCCATGGGCCTGGTGATCGTGCTGCACGAGATCCTCGACGACCTGCTCTCCTCGGTGGAGCCGTGCCCGCTGGAGAAGGCCCTGGCCCGGGACGGGCTCGCCGAGGAGTTCGTGGCCGTGCGCGACGCGTGGCAGGAAGCCTACGCGCGGGTCTTCGACCCCTACGTCGACGAGATCCGCCAGTACGCGCGGGAGTCGGACGCGACCCGCGCCGCGCGGATCTTCCGCGAGAGCGCCAAGGCGCGCGGCATCGAGGAGAGGGTGAACCAGCTGCGAAACGCCGCGATCAGGAACTTCGGACACGTCGTTTCCGGCAGGAGCCTTCCCGACGCTCCGAAGCTGCACGACCTCGCCGCCCGCCTTGCCGACCTGGCCGCCGAGACCGCGAAGGCGGCGGGAAACGCCGAGCCGGCCGGCGACGGACCCGGTGCGGCGGAAGCTCGCCGAGGACCTCTCGTCGCTCACCGTTGTGGATTTCGCGGCGCGCTCCCAGACCGGCTCGACCGACTACCGCCCCGTGACCCGGCAGATCCGGCGCTGGGTCGAGGCGCGCCACAGGGAAGCCGTCTCGGCGATCCCCCGCATCGCGCAGCTCGCCTTCCTGAACATCCTGTGGGGCGTGGCGGAGGTGTTCTCGTACCTCCTGAACGATCCGAAGAGCTTCGCCGCCAGGGCAGGACACGCCCTGCGCGTGGCCGGCGACGAGGAGCGGGGCCAGTGGGCACGCGAGCGAAGCCTGCGCGGCCGCGAGTCCCTGGACGTCCTGCAGGCGCGGCTGAAGGAGGAGTTCCCGGGCCAGTTCGTCGACGGCCTCACAGGCCTGCGGAACAAGGAGTTCTTCCTCACCGAGCTGCCCCGCAGGCTGGAGAGGCTGCGGGCCCGCCAGCAGCCCTGCACCTTCCTGATGATCGACATCGACCACTTCAAGTGGGTGAACGACGAGCTCGGCCACTCGCGCGGCGACGAGGTGCTGAAGGCCACCGCCGCCGGCGTGCTGGACAGGATGCGGGAGGGCGACCTCGCGGTGCGCTACGGCGGGGAGGAGATGCTCGTGGTGGTGCCGGCCGAGCTGCACATCGGGGTCGTGCTCGCCGAGCGGCTGCGAAGCAGCCAGGCCGAGGCCCTGGCCCAGCGCGAGGCGCTCCTGCCCGTGCGCGAGATCGGGCTTTCCCGGGAGCAGCCCTGCGGAACGCTCTCCATCGGCGTGGCAGAGGCGCACACCGCCCCCGACCTGGCCGCGGCCGTGGACCTTGCCGACAAGGCGCTGTACGCGGCCAAGAGGACCAGGAACGCCGTGGTGCTGATCGATCCCGAGAAGACCGCCGCGGGCCTCGAACCGTTCAGCACCTACGCCGAGTTCCTGAAGCGCAGACAGGCGGGCTGAAGGGACCCGCGGCGCATGCTCCCCGTCCTCTCGGCGCTCCAGTGGGTCATCGCGGGTGTCTCCAGCCTGATGGTCGGGCTGATGAAGACAGGGCTACCGGCGCTGTCTACGCTGGTCGTGCCGCTGTTCGCAATGGTGCTGCCGCGCGCCGGTCGACGGGCGCGCTCCTGCCGCTGCTCATCCTCGGGGACGCGATCGCAGTGGTGGTCTACAGGCGGAGCGCGGACTGGCGGGCGCTGCTGCGGCTTCTCCCCTGGGCGGCCGGGGGCATCGTCATCGGCTGGATGCTGATGGGGCGCATCGACGACGGCCTGATGCGGCCGCTGCTGGGCGCCGTGGTGCTGGTCATGCTCGCCGTGAACCTGTGGCGCACCGTCTCGTCGCGGGGCGGCGCGCCCGTGCCGACGCAGTGGTGGTTCGCGGCGGTCATGGGGCTCCTGGCAGGGGCGACCACGATGGTCGCCAACGCGGCCGGGCCTGTGATGATGATCTACCTCCTCGCCATGCGCCTCTCGAAGGAGAAGTTCATCGGCACGGGGGCGTGGTTCTTCTTCTTCATCAACTGGATCAAGGTCCCGTTCAGCGTCGGCCTGGGGCTCATCACGCCGTCCTCGCTGCTGCTGGGCGCGGTCCTCGCCGGCGGTGTCCTGGCGGGGGCGGCCGCGGGCATCCTCGTGGCGAAACGCATCCCCGAGAAGGCTTTCGACGCCGCCATGCAGGGGCTCACCGCCGCCGCGGCCGTGAGCCTGTTCTTCTAGGCCTCGCCCGGTTCGGTCTGTCCGCCCGCGGCGCCGGGACTCCCGAGGCCGGTGAGCTTCTCTGCGAGCCACCGGGGGACCGAGGCGCTCAGCCGCACCCCGTCGGCGGTCTCCTCGCGGGCCTGCACCGCCCCCTTCTCGTAGACCTGCGTCACGAGGTCCCACCGGCCGTAGGGGACGAGCACGTCCACGCTTTGCAGGCTCTCGGCGAGCATCCTCTCCAGCGCTTCCCGCAGGGCCGCGAGGCCCTCCCCGGTGCGGGCGCTCACGGCGATGGCCGGCGGGTGCTCGGGACCAAGGGCCGCGGGAGGAATGCCGCCGGCCACCAGGTCGATCTTGTTCCACGCGATCATCCGCGGGGTCGCGTGCAGCGCGAGGTCCTCGAGCACCGCGTCCACGGCGGCCACCTGCTCGGCCGGGCTGTGGCTGGCGTCCACCACGTGCAGGATGAGCGACGCTTCCGCGATGCCCTCCAGCGTGCCCCGGAAGGCCGCCACCAGGTCGTGGGGAAGCTTGCGGATGAAGCCGACCGTGTCGGTGACAAGCACGTCCCTCCCCGAGGGCAGCGTGAGCCTGCGCGTGGTCGGGTCAAGGGTCGCGAACAGCATGTCCTGCACCAGCACCCCCGCCCCCGTGAGGGCGTTGAGAAGCGAGCTCTTGCCGGCGTTGGTGTAGCCCACCAGGGCGACGACGGGGATGCCCGTTCTCTCCCTCTGCTTCCTGTGCTGCAGGCGCTGGGTGCGCACGTCCTCCAGCCCCGTCCGCAGGGCCTGGATCCTGCGGCGGATCTGCCTGCGGTCGAGCTCGAGCTGGGTCTCGCCGGGGCCCCGGAGGCCGACAGGGCCGGCCCCCGCGCCGCCGACCTGCTGCTCCAGGTCGGCCCGCATGCCCGACAGCCGGGGCAGGATGTACTGGTACTGCGCCAGCTCCACCTGGAGCTTGCCTTCGCGGGAACGGGCGTGCTGGCTGAAGATGTCGAGGATCAGGCGGGTGCGGTCGATGATCCGGACCCCCGCGCCCAGAGCCTTCTCGACCTTGCGCTGCTGGCCCGGGGAGAGCTCGTCGTCGAACACGATGTAGCGCGCGTCCTCCGCGGCGGCGAGCTCCTTCAGCTCCCGGACCTTGCCCGAGCCGACGTAGGTCGCGGGATCGGGGTGGGCAAGCTTCTGCCACGTGCGCGCGCACACGGCAAGGCCGGCCGTGCGGGCGAGCTGGCCCAGCTCCTGCAGGGAATCGTGGACGGTCCATGCGGAGGAGTCGCCCTTGATCTCGATGCCCACGAGGACGGCCCGCTCGCGCGGGCCTTGCCCGGCAGCGACGCTGGGGCCTTGAAATGCGGCAGGTTCCATCATTCGAATGTACTGCGTCCGGGGCTGCCGGGCTACGCACCCGCGGCCAGCCCCGCAAGGTGCCCGGTGGACCAGGCAGCCTGGAGGTTGAACCCGCCCGTGAAGCCGTCGATGTCCAGGACCTCCCCCGCGAAGGAGAGCCCCCGCACGAGGCGGGACTGCATCGTCGCGGGGGCCACCTCGTCAAGCGAGACACCGCCGGCCGTGACCATCTCGGATCCCTGTTCCCTCCCCGTGACCGTGATGGGCAGTCCGCACAGCAGTGCCGCGAGGGCCTGCCGCCCGCGTCGGGGGAGCTGGCCGCACGCAAGGGCGGGGTCCACGCCGGCCAGGCCGAGCAGGGAGAGGCCGAGGCTGCGCGGGACCCAGCGGCCCAGGGCCGTGAGGATTGCCTGCCGGGGATGCGCGGCTGCCGTTCCCTCGAGAGCGGCCGCCGCCGTCCCCGGGGACAGCTCGGGGACAGGCCGAAGGGTCACCCGCAGCGGCCTCTCGCGGCTGATGGGAAGGAACGCGCACCGGGAGGAGATGCGGAAGGCGAGGGGACCCGAGATGCCCCCGTGCGTGAAGAGCAGGTCCCCCGCCTCGTCGGCGGCCTTGCCGCCTTCGAAGAGCGCCCGCCCCCTCGCGCCCCGGACCGAGACCCCGGCAAGACCCCGGATCCAGGGCTCCCGGGCGACGAGGGCTGTCAGGGAAGGCGCGAGGGCAGTGATGGTGTGGCCGAGCCGGGCAGCAAGCCCGTACCCCGAGCCGTCGGGTGTCTTCCAGCTGCCTCCGGTGGCGATGATGACCCTCTGCCAGAGCTCGCCGGCGGGGCGGCCGTCTTTTCCTGCCACTGTCAGGAGATGCAAGCCGTCGTCCGACCTTTCCAGCCCGCGGACCCCTGTCCCTCCCCTCAGCGTGACACCGAGCCTGCGGGCCTCGGACAGGAGCAGGTCCCGCACGTCGGCGGCCCTGCCCGAGGCAGGGAACACCCTGCCGTCGTCCTCCACGGCCAGGCGCAGCCCCCGGGAGCGGAACCAGTCGAGGGTCTCGGGGCTCCCGAACCGGCAGTACACGGAGAGGAGGAACTTCCCGCCCCGCGGATAGCAGGCGGCGAGCTCCCGGGGATCGGACAGGGAGTTCGCGAGGTTGCAGCGGCCGCCGCCGGTCCGCAGGATGGTCGCGCCGGGCGCCGCCGCGTCGAACACGGTGACCCGCGCCCCGGCCCCTGCCGCGGCCAGCGCGGCCATGAGACCCGCGGGGCCTCCGCCGACAACGGCGACTGCGTCCATGGCCGGGGAGTATAGCAGAAAAAGCGGGGATCATCCGATACTCTGTGTGAAGGGAGCACCGGGGCGCGAGGCGGCGACGGCGCAGACACGCCGCGGTCGACGGGCAGGGGAAAATATTTTTTCGCCGCAGCCCAAAACCCTTGCATTGTTTTTTTCCATGTAGTATTTATTGACCCGGGTACGAGGGGAGGGGAGCTGTTGGCCGCTCGTTCGCCCGCCTGCGGCGGGAAGCCCGACCAGAGGAACCTCGACTCGAACGGACGGGAACGTTGTTCCCGTCATGATGCATAGGATAGCGAAGGAGTTTCTGGTACAGATGGAACCCAAGTTGCTTGCAACCGAGGAGGAGGTAGAACCTCCAGGTACCATGCCCGTAGCCGGGGCTTTCGGCACGCAGGCCGACCTCCGGACTACGATCCCGCCTTTCGCGTCATACCGACGCACGATCCGCAGAGAAGTTCTTTCATCACCCAAGTTCCCCATCTCGAAGGACGCCGAGGCGTTCCGCGCGCGCTTCTTCCCCCAGGCCACCGCCGCCGAGTGGTGCGACTGGCGCTGGCAGCTGCGAAACCGCGTGCGCTCGCTGGAGGACCTCGGGAGGATCGTGCGCCTGACCGACGACGAGCGCACGGCGATCGCGCGCCACAGCGGGTCGCTGCCCTTCGCCGTCACGCCGTACTACCTCAGCCTGATCGACCCCGACGACCCCGAGCAGGCCATCCGGCGGACCATGATCCCCGTCACCGACGAGTACCTGCACTCGCCGGGCGAGGCCGAGGACCCGCTGGGCGAGGACAAGGACAGCCCGGTGCCGGGCATCGTGCACCGCTACCCCGACAGGGTGCTGTTCCTCGTGGCCAACTCCTGCGCCTCCAACTGCCGCTACTGCACGCGCTCGCGCATGGTGGAGAACCCCGACAACCACAGCATCTTCTTCCAGGCCCAGTGGGAGCAGGCCATCGCCTACATCGAGGCGCACCCCGAGGTGCGCGACGTGCTCCTGTCCGGCGGCGACCCGCTGACCCTCTCCGACGAGAAGCTGGACTGGCTGCTCAGCCGCCTGCGCCGCATCCCGCACGTGGAGTTCATCCGCATCGGGACCAAGGTGCCCGTGGTGATGCCGCAGCGCGTCACCGTGTCTCTCGTGCGCGTGCTCAAGCGCTACCATCCCCTGTGGATGAGCATCCACGTCACGCACCCCGACGAGCTCACCCCCGAGATGCGCGAGGCGTGCGCGCGCCTTGCCGACGCGGGAATCCCGCTCGGGAGCCAGACGGTGCTGCTCGCCGGCATCAACGACACGGTCGAGACGATGAAGAAGCTGATGCACGGCCTGCTGACCGCGAGGGTGAAGCCGTACTACCTGTACCAGTGCGATCCCATCCTCGGCTCCTCGCACTTCCGCACGCCGGTGCGCAAGGGCCTGGAGATCATCCAGGGCCTCCGCGGCCACACCACGGGGTACGCGGTGCCGACCTACGTGATCGACGCGCCGCAGGGCGGCGGCAAGATCCCCCTGCTTCCCGACTACGTCGTGGGACGGGACGGGGACGACCTGGTCCTGCAGAACTACGAGGGCCTGCACTTCCGCTACCCCGACACCATGGGAAGCGCGGGCGGTCACCGCGCATGAGGCTGTCTCGCGCCGCGCCGTCACCCGGCGCGGCGCGGTCTTTCCCCCTTCCATGAACACCCGCACCATCGCCCTCGTGTACGGCAGGGTCGAGCCGGATGCCCCGCCCGACGAGCAGGACAACCTCATGCAGGTGGAGACCGTCCGCGCGGCCTGCTCCCGCCTGGGCTGGCAGACCATGGACGTGCCCCTGTCCCTGGACCTGGGCGTGGCTGCCGCCGTGCTGCGGAGCTCCGCCCCCGCCCTGGCGTTCAACCTGACAGAGACCCTCGACGGCAAGGCCCGCCTGATCCACCTCGCCCCCAGTCTCCTCGACAGCCTCGCCATCCCGTACACGGGCGCGCCTGCCGAGGCCATCTTCACCACGTCGCACAAGACCCTGGCCAAGAGGATCATGGCCGCGGGGGGCATCCCCACCGCGGCGTGGGCGTCGGGAGCGCAGGCCGCCGGCGGGCAGCCGCCGTTCCCCGGACCGTACATCGTCAAGTCGCTGTGGGAGCACGCCTCGGTCGGCATGGAGGACAGCGCGGTTGCCGCCGACGGGCGGGCCCTCCGCGTCGAGGTTGCGCGCCGCGCGCCGCGCGAGGGGATCGACGGCCTGTTCGTCGAGGCGTACATCGAGGGCCGCGAGTTCAACATCGCGCTGCTCGGCGGCGGGCCCCCGGGGGGGCCGGGGCCGTGCAGGTCCTCCCCGCGGCGGAGATGCAGTTCATCGACTTCCCGGCAGGCAAGCCCCGCGTGGTCGGCTACAGGGCCAAGTGGGTCGAGGGCTCCTTCGAGGCGGGCAGCACCGTGCGCCGCTTCGCTTTCGCGCCGGAGGACGGGCCGCTCCTGGTGAGGATGGCGGAGATCGCGCGGTCGTGCTGGGAGCTGTTCGGGCTCGCCGGCTGGGCCCGTGTCGATTTTCGCGTGGACGCGGAGGGCAGGCCCTGGGTCCTGGAGGTCAACGCCAACCCATGCATCTCCCCCGACGCGGGCTTCGCCGCGGCGGCGGGGGAGGCGGGGCTTTCGATAGACGAGGTGGTGTCCCGCATCATCGCGGACACGAGGGGGGCAACGGCATGAGCGCGCAGAACATCACCTGGCGAGACACGGTGCGCGACGGCGACCCGGCAAGCGTCCGGGCGATCACCGAGTCATCGGGCTTCTTCTACCCGGACGAGGTCGACACGGCGGTCGAGCTGGTCGAGGAGCGCCTCGCGAAGGGCCTGAAGAGCGGCTACCACTTCATCTTCGCAGACGCGGGCTCCTCGACGGTCGGGTACACCTGCTTCGGGCCCATCGCGTGCACGAAGTCCAGCTTCGACCACTACTGGCTCGCCGTCCGCGAGGACTGGCGCGGGAAGGGCCTTGGCAATGAGCTGCTCGCGGCCACCGAGCGCGCCGCCGCCGGGCTGGGCGGCACGCGCATCTACATCGAAACCTCCGGCCGCCCGCAGTACGATCCCACCCGCGCGTTCTACCTCTCCCGGGGCTACGCGAAGGAGGCCGAGCTGACCGACTTCTACGGCCCGGGCGACTCCAAGGTGATTTACGTGAAGGTGCTTTCGCGGTAGAGTCCTCTCGCGGAGGCGAACCATGACGACCCCCCTGCTGCGCGCGCTGTTCCTTTCCCTGCTCGCACTCGGCCTGCTGCTCGGCTGCGCCACCGCGGGCCGCGAGCCGGCCCCGGACGCCACGCTGCCGGCGGCCGAGGCGACCTCGGCGACCGCGGAGAGTGGCGCCGCCGCCCCGCCCGCCCCGAGCGCGTCGGCGGGGAAAGCGGAGGCAGAGGTCGCGGCCTCGGCGCCGGTGCTGGATCGCGGCTCCGGTTCCGGTGCGGGCGAGAAGGACCTCGGTTTCGTCGAGGAGCGCTCCTCGGCTCCCGCCGCCGTGCGCGCGCCATCTCCCGCTGCCGCGCCGAGCGCCTCGGGCCTCCAGGCGGGGTTCGCCGACGATAACAGGCAGTTCAATTACTTCATCAGTTTCCTCGACACGTACGGACCCGAGGTCCGGTACCTGCCCATCCCCGTGCAGGAGCGCATCACGATCCGCGTAATCGACCCTGCCGGCAAGTCGGTCCCCAACGCACGGGTGAGCGTGTCGGCCGGCAGCGCGGTGCTCGCCGACGGCCGCACGCACGCGGATGGGACGTTCCTGTTCTTCCCGTCCGAGCACGCGGCCTCGATCGCGGAGTACGCGGTCCTCGTGGCGGGGCCCCGGGGAACAACCAGCACCCGCATCGACAGGGCGGGAAAGCGCCAGGTCGAGGTGAGGCTGCAGACCCCGCGCCCCTCCTTCCAGGATGTCCCCCTGGACATCCTCTTCGTCCTGGACACCACGGGGAGCATGGGCGAGGAGATCCAGAGGCTGAAGGCCACGATCGACATCATCAACCTGAACCTCTCCTCGCTCTCCTCCCGGCCCCGCCTGCGCTTCGGTCTGGTCCTGTACCGCGACCAGGGCGACGAGTACGTCACCGACATCGTGCCGCTCACGGAGGACATGGCCGCCTTCCGGCGGGCGCTCGCGCCCGTGCGGGCCGACGGGGGAGGCGACGACCCCGAGGACCTGCAGAGCGCCCTGCGCGAGAGCATGGAGTCCATCGACTGGAACCGGGACGGCATCCGCCTGGCCTTCGTCATCACCGACGCGGCCCCGCACCTCGACTACGGCCAGGACTACACGTACGTGGATGCGGCGCGCGCGGCACGGGCGGCGGGGATCAAGATCTTCACCGTGGGGACCGGGGGCCTCGACCTGGCGGGTGAGCTGCCGCTGCGGCAGGTCTCGCAGTACACGGCGGCGAAGTACATCTTCCTGACCTACGGGGAGAAGGGGGAGAGCGCCGGGGGCGCGCCGGGGGGCGTGAGCCACCACACCGGCTCCAACTTCCAGACCGACAAGCTGGAGGCGATCATCATCCGGTTTGCCAGGGAAGAGCTGGCCAACCTCACCGACAAGCCCCTCGCCGACGAGGGGGACTGGTTCCAGGCCGCGGCCAGCGGGGGAGAGAGCAGCGCCGAGACGCTCGGGAAGCTGTTCGATATGGCCATCAGCCAGATCGTCGACTACGCGAGCTTCCGCATCCCGCAGGGCACGCCGGTCGCAGCCCTTCCCATAGCGGCCGACGGAGACAGGCAGGCCGCCGACGCGGAGTACTTCGGCGCGCAGGAGGTGCTGTCCCTCGCCCGCAGCAGGGTCTTCTCCATGGTGGAGCGCAAGGACCTGCAGGCGATCCTGAAGGAGCTGGAGCTGCAGATGTCGGGGGTGGCCGACGAGGCGAACGCCGCCCGGATCGGGAAGATCCTGAACGCCGAGATGCTCCTCACAGGCCGCATGTTCGACAAGCCCGAGGGCTACGAGGTGTTCCTCAAGCTCCTGCGCGTCGAGACCGGCGAGGTCCTCTCCGCGACGAAGCTCGTGATCGACAGGAAGCTCGGCCTCTCCCGCTGAGAAGGCGCCCCCGGCTGCGGGCTACCGCAGGTCGGTCGCGCCGCTCACCGCCGCCTCGATCCTCTCCCTCACCTCGGGGGTGAGCTTCGGCAGGACCTCGAGTGCCTTCAAGTTCTCGCGCACCTGCTCGGGCCTGCTCGCGCCGGTGATCACCGAGCTCACTCGCGGGTTGGACGAGCACCACGCGATGGCAAGCTGCGCGGGGGTGGCGCCGAGGTCGGAGGCCACGGTCTGGAGCTTCCGCACCGCCGCGATCCGCACGGGGGTCACGGCGGCGTGCAGCCAGTCGTAGCCGGGCAGCGACAGCCGCGAGTCCTTCGGAATGCCGTCGTTGTACTTGCCCGTGAGCACCCCGGAGGCCAGCGGGCTCCACGTGGTGAGACCCAGGCCGATCCCGTCGTACAGGCGCTCGAAGTTCTGCTCCACCCTGCTGCGGACGAACAGGTTGTACTGGGGCTGCTCCATCTGCGGCCGGTGCAGGTGATGTTTCTCCGCCACCATGCACGCCTCCATGACCTGGTCGGCGTTCCACTCCGAGGTGCCCCAGTACAGGGCCTTGCCGTCGGCGACCATGCCGTGCATGGACCAGACCGTCTCCTCGATCGGGGTCTCGGGGTCCGGCCTGTGGCAGAAGACGAGGTCGATGTAGTCCAGGTCGAAGCGTTTCAGCGCGCCGTCGATGCCCTCGCGCAGCCGCTTCCTGTTCAGCGTGTTCTTCTCGTTGGGACCGTCGTGCAGGCCCCAGTAGATCTTCGTGGACACGACGTAGCTTCCCCTGCGCCAGCCCAGCTTCTTCAGCGCCGCGCCCATGATCTGTTCGGCTCTTCCCGCCTCGTAGCTCTCGGCATTGTCGAAGAAGTTGACCCCCTCGTCGTACGCTGCCTTCATGCAGGCAGCCGCGGCGTCCACGTCGACCTGCGTCCCGTAGGTGACCCACGAACCGAGGGAAAGCTGGCTCAGCTTCAGCCCCGCGCTCCCCATCCGCCTGTATTCCATCCATTTCCTCCCGCCCTTTGCGGGCGCCGAGGAGAATATACTGCCCTCGGGCGTCAAAGGCCCGCCGAGCGGGGCGTCAAAGGCCCGCCGGGGCGTCAGGTCCGCAGGCTCTCGACCGCGCTGCGGGCGGCGTGGATCAGGGCCGGGGGCTGGTCGGCGGGGATCGCGCAGCCGGGGCCTGCGATGAATCCCCCGCCCCGCGCCTCCTCGGCGGCCGCGCGAACGGACGCCACGACGTCGGGCGGCGTGAGCATCGTGGCCTGGATCTCGTCGATGCCGCCGATGATGCAGCGGTCGGTCCTCTTTCTCATCTCGGCGATGCTCTCGTTGTCGTGCAGGTGCGACCAGTTCAGGACGGCCACGGGGTAGTCCATGATGCGCTGCATGCGCAGGTTTTTCCCGTGGATGTGCCCGACCAGCAGGGGCCCCACCGACCGGGCAGCCTCGAGCGCCCGCAGGTCGAAGGGCCGCACGAACCGGGCGAACTCCTCGTCGGTCAGGCTGTCCGCGTCGGCGCCGTTCACCGAGAAGAACACCCCGGCGATGCCGGTCGAGGCTGCCGAGCCGATCCAGCGCACGAGGTTCTCCGTGCACACGTCGAGCCATTCCAGCAGCCGGGCGGGCTCCTCGCGCAGGAAGCGCGGGGCGTTCCTGCGCAGCGTGCGCCGGGCGATGCCCCACGGGTTGAACACCGTGTCGATGACGAAGGCGTCTTTCCCCACGAGCCGACACGCCCGGGAAAGGGCGGCCCTCTGCTCCCGGAAGGCGGGCTCCTCCAGCGTCAGCCGGCCGAACTTCGAAAGATCCCCGGGCTCCCGCACCGCCTCCACCCCGGCGGGCAGGGGCCAGGGCTGGTCGTTCATCATCTTGAGGAAGTCGAGGTCGTAGTGCCGGAAGAACGCGGCCTCCAACTCGCCCGCCTTCCTGCCCTCCAGGAACTGGGTGCCGAAGTGGTACCACGCAGACACGGGCGGCCTGTCCAGCAGCCCCGTCTTCCCCTCGAGGGCCGCGAGAACGCGATCTTTCTTCGTCATGACGGGCAAGTCTACCAGCGGCCCCCGCTTGCCGCAAGGCCGCGCGGCGGGTATCCTCGCGGTCGTGCGCGGGGCGCGAACGATCCCTTTGCTTCTCGCCGGCATGCTCATCCTCGACCTGCTGCTGAACGCGCCGGCCTTCGATGCAGCCGCGCCCGCCGCGTCCCTGCTGCGGCCGTCGCTGGACCTCATGCTCCTCCTGGGCGCCCTCGTCATCATTGCGCAGGTGCCGCAGGCGGCGCAGGCGTGGCTCTGCATAGCGCTGGTCGTGCCGGCCCTGGTCTTGATCGGCTTCACCGCGGCCGCCTGGGCCGGGCCCGTGGCCGTGTTCCTGCGCGCGCACGTCGCGCTGGCCGTCGTGCTCCTCGCAGCCGCCGCAGCCGCGGCCTGGCTGGCCTTCGCCCTCGTGCTGCGGGGACTCGCCGTCCCGCTGCTTCGAAACGGGCTGCTGCTCGCCGTCTCGTTTCTCGCCATCCTGCAGATCACGATGCGGCTGCCCGTCTTCCGCCAGAGCGTGATCCCCCGGCTGATCGGCGAGGCGCAGCGCCTCCTGAGAACGGGCTGAGGCTCCCTGCCCGGACCACGGTGACTGTCATGTGCGGAAAAATGGGGAAGGGGATGCGAGAGGCTTGTGCAGAGTTGCTCTCATAGAGAGACCGTCTTCCTCCGTCGGGAGGTCCCTGCTTCTCGCGATCCCCTTCAGTGATGAATGTGATTCATCGCCGTCAGTATAGAACGGCCCTCCCGGGAATGCAAGCAAAATCGCGCGCGGCGCATTTTTTCACAGGTGCAGGAAATAGCGAAGGGCCGCGAGAAAGCCGCCGGACAGCAGGCCCACGGAGAAGTTGTCGTCCACCCTGTCCGAGAACAGCTCGACCGCGGCCGCGACGCCGGCCCCGAGGACCACGAAGGGCAGTGACACGGGCAGGGCGAGCGAGAGGATGTATCCGGCCATGAGACTCCCGGCGAAGAAGCCGCCGGTGCCTTCCCAGGTCCTGGTCTTGTACAGGGGGTGCCTGCCAAAGCGGATGCCCACCAGCTTGCCGAACAGGTCGCCCACCGCGGTGAAGGCCAGCCCCAGCCAGGGAATCTCGCCGGGGAACACGAGGAAGCAGACGAAGGTGGAGACCAGGAAGAAGCTCATGGAGGAGAAGCGTGTGCGCTCGGCCGACTTGTACACGCGCTCCATCTTCCTCCTCCCGGCGATGCGCAGGAGGTCCATCACGATGAAGACCAGCGCCACCGGGCCGATCACGAGGAGCAGGACCCGGCGTCCCCACAGGACGTCGATGGGGATGAAGAGCAGCGCGAAGGGGCGCGCCGCCAGCCGCCACGGCCGCAGCTCGATCCCCCTGTCGTTGCGGAACACGCCGTGCTGGATCGCCCGCTGGAGGTTGGACCCTGTCAGGAATGCGGACAGTCCCATGTTGAGGACTGACACGCCGGTGATTCCCAGCTCGAGGGGGGTCATGATGCCCATGAAGAGAAACGCGACGATGCCCGTCGCCTCGCCGTTTCGTGTTGCGAGGAAGATGAGCAGCGCCACCAGGAGCAGCGCACCCATGCTGACAAGGGAGAACCTGCCCGCGGCGATCTCGATGATGGTGAGCCACAGGAAGGCCCCCACACCGGTGGCGACCCCGCGGCCGCCGCGGAACCCGAGGAAGAAGGGGAAGATGTGCCCCGCGATGGCCGCCGCGACGGGCACCGCGATGAACAGGTCGGGAAGGCCGAGCAGGCGGCGCGAGATCTCGAGTGCCGCCACCCCCTTGGACAGGTCGATGAGCGTGGTGAGGAGGGCCGGCCAGAAGCCCAGCACGGTTTTCACGTTGCGGGCTCCCGCGTTGCGGAAGCCCACGGTCCGGATGTCGATGCCTTTCAGGATGCGCCCGAGGGCGTACGCGGGCGAGAGCGACCCGAGGAGGTACCCGAGGAGAAGGGAGAGGCCGATCCGTCCAGCCGTTTCCATAAGCACCCCGTGTGCCGTGAGAGTACCCCGGCTCATGATCCCGGCGCAAGTGCGGCCGCGTGCTACCCTCGCAGCGGCAGGGAAAGCCCGCGGGGCACTGCGGGCGGAAGGGGGGCAGGGTGCAGTACCCGGCCGACGCACAGCTCGATCCGGCAGCACGCGGCGCCGCAGTGGTACCACGACGCCAAGCTGGGGATCTTCATCCACTGGGGGCCCTTCGCCGTGCCGGCGTATGCGCCGGTCGGCCACGGCGACATCAACCGGATCCTCCGGGAGGAGGGGGTGTCCTCGTTTTTCCGGAACATCCCCTACAGCGAGTGGTACATCAACTCGATGCGCATCCCGGGCAGCCCGGCCCACGAGCACCACCTGCGTACCTGGGGGGCGGGGACCTCGTACTTCGACTTCGCGCCCCGGTTCAAGGAGGCCAGCGCGGGCTGGAAGGCCGGGCCCTGGGCGGACCTGTTCCGCGCGGCGGGGGCGCGCTACGTGGTGCTGGTCACCAAGCACATGGACGGGTTCCTGATGTGGCCGAGCAGGACGCCCAACCGCGCGCACGCCGGCTACCAGGTGGACCGCGACGTGGCGGGAGAGCTCGTCGACGCGGTACGATCGCGCGGCATGCGCATGGGGTTTTACTACTCCAGCGCGCTGGACCAGTCGTTCACCACCACCGCGATGACCGACTTCGCGGGCCTGCTCAGCGAGGGGGGTCCCCTCGACCGCTGGTACGCGGAGTACCAGGCAGGCCACTGGCGGGAGCTGATCGACAGGTACACCCCCTCCATCCTCTGGGGAGACATCGCCTTTCCCCCGCGCACACGCCTGTTCGACCTGTTCGCGTATTTCTACAACCGCACGCCGGACGGGGTGGTCAACGACAGGTGGGGACAGCTCCCGCCGTGGCTCCACCGGGCCCTGCGCGTGCGTCCCGTCCGGGCGTGGGTCAACTCCACGGCCCGGGGCGTGCTGGGCGGCGAGGCAGCGCTCGACCTGCGGCCGCCCCACTGCGACTTCCGCACGCCCGAGTTCACCGTGCGCAGGGACGTGACGGCGGAGAAGTGGGAGACCTGCCGGGGCATGGCGCACGGCTTCGGGTACAACCGCGAGGAGCGCGACGAGGACCACATCAGCCTGCCCGAGCTGGTCCGGATGCTCGTCGACATCGTGAGCAAGAACGGGAACCTCCTGCTCAACGTGGGGCCCATGGCCGACGGGAGCATCCCGCCGGTGCAGGAGAGACTGCTGCGCGGCCTGGGGGCGTGGCTTTCGACCTACGGCGAGGCGATCTACGGGACCCGGCCATGGCTGCGGGCGGAGGGGCGGACAGCGGACGGGGCGGAACTGCGCTTCATCGCGGGACAGGCGCAGGGGGGCGGGGTGCTCAACGTGCTCTTCATGGGCACGTCGCCGGGCAGGGGGGTCACGGTAAGGGACCTGCGGATCCCGGGCAACGCGGTGGTCCGCGACCTCGCCTCGGGAGAGGCGATCGCCTTCCGCCAGGCCGGGGACGACCTCGAGCTGCGCTTCCCGCGGCAAGTGCCGGCAGTGCCCGTGCACGGGATATCCATCGCGCCGGATCCCCGCGGTGTTGTCCAACAGCCCCCGATCCGGTAGTGTTGCGCGGTGAACTTTCCCTTCATCGACGGCCACGCGGACACCCTGGACAGATACCTCGACGAGCCTGCCGCCTTCTTCGGGGCTGACAGGATCGGCCACCTGGACGCCGCGCGCATGCGCGAGACCGGGCAGAACGTGCAGGTGATGGCCGCCTACACGCCGCCCGCGCTCGCAGGAGAGGCGGCGTTCGCGCACGCGATGCGCTTCGTGCACGCGTGGGAGGCCATCCTGCGCTCGAAGGAGAACGCGGCGTTCCCGCCCGCCTTCCAGCGCATCCTGGCCGCTGATGACCTGCGCGCGGCCTGCCGTCCCGGCTGCCGCGGGCTGCTCCTCTTCCTCGAGGGCGCATCGCCCCTGCAGGGGAGCATCGAGCGCCTGGACCACTTCTTCCGCCTCGGCGTGCGGGGCATCACGATCACCCACAACCACGACAACGAGGCTGCACGGGGATGCTTCGCCGAGGGACAGGAGGCGGGGCTCACGCCGTTCGGCCGGGCCCTCGTACGGGCCATGGACGAGAGGCGCATGGTGATCGACGTGGCCCACGCCAACCCGCGCACATTCCGGGACGTCTTAGAGAATGCCCGGGGCCCGGTCATCGACTCGCACACGGGGCTGCGTTCTTTCTGGGACAACCCGAGGAACCTCGACGACGCCCAGCTCTCCGCCCTCGCCAGTGCGGGAGGTGTGGCGTGCATCGACTTCGTGCCCGACCACCTCGAGACCCGCGCCGACGCGAGGGTCCCCGTGCGGCTGGCCCAGGTGGTGCGGGTGATCCGCGCTGCCGTCGACCGGGTGGGGATCGGCGCGGTGGGCCTGGGATCCGACTGGGACGGCTTCGGCGAGACGGTCGAGGGGCTCGCGGACTGCACGGCGCTCCCGCGGCTCGCCGACGCGATGGCGGAGGCAGGCTTCAGCGGCACCGACATCGCGGCAGTGTTTGGCGGCAACCTCCTGCGCGCCCTCTGCGAGGCGCTCCCGTGAGCGGCCCGGGCGCGCAGAGCATTCCCCGGTCTGTGGGCGCAATCGACTGGCCGGCGTGGCGGCCCGTGGAGAGGGCGACGCTCCTGTTCGTGCTGCAGGACCACCGGATCCTGCTCATCCACAAAAAGACGGGGCTGGGCGCGGGAAAGGTGAACGGTCCCGGCGGCAGGCTGGAGCCGGGCGAGGCGCCGTTGGACGGGGCCGTGCGGGAGGTGCGCGAGGAGCTGTGCGTGACCCCGACGGGCGTCGCCCCCGCGGGGGAGCTTTTCTTCCAGTTCCTCGACGGGTACTCCCTGCACGGCAGCGTGTTCACCGCGAGCGGCTTCGAGGGCGAGCTGTGCGAGACGCGCGAGGCTGCCCCGCTGTGGACGCCCGTCGACAGCATCCCGTACGACAGGATGTGGGCAGACGACCGGCTGTGGCTCCCCCTCCTGCTCACGGGGCGGGGATTCCGCGGCTGGTTCGTCTTCGACGGCGATGCCATGCTGGACGCGAAGGTGGAGGAAGTGTCGGCGGCCGGTGTTTGATACCCGGGGGCGTCGCCAGTATATTCTCCGTGTCGCACAACCCAGGAATGCGCCTCTGGCGCCGCGGAGGACGGGATGGAAGAGCGTGGCATCGTGATCGAGAAGAGTCCGGGCAGGGCGCAGGTGCGGATCGAGCGGTCCGAGTCGTGCGAGGGCTGCCACGGGTGCCTGTACTCGGAGACGGGAAAGTTCATGGTCGCCGAGGTCATCGACAGGATCGGCGTGTCGGTGGGCGACGTCGTGCGCATCGCTTCCGAGGGGCCCTCGGCACTCGGCTCCGCCGCTCTGCTGTTCCTCTTCCCCCTGGGGATGCTCTTCGCAGGCTACGGCGTGGGCGCCGCGCTGGCCCCTGCCCTGGGGCTGGCGCGCTCGAGCCAGGGCGTGGGCATCGGGGCGGCGGCGCTGTTCTTCGCGGGTTCCTTCGGCCTGCTCGCCCTGTACACGCGCAGGCGCAACAAGGGAAAGACCGATCAGTCGGTCGTCGTGGAGATCCTTGGACGACAGGAAAGCCCGGTCTAGGGAGCCGGGGCATCCCCCCCTCCGCCCTTTTCTCCTCGCCATTCTTCTCACGCTCGTTCCGCTTCCCTCACCCGCCGACGGCCCTCCCGCGCTAGACCTCCACGTCCTGGTCGGCTTCAGCGGCTCGGTGCGGCCCGGCCGGTTCGTGCCCCTGGTGGTCACCGTGAGCACGGGGGGGCCGCAGCTGGACGTGCGGATCGAGGCGGAGGTGTCGCGCAGGTCGGGCATGGGCGGCACGGCGGCCTGGCGGACCCTGGCGCGCACGGTCACCGTCCCCCGCGCGGGGTCGGTGCGGGCAGGGTTCGCGCTGCCGGTTCCCCGGGATCCCGGCGGCCTGGAGGTGCGCGTCGTGCGTGCGGGCGGGACGGGGCAGGAGGGGCCGGGCGCGATCCTTGCATCCCGGCTGGTCGACCTGCGGGGTGCTTCCGCGCCGGGAGGGCTGGTCGTGGCGGTGAGCAGCGAGCTCGCCTTCGACGGGCTGCCGTTCCGTTCGGGGCCCGACGGCCCTGCGCGCCTCTCCTATCCCCACCCCGAGAACCTTCCCGAGTCGTGGGCGGCGTACGACTGCGTCGACACCGTGATCCTGCGCGACACGGCCGGGCTGCGGCTGCGGCCCGCCCAGGTGGAAGCGCTCCGCGATTGGGTGTTCGCGGGCGGCACGCTGGTGGCCAGCGGCGGCGCCCCCGCGCTGCTTTTCAGTTCCCAGGGGCTGCGGGACCTTTTGCCCGTCGAGATGACGGGCATCCGGGAGTCCGCGGGGCTCGCCCCCCTTGCCGCGGCGCTGGGAGTCGCCCGCGGTCCTGCCGGCGCAGTGACGCTCGCCACCTCGACGCTGCGCGGGGGCGCCGCCGCGGACATCGTGACCGCGGACGGCATCCCACTCGTCGCGTCGCGGAGCTTCGGCCGCGGGACCGTGGTTTTTACCGCCTTCGACTGGGCTCAGCCGTCAGTCGCCTCCTGGGAGGGGCTGGGCAGGCTCTGGGACCGGGTCGGGGGCAGCCAGCGGCAGCCCCTGCTCGAGGAGGATGGCCCGGTGCTCCAGGCCGACCCGTGGATGCGGCCGCTCCTCGCCTCGCCGCACCTCGCGTTCCCTTCCGGCCTCCTCGTGCTCGCTTTTGCTGCTGCCTGTGTCCTCCTGTTCGCCGTGCTCGCGCTGCCGAGACCGCTGGGGAGGCTGCCGTCGGCTGCCCGGGCGCTGCTGCTCACCGGCACGGCGCTCGCCGCGGCGGCCGCCGGCTTCCTGCTCTTCAACAGAGTGACCTTCGCCCCCCGCCGGGTCCTTGCAGACGCTGCGCGGGTGGACGCCACCGCGGGCGACGGCCTCGCACTGGTGACCGAGAAGCTTGGCCTGCTCACCCCCGGCGAGGGGCCCCGGGTCGGGGTGGAAGCGGACCGCGGGGCGGTGGTCAGCTCCGCCTCCGCGAAGCTTCCCCTTGCCGTCGAGGAGCAGGACGTGCGCACGGCCGCGGCCGCCCGGGGGCGGGTCTCGGTGAGCGCAGCAGCAGGAAGGCGGTTCGGCGGCGGCCTGGTCGTGCTCTCCGACGTGGTCGCGCTCGCATTCGACGCGTCGCTTTCCGCCGCCGACGGGGACCTCACCCTTTCCATCTCGAACGGCTCTTCCTGGGCGCTGCACGACGTCTTCCTCGCGCGGGCCGGCAGGGCGCACGCGGTGGGCACGGTCCCGCCCGGATCGCGCCGCACGCTGCGGCTTGACCCGCAGACGGCGGTGCCCTTCCCGCCGGCGGATGACCGGCTGGAGCCTGCCCCGGATGCGCTCTCGGCCGACTTCCTGGCCCAGGCGCTGCCGGCGGGACCGGGAACGGGCGGTCCTGGTGGGGTGGCTCGCGCAGAGCCCGCTCGGCGCGCGCAGAGCAGGCACCGATCTCCCGGCGGGGAGGCCGTCGAGGCTCCTGCCGGGATCCCGGGCCCTCCTCGTGCTGAGGCTGCGATGAGCGGCGCTGCCCGGCTGCGCGCGAATCCCTTCCTCGTGGAGGCCGCCAGAGCCTGCTTCTCGGAGCGGCAGATCCTGCGGGCATGCGTGGTGTCGACTGCACTGCTTGCCGCGCTGCTCGTGCTGTGGTGGCCCCGCGGCCCGATCGCGGCCAGCCTTCCTCCCCTCCCGGGCCCGCGGACCCTCGTCGTGGTGTCGGTGGGGCTTCTCGCCGTGCTCGGGTGGCTGAGCGCCCGGCTGGGAGCCGACGACTACGCGCCCGCCAGCTTCGTGCCCGGTGCGCGAATACGCCCGGCTCACACCGGGGGCCGCGGGGTCGGTGGTGCGCGGCAAGCTGGCCTTCGGCTTCCTGCACACCGCGTTCCTCGCGGCCCTCGCGTCGCCATTCGTGCTCGCCTCTTGCGGTGTGAGCGGCGCATCCCTGCAGGACGGCCTGTGCATCCTCCTGGTCGCGGGCGCGTCGGCATTCGCGTTCCGCAGCCTCGGGCTGCTGGTCCAGGCGCTGCTGCCGTCCCGCGTGCTCGTGCGGGACCTCGTCATGCTCGCGGCAGGGGCTGCCGGGATCGGCCTGTGCACGGCGGCCGTGCCCGCGGCAAGCCCGCTGTCGGTCCTTCTCGCGCTTGCAGGCGCGTCGGCGCCCCCCGCTGTCCCCGCGTTCCTCGGCAGGGCGTTTCCATTCTGGGTGGTCCCGGTCGTCACGTGTCTCCTCGCCGCTGCGGCGTTCGCCGGCGGTGCATGGGCCAGCCTCGCCCGTGCCGCGAAGGTGCGCAATGCCCCGGCAAGCTGACGCTTTCCTCTTCCAGGTCCACGCCCTGCGCCGGCGCGAGCGGCACAGGCTGCTCTTGCAGGGCCTGGTGCAGGGGGCCTTCTTCGGCTCTGCCGGGGGCGCCGTGCTTGCCGCCGCCGCGGGCACCGTGCATCTGCCCCTTGGCGCCGCCCTGGCAGGGCTGTGCGCGGCCGCTCTCGGGGCCGCGGCGGGAATCCTCGCGGGGCTCCTGCGGCGCGTCGAGACGCGGCGCCTCCTCCTCCGGGTGGACCGGGCCCTGGGCTCACGGGAGCTCGCAGGCACCGCGTGGGAGATCGCCTGCCGCGGCAGCGGGCCGGGCGGCCTGTTCGACGATGCCATCCTGCACGACGCCGCGCGGCTCCTCGCTTCTGCCCGGCCCCGCGACGCCCTGGGCGTGCCCCGCCTGCGCCTGCTCCCCCTCATCCCTGTGGCAGCGGCCCTCGTCGCGGCAGCGGCAATCTTCCCCTTCGATCTCGCCGCGCTGTTCCTCCGGGGCGCGGCGTCGGACCGGGAACTGGCAGTCCTGGGCGGGGAGCTGGAAGGCCTGGGCCGCAGGATCGAGCGCTCCTCGCGCGAGCCGGGCCTGGAGAGAGGCCTGGAACTGGCGCGGGAGCTCGCCCGCCTGGGCCGCGACCTGCAGGAGCGCACCGTGGAGCCTGCCGAGACGCTCGAGCGGGTGCAGGGTCTGCGGCAGAAGCTGGCGCGAGAGTACGGGCTTCGGCTCCGCAGGCTGCCCGCAGGCGAGGCGCGGGAGCGCATCGACGGCGGGGGCGGCGCTGCTGGCGGGTCCGGCGACGCCGAGGGCGAGGGCCGTGCGAGTCCGCCCGGAAGCAGCGCCGCCCCCCAGAAACCCGGCGACGCCGGCAGCGCCGGCGCCGGCACGGACCAGACGGGCAGGGACCCATCCGGGCACGACCAGGGCAAGGACCTCGACGACGCGATGCGAAAGCTGGACGAGCTGCAGGACCGTGCAGGCCGGGGGTCCCCGGCCGACGCCGGGAGCCGCGGTGAGGGCGGAGGGGATGGCAGCCGTTCGGAAAAGCCGGGCGAGGAGCGGCACCGCGGCCCGTCCCGTGAAGGGGAGGGATCCGGCCCCGGGGGAGGAGCCGAAGGAGCGGCGTCCACCGAGCCCGGCGACGAGCCCGCGCCCGACCGGAAAGGCGAGCCCTCGCGCATCGCGCAGGGCGCAAGCGGTGCACCCCTCAAGGCCGAGTCCGCGGCCGAGGGCGGGGGCGAGGCTATGAAGTTCCTGGTGCGCTCCCTTCCCGGCTGGTCCGCGGCAAGGACCCCCGAGGACCGTGCGCTGCGGGACTACCGGCGCCAGGCCGAGAGCGCGATCGCCGGCCAGGAAGTGCCCGCGGAGCTGCGGGCGATCGTGCAGGACTACTTCTCTGCGATGGGCATGGCGCTGGGGGCGCCGTGACAGGGGCTGATGTGACAGCAGGAGGCGGGATGGACGAGGAACAGATCCGGGAGAGGGTCGCGTGGGCGGGACGCGCCGCGGCGAAGCTGCGCGCCGAGATCGGGAGGGCGATCGTGGGTCACCACGAGGCGGTGGAGGGCATCCTCGTGTGCCTGCTCTGCGGGGGCCACGCGCTGCTGGAGGGAGTCCCGGGCCTCGGGAAGACCACGCTCATCCAGAGCCTCGGCCAGGCGCTGGACCTCAAGACCTCGCGCATCCAGTTCACCCCCGACCTGATGCCCGCGGACATCATCGGCACCAACGTGCTCGTCCAGGACGAGGAGAACAGGCGCCTCGTGCGCTTCCAGCCCGGCCCCGTGTTCGCGTACATCGTGCTCGCCGACGAGATCAACCGGGCCACGCCCAAGACCCAGTCCGCGCTGCTGGAGGCCATGCAGGAGCAGACGGTCACCGCGGCGGGCACCACGCGGACCCTGGAGGAGCCGTTCATCGTGCTGGCCACGCAGAACCCCATCGAGATGGAGGGCACCTACCCGCTGCCCGAGGCGCAGCTCGACCGGTTCTTCTTCAAGCTCGCGCTCGACTACCCGTCGGCGGCGGAGATCGCCGAGATCATCGAGCGGACCACGACGGGAAGCCCGAGTCGCGCTGTCGCGCGTGCTGGGACGGGACGACATCGCGGAGATCAAGGCGCTGGTGCGCGAGGTGCCCGTTGCCGCTCCCGTGCGTGACTACGCCATCCGCCTGGCCCTCGCCACCCGGCCGGGCGTCGCCGGACGCGACGGACCTGGTGGACCGCTACGTGCGCTACGGCGCGAGCCCCCGCGGGCCCGCAGGCGCTCGTGCTCGCCGCCAAGGCCGGGCGCTGTTCGACGGCCGGATGCACGCCGGCTTCGAGGACGTGCGGGCGGTGGCCCGCCGGGCCCTGCGCCACCGGGTGCTGCTCAACTTCGAGGGCGAGGCCGAGGGGGTCGCCGCCGAGAGGATCGTCGACGACGTGCTCGAGCGCGTGCCCGAGACCGGCGGGGCCGCGGGGACCTGAGGGGGCGCCCGGCGTGGACAGGGACCTCTTCGACCGCGAGTTCCTGCAGAAGCTCGAGTACCTCTCGCTGGTCTCTCGTCGGCTGTACAGGGGAGAGACGAAGGGAGGGCACGCCTCGCCGCGCCGGGGCACCAGCGTGGACTTCGCCGACTACCGCGACTACCAGCCCGGCGACGACTTCCGCACCATCGACTGGAACATCTTCGGCAGGCTGGACAGGCTGTTCGTGAAGCTGTTCGCCGAGGAGGAGGACCTGAGCGTGCACCTGCTCGTGGACGCGAGCGGCTCGATGGGCTTCGGCACGCCGCGCAAGATCGACTACGCCCGCAGGCTCACTGCGGCGCTGGGGTACGTCGGCCTCGCATCCCTGGACAGGGTGGGAGCCGCCTCGTTCGCAGACGGGCTGGGCCCGACGCTCGCCCCCCGGCGGGGACGCACCCAGGTCTTCCACCTGCTCGAGTACCTGTCGGGGATCGCCCCGGGAGGGCGCACCGACTTCTCCCGCGCGCTGGAGGAGTACGCGCTGCGCGCGGGCAGCCCGGGGCTCGCCGTGGTCGTGACCGACCTGCTGGACGACGCGGGCTCCCCGTCTGGCGGCGCGGGCTGCAGGCCCTGCGCTACAGGGGCTTCGACGTGGTGCTCGTCCAGGTGCTCGACCGCGACGAGATCGCGCCCGGCGAGGAAGGGCTGGTGCGCTTCGCCGACATGGAGACGGGCCGCACTCTCAGCGTGGCGGTCGACGCGCCGCTGCTGGACGCCTACCGGAGGAAGGCGGCGGCCTTCTTCGCCGGGGTCGAGGAGTTCTGCCTGCGGAACAGGATCGAGTACCTGCGCACGGGCACCGTGGTCCCCTTCGAGGACGTGGTCCTGAAGTACCTGCGCCAGGGCGCGCACCTGCACTCCCGATGAGCTTCGCCACCCCCCTCGCCCTGCTGGGACTGCTCGCGGTGCCGATCGTGATCGCGCTGCACAGCCTCGCGGTGCGCTGGCGCAGGGTCGAGGTCTCTTCGCTCTCCTTCTGGAACGAGGTGCTGCGCGACGAGCGCACGAGCGTACGCATCCGACAGGTCCTGCGCAGCCTCGCCCTCGTGGCCGAGGTGCTGGCGGTCGCTGCCCTGAGCCTGGCCATCGCCAGACCCTTTCTGCGCACGGCGGCGGGGCCTGCCGGCGATGCCATCCTCGTGCTCGACGCCACCGCGAGCATGAAGGGGCGCGAGGGGGCGCGCACCCGGTTCGACCTTGCGCGCGAGCGCGCGCTTGCCGAGATTGCCGGCCTTCGCCGCGACGGGCGGATGCTCGTGATCCGCGCGGGCCGCGCGCCGCGCATCCTGGCGGGGTACACGCCGGACAGGGAGGCGCTGGCCAGGGCGGTTGCCGCGGCCGGCCCCGGGGACGAGCAGGGCAGCATCGCCGAGGCGCTCGAACTGGCATTCCAGCTGCGCAGTCCGGCGCACGGCGACAGGGTCACCGTGATCACCGACAACGCCTTCGATTCCGTCGGGGCGCTTGACCTGTCCCGGCCGTGGCTGCGGTGGATCGCGGTGGGCTCCTCCCGCGACAACGCGGGCATAACGGCCCTGGCCTTCCGCCGGGCGCCGGGACGGGGAGCCGGGTACGAGATGTTCCTTTCCGTGCAGAACTTCTCGTCCGCCCGGAAGGAGTTCCCGCTCGCCGTGCGCGCGGGACGGGTGGAGGTGCTCCGCGAGCAGGTCGCACTCGGGCCGGGCGAGGCCCGCTCGCTCAGCCTGCCGTGGACAGGCCCTACCACCGGCACGGTGACGGCGGAGATCGACGTGTCCGACAGCCTGGAGGCGGACAACCGGGCGTTTGCCGCCTTCGCCCCCGCACGTGCTGTGCGGGTGCGGCTGGTCGGAGAGCCCAACGTCTACCTGGAGGCAGCACTGCAGGCGCTGCCCGGCGTGACGGTGCTTCGCGGGGATGGCAGCCCCGGCCCGGGTGATGCAGCGGACCTCGTGGTCTACGACGGCGTCCCCGTGACGGGGGAGGACAGCGCTGCCATGGCCATCGACACCATCCCGTCGGGCCTGCCGCTGCGGTCTTCCGGCGTCCGCGAAGGGCTTCGCATCGCGGCCGTGGACCGGCGCCATCCCGTCATGGCCTCCGTGGTCCTGGAGGGCACCTCCATCGCCCGCGCGCAGCGCCTGGAGCCGGGACCCGGCTTCGTGCCGCTGGCGCAGGCCGGGGGGCTGCCGGTCATCCTCGCGTGGGAGCAGGCGGGGCGGAAGCTCCTCGTTCTCGGCTTCGACATCCGGCGGTCCGACCTGCCGCTGCGCGCGGGGTTCCCGGTGATGCTCGCGAGCGCCATGGAGTGGTACTTCCCATCCTGGCTCTCGGTGCACGCGGAGCAGGCCGAGGCGGGCCTGCCCGTTCTCCTCGCGCCGAGGGGCCCCGGGCCCATGACGGTGACCCTGCCCGGCGGTGCGCGGAGGCCCATCGCAGCGGACGGGGAACCGGTCCTGTTCACCGAGACCGAAACGGCGGGATTCTACAGAGTGGAAGGATCGGACGGGCCGGGTGATTTCGCCGTGAGCCTTGCGAGCGGCGCCGAGTCCCGCATCGCGCCCCGGTTCGAGCCGCCTGCTGCCGGGCCTGCCGCGGCCGGCAAGGGAGCAGCGGGCTCCGCCGACGCGGGGGACGGCGGAGGGGTGCTCGTCCCCGCGTGGGGCATCGCGGCCCTCGCGGCTTTCCTCCTGGTGGTGCTGGAGTGGCTGGCGTGGCTGCGCGACGCGGGGGCCCTGCGCCCGGGGAGCAGGGCGTGAGGCTCGCCCAGCCCTGGCTGTTCGCGCTCCTCGTGCTCGTGGTGCCGCTCGCCGTGCTCACCGTCCGCAGGGCCCGGACCCTCGCCCCCGGCCGTCGGGCGCTCTTCGTCGGCCTGCGCGCGGCTGCCCTGCTGCTCCTTGCCGCGGCGCTCGCGGGTCCCGCGGCCGCCCGGCTCACCGACCGGCTGTCGTTCATCTTCCTTCTCGACAGCTCGCACAGCGTCCCGCAGGACGGCCGCGAGGAGGCGCTCGCCCTGGTCTCGCGGGTGCGCTCCCGGCTCGCCCCGGGCGACAGCGCGGTTCTCGTTCGCTTCGGGGCGGGGGCAGCGCTCGAGGCGCTCGCGCCCGGGATGGCCCCCGACCCGGGGCTGGAGTCGCAGGTGGACGGCAGCGCCACGGACATCGCCTCGGCGCTGCGCCTCGGGCTGGCCGAGGCTGGCAGGGCGGGCGGCGGCTCGCCGCGCGTGCTGCTGCTGAGCGACGGCAACCAGACTGCGGGCGACGCGCTGGCCGCCTCCGCCGAGGCGCGCGCCCTCGGGGCGCGGATCTTCGCGGTCGCCCTCGAGCCGTCGCGGTCGCCCGGCGAAGTGGCGGTCTCGGATCTCTCCGCGCCCGCCCGGGTGCGCGCGGGGGAGCCCCACCAGGTCACCGTGCTCCTGCGGAGCCTCGCCACGGTGCGCGCCCGTGTGACCCTCTTCGCGGACGGCGAGCCGGCGGGCACGCGCGACATCGCGCTGTCGCCCGGCGAGAACGCCGTGGCGTTCACGGGCGTGTTCCCCGACAGGGGCCTGCACGCGTGGGAGGCGGTGGTGGTCGCCCCGGCCGACGCGGTGCCCGAGAACAACAGGTTCCGCGCGCTGGTCGAGGTCACGGGCCGGCCGCAGGTGCTGTACGTCGCGCGCCGGGGCCGCGGGTCGCAGCCCCTGCTGGCCGCGCTCGCGGCGCAGGGCATCGAGACAGTCGAGGCCGAGCCGCAGGCCCTTCCCGGCTCCCTTGCGGGCCTCTCCCCCTTCGACGCGGTGATCCTGGACAACGTGCCCGGCTTCGGCCTCTCGTACGAGAAGATGCAGGCCGTCGAACGGTACGTGCGCGAGGCGGGCGGCGGGCTTCTCATGATCGGGGGCGAGAACAGCTTCGGGGCGGGAGGCTACTACGGCACGCCGATCGAGCGGGCGCTGCCCGTCGACATGGACGTGAAGTCGCACGTGCAGATGCCGCGCCTGTCGCTGGCCATCGTGGCAGACAAGTCCGGCAGCATGGGCGCCATGGTGCCCGGGGGCGAGACAAAGATCGACGTGGTGAAGTCCGCGGCGTACGCCGCCGTGGAGCTGCTGGGCCCGTTCGACAGGGTGGGGCTGCTCGCATTCGACGCGGACATGGAGTGGACCGTCCCGCTGAAGGAGGCGGGCGACAGGGATCTCATCGCCCGGGAGCTGGCCACGCTCGCGCCCGGGGGGGGCACGTCGCTCCTGCCAGCGCTCGCGGAGGCGTACCGGGTCCTGGCATCCCAGGCATCGCCCCTGCGGCACATCGTCGTCCTCTCCGACGGGCTCACGAACCCGGGCGACTTCGACCAGCTCCTCGCGAGGGTCGCGCGCGACAAGGTCACGGTGTCGACGGTCGCGGTGGGCGACGACGCCGACACGGAGCTCCTTGCGCGGATCGCGGCGCGGGGCGGCGGCCGCTTCTACGCGGCGAGCGACCCCCGCGCGGTGCCCCGGATCTTCATGACCGAGACGATCCTCGTGAGCAGGGGCCTCCTGGTCGAGAAGCGCTTCCTTCCCGAGGCCTGGTCGGGGAGCGAGATCGTGTCGGGCATCGACCCTGCGGAGATACCGCCGATGGACGGGTTCGTCCTCACCTACGCCAAGACGGGGGCCGAGAAGGTGCTCGCGGCGCTGTACGACGCGCCTCTGCTGGCCGCCTGGCAGTACGGGCTGGGAAGGTCTGCGGCTTTCACCGGCGACCTGGGCGGCAGGTGGGGGAAGGCGTGGACGGCCTGGGAGCAGTTTCCGCGGTTCGCCGCGCAGCTGGTCCGCTGGATCGAGAGGCCCGGCTCTTCGGGGGCCCTTCATCTCCGGCTCGCTCTCTCCGGCGGTGCAGTTGCCCGCCCTGGGGCGGTGCAGTTGCCCGCCCTGGGGAAGGGACGGGGACGATCGTGGTCGACGCGTACGACGAGCTGGGCTCGTACGTGAACGGCCTCGCCATGACGGCGACCGTCTCGGGCCCCGCGCAGGACGGGCGCGAAGGCGAGCAGGTCGTCCTCGCGCAGATCGGCCCGGGGCTGTACCAGGGCAGCTTCCGGGCCGACGCAGTGGGCGACTACGCGGTGACCGTTTCGGCACGGTCGGCTGACGGCGGCCAGCTCCTGCGGACCGTCGGCGCGAGCCGGCCGTACGCCGAGGAATACCGGCTCCTGGCCGCCGACACGCGCCTGCTCGCGACGCTGGCCGCCTCCACGGGCGGGAAGCTCCTGCCTCGCCAGCCCGACGACGCCTCACTCGTGGCGCTGCTCGCGCGCGAGCCCGCGCCATCGGCCGCGGCCGCCGCGGGCGGCGTCCTCTCGCCGCACGGGCGCGCCTGGCCGTGGTTGGTCGCGGCAGCCCTGCTGCTGTTCGTGCTCGACATTGCCGCGCGAAAGGTCGTGCTCTCGCAGGCCATGCGGGAGCGGCTCGCCCCTCTTCTGCGGCTGCTTCGCGGCGGAGGCGGGGTCCGGGGCAGGAGCTACGAAGAGGTCGTCTCGATGGTGGCCCGGGCCAGGGAAGAAGAGAAGCGGAAGCTCGGCGAGCGGATCTCGGCCATGGCAGCCGCGGGCAGGGAGGACCCCGCGCTGGCCGCCTACCTGTACATCGCCCGGCTGCGAAGCCATCGTGCGGAGGAGAAGAAGAATAGTCCCCGGTGAGCCTCGGTGAGAATGGCACGAGCCCCGGGGGACTGTTTCGCGCCGAACACAATCCGCAGAAAAAAGATCACCCCGGGAGCGGAGTCACCGTGGGGCAGGAGCAGCTTCGTCCACGCACACCCGCGTCACTGGGCATGCTACTGCTCGATGGATCCCATTGAGGCACCGAGAACCGTTCCGAGCCAGATCGTCCTGTGGCTCCCGCTGCATTGCACGCAGAGAGCGTTGATGTAATTGGAGGCGATCCCGTCCTCCGTGGTGTAGCACGACCAGGTCTTCCCCCCGTCCCGTGAGAAGTACAGTCCATTGTTCGAGCTCATCCAGTAGTCTCCCCGTTCGTCGGCGCAGAACCTGCACCCTCCGCTGAACTCCGGCGTGGGGACGGGCCTCCACTCCGTTTCGCCGACCGACAGAAGATGCACTCCGTTTCCAAGGGGCCCCTCTCCTGCGACAGAGAGAGTGCCACTCGCGTCGATGGAGACCTGGAACAACTCCCCGAAGCCTTCTTCCCTGCTCCACGCCCCTCCATCGATCGGCCGCTTGTACAGCCCTCCGAGAGACGTGACCCAGATGAGCTGCCGGCCTTCATCGACGGCCGTGGTCGTGAACTGTGGTCCCGTTATCCCTGAGCAGACCCCTTGCCTCCCCTGCCAGGTCAGGCCCCCGTCGGTGGAGGCGGATAGGAACAGTTCGGCTGCCTCGCCATAGGGATGGTGCCATACCGTGAGGTACAGGGTGCCATCAGATCGTCCCTCCACGTCCCCGCTGCAGTAGTCGTTGCGCTCTTCCCCGACCTCGAGGTAGGGGCTCTCCTCGAATGTCCTGCCTCCATCATGGGACACGAGGAGACTCCCCAGTCGTCCACCCAGGATCAAGTCCTGCGGGCCGTGGAAGTAGATCGGGTCAAAGTTCATCGTCGCGGTGGTCTCCCATCGACCGGTCCGCGACACGAAACATGCCACCCCTCCCCCCGCAAGGCCTGCCCAGGCAGTGGATCTGTCCGCTACGATCGTGTTCACCGTGCTGATCCCGAAGCTCCGTGTTGTCCAGTCCTGCCCGCCGTTCGCAGAAATGGCGATCATCCCCGCGAGTCCCAGCATGATCCTGCCAGTCCCGCTCGCATAGATCGTCGACGGTCTCTGCGCGTCGACAGCAGTGACCTGTACACTGTTGCCATCCCCGGTGTCGACCCTGGCAACAAACGCCTGGACGGAATCTTCCCCGCACAGCCAGAGCATGCCCTGGCATGCTGCCATGTCGCCGATCCCTCCGGGGAAACGCGTGGAGAATCGCCACCGTTCCTCGCCGGCGGGACTGAGCTGCACGACATCCTTGTCGTACCGGCACCAGATGGAGTCTCCCTCACGGAGCAGTGTCGCACTCCCGATCCCGTTGGGAGTCTGCCCGAGATCAGGGAAGGCATAGAAAGCGGTGAAAGACGCGCCGGAGCTCGATGAGACGAAGATGCCCGTCGGCGTGGCGAGGTACACGGTGCCGCCAGGGAGAGGCAGGACCGCCAACAGTGGCCCCGCGGTCGAGTACACTTCTGCCACATCCAGCGAGCCAAGATCGATGGTGAGGAGCCTCCCGATGCCGTTCTCACCGTTATACGTGAGCCAGGCCAGGCCGTCGGACAGCTCCATGTCGGTGAACTCACCCGAGGGGTGTGGAGTGCCGTTCAGCTGTTCCCCGACCCGGGACCAGGTGGCGCCCCTGTCGGTCGACCTGTGGATCGTGGCGTGGTTGGCGATCCAGAGGGTGCCCTGCGTGTCGGCCCGTATCCGGATCACGGACTGGAACGACCGGATCGACTCCTCGCAGACCTTCCAGGTCGCACCGCCGTCCGGCGAGGACAGGAGGGGGCCCTCGGTGCCCGCCCAGAGCAGCGGATCAACCCGGTCGCTCTCTTCGAAGAGGTCCGTGCAGAAGACTCCGCCTGCGATCGGAAGGGTCTCGAAGCCCTTCGACGTCGAGCTGAGCGGGTCGCCCAGGCCATCCTCGAAACCGAAGTTCTGCCACACGATCGGCGGCTTCGAAGCGGGCAGCTGGGTGCATCCCTGGCAGGAGACCAGCGCCGCCAGCATGGCGACGGGGAACAGCCTGGTGATCGACCTCACAATCTGAATCATCGTCCCACCCCCGGACAGGACACGCGCGACTCACTCCAGAGTGTATCACCCCTGTCGAGCCTGCCGATGGTGATCCGAGGATCAACCCCGCGGGCTGGCCGCCTCCCGCAGTCGTTGGAGGTTGGTGCGCAGGTCGTAGCCCTTCTCGAACACGGAAGAGCTGCCGGCCACGAGCACCTGCGCGCCGGCCGCTATCATGCGGGGGATGTTCTCCCAGCTCACGTTGCCGTCCACCTCGATCTCGATGTCCAGCCCCCGTTCGGCAACGATGTCCGCGAGGGCCCGGATCTTCGCCAGTGAATTGGGGATCAGCTTCTGGCCCGCGTATCCCGGGTTCACAGTCATGACGCAGGCGAAGCTCGACGTGGGGAGAAGCTCGCGCACCGCCTCCAGCGGCATGGCCGGGTCGATGGCGATGCCCGCCCGGGCGCCGAGGCTCCTGATCAGGTCGAGGGTCCGCAGGGGGTGCCATGTCGTCTCGGGGTGGATGCTGATCACCGAGTGGGGGATGCGCGCGAAAGCGGCGACGTGCGGGTCGGGCTTCTCCACCATGAGGTGGATGTCCAGGGGGATGGGCGAGGAGCGTGCAACCGCGGCGCAGAAGTCGGGGCCCAGGGTGAAGTTGGGAACGTAGTGGCCGTCCATCACGTCGATGTGGAGGTACTCGACCCCTTCCTCCCGCATGCACCTCCAGCTCGGCCCCGAGGTGAAGGAAGTCCGCGCACATCAGGGAGGGGGAGATCTTCGCCCCGCTCATGCTCCCGCCCTCCCCGGGCGGGCGACTGCAGCGCCGCCCAGGCCGCCTCCTCGCCGTGCGGCGCGACCACGACCTTCAGGCCCGCCCGCGACTCGTGGAAGGCGAACGCCTCGGCGGTCTTCTCCAGCGGGAACACGGCAGACACGTACGTGCGCGCCGTGACGGAGCCGGCGGCGATCGAGCCCGACCGCCTTCTGGTGGTGCCGGGGCAGGCGAGCCGTGGCTTCCCATCACGAAGCACTCCTTGTAGTGGATGAGGTTGGAGTCGATGCACAGCTTCGGCTGGTTCTTGAGGCCGCCGAACAGGTTGACGTATCCCCGGTGGGCGACCATGCGGATGGCATCCTCGTGGGCCTGCACGGTGCCCGCCGTCGTGATGACGAGGTCCACGCCGTCCCCGCCGGTCTCGCGCATGACGGTCTCCACGAGGTTCTCCTCCTCCGTGGCGATGAAGCGCGCGCCGGGCAGGAATCGCCGGGCCAGGTCCAGCCGGGTGCGTGAGCGCTGCGCCGCGAAGACCTTCGAGGCGCCGAACACGCGGGTGAGCTCAAGCATCATGCAGCCGATGGGCCCCAGGCCGATGATGCAGATGCTCTTCCCCAGGCCGAATGCTGCCAGCTCCAGCCCGTTCACCGCGCAGGCCAGCGGCTCGGCGAGCGCCGCCTCGGCGAAGGAGAGGCCGTCCGGGATCGGGGTGACGGGGCCGTAGTTCAGCGTGGTCTCGTTCAGGACCATGTACTGCTGGAACCCGCCGGGGAACTGGTAGCCGATGGCGTAGTTGATCCGGCAGTTGGTGCCCATGCCGTTCGTGCACCAGTGGCAGGTGCCGCAGGGCACGTCGGCGCCGAGGGCGATGCGCTGGCCCCTGCGGAAGCGCGTGACCCCGGGCCCGACCTCGACGATCTCGCCCGCGATCTCGTGGCCGATCACGGCGGGCATCTTCACCCTGTCGTTGCCGTAGTGGAAGATGCGGATGTCCGACCCGCACACGGCGCAGGCGTTCACCTTCAGGATCGCCTCGCGCTCGCCGCAGGCGGGCATGCCCGTCTCCCGCACGGAGACCTTCCCCAGCTCCTCCAGGACCGCAGCCTTCATTGACCCGACCTTCCTCCGAACGGGATGTCGGACCCTGAGCATACAGATTTCGCCGGATTTCGCAACGGCCCGCGGGCGCGCGTGCCGTCGCCGGGCCGCCCGTCACGCCGGGGTGGCCGCGGAACCGCCGTCAGCGCGGTGAAGCGCCGGCTCCGCGCTGTGCATCCTCGAGCGCGCGACGGGCGGCAGTGCCCTTCAGCCTCGGGTTGTTCTTCGCGTAGTCAGAAGCCGTCTTCCCCTGGTCGTCCTTCGCACTCGCCTCCGCACCGGCTGCCAGGAGCGTGGTGATCACCCGCGGGTTCGGATTGGGCATTGCGGCCGCGTAGATCAGCGCGGTCGCGCCGAGCCGGCTCCGTGCCTCGATTTCCGCGCCGGCCCTCACGAGCGTGTCGATCATCACGGGATCCGGGTTGAACGTAGCGGCATACATCAGCGCGGTCCTGCCGTCCTCGTTGCGGGCCGCGAGGTCCGCGCCGGCTTCCAGCAGCGTGGTGACCGCCCCGGGGTTCGGGTTGCGCCACGCAGCGTAGATCAGTGCGGTCATGCCGGCCTCGCTGCGGTCCTCCACCTTCGCGCCGGCCGCCAGGAGCACGGCGAGGACCTCGGGATTCGGGTTGCACCAGGCGGCGAACATCAGCGGGGTCATGCCTGCCATGTCCCTCGCCGCGAGGTCGGCTCCGGCCTCCAGGAGCGTCGCGATGACCCGGGGGTTGGGGTTGTCCATCGCGGCGTACATGAGCGGGGTCATCGCGCAATCGTTCTTTCCGTCGGGGTCGGCGCCGCCGTGGATGGCGGCCAGTATCGCCTGCGGCGTGCCGGTCCTGACGAGTTCGAAGAAGTCCATAGTCTTCCTGCATGATGCGGCCAGGGCCACGAGGAATGCAAGAGCGACAATCCCGACTCGTGGTTCTCGCACATCAGTCTCCCCAGGGCCTCTGCCATCCCACGCCGCCAGGCGCGAACGCCCAGGGCACTGCACCGGCCCCGTGACGCCTTGAACCCGTGGCGCTTTCCCGTCTACCATGCGCCGCATGAAGGCTCTCGTCCTCGAACGCGACAGGACGCTCCGTTTCACCGACGTGCCCGACCCCGCGCGGCCGGGGCCCGGGTGGGCGCTCATCAGGGTCGCGTTCTCGGGCATCTGCAACTCCGACATCCACCGCGGCTTCGGCGGCGGCGCCTACCGCACCCCCCTCATCATGGGCCACGAGTTCTCGGGCACCGTCGAGGAGCCCGCCGAGGGCGGGAGGGTGCCGCGGGGGGCGGAGGTCACCGTGTTCCCGCTCATCCCCTGCCGACGCTGCGTCCCCTGCCAGACCGGCGACTTCGCCCAGTGCACCGACTACGACTACCTCGGCTCCCGCAGGGACGGTGCCTTCGCCGAGGCGGTCTGGGCGCCTGAGGAGAACCTGTTCGTTCTGCCGGAGGGCACCAGTCTCCGCGACGCGGCCCTCACCGAGCCCTGTGCCGTGGCCCTGCACGGCGTGTCGAAGCTGTCCATCCGGCCCGGGGACAGGGGCGCCGTCTTCGGGGCCGGGCCGATCGGGAACATGGCGGCGCAGTGGATGCGCATGCGGGGATGCGGCGATGTGTTCGTCGTGGACATCGACGAGACGAAGCTCGCCCTCGCGCGCTCGATGGGCCTGCGGCCCGTGAACCCCCGCGACGGCGATCCCGTCGAGGCCATCCGCGCGGCGACCAACGGAGCCGGGGCGGACAGGATCGTGGAGGCCATCGGCCTGCCGCAGACCTTCCTGCAGGCCACGCAGGCCGGGGCGCGCTTCGGCGAGGTCGTGTTCCTCGGCAACATCCGGGGCACCTTCCAGGTGGGAGAGAAGGACTTCTCCTCCATCCTGCGCCGGGAGCTGACAATCCTCGGCACGTGGAACTCGCGCGTCGTGCCCGAGGGCAGCAACGAGTGGACGACGGTGCTCGGCGAAATGGGCAGGCGTATCGACGTGGCGTCGCTGGTCAGCCACACGCTGCCGCTCGCGGAGGGGGTGGAGGCGTTCGACAGGTTCGTGGGCAGGAAGGAGTTCATGAACAAGGTGGTCTTCACGCCATGATCGTGCACATCGGGGTCAAGAGCGATCCGATCGAGAGCCGCTACAGCTTCGACTGGCTGTTCGGTATCATGAGGGACTGCGGCGTCGAGCGCATGCAGTACGGCAGCTCCCTCGCGACCCTCGTGGCCGACGACGAGTACTTTCGCGGGCTGCGGCGCCGGGCCGAGAAGCGGGGCATCCGCATCGACAGCCTCTTCTCGTCCATCCGCGAGTTCGGCGGGTTCGCAAGCGGCGATCCGGCCCTGGCCCGGGCCACGGTCCGCTTCTGGAGGACGCTCATCCATGCAGCCTCCGTTCTCGGGGCTGCCTCTGCAGGGACCAACGCCAGCGTGACCATGCGCGACAGGCCCGAGAGCCGGGAGGCAGGCATCGCCCGGTTCCTCGCCGAGGCGCCGAACCTCATGGTGTATGCGCGCACGGAGGGCCTGTCGGCGCTCACGACCGAGCCCATGTCGTCGGTGTGGGAGTATCCCTCCACTCCCGAAGAGCTGGCGAGCCTCGGCACGGCCCTGGACGGGGTGCACGCCCGCAACCGCGGCGGGACGGTGCCGCTGCGGTACTGCGGCGACATCAGCCACGGGGTGGCCGACGCCGGGAAGAGGGTCGTGCACGACAACTGGACCCTCTTCGAGGCCGCCGTGCCCTGGATGAGCGAGTTTCACTTCAAGAACACGGACGGCATCTTCAACGCCACCTTCGGCTTCGGCCCGACCGAGAGCGCGCGCGGCATCGTCGACCTTGCCCGTCTGCGGGCCCTGATCGACCGCAACGCGGACAGGTTTCCCGTGCGCGAGATCACCGGCTACCTCGAGATCGGGGGGCCCAAGGTCGGGCGGGACTACTCGGACCCGGGGCTCGGCCCGGCCCTCGCCGAGAGCATCTCCGCCCTCCAGGAGCTCTTCGGGCCGACCCGCCAGGCCTGAGCCTCCACCGGCCCGGCGGCCGCCGACCTCCCGGGTGGGTCATGTCGCTTTAGTACCAAAACAGGGCGAACCGATCCTATACCGCGGCTTCCCTTCCCCGCATACTCCCGTCACGATGGAAAGGTGGGCCCGTGTGGCAGGCCACTGGCGGGCCCCGGCAGAGGGAGGAGCCCGGGAATGTCGGACAGGGACAGGAAGTACAACGTCGCGATCGTCGGCCTGAGCTTCGGGGCGGAGTTCATCCCGATCTACCAGGCCTACCCCTGGACACGGCTCGTCGCCATCTGCCAGCGGACCAGGGACAAGCTGGACAGCGTCGGCCGACACCTGGGGCATCGAGAAGCGGTACACCGACTACGCGGAGCTGCTTCGCGACCGCGACATCGAGGTCGTCCACGTCAACACCCCCCCGCCCGTCCACGCCGACATGTGCGTGGCCGGACTCGAGGCGGGCAAGCACGTGGCCTGCACCATCCCCATGGCGCTCACGGTGGCCGACTGCAAGCGCATCGTGGACGCGCAGACGGCGAGCGGGAAGCAGTACATGATGATGGAGACCACCGTGTACTCGCGGGAGTTCCTCTACGTGAAGCAGATGTACCGGTCCGGGGAGCTGGGAAAGCTGCAGTTCTTCCGCTCCTCCCACCAGCAGGAGATGGCCGGGTGGCCCGAGTACTGGGAGGGTTTCCCGCCCATGTGGAACGCCACGCACGCCATCGCCCCGACCCTCGCCCTCGGCGGCAACGAGGCCGAGTTCGTGTCCTGCTTCGGCTCGGGGACCATCGACGAGCGCATGCACGCGCAGCTACGGCTCGCCCTTCGCCATCGAGACGGTGCACATCAGGTTCCGCGGCAGTCCGATCTCGCCGCCGAGGTGACGCGGTCCCTGTTCAACACTGCGCGCCAGTACCGGGAGAGCTTCGACGTGTACGGCTCGAAGAAGAGCTTCGAGTGGACGCAGATCGAGGGCGAGAGGCACATCGTCCACACCGGGGAGACTCCCGAGACGGGTGGAGGTCCCCGACTTCGCGCACCTCCTGCCGAAGGAGATCCAGCAGTTCACGAGGGCGGGCGTGTACAACAGCAAGGACAAGGTGCACCTCTCCTTCACGCAGGGGGGCGGGCACGGGGGATCGCACCCCCACCTGGTGCACGAGTTCTTCTCGGCGCTGCGGGAAGGCCGCGAGCCCTTCCCCAACGCGCGGCAGGCAGCGAACATCACGTGCAGCGGCATTCTCGCGCACGAGTCCGCCCTGAAGGGCGGCGCGCTCATCCCGCTTCCCGAGTGGACGCTGTCCCGGGGATGAGAGCGCGGCGACACGAGCCGCCCACCGGGCGGCTGTCGAAGGAGGTGGTTGCGGGGTCGGTGATTCCGCCGCAGCGAGGGCAGGATGAACCGCGGGTCGGGAAACGGGTGCGAAAAACGGATGTGCGACGGGTCGAAATCGAGGAAGAGGAGGACACATGAGGAAAGCGCGAGTGCGGGCAGGGATCGTGATCCTGGGACTCCTTCTGGCATCGGTCATGGCGGTGGCAGCCCCGCAGTCCATCACTGCGTACTGGTTCGAGTGGGCCCCCGCGACGATGCTGGAGGAGCTGTCCAAGGACTTCACGAAGGAGACGGGGATCGAGTTCAAGATGTCGGTGACGGCAGTCGAGAACTGGGTCCAGAAGATCAACGTCGAGATGGCGGCGCACAGCGACGCCTACGACATCATCATCGCCGACAGCCAGGACGTGGGCGGCATGGTGACCAGCGGCCACTTCGTCGACCTGACGGACTGGGTCAAGAAGAACAAGGTCGACAAGAACTTCACGGCCGCCTCGATGACCGCCTACGCCGAGTACCCTGAAGGGCTCGGGCAAGTTCTGGGGCGTCCCGACCGAGGGCGACGCCGTCGGCTGGGCCTACCGCAAGGACCTTTTCGAGGACCCGAAGAACAAGGCCGCCTTCAAGGCGAAGTACAAGTACGACCTGGGAATCCCCCGCGACCAGCAGGCGCTGCTGGACATCGCGGAGTTCTTCCATAACCCCGACAAGGGCATGTACGGCATCGCGATCTACGGCGACAACGGCTACGACTCCCTTGCCATGTTCGCCGAGGGGGCGATCTGGTCGTTCGGCGGCGCGCTGGGCGACTACGCCACGTACAAGGTGGACGGCATCCTGAACAGCCAGGCGTCGGTGGACGGCATCGAGTTCTACAAGAAGCTGTGGAAGTTCGTGCCCCCGGGCCACGGCGATGCGTTCTTCGTGAAGAACAACGACGCCTTCACGGCGGGCATCGTTCCCATGACGTGCAACTTCTTCGCCTTCTTCCCGGCGCTGTCGAACCCGGCGACGAACCCCTACGCGAAGGTCACCGGCTACTTCGCCAACCCGCCGCAGAAGGGCCGCGACGGCAAGGTGCGCCAGGCTGCAATCCTGGGCGGCATGGCCTCCTCGGTGGTGACGTACTCGAAGAAGCAGGACCTGGCCAAGAAGTGGCTGGAGTGGTTCATCCGGCCCGAGGTCCAGATGAAGTGGGCGAAGATGGGAGGCTACTCCTGCCACAGCGCCACCATCGCCTCCAGCGCGTTCGTGAACGCCACCCCGTACAACAAGGCGTTCAAGGAGTCGATGAACATCCTGCGCGACTGGTGGGCATGCCCCGAGTACGCCGACCTGCTGGAGACGTTCAGCAAGACGGTGGGCAACTACATCATCCGCGACCAGGGCACGGCAAAGCAGGCCCTGGACAGGGTGACGGCGCAGTGGACCGAGATCTTCACGGAGGCGGGGTACTACAACCAGTAGGGCCCTCCTCGAGCGGAGCGTACAGATTCCTCGGATATCCCCCGGTATCATCCGGGGGATATCCATTTTCTCTCACGGGAAGGACGGACGAGCGATGCCACGCGGACAGACTGCACTGAGGAGGGGGGGGCCGGCGGGCAGCCCCTGCGTCCCATGAACGACGTCGCGCTGATGCGGCTTTTCATCCTGCCGCCGCTGATCCTGCTCGCGGCGTTCAACGTGTTCCCGCTGCTGTGGTCGCTGTTCCTCAGCTTCTCCAACTTCATCGCCAAGAACCCCATGGTGTGGGGAAAGAACCCCCTCATGGTCGGGGTCAAGAACTACAGGCAGATCCTCGCGGACCCCGAGATGTGGGAGAGGTTCATGACCACGGGCAAGTACGTGGTCTTCTCCGTCGGCATCGAGCTTGTCCTGGGCTTCACCCTCGCGATGATGTTGTGGAAGCGGGGAAGGGGGGCGGGCATCATCCAGGTGATCCTGGTGCTGCCGATGACCATGTCGCCGGTGATCGTCGGGCTGATGTGGAAGCTGTTCATGGACCCCAACTGGGGGATGCTCAACTTCCTGCTGGGGCTCAAGAGGGTGGACTGGATCCAGGACCCGAACCTCAACTTCTACTCCATCATCATGGTCGACGTGTGGATGTGGACGCCCTTCGTGATGCTGCTCTCCTACGCGGGGCTGACGGCCATCCCCGACTACCTCTACGAGGCGGCCGAGGTCGACAGGGCCTCGTGGTGGTTCACGTTCCGCCACGTCACGCTCCCCCTCGTGTTCCCGCTGCTCCTGGTCGCCGTGATCTTCCGCGTCATCGAGGCATTCAAGATCTTCGACCTGCCCATGGGGATCACGGGCAAGGGCTCGGCGGCGCCGCCGCTGCTGACGTACAAGCTGTACAACATCAGCTTCCTCTCGTGGAGGACGGGTCTCGGCGGAGCCCTCGGCTATATCATGCTTGTCATCATCATCATGGTCACGAACGTGTTCGTGAAATACCTGAACAAGGCGAAGCAATGAGCAGGACACAGACCCCCGGGACCTCGGCCCGCGCCCGCGGAAGGCCAGCCGCACGATTCTCCTGGTCATCCTCATCCTCGTCACTGTGGTGTACATGATCCCGATCCTGTACATCGCCAACACGGCTTTCCGCCCCTGGAAGGACATCAAGGAGTACCCGCCGCGGCTGATTTTCCAGCCCTCCTTCGGGAGCTTCGTGCGCATCTTCACCCAGCGCAATGTCTTTCCCGACGCGACAGCCGAGGACATCGCGAAGATGAACCTCTTCCAGCGCCTGGTCTACGAGGACACCCACGAGAAGATCATCCGCCTCGGCGACCTGCCGTTCCGCTACCTCAACAGCATCATCATCTGCCTGGCCAGCACCTTCCTCACCATTGCGCTGGCCACCTTCTCGTCGTACGGCTTCTCGCGCTACCGCATGCGGGGCAAGGACGACCTGCTGTTCTTCATCCTCAGCACGCGCATGCTCCCGCCCGTCGTGGTGGTGACCCCCATCTTCCTCATGTTCCGCTTCCTCAAGCTGACAGACACGCGGCTGGGCCTCGTGATCCTCAACACCTGCTTCAACCTGTCCTTCGCGATCTGGGTGCTGAAGGGGTTCATCGACGAGATCCCGCACGAGTACGAGCAGGCGGCGATGACCGACGGGTACACACGATTCGAGGTGTTCTGGAAGATCGTGCTCCCCCAGGCGCGCACGGGAATCGCGGCGACGGCCGTGTTCGTCTTCATCTACGTGTGGAACGAATACGCCTTCGCGTTCCTGCTCTCGCGCGAGAGGGCCCAGACAGTGCCCGCCTGGCTTCCCTACCAGCTGGGCATCCTGGGCTACGACTGGGGGGCCTCGGCGGCGGGGAGCCTCCTGTTCCTCATCCCGCCGATGATCTTCACGATCCTCTTGAGGAAGAACCTCGTGCGCGGGATCACCTTCGGGGCGATCCGCAAGTAGGGGGGAGGCGATGATCTTCAACCTTGTGCTGGCGGCGGTGATCGTCGCGGGCATGCTGGTCCTGGTCCTGACGAAGAACTTCAAGCGGCGGGTCCTGGAGCCGTTCTTCCTGTGGCTGGCCTTCGCCGGCATCTTGTGCCTGTTCCAGCCCTTCTCGATGGCCGTGTTCGGGAAGGGGTTCGCCGTCCTCCTGGCCGGGTTCATCGGCTACAACGTCGCGTCGCACGTGAAATGAAGGCTGCCGGGACGCGCGGCGGCCCGCGCAGCGGCCGGGCATGATATCGAGAGGTACGCAATGGCGCATGTGGTCCTGAGGGACATGGTGAAGAGCTACGGCGACTTCGTTGCCGTGAAAGGGCTGAACCTGGAGATCCGCGACGGGGAGTTCCTCGTGCTCCTGGGGCCCTCGGGGTGTGGGAAGACCACGACGCTGCGGTGCATCTCGGGCCTGGAGATCCCGTCGGCAGGGCAGATCTTCTTCGACGGCGTGGACGTGACGCGCTCGCGGGCATCGGAGAGGGACATCGCTTTCGTCTTCCAGCTCTACGCGCTGTACCCCCACAAGTCGGTCTTCCAGAACCTCGCCTTCCCCCTGCGGGCGCAGGGGATGCGCCCCCGCGAGGTGCGCCAGGAGATCGAGCGGGTGAGCCGGATGCTCGACATCGGGCACCTGCTCGCGATGAAGCCCCGGGCGCTCTCGGGCGGCGACATGCAGCGGGTGGCCCTCGGCCGGGCGCTGGTGAGGCGGCCCCGGCTGTTCCTCCTGGACGAGCCCATCGGCACCCTCGACGCCTCCTTCCGCGAGGAGATGCGCACCGAGCTGAAGAAGCTGCACGTCGATGTCGGGGCGACGACGGTCTACGTGACCCACGACCAGATCGAGGCCATGTCGATGGGGGACAGGATCGCCGTGATGAACCAGGGAGAGCTGCAGCAGGTCGGGTCTCCCCACGACGTGTACTCCAACCCCCGCAACCTCTTCGTGGCACGGTTCATCGGCAGCCCCGGGATGAACTTCCTCTCCTGCCGCCAGGCCGGCCGCACCGCCGAGGCGATCAGCCTGCGCATGCAGACCGACGGGGCGGTGCTGCCGGTGGCGCTCGCCGGCGGGGCGATCGCCGGGGGGACGGGGTCGGAGGCCGACCTTGTTCTCGGCGTGCGGCCCGAGGACATCACCCTCACCACGACCGAGAGGCCCGGCTCCATCCGCGCAACGGTGTTCGTGGTGGAGAAGATGGGCTCCAAGAACATCGTTGACTTGAAATACGGCGACGAGATCCTGCGGGCGAAGGTCAGCCCGTCCGTGCGGCTGTCGCTCAACGACACCGTCTACGCGAGCTTCGACACGGGGCGGATCCGCCTGTTCGACAAGGCCTCCACGCGGTCCCTGGCAGCCGAGACGGGCCCGGGCGACCCCGTGCGGGCGGCGCGGGAGGCCTGACATGGCAGAGGTGAAACTCTCGGCGATCCGCAAGAGCTTCGGCAGCGTCGCCGCCCTGCGGGGCGTCGACCTGGAGATCAAGGACAGGGAGTTTTTCGTCCTGCTGGGCCCCACGGGGGCCGGCAAGACCACGACGCTGAAGATCATCGCGGGCCTGGAGGCCCCGGACGCCGGCGAGGTGCACCTGGGCGGCGAGAACGTCGACAGGCTCATCCCCGCGATGCGCGATGTCGCCTTCGTCTTCCAGTACTACACCCTGTACCCCCACTACACGGTGCGCCAGAACCTCGAGTTCCCCCTGAAGTCGCGCCTGCGCCGCCTGCCGCAGCCCGAGATCGACGCGCGCGTCGCCGAGGTCGCCCGGGTGCTGCGCATCGAGCACCTCCTGGACAGGGGCACGACGAAGCTGAGCGGGGGCGAAATGCAGCGCGTCGGCATCGGGCGGGCCATCGTGCGCTCCCCGAAGGTCTTCCTCATGGACGAGCCGCTGTCGAACCTCGATGCGAAGCTGCGCGAGACGATGCGCGCGGAGCTCGCGCGGCTGCACACCGACCTCGGCGCGACGTTCCTGTACGTGACGCACGACCAGGTCGAGGCCATGACGATGGGCGACAGGATCGGGGTCCTCGACAAGGGCGCGCTGCTCCAGGTCGGGACTCCCGAGGAGATCTACAACGCGCCGAACTGCCTCTTCGTCGCCCGCTTTGTCGGCAGCCCGGCCATGAACATCTTCCACGCCTCGGCCGCCGACGGGCACCTCGTTGTGGAGGGGGGCATGACGCGGTGCACCCGGGAGGGGGGCTCCGACGCGGGGTCGCCGCCGGCAGGAGAGGTTCTCCTGGGGGTGCGCCCCGAGGACGTGCACGTCTCGCGCGAGCGGCTGCCCGGGGGTTTCGCCGCGTCTGTCTACTTCATCCAGAGCCTCGGCGAGGAGGACATCCTGAACCTGCGGGTCGGGGATGTCGTCTTCCGTGCCATCGCACGGCCGAACATGGAGTGCGGGGTGGGAGAGCAGCTGTCTGTCGCATTCGACATGGCGCGCGCCCACCTCTTCGACGCCCGGACGCAGCTGCGCATCGTTCCCTGATCCCCCGGGAGTCAGCCGTACAGCCTGCGGTAGGTCTGGGGGGTGATTCCCATCTGCCTGTGGAACGCCCGGGTGAGCGCGCTCTGGTCGTAGAACCCGCAGTTCTGAGAGATGTCGGAGATGGAGGAGCGCTTCGTGCGCAGCTCCTCGCAGGCCTGGAAGATCCGCACCTTCGTGATGTACTGGCGGGGCGTCGTGCGAAGCCGTTCCTTGAACCACCGCTCGAAGTGACGCACCGAGAAGCCCACCATCCGGGCAAGGGCAGGCACGAGGATGGGCTCTGCGTAGTGATCGTGCACGTGGCGGAGCACCTGGGAGAGCTCGCGGTCGGACATCGCGAGCTGCCGGGGGGAGCCGACTTTCTGGATGGTGCCCATGACGCCGATCACCGCCCCCTCGTGCGAAAAGATGGGCATCTTGTTCGTCACGTACCAGTCCGGGATTCCCATCTGGTCGACGAACAGCTCGACGATCCGCAGCATGGGCTGGCGGGAGCGCATGACGGCGAGGTCGTCCGCGCGGTACTTGGCGGCACGGCTGTGGGGATGCACGTCGAAGTCCGTCCTGCCGATGATCTGGTCCTCGCGCGTGAACCCGAAGCGCCGCAGAAGCTCGCCGTTGCCCGCCCGCATGCGGCCCGCGCGGTCCTTGGCGAAGAACACGACGTCGGGCAGGTGATCGAACAGCGCGTGGTAGAGGCTGTCGGGGCGGATCCGCTCGATGAACGCGCGCTTCATCGAGGCGGCGGTCTGCGGACTCCTCATTCGTCTCAGTCTACACCCGCGGCGCCGCGGTCGTCAATTTCGCCGACAGCCGGGGGGGAGCGGGCGGCTTGCGCAGAACGGGCGGGAGGGCGATACTCGCGGCAGCCGGCTCACGGCAAGGAGGGTGCGATGGCGAAGGGCAGGAAGGTGAGGGTCGGTGTGGTCGGGCTGGGTTTCGGGGCGGAGTTCATCCCCCTGTACCAGAAGCATCCCGACGCGGAATGCGCGGCGATCTGCCAGCGCGACGAGAAGAAACTGAACGCGGTGGGCGACATGTTCAAGGTGGCACGGCGCTTCACGCGCTACGAGGACATGCTCGCGGACAGGGAGATCGACGCCATCCACGTGGTCACCCCCATCGCGGCGCACGCACCCATGTCGATCGCCGCCCTCCAGGCCGGGCAAGCACGCCGCCTGCACAGTGCCCCTGGCCACGACGGTCCGCGAGTGCCTGGCCCTCGCCGACGCGCGCAGGAAGGCGAAGAAGGTGTACATGATGATGGAGACGGCCGTGTACACCCGCGAGTTCCTCTTCGTGAAAGAGATGGCGGACAGGGGCGAGCTGGGAAGGATCCAGTTCCTGCGCGGCTCGCACCAGCAGAACATGAGCCTGCCCGGCTGGCCGGACTACTGGTACGGTTTCCCGCCCATGCACTACGCCACCCACGCGGTGAGCCCCCTGCTCGCGCTGTCGGGCGGCGAGGTCGAATCGGTGGTCTGCTTCGGCTCGGGAACCATCCGCGCGGAGTACGCGGCGAAGTACGGCTCGCCGTTCGCCGTCGAGACCGCGCTGATGAAGCTGCGCGGCACAGACCTCTCCTGCGAGGTCACGCGGTCGCTCTTCGACACGATCCGCCAGTACCGCGAGAGCTTCGACGTGTACGGGACGAAGCTGTCCTTCGAGTGGGAGCAGTTCGCCGGTGAGAAGCCCGTGCTGTACTCGGGCTACGAGGATGCGAAGAGGGTCGAGGTGCCCGACTACGGCAGCCGGCTGCCGAAGGAGATCGCCCCCTACACCATTCACGGCGTCTACGACCAGGAGCACGAGCACACCTCGTTCATCCAGGGGGCCGGGCACGGCGGGTCGCACCCCCACCTGGCGCACGAGTTCATCCGCGCCATCGTCGAGGAGCGGGAGTCCGCGGCAGACGCGCGGCGGGCAGCCAACTGGACCATGGCCGGCATCTGCGCGCACGAGTCGGCGATGAAGGGCGGAAGGCGGATCACGCTGCCGGCGGTCCGGTAGCAGGCCGCCGTGGCGCGGTTGCGGGGGCTGCTCACCGGCGGCTCATGGGCGTCCATGTTCTTCCTCGGGGTCGGCACCGCGGTCATCGGCGCCGCCTCGGGGAACATCGGCCTTTCCCCGTTCCAGACGGGGCTTCTCGTGTCGGTCCAGAACGTGGGGTTCATCGTCGTCCGTGCTCGCCGCCGGCGCGCTGGCAGACACGCGACGCAAGCCGCTGCTGATGGCGGCGGGCAGCCTCGTGCTCGCCGCCGGGTTCTTCCTGTACTACATGTGGCCCGCCTACCTTCTGAACCTCGCGATCATGGCCGGGATCGGGATCGGCATCGGCACCTACGAAGGCGTGGCCGACGCGATGCTGCTGTCCCTGCACGAGCGGCGGCCCGGCCTGCACATCAGCGTGAACCATTTCTTCGTGACGCTGGGGTGCCTCGCCATCACGCTGTACCTCGTGTTCCTCCAGATGAGCTGGCGCAGGTCCATGGTCCAGTCGGCCGCGGCCGTGCTCGCCCTCGCGCTGCTGTTCGCGGTCGGCGGGGCCATCGAGAGGCGGCGCGCAATCCCGGTGGCGCGGGCCGGGTCCCGCACGGGGTTTCGGAAAGACGCCCCCGGGGCAGGGCTACGGGAGCGGGCACGGGCACTTGCGGGCCAGCCCCTCCTCGGGCTCTTCCTCCTGCTCGCCGTGTTCGCCGTGGGGATCGAATCGGGCCTGATGGGCCTCCTGGCGTCGTTCCTGATCCAGCTGCGCGGGTATGACCTGGTCGCCTCGAAGATCGGGCTCGTCCTGCTCCTGGCGGGTATTGCTGCAGGACGGATCGTGCTCGGCCTGCTGTCGAGCAGGGTGAGGATCACGGCACTGCTTCTCGCCCTGAACGCTGCGGCCTGTGCCGTTGCCTGCGGGCTGTTCTTTGTCCGTCTCCCCCCAGCCGCCACGGCTGCCCTGCTCGTCCTCATGGGGATGGCAGTGTCTGCGATGCTTCCGCTCCTCATCACACAGGCGGGGATGCTCTACAGGGAGATGTCGGGCACGGCGTTGGGCGTGGTGAAGCTGGGAATCCCCATCGGCGGGATAGTGGTCCCGTTCGTGATCTCGATTGTGTCCCGTTTCTGGTCATTCCAGGCCGCGGTGGGGGTGTTCCCTCTCTTTGCCGCGGTCGGTTTCGCGGTCGTGGCAGGGAGCGCGGGCCCGATCCGGCGGCGCATGGCCCGCCTTGACAGGAGCCCCGCGCAGACGCGTGCCCTGACCGCCTGACGCAGTCGCTGTCCATCCGTCGAGAAGCGGGAGTCTGCGGCCACGGGCCGCCTCCCCGCGTGCGCCCGGTCTCAGTGGCGTTTCGCGATGTCGAACTCCCCGGAAACCGACGCTCCGCCGCCCTTGACCGACCCGGCATTTTTCGCCTTCAGATCCTTGATCGCGACCTTCCGCTTGGGAGCAGCCTTGGACGACGCCTGGACCTTTTTTTCCTTTTTCTTCATGGGGTATCCCCCTTTCCCACCATCATGCGCCCGTCACCGCGCTGCTGTCAAGAAAAACCTGCAACACGGTCCCTCGCTTGACCGCGCACCGGGGGGCTGTATACTGGGTGGCACATCGCAAGCGGTGAGGACGCGACGTGTCGGACCATGAGCCCGCCGACCCATTCGACAGCCCCATGAGCCAGGGCATCTTCGATGCCCACGGCAGGACGTACACCCTCGGACACGTCTTCGCTGCCGCCGCCTTCGGCGGATGGACGGGGGGATTCTGGACGATCCTGGAGGATTCCCTGTGCTGCGCCGCGTACGCCGCGGACGAGGGATTCGACATCGATGCGGCGGAGCTCCAGGAATCCGCCGCCGACCAGTTCCGCACTGGACAGGAATCTCGTCACGGCCGAAGAGACGGAACGCTGGCTGTCCGATCAGGGACGTCGACGAGGACGACCTGGTCGGCTAGCTCGAGCGCAGGTACTGGCACCGATCGCTTCACCCGGGAGGAGCGGCCGAACTGCGCGGATTCGTACGGCCCCTCCCCCGACGATGATGACCGATGTCCTCTGGCCCGAGGTGGTCTTCTCGGGCTGCCTCGGGCCGCTGGCGATGCCCCTCGCCCGACGCGTCGCTGCCGCCGCCGCCGGCAGGGACGGGCAGCGCCGCCCTCGGCCACGATTCGGCGGACCGCCCGGGCCAGGCTGCATTCTTCGAACGGGCCGGGTGCGGGCCCGACGGCCTGGCCGCATGGCTCGGACCGGAATCGGTGCGCACGAGGCGTGGTTCCGCGAGCTGCTCGACCTCGAGGCCCGCGTACCTCCGCGCCGCGCCGAGGCCCTCTCGCCCCGAGCGATGCGCCGCGGCGCTGGAATCGCGGACGGCTCGACCTGATGCGGATCGGGTTCCGGACCGCCCGCTTCCCGACCGACCGCCCGGCCCGCGAGGCGCTGCTGTGCATCACCGACGACGGGGAGAGCTTCGACGGATACCGTCCTCGTGCGGGCAGCGGCATGCGCGGAGGAGCAGGTCTCTCCTGCTCGAGGACGCGCCGGAGCCGCTTCGCGCGCAGCTGCTGTCGGCCGCCCGGGGCGAGGTCATCCTGGTGACGGGGCCGCAGAACGAATCGCTCGATCGTGCAGGTCGTCGACAAGACGCCGCCGAGCATCGACGACCCGCAGGTGCTGGCGCGCCTGGAACCGGCGCTCGTCTCCCAGTACTTCGATCCGCTCGTCGAGACGTACGTGCGGTGGACCGTTCCCCTGGAGTCACGCCCATGAACAGCGACGATGCCGGGCACGTACTCGAGAAGACCACGTTCGTCCAGCTCGTTCCCGAGGGCCAGCGCGAGGGGCTGATGTCCTCGTTCACCGAAGCGCGCTACGGCTTCGGCGACGAGATCATCCGGGAGGGGGACGAGGCCGATGCCTTCTACATCCTGGCGTCGGGCCGGGCCCGGGTGTGCAAGAAGGGCGAAGGGGGCGAGGAGGTCCCGCTCAACGTGCTGCACCCGGGGGCGGAGTTCGGCGAGCTCGGGCTGCTCGAAGGCCGGACCCGGATGGCGACCGTCCGGTGCAGCACCGACGCCACGGCCCTGCGGCTCGACCGGGACGAGTTCCGCAGGCGCCTGATCACGGAGCAACCCGAAGCTGCAGTCCGGCATGGAGCTCCTCGCCCGTCATCGCACGCTGCACAACTTCCTGCGCGAGTTCAGCGGCTTCAGCAGGCTGCCCGTTCCCGGTCCTCCGGGGGCTGCTCGAGAACCTCGAACCGGTCAGCGTGCCCGGCCGGGCAGGCGTCATCCGCCAGGGCGAGGGACCCGGCCCGCTGTTCATCCTCGAGCAGGGCCGGGCGCGGGTCTTCGCGAAAAAAGACGGGACGTCCACGAACCTCGCGTTCCTCCGTCCCGGGGACTACTTCGGCGAGCTCTCCGTGCTCGTCGACGCCCCGCGCGCGGCCACGGTCGAGGCGTTGACGGACTGCCGGCTCCTGCAGCTCACCTCCGATGCGCTGCGGAAGCTCATGGCGGAGTCCCCCGAGCTCACGAAGCTGCTGGAGGAGCGCATCGCCGGCTACCACGCGGACCGGGAGGCCCGCATCCCGCTCGACTTCGCGCAGGAGCTGCTCCCGGCGGAGGTGGCGGCCCACAACAAGGTGCAGATCGACGAGGAGGAGGAGCGCGAACCGTCCGAGGAGGAGGAGGAGCCCTTCGCGACCCCCGACGGGCCTGTTCGCGGGCAGGCGGCGGCGGATCCGCGGCATTCCCTTCGTCAGCCAGGTGGACGAGGCGGACTGCGGCGCCGCATCCCTCGCGATGGTGTGCCGGCACTTCGGCAGGCGGGTGAGCCTGGCGCGCATCCGGGAGCTCGCGCACACGGCCTGGGACGGGACGAGCCTGAAGGGCATCTGCAGCGCGGCCGAGGCGCTCGGCCTCGCAGCCCGGCCGTACAAGGTCTCGCACCGCAGCCTCGAGCGGCTCCCCCTCCCGGCGATCGTCCACTGGGAAGGCAACCACTGGGTCGTGCTGGCCGACGCGCGGGGCAAGCGGGCTGCGCGTTGCCGACCCGGCCGTCGGCCTGCGCCGGCTTCCCCGGGAGGAGTTCCTCGAGAAGTGGTCCGGCTACGCGGCGATCTTCGAGCCCACGCCGGCGTTCGCCTCGGCGCCCGAGACGCACCCGAGCCTGGCGTGGACGCTGCCGTTCTTCAAGGCGTCGCGGGCAGCCCTGCTGGGATGCCTCGGCCTGGCGCTCGTCGCCACGGCGCTGCAGCTCGCTGTTCCCCGCGCTCACCCAGCTCATCGTCGACCGGGTCGTCGTGGACGGCGCCGTCCGGCTCCTGGGAAGCACTGGTGCTCGCGCTGGGCGCCGCGCTGCGTGCTCATGCTCGGCGCGGACGTGATCCAGGGGTACCTGCTCAGCCTCGTCTCCGTGCGGGTGGACACGGCGATCCTGGATTTCCTGACGCAGAAGCTGCTGGCCCTGCCCATGAGCTACTTCAGCCGCCGGCGCACGGGAGACATCCAGCGCCGCCTCGCCGGGCGCGCGCGAGGTCCGCGAGTTCGTCGTGCAACAGCGGCATCGGGGGGCTGCTGTCGCTCCTCCAGCTGGCGGCGTACCTGGGCCTGATGGCGTACTACAGCCGCACGCTCCTGCTCGTCTTCCTCGCCACGGTGCCGCTGTACGCGGGGCTGATGGTCTTCTCCCGCCGGGTCCTGCGGCCCCTGTTCGCGTCGCTCGAGGAGAGCTACGGCCGCTACTCCTCGCAGCAGATCGACGCCATCAAGGGCATCGAGGCGGTCAAGGCGGCCGCCGCGGAGGAAGGGCTTCCGCGAGAAGATCCTCGGCCGAGTTCACGTCGCTCGCCCGCACGCAGCGGCGGGGCAACTTCATCGGCATGCTCTACGACAGCACCCTGCGCGCGGTGGGCCTGTTCGGGAACATCCTCTTCCTCTGGCTGGGTGCCCGCATGGTCATCGAGCGGCGACGCTCTCCATCGGCTCGTTCGTGGCCTTCAACTCCCTGGTGGCCATGTCCGTGGGCCCCGTCATGGCGGCGCTCGGTCTGTGGGACGAGCTGCAGAGTGTCGGCGGTGCTGCTCGACCGGCTGAGCGACATCTTCGAGACCGAGCCCGAGCAGGGGGCGCGACCACTCCGCGGCTGCAGGCGGTGCCCAGCCTCGAGGGACGGGTGGAGCTGCGCGGCGTCGGCTTCCGCTACGGGGGACCCGAGGCGCCCCCCATCCTGCGCGGCATCAGCCTGGAGGTGCCCGCCGGCCGCAGCATCGCGATCGTGGGGCGCAGCGGCAGCGGGAAGACCACGCTGATCAAGTGCCTCGCCGGGCTGCTCGAGCCCACCGAGGGCACGGTGCTCTTCGACGGCGTGGACATGCGCACCCTCGACTACCGGGACCTCCGCCGGCACATCGGCGTGGTGCTCCAGCAGAACTACATGTTCGACGGCACGATCCTCGGCAACATCGCCTTCGGCGATCCCGAGCCGCAGCGCGAGCGCGCCGTCTGGGCCGCGAAGCTCGCCAACGCGCACGACTTCATCCGGCAGCTGCCCCTGGGCTACGAGACGCGCATCGGCGAGTCCGGCCTGCTGCTGTCGGGCGGGCAGCAGCAGCGCATCGGCATCGCCCGGGCCCTGTACATCGATCCGCCCGATCCTGATCTTCGACGAGGCCACCAGCGCGCTGGACACGGAGTCGGAGCACGCGATCCAGGAGAACATGGCCCGCCTGCTCTCGGGGCGCACGACGTTCATCATCGCCCACCGGCTGAGCACCATCCGGCACGCCGACCTCATCGTGGTGGTCGAGAAGGGACGAGATCGCCGAGCGGGGAACCCACGACGAGCTGATGAGCCGTCGCGGGCTGTACTTCTACCTGTGCAGCCAGCAGATCGACGTGTGAGGGCCCGTCCGGGGGCCGCGGGCGTGCCGCGCCGATCAGCTCGGGCGGATGCTCCTGATGATGGGGGTGATCATCTCCCGGGGCGGCTCGGGCTGCGGCGCGAAGCCGCCTTTCACTTTTCCCGCCTCGGCAGCGGAGCCCTTCCGCCTGCTGAGCTCGAGGTCCTTCATCGCGACCTTGGCCTTGCCGGGTTTCTTCGCTGCATTCTTTTTCATGACACCGCCTCCCGTGATCGAGACTCTCGGTTCGCGCGGCAAGTATAGGCCCTCTCCACCGGCCGGTCAAGGATTTGCAGCGGATCACCGCCGTGCGCGACTGGTCGGCCTTGACAACCGCCTCCGCGCCGACTACCACCATGGCATGGCAGCCACGAAGACGACATTCGCACTGTTCTACGGCAACCGGGGTTTCTTCCCCGCCTCGCTCATCGCCGAGGCGCGGGCCGAGCTGCCCCGGGTCCTGAAGCAGATGGGCCACGACTCGATCGCGATGGAGGCGGCAGCCACGCGCCACGGCGCCGTGGAGACGGTCGCCGAGGGGGCGAGGTTCGCCGCCTTCCTGCGCGAGAACCGGGGCGAGTTCGGCGGCGTCATCCTCTGCCTGCCCAACTTCGGCGACGAGAACGGAGCGGTCGCCGCGCTGAAGGACGCGGGCGTGCCGATCCTCGTGCAGGCCTACCCCGACACCCTGGACAGGATGGCCCCCGAGGTGCGGCGCGACGCCTTCTGCGGCAAGATGTCCATCATGGACGTGTTCTGCCAGTACGGCGTGCAGTTCACCGCGCTCAAGCCGCACGTGGCGGCGCCTGCCGAGCCCCGCCTTCCGCGCAAACGTCGAGCACTTCGACCGGGTCTGCCGGGTGGTGAGCGGGCTGTCCGGGCATGTGGTCGGCGCGATCGGCGCCCGCACCACCGCCGTTCAAGACGGTGCGCATCGACGAGGTGGCGCTGCAGCGCCACGGCATCACGGTGGAGACGCTCGACCTCTCCGACGTGCTGCGCGGATGCGCAGCCTCGATGTCGGCGGGCAACGGCCTTCAGGGACAAGGCAGGGGCCGCTCGCAGCGGCTACACGTCCTGGGACGGCGTGCCCGAAGGCGCCTTCGAGAACATCGTCCGGCTGGGCGTGGTGCTGGACACGATCGTGGCCGAGTACGGCCTGCACGCGATCGCGCTGCGCTGCTGGATCGAGCTGCAGCAGCAGCTCGGCATCTCCCCGTGCGTGCTGCTGGGCGAGATGAACGACCGGGGCGATCGCCGCCGCCTGCGAGGTCGACGTCGGAAACGCGGTGACCATGCGCGCGCTGCGACTGGCCTCGGGCGAGCCGGCCACCTGCCTGGACTGGAACAACAACTACGGCGACGAGGAGGACAAGTGCATCCTCTTCCACTGCGGCCCCGTGCCCGCCGGCGCTGATGGAGGAGCAAGGGCAGGATCGTCGACCACGCGATCCTCGCCAACTCCGTCGGCGCGGGCTGCGGCTTCGGCTGCAACGCGGGGCGCATCCGGCCGCTTCGACATGACCTTCGGCAGCCTGCTCACCGACGGGGGCAGGCTGAAGTTCTACCTGGGCGAGGGCAGGTTCACCGCCGACCCGATCCCCCGGGAGTTCTTCGGCTGCGCGGGCGTGGCCGAGATCCCCGGCCTGCAGGACGTGCTGCTGCGACATCGGCAGGGCGGGCCACCGCCACCACGTGAGCGTGACCCCCGGGCAGCGTGCTGCGCGCCGGTGCGCGAGGCCCTGGAACACTACCTCGGCTGCGATGTGAGCGTCCCGCAGGGAGGGGAGACGTGAGCCTTCTCGGCATCGACGTCGGCACGACGGGCTGCAAGGCCGTCGCCTTCTCGGCGGCGGGGGCGCAGCTCTCGTTCGCCTACGAGGAGTACAACCTCGGGGGCGGCGGCTCGGGCCGTGCCGAGCTGGACGCTGCCGACGTGTGGGCGAAGGTCCAGCGGGTCATCCGCGGGGCGGTCGCGGGGGCGGGGAAGGACACGGTGTCGGCCCTGGCCGTTTCCTCCATGGGCGAGGCCATGGTGCCCGTGTCGGCAGACCGCAGGATCCTGGGCCCCTCCCTCACGATGCTCGACTCCAGGGGCGATGAGTACCTGGACGGCCTCGCCCGCGCGCTGGACCCCGAGCGGCTGTACAGGATCAACGGCAACACCCTCGGGGCGAACTACAGCCTGCCCAAGCTGATGTGGATCCGCGACAACCAGCCGGCGGTCTACGAGAAGGCCCGGTGCTTCCTCCTGTGGAGCGGGTTCGTGTCGTTCATGCTGGGGGCCGAGCCCCGTGTGGACTACTCGCTTGCCAACCGCACGCTCCTGTTCGACATCGATGCGCGCGGCTGGTCGCGCGAGATCGCAGGGGCCGCCGGCATCGACCTCGGGAAGCTTCCCCTGCCCGTGCAGGCAGGGACCCCGATCGGCACGGTCTCGGGGCCGCTGGCCCGGGAGCTGGGCCTTGCAGAGGGCACGCGCATCGTGGCGGGAGCGCACGACCAGTGCGCCAACTCGCTGGGGTGCGGGGTGATCGACGAGGGCTCGGGCATGTGCGGCATGGGCACGTATCTCTGCCTCGTCCCCGTGTTCTCGAAGCGGATCGCGCCGGGGGCAATGCTGCGCTGGGGGCTGAACACGGAGCACCACGCGGCGCCGGACCGCTACGTGACCTTCATCTACAACCAGGCCGGTGTGCTCTTGAAGTGGTTCCGCGACACCTTCGCCCGCGGGGAGAAGGACGAGGCGGCGCGCGCGGGCAAGGACATCTACGAGATCCTCCTGCGGGAGGTGCCGACGGGCCCCAGCAGCGTCTTCGTGCTCCCGCACTTCACAATGACGGGGCCACCCGAGTTCGTTCCCGACTCGTCGGGGGTGATCGTGGGCCTGAAGCTCGACACAACGCGGGGCGACATCCTCAAGGGGATCATGGAGGGCGCCGTCTTCTACCACAAGGAGGTGGTGGACGCTCTCCCGGACACGGGCATCCGCATGCGCGACATGCGGGCAGTGGGTGGGGGAAGCAGGTCCCGCGCGTGGGTCCAGCTGTGCGCAGACATCCTCGAGAAGCCCGTCGTGCGCGCCCGGGTCAACGAGGCGGGCTGCCTCGGCGCCGCGATCCTCGCGGGGGCGGGAAGCGGCGTGTTCGGGTCACTCGCCGAGGGAGCCCGGGCCATGGTCGGCCTGGACGACGGTTTCGAACCCGACCCTGCCCGGGTCCGGGTGTACAGGGAGCGTTTCGAGCGCTACAGGGCGCTGTGGCCGCTCATGAAGGACTACCTGCGCGGCCGCTCGGCCCGGGAGGGCTGACAGATGCTCCCGTTCCTCGAGAAGGGCATCGCCCAGGTCGGGTTCGTGGTCAAGGACCTGGAGGCGACAGTCGAAAGCTGGACGAGGCTTTTCGGCCTCGGGCCGTGGCAGTTCTACACCTACGAGAAGCCGCTGCTGAAGAAGATGAGCTACCGGGGGAAGCCCGTCGAGTACAGGATGCGCCTGGCCCTTGCGAACATCGGCAGCCTGCGCATCGAGCTGATCCAGCCGCTGGAGGGCGACACGGTCTACGCCGACTTCGTGCGCGAGCACGGCTACGGCATGCACCACCTCGGCCTGCTCACCGACGACATGGAGGCATCCCTTGCCGAGGGGCGCGGGGCGGGCCTTGCGATGACGATGGACGGCTCAGGCTTCGGCAGGGACGGGGACGGTCACTACGCCTACCTGGACACCGAGGCGGCCCTCGGCACGACCCTCGAGCTGATCCAGCGGCCGAAGGGACGCGTCCCGCCCGAGAAGACCTGGCCATAGGCGGCCCGCGCCCTGGCCACGGCCTGCCTGTCGGGCTGCTCGCCCGCCCCGCAGCGCAGGATGTCGCCCGCCGCTCGTCCGGAGAACACCGAGGTGTACCGGCCAATCGCCTCCTCGGCCCTGCCGCACTGCGCGCCTCCTGGCACACGACCGCGCCCTCCTGTCGCATCCGCGGCGCGGCGTCGCATGGTCGTTGTCTATTTACTACTTAATTAGTAGTATTTAGTCAACCGCAAGGAGGTATCAGCATGGCATTCACGCTTCCCGACTCTTCCCTACGATTTCAAGGCGCTCGAGCCCCACATCGATGCCCGGACCATGGAGATCCACCACGGAAAGCACCACGCCACCTACGTGGCAAAGCTGAACGCGGCCCTCGAGAAGCACCCCGGGCTGGCAGCGACGCCGGTCGAGGCCCTGCTGAAAGACGCTGGAATCGCTGCCCGCGGAGGTCGAGGACCGCGGTCAGAAACCACGGCGGCGGGCATTTCAACCACAGCCTGTTCTGGAAGATCATGGCGCCCGGCGGCGGGGGGAAGCCCGACCGGCGCCCTGGCCGCCGCCATCGACAAGGCCTTCGGCGGCTTCGCCGCCTTCCGCGAGCAGTTCTCGACCGCCGCCGCGAACCTGTTCGGCAGCGGCTGGGCGTGGCTGGCGGCCGATGGGTCGAGGAAGCTCTCGGTCGTGACCACGCCGAACCAGGACAGCCCGCTCAGCCAGGGCCTGGTGCCGGTGCTCGGGCTGGACGTCTGGGAGCACGCCTACTACCTGAACTACCAGAACCGCCGGCCCGACTACATCGCCGCGTTCTGGAACGTGGTGAGCTGGAAGCAGGTGGCGGAGAACCTGGAGGCTGTCGGCCGATAGCCCGGAGAACCCTGGGCCCCGGCTCAACCGGGGCGCGCGAAGGCGGCCTTCACGGCTTCCTGGATCAGCGCCACGGCCACGACGCCGGGGTCCACGGGTGCGTTCGGCTCGTCCGGGTCGCGCGCGGCAGGGCCGATCACCGTGTCGAACCCCAGCTCGCGCGCGGCGCGCACGCGCTTCTGGAGGCCCGGCACCGGGCGCACCTCGCCGGTCAGGCTGACTTCTCCGACCACGGCGAGTCGGGAGGGGAGGGGAGTGCCGACCCGGGCCGAGTACAGCGCGAGGGCGAGGGGCAGCTCCACGCCCACCTCGGCGATGCGGATGCCGCCCGCCACGTTCACGTACATGTCGTGCTCGGCCAGGTGCAGGCCCAGGTGCTTCTCCAGCACCGCGGCCATGCGGGCCACCCTGCCCGTGTCGATCCTGTCCGAGTAGATCCTGCTGATCCCGCTCTTGGCCGGCACCACGAGACTCTGGATCTCGACGAGCAGAGCCCGCGAGCCTTCGAACACGGGGGCGACCGCCACCCCCGGCGGGATTGCCGCCCGTCCCGGCGGGTCAGGAAGAGGCTCGCGGCGTCCTCCACCTCGGCCAGGCCGCGCCTCGGTCATGCGGAAGAAGCCGATCTCGTCCACCGAGCCGAACCTGTTCTTCACCGCCTGGAGCGTGCGCACCTCGGCGCTGGCCTGCTCGAAGGACACCACGGTGTCGACGAGGTGCTCGACCAGCTTGGGCCCCGCGATGGCCCCCTCCTTGGTCACGTGGGCGACCAGCAGGAGCGCCGCAGCCGCGCGAGCGCGCCCATTCCACCAGCTCCTGCGTGCAGACCTTGATCTGGTTCACCGTTCCCGGCAGCGCGTTGACCTCCCTGCTGTACAGGGTCTGGATCGAGTCCACGATCACGAGCACGGGCTTCACCTGCTCGAGCACCTGCATGACCGCTGTCAGCTCGGTCTCGGCGAGGACCTCGATCCTGTCCGAGGAGACGCCCAGCCTGTCGGCCCGCATGCGAAGCTGCCCCGGGGATTCCTCGCCGGACACGTACAGCACGCGGCCCTTCGAGACGAGCCGGGCAGCCGCCTGCAGCATGAGGGTCGACTTGCCGATGCCCGGCTCCCCGCCGATGAGGACCGACGATCCGCGCATGAGCCCGCCGCCCAGCACCCTGTTCATCTCGGCGATGCCGGTGTCCAGGCGCATGCCGCCGGTGTTCTCGATGGAAGACGAGGGGGACGGGCGTGCCGGCGGCGGCCTTCGTGCGGCTGCCGGGCCGGGACGCTGCCGCGGGCGGCTCGGCGGCGACCTCGGCGAAGCTGTTCCACAGCCCGCACTCGGGACACCGGCCCAGCCACTTCGTTTCCTGGTGGCCGCACCCCGCACACTGAAACTGCGTCCTGGCCTTCATGTCTCCTCCCGCCGCCCTCTCGAGACAGTACGTGTCTCCCTGCCGCAATTGCAAGAGCCGGCCGGTTCGTACTACTATCAGCCCACCCATGGCACGGTTCACCGTCACACAGCCCGATTCCCGCACCATCCGCGTCGACGCCGACGGGGGCAGCTTCCGCCTGCCCTACAGGTTCTTCTGGGACGGGCACGAGCGGGAGCCCGAGAGCGTGCGGCTGGACACGGGACAGGGACGGGCAGAGGCGCGGGCCTTCTTCCTGTTCGGGACGATCACGGACACCCTGGGCTGCGACGCGCACGGCGTCACGATCTCCCGCGCGTGGTCGGTCAAATCCCTGGGGACCGTGCGCCTGTCCGTCGATCTCGAGTTCGACGTCGCCGACGGCGCGGCGCTCCTGTTCCCCGGTGTCTCGGCCGGCAGCCTGCCCGGCGGGGCTGCCTTTCCCGGGGACAGGACCTCCTACCCTCTCGCCGTGCTCGCGAGGAGGGGGCGCAGCGAGGCGCTGGTGTGGTCCGACAGCCCGGCCGTGGGAGGGGAGCCCGCGAGCATCGGGGCCTTTCCCGTCACGGCCGAGGAAGGGTCTGCCGCGCTGCGCGTGCAGGTGCGTGCGCCGGGCATCGGCCTGCCCTTCACGCGGGTGGGCCCCCGTCCGGCCGACGTGCGCCAGCCCGTCGAGGCTGTCATCGAGTCGACAGGCACCCTCGAGGCGCGCCACCGGCTTTTCGTCGTCTTCGCTCCCCCCGGCGCGATCCAGGCGCGCGGTTCGGCCGCCGTCATGGCCCGGCTGCGATCCGCGCAGAAGGACGCCGCGGGCGCGGGAGAGGGCGGCCAGGAACCGACGGCGCGCCCCGTCGACCGTCGCGCCCCGGTGAACCGGGAGCGCCTGCGCGAGGCACTCTCGTCGTGCCTGTCCACGCACCTTGTCCAGGCCGGCGGCGTGGCGGGCCTCCGCGAGGTGGCGGGCAGCGCCCGGCTGTCGCCCGCCGCGGGGGTCGGGGCTGCCGTGCTCGTGCGCAGGCTCTTCCCGGGCGACGAGCGGCTCGCGGAGCTCGCCCTGCGCATGGCGGACTTCGCGCTGAAGGGGCAGCACCCGTCGGGGATGTTCTTCACCGCCTTCGACCAGAAGTCGGGGGAATGGCAGGGCGTGAGCGGGCGCGCGGGGGCGGCGCTCCTCTCGGTCGCCGAGGCCGCGCGGACGGCCGACGGCCTTCTCGCCCTCGCCGGGAACCTCGCGGATGCGGGCCTGCCGTCCGAGAAGTACTGGCTCGCGGGGCTTCGCTTCGCCGAGTCGTTCACCGACGAGAAGCTGCGCCTCCGCCTGCCGGGCAGCCTTCACGCCCCGGCGCGAGCCCCGGACAACGGGGCGCCAGTCGAACCGGGCATCGGGGGGCTCGCCCTGTTCACGCCCCTCGCGCGGGTGCTCGCCAGGACGCGCCGGGACCGGCACAAGAGGCCGCTCGACGACCTCGTCCGCGCGTTCTCGGCGCTGCCCTGGGACTCCTTCGCGCCGCCCTGCGGCCGCGACGGGCGGGACGCGGACGCCGAGGCCGCGCTCCTGGCGGCCCGGCTGTTCGTCGAGATGCGCGGGGGCGGCTACAGGCCCGTCGAGCCCACGGGCGGCACGCCTGCCGTGCAGAAGAAGCGCGCTGCGGAGGCCGTGCGCCTCTTCGCCTCCCTCCTGGTGCCGTGGATCAGGGTCGAGGCAGGGGGCGACGGGGCGGGAGGCGCGGGCCGGGGCCGCCGTGCCGGTCTCCCCGACGGCACCGGGATGCTCGCGGACTCCTTCACCCGCCAGAGACTGCTGCCGGCGGTGCCACGAGACCGCGTGGCTCCTGCTGGCGCTGCGCGCGCTCGCCGCTGACGCCGACCTCGCCGCGGTGCTGAAGCGGCTCGCCGTCCTGTGCATCGACGCCTCTTCACGGGTCCCCGTGGGGACGTCGTGGCTGCGGCACACCGACTGGGACGCGGAGGGGAAGGCAGGCCCCGCTGCCGGGCCCGTCGATTCGCGCAGGCTCGTGCGCGAGGTCGGCTTCGGACTTCGCATCCTGGAGGATTTTCCGCGGGCCTGAGCGGCCGGCGTCGGGGCGGCCCGGCGGGGGTCAGGAGAACCTGCGTGCGATGGGAATGCGCCGGCCCGTGCCGAAGGCCTTGGGCGACACCTTGATGACCGGCGGCGCCTGCCGCCGCTTGTATTCCGCCCCCTCCACCATGCGCAGGACCGAGCGCACCAGAACGGGATCGAACCCGCTGGAAGCGATCTCGCTGGCGCTCCGGTTCTCGACAACGTACGCCTGCAGGATCGCGTCGAGGGTCTCGTACGGCGGCAGCGAGTCCTGGTCGGTCTGGTCGGGCCGCAGCTCCGCCGACGGGGCCTTGACCAGGATCGCCTCGGGGATCAGCGGAGCCCGGGCCCCCTGCGCAAGCGGCGTGAGTCCGGGCGCGCGCACGGAGCGTGCGTTTATCGACCGGGCGAGCGCGTACACCTGGACCTTCAGCAGGTCCCCGATCACCGCCAGGCCGCCGCTCATGTCGCCGTACAGCGTGCAGTACCCCGTGGCCAGCTCCGACTTGTTGCCCGTCGTGAGCAGGAGCGAGCCCGTCTTGTTGGACCACGCCATGAGCAGGGTGCCGCGCACCCTGGCCTGGATGTTCTCCTCTGTCACGTCGGCGGGCCTGCCCTCGAAGGCGGGGGCCAGCGTGCGCAGGAATGACCCGTAGATGTCCTCGATGGACAGCACCTGCAGGGGAATGCCGAGGTTCGTGGCCAGCGCCCGGGCGTCGCGCAGGCTGCCCTCCGAGGAGTAGCGCGACGGCAGCCCGAATACGGCCACCCTCCCGGGCCCAGGGCCTCCACTGCCAGCACGGCGACGAGGGCCGAGTCGATGCCGCCCGACAGCCCGAGGTGGACGCGCGGGAAGCCGCACTTGGCCACGTAGTCCCTGATTCCCAGGACGAGCGCCTTCTCGACCTGCTCCTCCGCGTCCGCGGGCAGCGGCACCGCGGGACCCGTGCGCGTGGTGTCGACCACGGCCAGCTCCTCCTCGAAGGCGGCGCCGAGCCACGTGAGGGTCCCGTCCGCGGCCGTGGCCATCGACTGGCCGTCGAAGACCAGGCTGTCGTTGGCGCCCACTGCGTTCACGTAGACCACGGGCACCCCCGATGTCTTCCCGATCCGCGCGAGCAGCCCCAGGCGCACGGCAGGCTTCCCCGCGTGGAAAGGCGATGCGGACGGGGAGAGGATCAGTGTGGCACCCGCGTCGAGCAGCTCGGCCACGGGGTCGACGGGGTAGCGCAGCCCGGGGGCAGGCTCGCCTTCCCACCAGATGTCCTCGCAGATCGCGATGCCGATCCTCTCCCCGCCGAACGGGACGACCGTCCGCTCGGGGGCGGGCTCGAAGTAGCGGGCCTCGTCGAACACGTCGTAGGTGGGCAGGAGCGTCTTGGCCTGCGTGTGCAGGATCTTCCCGTCGCAGATCAGCGAGGCTGCGTTGAGGAGGGCCTTGCCCGGCCGTCCGCGGTTCCTGTCCACGTAGCCCGCGACGATGCCGATGCCCGCGGGGGCGGACTGCTGCAGGCGGCGCAGGGCCTTCAGGTTCTCCTCGACGAACAGCTCGTACGCGAGAAGGTCCATGGGCGGGTAGCCGCACAGGCACAGCTCGGGGAACACGACCAGGCCGCAGCCTTCCTCGCGTGCCCTCTCGGCGAAGCCGACGACCTTGCGGCAGTTGCCGTCGAAGTCCCCGATGGTCGAGTTGATCTGCCCGCACGCGATCCTCACCTGGTGTCCCCCTGGGAAAAATCTATCAGGGAATGGCAGCCGCAGGCAAGGCAGGCGCGCCGGAAATGCGCGCAGGCGCGCCGGAAAGAAATGCGCGCAGGTGCGCCGGAAATGCGCGCAGGCGCGCCGGATTGACCTCACCACCGCGCGCGGATAGTATGGCGCCGCATGGAACGGGCGATCCTGGTGACAGAAGCGCAGACGCCGCTGGGCTCGGCGCTGGTGCGTCTCTTGCTCGCGCGCGGCCTGCGGGTCGCAGCCGCGGTCGGCAGCCCCGCGAAGGGCGGGGAAGACGATATGCGCGCAGGCGCCCAGGGGGGATGGCCGGCCGAGTACAGGGGGAAGCCCTTCCTGTCTCTCCCGTGGAACCGGTGCTCGCCCGTGTCGGCGCACGCCCTGCTCGCCGGTGTCCGCGGGTCCTTCGGCAGTCTCGAGGAGGCGCTGATCCTCGAACCTCCCGCGCCCGGCGTCGAGCCCGGCAGCTGGGCCAGCGCGGACGTGGACAGGGCCTTCGACGGCCTGAAGGGCCCGGCGTTCCTTGCCCGCGAGCTGCTCGCGTACTTTGCGACCGTCGGCGGGGGCGTCATCGGCCTGGCGTCCCTGTCGCCCCGGGCCGCCGACCAGGCGGGTCCCCCGCTCGAGCAGGCGGCCCGGGAAGGCTTTCACGGGCTGGCCGCGTCGCTCCTTGCTCCCCGCCCCGGGGCCGGGCTCCTGGTGAACGGCTTCCAGGCTTTCGGCGCCGAGCCGGACGAGTTCGCCGCTTTCATCGACAGGACCCTCGACGAGAAGGGCAGGAAGATGGGTGGCCGGTGGTTCACCCTCGCGGGCGGGCAGGTGTCCCGCCCGCTGCCGCGCGGCGTCGGCCCGAGGGGACGCGCCGAGAAGGGCTCCTCGTCCTGATCAGCAGCCTGCCGGCCAGGGAGCCCAGCGGCGCGAGCCACCACGCGAGAATCGGGGCAAGCCAGTGCACCCACGCGAGGGGCACCGACACCAGGAAGACCGCCCCGGGCATTGCGAAGTGAAGCGTCGCCCGCGCGATCTCGCCGTCGGCCAGTCCCGGCGGCAGGAGCCGCCGTCCCCGCGCCGCGTACATCCACATTCCCAGCTTGGCGAGTCCCGCGGCCGCGACCCATCCCGCGTAGAGCGCCTCTGCCCCGGGAATCATGCTGTAGCGGCCGACCACGGCGGTCGGGAAAGGGAGCGAGGCGACGAAGAGGAGAAACACGAGGTTCAGCACCAGCAGCTTCGTGTCGAAGGCCTGCACCAGGCGGAAGAAGCGGTGGTGGCTCATCCAGAGGCTGCCGATCACAACGAAGCTGACCCCGACACTGACGAGGCGGGGAAGCAGCGCGCGGAGGGCGACGGCCAGGTCGCCGGTGCCCGAGAGGGCGGCGCCTTCGGGAAGGCGCAGATCGATCACGAGGAGCGTGATGGCGATCGCGATGACCGCGTCGCTGAAGAAGACCAGCCGCTCGAACCCCAGAGACCGCGCCCCTGGTTCGGGTTGCTCCGCGTTTCGCCGCACGACGCGCCCCCTCCTTCTAGAACATCATCGCCTCGACGAACCGGTCCTGGAACTCGGGCCTTCCTCCCAGCTCGATGAACTTCGTGGAGCGCGCCGGCGCGCTCGGACTTCCTCCCGTGCTCCCGGGACAGCAGAACGAGGATGGCCCCGCGCAGGGCCGCGTTGCCGACCACTTCCACCTTCGCGAGGTCCATCGAGGGGATGAGGCCGATGCGCATCGCCGCACGCGCGTCCAGGCCCGCGCCGAAGTTCCCCGCAAGGCGCACCGCCTCCAGCCCCTCGCGGGCCGTGCCTGTCGCCTCGAGGAGCATGTCCACCCCGGTGCGCACGGCGGCCTTCGCGAGCTGGAGCTTGCGGATGTCGCCCTGCGAGACGGAGACCTTCCTGTCCTCCGACAGGGCGAAGGCGAGCTCGGAGCCCACCGGGAACACGCGCGCGGCGACGCCCGGCCCGGCGATCTCGGAGGGGTCGAGCAGCCGGCCGGTTTCGTCGACGGCCCCGGCGTCGAGCAGCGCGGCCACCGCCGAGATGAGCCCGGTGCCGCAGATGCCCCGGGGCGCCGCCGACCCGACCGTCCGCGCGGCGACCACGCCGTCCCTGCCGATCTGCACGCCGACGATCGCCCCTTCCAGCGCCCGCATGCCGCAGGAGATCTGGGCGCCCTCGAAGGCGGGGCCCGCGGCCGTCGAGGTGGCCAGGAGCTCTCCCCTGCGCGAGAGCACCATCTCGCCGTTGGTCCCGATGTCGATGGACAGGGAGGTCTTCGATTCCGCCTCGAGGTCCAGGGCGACGATCATGCCGATGGTGTCGGCGCCGACGTAGGCAGAGATGAGCGGCAGGGTCTGCACGTACCCGTTCTCCTGGAAGGACCAGCCGAAGTCGCGCGGCTCGCCCCGGATGGAGCAGGAGGCGACGGGGACGTAGGGAACGGAGGTGAGCTGCCAGGGGTCGATGCCGTTCAGGATGTGGATCATGATGGGGTTGCCCACCACCACGGTCTTCACGACCTGGGACGGCGCGACCCCGGCCTCCGCGAGCAGGGCGCGCGCCCCCTCGTCGATGGTCGCGAGGGCGGCCTCGCGCACCGGGGCGCGCTCGGCGTGGAAGCTCTGGGCGCGGGAGATCACGTCGGCGCCGAAGGACACCTGCCGGTTGAGGAAGGCCCGGCGGCCGAGCCGCGCGCCGGTCTCCAGGTCGAGCAGGGCGATGTCGACGGTGGTGGTGCCCAGGTCGACGGCGAAGCCGTGCGCGTGCTCGCCCCTGCGCGCGTCGAGCCACAGGAAGTCGTTCTCCTCGCAGAGCGCCTCGACGGTCCAGCCGTTCCCGCGCAGGCGCGAGCGAGATCTCCTCGAGCGGTCGGGGCTCGGGCGTCGCGGCCGCGATGCCCCGAGGCAGCGAGGCCCGCGGCGAGCCTTTCCCAGTCCGAGCGCTGGTCCTCGAGGGACGGCGCCGCGAGCGCGACTCGCACGCGCCGCAGCGAGCCGCTGCCCACCGGGCGTGCCCGACGTCCTCGGTCGCGCATGCCCAGCTTCCACACCCGCTTCGACAGGCGTTCCTCGGGCGATCGGTCACGGTGCAGTCCCCCTCGACCGTGGTCTGGCAGGCGAGGCGCACCCCGCCCGCGCTCTCCTCGTCGGTGAGCTTCCCGCTGCCCGACGCCGGGGCCGGGTCGATCGGTCACCCGGCACTGGCGGCAGGTGCCCTTGCCGCCGCAGGGGTAGTCCAGGAGGATGCCGGCCTGCTGCAGCACGTCGCGGAGGGACGCCCCGTTCTCGGCCGCGACGGTCTTTCCGAGTGGCAGGATCGTGGATGGTCGGCATGGCGGGGATACTACAGTTTTCCCGCTGCCGCGGGCAAGGCCGAACTTGACGGCCGCCTCGAATGGGGATACCTTCCCGGCGATGTCACGTAAGATTCCCTTCCTGCGCCTGCGCCGCCGTCCTGCTCGTTGCCGCTCGCGTCCTGCTCGATGAGCAACACGATCGTCGTCAAGACCGACGGCTCGGGCACCGTCGCGGTGCGCGTGGAGATGTCGAAGCTCTTCCGGGAGTACCTCTCGAGCATGGCCGAGGTCGCGGGCCAGGCCGACCCGGCGAAGAAGGACCAGCTCTTCGACCTCAAGGAGATCAGGAAGGGGTTCGAGGACCAGGCCCGGGCTCACGGTGAAGCGCCTCGCCTCCCCGAAGCCCGAGATCCTCGAGGTCGATCTCGGTTTCCGCTCGATCCAGGAGGTCTTCGCCTCCGAGGCGAGCCTGAAGAGCACCGGCGTCGTCTCCTTCACGCAGGCCAACGGGACCCGCACCCTGAAGGTGCACCTCGACCGCGAGAACTACAAGGAGCTCGGCGCGATCTTCCCCGGCCTCTCCAACCCCCTCTTCGAGGGCATCGGGCCCGCAGGAGCAGGACACCATCACCGAGGCGGAGTACCTCGAGATGATCACGTTCACCCTCGGCGCGGACGGCCCCGCGCTGCTGAAGAAGTCCTTCATCGACCTGGTGATCAAGCCCGAGGGCGAGATCGTCTCGCAGACGGGCGGCACCGTGGCGAACGGGGCGGTGATCTTCCGCATCCCGCTCCTGCGCCTGCTCGTGCTGGACAAGCCGCTCGACTATTCGGTCGATCTGGAAGTAGGCGCGCTCACCCGCCGCCTCAGCCCCTCGCCGCCGCGCCGCGCGGCCCGCCGCAGCCCTGCCCTTCGCGTCCATGTACAGAAGCACGGGCAGCAGGATCAGGGCGCCCGCGGTCGTCAAGACCAGCGACAGCGAGATCAGCACGCCGAAGTAGGCGATCGGTCGGAAGGCCGAGAACACGAACACGAGCAGCGCGGACATGATCGAGAGGGTGGTGAGGAGCATGGGCCTGCCGGCGATCTTCAGCGTGTGCTCGATCGTCTTCTCCGGGTCGCCCGCGCGGATCGTGCGACTGCCGGCGGTACTGGATGGTGAGGTGGATGGCGTTGTCCACGCCGATGCCGATCGCGATGGACGAGAAGGTGATGGTCACCACGTCGAGGGGGATGCGGAACACGGCCATGACGATGAAGTTCATCATGATGCCCGACGGCGAGCGGGGCGAGCACGAGCAGCCCGTGCTTCGCCGAGCGGAACACGAGCGCGGAGACGAGGAACACGAGCACCGCCGAGGAGAGGATCGAGCTGATCTGGTTGCGCGTCAGCAGCTCGCGACAGGGTGCAGGATCGTGATGGTCTGCCCCCAGAACTCGGCCGTGACCTCGCGGGCAGCGCGTCCTTCCCGAGCGCCTGTCAGACGCGGCGAGGATCTTCGGCAGGCTGCTCTCGAAGGCGAGGTCGCCCTTCGCGCTGTCCCAGACGTGCATCACGATGGTGTAGCCGGCTGAAGTCCTTGTTCATCAGCGTGCCCGTGAGCTCTGCCGCCGGCGGTCGGCGCGCAGGGCGCGGAAGTACTTCGACAGCAGCAGGATCAGCGGCCGCGCGGCGGGGATCTCGTCGTCGCCGTCATGGCCCTGTTCATGCTCCGCAGGTACGCGGTGAACGACGACAGGTACTTGACGTCGGGATCGGCCGCGCAGCGCGTCCTCGAACCGGGCCGATGTCCGCAGCACCTCGGGGTCGAGGAAGTAGTTGGGCGCATCGTCGGGCGCGTTGAGGGAGAGGTTCACGCATCACGTAGCCGGTGAACTTGTCGATGCAGGCGCTGTTGTTCTCGACGGCCGCCTCGTGGCCGCGGAGGTACCGCGTGAAGTTCGTGTCGAAGCGGACGCTCCCCATCGCGACGGCGAAGGCGACGGCGACGAGCGCCGAGACGACGAGGACCGCGGCCCGGTGGCGCATGATGAAGCCTGCCAGGCGGCCGATGAACCGCGTGAGCACCCCCTCGAGCACCCGGTCGCGCTGCACGGCCGTGGGAGGCTTCAGCAGCGAGAGCGCGGCGGGCAGGAAGAAGATCGCGAGCACCCCGCAGAGGATGATGCCGATGCTCGTGGCGATGCCGAACTCGCGCAGCTGGGGCAGGGACGCGGTGAGGAGGCTGACGAACCCGAACACGGTGGTGATCGCGGCGAGGAAGATCGTCGTGACGATGTGGCCGACGGAGTCGGCGATCCAGCGCCTGTCCGGCGCCGCTCGTGCGCGCCTCGCGGTAGTACTGGTTGAGCACGTGCAGGCTGTAGGAGCTGCCGAGGATGAGCACGAGCGGCGGGGTCATGACGTTGATGATCGTGAGCTGGAACCCCAGCAGGCTCATCGTGCCCGCGGTCCAGACCGTGCCGAGCACCACCACGAGCACGGGCAGCACCAGCGAGCGCAGCGTGCGGAAGGAGAAGTAGTACGAGACCAGGACGACGAGCAGCCCCAGGCCGAGGAACACGGGCAGGTCCGCGTACATGTGCTTGAGGATCGCCCTGTTGTACAGCGGGCCGCCGGCCATGCGCAGGCCCAGCTCCGTCTTGAACGGCTCGATGGCCTTCTCGATGCCGACGAGGACAGGGCGGTAATCGCTCGCGAGGTCGACGGGGAACATCACGCACAGCGCCGTCCCGTCGCCCGAGATGACGAGGTTTCGCGCCTGGGGATCATCGGCGAGGCGGGTGCGGAACCTCTGCACCGCCTCGGGCGTCGACGGGGAACGCTCCCCGTCGGCCATGGTGCTGAACGCCAGGCGTGCCCCGTCCCGTCGGAAGGCGATGAAATTGAACGGAGAGATTGCCGCGTGCAACCGGGGGACCTTCTCGACCTCGGCGATCACGTCGGCGAACCGGGCGAGCTTCTCCACCGTGAACAGGTCGGTCGCCTCGGCGCTGATGGCAATGAAGTCCGTGGTGACGCTCTTGCGGCCCCCGTACTTCTTCATGAGACGTACGGACTCGGGGCTCTCGGGGATCAGCGTGGCCGTCTCGGGTTCACCTGCAGGCGGATCGCGAACCACGCGAGGACGACCGTCACCAGGGCGGTCAGCACCATGACGAGACGCGCATGCCTCTGTGTGGTCTCGATCGAGACGGAAGAGGATCCTGTTCATATGGAAGGTCGTGCCCCAGAGATGACTCGAACATCCGACCTACGGTTTAGGAAACCGCCGCTCTATCCAGCTGAGCTACTGGGGCCTGCACGCGACGGCCATACTACCGGCCGCGGTGACGTGTCAACGCCGGGGCCCCTGCGGGCCGTCCTTCGGGGGCGAGAACTCGGGGAACCGGTACAGCATGTACCCGCGGGCCACGTCCCAGTCGGGCAGCGCGTTCCCCGCCCGCACGCAGGCCTCCAGGCCCGCCTCGGCGTCGTCCAGGGGAACGTTGAGCTCCATGGCCGCATCCGACACGGAGAGCACCCCGCCGCGGTCCCGGGCCAGCTTCAGGATCCGCACGGGCAGGAGCGGGTCGATCACGACGGGCGCCCGTCCGCGCGACCCCCGTCCGGCGGGGCCGGTCCGCGGAGGCGCGGTGCCCGATCCCCTGCCGATCGCGGCGCGCAGGTCCTTCCCCGAGAGCAGCCACACGCCCGTGCCGATGAGTGCGCCGCCGACGAGGAACGCCTCGATGAAGACCGGGAACAGCGGGCTCACGCCGACCAGCAGGGCCGCGCCCCCGACAGCGATGAGGGCCCAGCCGGCGATGCGGCGCGAGTTCTTCATTGCTTTCCCCTCTCCACCCCCGGAATACTACCGTCCGGGAGGCGGGATGGCAACACACCGGCGTGAGCGGGCGAGTGTACAGGGGCCGGCGATACCGATATAGTGAGCCCCCATGACGCGGTTGAGCATCGTCATTGCCGCGCACAACGAGGAGGCGTACATCGGAGACTGCCTCCGCGCCGTGCTGCGCGAGGTCCGCGGCTGCGGGCTGGACGTTGAGGTCGTGGTGGTGAACAACGCGAGCACGGACCGCACCGCCGCCGTCGCCTCCGCCTTCCCCGGCGTCCGCGTCGTGGAGGAGCCGCGGAAGGGCCTGTCGATGGCCCGCCACAGGGGATACCTGGAGACCCGGGGCGACCTTGTCGTGAACCTCGATGCGGACACGCGCATGCCCGCCGGCTACCTGGGAGGGGTGGTGCGCGCCTTCGAGAGGGACCCGCGGATGGTGTGCCTGAGCGGGCCATTCCTGTACTACGACCTGCCGTCCTGGCAGCAGATCGGCACCGCCATCTTCTTCCTGTCCTCCTTCTGGCCCAACGTCGTGGGCCAGCGTATCCTGCGCATCGGCGCCATCGCGCAGGGGGGGAACTTCACCGTGCGGCGCACGGCGCTGGACAGGATCGGCGGCTACAACACGGCGATCGAGTTCTACGGCGAGGACACGGACATCGCCACCCGGCTGTCCAGGGTGGGGCTCGTTCGATTCAGCCTGCGCATCCGGATGCCCACCTCCAGCAGGCGCATGGCGACCAACGGGATGGTGCGCACCGGCCTTCGCGCGGCCATCAACATCATCTTTGTTCTCTTCTACGGCCGGCCGTACACCCGCGGCCACGGCAGGGCTTAGAAGCCCGCTCTGCCTGCCAGCGCGAGGTCGGTCCCGTCCCACTCGAAGAGCGCGAGCGGCCCGGTCCGTCCCGCCGCCAGTTCGGCCCACGCCCTCTCGCCCACCGCCGCCGCAGGCGAGGCGCTCGCCATGAGGAGGGCCTGCTCGATGCCCGGCCACGGCTGCCGCGCGAGGATGGCGATGTCCTGGTCCAGCGTTCGCGCGGCGCCCGACAGAAGGGGTGCGCCCTTCACCCAGATGCCGCCGTCGCGGAGGAGCACCCGGTTTCCCTCCATCTCGTACTCGCCGTCCGGCAGCCCCGAGAGATGCGCCACGTCGCTCACCAGGATCGACCGGCCCGGACCCTTCGCCCGCAGGCCGACCTGGAGGGCAGGCGAGGGGACGTGGTGCCCGTCGGCGATGAAGCAGGCGAAGAGGGCGTCGGCCGCGAGCTGCGAGTACAGGGGATTGGAGTGCCTGTCGACGGACTGCGCGCAGCCGTTGAACAGGTGCGTGCTCATGCGCAGGCCCGCGCGCGCCGCGCCGTCGATCTCTGCCTGCGAGGCCCGCGTGTGCCCCATCGAGACCGTGACGCCCGCCGCAGCCGCCCTGCGGATGAAGTCCTCGGCGCCGGGCAGCTCGGGGGCCAGCGTGACGATGCGCACCGTCCCCGCGGCGGCCTCCTGGAAGAGGAGGAACTCCTCCCAGTCGGGATCGCGCACGAACTCCCGCCTGTGCACGCCGCGCTCGCCGTCCCGCGGCGAGATGTACGGCCCTTCCATGTGGATACCCCATGCGCCCGGCATGGCCCCGGCGGCCATGGCCCGGGCGAGGCCGCGAAGCGCCGCCAGGGTTGTGTCCCTGTCGCGGGTGATGACGGTGGGGCAGTAGCGGCTGATGCCGCGCCCGCGAAGCAGTGCGTCAGCCGCGGCCAGGGCCTCGCGCGGGACAGCGGGGTCGGTGAAGCTCGTGCCGGCGATGCCGTTCACCTGGAGGTCGAACAGGCCAGGGGTGATCCAGGGACACCGCTGCCGCCTGTCCGAGGGGTCCTCGCACTCCAGCCGGGAGAGATGAGCTTCCGCAGCCGAACCGGCTGTGTGCACGGCCCACAGCCCGGGCCTCCCGGGGATGCGCCCACGGAACGTCACGGCCTCTGCCCCGACCTTTCCTGGCGCACGAGCACGCGCGCGAAGCCCAGCTCCTCGAGCCTCTTCTGCGCCGCGGGCAGATCCTTCTCCGCCAGCCCGCGCGCGAGCACACGCGTCACCCCGATCGTGGTCTTCTCCAGCGTGGCCACGAACCCCGCCTGCTCCAGCAACTTGCGTGCCCCCTCGGCGTTCTTCTCCAGCCCGAAGGACCCCACCTGGATGGCGAACATCGGCCGGGCAGGCGCGAAATCGACGATCTCCACGCTGACCCGTGCGATGCCCCGGCCGACCATGTCCCAGCTGCTCCGCTGCGGCCCGCGAGAGGTCGATGATCCTTCCCTCGACGAACGGGCCGCGATCGTTGATGCGCACGACGGTCGAGCTGCCCGTGTCGAGGTCGGTCACCTTTACCACTGCCCCGAAAGGAAGGCTCTTGTGTGCCGCGGTCAGGAGGTTCGTGTCGAAGATCTCGCCGCTGGAGGTGGTCCGGCCCTGGAACTTGCCCCCGTACCACGAAGCGAGCCCCTCCTGGCCCGCGACGGCGGCCTGGGCTGCGGCCAGCAGGAGGACCGAGGCCAGCAGCACAGACCGACGCCGAAAGCGCATTCCGATTCTCATCCTCCGGAATATCGGCAATTCGCGCATATGGGCTGCACTTGACGGGTCGGGACGGGCTGACGGCAGGGTGTCCCGAGGTCCCGTTGCGCCGCCCTGTACGGCCCGTACCCCTTCATTGCAGGGTCTCCGGGCGCACAGACGCGCAGAGGCAGGGGGCTGGAATGGCTGACATGACCGAGGTGAAAAAGGCCCTGGGCAGGGAAGCGGTGGACCGTTTTGCCGTCGATGGAATGAAGCTGGGCCTGGGCACGGGGTCGACGGCGATCTGGGCAGTGCGCAGGGTTGCCGAAAGGGTCCGCGAGGGCAGCCTCCGGGGCATCCGCGCGGTGACCACGAGCCTCCAGTCGGAGCTGGAGGCCCGCCGCCTGGGCATCTGCGTGGGCACGCTGAACGACGCCGACCTGGCCGGGGGGCTTGACCTCACGATCGACGGCGCCGACGAGGTGGACGGCGCCCACAACGCCATCAAGGGCGGCGGCGGGGCGCTGCTGATGGAGAAGATCGTCGCCTATGCCTCCCGTCGCTTCCTGGTCATCGTGGACGAGGAGAAGCTGAGCAGGCGCCTCTGCGACAGGTTTGCCATCCCCGTCGAGGTCGCCGCTCCCGCCGTGAGCACGGCGACCCGGGCGCTGCAGGAGATGGGCGGCACGGTGAGCCTGCGACAGGCCGTCCGCAAGGCAGGGCCTGTGGTGACAGACCTCGGCAACCTGCTCCTCGACGTATCCTTCGCGGGACCATTCGACCCGGGGGCGATGGAGGATGCCCTCAAGAGGATCCCGGGAGTGCTGGAGGATGGGCTTTTCACGCGGAAGACACCCGAGCTGCTCGTCGGGTTCGTTGACGGGCACATTGAGCACAGGGTCCCGTAGGAGGGATCTCGGCAGTCCCCTTGCAGGCGCCGAAGGGGCTCCTACTCCAGTGGCACCTTCTTCCCAGTGCGCAGGTCGCGCACGGAGCATTCCTGGTTCCGGCTCACGTATGTCCTGACGAACTCGATATTGTCGCTCTCGACGAGGATCTCGCCGTCCTTGTACACGAGGTAAATCACGGTTCCCCTCTCTTCCTACTCTCTCTTATCGGACAATGTACCACGCCGCTTGCGTGTCCGGGAAGCGGGTGCCCTGCCGTCCCCTGCCGCCGGAAAACCCGCTTGACAGCGGGTCTGGCCGGGCTAGACTTCAGTGCAGCCAGAGAAAAAGGGGGAGGTGCGCGCAATGTTCCTCGTCTCGCAGTTCCTGTTCGTGCTCGCCGGCCTGGCCGGCCTTGTCGTCTGGGCCTGCTCCGAGGTGCCCCTGGCCATCCGGGAGATCGCTCTCAACACGCGCAGGGACCGGGAGCAGGGGAGCAGGTACACCCTCATCCGTGTGCTGTCCGTCTGCATGAAGATCCTCGCCGTGATGATCTGGGCAGGGGGGGTGGCCCTGGTCGTGACCCTCGCGGTCACCGGCTCGGTGCCCGGCGGGCTCCTTCGCGGCCTGAAGTTCTGACCCGGGCGCGGGCCGGGGGCGACATGACATACGCGCGGTTCGAACGGGACGGGGAGGTGCGCTTCGGGGCTGTCGACGGCGAGGCCGTGCGCGAGCTCGGCGGTCCCCCGTGGCAGCAGGCAGGCGAGACGGGCCGCTCCTTCGCGCTTTCCGCGGTGCGTCTCCTGGCGCCCTGCGTGCCGTCAAAGATCTTCGCACTCGCATTCAACTACACCGACCACCTGGCCGGACGGGAGCCGCCACGGGACCCGCAGATCTTTCTCAAGGTGCCCAGCTCGGTGATCGACCCCGGCGCCCCCATCGTCCTTCCCCCGTCCGATGCCCCTGCCGGGCCCGCACCGGGGCGCATCGACGAGGAAGCGGAGCTGGTCGTGGTGATGGGGCGGCGGTGCAGGAATGCCACGCGCGCGACCGCTCTCTCGTTCGTCTTCGGGTACACCTGCGGCAACGACGTGAGCGCGCGGGGCTGGCAGAAGGCCGACCTCAACTGGTGGCGCGCCAAGAGCTCCGACAGCTTCGCGCCGCTGGGGCCTTTCATCGCCACGGGCATCGACCCCCTGGAGGCCGTGATCCGCGCGAGGATAAACGGCGCCGAGGTGCAGCGCTGCTCGCCCCGCGACCTGCTGTTCGACATCCCCGCCCTCATCGAGTGGATCTCGCGTTCCGTCACCCTCGAGCCGGGCGACCTCATCTTCACGGGCACCTCGGGCACACCCGCGGCTCTGCACGCGGCAGACGTGGTGGAGGTGGAGATCGACGGGATCGGGGTGCTGCGAAACCCCGTGCGCCAGGGGTAGGGAGGGGCGGGGGCGCGGCCGCGCCCCCTACAGTGCCAGGCCCCGCTCCTCGATCGTCCGCAGCCGCGCCAGCGCCTGGATCATCGAGCGGATGGTGTGGTAGTTGTTCTTCCACGCGTGGCCGAGGTAGTCCCAGCGCACCGTCCCGTCCCGGTCCAGGCAGGGCGAACCACTCGCCCGCGCTCGTGGTTGATCATCTGCCCCCAGACGAAGTCGAAGACGCTCAGGAATGCGTCCCAGTAGGTCCTGTCGCCGGAGCAGGAGGTACGCGTCGAGGAAGCCGACCAGCGACTCGGCCTGCTGCCAGAACTCCTTCTGCAGGTCGCGGGCAGGCCCGTCGCGCGGCCCCTCGACGAAGACTCCCCCGTACCGCGGGTCCACGCCGAAGCTCGGCGTGTGCGCGCGCGAGGGCCTCCAGCTTGTCCCTCCAGGGGTCCGGGCGATTCGCCCGAGCACCTCGAGCGCGTGGAGGAACAGCCACAGGAACTCGATGTTGTGGCCGTAGCTGGTGTTGTCCAGCGGCCGCGGCTCCCCCTCGTTGTCCCTGTCGGAGCCCCAGACCGTGCGGAACATGATGGCCGGTAGCGGACGTGAAGTCCAGCGCGAACTGTGCGATGCCCGTCCACGAGCCGGGATCGAACATGCGCGACCACAGCACCTCGATCACCTCGCGCAGCTTCCGTGCGTGGATCTCCGCGCGGGTGAGCTCGTACAGCGTGGTGTACGCCTCCATCAGGTGCATGTGCACGTCGAAGCTCTTGCGGTCGCCGCCGTAGGCGCCCGCCGGGCCGGGGCTGCCAGTCGCGCAGGAACATCTCGCGGTAGCCGCCGAAGGCCGTGTCTGCCGCGTACTTCTGCACCAGGTCGAAGGTGTGCTCCGCGGCCGCGCGCGCCCGCGCGCTGCCCGTCGCGAGCGCGCACTCGCTCATGCGTAGATCGACGAAGCTCTGGCCGTAGATGATCTTGTCGGTCGAGACCGGGCTGCCGTCCCCGTCCACGATCCAGAACCAGCCGTCGTGCTCGCGGTCGCGGAAGCTGTCCAGGAACCACTCCAGCCCGGGGGCGAGGAGCTCCGCCGCCCTGCCGCCGCCGTAGCCCGTTCCGGGTCGCGTGCGAGAGCATGAAGATCGACGCGGGTCTGCTGGATCAGCGTCCTGTCGGTCTGGCCCGTCGGCCTGCCGTTCCTGTCGAAGTAGGTCGTGAACCCGCCCTCGGGCGCGGCCACCCGCGCGAACCAGAAGGGGTAGCAGCTTCCCCTCAGGTAGCCCTCGATCCGGTCCGTGATCTCCATGCCGCCCGACCCGCCGCTGTACCGGCGGCCGCGATGGGGCTGCCGGGCTCCCCGGCCGCGGAAGAGGATGCAGGCGGCCCCGAGGACGGCGGCCGCCCCGCCCGCGATCATCTCGATGACGGCCTCGTTCTCGCCCGGGGACCTGCCCGTGAGCAGCTTGCCCAGCGCGTTCCCCACGGATGCCCGCACGTTGTTGTAGGTGACAATGCCATAGATCAGGACCGCGGCGCCGGCCACGGCGAGGACCATGCCCGCGAGGAGGAGCACATCGGATTTCTTCACGACCCTGCTCCCTTTGCTGATGAAAGGGGCGGCGACCGCCGCCCCTGTTCCTGTCCGTTCGCGTTACTTGCGGATCGAGTAGAACGCGTCCCTGCCCGCGTAGGTGCAGACGCCTTCCAGCAGGTCCTCGATGCGCATGAGCTGGTTGTACTTGGCCAGCCGGTCCGAGCGGGACAGCGAGCCGGTCTTGATCTGCCCGGTCTCGAGGCCGACGACGAGGTCGGCGATGAAGCTGTCCTCGGTCTCGCCGCTGCGGTGCGAGACGACCGCGGTGTAGCCGGCCTTCTTGGCCATCTCGACGGCCTCGTAGGTCTCGGTGAGGGTGCCGATCTGGTTCACCTTGATGAGGATGGAGTTGGCCACGCCCTTCTCGATGCCCATCTTCAGGCGCTTCGTGTTGGTGACGAACAGGTCGTCGCCGACGATCTGGATCTTCTTCCCCAGCTTGTCGGTGAGCATCTTCCAGCCGTCCCAGTCGTCCTCGGCCATGGCGTCTTCCATGGAGATGATGGGGTACTTCGCCGCCCAGTCCGCCCAGAAGTCGACCATCTCCTTCGGGGAGAGCTCGCGCTTGTCCGACTTCTTGAACACGTACTTCTTCTTCTCCGCGTCGAAGAACTCGGAGGCCGCGGGGTCCAGGGCGAGCATGACGTTGTCGCCCGGCTTGTAGCCGGCCTTCTCGATGGCCTGCAGGATGACCTCGATGGCCTCCTCGTTGCTCTTGAGGCTCGGCGCGAAGCCGCCCTCGTCGCCGACGCCGGTGTTGTAGCCCTTGCCCTTGAGCACGCCCTTCAGGTTGTGGAAGATCTCGGCCATCATGCGCACCGCCTCGCGGATGCTCTGCGCGCCCACGGGCATGATCATGAACTCCTGGAAGTCCACGGAGCTGTCCGCGTGCGCGCCGCCGTTGATGATGTTGGCCATCGGGCACCGGCAGCAGGGAGGCGTGGTAGCGCCGAGGTACTTGAACAGGGGCACGCCGAGGAAGTCGGCCGCCGCGCGGGCCGTGGCCATGGACACGCCGAGGATGGCGTTGGCGCCGAGCTTGGCCTTGGTCTCGGTGCCGTCCAGCTCGATCATGGTCCGGTCGATGTCGACCTGCTCGAGGGCGTCCAGGCCGACGATCTCGGCGGCGATGACGTTGTTGACGTTCTGCGACGGCCTTCAGCACGCCCTTGCCCAGGTAGCGCGCCTTGTCCCCGTCGCGCAGCTCCAGCGCCTCGTGCTCGCCGGTGGACGCGCCCGAGGGCACGGCGGCCCGGCCCATGGACCCGTCCTCCAGGACAACGTCGACCTCGACGGTCGGGTTTCCCCGCGAGTCGAGGATTTCTCGCGCTTCGACGTATTCGATGATGCTCATGGCTCCTCCTCCTGCAGTTTTTCGCGAGTATGCAGGTGCCGCTGCCGGCTGTCAATTGATGTCGACAGCCCGCATCCCTCTACACTCCCCGCGCATGGACTTCCCGCTCACCTCGCAGATGATCGACAAGATCATCTTCGCGATGGAGGACCAGAAGACGAGGTACGCCGTCGACGTGGCCACGGGCGAGCTGGTGCCCGCGCAGGCGGACGGCGGGCTGCTGCCCGAGGACCGCTACGTCCCGCTGCCGCGCTGGGGCTCTGCCGACGGGTTTCACCTGATGGAGAGCTTCGTCACGACCCTGCACAACCCCGTCCACCGCGAGGCTGCTCGCTGCCGGCGCTCGCCTCGGGCAAGGGGGTCTTCCGGGCGTTCAAGGACACGCTCAAGGCAAGCCCCGAGATCGAGAGGCTGTGGTTCCACTACAAGGAGAAGCGCCTGCGCGCCGTCGTCGTGGCCTGGTACAACAGCGCCCGGGAGGCCCGGGGCCTGGCCCGGCTCGCCCCCGAGCCCGAGGAGACCGGCGACCTGGTGGCGAGCGACTTCTCCTTCGCGTGGGGCACCCGGGGACACGAGCAGGAGGTGCTGCGCCTGGACAGGGACACGTTCTACGAGCTTTTTCCTGCCGAGAGGCCCGCGGTGCTCGCCGAGCGCTACGCCGAGCGGCGCAGGGATGTGCCCCCGCCGGGGACCGAGGGGTGGCCGCTCCTGGTTGCCGAGGGCCCGGACGGGGACCTGGCCGGCATCGCCTGGGGCAGGATCGAGGGCACGACGGTGCACATGCTCCAGCTCGCCGTGCTGCCGGACCTGCGGGGCATCGGCCTGGGCGAGGCTGTGCTGCGCTGGTTTCTCACGGACATGCGGGCGGCGGGGATGAAGCGGCTCACCACGGAGCTGTCAGGCAGGTCGCTGCGGTCGTCGGGCTTCTTCCGTTCGCTGGGGTTTCGGCCGGTCACCCAGCTCATGGAGTGCAGCCTCGACGACCTGCCGTTCTGAGGCAATCCCGCCGCTGCAGGATCAGCCGCCGGAGCCGCGGCGCTGGAGGATGAGCCGCGCCGCCTCGCAGAATCCGTCGGCGGAGTCGGCGTCGGTGATGTAGCGGGGCAGGCAGGCGAGCCGCGCCTCGAACCTGCGCAGGTTGCCCACGGCGATGGAGAAGGGGAATCCTTCGAACAGCGGCTCGTCGTTGGGAGAGTCGCCGATGAAACATACCCGCTCGCCCAGCTGCGACAGCGGCATGCCCGTCGTCTCGCGCAGCAGCAGCGCCGTGGTGGTGAGCTTGTCGAAGCCTCCCAGCCAGTAGTTCACGTGGATGCTGGACACCTTGAAACGCACCCCTTCCCCGTGGAGGAGCCCGCAGATCGCCTCGACGGCGCTGTCCGGCAGGGGGGCGACGTCCTCGCGGAAGTCGATCGCCCAGTCTGACACACGGAATGCCTGGTCGGCCGCGACGGCAGTCCCCGGCACCTCGGCTAAAACCCTGCGCGCGATGCGGCCGAGCCTCTCCTGACCGGCCGCGAGCTCCTGGGGGGGCACGGCGTAGCGCCTGTGCATCCGGCGCGACTGCCTGTCGTACGAGTAGTAGAAGGCCCCGTTCTCGCCCACCACTGCCGCCACCGGCCACATCCGGGCGATGTGGTCGCACCACCCGGCCGGCCTTCCCGTGACGGGGACCACACGGATTCCCGCGCGGGCAAGGTCCCACAGGGCAGCGTAGGCCGTGTCGGGGAGCAGGCCCCCACGGGTCATGGTGTCGTCGATGTCGGTGAAAAACCACTCCAGGTCCCTGCACAGTCCCGCGGGGACCTCCGCGAGGGGCCTCACGTGCCTCGGTTCCCGAGGTCGGCCAGCATGCGCCGGCGCTTCTCCTCCACCTCTGCGTGCTGGCGCGCCAGCACGGCCATCAGGCCATCCACGACGCGCTGCTTCCTGCTCTCCTCCTCGTCGGCCGTGTCCCGCAGGGCCTCGCGGCGGAAGTCGGAGCACTTCGTGACGGGACCCACCGTGTACAGGACGAGGTCCCTGCGCACGAAGTCCTCGTCCATGTTCCCGTTCGGGTTGGGCAGCAGCGTGTTGCCGTTGATCGCTACGGTGACCATGTGCGAGTAGAACTTGAGGTAGGTGTCGATCTCCTTCAGCCCGCGGCCCGTGGAAGGATTCCACGGCCTGTAGCGGGTGCCCGTGGGGAAGACGAGGATCAGCCTGCCCTCCCGCCGGAGGGTGTTGAGCGCCTTGAGCCCCGCGATGTTGATCCGCGCCTTCCTGACCTCGTCCCCCCCGCCACCGGACGGTTCGGAGGTCCTGCCCGGGACGATCACCACCCGGGTGAAGACCTCCGTGAACGCCAGCACGAGCGGGCTGGTCTCGTTGAGCTTGACTCCCGCCACCGACACGATGGAGTCAGCGACCTCCTGCCCCCCCTCCTTTTCCCGCTCGAGCAGCTCGTAGAAGTTGGGGATGTCGAAGTTGCTGTAGTGCTCCATCAGGATGAGGCACGCCTTCTTGCGCAGGGCCAGCCCGTGCAGCTCCCGCAGGTGCTCCAGGCCCGTCACGGCGCTGCCGGGCAGCAGGAGGTCCGCCACGATGCTCTTCAGGAGGGGCTTGTTGACGGGGGAGCCCTCCTGGTAGACGTTCTTGTCCGTCACGACCGTGGCACCTACCGAGTTCCCGATCATCTGCCGGATGAGGTGCGCGTACCTGCTTCTGTCGAGCAGCTCTGGTTCTTCCATGGCAAAGAGCAAGTGTGCCGCACGGGGATGGGAGTGTCAATGTCCGCCGCGTTTGCCCTTTGGGAAACGGCGTAACGGGCCGGGTCCAAATATCGCTTTACAAACGCCGGAGGCTCCGCTACTATGGGGGGAACCATATCCACCAAGGAGGGAGCATGAAAAGGATTCTCTTCATTCTCGTGGCACTTCTCGTCGTCTTCTCGCTGGGTGCCCAGGCGAAGACGATCAAGAACCCTGACACTTTCACCTATGCCAGCTACGGCGACATCGAGACCGTGGATCCCGCGAAGGGGTACGACAACGCCTCCGACGCGATCATCCAGTGCCTCTACGAGGGCCTGGTCGCATTCGATGGCGGCGCCACCGACAAGTTCGTGCCCGTCCTCGCCACGGCGGTGCCGACCGTTGCCAACGGCGGCATCTCGAAGGACGGCCTGACCTACACCTTCACCATCAGGAAGGGAGTCAAGTTCCACAGCGGCAGCACGCTCACCCCCGCGGTCGTGCGCTACTCGTTCCTGCGGAACATGATCACCGATCCTGACGGCGGCCCGATGTGGATGCTCTACATGCCCATCTTCGGCGTGCAGAGCTCCCGCGACGACGACGGCAACATCAACCTCGACTTCGATGCCCTGTCGAAGGCCATCACCGTGTCGGGCGACAAGGTCATCTTCAAGCTGAAGACCGCCTTCCCGCCCTTCCTCTCCATCCTGGCCGGCACCTGGAGCTCCATCGTCGACATGAGCTTCTGCGTCAAGAACGGCGACTGGGACGGCAAGGCCGACACGTGGCAGGAGTTCAACGCCCCGGCCACCGGCAAGGAGAAGCTGTACAACATCGCAAGCGGCACCGGCCCCTACAAGCTGGTTCGCTGGCAGAAGGGCACCGAGGTCGCGATGGAGCGCTTCGCGGGGTACTGGGGCAAGAAACCCGCGATGGCGAAGGCGATCTACAAGGTGGTGGAGGAGTGGTCGACCAGGAAGCTGATGTTCCTCCAGGGCGACATCGATGCGGTCCAGGTCGACAACATGTACTACGACGAGATGGACAAGGAAGCCGGCCTGAAGGTCTACAAGAACCTGAAGGAGCTGGGCGTCCGCGGCATCGGCTTCAACCAGAAGATCCAGGCCACCGACAACCCGTACATCTACTCGGGCAAGCTGGACGGCAACGGCGTTCCCCCTGACTTCTTCGCCGACAAGAACGTCCGCCTGGCCTTCATGTCCTGCTGGAACCAGAAGGAGTTCCTCGACGACATCATGAGCGGCTACGGGGCCGACGTCGTGACCCCCGTCGTGGACGGCCTGCCGTTCTACAACCCAAGCCTCCTCGAGAAGAGGCCCCAGTACAACCTGCGCAAGGCCGCCGACTACATGAAGAGGGCGTGGGGCGGGCAGGTCTGGGAGAAGGGGTTCCAGATCGACCTCCTGTACAACGCGGGCAACGAGGTCCGCGAGCAGGCGATGAAGATGCTCGCCGAGAACATCATGATGATCAACCCCAAGTTCAAGGCCGAGGTCCGGGGCGTGGAGTGGGCCACCTACGTGGACCTGCAGAGGAACAGGCGCCTCTCCAGCTTCAACATCGGGTGGGGCGCCGACTACCCCGATCCCGACAACTTCGTCAACCCGTACATGTACTCCAAGGGCCTGTACGGCGGGCGCTGCAACTACAGCAACCCCGAGGTCGACGAGCTGATCGAGAAGGCGGCCATCGAGCTGAACGCCGCCAAGCGCAAGGAGATGTACTACAGGCTGCAGGACATCTGGATCGAGGACGCGGTGGGCATCATGCAGTACCAGCCGGTGAGCAACCGCTACTTCCGCGACTGGGTGAAGGGCTACATCTACCACCCCATGGAGCAGCAGTTCCGCTACTGGGAGTTCAGCAAGGGCTACTAGGCCCCGCGTGAACGAACAAGGGACCCCGCCGAGAGGCGGGGTCCTTTTTTTCTTGACTGTTGTCGGCCGATTCCGCATACTGTCGCGCTGGGGCGGGTCACGACCGTCCGCGGATCCCACTGCTCGGGCAAGAGAGGTCCCATGAGTCTCTTCAACTATATCGTGCGGCGGCTCCTCTTCATGGTCCTCGTGCTGTTCGGGGTGTCGCTGCTGGTCTTCGCCGTCCTCATGCTCATCCCGCCGGGCATGCGCGTGGCCGCCTACGTGACGCACGAGAAGGTCACCGTCGAGCAGATCGACAACATGATCAGGAAGTACGGGCTGGAGGACCCTGCCCCCGTGCAGTACGTCCGCTGGATCAGGAAGATCCTCCGGGGCGACTTCGGGTTTTCCACGACCGCGGATGCCACGGTGCTGCAGGGCTTCTAGCAAGTTCTTCCCGATCACCCTCGAGCTGGTCCTGTACGCAACGCCGCTCATCATCCTGGTCGGCGTGTGGCTGGGCACGAGGGCAGCCATCCGCAAGGACAGGCCGATCGACCACGGCATCCGCGTGTTCGCCATCGTCGGCTACAGCCTGCCCACCTTCTGGCTCGGGCTGATCCTGATGATGATCTTCTACGGCTTCCTCGGGATCTTCCCGCCGGGGGATCTTTTCGACCCGAGCCGGGACGTGGTGTACTCGGCCACGAGCGGCTTTCGCCGCTATACCACGCTCCTGACCATCGACGCGCATCCTGAACTGGCGCTGGGACGTCTTCGTGCGACGCCCTGTACCACCTCGTTCTTCCCACGCTCAATCTCGTGATCCTCGACAGCGCGCTCATCATGCGCCTGACCCGGTCGAGCATGCTCGAGGCGCTCGGCCAGGACTACATCCGCACGGCCGTGGCGAAGGGCGCCGACCAGCGGACGGTCTACGCCCGCCACGCGCGCCGCAACGCGCCTGCTGCCCGTCATCACGATCTCGGGGATGCTGTTCGCCGGCCTCATGGCGGGGATGGTGATCACCGAGACGATCTTCGTGCGCAAGGGCATCGGCTGGTGGATGGCCCGCGCGGCCCTGCAGCTGGACGTCTCGGCCATCATGTTCAACGTGCTTTTCCTCGGCGTGGTCTTCGTGGTGGTCAACCTCGTCGTCGACCTCATCTACGCCGCCGTCGACCCGCGAATCCGTTACACCTGAGGCAGGACCATGGAAGCAGTCCCCGCAGTTCGGGCCGAGAAGGCCCGCCAATCCCCGTCTCAAGGAGTTCGGCTTCGCCCTGAAGCGGCTCTTCCGCAACCCGCTCACGATCATCGGCTCCACGATCATCCTGTTCTTCGCGGTCGTCGCGCTGGCGGCGCCCCGTGCTCGCCCCGCCGCCCGACCCCGCACGACCCGTACCACATGCCCCACGACGGCTGGAAGATGGATCCCTCACCCCCGTCGGCCAAGGCTCCCCTGGGCACCCTGCCGCCGCAGTACGACATCCTCTACGGCGTCATCTGGGGCACGCGCAGCGCCTTCCGCATCGGCCTGCTCGTGGTGCTCGCCAACGTGGCGATCGGCCTCGTCCTCGGCGCCATCGCCGGGTACTTCGGCGGCATCGTCGACGAGATCGATCATGCGGATCACCGACATCTTCTACGCCATCCCGTACGCTGGTCATGGCCATGGCGCTCGTCGTCGCGCTGGGCCGGGGGCTCGAAGTCGATCATGCTCGTGCTGATCATCCTGGGCTGGCCCACCTACACGCGCGTCATCCGGTCCGAGATCCTCGTCATCCGCAACATGGACTACATCCAGGCCGCCCGGGCCAGCGGCGCCTCGCACCTCCAGATCCTCTTCCGCCACATCCTGCCCAACTCGATCTTCTCGGTGATCATCATCGCCTCCATGCACATCGGCACCACGGTCCTCACGGCCGCGGCCCTCTCGTTCCTCGGCCTCGGCGCCGAGAGCGGGTACGCGGACTGGGGCGCGATGGTCTCGACGTGCCGCAACTGGATCGTCGGGCCGGTCGGAGAACCGCCTCGCCTACTGGTACGTCGTGTTCATCCCCGGCTTCGTGATCGCCCTGTTCGTGCTGGGCTGGAACCTGCTCGGCGACGCGATCCGCGACGTGTTCGACCCCAGGATGAGGAGGCGGTAGCCGTGGGCAGGCTGATCGAGACGCGAGAACCTGTACACCGACTTCCACACCTTCGAGGGGGTGGTCAAGGCGCTGAACGGCGTGGGCCTCGTGGTGAACGAGGGCGAGACCTACGGCCTCGTCGGCGAGTCCGGCTGCGGCAAGAGCGTGACGGTGCGCTCGATGATGCGCATCGTGCAGTCCCCGGGCACGCATCGTGGACGGCCGCATCCTCGTGTTCTTCGGACGAGGAGCAGGCGCTCGAAGGGCATCGACATCGCTCGAGCGCAGCGAGGCGTACATGACCTCGATCCGCGGCGACACGATCTCGATGATCTTCCAGGAGGCGTCCACCTCGCTGAACCCGGTGCTCACCATCGGCGACCAGGTCGGGGAGAGCTTCCTCTTCCACCGCCGCGGCCAGATGCTCGAGGAGACGATCGCGGCGCTGGACGGCGAGATCGCGCTCGGGCACGCCTGTTCACCGGCCGGGGCTGGAAGCTCCTGCAGCGGTCGCTGTTCGCGCCGCGAGCTGCGCCGCGCTGCAGGCCTACGAGGCGCGAGATCGACAGGATCGACCGCGAGCTGCTGCGGCTGGAGGAGCCGGAGACGCCGCACGGCGGTGGCGCGAGCGCGCGTCGCTCAACGGCCGGCGCGACAGGCTCAGCAGGAGGAGCCGTCGCGTGCGGGCTGCTCGCGGCGCGTGCCCTTCCTGCGCCCTGTACTACCGCAGCGCTGGAGCGCACCGTGCGAGGCCACGTGGTGGAGCTTCTCCGCTCGCTGGGCGTGGCCAATCCCGAGCGGATCGCCGGCGGCTACCCGCACGAGCTCTCCGGCGGCATGCAGCAGCGCATCGTCATCGCGATCGCCCTGGCCTGCCACCCGGTGCTGCTCATCGCGGACGAGCCCACCTCGAACCTCGACGTGACCATCCAGGCCCAGATCGTCGAGCTGATCAAGACGCTCAAGAAGACCGATCATCTCCTCGGTGCTGTTCATCACGCACGACCTCGGGCCTGGTCGCCGAGATCTGCGACAGGACCTCGGTGATGTACGCGGGGGACGTGGCCGAGACGGCGACGCGTGCAGGACATCTTCCGCGAGCCGCTGCACCCCTACACGCAGGGCCTGCTGCGATCGGTGCCCAAGGTCGAGCAGGCGGGCGAGCTGGCGACCATCCCGGGCGCGGTGCCCAACCTCGTCGCTCCCTCCCACGGGCTGCCGGTTCCATCCCCGCTGCCCCCACGTCATGGAGATCTGCCCGAGGGAGAAGCCGCCCATGATCGAGCGCGGCGCCGGGCCACTTCGTCGCCTGCCACCTCTACACGGACGGGAAGAAATGAACGACGGACACACCCTCATCGACATCCGGCAGCTCAAGAAGTACTACCCGGTGCGCGGCGGGGTCTTCCGCCACCACGTCGCCGACGTGCGCGCCGTGGACGGCGTGGACCTGCAGATGCGCCGCGGCGAGTGCCTCGGCCTGGTGGGCGAATCCGGCTGCGGCAAGACCACCCTCGGCAAGACCATCCTGCGCCTGCACGACAGCACCTCGGGTCGCGATCTACTACGGCGTGCCGCGGGGCACCGTCGAGAAGGCCGAGGGCCTGCTCGCCTCGGGCAGCGCCGCCGACAGGAAGGCGGCGGCCCGCATCCTGAAGACGGCCGACCTCGCCCGCATGCGGGGAGCGCAGCTGCGCGACCTGCGCCAGAAGATCCAGATCGTCTTCCAGGACCCGTCGAACTCGCTGAACCCCCGCATGCTGATCAAGCACATCGTCGCCGAGCCGCTGGTCTCGCAGCGCATCGTGAGGGGCCGCGACATCGAGGACCGGGTCCTCGAGCTGCTGGGCATCGTGGGCATGGGCACCTCGCACCTCATGCGCTACCCGCACGAGTTCTCGGGCGGCCAGCGCCAGCGGATCGCCATCGCCCGGGCCCTGGCGACCAACCCCGAGTTCATCCTGATGGACGAGCCCACCTCGGCCCTCGACGTCTCGGTGCAGGCCCAGATCCTGAACCTGCTGAAGAGGCTGCAGGACGAGTTCCAGCTCACGTACCTGTTCGTCACGCACCACCTGCTCGTGGTGAAGTACATCTCGAACCGGATCGCGGTCATGTACCTGGGGAAGATCAGCGAGCTCGGGCCGACGGCGGAGCTGTTCTCCCGGCCGCTGCACCCCTACACCCGGGCGCTGCTGTCGGCGATCCCGGTGCCCGATCCCTTCACGAAGCGCGAGAAGATCATCCTGACCGGCGACGTGCCCAACCCCGTGAACCCGCCGGCGGGCTGCAGGTTCAACCCCCGCTGCTCCTACGCGAAGGACATCTGCAGGCAGGTCGAGCCGGCGCTCGAGGACAGCGGGTCCGGGCACCTGGTGTCCTGCCACAGGTGGCGGCAGATCTGACGAGGGCAGGGTCCCGGGCCCTGTCCCCGTCTACCAGCGCTAGGTTCGTCCCGTAGAAGAGCGTGGGCACGTGCAGGGAGATGAAGAATCTCACGCCCGTGGCCCAGGTCTCCGTGCCCCACACCAGCCTGCTCACGGCAACGTCCACGCCCGCGGCGAGCGGCACAGGCGCGCCGCCCAGCGTGGTGAGCAGGACGCCGGCCTGGATGCCCGCGTGCAGCTCCCACAGAGAAGGGGAGAGCACGAACGCCGTGGGCGGTCCCGTGAACACGTCCTGGGCTTCCGCGTAGGCGCCCGCAAAGACAGCGCGAAGGATGGCCAGGTTCGCGAGCGGCACCTCCAGCCCGTTCACGACCGGGAAAAGGAGGTCCAGGCCCGCGTACGCGCGGCCGTCACCCGAGGAGGAATCCCCCGCCCGCAGCCGACCCGGTACGACAGCGTCCCCCGGCGCGGGGAAACCCAGCGCGGCGTCGACCACGGGCACCGCGTAGAACCGGGGGAGAAGGCGCAGGAACGCGCTGGCCTCTGCCTGCACGCGCCAGGCAGCCTCGAGCGACTGCCAGTCGAAGGGCGTGCCCGAGGCGGGTGAGAGGCTGCCTGCCCCGCCGAGACTCAGCAGGAACGGCACCCGGGCATACAGCCCCTCGACGGTCACCGTGGCCGCGGGGGTGATCCGTCCGTCCTGGTCGACCCCGGTCGACAGGCCCCAGGAGATGCCGGGAATGAACAGGGGGGACGGCGCTCCCGCGTCGTGCCGCAGCCAGGTCGTGTGGGCCAGGCCCAGGCCGGCCTGCCACGCGCCTGCCGCTGCCGCGAAAGAGGCGCCGATGCCCGTCGAGCGGGGCAGGTCCAGGTCCAGGGCCGCGTACGACTGCACCTGCGCGGAAAGCCCGCCCGTGCCGAAGGCGAGGAGAGGCAGCACGCCGGCCTCCGCGCCGAAGGAGGTCGTGCCCTCTGTCCTGTACCGCATGCCGGCAGACACGCCCAGCAAAGTGGTTCCCCCGGAGGAGCCGGCCTGCAGCCCGAAGGCGGGAGCGAGGGTGTCCGCATCGAAGGGGCTGCCCGTCGGGAGGGGGAAGTTCAGCCTGCGCGGCCAGGAGTTGTTCCTCCTGTCCGAGTCGAGGGTCGTCCACGCGGGGTCGATGGAAACCGACTGCACCGCCCCTTCCACGGTGAGCTCGCCGCTGCCGGAGATGCGCACCTTCATCGTCTCGGCGTCGGTGACGATGAGCGCCTCGCTTGCCAGTCCGCTCGAGGCCCTGTCGACGAACCGGATCACGGACCCCGGGCCCTCCTGCTCGATCCGCTCGACGGCGTAGTCGGGGGCCGCCGTCGTGGCGAGGATCCTGCGCGCGACGGGCGTGATCCCGGGTGACCACTCCTCGAGCACCTCCAGGAACTCCCTCGTCCCGCCCGTGGCCCTCCTGTACCGCATGCAGTACGCGCGCAGCGCCTCATCGAATCTCTCCGCGCCCGCCTCGAACCGCAGCTGGCGCACCGCCATGGCTCCCCTGTCGTACAGCACGGAGGAGTAGCCGTTCAGGTTCTGCTCCCGGGGAGGAGCGAGCAGCGGGAAATCCCGGCCCGACCTGCGGAGCCCAAGGATGTTTTCCGCCATGGAATCGCGGAAGCTGTTCCACGGCAGCAGGATGCGCAGCGCACCGCCTGCTGCCCCGGCAGGCAGGTTCCAGTAGTTCTCCCGGGGACCGTGCTTCTCCTCCATCCACCCCACGCTCGCGTACTGGGCGAGGGACTCGCTCAGCCAGTTCTCCGACACGAAGTCGGTCCCCGCGCCGATGCCGAACCACAGGTGGGCAGCCTCGTGCGACACGAGGAACTCGAGCACCCTGTCCAGGAGCCCGGGCAGAACGAGGTCGGCGGTGAAGGCACCCGTGCCGAGGAGGATGAACATGTCTCCCGTCATTCCCCACAGGCCCGCCGTGGCCCCCTCGACGATCGTGACAGGGCCGTCGTCGAGCGGGCCCAGGGCGGCCTCGAAGTGCGCGAGCGACTCGGCGAGGAACCCCAGGCACCGCTCTGCGAGGGGCAGGTGCCCGGGCCTCGCGAAGGCTCGAAGGAGACGGCCGCCCGCCTGCAGGGTGGCAGACTCGAAGGTTCCGCTCTTCACGATGGCGAGCGGGATGCCCGCCCGCGGCGTGCCTCCCGAGTCCAGCGTCCATGAGGCGCCGTCCTTCGTCTCGCTGCCGCTCGAGATGAGCTGGTACTCCTCGGGAATGCGGATGCGCGCCGTGTAGGTGAAAGACTCGACGGAGAAGCCGCCCCCGCTTCCCGACAGCCTGGGAAACCAGAGAAACCTGTGGACGAAGCTGCCGCGCAGGCTGGAGGAGTCGCCCGAGAGCAGCGGGGGAACGCGCGTGCGGAAGCTCACGGAGACCTGGCGCCGCTCCCCGGGCAGCGCAGGGGGCAGGTCCAGCCGCAGGAGAATGGCGTCCACCGGGTAGGTCACGAGGTTGCCGGCAAGGGGGCTGTCTGCCGGGGCGAAGGGCACGCCGCGGCCGTCGGCGCCGGTGACGGCGGTCACCGTCGTGAAGCCGGGGGAGAAGCCTCGCGCATACTGCAGATCCTCGAGCAGGCCGTTGTCGCGCGGGTTCCTGCGGGAGAGCAGGTTGTCGTACAGCAGCAGGAATGCGCCGTCCCGCGTCTCCTCCTCGTCGAAGGAAATGACCGCCGCTCCCTGCACGGTCGAGTCGGCCGGATCGAAGGCAAGGTCGAGGTCGTAGTGCTCGGCGGCAAGCAGCGCGGGCAGCGCGAGGGCGAGCAGCAGGACAAGCGCACGCACGAGTGCAACCGCGGGGTGGCGCATGACATGACCCTCTCACGGTCGGTTGTACCGCATCCCGCGGGCGGCGACAAGGCGCGGCTTGGTGCGTGCTTCCCCTTCGGCTATACTTCCCGCGCATCACCCGCGGGGAGGAGTCCATGGCGCGATACGTGACCTTCGGCGAGATCATGCTGCGGCTGAAGCCGCCGGGTGCCGAGAGGTTCTTCCAGAGCCCGATCCTCGAGGCCACCTTCGGGGGCGGCGAGGCGAACGTCGCGGTCGCCCTGGCCCGTTTCGGCTGCGACACGGCGTACGTCTCCGTGGTGCCGGCGAACGCGGTCGGGGACGCGTGCCTCGGCGAGCTGCGCAGGCACGGCGTGGACACCTCGCTCGTCGTGCGCAGGGGAGCCAGGGTGGGCATCTACTTCCTGGAGGCGGGGGCGGCGCAGAGGCCGTCGGTGGTGCTCTACGACCGGGCAGGATCGGCCATCGCCGAGGCGAAGCCCGGCGACGTGGACTGGGACGCGTGCTTCGCCGGGGCGTCCTGGTTTCACATCACGGGGATCACCCCTGCCATCTCGGCGAGCGCGGCAGAGCTGTCCCTCGAGGCCGTGCGCGCGGCGAAGGGGAAGGGGATCACCGTCTCGTGCGACCTCAACTACCGCAAGAACCTCTGGAGGTACGGCAGGAGCGCGCCCGAGGTGATGACGCGAGCTTGTGCGGCACGTGGACGTCGCCGTGGCCAACGAGGAGGACTGCCAGAAGTCCCTCGGCGTGAGCGCGCCGCTCGACGTGGAGTCGGGCAGGCTCGATGCCGAGCAGTACAGGGCGCTGGCAGGGAAGGTCCTCGCCGCGTTCCCGAACCTGTCGCACGTCGCGATCACCCTCCGCGAAAGCAGGTCCGCGGACGAGAACGGGTGGTCGGCGGTTCTTGCCACGCGGACGGAGTTCCTCGCGTCGCGCAGGTACGACATCCGCGACATCGTCGACAGGGTGGGTTCGGGGGACAGCTTCGCCGCGGGGCTGATCTACGGCATCTCCACGCTCTCCTCGCCGCGGGAGGCCCTGGAGTTCGCCGTGGCCGCATCGTGCCTGAAGCACTCCATCCCCGGCGACCTGCCCCTGCTGTCGGTCGCCGAGGTGAAGGCCCTGGCCGCAGGGTCGGGTTCCGGCAGGGTGCAGCGCTGAGGTGAAAGCCCTCCGCGGGGGAGCGCTCCCGTGCCTGCTGCTCCTCGCTGCGCAGGTCCTGTCCGCGGCGGGGCTTCGCGTGGCTGTCGTCCAGCTCCATGTCGAGGAGCGCACGTACGCCTCGCAGGAGAGCTTCCAGGCCGCGGTGACAGCGGCCGTCGAGCAGGCCGTGGCCGGGCAGGAGCCCGACCTCGTCGTGTTCCCCGAGTACACCTGCGTGTTCCTCGCCCTGCTGCAGGACGCGGGCGGGCTGCGCGGGGCCTCGAGCGTGGCAGAGGCCCTTGCGCGCGTGCGGGAAGCCCATCCCGGGATTGACACGGTGCGCGACGTGTTCCTGGAGCGATCCGGCGAGGTGCAGCGCATCCTCGTCGAGGTCTTCGCGCCTCTCGCCCGGAGGCACCGGGTGACCATCGTCGCGGGGAGCGCCTTCGTGGCCGTGTCGCCGGGCGGGGCGGGCGAGGAGCTGCGAAACCGCGCCTTCGTCTTCAGCCCCGACGGGGACCTGCTGTACACCCAGGACAAGATCTTCCTGACCGATTTCGAGCAGGACGTGGTCGGGCTCTCCGCGGGCAGGCTCGAGGATGCCTCTCCCTTCGTGGTCGCGGGCGAGCGCGTCGGGCTCACCCTCTGCAGGGACAGCTTCTTCCAGGAATGGGAGGAGCCGGTTTCGCGGGATCGACCTCTGGATCGACATCAAGGCGAACGGCGTGCCCTTCACGGCCGAGGAGCGCGAGAGCTTCCGTCGCGCGCTTCCCGCCCGTCTCCCCGGCGCGGGGGTCAGGCACGGGATCACCGCATGCCTCGTGGGCAGCTACCTCGACCTCTCCTGGGAGGGCGAGTCGTCGGTGATCGAGCAGTCGGGCGGCATCGTGCACACCGTGTCCGCCGCTGCAAGCCCGCGCGCTCCCGCCATCCTGCGCGCAGTGCTGGGCCCCAGGCAGAGGTAGGCGCCGCTTTCCCGGGGCGTCAGGCCAGGCCGAGGGCGGGGTTCTCCAGGGTGTCGGCCAGCTCGCGCAGGAAGGCGGCGCCGACCGCGCCGTCGATGACCCTGTGGTCGCAGGAGAGGGTGAGGCGCATGCGCTGGCGCGCGGCAACGTAGTCGCCGTCTTCCTTCGTGAGGATCACCGGTTCCTTCCGCGCGGCTCCCACGGCGAGGATGGCCGAGCCGGGCGGGTTGATGATGGCCGTGAACTCGTCGATGCCGAAGCTGCCCAGGTTGCTGATCGTGAAGGTGGCCCCCTCGTACTCGGAGGGCTTGAGCTTCCCCGACCGGGCCCGCTGCACGAGGTCGGCCAGCTCGGTGTCGATGCCCACGATTCCCTTCCTGCCGCAGTCGCGCACCACCGGGGTGACAAGGCCGTCGGGGAGGGCGACTGCGAGGCCGATGTCTGCGGCAGCCCTGCGGATGATGCCCTGGCTGCTCCAGGAGGAGTTCACCCGCGGGTGACGGGCAAGGCATCCGCCCTGCAAGCCCCACGAGGATCGCGTTGAACGAGATCTTCCGCGTGGCGGCCGCGCCCGGCGGTGTCGGCCGCGGGCGCGTCGCCCGAGTTGAGACGGGCACGGAAGGCCAGAAGCTCGTCCGCCTCGACGACCACGGTCAGGTAGAAGTGAGGCGCGGTGAACTTGCTCTCCGACAGGCGCTGCGCGATCACCCTGCGCATGCCCGAGAGGGGCTCGAGCTCGTCGCCCGGGCCGAGGGGAAGGTCGGGCAGCGCTGCCGCAACCGCGGCGCGGGGCTGTCCAACGGGAACGGCAGCGTCGATGTCGCGCTTGACGACCCGGCCCGCGGGCCCGGTGCCCGACACGGAGCCGAGGTCGATGCCCCGCTCGTCGGCCAGTCGGCGGGCGAGAGGGGAGGAGCGCAACCGGCCCGCCGGGCCGGTCGGCTGCGCGGGAGTCGGCAAGGGGGCAGCGGCGGGGGCCGGGGCAGCAGCGGGCTTCGCCGCCGCGGGGGCGGCGGCGGCAGGCGGGCGCGGCGCGCCGCAGAAGCGCGGAGATGTCCTCGCCCGGGCGCGCCGACGATCGCGATGAGGTCGCCCACCTTCGCCTGGCCGCCCTCGGGCAGCACGATCTTGAGCAGCGTGCCCTCCGAGGTGCGACTCGTAGTCCATGGTGGCCTTGTCGGTCTCCACCTCGCAGATCACGTCGCCGCTCCTGACCGGCGTCGCCCTCCTTCTTCCGCCAGCGCGCGACGGTGCCCGTTTCCATGGTGGGCGACAGGGCGATCATCAGGATCTTCTCCGCCATCGTCGGCCTCCGTACATGTACGCCGTGCGCTTCACGGCATCGACGATTTTCGCCACGGAGGGCTGCGCGGCGAGCTCCAGGCGCGTGGTTGTACGGCATCGGCACGTCCTCGCCCGAGACCAGCTCCACCGGGCGCGTCCAGGTCGTCGAAGCAGTTCGCGCGACACCAGCCACGCCACGTGCGAGCCCACGCTCGCGAACGGCCAGGCCTCGTCCACGACCACGCACCGGTTCGTCTTCGCGCACCGACGCGTAGATCGTCTCGCTCGTCCAGCGGCCGGAGGCTGCGCAGGTCGACGATCTCCGCTCGATGCCCGATGCCCGCGAGGGCGTCGGCAGCCTCGAGTGCGAGCCTCATGGGCTTGGAGAAGGTGACGATGGTCACGTCCGTGCCCTGCCGCTTCACGTCGGCGACTGCCCAGGGGCACGAGGTGCTCGCCCTCGGGCACCTCGCCCTTCCAGCCGTACATCATCTCCGCCTCGAGGAACAGCACGGGGTTGTCGTCGCGGATGGCGGACTTCAGCAGGCCCTTGCGCGTCGGCGGGCGTTCGATGGCGCCACGACCTTGAGGCCCGGCACGTGCGCGTAGAGCGACTGCAGCGCCTGCGAGTGCTGCGAGCCCGAGGTACTCGGCGGGGCCGTTGGGGCCGCGGAAGACGATGGGCACGCGTGAACTGGCCGCCGGACATCGAGCGCATCTTTGCCGCGTTGCTGATGACCTGGTCGATGGCCTGCAGCGAGAAGTTGAAGGTCATCCACTCGACGATGGGCCGAAGGCCCACGATCGCGGCGCCGATGCCGATGCCGGTGAAGCCTTCCTCCGAGATCGGCGTGTCGATCACCCGCTCGGGGCCGTACTTCTCGAGCAGGCCCTGGCTCACCTTGTAGGCGCCGTTGTACTGCCCCGACCTCCTCGCCCAGGAGGATGACCGAGTCGTCGCGGGCCATCTCCTCGTCCATCGCTGCCCGAAGGGCTTCGCGCACGGTGATCACGCTCATGCCAGCACGTCCTCGTACAGGGCCGAGGGGTCGGGCTCCGGGCTCTCCTCGGCGAAGCGCACCGCCTCGTCGCAGGCGGCCTTCGCCTGCGCGTCCATGGCGGCGTACTCGTCGGCGGACAGGCTGCCGTCCGCCTCCAGGGCATCCTTCAGGATGAGGATCGGGTCCTGCTTCTTGTAGGACTCCAGCTCCTCCGGCCGTGCGGTACTTCGCCGGGTCGCTCATCGAGTGGCCCCGGTACCGGTAGGTCCTGATCTCGAGGAACTCGGGCGTGGAGTCCGTCCGCGCCCGCTCGACCGCCTCGGAGGCGTCGCGGTACACATCGCGCACGTCCATCCCGTTCACCTGCTTCCCCGGGATGCCGTACGCGGCGGCCATGGCGGCGAAATCCGTGACCGACGACACCCTGCGGAAGTCGGTGCCCATGCCGTACTGGTTGTTCTCGCAGATGTAGACGACGGGGAGGTTCCAGATCTTCGCCATGTTGAGGCTCTCGTGGAACGAGCCCTGGTGGATGGCACCGTCGCCGAACCAGCAGAGGGTGACGCCGCCGTCCCTGCGGTAGCGCGACTTCAGGGCGACGCCCGTGGCCAAGGGGATCTGCGCGCCGACGATGCCGTTGCCGCCCATCATGTGCCGGGCGGCGTCGAAGAAGTGCATCGAGCCGCCCTTGCCCTTCGAGCAGCCCGTGGCCTTGCCGAACAGCTCCGCCATCAGGGACTTCGGGTCCATGCCGCAGGCGAGGGCGTAGCCGTGGTCCCGGTAGGCGGCCACGACGTAGTCCCTCGGGCAGGTCGAGCGCGCCGATGGCGCCCACGGCCGACGGCTTCCTGCCCGATGTAGAGGTGGCAGAAGCCGCCGATCTTCCGCAGGCCGTACATCTGGGCTGCCTTCTCCTCGAACCGTCGGATGAGCAGCATCTGGCGGAGGAACTCCTTCTCGCGCGCGGCCCCGCTCACGGCGCGCCTCCCCCGGCGTCGAAGCGCACCGTGTCCTTCCTGCCCTGCATGGGCAGGTAGCGGGTGGCCTCCTCGATCACCGTCTCCAGGACCGCGAGGTCGCCCCCGTCGTGGGCCAGCTTCCAGAACGCCCGCAGCCGTGGCCCGATCACCTCGAGGGCCTCGGCGCGCAGCGAGGGGTTCTCCACGACGTTGATCCTGCCGCGCAGGGTCACGATCTCGTCGAGCGCGGGGGTCTGGAACATCCACTCCACGCGGGGATGGGCCCGGGCCTGGCCAACCTTGGCGAAGGCCGGCGCCGTGACCGCGTACAGTGCCCCGAACCTGCCGCGCAGCGCCGCGGGGGTGAGCCAGCGCATGCGCGGCCCCCCGTCGTCTCCCACGGTGGCGAGGAGGCCCGTGCCGTGCGCCTCGATGATCGCCTCGACCCTCTGCATGACCTCGGTGGCGTTCATGGCTCATAAGGTAGAGGAAAGCCCTCCCGCGATCAAGCTTGCCGCGGCCGCCTATTTCGCTATACTCCCGTGCATGGCGGGAGGGCGGTCCTTCATCTGGGAGACCCACGGGGTGCACGTCGGCACGGGAGCCGACCACGTGAAGCACGGCATCGACGACCTGGACGCGGTGGTCGAGCGGGCGATCTCGCTCGGCTTTCCCGCCGTGACCTTCGTCATCCACTCCCCCCGGCTCACGCGGGTCCGCTACGCGAGTGAGCGGGCGACCGACGTCAAGTTCATCCGGGGGGACGCCTCCTACTTCACGTACAGCGAGAGGATCGCCGCCCTGCGCAGGCGCTGGGAGGGGAGGATCGCCGTGCGCTCGGGCGTGGAGCTGGAGTGGCTGGGCACGGGGCTGGGCAGGGAGTGGAATCGGGCCAAGCTGTTCCAGGCCGACGGGGTGGACTTCGTGGTGAGCTCCGTGCACTTCGCGCGCGACGGCATGCCCTACGACGGGTCGGAAGCGGAGACCCGGGCGCTGCTGGAGGCGCGCGGCGGCGTGGAGGGGTTGTGGGCGTCGTACTTCGACGAGCTCATCGAGATGGTGGACGACGGCCTGGCGCGGCATCTCCGTGGTCGGGCACATCGACCTTCCCAAGCTCTACGCCCCGCTGCCCGCCTGCCTCGGCAGGCTCGACGAGGCCGATGACGGGATCTCGCGCAGGCTTTTCACGCTGCTGGAGATGATCGCCGAGCGCAATCTCGCCCTCGACGTGAACCTGTCCGGCATCAGGAAGGGCGTGGGGATCTACCCGCATCCCGAGATATTGAGGCGGGCCTGCAGCCTGGGCATCCCCGTGGCCCTGGGATCCGACTGCCACACCGTGGACGACCTGGGAAGGGACTACGAGGCAGGCCTGGAGGCCGTGCGCGCCGCGGGCTACCGATACTACGTCTCGTTCTCCCGGGGCCTGCCCGAGAAGCGGCCGCTCGGCCCGCGGGATTCCCGCAGGCCTGCTGCCGGGGGGATGGGGCCGGCGGCAACGAGGCTGCCTTCCGGGTGCTCAACCTCGGCATCGAGATCCTGAACGACCGTGTCCCCCGCGAGAAGCAGCTGGAGATGCCGCGCCTGTCTTTCGGCGGCGGGTTTCGCGGGCTGGCCGAGGTCTTCCCCGAATCCTCGTCGCTGGGCGGGTTCCACGCCCTGCGCGCCCGCAAGGACCGCCGCTCGGTGACCGTCACGGACAGGATGCCCGAGTACCGCGGCGGCGAGATCCGCTGCCTGTTCTCGCACCACGCGGACACGCCGGGCACGCTCGCGCTCCTCTTCAACACCCTGGCCTCGGAGGAGATCAACGTCGAGACGGCGTGGCTGAACTCCCTCGAGGACGGCACCGCCACGGCGTACCTGACCCTCGACGGCGCACCCGAAAGGGTGCGCGAGGCCGTGGACTTCGTCCGCGGGACGGCGGGGGACAGGTTCTTCCGCATCGAACCCGAGACGCGCATCGCGCTGCCGCCGCTGAAGGCGGCCGCGGCCTACCTGCTGGAGGTGGACGGCGTGTGGCTCGGCATCCCCGTCTCGCCGCACATGATCGTCGCCGTGCACGCGAACCGGCCGGGGGTGGTGCTCGTTCTGCTGTCGGCCCTCGCCTCGCGGGGTGTCAATGTGGTGGACCTGCAGCTGGGAGCGCGGGGAGACAGGAACTTCGCGGCCCTGGGTATCGATGGCGACCCGCGCGACGTGGCGGAGGTCCTGACCCGGCTGGGCCCCCAGTACCTGGAGGCCTCGCACGTGCTGCTGGGAAGCGCTATTCCCCCGGGCTGATCCCGCGAAGGCGCCGCAGCAGCCGGCGCACCACCATCGCCTTCTCCACCCTGTTCTCCGTGCCCGCGGCAAGCCTGCGGATGTTCGACCTGTGCGTGAAGACGATGAGCGCCGCCAGGGGGATCGAGAACCAGAAAAGGATCGGCGGGACTTCCTGCAGGCCGGTGGCCCTGATCACGAGGAGCAGGAAGGGGAACGAGACCGCGGCAGCCATCGACGCAACGGACACCCACCCCGTGAGAACGAGCACAACGGCGAACACGGGCAGGCAGAAGGCGAGCGCGAGGGGGTAGAGGCTCGCTGCCATGCCCGCGGCAGTGGCCATGCCCTTGCCGCCGCGGAAGCCGGCGAAGACGGTCCAGACGTGGCCCACGACCGCGGAACAGCCGGCGAGGATCTGCAGCGCCTCGCGCGGGACCGCGGCGGGAGCCGGCAGTCGCGAGATGAGCAGCGTGGCAAGCACCCCCTTTCCCGCGTCGATCGCCATTGTCGCCACGCCTGCCTTCCAGCCGAACACGCGCATCGCGTTGGTGCCGCCTGCATTCCCCGAGCCCGCCGCGCGCGGGTCTCTCCCGAAGAAGAGCCTGCCGATGACGATGCTCGTGGGGAACGAGCCGACGAGGTAGGAGAGCACAGCGACCAGGCCGACCTGCAGGACCGGGCCAAGGGATGTCACCCGCTGACTGTACGCGCAGGGTCGCGCGGGGATCAAGTGCAGAGGCGGGGAGTATTGACACGCAACCTGCCCGCGTGGCACGCAGGGGGAACACCGGAGGTCACCGCCGTGCACAGACTGCCCTTCATCGTCGTCCTTCTGGGCCTCGCCCCACTCGCGGCGGGAGCCGCCGACTCCCTGCCCGACGGCCTGTACGCCGAGCTGTCCACCACGCGGGGCACCATCGTGTGCAGGCTGGAGTACGGGAAGGCCCCGCTCACCGTCTCGAACTTCGTGGGGCTCGCGGAGGGGATCCTGAGGACAGGCGGCCCCGCGGGGAAGCGTTTCTACGACGGGCTCACCTTCCACCGCGTGATCAAGGACTTCATGATCCAGGGCGGCGACCCGCAGGGCAACGGGTCGGGCGGGCCCGGCGTACGAGTTCCCCAACGAGGTGAGCCCCGCGCTGCGCCACGACGGGCCGGGCGTGCTTGCCATGGCCAACTCGGGGCCCGACACCAACGGCAGCCAGTTCTACATCACCCACAAGGCCACCCCGTGGCTGGACGACGGGTACTCCGTGTTCGGCAGGGTCGTGAAGGGCCAGGACATCGTCAACGCGGTCCAGCAGGGCGACGTGATGAAGAGCGTGAAGATCCTGCGCATCGGGGCCGCGGCAAAGGCGTTCGTCGTCACGCAGGCCGGCTTCGACGGCCTGGTCGCGAAGGCGAAGGCTGCCGTTGCCGAACGGGCACGCAAGGCCCGCGGGGACGCCATCGCCGCGATCCAGAAGCAGTGGCCGACGCTCACCACGACGAAGACGGGCCTCATGTTCCAGGTCCTGAAGGCAGGCGCGGGGGCGAAGCCCGCCCAGGGCGCCACGGTGTCGGTCAACTACGTGGGGAAGTTCCTCGACGGCAAGGTCTTCGACGCCTCCGCGAAGGGCCAGCCCGTGAGCTTCCGCATCGGCGAGGTGATCGAGGGCTGGAACGAGGCCCTGCTGGACATGAAGAAGGGCGAGAAGCGCCTGCTCGTGATCCCGCCCGAGCTGGGATACGGCGAGCGGGGGTACCCGGGCGCGATCCCTCCCAACTCCTTCCTCGTCTTCGAGGTCGAGCTTCTGGGCTTCTGAGGAGGCACGTGATGAAGGCTGAGAAGAGCGACACGTCGGTGCAGAGGGCTTTTCGAGGCGTGCGGCTCGCGGTGCTCGTGGTTTCCCTCGTGGTTGCCACGGCGGCCGCGATCCTGCACCAGAAGCTGGGTGCGACCAAGCCCGTAGGCGTGGACGCCCTGTGCCCGTTCGGGGGGATCGAGTCGGCCATCACCCTGGTCCTCACCGGCACTCTCATCCAGAGGGTCGCCTGGACAAGCTTCGCGGTCCTGGCAGCGTCGATCATCATGGCCCTGGTGTTCCGCCGGGTGTTCTGCGGAAAGATCTGCGCCTTCGGCGCGCTGCAGGAGCTTTTTGCCCGGCTGGGGAAGCTCATCGTCCGCAAGAGGCTCACCGTCCCGACGGCGATCGACCGGCCTGCCCGGTACCTGAAGTACCTGGCCCTCCTGGCCATCGTCATCTGGTCGGCGATCACGGCGCAGCTGGTGATCCGGCCCTACGACCCGTGGGCCGCGTGGAACCACATCCTGTCCGTCGAGCTGTTCGCCGAGTTCCTCATTGGCTTCCTCATCCTCGTCGTGAGCCTGGTCGGCTCCCTGCTGTACGACAGGTTCTTCTGCAAGTACCTCTGCCCCATGGGCGGCTTCCTCGGCATCATCAACAGGCTGGGCTGGTTCCGGGTGAAGAGGAACGACGCCACCTGTACGCACTGCATGGCCTGCACCAAGGCCTGCCCCGTGAACATCCCGGTGGAGTCGGTCGCGCAGGTGCAGAGCTCCGAGTGCATCGCCTGCACCCTCTGCGTTGCCGCCTGCCCCGTGAAGGACACCCTTGTCGTGGGAGGCCCGACGAAGGGAAAGATCCACCCCTTCGCCGTGCTGGGCATCACCGTCGCCATCTTCGCCGCGGTGGTCGTGGGCTCCTCGTTCATCCCGGGGGTGGAGTGGACGCAGAAGTCGATCACCCAGGTGGTGGAGGAGACGAAGTCGTTCAATCCCGACGACATCAAGGGGAGCGACACCTTCAAGGCCGTGGCCGAGCTGGCGGGAATCCCGCGCGAGGCATTCCTCGAGGCGTTCGGCATCACCGCCGAGCAGTTCGAGAAGCCGATCAAGGATTCGGCGCACGCGCCGGGCTCGACGTTCGACACGGAAGAGGTGCGCGAGTTCGTGCGGGCCAGGCTCCCGTGAGTCTGCACGGGCGGGGAAAAAACTGCTTGACACGTGAGCGATTTTCCGTATGATGTGCCCATCATGACGACCGGCCGGGCGATGCATATCGCGAGCGGGCTCATCTGGTGGTGGTGGATCACGGGGAGGAAACCCGGGTCTGCCTGAGATCGTCGTGAGATGACGGGCAAACCGCAGGCGGTTTCCCTCCCCTGGAGAGAAGCCGCCCGCGGTTTTTTTATGCGCGAAAACCCGGGCCAGGTCCCGGGTTTTTTGTTTTTCCGCCCCGTTGGGGCGGCCCGCGCCGGAGGCGCGGACACGGATCGAAAGGGGCATTCCATGACCGACAACAGGATCTTCCAGCTTCCCACGCGCGAGATACCGCGGAAGTGGCTCAACATCCAGGCGTTCCTGCCCGAGCCCGTGCCTCCCATGCTCAGCCCGGCCGACGGCAAGCCCGTCCCCCTGGAGGCATTCACGCCGCTCTTCCCCATGGGCCTGCTCGAGCAGGAGGTCTCGACCCAGCGCGAGATCCTCATTCCCGACGAGGTACTCAAGGTCTACTCGCTGTTCCGTCCCACGCCGCTCATCCGGGCGAAGTTCCTGGAGGAGGCGCTGGGCACGCCGGCCACCATCTTCTTCAAGAACGAGAGCGTGACCCCCACGGGCAGCCACAAGCCCAACACGGCAATCCCGCAGGCCTACTACAACCAGCGGGAGGGCGTGAAGAAGCTGTCCACCGAGACCGGCGCGGGCCAGTGGGGCTGCGCGCTGGCTTTTGCAGGCGCCCATTTCAACATGGACGTGAACGTGTTCATGGTCCGCGCCTCCTACGAGCAGAAGCCCTACCGCAAGATCATGATGGAGAGCTACGGCGCCCGGGTGCACCCCAGCCCGTCGACGGAGACGGGGATCGGCAGGACGCTGCTCAAGGACAAGGCGAACTACCCCGGCTCGCTGGGCATCGCCATCAGCGAGGCAGTGGAGGTGGCGGCCGCCTCCGGCGGCACGACGAAGTACGCCCTGGGTTCGGTGCTCAACCACGTGCTTCTCCACCAGACGGTGATCGGGCTGGAGGCCAAGGCGGTGCTGGACGAGCTGGGAATCACGCCGGACATCGTGATCGGCTGCCACGGCGGCGGCAGCAACTTCGGCGGGATCATCGCGCCGTTCATGGAGGAGAAGATCTCGGGGAAGAAGAACATCGAGTTCGTCGCCTCCGAGCCCCTGGCCTGTCCCTCGCTCAGCAAGGGCTGCTACGCCTACGACTATGGTGACGCGGGAAAGCTCATCCCGCTCGCCAAGATGTACACCCTCGGGCACGGGTTCATCCCGGCCTCCGTGCACGCCGGCGGCCTGCGCTACCATGGCGCCTCGCCCATCGTGTCGGTGCTGAACCACCTGGGCCTCATGCGCGCCGAGGCGCTGAAGCAGAAGGAGACCTTCGAGGCCGCGGTGCTCTTCGCCCGCACCGAGGGCATCATCCCCGCCCCCGAGTCGGCGCACGCCATCGCCTCCGCCATCAGGGCCGCGAAGAAGTGCAAGGAGACGGGCGAGAAGAAGGTGATCCTGTTCAACCTGTCCGGCCACGGCCATTTCGACATGGCCGCCTACGAGCAGTACTTCGCCGGCAAGCTCGAGGACTACGAGTACCCGGAGGCGGAGATCCGCAGGGCGGAGAAGGAGCTTCCGAAGGTCGGGTGATGCGTCGCGGACGGGCCCTGCCCGGGGCGGGGCCCGCCCCCTCTCAGGCCGGCGCGAGCTTCTGGCGCGCCTGCTCGAACCACGTGTAGACGTTCTCGAACACGTCGAGGTAGTCGTCGTCGCGCATCTTCTCGTGGATGAGCGCGATGAGGTCGTCGGTGCTCATCTTCTTCCCCCGCACGGTCAGGGGGTTCTCCCTGTGCACACGCCGGGTGAACTGGCGGTACTCCGCCGCGATCTCGCCGGCCACCCCGTTTTCCTCCAGCAGCCGCAGGAAGATGGTGTCCATGTCTATCAGCCACAGGTACACGATGGCCAGCCCGTGGATGACCTTGAACTCCTTGTCCGTGAAGATGATGTAGGGAAGCTCGTTGTCCACCAGGCGCATCTCGCGGAAGTCGAAAAGACCGTCCGGGAAGACCGCGTCGGGGCGCACCCTGCCGCGCTGCGCCCTGCCCGCGGGGCCGCCTGCCTCCCCGGCTCCCCTGCGGGCAGCCTCGGCAGCCCCGCGCACGATGGCCGCCGCCCGTTCCTTCACGAGCCTGTACAGCTCCTTCTGGTCGGCGTCGCCCACCGGCGGGTAGGGGAAACGGTGAAACACGCGCGAGTCAGGGGCCGCCGTGAGGAAGGCGAGGAGGGCCTGCACGCCCGCGAAGACCTGCGCGGCGTGCGCGTCGAAGGGCAGGCCCCAGCACTCCCCGTTCACAAGCGGGACAACGACCTTGCACAGGTTCTTGACAAGGCTCGTCTTCTCGTACGGGTCGAACAGCTCCCGCACCCCGTTCCAGATCTCGAGGGGCCGCACCCCCTCGACGGTCTGCATCTCGAAGTACAGGGAATGGACGAAATCCGTCAGGCGGACATTCATTGCATGGTCTCCTCGGTCACGCGAATCGCACATCCCCGCCAAAGTCCCTGATGCCGGGCCCCGCGGCGTCCTGCGTCACGCAGAAGACGGTGTCGGCCGCGCGGATCCACGACCCGGGCAGGGAGGGGTCGCGCTCCAGGACGCGCCGCAGCGCCTGCGCCTTCTCCCCGCCCGAGACGAGGAACACGACGCGCCGCGCGGAGGCAAGAAATGCCGGGCACAGCGTGAGCCTCCACTCCTTCACCGCGGGAAGATACACGGCGGCAGTGTCCCCGGGAAGGCCTGGTCCGACCACGGCGCGCATCCCGCCCGGCAGGTGCGCCTCGGCCCCGGGGAAAAGGGAAGCGGCGTGGCCGTCCGGCCCCAGGCCCAGCATCACCGCGTCGGGGCAGCCCCCGGCCCCCGCCCGCGCGCGCGCCGTCCACGCCCCGTAGCGCGCGGCGCACTGCACGGGGTCGCCGTCCCCGGCACCCCACGAGGCGATGGTCTGCCGCGGCGCGCCGATCGGAGCGAGCAGCGCCTCCCGGGCCATGCCCTCGTTGCTGCGCGGGTGCGCCGCGGGGACCCACCTCTCGTCCCCGAACAGCCACAGCAGGCGTTCCACGGGGACGGCCGCGGCCGCGATGCCCCGCGCGAGAGCGGCCAGGCTGCCGCGCGGCGTGCGACCGCCGCTCAGGACGACGCAGGGCGTGCGGCCGGCGGCGAGGGCACCCGCGACGGCCTCGAGCACGAGCCCGGCCGCCGCCTCGCCCGCGCCCTCCAGGTCCGGGAAGACCCGCACCTGGACCCGCGGGTGCGGCACCGCCGCCGCCTCGGGTTCGGTCACGCGCCGTCTCCCGCGGCGGCAAGCACGTCCTCGAAGAGCGGGTCCTGACGCGGGCTGTCGACCTCGGCCAGGAGGATCTCGCCGTCCGTGGGCGCCGCGGCGGCAAGGAGGAGCGGCTCCCCCGCGTCGAACCGGATCTCCACCGACACCTGCGTGCCCGTCCGCGCGCGGCCGGCTCCTGCTTCGCACAGGCGCACGGGCCTGCCCGCCGCGTCCACGAAGGCAGGAGCCTCCCCCGCGCGGCCCGGGTCGGCCGGCCGCAGCGTCCACCCCAGGCGCGAGGCAAGCCAGAGCGAGAGGCCCAGCGCCTCCGCGGGGACGAGCTCCCGGGCGCAGATCTCCCGGATCGACGCGAGCCGTGCCCGCTCCTCGGGCGGATCGAATGCACGGGCCGCCTGTACCCGCAGGGGCAGCGTCCGTCTCCAGGCCAGGTCGGAGACGGCGATCGCGCGGCGTGCCGCGGCGCGCGCGGCATGCAGGCACCGGGCCGCCCCGAGGGCGGCCTGCAGCGAGCGGGCCGCCGTGCTGTCCGTGATGAGCGTGTCGATGTACTCGGCGGCCTCGACCGCCGGCGCCAGCCGTTCCAGGGACGGCAGGCCGGGCACCCAGGCGTAGACGGGGATGTCGCGGATGAGCAGGGGAGCCCACGCGCCGACGTCCACCCCGCTTCCCACGGCCGAGATGCGGATCTCCTCGAAGCACACGCCCCTGCTGTGCGTATCCGGAAAGCAGCGGCCCGTCACCGAGGCGCGCGCCCCCGTCTCCGCCCCCTGCGCGGGGGAGGCGGCCGCGCCGCGCACGATCGTGATGATGCGCGCCGGCCTCCTGCCCAGCATGTGCCCGAGGGCAGGCCCGGCCGCCGTGGCCTGCTCCTCCCCCTCGGCGAGGATCACGAGGTTGAAAAGGTTCGTCTTGATCCCCGAGGAGTAGGGATTTGATTCCCTCTCGCGGATCATGGCGATCTCGCGCTCGACGGCGCGGGGATCAAGGGTTGCGCTCACAGCCTTCTCCACCGCCTCTCCTGCGACCCGAGGAGGCGGGAGGCCTCGTCGGGCCCGGAGCTGCCCGGCCCTGTAGAAGGCGAGGGGCGGCGCGGCGGAGGCCGACCAGCCGTCGAGGATCCCCGTCACGAACCTCCAGGCGGAGTCGACCTCGTCGGTGCGCATGAACAGGGTCGAGTCTCCCACCATCGCGTCGAGCAGGAGCCTCTCGTAGGCGTCGGGAAGGTCGTCCGCGAAGGCGGAGCCGTAGGCGAAGTCCATGGCCACGGTGCGCATGTCCGAGGCGCGCCCCGGGATCTTCGAGTTGAACCCGAGGGTGATGCCCTCCCGCGGCTGGATGCGCAGGACGAGCACGTTGGGCTGCGCGGGGAGCGGGCCTGCCTGCCGAAGAGGTTGAGCGGCGGCCTCTTGAAGTGGACGGAGATCTCGGTCGCGCGCCGCGAGAGCCGCTTGCCCGGTGCGCAGGAGGAACGGGACCCCCGCCCACCGCCACGAGTCCAGCTGCACCCGCAGCGCCGCGTAGGTCTCCGTCTGGGACCCGGGCGCCACGCCCTTTTCCTGCCTGTACCCCGGGACCTCGGCGCCCTCGGCGATGCCCGCCGCGTACTGGGCGCGCACCGTCTCGGCCGCGACGGCGTCCGCGCCGATCGGCTTGATCGACTTCAGGACCTTGACCTTCTCGTCGCGGACGCTGTCGGGGGCCAGGTCGACGGGCGGCTCCATGGCCACCAGGGACGAGAAGCTGCAGCATGTGGTTCTGGATCATGTCGCGCAGGGCGCCCGCCCCCTCGTAGTAGCGGCCCCGGGTCTCCACGCCGATCGTCTCGGCCATCGTGATCTGCACGTGGTCGACGTACCTGTTGTTCCACACCGGCTCGAAGATCTCGTTGCCGAAGCGCAGCAGCATGATGTTCTGCACCGTCTCCTTGCCCAGGTAGTGGTCGATGCGGTAGATCTGGTCCTCGGGAAACGCGCGGGCGAAGATCTCGTTCAGCGCCCGCGCGCTCGCCAGGTCCCTCCCCAGCGGCTTCTCCACCACGATGCGGGCGTAGCCCCGGGACTGGTCCGGCGAGGCCGGCCGCGCGGATGCGCTCCACGACGATCTGGTACTCGTCGGGGGGGGTGGCCAGGTAGAACAGCCGGTTGGGCGGGGCTGCGGGAGCGGCCTTGAGCGCGGCGTAGCCGTCGGGGTTCTCGAAGGAGGAGCGCACGAAATCGACCCGGGCCGCGAAGGCGTCCTTCTCGGCCGCGGAGGCGGCGGGCGCATCCTCCGCGTCGAGCATGGCGCGCACCCGCGCGCGAAAGCTCTCCGTCGTCCAGTCCCTGCGCGCGAAGCCGGTGATCCGCATCCGGGAGGCGCTGCCCTTCAGGTGCAGCGAGAACAGGGCGGGGATGAGCTTGCGCCGAGTCAGGTCGCCGCTCGCCCCGAAGATGACAAGGGAGAGCGGGGCGGGTTCGCGTGCCAGGCCCAGGCCGGCCGCGAGAGGGTTTTCCTGCATGCGGGAAAATGGTACAGGGGAATGCGCATGCAGACAAGCCTCAGGATCGCCAGCCCATGGCCGGGCGCGCCGGTGTACCTGCGCGAGAGAACCACCTCGACGATGGACGATGCCCTCGCCCTCGCCCTCGACGGCTGCCCGACAGGGACCGTGGCGGCCGCGGGCTGCCAGGAGAGGGGCAGGGGCAGGGGCCAGGGGACGCGGTGGCTGTCCGCCCCGTGGGAGAGCCTGCTCGCCACGGTCGTGCTGCGCCCCGCTGACGTCGTTTTCCCCCCGCCCAGCTTTCGCTTCGCGCGGGGCTGGCCGTCGCCCTCGCCATCGAGGACGCCGCGGGCATCGCTGCCCGGATCAAGTGGCCCAACGACCTCCTGTGGGAAAGCCGCAAGCTGGCCGGCATGCTCTGCGAGGGTCGCGGCCGGCGCGCTCCTTGTCGGCATCGGCGTCAACTGCATCCAGTCCTCGTTCCCGCCCGAGATGGCGGAGAGCGCCTGTCTCCCTCGCCATGGCCGCGGGCCGCGAGGTGGCGCCGCTCGCTCTCCTGCCCGCCGTGCTCGCGCGGCTGAAGGAGAGCCTGTCGGACGACGGCTGGCGTGCGCGCGTTGCCGCGAGGCTCGTCGCGTCGGTCGGGGAGGGGACCGTGCGGGGAATCGACGAGGACGGCGCGCTGCTCGTCGAGACGCCGGACGGGGAGATGGTCAGGCGAGATCGATGACCGGCCAGCCCCTGCGCACGGGCGATGCGGCGCAGCCGGAAGTCGGGGTTGACGGCGACAGGGCGGCCGATCGACTCGCAGCAGGGGCAGGTCGTAGATGCTGTCGGAGTAGAACCCGCAGTCCGCGGGGGTTTCTCCCGCCGCCGCGATGAACTCGATGACCCCGTCCATCTTTCGCGCCCGGAACATCGGCTGGCCGACGACCCTCCCGGTGCAGATGCCGTCGCGGAACTCGAGCACGGTGGCGAGCACGTCGTCCACGCCGAGGTGGCGGGCCAGCGGCTCGACGATGATGTCCACCGACGAGGTGGCCAGCGCGACGCGGCTGCCCGCCCTCCGCCGCTCGGCGATCAGCGCCGCGGCTCCCTCGTACACGTCCGCCTGCAGCTCGCGACTCGAAGCTCTCCCGCGCGATCTCTTCCAGGTCCGCGCGCGTCATGCCCCGCGAGGTACGGGAACCCTTCCCCGACGTCCTCGCGGCTCGTAGAGGCCCAGCCTGTACTGCAGCGCGTAGAAGGGGAAGAGCACGACCAGCCGCAGCGGGAGCAGGCCCCTGCGCAGGGCAAGGACGATGAACCTGGCCGCCGGACGATCTGCGCGTGATCGTGTGGTCGACGTCGAAGAAGTCGATCCCGGCCACGCCCTACCCCCCGCCTTCCACGCCGAGGGAGAGCGAGAAGAACTCCCTCGTGCCGCTCAGCCACCGGCCCGCCAGGCCGGCTGCCGCGCCGAACGGGCTCAGCTCGAGGCCCCGCCTTCTCCCGAGGCACCTGCTGACACGGAAGTACGGGATCCCCCAGCGCCGGGCTGCCTCCTCTGCCCATCGCACGACAAGGCGCCCGCCCCCCTCGAGGTCGACCTCCTGCCGCGTGCCCGGCACGGCGAGCCAGCCCTCGCCGTCCCTGACCGTGTACTGGCAGCTCGAGCCGTCGGGGGCGTCGGCTCGCACGCACGCCGTCGCGCCGGTCAGCTCCCGCAGCACGATCGCGAAGGGCACGCACTCCTCGACCGCGGCCCCTTCGTCCAGCCGGGGCCACGAAATCTCCGCGTGGATGCAGAGCCGGGGGGAGCCGTCCTCGAAGCTGTACTCCACGCTGAGAGCGCCCGTCCTGTCCCCGATCCCGTCAAGGGTGAGCTCCTCCCGCAGGCCCGTGCCCCCGGCCGTCTCGAAGGAGAAGGATCCCCGGCCCCGAAACGCGTGGGTGCGGCCCGCCACGCGGAGGTAGGAGGCCGCCCTGTGCAGGGGCAGCAGGGGGACGTTTCGCCGCGTGAGCCCGAGGAACCTGCCGCCGGCCAGCTTCACGTCGAAGTCGCTCCCTGCCAGCGTGATCTCCCCCAGCATGTGCGCGACCGGCAGCCGCGCGGAGGGAGCCTTTCGAGGGGCGCCCTGCTGCCCCGGCTCGGCAAGCGGGCCGGGGGAGAGGATCGCGAGCAGGCGCTGGTATTCCTCGGCCCTTTTCCTTCTTTTCCGGGAGAGCGGCGCGGCCAGCTCCAGCCGCTGCCGGGCGAGGGGGGACGGGAAGATGTCCCGACCCGGGTCCGGCCACGGCAGGGGAGGGGCGGGCGGATTGCGGCCCGGCTGTCCCTCCGCCGCGGACGGCTCCGCGGGGAACCGCGCCACGGAGGGGAGAAGGGGGAGCACCACCGCGTCGAGGAGCCCTTCCAGCGCCTGCGGCGAGGAAAGCCCGTCGAGGTCCAGCACGAGGAACAGGTCGCCGCGCGGGATCTGCGGCCGACGCTGCGCGGGCGGGCCGCCGGCAGGCAGGCGCCAGAACGAGAAGGCCTGCAGGCCGGGACCCGCGGGCCACTGGCGGAAGGTCCCGTCCAGCGCCGCCCCGACGCGGAGGAAGCCGCTGGCGCGGCATGCCTCCACAGCCGCGGGCCTGCGCAGGTCGGGAAGGCGGGGCATCAGGATGCGCGGGGTGGTTCCCAGCACCTCGGCCAGGCCGGTTCCCCAGGGGTTGCGCCGGCACCAGGACAGCTCCCGGTCCAGCTCGTCGAGGGAGAGCAGGGGCTGGCAGGCGCCCGCGAAGCCCATGGCGGCGAGCGTGTCGCCCCCCGCTGCGAGCCGCTCGCCCACGAGGCCGAGGACGTCCGCCGCGGTTTTCCTGCGGCCCGCGGCGGGCGGGCAGGGGAGAATCCAGCACAGGGGCGCCTTCCCGGTCTTCCCGACCAGGACGTCGCACCACAGTGCGGCGTCGTCCCAGGAGCAGGCGCTCCACTGGACACCCAGGAAGACTCGGCGCGCGCTTCTCCTCTCCATCGAGTCCTTTGTATCAGATGGATGCCCAAAGTCAATATCGCAAAATACCTCTTGCCGCTACGGAGCCGGTTTTTGTATCTTTTCTCCCAAAGAGCACGGTACGCTTCTTTCAATTCGCCCGTGACGACACACTGATATGAGATGGAAAGGGGAGAGACATGGCTAAACAGCTCCGGTTCGACGAGGATGCCCGTCAGAAGCTTCTGAGGGGCGTCGAGAAGATGTCCATGGCCGTCAAGGTCACGCTGGGCCCGAAGGGCCGCAACGTCGTCCTGGACAAGAAGTTCGGCTCGCCGACCGTCACCAACGACGGCGTCACCATCGCCAAGGAGATCGAGCTGGAAGACCCGCTCGAGAACATGGGCGCCCAGCTTCTGAAGGAAGTGGCGACGAAGACAAACGACGTGGCAGGCGACGGCACCACCACGGCGACCGTCCTCGCCTATTCCATCATCAAGGAAGGCCTGAAGTCGGTGGCCGCGGGGATCAACCCCATGGACATCAAGCGCGGCATCGCCAAGGCGGTGGAGGCGGCTGTCGAGGAGATCAAGAAGACGGCCAAGGACATCAAGGAGAAGGAAGAGATCTCCCAGGTCGCGGCCATCTCGGCCAACAACGACGCGGAGATCGGCAACCTCATCGCCGACGCCATGGAAAAGGTCGGCAAGGACGGGGTCATCACGGTCGAGGAATCCAAGAGCATGGACACGAACCTCGAGGTCGTCGAGGGCATGCAGTTCGACCGCGGCTTCATCTCCCCCTACTTCGTCACCAACCGCGACACCCAGGTGGCGGTGCTCGAGAACCCGTACATCCTCATCCACGACAAGAAGATCTCGGGCATGAAGGACCTGCTGCCCCTCCTGGAGAAGATCGCCCAGAGCGGCAAGCCCATGCTCGTGATCGCCGAGGAAGTCGAGGGCGAGGCCCTGGCGACCCTCGTCGTGAACAACCTGCGCGGCACCCTCGTCGCCTGCGCGGTGAAGGCCCCCGGCTTCGGCGACCGCAGGAAGGCCATGCTCGAGGACATCGCGATCCTCACCGGCGGACAGGTCATCGCCGAGGAGCTGGGCCTGAAGCTCGAGAACACCGAGATCAGCCAGCTCGGCCGGGCCAAGCAGGTGAAGGTGGACAAGGAAAACACCACGATCATCGAGGGCAACGGCAAGCAGAAGGATATCAAGGACCGGATCGCCCAGATCAAGGTCCAGATCGAGGAGACCACCTCCGACTACGACCGCGAGAAGCTGCAGGAGCGGCTGGCAAAGCTTGCCGGCGGCGTGGCGGTCATCAACGTCGGCGCGGCCACCGAGGTCGAGCTGAAGGAGAAGAAGCACCGCGTCGAGGACGCCCTGTCGGCAACGCGCGCGGCCATCGAGGAAGGCGTCGTGCCCGGCGGCGGGGTCACCCTCGTCGAGGCGGCCAAGGCCCTCGAGAAGGTCGACGTGAGCGGCTACAACCAGGAGATGAAGGTCGGCTTCAACATCGTGAAGCGCGCCCTGGAGGAGCCCCTGCGCCAGATCGCGCAGAACGCGGGCATGGACGGGTCGATCGTCGTCGAAAGGGCAAAGAACGAGAAGAAGGGCATGGGCTTCGACGCCCAGGCCATGGAGTGGACCGACATGCTGAAGGCCGGCATCATCGACCCGGCCAAGGTGACCCGCTCGGCGCTGCAGAACGCGGCCTCGATCGCGGGGATGCTCCTCACCACCGAGTGCATCGTCACCGACATCCCCGAGAGGAAGGAAGCATCGGCGCCGAACCCCGGCATGGGCGGCGGCATGGGCGGCATGGGCGGCATGGGCGGGATGGGCGACTACTAGAGACCCGTCGACAGACAACGGCACACAGGCAGCCCCGCGGGGGGCTGCCTTTTTTTTCGTGGGAGCCACTCTCCCGCGGGGAGGATGCCTGCCAGGTACTCGACGCAGGAGGGGGCAAGCGCGAGGAAACCCCGCACGGGCTCCAGGTCGGCGGCACGCTCGAGGTACGACAGCACGAGCAGGGGATCCCCTCCCGCGGCCCTGTAGAGAGCCCGTGCGGCCGGGAAAAACGGCCGCACGATGCGGTTGGCAAGGACCCACTGGTCGAACAGGGCGTCGAGACCCGCGGGGCCTGCGCGCGCGAGGTGCAGAACGAAGAGCGTGCTGAGGAGTGTCTCCGTCTCCCCTTCGGCGCCGCGCACACGCGACGGGCTGAGCCCCGTTCCCCGGGCCCACCCCGCGCGCAGCTCGTCGCGGCCCTGGCCGCAGGCGAGGAGGTACAGCCGCGTGCGGGAGGGGCATCGCAGCCCCTGCGGACCCAGCCCGCATCCGTCGCCGTCGCCGACACCGGGGAGGTCCTCGCGGCCGTGGCCGGCGAGAAGCAGGGCAGCGGGGGCTTCCCCGCCCCTGAAGGCGAGGGGGCCGCCGTCCCAGCGCAGCACCCGGGCCGCCCCCGAGGCCGACAGCGCCGCGAGCGCCCTGTGCAGGCCGGCGAACTGGGGATCCTCCGCGCGGGCGCATGCCACGAGCAGCGCCGCGCCCGATGCGCGCCGCATCCTCTTCACTTGCACAAGTATAGCCGATCTGCCAAGATCCGTTCATGCGCAGGGACGACTACGTGTTCTGCATCGGCTTCGAGGGCAGCGCGGCGATCGTGGATGGGAAGCTCGCCCGAAGCCACGCGGGCTGGAGCGCCGTGCGCCTTGCCGAGGCGGGGCTGTTCAAGCCCGCGGTCGCCGCCGCGCTGTTCGACGGCTCAGCCGCCGACCTCGAGGCCGTGCGTGCGCTGTACAATGCCCGGGGGGGCGTCCCCGTGCAGGGCGTCGAGGAGCTGAAGCGCACCTTCGGGCTGTCCGGCGTGCCCGACGGGGTGACCAGGGCCATCGTGGTCTAGAGGGTGCGGCGTGGAGCTGACGGGCGAGGAGCTGCTGCGACGCCTGCGCATCACCCGGGCGGAGCTGCAGGCATGGATCGACAACGGGCTGCTGGCGCCCGGGGCGGGGGACAGGTTCCCCGCGGCGGCGGTCGAGGAGGGGGAGCTGATCCGCAAGTTCTCCTCCCTCGGCTACGCGCTGGCCGAGATCCACAGGATCAAGCGCAGCGTCGGCCTGCCGGTGAAGGACGAGACCGGCAGGTTCGTCTCGCGCTCCGACTTCCTGACCGTGGGGGAACTGGCCGAGAAGAGCGGGATAAATGCCCGCACCATCAAGTTCTGGGAGGAAAAGGGGCTCATTTCCCCATTCCGACGCACCGAGGGGGGCTTCCGCCTCTACCGGCAGGGCGACGTGGCCTTCCTGTCGTTCATCCGGGACCTGCAGGCCTTCAACTACAGCCTCGCCGAGATCGCCACGATCGTGAAGCTGGTCGGCCCCGACCTGTCCGCGGCCGAGGCGGGCCTGGAGGGGCTCTCGCCCGCCGAGGTGGAGAAGGCCGCCTCGGCGCTCGAGTTCCTCGTGGGGCGGATGCAGGAGGTCCGGGAGGCCTCGCTGCGCGTCGAGGCGGTGTTCTCCCGGCGCCTGCGCGCCGTGGCGCGCCGCCTGCGGGCCGGAAAACGCGGTTCTTGACGCTCGATCCGGCTTTGTGGTATCTTCACGCGGTTATTCATCCTCAATACTACAAGGACACCATATGACAGGCATTGCCAATCTTCTCCCCCTTCTCCTCGGGGCCCCGGAATCCGCTTCCGGCGGAGCGGCGGCGCAGGGCGGCGGAGGCACCCAGCTCATCACGATGCTGGTGACCTTCGGCCTCATCATCGTCGTTTTCTACTTCCTGGTCATCCGGCCGCAGAACAAGAAGAAGAAGGAAGCCCAGGAGATGCTGAAGAACATCAGCAAGGGCGACAGGGTCGTGACCATCGGCGGCGTGCACGGGTACGTGGACTCCGTGAAGGACAACGAGGTCCTGGTCAGGGTCGATGACAACGTGAGAATCAAGTTCAGCAAGAGCGCGATCTCCCAGGTTCTCGAGCGCAGGGGCGAGCCGGCAGAGACCAAGGAGATCAAGGAGTAGGTCATCTCATGAAGAAGCGGTACCGGTTGCTCCTCATCATCGTTCTCGTGGCGGTCGGATTCTACTTCCTGTGGCCGTCCATCCAGTGGTATTTCCTCACCCCGCAGGCGGACAAGGAAGTGGCAGAGAGCTCGCGCAACCAGATAAAGGTCTTCGCCCAGGAGAAGGCCGACGAGGTCGTGAAGCGGCTCACCGCCATGAACCCCGATGACCCGGTGCCCGCCGTCGACAGCTACCTGGCGGCGAAGGCCGCCCTGCGCTACAGGGACGCGAAGAAGAGCGCGCCCGAGACGTGGCGCGTGCGCGACGTGCTGGCCGCCTACGCGGGTCGCCCGGAGCTGGCGGCCGACATCGAGGACTGGCACCGCTCCCGCATGTTCGCCCTGAAGGACCTCAAGGGCCAGACGATGCAGCTCGGGCTCGACCTGCGGGGCGGCATGTACGTGGTCATCCGGGCCGACTTCGAGTCGCTGGAGAAGACCTCCGGCACGACGTACACCGACGTGCAGAAAGAGGAGAAGATGGTGACCGCGCTGGAGATCCTGCGAAACCGGATCGACCAGTTCGGCCTCACCGAGCCCTCCATCCGGCGCCAGGGCACCGACCAGGTCATCGTCGAGATCCCCGGCACCGCCGACCCCGAGGCCGTGCGCCGCTTCATCATGGGCAAGGGCCTCCTGACCTTCCACATCGCCGACACCGACGCCCTCGCGAAGGTGCGGGAGTACCAGGCCGCCAATCCCGGGGTGCTGCTGGATGCCGCGGGCAACGTGCGCGACACCAACGTGCTCTCCGTGCTGCCCCGGGGGACGGTCCTGCGCGGCGTCTACCAGAAGGACTCCTACGGCCTGGACGAGCTGAAGGGGTACACGGTGCTGCAGGAGGAGGTCGGGTTGAGCGGCGCGGAGATCCGCGACGCGCAGGTCGCCCGCGACCCGCTCACGGGCCAGCCCACCGTCAACTTCATCCTCACCGCCCAGGGCGGGGAGATCTTCTACAAGCTCACCAGCGCCAACGTGGACAAGGTCCTCGCCGTGGCCCTCGACAACAAGGTCAAGGCGCAGGCGACGATCAGCGAGGCCATCCGCGACCAGGTTCGCGTGACCGGGTTCAGGGAGGACGAGGCGCGCGACCTCGCCCTGGTGCTGCGCACGGGATCGCTGCCTGTGCCGCTGGAGATCATCAGCCAGCAGGCGATCGGCGCCTCCCTCGGCGAGGACGCCATCCGCCAGGGAATCAACGCGAGCGCCCTCGGGCTGGGCCTGGTGTTCCTCTTCATGATCCTGTACTACCGCAGGGCGGGGCTGAACGCGATCATCGCGCAGCTGCTGAACCTGTACTTCATCGTCTCGGTGCTGTCCGTGTTCAACTTCACCCTCACCCTGTCGGCCATCGCCGGGCTCGTGCTCAACGTCGGCATGGCGGTGGACGCCAGCGTGCTGATCTTCGAACGCATGAAGGAGGAGATGAGGCTGGGCAAGTCGAACGCCGCCATGGTCAAGGCCGGCTTCGACAGGGCCTTCTGGGCCATCGCGGACTCGAACATCACGACGATCATCGCCGCCCTCGTTCTGACCCAGCTGGCGAAGGGCAGCATCCAGGGCTTCGCCGTCACCCTGACGGTCGGCAACGTCGCCACGCTGTTCACCGCCGTGTTCGTCTCGCGGCTCATCTTCGACTTCAACGTCGACGTGCTCAAGGTCAGGAAGATCAGGGTCACCTGGAGAAAGATCGCATGAAGAGAGTCATCCATTTCCAGCGAACACGCTACTGCTTCTTCGCGCTTCTCGGCGGCGATTTTCATCGTCGGCGTGCTGTTCTACGTCCTGCGGGGCGGCTTCAACCTCGGCGTCGACTTCAAGGCCGGCATCGCGCTCCAGTTCCAGATCGCCCCGTCGAGCTTCGCGCTGCAGTACACCGGGCCCGGGGAAGGCCGAGGTGACCATCCCCGCCGGCGAGCAGGCGCTCACCGCGCCGGGCGACTTCATCCTCACGGTGACGGCGAACCGACGGCGCCAGGCAGAGCATCGCGTTCCGCTATGCCGACTACGCGACCGTGCAGGCCCTCGCCGACGCGGTGGACCAGGTCCCCGACCTCGCCGTCGAGCTCAAGGGATCCGGCTCCGCTTCCCCGTCGCGGCTGGTGCCGCTGACCCGGCCCGCGGACATCACGGGGAAGGCGTTCACGATCAACATCACCCCGGAGCCGGGCAGCGGCGTGCAGGCCCCGATGACCGACGTGCGCTCGACGCTGTCGCCGCTGGGCCAGTTCGACCTGCAGGCGGTCGGCAAGCCTGCCGACCAGGAGTACATCGTGCGCCTGGAGGCGAAGGCCGAGGAGGCCGACTTCCAGACCCGGACGGAAGCCTCCGTGATGCGGCTTCTCGCCGACAGGTACGGCGCCGACCAGGTCATCCTGAAGCGGACCGACTTCGTCGGGCCCCGGCTGGCGGGTCTCCTGGGCAGGCAGTCCATCTGGCTCATCGTTGTCGCCCTGGTGCTGATCCAGGTCTACATGGCCTTCCGGTTCAAGATCGTCTACGCCGTTGCCGCCGTGGCGGCCCTCGTGCACGACGCCCTGGTCATGTTCGCCTTCATGGCGGTCTTCCGGGTGGAGCTGGACGCGGGCACGATCGCCGCGATCCTGACGATCATCGGCTACTCGATCAACGACACCATCGTCATTTTCGACAGGGTCCGCGAGAACCAGCCGCTGATGCGGGGGGCGAGCCTCGAGACGATCCTGGACACGAGCGTCACGCAGACCCTGGGCAGGACGTTCATCACCTCGGGTGCGACCCTGCTCACGGTGGTCGTCCCTGTTCGTCCTCACCAGCGGGTCGATGAAGAACTTCGCGCCTGACCATGATCGTGGGCATCTTCGAGGGAACCTACTCGACTGTTCATCGCCTCGCCCATCGTCCTGGAGTGGAGAACATGCGCGATCGGCGCAGCGCAAGCGCCGCGAGCTGGAGAAGTACGGCATCGGCGAGTCGGGCAGCGGGCGGGCCGAGAAGGCGGTCGAGGAGACCGACAAGGCGGCCGGGGAGCAGGGGGAGCAGATCGCACTCGGCTCCGACGGGCTGCCTGCGCAGGCCGTCGCCGCGTCCCCGGGCAGAGCCCGGGGTCGAGGCGTCCGAGCCCTGGCCGCGGGAGAGCGGCCCGACACGGCGGCCTCCGCGCCTGCCCTGGCCGCGACAGCCCCCCGGGCGTCGAGCAGACCGCCCCGGACCAGCGTCGGCGCATGGGCGGGCTCCCGCAAGCACAAGAAGCACAGGCGGGGACACTAACAGTCCCGATGCAGATCCTCTGCCTTTCCGACATCCATGGAGAGGGAGCGGGACTCGGCGACGTGCTCTCTGCCGCTCTCCGCGGCCGACGTCGTGGCGCTGCTCGGTGACATCACGCACCTCGGGCGGCGCCGCCGAGGCCGAGGCGGTGCTCGCCCCGATCGCTGGCCGCGGGACGCCGCATGCTCGCGGTGCCCGGCAACATGGACGGCGAGAAGGCCCGCGCGTGGCATGGAGCGAGCAGGGGCTCGAGCATCCACGGCCGGGGACGTGATCGTCGAGGGCGTCGGCTTCGTCGGCCTCGGCGGCGGTACGCCCAGCCCCGTTCGGACACGCCCTTCGAGCTCGGAGACCGAGGAGGCCCGGCGCCTGCTGGCGCGCGGTCTCGCCGCAGGTTGCCGAGGCTCCCTTCAAGGTCCTGCTCTCCCACGCCCCGCCCCGCGGCACCCGCCTCGACAAGGGCTTCGCGGGCGCGCACGTCGGCTCGGAGGCCGTGCGCGAGGTTCGTGCTGGTCGGGCGCGGTCGGGCTGTGCCTCTGCGGGCACATCCACGAGTCGGCCGGCGAGGAGCCGGTCGACGGCACCCTGTGCGTGAACCTCGGTCCATTCAAGAACGGGCACTGCGCCCTCGTCGAGATCGCGGACGCGCAGCGCCCGCGTGCTCTGGAGGAAATGATGAACCTGAACGCCCTTGCCGCCGTCGCGAGACTCGGTCCGCTCGCTGACCATCGACGCGATCGAGAAATCCAAGTCGGGCCACCCCGGGCTGCCCATGGGCTGCGCGGAGCTCGGCGCCCTCGTCTACGGGGAGCTCCTCAGCGCACTGGCCCGAAGGACCCCGCGTGGATGGACAGGGACAGGTTCGTGCTGTCGGCGGGCCACGGGTGCATGCTGCTGTACTCGCTGCTGCACCTGTCAGGGTATGACCTGAGCCTCGAGGACCTGAAGAGCTTCCGCCAGCTGGGGTCGAAGACCCCGGGCCACCCCGAGTGCGGCTGGACTCCCGGCGTCGAGGCGACGGCGGGCCCGCTGGGCCAGGGTCTGGCCAACGGCGTGGGCATGGCAATCGCCGAGCGGATGCTCGCTGCGACGTTCAACACGGCGGCCCATACCGTGATCGACCACTGGACCTACGTGCTGGCAAGCGACGGGGACATGATGGAGGGCGTGGCCTCCGAGGCCGCCTCGATCGCCGGGCACCTGCGACCTGGGAAAGCTTGTCGTGTTCTACGACTCCAACCGCATCACCATCGAGGGATCCACGGACCTCGCGTTCTCCGAGGATGTCTTGAAGCGGTTCGAGGGCTATGGCTGGCGCACCATCGGCGGGCAGCATGTACGACGTCGAGGGCATCGCGCGGATGGTCGCCGAGGCGAAGGCGGCGGCCGACAGGCCGACGATCATCCGCCTGGAGTCGGTGATCGGCAAGGGCGCGCCGAAGAAGGCGGGCACGGCCAAGGTCCACGGCGAGCCGCTGGGGGCCGAGGAGGCCGCGGCGGCGAAGGCAGCGCCTGGGGATCCCCGCGGGGACGCAGTTCCACGTCTTCCCCGAGGCGCGCGCGTACTTCGAGGCGAAGCAGCCCGCATGGAAGGCCCGCTACGAGGAGTGGCAGGCCACCTTCGCGGCGTGGAAGGTCGCCAACCCGGCGCTGGCCCGGGAGTGGAAGGCGTGGATCGAGGACGGCGCCCCTGACCTCTCGGCGCGGCGGCCATGCCCGCCTTCGCCGCGGGGGAAGCGCTGGCCACCCGCGCGGCGAGCGGCAAGGTGCTGAATGCCATCGCGAAGGTCGCCGGCAACCTCGTGGGCGGCTCGGCAGACCTCGCCCCCTCGAACAACACCAACCTCACGGACATGGGGGACTTCACAGCGGCCACGCCGCGGGGACGCAACTTCCACTTCGGCATCCGCGAGCACGGCATGGGCGCCATCTGAACGGCATGGCATTCCACGGGGGCCTGCGCCCCTACTGCGCCACCTTCATGGTCTTCTCCGACTACATGCGGCGGTGCCATCCGCGTGGCCGCCATCGCGAAGCTGCCCGTGATCTACGTGTTCACGCACGACTCGATCTTCGTGGGCGAGGACGGGCCCACCCACGAGCCGGTGGAGCACCTGGCAGCCCTGCGGGCAATCCCCAACCTGCTCGTGCTGCGCCCCGCCGACGCGGAGGAGACCGAGATGGCGTGGCGCATGGCGATGGAGCGGCGCGATGGTCCCGTGGTGCTCGCCCTCACGCGGCAGAACCTGCCCGTGTTCCCCAAGCCCTCCGACTGGAGGCAGGCGATCCGCCGGGGCGCATACGTCGCGAGGGACTGCAGCGGGACCCCCGAGATCGTGGTGGCTGCCACCGGATCCGAGGTGACGGCGGCGATCGCGGCCGCGGCGGAGCTGCCCGACAGGAAGATCCGCGTCGTGTCCATTCCCTGCCGCGAGCTGTTCATGGCCCAGCCGGCCGACCAGCGCGCCGCCCTCGTCCCCCCGGGGGCGAAGAAGGTCATCTTCGAGGCCGGGGTGTCACTGGGCTGGAAGGGGCCGTTCGACGACGGGACGACGGTCGTTTCCATCGAGAGGTTCGGCGAGTCAGGCCCGTACCAGAAGGTGGCGGAGCACCTCGGCATCACCGCCGCGGCGCTCGCGAAGACCCTCCGCGCGCTGTAGAGCGCGTGCGCGCGCGGGCGGCGCGCGCCGCCCGCCGAGGCGCCCGCCGCTCAGCGGCTGCCCCGGCCTCTGCCGCGACAGCCGCACGGATCCTGCGCAGCGCGTCGGCGACGGGCCTCTTGCGTTGCGTCTTCTTCTCGTCGAGCAGCCCCGCGAGGAACTCGCAGATCTCGGGCGCGCCCGAGCGGATGCCCAGGCCCCGGATGCTCTTCTCGTATTCCCTGATCAGGCCGGGCCGCGCGGCCAGCTTCTCCAGCAGCCGGGCCAGCCCCTGGGGCGTGCGGGTGAGCCATCCCGCCCGGTTCCTGATGACCCACTCGGTGGTTTCCTTCTCGTTGGCGAGGAAGCTGGAAATGATGATGGGCCTGCCCTCCGCAAGGGTCTCGAAGACCTGGTTGGGACCGGACTTCCCCACCACCACGTCGGAAGCGCCGATGTAGTCAGAAAGGTTCGACACGTACCCCGTGATCACGAACCGGGCCGAGCAGCTTCTTCCCCGGCAGAAGTTCTCCATGTCGGCCCGCAGCTTCTCATTCCTGCCGCAGACAACGACGACCTGCATGTCCAGGCCGCGCTCGACGATGGCTGCGGCGTACTTCCACACGGGGCCGATGCCCTCCGCGCCGAAGAACAGGAGCGCCGTGAACGCATCCCGTTCCAGGCCCAGCTCCCTGCGCAGCGCGGCCTTCGTCTTCGCGCGCCTGCCGTCGGAGGCCTTGATGGGGAACGGGAACACCTTCACCGTGCGGGCGGGGATGCCCTTTGTCACGATCTCCCGCCGCGACTTCTCGGAGAACACGAGGCTCCAGTCGAACGACGGGGAAAACCACACCTGGTGCGAGTCGAACGGCTCGGGGTTGAGCACCACGCAGATCGCGTCGATCTGGCCCACGCGCTTCATCAGCTCGAGGTAGTGGGTGAAGGTGAAGTAGGTGGACACGACCATGTCGGGCTTCTCCCGCTCTATGTAGCGGGCGAACCGGGGAAGGATCGTGATGCCGAACAGCCTGTCGACCATCTTGATGAGGAAGGGGTTGTCGGCCCCGCGGTAGAAGGCGTTGATCATGGGGGGATAGCGCAGCGCCCAGTTCCAGTACAGCTTGTACGTGGAGCGCAGGAAGTGGGCGCGCATCACGATCCCGACGTTCACCACGCGCACGTCGAGGTCGCTGCGCCCCATGCTGTCGAACTGCTGCTTCAGGGCCTGGGCAGGGGCGATGTGGCCCCCGCCGATGTCGATCGTGTAGATGTCGATCCGCTTCATCCACGCAGAGAGTACCGCCGCCCGGTAGAGGGTGTCAACGCCGGCAACGCCGGCACGGGGGCGGGCCGGCCCGCCCCCCGACGTCTCCGCGCTTGACAGCCGCGCTCCGTTGTGACGATACTCTCCCCGGACACGTGGACGGAGACGAGTACGGGGTCCGTCCGGTTCCCAGAGAGGGCGCTCCTTGCGCGGTGTGCGGCGGCTTCGGCTGCCTGACCCGCGCATGGGCTGCGAGGCGCCCGGACCGGACTCCCGGAAGACCCCTCCCGAGTGCGCGGGCGGAAAGGCGCGGCCAGGGCTGGTCCCCTGCGCGCCGAGTATGGCCGCCGGCTGCCCGCCGTGAACGGGCCGAAAAAGAGCGCGCGGGAACGCGCGAACCAAGGTGGAACCGCGGAAGGCCTCTGGCGGCCTTTCGTCCTTGCAGGGGGCGCGGTGCGACGGGCGTTGCCCGACCCGTGTCCCGGGACGAGACGGCCGGGAGGGGCCATTTTTCTGGAGGACAGGCATGGCTGCTTCTGGGCAGGACAGGCTCCTCGCGATCCGCCACTCCTTCTCCCACGTCATGGCGGAGGCGGTGCTGCGGATGTTCCCCGAGGCGAAGGTCGCCATCGGGCCGGCGATCGACGACGGCTTCTACTACGACTTCGAGCTTCCCCGCACCCTCACGACCGAGGACCTCGGGACCATCGAGGGCTCGATGCGGGAGATCCTCGCGGGCGACTACCCCTTCCGCCGCGCGGCGATCCCGCGCGACAAGGCCCGGGCGCTCTTCGCGGGCCAGCCCTACAAGCTGGAGCTGATAGACGGGCTGCCCGAGGGCGAGGAGATCTCCACCTACACGCAGGATACCTTCACGGACCTGTGCCGGGGACCCCACGTCGGCTCCACCAGGGAGCTGGCCGCCGACGCGTTCAAGCTCACCTCGATCGCCGGGGCCTACTGGCGGGGCGACGAGAAGAACCGCATGCTGCAGCGCATCTACGGCACCGCGTGGGAGTCGAAGGCCGACCTCGATGCGCACCTCGCGAAGCTTGCCGAGATCGAGAAGCGCGACCACCGGCGGCTGGGCAAGGACCTGGACCTGTTCTCGGTGCACGACGAGGCGGGGGCGGGGCTCGATCTACTGGCACCCGAAGGGCGCCCGGGTGCGCCTGGCCATCGAGGACTTCTGGCGCCGCGAGCACCTGAAGCACGGCTACGAGATCCTGTACACTCCGCACATCGGCAAGAGCTGGCTGTGGGAGACCTCGGGGCACCTCGGCTTCTACGCGAAAAACATGTACGCGCCCATCTCCATCGACGAGGTGGACTACTACCTCAAGCCGATGAACTGCCCCTTCCACATCATGATGTACAAGAACGCGCAGCGCTCCTACCGCGACCTGCCCCTCCGCTGGGCGGAGCTGGGGACCGTGTACCGCTACGAGAAGTCGGGGGTGCTGCACGGGCTGCTCCGCGTGCGCGGCTTCACCCAGGACGACGCGCACATCTTCTGCACCCCCGAGCAGATCGAGGACGAGATCCTGGAGGTCCTGCGCTTCTCGCTCGCGATCTGGAAGGCCTTCGGCTTCAGCGACATCAAGGCGTACCTCGCCACCCGGCCCGCCGACGCGGTGGGCGAGCCGGAGCGCTGGGAACAGGCCATCGCGTCGCTGCAGAAGCGCCGCGCAGCGCGAGAGCCTCGACGTGGTGATCGACGAGGGCGGCGGCGCCTTCTACGGCCCGAAGATCGACCTCAAGATCAAGGACGCGCTGGGACGCGAGTGGCAGATGACCACCATCCAGTTCGACTTCAACATGTCGGAGCGCTTCGGCATGACCTACGTTGCCGCCGACAACACGCAGAAGCGGCCCTACATGGTCCACCGCGCCCTGCTGGGCTCGCTGGAGCGGTTCTTCGGCGTGCTCGTGGAGCACTACGGCGGGGCGTTCCCCGCGTGGCTCGCCCCGGTGCAGGTCACGGCAATCCCCGTTGCCGCCGCCTTCGCCGGCTGACGCCGGCGAGGTCGTCGCGGCGCTGAAGGCGCGCGAGGTGCGGGCCGAGCTGGACGCGGGAGACGGGCGCATGAACGCGAAGATCAGGAACGCCCAGAACCAGAAGGTGCCGTTCATGATCATCATCGGGGAGAAGGAGCAGGCGGCGCGGGCCGTCTCCGTGCGCACGAGGAGCGGTGAGCAGAAGAACCTCGTGCCGCTGGCGGAGTTCCTCGCGTGGATCGAGGCCGAGGTGAGGCCGAAGAGCCTGGAAGGAAATGCGCGCTGAGGCGCGCCGGACTGAGCCGGGGCAGGGGGCGGGCATGATCGACAGGATCGTCAAGCGGGACGGCCGGGTGGTCCCCTTCGACAGGGAGAAGATCACCTCCGCCATCTACAGGGCAGCCGTGGCCGTGGGCGGCCGCGACCGCGACGCAGCCGAGAAGGTGGCCGCCGACGTTCTCGCACTGCTGGAGGCCCGGGCCTCCCCGGGCACCTGGCCCATGGTGGAAGAGGTCCAGGACCTCGTCGAGAAAGCCCTCATTGAGCGGGGGCATGCCCGCACCGCGAAGGCGTACATCCTCTACCGCTACGAGCACGCGCTGAAGCGGGCGGGCCGCGAGAGCCTCACGTACTCCTCGGAGAACATCCCGTACCGCAAGCTGTGGGAGGCCCTCACCTGGGCCATCGACAACGGCTGCGTCACTCTGGCGGAGCTGTCGCGCGCCGTCGAGGCGGGAGGATTCGCCGAGCTGGTGCGCGCCTCCGATGCCTTCTACGAGGCGGAGCTGGAGGCCGCCGCCCAGAGGATGATCGAACGCCGCGACGAGCTTTCGGTGATCATCATCGCGGGGCCCTCTTCGTCGGGCAAGACCACCACGACGATCAAGGTGCGGGAAAAGCTTGCCGCCGCGGGGATCTCCACGGTGCCCCTGGCGGTGGACAACTACTTCTTCGATCTCGAGGTTCACCCGAAGATCGGCGCCGACGACAGGGACTACGAGACCCCGCAGGCGCTGGACCTCGCGCTGATCAGCGAGCACCTCGGCAGGCTGGCGGCAGGAGAGAGCGTCGAGGTCCCCCGGTACAACTTCAAGACGGGCAGGCGGGAGGGCACGACGGGCCGCCTGTCCCTCGGCGCCGGCGAGGTGCTCCTCATCGATTCGCTGCACGGCCTTTTCCCCGGGATGACGGCCTCCGTTCCCGACGAGAAGAAGTTCCGCCTGTACATCGAGACCCTCTCGCAGCTGAAGGCGGCCGACAACCGCTTCATCCGGTGGGCCGACGTGCGGATGCTGCGCAGGGCCGTGCGTGACATGCAGTTCCGCAACTACACCCCGCGGCAGACCATCCGGCACTGGCACCTGGTGCGCCGCGCCGAGCTGCGCTACATTGTGCCCGAGCTGCGCCGGGCGCACGCCGTCGTGAACAGCTTCCTCCCCTACGAGCTGCCGATCATGAAGTCCCGGCTGGAAGGGGCGCTGCGCCCCCTCCTGGGAGAGTTCGAGGGCAGCCCCGAGAGGGAAGACGCGCGGGAAAGGACGGCCCGGGTCCTGGAGCTTTTCGCGCAGGTTCCGGCCGTGGCCGATGAGGGCCTGGTTCCCCCGCACTCGCTGCTGCGCGAGTTCATCGGGGGCAGCGGCTACTCGTACCACTAGGAGCGGCGAATGAACGCGTCACCCTTCACGATTCCCTTCGCCACCAGTCCCCTCCCGTGGGTGATCATCGCGGGACTGTTCGCCGGCGCGGCCGCGAGCCGCCTGACCATGCGCTGGAAGAACAAGCCGCACCCCGAGCGCGCCCGCACGCGCAAGTGGGTCTGGGTCTGCATGTACCTCTCCGTGGCCGTGGCGTTGCTCCTGCTCGCCCTGTTCGTGCCCGGCCCGTCGAAGATCCTGGACATCCGCCTCCTGTACGCGGGCGGGGCAGCGTTCGTCGCCGCCTTCGCCGTGATGCGGTTCAAGAAGGCCGCCGGCATCCCCGTGGTCGTCCTTGCAGTCGCGAGCGTGGCGCTGCTCGGCCTGTTCCTGCAGAGCGTGCGCGCATTCACGGGCGAGACCGAGATCGCCGTCGTGCGCGTCATCGGCCTTGAGCCGGACAGGATGAAACTGGAGCTGCAGCCCGCCGGGGGTGCCCCGGTGCTCCTCAACATGGAGGGGGAGTACTTCGCGCCCATCGTGAAGACGGTGGTCTTCGACGACCTGTACGTCTTCCTCGGCGTGAAGAGCTGGTACCGGTTCGTCGGCTTGACGTCGTTCGCCGAGAAGAGCGGCACCTACCGACAGGGCAACACCGACTACTACTTCCCCCAGCCGTCGGGCATCTCGGAGGGGCTGTGGAGGTTCTACGAGAGAAACGAGACGATCATCCCCGGGGTCAAGACGACCCAGGTCGATATCGACTTGAAGCGGGCCAGGGAGTTCAGGACATACGGGATCCGCATCCAGAACGACGGCGGCGTGGAGATCGTGCCCCGGTCAGACTGACGGTGCGTCCCCCGGGGGGCGGTCGGGCCCATGGCTGCCGCCCGCCCCGCGGGCCGTGAACACGGCCCCGAAGGTCCGGGCCAGGAAGACGGCCTTGTCGACCATCGAGACGGCCACCAGGGCAGCCACCAGGTACTCGACTATCCGCACCACAACGGGACTGCCGATCAGCGGCACGGCGAACCTCTCGGCCAGCTCCATCACGTACAGCACCATGATCGCGAACACGGATGCCTTGCCCAGGAATGTGGTGACGGGCGTGGCCTTGCCCTGCTTCAAGGTCAGGATCGCCATGCCGACGGCGAAGAGCACCAGGCGGGCCATGATCAGCGCGAAGATCCACGTCGGCATGAGCCGGAAATGGTAAAACAGCACCGAGACGGCGATGATCATGAGGTAATCGCTCGTCGAGTCCAGGTACTTGCCGATGAAGGTGACCTGGCCCCTGCGTCGGGCGGCCAGGCCGTCGAGGAGGTCGGTCAGGAACACGAGGGCGAGAAGCGGGAGAACTACGGGAACGAGCGGCCGCCGCTCCGCCTCGATGACGAGGAAGATCACCGTGGGGATGGAGCTGAGCCGGACGAAGGTCAGGGTCGTGGCGAGGTTGACGCGCGGCAGCGGCTCGCCGGTCACCTCGACGCGGAAATCGCCGCTGCGCAGGAGCAGCGCCGCGGTGAGCAGCGCGTGGTAGGCTGCCGCGATGCCGAGGTACCCGGCGAACCGGCCCCAGGGGATGCGGTACGCGGCGCAGGCGACGAGCAGGACGAGTCCCTGGGCGAGGAAAGCGACTGACCCGTGCAGGGTGATGCTGCGCCGCAGGGACGGGAGTGGCTGCATGCCGGCGAGCCTATGGGAGGCGTGCGCCGCTGTCAAGCCAACGCACGCAGGCAGACCCCGTCCGCGGTTGACGAAACACCGCGGCGCACTATGATGGCCCCATGACCCTTCCGATGGCCCTCACGGCCGCGCGGATCGCACTCGCGCCGGTCTTCTTCGTACTCTGGCGTGCCGCGGCGGCCGGCTCCGCAGCGTGGCTGGTCCCGGTCTGGCTCGTCTTTGGACTCATCGAGGTCTCGGACCTGCTGGACGGGCATTTCGCCCGCGCGCGGGGCCAGGAATCGGAGCTGGGGAAGGTCCTCGATCCCTTTGCCGACTCACTCGCGCGGCTCACCTACTTCCTGTGCTTCGCCGGCGCGGGGATCATGCCCCTCTGGGTTCTCCTTGTGATCGTGTACCGCGATCTCGCGGTGGCATATGTCCGCGTTATCGCGGCGGGCAGGAAGGGGATGATGGCAGCGAGGGTGAGCGGGAAGGTGAAGGCGTGGGTGTACGCGGTGGCGGGCATCGCCGGCATCGGCGTGTTCACGCTCCAGCGGACGGGATGGTTCGCCGCGGCCCAGGCAGCCGTGCGCTGGACTGCGTACGGGCTCTTCGTCCTCGCGGCCGCCGTCGCACTGTGGTCCCTCGCCGACTACGCGGCATCGCTCGTGACTGCGCTGAAAGGGCCCAGGGCGAGGGCGCGCTGATCGAGACCGTGCCCGGCCGCGCTTCCCGGGACGGCTTTCTGCCCCCTTTTCGCGCCTGCGGGCGAAAGCGGAGCGGCCCCGGATACGATTTCTTCCAACTCCTCTGTCTGCAGAGAGATAGGAGCAGGGTTGTTCTGCACTATTTCTCTGCTTTGCTGTTGACACTTCCAGTGACATGTGTATATATTCACACTCGCCTCATAGAGTGACTGCGCGAGCAGAGGGGCGAAATACGCCCTAATGATTTTGAGCGCGGGCGCCGATGGGGTTGGAGCGGAGACGCTCCGCATGATCTTTGGCAGTGAAGGGAAGGGGAGGTTGAGAGAGCGGGTCCAGCACATCGCGCTTGCGCGATGTGCGAACCGGCGCGCGAACGGCAGCCTTGGACCCCGTAAGGGGTGCTGGGCGAGAGTGAGCGTGCCGTACTTGAAGAGATATTAACCTGGCCGCAAGGCTGGGTTGTATATCATGGAGAGTTTGATCCTGGCTCAGAACAAACGCTGGCGGCGCGTTTTAAGCATGCAAGTCGGACGGCAAGAGCTGTAGCAATATGGCTCCTAGAGTGGCGAACGGGTGAGTAACACGTAGGTGATCTGCCTCTGGATGGGGGATAGTCCGTGGAAACACGGGGTAATACCGCATGAGGCCTTGTGGGTAGAGCCATGAGGTGAAAGGTGCAATTGCACCGTCTGGGGATGAGCCTGCGGTCCATTAGGTAGTTGGCGGGGTAAAGGCCCACCAAGCCTCCGATGGATAGCCGGCCTGAGAGGGTGTACGGCCACACTGGAACTGAGACACGGTCCAGACTCCTACGGGAGGCAGCAGCTAAGAATCTTCCGCAATGGGGGAAACCCTGACGGAGCGACGCCGCGTGGACGATGGAGGCCGTAAGGTTGTAAAGTCCTTTTCCTGGTGAAGAATAGCTCAAGGAGTGGAAAGCCTTGGGGATGACGTTAGCCAGGGAATAAGCCCCGGCCAATTACGTGCCAGCAGCCGCGGTAATACGTATGGGGCAAGCGTTGTTCGGAGTTATTGGGCGTAAAGGGCGTGTAGGCGGCTCATCAAGTCTGGTGTGAAAATGCAGGGCTTAACCCTGCAGATGCGCTGGAAACTGGTGGGCTTGAGTTCCTGAGGGGAAGCTGGAATTCCAGGTGTAGGAGTGAAATCTGTAGATATCTGGAAGAACACCGGTGGCGAAGGCGAGCTTCTATCAGAGGACTGACGCTGAGGCGCGAAAGCGTGGGGAGCAAACAGGATTAGATACCCTGGTAGTCCACGCTGTAAACGATGTGCATTAGGCGTGGGGCACGTCCGTGCTCTGTGCCGTAGTTAACGCGATAAGTGCACCGCCTGGGGAGTATGCTCGCAAGGGTGAAACTCAAAGGAATTGACGGGGGCCCGCACAAGCGGTGGAGCATGTGGTTTAATTCGATGGTACGCGAGGAACCTTACCAGGGTTTGACATGTACGTGGATGTTCACGAGAGTGGGCAGCTCCGCAAGGGGCGCGTACACAGGTGCTGCATGGCTGTCGTCAGCTCGTGTCGTGAGATGTTGGGTTAAGTCCCGCAACGAGCGCAACCCTTACCGTCTGTTGCAAACAGGTTGTGCTGTGCACTCGGACGGAACTCCCGGTAGAACGAACCGGAGGAAGGTGGGGATGACGTCAAGTCATCATGGCCCTTATGTCCTGGGCTACACACGTGCTACAATGGTCGGTACAAAGCGGAGCGAAACGGCGACGTGGAGCAAATCGCAGAAAAGCCAGTCTCAGTGCGGATTGGAGTCTGAAACCCGACTCCATGAAGTTGGAATCGCTAGTAATCGCGTATCAGAATGGCGCGGTGAATACGTACCAGGGCCTTGTACACACCGCCCGTCACACCACCCGAGTTGGGGGTACCCGAAGTCAGTTGCCTAACCGCAAGGGGGGCGCTGCCGAAGGTATGCCTGGTGAGGGGGGTGAAGTCGTAACAAGGTAGCCGTACACGGAAGGTGCGGCTGGATCACCTCCTTTCTAAAGAGAAAAGCGGTCTGGCGAAAGCCGACTGCTCACAGACCTCAGCTCTTTCAACACCCCTCCCTTTATTGTATTGGCCGCGAGCGCCACGCCCGTGGCGCGACAGCGCCCTGGGGGTATAGCTCAGTGGCTAGAGCGGTGGCTTTGCAAGCCATAGGTCTGGGGT
>CAVTER010000015.1:0-1010924 GCA_963733835.1 uncultured Spirochaetota bacterium
TTTTCCACGAGCGCGCCCGCCTCTGCCGACGGGAGGCAGTAGCGCATCTCGACGAACCTCCCCCGCAGACGGCTCGCCTCCTCGCGCATGGCGCGTCCCTTCTGGACCACCTGCGCGATGATTTCGGCCACGTGCCGGAAGTCCTCCTCCGCCATGCCGAACCGGGTCATCTCCTGCACGCCCATGCGCAGGCAGCTTGCCGCGGTGAAGCCCTCGTCGTCGGGTGCGGCCTGGTAGTTCACGATGATGTGGCTGTCCTCGAGCAGCTCGGCGATTTCGGCTCCCTTCCCGTAGCCCACGCGGAGGACCACCTGGTGCGTCTCCGTGTAGCCGACGGCCGGGTCTCCCTCCACGTGCAGGCCCTGGTCGTGGAGGGCCTTCGCGAAGGCCTTCGCGTTGGCGACCACGGCCTTCTGGTACGGGTCGGCGAAGGCGGACATCTCGTAGCTCGCCATGAGCAGGCCCAGCAGGGTCCCGAGGTGGTGATTGCTCACGCTGCCCGGGAAGACGCGCCGGACGATCGCGTCCCACAGCCGCTCGAATCCCGAACCCTCCTCCATGTTGCTGGCGATGATGCCCCTCTGCGGGCCGAAGAAGGTCTTGTGGGTGGAGCCCGTGACGATGTCGGCTCCCTCGGCAAAGGGCTGCTGGTAGTGCGGGCCGAGCAGGCCGAGCACGTGCGCCATGTCGTACATGAGGATGGGGCGGGGCTTCATCCCCGCGATCATTTTTGCCACCTCCCGCACGGGCTCCCGGTACAGGATCATGCTCTTGCCGAGGATGATGAGCTCGGGGGAGTGCTCCTGGATCAGCTGGGCAGTGCGGGCGAGGTCCACCCTGTAGGGGTCCTCCTGCATCACGGGGAAGGCGATCGCCGCGTGGCGATCCATCGCGGGATCCATGGCCACGTACGATCGCAGTGCCCCCATGGGCTGCGCGCTGAGGTGACCCCCCCTGCCGATGTGGTGGGCCATCACCTTGCGGATCCTGCGGGGCTCGCTCTTCCTGTCCATCCGGTTGAGGTACTCGACGATGCCGGCGAACACCGCCGTGTTGGCCATCTGCCCGCTGATCGTGCGGGTTTCCACGAGCGAGCAGCCCAGGTAGCCGGACAGCTGCCGGGCCAGGCGCTGCTCCACCTCGCCGATCATCTTCGTCCCCTGGTAGTAGAACACGTCAGCGGTCCCCAGGGCTTCGACGCGCTTGTGCTCGGCGTAGCGGTGCGCGGGGTCCATGATCGTGAGCAGGCGCACGAGCGGCGAGGCTGTCTGCTCGGAGGGGATGAGGTTGATCGTCTCCCGCTGCCTCCACCGGGTGTTGGCAACCGCTTCGTCCACGAGCGAGCGGGCGGCCTGCGCGAGGCCGGCCGACGGGACCACCTGCGCGACTGCTTTCTTCGGGGGGAGCACGGGCCTGGCGAACGGGGGCTCCATCGAGGAGAGGTTCCAGCGCACGACCACGGCTTCGATTGATGCCGAGCCTCGCTTCACCTCGACGGGCTGGCCTTCCTCGATATCCCCGTCGATCAGGGCCATCGCGAGGGCACGCATCGACTTCTCGGCCAGTGGGCCGGGAGCGCGGTCCTTCATCCGTGAACTTCCAGCAGGGGACCATGGTGCCGCTGGTCACGACACCCACGGCGCGGCCCTGCGCGTGGACCTGGTGGCCGGGCCGGGCGATCCCCTGTCCCAGCATGGCGAGGGGCACGACCCTCCGGGGGATGACCTGGCGTTCCCGGGGAGGCAGCTCCCTGCCTTCGGCCCTCGCCGTCAGCTCCAGGAGCTGGCGCCGGAGCGCATCACGGCCGATGAACTGGCCCTTGTCCGCCGAGAAGCTCACCGCGGTGCGGGTGGAAGGGGCGGCCAGGACAGGTATCTCCCTCCCCTCGCTGTCGATCCCCAGCTCGTGCCCGTACAGGGGGAGGGATGCCTCCAGCCGCAGCGTGTCCCGGGCGCCCAGGCCGACGGGCACGATGCCCTCGCTTCCCGAGAGCAGCAGCTCCCAGATCTGGACGGCATTTTTCGCGGGCACGAAAAGCTCGAAGCACAGGGGCTCGCCCGTGTACCCCGTCCGCGAGACGATAAGCGGCGCCTTGGTTCCGCATTGAGCGCAGGTCCGCAGCCTGTTGCGCCAGGGATCGGGCAGCGACGCCTCCCCCCCGCCCAGGACGGACTGGAGCACGCGCCGGGCCGAGCTGCCCTGCAGGGCGAGCATCGCCAGTGCCTCGCTCCTGTCTTCGAGCTCGGCGTCGGGGAACCTGGCCTTCACCTCGCGGAGCCACGTCCAGTCCTTGCCCGCGTTGGCCGCGTTGACAACGAGAAGGTACTCCCCGCCGCGCGAGGCGTCGTCCTCTCCCATCCTGTACAGGTAGGCATCGTCGACAGCTCCGCCGTTCTCGTTCGCGATGATTGTGTACTGGGCCATGCCCGGCTCGAGGGCGAGGGCATTATTGGTCAGCGCGTACTGGAGGAAGGGGACCGCGCCTTTGCCCCGGACAATGAATCTCCCCATGTGGGAGACGTCGAAAAGGCCCCCGCGCGAGCGGGTCCTGAGGTGCTCCTCCACAATCCCCGTCGAATAGGCGAGGGGCATGTCCCACCCGCCGAACTCGACCATGTTCCCGCCATGCTCCCGATGCCAGCTGTTGAGGACTGTCTTCTTGAGTGTCTCAGGCATTCTTCCATCCCTTCCTTCCCGGAAAACCTTTTCCCGCGCGACAGGATGTGCCCTTTGTTGATTGCGGAGGACACGGCTTTTTTCGTCCGGAGGCCACACCCGCATTCTGATCCCGGCCTCATACGCTGTCAAGCGCGCACAGGGGAAAATGCTGCACCGGTGGGGAAATGACGCGGGAAGGCTGCCCCCGCGTCAGCTGATTTTCTGCTCCGCCTCGTGTCGCTCGATGCCGCCGAGCAGCTCCACGTACCGCGGGTCAAAGCGGATCTCGTTCTGGATTGCCTTCGCGTTCGTCACCCTTGACGCAACCTCCTGCGAGCGCTCGATGGATGGCTGGTCGCGCGCCGAGCCCCGCAGCGTGACCGATCCACCCTGCACGTCGACCTCCAGGAACCGGATGGGCAGCTTCTGCTCGTACAGGATGGCGACCGTGGCCTTCTGCGCGAGAAAGAGATCCTCGATCCTGCGCGCTGCCGCATTCCTCGTGCCCGCTGTTTCCATGGCGCCGATCGCCTTCGCCACCAGGCCGGCCGCGGCCTGCACGGGGATGGCATGGGTGTTCATGACCATGTCGTAAAGATCGGGAGAGTCCCAGTCGACATGGAAGAGGAAGCGGTGGAACCCTGCCCGCTCGCTGTCCGAGTGCTGGATGGCCCGTCGTGTTCCATGCTCGTCCCCGCCCGACTGTTCAACCATTCTTGCGACCCTGTCCTGCAGGGGGGCAATGATCCTGACCCTGACGATGCCCGGCACACCCGCGAACAGGACCTGGCCGCCCCTGCCCAGGATGACGCAACCCGCCTCTCGCGCGAACTCGTAGCTCACCAGCTTCAGGAAGTGAAGGTACCTTTCCTTCTCTGAGGGAAAACGGTGCCAGAAATCGGGCTTCCGCTCCTCGAAGGCGTCCGTCTCCGCGGAGTGAAAACCCCTGTCCGCGAGGAGCTTCTCCACCACCTGGTTGTCCAGCAGTGTCCACCCCAAGTCCTCTGCCAGCAGCCGTGCGATCTCGTCACCGCCGGAGCCGGCCTGCCGAGACATTGTGACCATGATGGCGCACCTCCTTCATCCAATGGGAGGACCAATGAGGCCGTGCAGCAACCATGAATTACCCGCCATGGAATGTGTACGTGCCCCTACATGCCACGCGGGAGAGTGCGCCTCCTCCAGGGTGCGCCGGACCACAGAGATGCGGTGAGTGACAGCAGGCTCGATCCCGGCGGCCTCGGCCCCAGGGGCATGATTCACGTCCGCCACTGACGGTTGTCCTGATGTCGGGCGATGAAGTAGACTCCCTTCCGCGAGAAAGGGGAAACTGCGATGCACCAGTCCGTGAACAAGCTTTTCAGTCTCGAGGGGCGTGTGGCGATCGTCACGGGCGGGGCCCGGGGCATCGGGGCCGGGATGGCGCGGGGCATCGGGGGCGCGGGCGCCAGGGTCGTGATCGCCGATGTGTGCGACGAGAAGGGCGCGGCGGAGATCATCGGGCAGTTGAAGTCCATGGGGGTCACGGTGTCGTTCATCCAGACCGACGTGGGCAGCTGGGACAGCGTGGAGAAGCTGACACAGGAGACGATCTCCCTGTACGGCAGGGTGGACATCCTGGTGAACAACGCGGGGGTGGGGATCGTCGGGCCGGCGCTGAAGCCGGACGAGGACCTGTGGACCAGGACCATGGATGTGAACCTCAAAGGGGTCCGCAACTGCTGTCAGTCGGTGGGCAGGCACATGGTCGCGCAGAAGTACGGCCGCATCATCAACATTGCATCCTACTGGGCGAGCACGGGCAACCCGGGCGGGATGGCCTACAGCGCCTCCAAGGCTGGCGTCTGCGCGATTACGCGGGTTCTTGCCGTGGAGTGGGGTCCGTACAACATCGCGGTGAACGCCGTGGCCCCGGGGTACATCCGCACCGAGATGAACAGGTGGATCACGACAAACCCGCGGATCCACACGTACCTCACCGACCGCATCCCGCTGGGCCATCGGCTGGGGGAGATCGACGAACTGATGGGCATCGCCGTATTCCTGTCCTCTGAGGCCTGCTCGCACATCACGGGAGCCCTCATTCCCGTTGACGGGGGAATCATCATCCAAGGTGGACAGGCCGACTGGTTCGCCTGATGACAGGATGTGGTGAGGGTCCCCGTCGGGTTGCCGGGAAGGACAGATGTGACGCGCTGCCGGGCGCATGCCGCCCGCGGCGCTGCTCCGAGGGAAGCGCGACGGCAGTCACCGGGCCTTCGACGGACGATCCTCGACAGTGGATGAACCAGGCACTCTGCGCTTTGCGCGCAGCACACGCCGGGATCCGGCCACCAGGACAGGGCAGCCCCAGGTGGCGGGCACTTGCCCACCAGGGTCGCGTTTCATATATTTCACTATCCTTCATTATTCAGGTGGCCTAACTTCTTGATCTCCGGGTTGAACAACAGGGACTCGTTCATAGACGCTTTGCGCGCCTGGACCGACGTATTCATGAGCACCTCGATCGCGGGAATCTTCCAGTACGCGAAGGAGCAGGGCGTGTCGATGCCCCAGATCGGAACCATGTTCCGCATCAGGCGCAGGGGCAGCTGCGGCGTCTCGGAGGTGGGCCTTGACCTGGGAATCTCGAACCCCGCCGCCAGCCAGATGCTCGAGCGGCTCGTCCAGGCCGGGCTCGTTGAGCGCCGCGAGGACCCGGACGATCGGCGGGCCCGAGCAGATCGTGCTGACCGAGCGCGGACACCAGCTGCTGCGCGGCGCCATGGAGGCCCGCACGCGGTCGTTCGGCGCCCTTGCCGACCGGCTGTCGGCGCGCGAGCGCCACCGTGCAGCCGCGGCGCTGCGAACCCTTGCAGCGCACGCCGGCGGCCCCGGGGACATGCCGTCCGGCCCCGCGCAGGACTCAGAGGAGCATCCTTTCACATGATCCGACTTGCAAGGTTTGTCAAACCGTACCTCCTGCTGCTTGCCGTCGCGCTCGTCGTGCTGTTCGTCCAGGCCGACGTGAACCTCGCGCTGCCCGACTACTTTTCGCGGATCGTCAACGTGGGGATCCAGCAGCAGGGCATCGAGGATGCCGTCCCCGCGGCCATGCGCCTGGTCACGATGGAACGGCTCACGCTGTTCATGGACAGCGCGCAGGCAGACCGTGTGAAGGGAGCGTACGACCTCGTCGAGGCGAGCTCTCCCGCCTACGCGGGGCAGCTTTCGCGATACCCGTCGCTTGACGGCGACCCCGTGTACGTCCGCAGGAAGCTCGCCGTGCCCGAGGCGGATGCGATCAACCCGGTCATGGCGAAGGCCTGGCTGCTGGTCGCCGGGATCTCGAAGGCCGCCTCCAGCCCCGAGGCTGCGGCGTCCATGGGCAAAGAGCCTGAACATCGACCTCTCCCGGCTGCCGCAGGGGAGCGACCCCTTCGCGCTGCTGAAGCTGCTCCCGCCGATGATGCGCTTCAGGATGCTCACGTCGATCGACGAGAAGTTCGCTGCGATGGGGCCGTCGGCGATCGTCCAGGCATCCGCCGCGCCGGTGCTGCGCGGAGTACGCCGCCCTCGGGGCGGATACGGAGCGGCTGCAGGTCAGCTACATGCTGCGCACCGGCGGCTTGATGCTGCTCCTGACCCTGCGTCGGCGCGCTCACCGCGATCCTCACCGGCCTGATCGCCGCGCGCATCGGCGCGGGGCTCGCGCGCGACCTGCGCGCCGCGGTCTTCGAGCGGGTCGAGAGCTTCTCGAGCGCCGAGTTCGACCGGTTCTCCACGGCCTCGCTCATCACCCGCTCGACCAACGACATCACGCAGGTCCAGATGGTGGTCGTGATGATGGTGACGCATGATCTTCTACGCGCCGATCATCGGCGTCGGCGGCGTCATCCGGGCCATCGGCAAGAGCTCGTCGATGTGGTGGCTCATCGCCGCTGGCGGTCGGCGTCCTGCTCGCCGTGGTGCTCGTCGTCTTCACGGTGGCGCGTGCCGAAGTTCAGGATCATCCAGACGCTGATGGACCGCCTGAACCTGGTGAGCCGCGAGAACCTCTCGGGCATGATGGTGATCCGGGCCTTCAACCGGCAGGCCTTCGAGGAGAAGCGCTTCGACAAGGCCAACCGCGACCTGACCGGCACGATGCTCTTCGTCAACCGGGTCATGGTGGTCATGATGCCCTTCATGATGCTGATCATGAACGGCCTGTCGCTGGCGATCATCTGGGTCGGCGCGCACCAGGTCGCACAGTCGCACATGCAGGTCGGCGACATGATGGCCTTCATGCAGTACGCCATGCAGATCGTCATGGCCTTCCTGATGCTGTCGATCATGTTCATCATGCTGCCGCGCGCGTCGGTGTCCGCGCGACCGCATCGCCGACGTGCTGGACGACCGAGCTCGTCCATCCGCGACCCGGAGCCGCCCCGCGCGCTTCGCCGAGCCGTTCGCGCCGACCGTCGAGTTCCGCGACGTCTCGTTCCGCTACCCGAGCGCCGAGGAGGACGTCCTGCACGACATCAGCTTCACCGCGCAGCCCGGCCAGACCACGGCCATCATCGGCGCCACCGGCGCGGGCAAGTCCACGCTCGTCAACCTGATCCCGCGCTTCTACGACGTGACCGGCGGGCTCGATCCTGGTCGACGGCATCGACATCCGCGAGGTCGGCCAGCACGACCTGCGCGACAAGATCGGCTACGTGCCGCAGAAGGCGACGCTCTTCTCGGGCACCATCGCGAGCAACCTGCGCTACGCCGACGAGAACGCCGGCGAGGCGAGCGCTCGCGCGCCGCCGTGGACATCGCCCAGGCCGCCGAGTTCATCGCGGCGCTGCCCGGAGGGCATGGCGGCGCCGATCGCCCAGGGCGGCGCCAACGTCTCGGGCGGCCAGAAGCAGCGGCTGTCGATCGCCCGCGCGCTGGTGCAAGCAGCCGCCGATCTACATCTTCGACGACAGCTTCTCGGCGCTGGACTTCAAGACCGACGCCGCCCTGCGCCGGGCGCTGCAGCGAGCAGACCGGCGACAGCACGGTGCTGATCGTGACGCAGCGCGTCGCCACGATCATGAACGCCGACCAGATCATCGTGCTGGACGAGGGCCGCGTCGTGGGGCAGGGCACCCACCGCGAGCTGATGGAGAGCTGCGAGACCTACCGCGAGATCGCCTCGTCGCAGCTGAGCGAGGAGGAGCTGGCATGAGCGACCACGGCGGCACGGCGGCAGGTCGGTCGCCGGCGTCGGGGCCGCGGGGCCCGATGCGGCGGCGGGCCCGATGGGCGGCGCGGCCCGATGGGCGGCGGGCCCATGGGCGGCATGATGACGCGGCGAGAAGGCCACGCGACTTCAAGGGCACCATGCGGCAAGCTGATCGGCTACCTCGGCGCCTACAAGCATCGCGATCGTCGTCGTCCTGGTCGTGTCGCCGTCGGCTCGACCGTGTTCTCGATCGTCGGGCCGAAGATCCTCGGCCAGGCGACGACCAAGCTGTTCGAGGGCGTGATGGCGCAGATCGCCGGCACGGGCTGGCGATCGACTTCGCCTACATCGGCCGCATCCTCCTGACCGTGCTCGGGCCTGTACGCTGCTCTCGGCCGCTGTTCAGCTACGTCCAGGGCTGGATCATGTCCGGCGTCTCGATGAAGGTCACCTACCGCTTCCGCAAGGACATCGCCGAGAAGATCAACCGGATGCCGCTGCGCTACTTCGACGGCACCAACCACGGCGAGGTGCTCTCGCGCATCACCAACGACGTCGACACGGTCAGCCAGACGCTGAACCAGAGCCTGACGCAGATCATCACCTCGGTGGCGACGGTGATCGGCGTGCTGGTCATGATGCTCTCGATCAGCTGGCTGATGACGCTGGTCGGCGCTGCTGATCATCCCGCTGTCGCTGGTCTTCATCAGCGCTGATCGTCAGGCGCTCGCAGAAGTACTTCAAGCAGCAGCAGGACTACCTCGGGCCACGTCAACGGCCACGTCGAGGAGATGTACGGCGGCCACATCGTGATGAAGGCCTTCAACGGCGAGGCGCGGAGCGTCGCGAAGTTCGACGGCTACAACGACACGCTCTACGGCGCGGCCTGGAAGTCGCAGTTCCTCTCGGGCCTGATGATGCCGATCATGAGCTTCATCGGCAACCTCGGCTACGTGGCGGTGGCGATCCTGGGCGGCTGGCTGGCCGTGCGCAACGCGCATCACCGTCGGCGACATCCAGGCCTTCATCCAGTACGTGCGCATCGTTCACCCAGCCGATCACGCAGCTCGCGCAACATCTCCAACGTGCTGCAGCAGACCGCCGCGGCCGCCGAGCGCGTCTTCGAGTTCCTGGCCGAGCCCGAGGAGATCGCCCGACACCGGCCGAGCCGGTGCAGCTCGACGGCGTGCGCGGGGCAGGTCGAGTTCCGCGACGTCCACTTCGGCTACACGCCCGGACAAGATCATCATCAACGACTTCTCGCGCCAGCGTCGAGCCCGGGCAGCAAGATCGCCATCGTCGGCCCGACCGGCGCCGGCAAGACCACCATGGTCAAGCTGCTGATGCGCTTCTACGACGTGAACAGCGGCGCGATCCTGGTCGACGGGCACGACATCCGCGAGTTCACGCGCAGCGACCTGCGCGCAGCTGTTCGGCATGGTGCTGCAGGACACCTGGCTGTTCAACGGCACGATCATGGAGAACATCCGCTACGGCCGGCCGGACGCGACCGACGAGGAGGTGATCGCCGCGGCGAAGGCCGCGCACGCCGACCACTTCGTCCGCACGCTGCCCGACGGCTACCACATGGTGCTCAACGAGGAGGCGAGCAACGTCTCGCAGGGGCAGATGCAGCTGCTGACCATCGCCCGCGCCGTCCTGGCCGACCCGAAGATCCTGATCCTGGACGAGGCGACCAGCTCGGTGGACACGCGCACCGAGGTGCTGATCCAGAAGGCGATGGACAGCGCTGATGAAGGACCGCACCAGCTTCATCATCGCGCACCGGCTGTCGACCATCCGCGACGCCGACCTGATCCTGGTGATGAAGGACGGCGACATCGTCGAGCAGGGCACGCACGAGGAGCTGCTGGCCGCGCGGCGGGTTCTACGCCGAGCTGTACAACAGCCAGTTCGACAGGAGCGCCGGCGCCTGACAGTCGGCGGCGGCGTGCCTACCTGCCCGCCATCATGGCCGCGACGTCTTCCGCGGCGCCGCCTGTGGGCCTGATGGCGAACCTGTCGACGAGCACCTTCACCACGGCGGGCGACAGGAACGCGGGCAGCGTCGGTCCGAGGCGGATCCCCTTGACTCCCAGGGACAGCAGCGCGAGAAGCACTGCCACCGCCTTCTGCTCGTACCACGCGATGTCGAAGGAGAGGGGCAGCCCGTTGATGTCCGCCAGGCCGAACGCCTCCTTGAGCTTCAGCGCGATGACGGCGAGGGAGTAGGAGTCGTTGCACTGGCCGGCGTCCAGCACCCTGGGGATGCCGCCGATGTCCCCGAGGTGAAGCTTGTTGTAGCGAAACTTGGCGCAGCCGGCAGTGAGAATGACGGCGTCGCCGGGCAGCTTCTCGGCCACCTCGGTGAAGTAGCCGCGCCCCTTCTGGCGGCCGTCGCAGCCGCCCATGACCACGAAGCGCCTGATGGCGCCCGACTTCACGGCGGCAATGACCTTGTCGGCAAGGGCGAGGACCTGGGAATGTCCGAAGCCGGCCACCAGCGTGCCTGACTCGATCTGCCTCGGGGGCGGGCACTTCCTTGCCCGCTCGATCACCGCGGAGAAGTCCTTCTTCCCGCCCGACGGCCTCTCGGCGATGTGCCGGGCCCCGGGGTAGCCGGCGACGCCCGTGGTGAAGAGCCGGTCCAGGTACGTGTTCTCCTTCTTCAGGGGAACGAGGCAGTTGGTTGTCATGAGAATCGGCCCGCCGAAGGACTCGAACTCGGTGGTCTGGTGCCACCACGAGCCGCCGTAATTGCCGACGAGGTGCGGGTGCTTCTTGAACGCGGGATAGCTGTTCGCGGGAAGCATCTCCCCGTGCGTGTACACGTCGATGCCGGTGCCCTTCGTCTGCTCGAGCAGCTCCTCGAGGTCTTTCAAGTCATGACCCGAGATCAGGATGCCGGGGTTCGCACGCACACCGAGGTTGACCTGCGTGATCTCGGGACTGCCGTAGCTCCCCGTATTGGCAGCGTCCAGCAGGGCCATCGTGTTCACGGCGGTCGTGCCCGCCCTCAGCACCATCGCGACCATCTCGTCGACCGAGAGGTCCCTCGTGGTGGAGGCCAGGGCCTCCAGGAGAAAGCCGTTGACGTCGTCCTGCTCGCGTCCCAGGACGGCCGCGTGCTCGGCGTAGGCCGCGATTCCCTTGCAGCCGATGATGAGCAGCTCCCGCAGGGACCGCACGTCCTCGTTGACGGCGGCCGTGATGCGGACCTCGGGGGAGGCTGCCTTCGCCAGGATGGCCTGGCGGTCCCCCCCGCGCCAGGCGGCGCAGTCCGGCAGAACCGCGGGGGCGGACTCTCTGGCGCGGGCCTTGACCGCGTCCCGCAGCTCGAGGCCCTCGCCGATGCGCTCGATGATCGCATCGTCGTCGAAGGCGGCATTTGTGATGGTCGTGAAAAGGGCCTTCACCACGAAGCGAGCGGCATCCCTGTCGGTGGTGCTGAACACCGAGATTCCCTTGCACACGTATATGAGCAGGTCCTGGAGGTTCGCGGTCTGCTCCGCCTTTCCGCAGACGCCCTTCGCCGTGCAGGCCGTGTTCCTGGCAGTCTCCTGGCACTGGAAACAGAACATATGTTCTACTCCTTGCAGGTGGTATGGGCCCAGTGTACGTGATGGACTCGGGAAGTGCAATGGCCCGGCAGTGCGTCGACGCGCCGCGGCCGTTGCATGCCGCTCCCCGCCGCGATACAATCCACCCTCTCGCCGGCATCGGGAAGGAGCGCGGGACGCGACGGGGGGACCCGGAAGGGGGGGGGGCAGGGTTTCATGGGCACGACGAGGCGGGAAGGCAGCCAGGACACGGCAGGCGAGCCGGCCGGGGGCACGGCTGCCGAACGGGAAGAGCGCACGATCCGCACGAGCCAGAAGGGATGGTTCGCCCAGCTCGCGAAGGCGTACAAGGCGCGCGCGCCGGTGCTCCTCGTGGACGATGCCGGGATCGGCATCGACCCGAAGAGCCAGAACCTCGTCGCGATGGGGATGCGGGCAGGGTTGTCGCCCGCGGACTGGGCAGCCGTGGCGGTGTCCGTCGGCATGAGCGCCGCGGGGATCACCATGGTCCTGCTCGCGTTCCTGGACCCCGAGCCCACGAGCAAGCTCGGGTTGCTCGTGGGAGGCGGCGCGGTGTGCGTGCTCACCGGCGGGCTGACGGCAGTCGGCATCCTCACGCGCCGGCGGCCGCCCAGCATCGAGGTGAGCCCGCGAGGGTTCTCGATCCGCTGGCAGTGATCCCGGGACCCGGCGAAGGGGCCCTATTCCTCCACGATGAGGTTTCTCAGCTCGTTCGTGTCGCCCGCGCGGATCGGGAACTCCGCCGCGACGATTTCCCCGCAGCGCGAGACGGCCGCGCACAACCCGTCAGCGGGCCGTCTGCCCCGGATCCCTTCCAGCACGATATCCACCACCTGCTGCCATGTCTCCGCGGGCACCCTGGCGTTGATGCCCTCGTCGGCGAGCACGACAACCCTGCGCTCGAAGACCGAGACGAAGACCAGGATCCCCGTGCGGTCGCGCGTCTCCGTCAGCCGGTGGCGGAAGAACGCCGTGACAGCTTCTTCTCCCACCTCCTCGGTCATCTCCGCGCGCGAGACGAAAAGGCGTGCAAGGCCGGGGACGGCGCGCGCCAGCAGGAACACGAGCGCGAAAGCCACGACGAAGACGCCCGGAAAGACCCACAGGTCGAGGACGCTCAGAGTCCCCCAGGGCTTGCACAGCGAGTCCACGAGCGTGGCAGCGGCCGCGATGACCACCGCCGCCACGAGCGCCCCCCGAAGCAGGGCGGCGGGATAGGCGGAGCTTGCCGAGCGCACGAGCGGCACGATCTCGGCGGACGTGGACTTTTCCACCCCCTGCACGCACGCCGAGACACGGTCGCGGCCACCGGCGCCCAGGAACATGGCTGCCTGGCTCTTCACAAGGTCACCTCCCGCTCACCATCGCCCCGTCGCGCCGCCGCCGCCGAATCCTCCTCCGCCGCCGGAGAAACCGCCGCCGCCCGAGTGCCCACCCCCACCGAATCCGCCGCCGAAACCGCCGAAGCCCCCGGGGAAGAAGCCCCCGCGGCCGCCCCGGCCCGCCTTCCGTGCGGCGAACATGAGCGCGGCGAGCAGGCCCCCGCCGAAGCCCAGCGGGATCATGGCTGCGGTCAGCCACCCGACGGGCAGTGCAATCAGGCTGGCAAGGGGCGTGAGCACGCCGCCCGCGATTCCGCCGAGGATGCGGCGGCGCGAGCCGATGGCCCCGGCGATGAATATCGCGACCAGGAGGAAGGGAAGGACGGACCCCGAGCTGCTCTTTGCTCCGGGCAGCTGGCCTGTTCCCTTGTACTCCCCCTTCACCGTGGCCACGATGGCATCCACCGCGCCGGTGAAGCCCTCGTCGAATCGCCCGGCCTTGAACTCGGGAGTGATGACCTCGCGGATGATCCGGCCCGAGATGAGATCCGTGAGCCTGCCTTCCAGACCGTAGCCGACCTCGATGCGCACGACCCTGTCGTCTCTCGAGACCAGGAGAATCGCGCCGTTGTCGTTCTCCTTCGTCCCGATCTTCCACGCGTCAGCCACGCGGATGGAGAACCCCTCGATGTCCTCGCCCTGCAGGCTCGGGATGGTCAGGACGACAACCTGCGTGGAGTCGGAGGCCTCGAGGGCTTCCAGCTTCTGGACGATGGACTGCTCCGCCGACGCAGAGATCATGTCCGCGTAGTCGTTCACCCGCCCCGCCAGCGCGGGGACCTCCAGGGCGAAGAGGGCCGGCCCCGCCGCCGCGAGCACGGCGAGGGCCAGCAGGAGGCGCCGGACGGCACTCCGCATCAGAACTCCACCTTCGGCACTGCCCGCGCGGCTTCGTCGGCCTTGATGTACTCCTTGCGCTTCAGGTGCAGGAGGAGGCTGTTGGTGAGAGAGTAGGGGAAGCTGCGGATCGAGCCGTTGAAGCCCTCCACGGCGGCGTTGTAGCGCTCGCGTGCCACGGTGATCCTGTTCTCCGTGCCCTCCAGCTGGTTCTGCAGGTCGCGGAAGTTCTCGTTCGCCTTCAGGTCGGGGTAGGCCTCCGCCACGGCGAGCAGCCGGCCCAGGGTGGAGGAGAGCTCCCCCTGCGCGGCCTGGAACTTCGCGATGGCCTGCTCGTCACCCAGGTCGTCGACCTTCAGGGTGACCTGCGTCGCCTTCGCGCGCGCGTTCACGACGGCCTCGAGGGTCTCGCGCTCGTGCGAGGCGTACCCCTTCACGGTGGCCACGAGGTTCGGAATCAGGTCTGACCTTCGCTGCAGCTGGCTTTCCAGGTCGCCCCAGGCCTTGAAGACGGACTCCTCGCTTCTCTGCAGCATGTTGTAGCCGCAGGACGACATCGCCGCCACTGCCAGCCCCACCAGGACCCACCGGACCAACGCCTTCCTCATGTGCACCTCCGATTGACCTATCATGGAGAGAGCAGGGCTCTTTTTCAAGAGCTGCCCGCTTCCCGAATACATGCAACACCGCACGGACGCGGGAATGTCACGGATCCCGCGGGCCTTGCGCGGTCGCTCGAAAATATTATAATCTTTCGCCAGAAGGGTATGATATTCTGAGCGCGCGCCCCGGCGCAAAGCAAACCGACACGGAGGTGGATCGTGACGAGCAAGGAAAGGGTCCAGATGGCGATCAATCACGAGGAGCCGGACAAGGTTCCCCTCGATGCCTGGCTCGCGCCGGAGGTCGCCGACGAGCTGGTGAAGATCCTCAACGTGGACACGGCGAAGGATCCCTTCGCCCTGGGAAAGCGCCTGGGCAATGACTTCTTCTACAGGGCAGTCGGTTTCTGCGAAGGCTTCAGCACGATCTACGACGAGGCCAAGAAGATCGCCGACAACCTGTACCGCGACGACTTCGGCATTACGTGGAGCTTCAAGAAGCAGCAGTACGGCGGCTACTGCGAAATGGTCAGCCACCCGCTGGCCGACCGTCGCGTCTACGACAGGTTCAAATGGCCGGATCCGCTCGTCGTCTCGAAGGTGGGGCTGGAGGAGAACCGTGCGCTCATCGCCCGGGACGGGAAGCAGTACGGCATCATCGGGGCGGTGGCCTGCTCGATGCTGGAAGGGGCGTGGTACCTGCGAGGCCTGGACAACTTCCTGATGGACCTCGGCGAGGACCTCGATTTTGTCGGCGACCTTCTCGATCACACGATGAACCACTCCCTGGCGCTCTCGCGCGAGCTGGTGAAGATGGGCGTGGACATCCTGTGGTGGGGCGACGACTACAGCGTGGAATCGGGCCCGATCATGAGCCCGGAGCTCTTCCGCACGCTGCTGAAGCCCCGGTACGCGAAGGTCTTCAGCGAGCTTCGGCGCATCGACCCGAAGGTGAAGATCGCCTTCCACTGCGACGGCAAGGTGGAGTGGTCTCTGGCGGACCTGGTCGAGGCCGGTGTCGACATCATCAACCCGCTGCAGCCCGATGTGAACGACGTTGCCGCGGTGAAGAAGAGATTCGGGAAGAACCTTTCCGTCTGGGGCAACGTGGACACGCGCAGGGTGATGTCGAAGGGCACGGCGACTGAGGTGGTGGAGGAGGTCAAGAACGTCATCCGGACCCTGTCGCCCGGTGGCGGGCACTTGCTCTCTTCCAACCACACGATCCAGGCGACGCCCCGCGCGGTGGATAACACGATAGCCTTCTACTGGGCGGCGCACACCTTCCGCGACTACCCGATCCGGCTCGCACCGGTTGCGGACGGGAAGCGGGCGACAAGGGTGGTCTGAACTGGGGCCTCTGCGGCTGGGAGTCCAATAGATTATGATATTATGAGTTATAGGTTATAAAAACCATTGACAGGCGACAGCGGGCTGTGGTAGAGTCTCCGAACCGAATCTGGGCTCGTCCAACTCAAGGGAAAGGAGATCGAAGCGATGAGAGCGAGAAGGGTTCTATGTTTCGCGGCTGCGTTTCTCTTCCTTGGTTTCATGGCATTCGCGGCCGGGGACACTGTCCTCGAGTTCTGGTCCTGGAACAACGAGGGATCCTACCCCGTTGTGCATGCTGACGCGCAGGCCCGGTTCGAGAAGGACCACCCCGGCGTCACGGTGAAGAGGGAGTACATCAGCTACGCCGAGTACATGGTGAAGCTGAAGGCGGTTCTCTCGGGGGCAGAGGCGCCCGACGTGTTCCAGATCCCCTGGGCGGGCGAGTACACGGAGCTTGCCAGGTCCGGCAAGATCGTCCCGCTGACAGAGCACCTCAAGAAGGGGTTCCCGGCCTTCTTCCCCAACATCATGAAGGCGATCTCCGTCGACGGCCAGGCATGGGCGGTCCCCCTGGACCTCAACACCCTGCAGATCGCGTACAACAAGACCATGCTCGCCGAGATGGGAATCGCGGTGCCGAAGTCGAAGGACGAGCTGGTCGCGGCAGCAAAGAAGCTGGCGGGCAAGGGCAAGTTCGCCGTGGCCCTGGGAACCAAGGACCTGTGGGCTGGGGCGGACGTGTTCTTCGCCCAGGTCGCGTATACCGACCCCACGCACACGAAGATGGCGAAGGCCGACGCCGGGGACATCTCCTGGAACTCCCCCGAGTTCGTGAAGGCCGCCGATGCCGTTGTCGACTACGTGAAGCAGGGTGTCATCGCCCCGGGTGCCAACTCCATGGACGCATTCGTGGGTGCGAAGAACCTGTTCGTGCAGCAGCAGGCGGCGATGTTCTACCCCGTCGGCAACTTCGTGACGGGCGGCATCACGGCGGACGTCGGGGACAGCTTCGAGTGGAGCCTGTTCCCCTGGCCTCCCCTTGCCAAGGGTGGCGAGGCGCTCCCCACCGGCGGCGTGGCCGAGATGTTCGTCGTGTCGAAGGACAGCCGGAACGTCGACCTCGCCCTCGATTTCCTGCGCTACATGACCAACGACGAGGGGAAGGAAGTCCTCGTGAAGAACGACTTCATCCCCTCCAGCACGTACAAGGGCTCCGTGGCCATGAGCCCGCTGTACAAGAACATGCTCGACGCGCAGTCCAAGTCGCAGAGCCGTGTCGTGTACAACTCCGTCGTGTATGCCGCCGTGATGAACGGGATGCAGGGCATCTACGGCAAGACCATGACGGCGAAGGCCTTCGTCGATTCCCTCGTGAAGGCGGCGAAGAAGTAGCGGTCGGTCGGTCTCATCCGCGCGGGGCCCCCATGGCCCCGCGCATTTCCAGCGCCGCAGGAGGGGCCCGACACGCGCATGGCTCAGAAAACCGCCCGTATCGGGCTTCTGTTCTCGCTGCCGGCAATCGTCTTCTTCGTCGTGTTCGTGCTGATCCCGGTGGGGTTCACCTTCCTGCTCTCGTTCTCGCAGTGGAAGGGCTTCATCTTCTCGGAGCTGACGTGGGCGGGCCTGTCGAACTTCGCCGAGCTGGCCACCGACGCGGTGTTCCTGCGCTCCCTCGCCAACACTCTCATCTTCGTGGCCCTGACCACGGTGCTGCTGAACCTCCTCGGGTTCATCGGGGCCTCGGTCATTGACACGGGGATCGTCGGGACGCGGTTCTTCAAGAACGCCGTGTTCCTCCCCGTGCTGCTGTCGCCGATCATCATCGGGATCATGTGGTCGCGCATGCTCGACGCCTTCGGCATCGTGAACCAGCTGCTGCGGACTCTGAAGCTCACCACCATGCCCGTCCTGTTCCTGGGAGACGAGCGCATCGCGCTGTACACGGTGATCGGCGCCACGATCTGGCAGTACACGGGCTACGACATGCTCCTGTACTACGCGGGGCTGCAGGGCGTGCCGCGCGAGCAGGTGGAGGCGGCGACGATCGACGGGGCGAACCACCTCTCGGTGGTCACGCACGTGATCCTGCCGTTCCTCAGCCCCGTGGTGGCCATCACGATGCTGCTGAACATGATCGGGGGGTTCAAGGTCTTCGACATCGTCTACGTCATGACCGCCGGGGGGCCCAACAACAGCTCGCACGTCTTCGCAACGTACCTGTTCCAGCAGGCGTTCCGCTTCAACAGGATGGGCTACGCCTCCGTCATCGCCATCGTCATCATCCTCTTCTCCATCGTCGCCGCGGTCTTCCGCCTGCGCATCGTCAGGCGGGAAGGGTAGGCCATGGGAAAGAGGATCGTGGGCTCCCTTGCAGTCATCCTGGTCGGCATCGGCTTCCTCGCCCCCGTGGTGTGGGTGGTGTCACTGTCGCTGCGCAGCAAGAAGACGGTGTTCTCGGCGCTGTTTTTCACGAAGGACCTCCGCTTCGACAACTACCTGGCCGCCTGGAAGACCTTCCGATTCGGCCGGCTGTTCCTCAACTCGGGGATCATCACCGTCGCCTCGGTGGTCGTTGTCCTCGTCCTGTCGGCCCTCGCCGCCTACGCCTTCTGCAGGCTCAAGTACCGTGGCTCGGAGTTCTTCTTCTACATGATCCTCCTGGGCATGATGATCCCACCCGCGGCAGTGGTGATCCCGCTGTTCCTGATCATGAAGACCCTCGGGCTGTACAACACGCACCTCGCGCTCATCCTCGCCTACATCGCCTTCGGACTTCCCATCGCGGTGCTGATCTTCCGCGGGTTTTTCCTCTCGGTCCCGGGGGAGATGATAGAGGCGGCCCGGATCGACGGCAGCAGGGAGCTTCGCACCTTCGCCTCGATCATCATGCCGCTGTCCACCCCGGCGGTAGCGACGGTCGTCATCTTCTCCTTCATGCAGAACTGGAACGAGTTCCTCCTCGCCCTGGTGCTTCTCAAGGATAAGCTCCTGTACACCCTGCCCGTGGGCATGGCCCAGCTTGTGGGGCAGTGGGATTCCCCCTGGCAGCTCATCGCGGCGGGAGTGATCATCGCCTCCCTGCCCGTGTTCCTCGTGTACCTCGCCATCCAGGACCTGTACGTCAAGGGGCTGACGGCCGGGGCGCTGAAGGGGTAGAGGCGTGAGGGGGAGGCCTGTGCGGCCATGAAGTTCCACAAGAAGGCGGGCGTGCCCCTGTACCTGCAGATCAAGGAGGATCTTCTCTCGAAGATCGACGCGGGGGTCTGGCCCGAGCAGTCCATGATCCCCACGGAGTCCGAGCTCTGCGCCGAGTACGCGGTGAGCAAGATCACCGTGCGGGAGGCCGTCAAGCTCCTCGTGCGGGACGGCAGGCTTTCGCGCATCCCGGGCAAGGGCACCTTCGTCACCCGGCCGAAGATCGAGCAGACGTTGAACCGCTTCTTCAGCTTCACGCGGTGGGCCCAGCAGAACGGGCTGGAGCCGGCCTCGCGGATCCTCCGCGTCGAGAACCTCCCCGCCGACGCGCACATCGCGCGGCACCTCGAGACGCCCGAGGGCAGCCCCGTGACGCGCATCGAGCGGCTGCGTCTGGGCAACAGCGAGCCCTTGATGCTCGAGGTGATCTGGATCCCCGCCGGCCTCTGCCCTGACATCCACCTGCGCGACCTGGCGAACGTGCCGTTGAACGACATCCTCCAGGACGACTACGGCATCCCGCTTCTCAAGGCGCGGGAGTCGATCGAGGCGCAGACGGCGGACGACTACGTCTCGCGGCTGCTCTCGATCGAGAAGGAGGTGCTCCTCCTGCACGTGGAGCACACGGCATACACCGCCGGGGGGCGGATCGCCTACTTCGTGAGCTCCTCCTACCGGGGCGACAGGGTGCGATTCTCCATCGACCTGGAGGCGGGCTGAGGGACAGGAGAGGGACATGGGAAAGCAGCTGGCTGTCATCAGGGGTGAGCGCTCGTGGGTGCTTGAAAGCCGTGAGGTGGAGCTCGCCGTGACGGAGCGGGGCGGCCAGATGGCCCCCGTGTTCTTCTTCCGCGACACACGGACGCCGGTCCAGCCCTACTACGTCAGTCCCTGGCAGGGCAGGGGAGTCTCCACCGGAGTCCCGGTCCTCGAGCCGCTGCGTGGCGACTTCTTCTGCATGCCCTTCGGCGGCGGGGAGTATCCCCGGGGCGAGCTGCATCCCCCGCACGGCGAGTCGGCGGGTTCGCGCTGGGAGCTGGTCGCCCAGCGGCAGGCCGACGGGATCAGCGAGCTGTCGCTGGGCCTGACCACGCGCGTGCGCCCCGGCCGCCTCACCAAGACCATCTCGCTCGTGGACGGGCAGAACGTTCTCTACATCAGGCACCTGCTGGAGGGCTTCGAGGGGAAGATGTGCGTGAGCCACCACGCAACGCTGGCCGTGCCCGAGGAGCGGGGAGCCTGCGCCTCTCCACCTGTCCCACCCGCCTGGGCAGGGTCGTTCCCCGCAAGAACCTGTCCAACACGGGGAACGAGTACTACTTCCTCGACCCGGGCGCCGCATTCTCCAGGCTGGACCGGGTGCCGACGATCTGGAGGCGCGCCCCGTCCGCCGACCTTTCCAGCCACCCCGTGCCCCGTGGATTCATGGATCTCGCGGCGGTGTTCCCGAAGCCGGGCCCCGCGCCCGCCTGGACGGCCGTGGTGCTGTCGGGACGCGGCTGCCTCTGGTTTGCGCTGCGCGACGCGTCGCTCCTGCCCCAGACCGTGTTCTGGATGTCGAACGGGGGCCGCCACGCCGCGCCGTGGAGCGGCGTGAATCGCTGCCTCGGGATCGAGGACGGCTGTGCCTACTTCACTTTCGGGCTCGGCCCGTCCGTGCGCAGGAACGACTTGAACGCGGCCGGCATCCCCACGACGCTCACACTGAAGCCCGATCGGCCGCTCACCATCAGGCACATCCAGGGCATGGCGCGGGTTCCGAAGGGGTTCGACAGGGTCCGCTCCGCGCGCTTCGAGCCCGGGCGCGTCTGTTTCACGGCGTGGTCGGGAAAGACGGCGAGAGCGGAGGTGGGCTGGGAGTTTCTCGCGACGGGCGCGCTCAGCCCCGCGCGGCCTGGTCGATGAGCTGGTTCAGGCGCAGCCGGTAGAGGCGGAAGTTCTCCCAACAGGCGTCGTCGGGAACGTGGTGGTCCACGTGGGGGATGAAGCCTCCCTGCGAAAGCAGCGTCGCCGCAATCCGCAGCTCCGCCTCGATGTCGGCCTGCGTGCGACCGACCGCGAGGATGCGCTTGTCGATGCCGCCCAGCAGCTGCAGCCGCGGGAACCGCGACCGGATTCGCAGGAGGTCGTTGCCCGCCTTCCGCTCCATGGGGAAGATCCCCGTCACGCCCAGCTGCACCCACAGGGGGATGAGCTCCTCGACGTACCCGTCGCTGTCCACGTGGATGTTCTCCACGCCGAGCTGGTGGAAGAAGTCGATGAACCTCGTGTAGTACGGCGACAGAAACTCGCCGAACGCCGCGGGGCTGATCATCGAGCCCGTGGCCGAGGCCATGTCTTCCCAGATCATGACGCAGTCGGGCCGGACGGCCTCGATGATGGGTGCCCAGTAGTCCATGACGAACCCGAGGAAGAACTCGTTGACGTCCTTGACGAGGCCCGGGTCGTCGTACATCGCGAAGAACAATCCCTCGGTGCCCAGGAGGTGGCGGGGCATGCCGAGGAAACCGAAGGGGAACCCGCCCAGCCGGATGGGGTAGCCGCGTGACCGCAGGGCCGGGGCCAGCTCCTTCCATGAGCGGGGAAGCCGCCGCGAGAAGTCCCTGCCGTAGTGCTCCTTGTACGCCTCGAAGTCCGCACGGCACCTGATCGGAAACTCCATGTCGAGCGGCGGGGTGGTCCCGGTCTTGCGTTCCTTCTTGGTGATGCCGTACCTGTCGACCACCACCCTGTACTCGGCGTCCTCCTCCAGCACGCGCTCGGGAAGCATCGGGCTGAAGTCGCACGGGAACTTGGCGGCGTAGGACTCCAGCCCGCAGGCCGGCCGCACGTTCCTGTCGGCGACCTCGCGTCCATCGGGGTCCACCCTGTCGGCACCGGTGATCGTGCCGTTGTCGGTGAGCCGCGCGGGCAGCGCCTCGGTCTCGGGCATCCCCTCGCGCAGGAAGCGCCTCACCGCCGTGGTCCAGTAGCCGAACTCCGCTTTCGGGACGGGGACCGAGGTGTCGAAGCGCATGGCCGCCAGGAAGCTCTCGCGGGCGGTCATGCGCTGAGCTTCCTGTAGACGCCCTTCAGGGCGCGGAAAAGCTCGTCGTAGACCTCGATGGATCTCCTGTACGGCTGGTCAGCGCCCGGGGTGGGCTCGATGCGCCTGTTCACCTTCACCAGTCGGCTGGCGACCTCCTGCGGGCCGGCGAACATGCCCGGTGGCAAGGCCGGCGAGGACCGCGGCGCCGAGGGTGGACAGGTCGCTCCGGTGCAGGCTCTGGTAGGGGGTCTGCAGGACGTCGGCCTTGATCTGCATCCACAGCTCGCTGCGCGCCCCGCTGCCGATGGCCGTCACGGCCCCGAGGGTCGGTGCCGGGCAGGAGCTCGCGGATGATCTCGCGCGTGATGAAGTGGTCGTAGGCGATGGATTCGAGGATGGCCCGGTAGAAGTGCATGCGGGTGTGGGCCCACGTGTGGCCGATGAACAGGCCGCGCGTGGACGGGTCGGGCGGGAAGAACCTGCCCTGCAGGTAGTTGATCGAGACCAGGCCGTCCGATCCGGGCGGGATCTCCCGGGCCTTGTCGTCGAGGTGACGGTAGATGTCCCCGCCGGCCGCGCGCACGGCGCCGCCTCTTCGGGGAAGAACTCCTCGATGAACCAGTTGTGCGTCCGGCCGCCGAGCACCACGGAGATCAGGTAGTACCCCCCGCCCGCGGCCGCTTTCATGCAGGCGAGGGTCTTGTGCCGGCGTCGACGCGGAAGGAGTCGACGCACGCACCGATGATGCAGGCGGTGCCCGACACGTCGACCAGCTGGCCCGTGCCGAGGATCCCGGCGCCCACGAACCCCGCCGTCTGGTCCCCGCAGCCGGCGGCGATCGGGATGCCCTGCGGCAGGCCCGGTGTCGCGCGCGGCCTGGGCCGTGGTCTGCGCCGATGATGTCGGTGGATTTCACGATCCGCGGCAGCTTTCCCATGTCCGACGCCCAGCCTCCGCACAGCTCCTCCGACCAGCAGGATCTCTGCAGGTCGGCGAGGCCCGAGAAGCAGAGGAATGTCTCGTCCATGTAGGCCTGCTCGCCGGAGAGCCCGGCCAGGCGGCCGGCCACGAACGCGGACGGCTGGACGAACCTGTGGATGTCCTTCCACTCGTTTCTCTTCTTCCAGTACAGGATCTTGTTGCCGAAGGTGGAAAACGAGCCGTTCAGCTCCAGGATGCGCTCGCCGCAGGTCTCGTGCATCCAGCGGTTCTCTTCGGCGCTGCGCGAGTCCAGCGGCGTGTCGTAGTAGGTGACGGGTCGAAGTGCCTGTCGACGGACATGATCCCGCCCATCTGGCTGTCGATGGCGATCCCCGCGATGCTCTTCGGGTCGATCGCCGCCCTGCCCAGGCACTCGCGGATCAGCCGGCAGCTCACCGTGTAGAAGTCCATCGCGTCCTGCTCGGCCTCCCCGGAGCGGGGGTAGCGGATCTTCATGTCCTCCGTGGCGTCGGCCGCGCAGGTGCCGTCCTCGCCGTAGATGGCGCACTTGGCGGCGGTGGTGCCGAGGTCGATCCCGATCAGGTGCTTCATCCCTCGCCTCCTCCCGGCGGCAGCTCGCGGACCTCGTGGTAGAATCTGTCCATGTCCTCGTCACAGTCCAGCCGGACCACGGGCACGCCCCACAGCCGGCAGGCCGTCTCCACCTCCGCCGTGACGTCGCCGAGGGTGGCGCTGAGGTGGTTCGCCCCGATCACCTTCACGATGTTTTCGCCTTTCACGCCGAGGTCCACGATGACCTTTCCCCACGTGCCGGCCAGGTGGCCGGGCTCCCGGTCGCCCAGGGTGCGGGCGAGGAATGCCTGCGCGTCGAGCTCCCGGCCCGTGCCCAGCTGCATCAAGTGGCGGCCGTTGATCCGGGTGAGCCTGCCCACGGTGATCGCGGGGGCTGCCACGCCGAAGTACGCGTAGGCCGCGCCGGACTGGCCGTGGATGTTCGCGAGGGCCTCGCACGCGGGGGAACACGTCGCGGGGCTTCGAGGAGTTGGCCGCCCAGAACAGCGGACCCGCGCCCCGCAGTTGGCGAACTCCACGTGGTCGTCGCCGACGGACACGAGGTCGCCGAAGGCGGGCGGCACCTCCGGGGTTGATGGCATGGAAGAGCATCGATGTGAGCAGCCCCTTGATGTCGCCCTCGCAGACCGTCGGGAAGGGCGAACTGGGCGCCCGCCCTCGTTTTCCGCGAACGGCAGCAAGGCGGGCAGCGTGCAGGCGTTCACCCCGTACTCGGCGTAGATCTCGGGCTGGCACTTGATGGACACCCCGCGGATGTTCTCGCTGCGCAGAGCTCGGCCAGCCTGTCCCGGGCGGCCAGCAGGAGCGCCGCCTGCCGACCGAGCGCCTCGTCCGTGACCATGCGGCGGATCGCGGTGGATCGCCAGTCCGTTGCCCGTCATCCAGTCGTAGCAGCGCGCGATCCGCGAGGGCTGCTCGGCGAGGATCCGCTCGGCCCGGTTCGACAGGATGTACTGGTCCTCGCTCAGGATGTCGCGGATCATGAAGCTCTTGAGCCGCGGGAATGTCGTCCTGGAGCTGCTCCATCTTCACCGCGTAGGTGCCGCCCCACAGCAGGGCCGCGCTCTCCCGCATGCGGCGGCGGCGTGCACCCCCCGGATCCAGGAGAGCAGGGCCGGGCCTGTTGCCGAAGCACCGCTCGTGCAGGAGGGCGTGCCGGTTGACCGACCACTCCATGAGGCTGGAGCAGGTCGCGCTCATCTGCGAGAGCGAGCCCGGCCATGGGGTCGTTCTCCGTGTAGTACAGATGGGCCGGGCGAGCTTGCGCACGAACTCCTTGACGAGCATGGGCGGGGACCACGTCCACGCGCCGATCACCGCGCCGTCGACGCCCGCGGCGGCGAGAATGCGGATGACAGCGTCCACCTCGGCGAAGCTGCGGACCCCGTACCACGGCGAGCCGGAGGCGCGCAGCTCGGCCAGCGGGTCGACGGCGTCGATCCCGTGTGCCGCCAGGAACGAGCCGAGCTCTGCCTGCCTGTTCTTGCAGGTGACGCTCGACCTGGTCGTTGGAGATGCCCTCGTCGCGCATGTCGGTGAACGTCACGAGCGCGATCCTCGGCCTTGCAGTCTCCATGCTCCCTCCTCCTCTACTGGACCGTCCCTGCTTTTCCCACGCACCCGAACACAGCCATGAGCCGCGCGATCTCCCCTGCCACGCGGGCCCGCGCGGATGCGAGCATGTCCTGCTCTCCGCCCGTGCTGGTGACCTCGCCGGGGTCCAGGCTGTCCACCTCCCGGTCGCGCAGGTAGTCCCGCAATGTGGTGATGAAGGCGCGGCGCAGCACCGTGCCGACGTTGATCTTGCTCACGCCCATGGAGATCGCCCTGCGCAGGCTCGCCTCCTCGATGCCCGGTGCCCCCGTGCAGGACGAGCGGCACGGGCACCCGTCGGAGCAGTCTCTCGAGCAGGGCGAAGTCGAGGCTGGACTTCCCCTTCTCCAGCACGTGGACGTTGCCGACAGAGACGGCCAGCGCGTCCACGCCGGTGCGCGCGACGAACATCTGCGCTTCCGCCGGGTCGGTGGCTGCCCCGCCGCGCACCTCCCCTGCGTGCCCCTCCGTCGTGGGAAGCTCGCCCAGCTCAGCCTCGACGGATGCCCCTCGCGCGTGCGCGGCCTTCGCCAGTGCCGCGTTGATGCGGATCGACTCATCCAGCGCGCAGCCCTCGTGCATGATCACGTTGAAACCGGCTTCCAGGCCGTCGAGGAGGAGCCCGGTGTCGTCGGCCTCGTTGAGGATGAGCGCCACGGGGACGGCCGCGCGCTCCGCGACTGCCCTTCCCAGGCTGCCGTAGACGAAGACATCCTCGCGCAGCCTGCGCGCCCGGTTGCCCAGGAACTTCCCATTGAATCCGATGATGACCGGCGAACCCGTGGCTTCCGCAGCGTCCCGCACGGCGAGCAGCGACTCGAGGTTCCACGCCTCGAAGTACCCGACCGCATAGCCGTTGCTCCGCGCGTGCTCCAGCAGCTTCGTCATCTGCACAAGGGGCATAGTGGCTCATCCTTCCTGTTGCCTGGCGGGGCCTGGCCCTGCCAGGATGCCTCGACTTTCAGTGCATAATATTATAATGAAAAGCAGGATAGATTATAAACTATGAGGGGTGCCGCGTCAATGACGCAGGCCCAGCCCTCCTGCGAATCTCACAGCAGGGTGCTCTGCGGGATGGGCGCCGCGGGGTTCAGCGTCCGCACGGAGTTGCGCTCCACGAGGCGGGGGGCGATGACGGTGCGGGTGACGAAGCTGATCTCGGGGTGGAGGATCTTGTCGAGGAGGATGAGCGCCGCCTTCTGCCCGATCTCGAAGCTGGGATGGTCCACCGAGGTGAGCGAGATCTTCTCCATGCGCGCGATGCCGGAGTTGTCGAACCCGATCACGGACAGGTCATCGGGCACGCGCAGGCCGCGCTTTTCCGCGGCCTGGATCAGCCACAGCGCGTCTTCGTCGCTCCCGCACACGAAGGCGCTGGGCAGATCCCTGGTCTCGCGGAGGAAGCGCTCTGCGGCGTCTCGAGCTTCGCCCGTCGGGCCCTGTCCCCTGAAGCCGACAATCCACTCGGGGCGGACCGGTGCATCCAGCCTGCCGAGGCAGTCCAGGACGCCCTTCATCCGCGTCGCCTTCACCAGGAAATTCATCTGGTAGAATATGCCGATCCTGCGGTGGCCCTTCTCCCACAGGTGTGCGGCGGCCTTCTCCCCGGATGAGTGGTAGTCGAGTGTCACACTGCTGAAGCTCCTCCCGGGGAAGTAGTCGTCGCAGAGGACTATGGCGGCACCTTCCTGCTGCATCTCCTCCAGCAGCAGTGCGTTCGACCTGTCACCCGCCCCGTAGATCGGGGCGATAATGACCCCGCCCACCCTTTTCCGTCGCAGCTCCAGGAGGATCGAGCGCTCCCGCTCGAGATTGTACTCGGACTGGTTGACCAGCAGCGATAAGCCGTTGCGGGAAAGGGTGTTGTAGCAGCCTCGGATCACCTCCGGGTAGATGTAGGAGCTGATGAAAAACTGGACGATCCCGACATTCGCGGACAGGGGGGAGGCGGGAAGGCGGGCGCGGCAGAATGTTCCCACCCCCTTGATGCTCTCCACCGTCCTTTCCTGGGCGAGTGTGCGCAGCGCCCTGCGGACCGCGTTTCGCGAAATGCCGAACTGCGCGCACAACTGGCTCTCGGATGGGAGCTTCTCCCCGGCGACGAGAACGCCTTCCTCGATCCGACTCCTGATCCATGACTCCACGCCCTGGTGCTTCTTCATGCTCGAATCCAAGAATGGTACAGCTTGTATCATATCACGGCAGGAATGTCAAAACGAGGGCCGTGCAGGGCGTATTCTCCGGACTCGGACAGGATCAGCAGGCAGACGCCCCAGGCGGAGGTTCCCGCGGGGGCCGTGGCGCCGCGGGCAGCAGGGAGACGGAAGTCGTCGTATTTGCGCGCATTTCGACGGTTTCGCGGGCACCTGCGAGGCGCGCACCCCGGGGCCGCGATCCGTGTCGACCTGCGAGCCGCGCGGCGGACGGAAAGAAGTTGCAAACCTGCATGGGCCGTGTTACGATGCCATCGCACGTCAGCGATAGGCTGTACCTTTTTTGACGAGCAGCACCGGGGCCCGCCGCCCCCGGCGCCGCGAGAGGGAGGTTGCCTGGTGGCCGGAAACCCCGAAAAGCGTACCGCGTTGCGCATGGTCAACATCGAGAAGTACTTCGGTCCGGTGCGCGCCCTCAAGGACATCAATTTACAGGTGGGTCGCAACGAAATCGTCGGACTCATCGGCGACAACGGCGCCGGGAAGTCGACGATGGTCAAGATCCTCACCGGCGTCTCACCGCCCAACCTCGGGCGAGCTGTACGTCGCCGGCCGGAGAGTGGAACCTGGGCAAGTACAACGTCAAGACGGCGCACGCTACGGGATCGAGACGGTGTACCAGGACAAATCGCTGGGCGAAAAGCAGGTGCTGTGGCGGAACTTCTTCATCGGCCGCACCAGATCTACCCGATTTGGGTTCATCGACGTGCAAGAAGGAAAAGAAGATCGCCGGCGAGATCATGCTGAATACCATCGGCTTTCGCGGCAAGGGCATCACGGTGGACTCGAAGGTGAGCAAGCTGTCCGGCGGCGAGCGCCAGGGTGTTGCGATCGGGCGGGCCATGCACTTCGAGGCCGAGCTCATCATCCTGGACGAGCCGACGGTCGCCCTCTCGCTCAAGGAGGTGCGCAAGGTCCTCAACTTCGTGCACAAGATCAAGGAAGGCGGCAAGGCCTGCATCTATATCTCGCACAACATCACGGATGTGTACGAAATCTCGGACCGGTTCGTCGTGATCGACCGCGGGGAGATTGTCGCGAGCATCGACAAGGAGGAGATCGTCGCTGAACGAGCTGGATGAATTCTTGCTCAAGTACGCTCACGGCCTGAAAGACAAGGTGAGCCATGAAACAGACGACCGTCCCGCCCGTCGATCCTGGTCCGCATCGAGGGCCTGCCGATCGCGATCGTTCTGGTGGTTCTGTACGTCGTATTCATGATCACGGCGCCCGCGTGTTCACCGGGCACCTGATCTACATGTCGTTCCTGCAGACGGTGCCGCCCCTGCTGATTCTCGCGATTGGGCTCACCTTCGTCGTCACCGCCGGCGAGATCGACCTGAGTTTCCCGGCCGTGGTGGCCTTCGCGGGGTTCGTCTTCACCTGGTTCTTCAAGAACCTCACGACCAGCCGTGGATCGGCTTCCTGCTCGCTCTCGTCGCCGGGGCGCTGGTCGGCTACATCAATGGCGTGCTCGTGGCAAGGTGCGGCGTGCCCTCGATCATGGTGACCCTCGCCGCGCAGTTCTTCTGGTACGGCGTCACGGTGCTGCTGGCCGGGGGCCTGCAGATCAACATCGAGGCGATCAAGCAGACGGCGATCAACGCGATCTTCGTCGGCAGGCTGTTCGCAATCGTTCCGGTCCAGGCGCTGTGGGCATTGGGGCTCACGGTATTCTTGTGGTTCATCCTGAACCGGCACAGGTTCGGCGAGGCGGTCATGTTCATCGGCGACAACGCCAACGTCGCCCGCGTGATGGGCATCAACGTCGAAGCCACGCGGATGAAGCTGTTCATCATGAAGGGCGATGATCGCGGCCTTCGCCGGGCGTGCTGCTCACGCTGGAGATGAACGTGTTCTTTCCCACCCAGGGGCAGGGTATGCTCCTGCCCGTGATGGCGGCGGTCTTCATCGGCGGGACCTCGATCGCCGGCGGTGCAGGTGTGATTGTCGGCACGTTCTTCGGGTCGTACATCATTGGCTCGTTGGAAGCCGGCGTCGTCGCCACCGGGATCAGCGGCTTCTGGGTGCAGTTGGTGGAAGGGCTTGTCATGGCGGGATCCGTGATCCTCAACGTGTCCTCAGCGACGACGGATCGCACCGTGCCCGCGCGGCCCGCAGGTGGACGCTCCCGCAGCGGGAGAGCCCGTCGCAGGGGACGACAGGGGGCCGGCGACGGCTGAGGCAGGCGCGCGCCGTCGGCGCGCGCGGGTTCGCAATCCGACAGCGAAAGGGGGGTATGGGGCTTTTCGGGTCGCGGGATGCGCCGCTGCCCGGCGTGCCGGCGCGGGGAGCACCCGCGAGAGAGAACGTGCCCACCACGGGCGCTGAGGACAAGGAGGATGAAAGTGCGTCATGCGAAATGGCTGATTCTGGTGATCGCGCTCCCTCGGCATCCTGTTCTCCGCGCGGCATCGCCGCGGAGAAGAAGATCGTCATCTACATGCAGATGGGCGGCACGCAGGGCGACGGCACGACGCTGGCCCGCACCAACGGCGCCAAGGCTGCCGCGGAAGCGACTGGGCATCGAGCTGCACGAGCAGTACTCGAGCTGGGATCAGCAGACGATGATCGACCAGTTCAAGGAGGCGATGGCCGCGAAACCGGACGGCATCGTCATCATGGGACACCCCGGCGAAGACGCGTTCGCGGCACTGGTGGACGATGCCGAGAAGCCAGGGCATCATCGTCACCAGCGGCAACAACCCGCTCCCCAACCTGGAGGCCAAGTACCAGACCAAGGGCTTTGGCTATGCCGGGGCCGACCTGTATCAGGGCGGCTATCTGACCGGGCAGGCGATGGTCGCCGCAGGCGGTCTGAAGGCCGGCGACAAGGCGCTGGTCTACGACATCTGGCACCAGGAAGGCCGCAGCAGGAGCACCCAGGGCATCTACGATGCGCTGGCAGAAGCCGGGCTCAAGGTCGGACAAGCTCGACGTGTCCGCACGCAGTCGACACCGATGTCGTCGCTGGCCATCCCCATCCTGACGGCCTACCTCGCAGGCCCATCCCGACCTGAAGGCCATCGGCACCCAGCACGGCAATATCACCGCGGATCCTGGTGAAGGTGCTGAAGGCGGCGGGCAAGCAAGCCCGGCGACGTCATCGTGCGGCGGCATCGACCTCTCGCCCGCCACGGTGAGCGGCATCCAGGAGGGCTACATCAGCGCGAGCTTCGACCAGGTGCTCTACCTCCAGGGTTACTTCCCCGTGCTGCAGATCTGGCTGACCAAGAACTACCTGATCCCCGGACTCGCACATCGACACCGGGCGTCGGCACGGTGACGCCCCAGAACGTGGGGTCCATCAAGTCCCTGATCGACCAGGGCATCCGCTGACACATCTCACCGGGCTTCCACCCCTCGCGCCGGTGCGCGGGGGGTAGGAGCCTCTTTCGGTTCTCCGCCGCGGCGTCCTGCCGCGCGCATCTGCCGGGTGCGGGGGGGGCGAGGGTTGCAACAGGGGGCCGCATTCCTGCTATAATCGCGGCCACGGTCTGTCGAAGCGGGCGCCGCCTCGCCCGTCAGACCGTGGAGAACCCCGCGCATGAAGCCACTCCTGGTCTGCATCATCGCCGCGGTGCTTGCCGTCCCCACGGCAGCCGCGGACACCACCCTCACGATCGAGGAGGCTGTCGCCGCCGCGCGCGCCGGCAACCCGGGCCTCCAGCGCGACCGCATCGACGTGGATGCCCGGCAGCGCGCCCTCGAGACATCCTGGAACGTGTGGCTCCCCGGCCTGACCGCGGGAGCGGGGATCGGCAGGGTGAACACCTCGCCGACGGGGAACTTCTGGTCGGCGTACGGCTCACTCGCCCTGAGCTTCACCTTCTCGCCCGCCGTGTTCGAGGACCTGCGCAGGCTGCGCCTGCGCTCCGAGGCCGCGGCCCTGGCGTACGAGAAGAGCGGGCGGACCCTCGAGTTGGCCGTGCGCAAGGCCTTCTACGCGCTGCTCCTTGCCGACGAGTCGATCCGCCTTGCCGAGCAGAGGATCGCCCGCGCGGAGCGCAGCCTCGAGGAAACCACCCTCAAGTACAGGGCGGGACTGGTGCCGGACATCGACGTGTTCACGGCGCAGGTGGCCCGCGAGAGGCTCTCCCCGCAGCTCGAGGCCGCCGTGACGGCGCGCGAGAACGGCCTCGACTCCTTCCGACTGCTGCTCGGGCTGGAGGGGCAGGGGACCCTCTCCCTCGCGGGCAGCCTTGCCGACGCCGTCACGGAGGTCGACCCGGCGCGGTTCGCCGCTGCCGCGGAGAAGTCGGGCGGGGAGGACACTCTCGCCGTCCGCTCCCTCGCCAGGAGCCTCGAGATCGCGCGCTCGACGAAGCTGTCGGCCGAGAAAGCGATCTTCCTGCCCTCGTTTTCCCTGTCCGCAACGACGCGCCCCACCGTCTCCAACTGGGCATCGGGCGGGACATTCGCCGACGCGGGCTCGGTCGGGCTCGGCGTGAGCTACCCCCTCGCGGGCCTGCTGCCAGGATCGGCCGCGCGCACGGCGGTCGCCGAGGCGGAGGACGCGATCCGCAGGCTTGAAAGCCAGCTCGCCGAGGCGAGGCTCTCCGCGGTCACGGGCGTGCGCTCGTCGATGCGCAGCGCGCGGACCGCCGCCGCGTCGCTGAAGGTGCTCGGAGGCACCGTCTCCCTCGCGCAGAAGACATACGATCTCACGCACACCGCCTACCAGACCGGCCTCAAGTCGCTCGCCGACCTCGAAAACGCGGCGGCCGCGCTGGACGAGGCGCGCGTGGAAGCCCTGTCCAGGTCCTATTCCCTGCTGACGGCGATCCTCGACCTGGAGGAATCGCTCGGCCTCCCATTCGGAACTTTCACGAGGTAGAGACGCATGAAGGCCCGCCCGTTTGTCATCACACTGGTCATCCTGCTTGCAGCGGCGGCGGTCGCGGCGTTCGTCCTCACCCGCGGCGGTCCGGGCGGCAGCTCCGCCGCGGCGCTTTCGCCTGCCGAGCAGGGGCTGCTGCGCACCCTGGCCCCCGACCAGCGCAAGGACGTGCTCGCGCGCTACGCAGCCGCGCGGGCCGCGGCGGAGGCCTCGGGGAAGAAGGTGCGGCTGGCGCAGTTCATGCCCGAGACGGCATTCTCCGTGAAGGTGACGGTGGCCACGCGCGCAACGCTGCAGTCCTACCTCGACGCGAACGGGGACGTGACCGCCGAGACCAACGTCAGCGTGTACCCCGACATCGGCGGGCGGCTCGTGGACCTGCGGGTGGCCCCGGGCGACAGGGTCAGCAAGGACCAGGTCATCGCGCAGGTCGATCCCTCCAAGCCGGGCGCCACCTACGCCCTGAGCTCCGTGCGCGCACCGCTCTCGGGCACCGTCACGGCGGTGAGCGCCCCTGCCGGCTCCACGGTCACCACGGCCACCTCCATCGCGAGGGTCGGTGCGCTGGACGCCGTCGAGATCCACGTGGACATCCGCGAGAAGGACACGGCGGCCGTCGTGCGGGGCATCCGCGGCATCGCACGGCTGGAGGCTTTCCCCGGCCAGAGCTTCCCGCTCACCGTGGCCCGGCTGAGCCCGGTCGTCGACCCCGCATCCCGCACGCGCCAGGCCGTGCTGACACTCGACGCCCCCGATCCCCGGGTCCTGCCCGGCATGTTCGCGCGCGTGCGGCTGTACACCAGGGCCCACGCGAACCGCGTGACCGTCCCCGCGCGCGCCCTTGTCGAGCGCTCCGGCGAGCACGTGGCGTACGTGGCCGTGCAGAAGGACGGTGTCGATCGGGCCGAGCTGCGCAATGTCACCCGTGGCGTGACGGTCGACGAGGCCGTCGAGATCGTGGCCGGCATCGAGGAGGGCGAACGGGTGGTGGTGGCGGGGCAGGCGGCTCTTGGCGACGGCGCGCTGCTGAGGATCGTGGCCACCGAGGGGCAGAAGTGAGCCTTCCCCGCAGGATCGTCGCCCGGCCCATTCTCATCACCATCGTCTTCGCGCTGGTGATCGTGGTGGGTCTGTTCGTGCTGAACAGCGTGGCCATCGACCTGTTCCCTGCCAACGAAAACCTGGTCGTGATGGTGCGGACCTCGTGGCCGGGGAACGGCCCCGAGACCGTGGAGAACCTGGTCACCCGTGTGCTCGAGCGCAGCCTGTCCGGCGTGCAGGGCCTGTCGACGATGACCTCCTCGTCCTCCGAGGGGTCGAGCTTCATCCGGATGGAGTTCGTCTACGGGACCAACCTCGACGCGGCCGTCAATGCCGTGCGCGACAAGCTGGACTCGGTCCGCCGCAGCCTGCCCGACGATGTGGATATCCCGACCATCAACCGCTTCGACATGTCCTCCATGCCCATCATGCGCCTGGTCATGAGGGGCGCGCGGACCGTCGAGGAGCTGCGCGAGATCGCCGACCAGGCGGTCCAGCCCCGCCTGGAGCAGGCCGCGGGGGTCGCCAGCGTGGGGGTGAGCGGCGGCCGCACAGCGATCGTGCGGGCGGACGTCTCGCAGAACAGGCTCGAGGCGTACGGCCTCACAATCGGGACGATCGCCGCCGCGCTGGCCGCCCAGAACGTGCAGCTCGGGGCAGGCTCCATGGCCGAGGGCGGGGTGAACTACACGCTGAAGACGACGGGCGACTTCCGGTCGGTCGGGGAGATCGCCGACGCCGTGATCGCCTACAGGAACGGGCGCGGGATCAGGCTTGCCGACGTGGCCGACGTGTCCCGCGGTTGGGTGGACCAGACCAGCTTCGTGGAGATCAACGGGGAGAGCGGGGTGTCCGTCTCCGTGCGGAAGGAGAGCGGCTCCAACTCCGTGAAGGTCGCCGACGCGGTCTACGCGAAGATGGGAGAGCTGCAGCGGATCCTCCCGCCAGGCGTGAGCCTGGAGGTCCTCTCCGACGACACGCGGCTCATCCGCTCGACGATCAGGGACCTGTTCATCTCCGCCCTCGAGGGGGCGGGCCTGGCGATGGCCTTCGTGTTCATCTTCATCCGCAGCATCCGTCCCACGATCATCATCGGGCTGTCCATCCCCATCTCCCTGGTCGTGACGATGCTCGCCATGTACTTCGCCGGCATCACGCTGAACATGATGACCCTGACAGGGCTCATCCTGGGAGTGGGGATGATCATCGATTCCTCGATCGTCATCCTGGACAACATCCAGCAGTACCGGGACAGGGGAGCCAAGGTCCGCGTGGCCTCCATGCTGGGGACGCAGGAGATGCTCGCCCCGATCAGCGCCTCGAACCTCACGACGATCGTCGTCTTCGTGCCCATGCTCATGTACAGCCGCCAGCTCGGGATGATCGGCATCATGTTCCGGGGCGCCATCTTCACCATCGTCATCTCGCTGGTGGCCAGCTGGATCGTGGCCGTGTTCCTCGTGCCCGTGCTCTCGAGCAAGTACCTCCCCGTGGTGACCCGCGCCGAGCACCCCATCCGCTCGCCCATCCTGCGGGCCGTGGACGGGGCGTTCGCCCGAGCGCTGGACGGGCTGAACCGGGGCTACCGGGCCGCGCTCACCGCCGCGCTGCACCACCGCCTGCTCACCCTCCTGCTCGTGGCGGCCATCCTCGCCCTCTCTCTCGCGTTCACGCCCCGCATGAACATCGTCTTCGCCCCCCCGATGACGGACGACTCCATCACCGTGAGCGCGGCCCTTCCCCTGGGGACGACCCTGGAGGAGACCCGCGACGTGATCGAGCAGCTGGCCGCCGTGGCGCGCAGGGAGATCCGGGGGATCAAGAACATGATCGTCACCGCGGGAGAGTCCAGCGGCTTCCGCTTCGGCGCCGACAGCTCGAACGCGGGGTCCATCAACATCACCATGGATGATGAGGGCGGGAAGCCCGACCCGGCCGCCGTGGTCCGGGAGAAGCTGCGCGCCCATTTCGGCGACTTCCCCCAGGCCGCCTTCGCCTTCAGCGAGGGCAGGTTCCGCCTGGGCCGGCGCGGGGACATCGACATCGCGGTGCGCTCGACCGACTTCGCGCTGGTCATGGCAACGGCAAAGAGCATCCGCGCCCTCATCCGGGAGAAGGTGCCGCAGGCGCTGGAGCCGACCATGGACACGGAAGAAGGACTGCCCCAGATCGGGATTTCCATCGACAGGGAGCGCGCGTATGCCTACGGCCTGTCTGTGAGCCAGGTCGCGAGGGAGATCAGGGCCAACGTCTACGGCACCACCGCGACGACTTACCACGAGGGGGGAAAGGACTACGGGGTGGTGCTGCGCCTTGCAGACGCGGACCGCCAGAAGCTGCCCGATCTCGAGCGGATCTTCGTCATGAGCCCGGCAGGGGCCCGGGTGCCTCTGTCCGACGTGGCCCGCCTGGAGAAGGGAACGGGGCCGGTGAGCATCTCCCGCGAGAACCAGGCGCGCACCGTCCACGTGCGCGCGAACCTCGGGGGGGGCGTCCGGGCCGACGCCGTGGAGGCCTCGATCCGGTCCGCGATCTCCTCCAGCCTCGTGCTGGACGAGAACGTCACCCTGGAGTACATGGGGTCCTGGTCGGAAGTCTCCTCGACCAGCCGGACGTTCCTGCTCGTGCTCGTCCTGGCCATCCTCCTCGTCTTCGGTGTCATGGCAGGCCAGTACGAGTCCTTCCGCGACCCCCTCATCAACCTGTTCACGATCCCGCTCATGGCCATCGGGGTCATCCTGGTGCACGCGGTCACGAAGAACGCGTTCAGCATGTTCACGCTGGTCGGACTGGTCATGCTCGTGGGCATCGTCGTCAACAACGGCATCATCCTCGTGGACTACATCAACCTCCTGCGCAAGCGGGGGCTGCCGCTGATGCAGGCGTGCCTCGAGGGGGGCGCGAGCAGGCTGCGCCCCGTGCTCATGACCGCCATCAGCGCGATCCTCGGGGTGGTGCCCATGGCGCTGTTTCCCTCGGAGAACGCCTCGATCATGCAGCCCATCGGCCTGGCCGTCATGGGAGGGCTGGCGAGCAGCACGTTCATCACCCTGCTCATCATCCCGGTGATCTACTTCATCTTCAACAGCAACGGGACGCGGAAGGGACGGAAGGAGGCGCGGGCATGAGGCGCCTGGAGGTCATCGCCAACCAGTCGGTCCAGGACGACATCATCGAGGGGCTCTCCGCCGTCGTGCCGGGCTTCCAGTACACGGTGATCTCCCCCGCGCACGGGGCGGGCCTGCGGAAGAAGAAGCTGGGGACCGTGGTGTGGCCCGAGACGAACTTCGTTCTCGTCTCGTACATGGACGGATCCGACGCCCAGGCGGCGCGGGGTTTCCTGGAAGACCTGAAGCGGAGGTTTCCCGAGGAGGGGATCGCCTTCTTCGATCTGGGCGACTGAGCGGGGGAGCGGCCGCCCCGGCGGGGCCCCTACGGCAGCAGGTCGGCAGCCGCGGCGTTCTGCCGGACCTGGACGGCGTTCCTGCAGCCGGGGATCACCGCCGTGACGGTCGGCGCACGCAGGCACCAGGCCAGCGCCCACCCCGCCATCGGCGTGCCGGTGGGGACCTCCTCGCGACGGACGCGCTCTGCCTCCGCGGAGAGACGGGCGATCTCCTCGGCGCTCTTCTTCGACCGCACGTCGCCGGGCTCGAAGACCGTGGCGGCGGCGTACTTGCCGGAGAGGAAGCCGCTGGCGAGCGGCACCCGTGCCAGGACGCCCAGCCCGGCCTCGGCGCACTGCGGCAGGATGGCGGCCTCGGCGCGGCGGTCGAGCCTGCTGTAGACCACCTGGATGCACTCGGCCCCCACCTCGCGTGCTCTCTTGACCTGGTGCAGCTGCTCCTCTGCCGCGATGGAGCTTGCCACAGATATGCCGAGGTGGCGGATCTTTCCGGCCTGCTTCTCCCGGGCGAGCATGGACCACAGCTCCTCGTTGTCGAAGACTGCGCGCGTGCCCGAGTGGAACTGGTACAGGTCGATGCGACCGGTCCCGAGGGCCGCGAGGGAGTCCTCGAGCTGGCGCTGCACCTCCGCCGGGGTCCACAGCTGCTCGCGCTCGAAGGGGATCGTGTAGCGGTGGCCGAACTTCGTGGCCAGGAACCACCGGTCCCTGTCCTGCCGGATCGCCTCGCCCACGAGACGCTCGGCCGCGTGGTCTCCGTAGCACTCCGCCGTGTCGACAAGCGTGATGCCGACCTCGCGGGCAGCGTCGAAGATCGCCTCCGCCTCCCGGGCCGTGAACGCCTGCCCCCACTCGCCGCCCAGCTGCCACGTGCCCAGCCCGATCACGGACACGTGGTCTCCCGTCGATCCCAGTGCGCGGTACCTCATTGAAGAGAATGTAGCGCCCAACAGCCCGGCAGGCCAGCGGGCTACGCCCTGCCTACAGCCGGCGGGCCCCCATTGCGTACATGGCCAGGACGTTGGCGGTCGGCGTGTCCATCTGGATGTTGTGCGACGGGGCGAGGATCCAGCCTCCCCCTGGTCCCAGGATTCCCGCCACGCGCGCCGTCTCCGCGGTGACTTCGCCCGGGGAGGCGCGGGGAAGGAGGTACTGGATGTCGATGCCGCCGTGGAAGGCAATGGACCCGCCGAAGTCGCGCTTCAGGCCGGCAGGGTCCATGCCCCTGGCTGCCGGCTGCAGGGGGTTGAGGATGTCCACGCCGGAGGCGATGAGGTCGGGGATCGCCTCGCGTACGGCGCCGCAGGAGTGGAACATCAGCTTCACGCCCTCGGCATGAACGACGTCGGCCATCCTCCGCAGGGGCGCGTAGACCCAGCGCTGCATCATCTCGCGGCCCATGATCATGCGGTCCTGGGTCCCCAGGTCGGTGAGCGCCCAGAACACGTCGATCCTGCGGCCCGATGCTTCCAGGGTCCTGTAGAAGTCCTCGATGAAGAACGAGACGAACTTCTCCTGCAGGTAGTCGACCAGCCCGGGGTCGGCGATGCAGTCCATGAAGATGTTCTCCAGGCCCCGCACCAGCCCCGGCCTTTCGAAGAAATCGGCGTTTCCGAAGAACAGGGCCTTGCCCGGGGAGCGTCTGACCTGCTCCGCGATGCCCGAGTAGTCGACGCTGTCGCAGGTCGGCCAGGGGAACGCCTCGGCGTCGGCGATGCCCCGCGCGTCGGCGAGGACCCCGCGCGTGTGCTCCCACTCCACGCCGAAGACGGTGGAGGTCTTCTGCCAGCGCTCGCCCCACATGTTCTGGCGAACGCCGGCAGACTCGGTGTCCGGGGGGTAGGCGGGGGAGAGGTAGCGCACATCGATGTCCAGCCTGTCGCGCACGGCCTCGTCGGTCGCGAGGCCCAGGTCGGCGCGAAGGCGCTCCCAGACCCCCGGCTCGGCCCAGATGTCGGCCGGGACCCTGTCGGGCTGCTGATGCGAGACCGCCGCGAGGACGCGGTCCCGCCCGTCCATGCTCACCACTGGCCGGCCGTCGCGCTGTCCCCCGCCTCGTGCTGGTGGACCTTCCATCCCATGTAGGTGGTGAGGGCCTCGCGGAGGGCGGCCGTGCGCGGGGCGTAGTTCATCGCCACGTGGTGCTCGAACCCGTTCCGTGCCAGGAAGTACAGGAGCTGCTGCAGGCGCGGAACCTTCAGCACGCCGGTGGTCCCGAAGGTGGACAGCGGGTCCGCGGTGATCTCCCCGTCGCCGATGCAGCCGACGATCTGCCCCCCGGTGTCATCGCTCAGGAACCGGGCCCAGCCCACGGCGCCCGGCTTCAGCGTGCCGTGCAGCGTGCAGTAGCAGGAGTCCAGCGGGTTCCCCTTCACCGCCATGGCGTTGTAGCCTGCCTTCGCCTGCTTCAGGAACGAGAGGGCTGTATTGCTGCAGTGGAAGAGGACGAGCTTGTCCGGGTCGTCCCCGTAGTTGTTGTTCCAGTCGAAGAGGGCGGACGGGCTGCCGCCGGCGAGCTGCAGCGCGTACATGGCGACGGCGCCCATCACGTCCACCTCGCAGGCCGCGGGGAAAAGCTCGTCGCTCATCAGGCTCATGGCCGCGCAGGGGAAGATCTTGAGCGCTCCCTGCATGGCGCTCCAGCACTGCAGGGCGATGGCGCTGATCCTGTACTCCGCGGCCCAGGCCTCCAGCGCCACACCGAGCTTCGCGGTCGTGGTGAGGGCAGGACCAGGCACTTCCGCCGCGCCGGGAAGGTAGCCTGTCAGCCTCTTCAGCTTTGCCGCGACGCGGGGATCGCCCTCCTTCATGGCCTCGACCTCCGCCACCACGTCGAGGAGGCTGCGCGATTCCACGCTGATCCCGCTCGCCTCCAGGAGCTTCTCGCTGTAGCGGACGGTCTTGAAGGGGATCGTGCGCTCACCCACGCAGCCGATGCGCGCGCCGCGCAGGCCGCGCACGACCCTGCACACCTCCGCGAACCAGCGCACCTCCGCGGCGAAGCCGGGGGAGCGGGGGGACAGGACGTAGGAGGCGCCGATGGAGTAGGGGATCCGGTACTGGGTGAGGTTGTTGCACACCGAGAGCTTGCCGCAGAAGGAGTCCCTCCGCATGGTGATGGACATCTCCTGCACCGCGTCGGGCCAGGCGTGCACGAGCACGGGGACGGTGAGCCCGGACAGGCGGATGGTGTCCGCCACGGCACGCTCGTCGCCGAAGTTCGGCAGTGTGACGAGGATGCCGTCGATGCGCGCGCGCTGCTCCTGGAACAGCGCGGCACAGGCCTGGGCATCGTGCCAGGTCATGACCACCCCGTCAGGACTCTGCGCCGGGGAGAGGACGACGACGTCCACGCCCAGCCCTTCGAGCACCGCGAGCATCTGCTCGCGTCCCTTCCTGGCCAGCTCGGCAGGGAAGACGTCCCTGTTGCCGACGATGAGCCCGAGTGTCGTGCGTGCCATGATTGCTCCCCCTCGCCGCGGGCGGCCCCGACAAGCCGCCAGTTATCTCGAAACGCGAGATATCTTCGCACAAACCCGCGGCCGGGTCAAGTGCACGCGAGCCTGCCCGCCCCCGCGGCGGCCGGTAGGCCTGGATCGGGGTGGCCGCCCCCGCGCAGACGGGCCAACCCTTGACAGGCCGGCAATTCCGTGGAACAATATCTCGGAACGCGAGATAAATGGACATCGGCGAGTGAAGGAGGGACGTGCAGCGAAGAAAACCGACCTTGGTCTCCCTGGGTCCCCGCGACCCGCATCAGCACGCTGTGAAGGAAGAAGGAGAAAAATCGCATGAGGAAATCACTTGGTCTCGTCCTGGCTGCCCTGTGCCTGGCCACGCTTGCCTTCGGGCAGGTGAACACCGACCTGAAGGGCACGATCAGCTGCTGGACCTGGACCGCGAAGTCCATCGAGTTCGTGACCCCGGCTTTCCAGAAGCTGTACCCGAACATCTCCATCGACGTCACCCCGATGTCGCACCCGGACACGCACGACAAGCTTTTCGTCGCGATCGCGTCCGGCAGCGGGGCTCCCGACCTGCTCACCATCGACTCTGCCTACATCCAGAAGTTCATAGACCAGGGCGGGCTGGTGGACATGACGGCCTACATCAAGACGGTGCGCAACAAGTTCCCCGCCTACAAGATCGCCAACGACTCCGACGCCGGCGGCCGCGTGTACGCGGTTCCCTTCGACTGCGGACCCGTGGGCTACTACTACCAGAAGGCAATCGTCGACAAGCAGAAGATCAAGCTGCCCGAGACGTGGGCCGAGTTCATCGCCCTGGGAAAGACGCTGAAGGCGAAGGGCATCTCGATGAACACGATCTCCATCGCCGCCTCGGCCATGGACCAGAGCATGCACGGGGAGGTCGGGCTGCACGGCCTGCTCACGCAGCAGCAGGGCGGGGCCTACTTCGACTCCAGCCTGAAGCCCACGCTGAACAGCAAGGAGTCGATCGCGGCCATGAAGCTGATAAAGCAGATGGTCGACGCAGGCATCTCCGCGAACGTCGCGCAGGGCTCGCCGGCCTACTACGACATGTACAACAAGGGCCAGGTTCTCGGCGTCCTGTCGGCCGCGTGGTACGTGAACGTGCTCAACAACTTCGTCGACGCCGACCATGCCGCAGTTCGGCAACTGGCGCGTGGCGGCGATGCCCGGCATTCGTCAAGGGCGGCGTGCGCGCCTCCAACCTCGGCGGTTCGGAGCTCGCCATCGCCACCCAGACGCCCGGACAGCCAGCAGGAGATGGCCATGGCCTTCATCAAGTGGGTCTGCGCGTCGCTGGAGGGAGCCAAGGCGCACGCCGACTACGGTGAGTTCCCTGCCTTCCTGCCCGGCGTATCCGACGGACATCGTGCAGAACAAGACCTTCCCGATCCTCGGCGACCAGAAGGTCTACAAGCTGTTCGCGCAGATCACCCCCACGGTTCCCGCCACCTGGAGGATCCCGCCCCAGTACACCGAGATCCAGACCATCCTGCAGGCGAAGATGAACGCGATCCTCACGGGCAAGGTGACGGTCGAAAAGGGGCTCGCGCAGGCCCAGGCAGAAGCCCTGGCGAAGTAGTGTCCAGAGTTAACGGTCTTCGGCCGGCCCCTCCGGGGGCGGCGCTTTCCAGCCCGGCGAGCGGGCGGCTGCCCGTCGCGGGGGCGAACAGGAGTCACAGGGTGGGGCGCAAAGGCCTTCTGCACGAGGTCTCGAAACCGGCAGGCGTACCTGTTCATCTGCCCGTTCTTCGTCTTTTTCGTCGTGTTCGGGCTGTACCCGATCATCTACTCCTTCGTCCTGAGCCTGCATGACTGGCACGCGAACAGGCCGTGGAACGTACGTGGCGTTCAAGAACTACGCCGGACCCTCCTGCTCAAGGATCCGGTATTCTGGACTTCCCTGTACAACGTCGTGTACGTCTTCATCGTCAACGTCCCCGCGATGATCTTCCTGTCGGTCGTTCATCGCCGTCGTGCTGAACAACCCTGCGCGCAGGCACAAGGACATCTTCCGCATCGTGTACCTCCTGCCCTACGTCACGTCGGTGCTGTCCATCGCCATCGTCTTCTTCGTCCTGTTCGACGACAAGGCGGGCCTTGTCAATCTCCTGCTCGCCCGCATGGGCATCCCGGGCGTGCATTGGCTGACCTCGCAGGCAATGTCGAAGATCTCGATCGACATCCTTGTGACATGGAAGTGGACGGGGTACAACATGATCATCGCCCTGGCGGGGCTCCAGAGCATCGAGACGCAGATCTACGACGCTGCAAAGATCGACGGCGCGAGCGGCGCGCGCACCTTCTGGCAGATCACCTTCCCCCTGCTGCGGCCGGTGATCGGGTTCCAGTTCATCATGTCGACGATCGGGACGTTCAACATGTTCACCGAGCCGTACTTCCTCACCAACGGCGGCCCCGGCTACTCGTCCTCACGCCTGGTCCTCTACCTCTACCGCACGGCGTTCAAGTTCTTCAAGCTGGGCTACGCCGCGGCGATCGCTTTCCTCACCTTCATCCTCGTGCTGATCCCCTCCGTGGCGCAGGTGCGGATCTGGGCCGAGCGGGATCGGTCGTACTCGGCGACCTGAGGAGGGCTGCACGATGGTGCGAAAGGCGTTCGGGACGGTCCTGCTGGTCATCGGCGCGGTCATCTTCATGTTCCCCTTCTATTTCATGTTCATGGGCTCCTTCAAGACCAACGCGGAGATCTTCTCCATGAAGATCCTCGAGCCTGCCGAAGGCCGGCTTCAAGCTGACCTACTACATCGGGCTGTTCGGCAAGTCCGGCTTCGGCCGGTCGCTCATCAACAGCGCCGTGGTGTCGAGCATCTACATCGCGCTGATCCTCGTGTTCTCGTCGGTGGCGGGTTTCGCCTTCGCGAAGTACAAGTTCCCGGGACGGAACGTGCTTTTCGTCTCGCTGCTCGCCACGATCATGCTCCCCCCGCAGGTCACCTACGTGCCGCTGTTCATGCTGATGACAAAGCTGAAGTGGGTGAGCACCTACCAGGCCCTCATCCTGCCCCGGCTGCTGCAGGGATTCGGGCTGGCCTTCAGCACCTTCCTGATGCGGCAGTACATGAGCTACGTGCCCGACGAGATCCTTGCCTCCGCGCGGGTGGACGGCTGCCGCGACATCCGCGTCTACTGGCAGATCGTCATGCCGATGGTGAAGTCGGGGCTCCTCGTGGTCGGGCTCATCGTGTTCATGGACATCTGGAACGACTTCACGTGGCCGCTCATCGCGGTGAGCAAGCTGGACATGTACACGGTGTCTCTCAACATTTCGCGCCTCTTCGGCACGCAGCGCGAGGTGTACTGGGGCCAGATCATGGCTGCCTGCTTCATGAGCTCGCTCCCCCTCATCGTGATCTTCCTCGTGTTCCGCAGGAACTTCATCTCGGGGATCACGAGCGGTGCTTTCAAATGATCCCCGAACCCCTCTACCCGTACGTCCCGTTCGCGGGCGCGCTGGTGTGGAACCGCGCCCAGGCCGACACGGCCCCCGTGAAGATCCACGTGAGCTTCTCGCCCGACTGGTTTGTCCCCCGCATGGGGCTGGACATGGGGCGGCAGTGGCACATCGACCCGGTGGTCCGCCGGGAGTCCTTCGTGGCGATGGCGAGGGCGCTGAACGGCGAGTTCCCGCGGCTGCGTCTCGGCGGTGACCCCGAGGCCATCCGCGGCGGCCTCTCGCAGATCCATTCCTGCGCGCCCGTGGCTGCCCTGTTCGGGCAGTCGATCATCTACCAGCGGGCCGGGTGGCCCGAGAACAGCAGGGTCCTCCTCGACGACGAGGCCGCCGCATCCCTCGAACCTCCGGATGCGGTCCGGACGCCCCTGTTCGAGGACCTGCTGCGCCAGATGGACGAGATCGAGCAGCGATGGGGCCGCGTGGACGGGGAGCTGAACTACCAGGGCGTTCTCAACACGGCATTCCGCCTGCGGGGCGAGAGCATCTTCCTGGACATGGTGAGCGCCCCCGAGCGCGCCCACAGGGTTCTCGACGCGGTCTGCCGGGCCACCATCGGTTTCGCTGACGCGGTGTACGCGCGGCAGGCCCGCTCGGGGGTGACAAAAGACTACTTCGTCACCTCCAACTGCGTCGTGAACATGATCTCGGAGGACCACTACCGCAGGTTCGTCATGCCGTACGACCGCATGCTGGCCGATCACTACCCCCATTTCGGGATCCACAACTGCGGCTGGACGGTCGACGCCTATGCCCGTGCCTACCGCGAGGTCGGCCCGCTCGGGTACCTGGACTTCGGCATCGCCTCCGACCTCGCGGCGCTTCGCGCCCTGTTCCCGCACACGGTGCTCACCGTCATCCTCAACCCCGAGGACGTGATCGGGCGGTCGCCGACCGACGTCCGCCGCAGCCTGGCCCGGCTGCACGACTGCCTGGGCACCTGCAGGATCCTGCTCGGCTCCCTCGATGCGGGCACCCCGTCCGCCGAGGTCGACTCGTTCTTCGACGCGACGGCCGCGGAATGGGACGTGCCTGTCCAGTCGCTCGTCCCGGGCGCCCACTTCGGCTGAGGGCGCTTCGCGGCCGGGCGGGACTGCCGCACGGGCGTTGTCCGCGGGTGCGGATCCTGGCTATACTGCCGTCGGGCGGAGGGGGCCCCGGCGGATGCTCGTTCAGCTGGCGATCGATTTCCTGGAGATGGACAGTGCGGCGGAGCTCGTCGGCCGGGTGCGCGGCCTCGTCGACATCGTCGAGGTGGGGACCCCCGTGATCCTCCGCGACGGGGTCGGCGCCGTGCGCCGTCTCCACGAGGCCTTCCCCGGCCTGCGCATCCTGGCCGACCTCAAGATCGCCGATGGGGGCACCTTCGAGTCCACGCTGGGCTTCGACGCCGGGGCTTCGATCGTCACCGTGCTCGCGACGGCGGCAGACGAGACGGTGCGGGATGCCGTCCGCGCCGGGGCGGGCAGGGGCGGGGAGGTCATGGTCGACCTCATCGGCGTGGAGGAGGGCCGGCTTGCCCGGCGGGCCGCCGAGGTCGAGAGGCTCGGGGCGCGCTGGGTGTGCGTGCACACGGCCGTGGACGTGCAGGCGGCCGGGGCCCCCGTCGTGGGCAGGGCCCTCGAGGGACTGCGGACCATCCGCCGGGTGCTCGCCAGCGCGGGGACGGCCGTGGCAGGGGGAATCTCCCCGGACAACGTTGCGGCCCTCGCGGCGGAGGCGCCCGACATCGTCATCACGGGCAGCGGCGTGACGCGCGCCGCCGACCCGCGCCAGGCGCTGATCCGCCTGCGCTCCGCGCTGGGCCTGCACGCTGGGGAGGGCGCATGAGCGTGAAGGAATCTGGGAAGGCGATTGCCGCCGAGCTGGCCCGGCTGCTCGACGAGGTGGACGAGGAGTCCGTTGCGGCGCTCGAACAGGCGCTGCGCTGCGCGCGCAGGGTCTTCACTGCCCGGGGCGGGCCGCTCGGGCCTCATGATGAGGGCATTCGCCATGCGGCTCATGCACCTGGGACTGGTCGTGCACGTCGTGGGGGATGCCACGACCCCGTCGCTGCAGCCCGGGGATCTCCTGGTGATCGGGTCGGGGTCGGGCGAGACGGCGAGCCTGCAGGCCCAGGCCCGCACGGCGCGCGGGCTGGGGGCAGGGGTGGCGCTGGTCACGATCGTGCCGGACTCGACGATCGGCAGGCTCGCCGACCCGGTCGTCCGCCTGCGGGCCCCCTCGCCAAAGGCGGCAGCCCTGCCGGGCGGGCAGGCCGCCTCGTCGATCCAGCCCCTGGGATCCCTCTTCGAGCAGGGCCTGCTCCTGCTCCTGGACATCGTTGTCATGCGGATGTCGGCCGCGGGGGGCGTCACGCACGAGCAGATGTTCCAGCGGCATGCGAATCTCGAATCAGCCGGCTCGCCGGCCCGCGGGCCGGGGCACGGCGGAACGGAGGCAAACCGATGCGCGCACTGATCCTGTACCGGAGCTACCACGGAACCACGAAGCAGGCTGCCGAGGCGATGGCCGCGCGGCTGTGCAGCCTCGGGCACGAGGCCGAGGCGAGGGACCTGCGAAGCCCCCTGCCCGACATCACGTCCGTCGACCTCTTTCTCGTGGGGGCTCCCACGAGGTTCGGCCGTGTCACCGGGAAGGCGCGCGCTGCCCTGCGTCGGCTGCGGCGGCGCGGGATCGGGGCGCGGCCGGTTGCCGTGTTCGACACCTACGGCCCCCTGCCGAAGACCCCCGAGCAGGAGAAGGAGAGCCGCAAGTGGCTGGAGCCCGGCGCGGCGGGCATCCTCCGCGCCGCGGCGCAGGCGCTGGGCCTGAATGTCCGCCCCGAGGTCCTGCGCCTGGCTGTCGGGGGCGCGTACGGCCCCCTCGCCGACGGGGAGAGCGAGCGGGCGTGCGCGTACGTCGAGGCCTTCGCTGCCGCGACGGCCCACGCGGCGCCGGCTCCCGGGGGCGACCGGAAGTGAGGCCCCGCTCCCGCCATTCGGGGCGGCTCTTTCTGGCGCTGGTCCTGTGCGCATCCTGCCTGGTCGGCTGCTCATCGACGTGCTGCGCCCTCCCCGGGTACCTGGCGAAGCAGGGAGGGCACCTGCTGCGGGACTCCACCGGCAGCCGCAGGGTCGAGCCGCTGCTCGCGTCGGAGGGGCTCGACGCGGAGACCCGTACCCTGCTCGAGCGCGCGGTGAGCATCCGCCGCTTCTCCGTGGAGCGGCTGGGACTGCGCGCGAACGCCAACTATTCCCGCTACAAGGAGCTGGACCGCGACCACCTCGTGGACGTGGTGTCGGCCGCCGACGAGCTGTCCTTCGACCCCTACCTCTGGCGCTACCCGCTGCTGGGCGGGCTGCCCTACAGGGGCTACTACGAACCTCGCGACGCCGAGGCCGAGGCGGCGCGCCTGAAGGCCCTGGGATGGGACACGGTGATCCGCCCCGTCGACGCCTTCAGCACCCTCGGCCTGGCGCGGGATCCCCTGTACTCGTTCATGAAAACCTATTCCGCCTTCGACCTGGCAGCCACGATGATCCACGAGCAGACCCACGCGACGATCTTCGTGCGGGGCCAGTCACAGTTCAACGAGGAGCTGGCCTCGTTCGTGGGGGAGGAAGGCGCCCTCCAGTGGCTGCGCGAGACCGGGGGAGAAGCCTCGGCCGGATACCGCGATGCGGTGGACGCTTTGGCCGACGAGAAGGTCTTCCTCGCCGCGCTGCGCGAGCTGACCGACCAGCTGGACGGCGTGTACGAGGGGGACCTCCCCCGGGAGAGAAAGCTCGCGCGGAAGGCAGAGCTGGTCGGAGGCTTCGCGGCGGCGTTCGACGCCCGCGTGCGGCCGTCCTTCCGCACCGCCCGCTACCAGGACATGCAGCTGCCGCCGATCAACAACGCCGTGCTTTCCCTCTACGGGCTGTACGGGGACGAGGTGCCGCTGATCCGCGAGTACTGCCGGACTGCATGCGGGGGGGACATCCGCGCGCTCATCGCTGCGTGCAGGTCCCTGGCCCGGACGGGCGACGTGAAGGAGCAGATGCGGCGAGCGCTGGGCGAATGACGCGCGCGCCGTGGGCGCGCGGGGGAGTGCATCAAGATCGCCCCGGCGCTGGACATCTCCCGCGACGCGCTCGAGGAGGGCCTCGGGGTCCTGGGGGAGGCGATGGCGGAGGCCTTCGCGCGGTAGCGCGCTGCCCCGTTTTCGCGGTAGGCTGTGCCGGGTAGCGAGGAGGAGAGGGTGAGCGCGTCCATGCGGACGGTCATCGTGGGCGGGGGGATGATCACGGCGGACCTCGTGCTCCCGTCCCTGTACCACCTGCAAAGGCGGGGAGACCTGGGGGAGATCGAGGTCTGCGCACTGGGTCCCGCTCCCCTGCGGGCGCTGGCCGCAAGCCCCGGGCTTCGCGCCGCCTTTCCCGGTCAGGACTTCGTTTCGCGCCCGGGTCTCGACCGCCCCGATTCCGAGTCGGACCCCGACCTGTTTTCCCGGGTGATCGCCGACATGCCCGGCCGGGAACCTCGTCGTCGTGGCCGTCCCCGACCAGGTGCACTACCCCGTGATCATGCAGGCGCTCTCCTGCCGGCAGCACGTGCTGTGCGTGAAGCCGCTCGTGCTGAGGCACGCGCAGGCCGTCGAGATCGCGCGCGTCGCCCGGGAGCGCGGCCTGTTCGTCGGGGTCGAGTACCACAAGCGCTTCGACAGGCGTTCCCTGGTGGCACGCAGGGACTACCGCCAGGGGCTGTTCGGCGAGTTCGTGCTGGGCGAGGCGAAGCTCATCGAACCGTACTTCTACAGGAGCTCGAACTTCCAGAACTGGTTCACCCCGGAGGCGACCGACCCGTTCACCTACATCGGCTGCCACTATGTCGACCTCGTGTTCTTCATCACCGGTCTGCGGCCGCTCGAGGTGTCCGCCGCCGGCGTGCGCCGCCGCTTCCCCAACGGGAAGGAGGGTTTTCTCTGGTCCAGCGCGCGGGTCCGGTGGGAGAACGGGGCCCTGCTCTCCGTCGTCAACGGCCTGGGATACCCCGACCTGGCGGCAGGGAGCAACGATCAGGGCATGGTCCTGTACTGCGAGGGGGAGGGCAGGACCGGGATGATCCGCCACGACGATCACGACAGGGGCGTCGCCTACGCCTACCTCGAGGGGATCGGGCCCGGCGGCTCGCACTTCAACTACGTGAGCCCCGACTTCTTCCGGCTGGTGCCGTGGGAAGGCGAAGGCCTTCGCCCTGTCGGGTACGGCTACGATTCCATCGAGGCGCTGGTCGGGGCGGCGCGGGCAGTCCAGCGCGCGGGCCAGGGGCTGGCGCCCGCCGAGGCGCTGGCGGCCCGGCAGGCCGTCTCGGCCTCGATCGACGGCAAGGGCCTCCTGGCCACGCCCGCCAACTCCTCTGTAAACGAGCTGGTGGTGGAGGCTGCCAGGCGGTCGATACTCGCGGACGGCACTCCCGTCCGCATCGGGCAGGGCTGAGCAGTGCCCCGAAGAAGGAGCTGAGCATGAAGGCCGACATCGGCGTCATCGGCATGGCCGTGATGGGACAGAACCTGGCCCTGAACATCGAGAGCCGCGGGTACACGGTGGCCGTGCACAACCGCACCGCCGAGAAGACCCGGGAGCTGGTGCAGGGGCCGGGGAAGGGCAGGAGGCTTCTGCCCGCGGATACCCTGGAGCAGCTGGTCGCGGGCCTTGCCTCCCCGCGCAGGGTCTTCCTCATGGTGAAAGCGGGGAAACCGGTCGACGAGATCATCGCGCAGCTCGTCCCGCTCCTGTCGAAGGGAGACCTGATCATCGACGGGGGCAACTCCTACTTCCCGGACACCATCCGCCGCTCGAAGGAAGCCGAGGCGCGCGGGCTTCTCTACCTTGGCACCGGCGTGTCGGGCGGCGAGGAAGGGGCCCTGCACGGGCCCAGCATCATGCCCGGCGGCCACCGCGAGGCCTACGAGGCGGCGGGGAAGATCCTGCGCGACATCTCGGCGAAGGTGGACGGCGACCCGTGCTGCGCGTTCATCGGCCCGGACGGCGCGGGGCACTACGTGAAGATGGTGCACAACGGCATCGAGTACGGCGACATGGAGCTGATATCCGAGGCGTACTTCATCATGAAGAACGTGCTGGGCATGGGCCACGACGAGATGCATGGCAGGTTCGCAGCGTGGAACAGGGGCGACCTGGAGTCATACCTGGTGGAGATCACCGCCGACATCCTCTCGCGGAAGGATCCCGACACGGGACTGCCGCTCGTCGAGGCCATACTGGACAGGGCAGGCCAGAAGGGGACGGGCAAGTGGACAAGCCAGTCGGCCCTCGACCTGGGCGTCGCCGCCCCGACCATCGCCGAGGCCGTCTTCGCCCGCTGCGTCTCCGCGGTGAAGGAGGAGCGCGAGAAGGCTTCGCGGGTGCTGGGGGGGCCGGCTGCCCGGTTCGCCGGCGACAGGGAAGAGTTCGTGGCGGCGATCCACGATGCCCTGTACGCCTCGAAGATCTGCTCGTACGCCCAGGGGTTCAGCCTGCTGCGGGCAGCCGCGGCAGAGTACCGGTGGGACCTGCGCTACGGCGAGATCGCCTCGATCTGGCGGGGAGGGTGCATCATCAGGGCACGCTTCCTGGGCAGGATCAAGGAGGCGTACGATCGGGACCCGGGGCTCGCGAACCTCATCCTCGACCCCTACTTTCGCGATGTCGTCACGGCGGCGCAGGGGAAGTGGCGGACGGTCGTCTCCACGGCCACGGAGCTCGGGGTCCCGATCCCCGCGTTCTCCTCGGCCCTGTCGTGGTTCGACTCCTACAGGACCGCGCGGCTGCCCGCCAACATGATCCAGGCGCAGCGCGACTACTTCGGCGCGCACACCTACGAGCGGGTCGACAGGCCTGGGGCTTTCCACACGGAGTGGACCAAACCGTGAGCGCGCTGGACAGGATGTTCGGCCTTGCAGGCAGGACCGTTGTCCTGGCCGGGGGCGGCGGTGTCATCGCGGGAGCGCTCGCCGAGGGCTTCCTGCAGGCAGGGGCGAAGGTCGCCCTGTGGGGTCCGCGCGCCGAGTCGCTGGACGAGGCCCGGTCCCGGCTCGCGGCCGCCGCCGGGGGAGCCGGGGACGTCACCGCCGTGATCGCGGATGCCACGAGCGAGCGTGCCGTGGCCGACGCGGTGGCGCAGACCCTCGATGCCTGCGGCGGGCTGGACGTTCTGGTGAACTGCGCCGGCGGCAACAGGGGCAAGGCGCCGTTCCTCCAGGCCGACGTGGCCCAGTTCGAGGAGGTGCTGCGGCTCAACCTCGTGGCAGGGCTCCTGGTCCCGACGAAGGTCGTCTGCGGCCACTGGGTCGCGCACGGGGTAAAAGGCGCAGTCATCAACCTCGCCTCGATGGGCTCGTACGTCCCGCTGTCGGGGGTGTGGGCCTACGATGCAGCCAAGGCCGGGGTGGTCAACCTGACCATGGCGGCCGCGAAGGAGTTCGCGCCGATGGGCATCAGGGTCAACGCCATCGCGCCGGGATTCTTCCTGGGCAAGCAGAACAGGGCGCTGCTCATCGACACGAAGACGGGAGAGCTCACGCCGCGGGGAAGGGATGTCATCGCGCGCACGCCGGCGGGGAGGTTCGGGGAAGCGCACGAGCTGTGCGGCGCCGCCCTCTTTCTCGCCAGCAGCGAGGCATCGGGCTTCGTGACAGGTGCCTGCATCCCCGTGGACGGCGGGTTCCTCGTCGACTGCATCTGACCGCGGAGGGGGAGGGGGAGGGGAGCATGGGCATCACGCTTCGCACGGGCGCCGCCTGGGCGCTGCTCGCGCCGACCAGTATGGGTGTGCGGCTGACTCCCGAGGGCCGCCAGCCTTTTCACGGCGGCGGCCTGATGCGGATCCAGGTCACGAGCGCCGAGTCCAACGTGGCGACCGTCGCCTCGTCCCTGGGTCTGCGGGTCAAGCTCCTCACCGCGTTCGTGAAGGGCAGCCCCGTCTCCCGGCTCATTCGCGACAACCTGGCCGCCCGGCACATGGAGGTGGAGGCGAAGGAGGTGGAGCAGGGCGGTCCTTGGGGGTACAGGCACCAGTTCAACCTCGCCGACGCCGGCTTCGGGCCGCGGGGACCGCGCGTGCACAACGACAGGGCGGGCGAGGTGGGCCGCACGCTGTGCGCGGCGGACTTCGACCTGGAGCGGATCTTCGCGCGCGAAGGGGTGCAGGTCGTGCACCTGTCGGGTCTCGTCGCCGCCCTCTCCCCCGAGACTGGCGCGTTCTGCCGCGAGGTCGCCCGCGCCGCCCGCCGGACGGGGACACGGGTCTGCTTCGACCTGAACTACAGGGCGTCGTTCTGGACAGGGCGCGGCGAGGAGCTGCGTGCTGTCTTCAGCGAGATCGCCAGCCTGTCGGACATCCTCGTGGGGAACGAGGAGGACTTCCAGCTCAGCCTCGGTATCGCCGGGCCGAAAGACGGCGGCAAGGGGCTGGCCGGAAAGATCGAGAGCTTCAAGGAGATGATCGAGAGGGTCAGGGCGGAGTACGGGGGAGTAGAGGTTTTCGCCACGACCCTGCGCGAGGTCGAGAGCGCCAACCGCCACCTCTGGGGGGCAGTCCTGCGGGAAGGGAAATCCTGGCACGTGGTGGAGCCCCGCCCGGTCGAGGTTCTGGACAGGATCGGGGGAGGCGATGCTTTCGTGGGAGGGCTCCTCTACGGCGTGCTGAAGGGCTGGGGGCCGGAGAAGTGGCTGCGCTTCGGCTGGGCATGCGGCGCCCTCGCCGTCACGCTGGAGACAGACTACGCCGAGCCGGCCGACGAGGACCAGGTCTGGAGCATCTGGGAGGGGAACGCCCGGGTCAGGCGCTGAGCTGCCAGGGCAGGGAAGGACCCCTCCGCGGGCTTCCGGCGGCCCCTACCACAGCGTGTAACCGCCGTCGATCAGGACGGTGGACCCCGTCATGTATGCGCAGATGTCGCTCGCCATCACGACCACGAGGCCTGCCAGCTCCTCGATGGTCCCCAGCCTGCCCAGGGGGATGAGGTCCAGGACCTTCTGGTGGATCTCGGGGTTGGACTGGAACCAGTGGAGGTTCGGTGCGGTGCCGTAGTAGCCCGGGGCGAGGGCGTTTACCGTGATGCCGTGGGGCGCCCACTCAACGGCCAGCGCCTTTGTCAGCCCCACGACGGCGGACTTGGACACGTCGTAGGAGCCGCCGTGGAAGTACCTGTTGATGATCTGCCCGGACATCGAGGCGACGTTGATGATCCTGCCCCGCTTCCGGCCGATCATCACCCGGCCGACCTCCCGCGCGCAGAGGAAGGGCCCGTCCACGTTCGCCCGCATCACGGAGGACCAGCTCTCCATGGTCGTTTCCTCCGGCGGCAGGTTCACCCGCTCGCAGGCCGCGTTGTTGACCAGGACGTCGACCCGTCCGAACGCCTCCATGGTCCTGTCGACCATTGCCCGCACTGCGCTCTCGCTGGTGGCATCGGCCTCGATCGCGAGCGCCTCGCGCCCGTGCGCACGCACGGCGGCAGCCGTTTCATCCAGCTCTCTGCCGTGCCGCGAGGTGATGACCACGTTCGCCCCCGCTTCGGCCAGCGCCGCGGCAAAGGCCTGGCCAAGACCCCGGCTGGCTCCCGTCACGACGGCAACCCTTCCCGCGAGAGACAGCATCCCCTGCAGACTCATCCGTGTCTCCTTCCTCAACTTCTGGGTGAGGTGATCGCGGCCATCCCGCCGCGCCGCGGTGCGACTCTCATCCCCCGCTCATCGGCGTCAGGACAATGACCTTGTCGGTGGGCGACACGGCCGTCTCGAGGCCCGCGAGCAGATTCATGTTCGTGCCGTTGACGTAGACGCTGACCGTCGGCGCCCGGCCATCAGGTGGAGCAACCCAGGCCGCGAACCCCGGGTGTGATTTCTCGATGTCCGCGATCAGGCTCCGCAGGCATGTGCCTTCCGCCTGAACGCTGCTGTGCCCGTTGGTGAGCCGCGTTGCGGCGCCGCTGACCAGTACGCGCATCTGCCAGACCTCCTTTCAGGAGTATAGCATGACCGAGCGGATGGTCCTGCGCTCTCGAAGGAAATACCCAGGCCCGCAGCCGGTCGTTGCACACCTTGTGAGAGCATTCTACAATCATAACTCATGATTGGCGGGGATGAAGCGGAACGCTATCGGCGGCAAGTTGCGATGGCAGGATTCGGGAGGAGCGGCCAGCGGCGACTCGGCCGGGCCCGCGTGCTCGTCGTCGGCGCCGGAGGGCTGGGATGCGCAGCGTGCACCTACCTCGCCGCCGCAGGCGTCGGTGTTCTTCGCGTAGTCGACAGGGGCGAGGTCGCGCTCAGCAACCTCAATCGGCAGGTCCTGTACTGCGCAGAGGACATCGGCAAGGCCAAGGTCGACCGCCTTCGCGCGCGTCTTCGAAGGCTGAACCCGGGCGTGCACGTCGAGGCGCACCATGCGACCCTGGACGCGCGCACCATTGCCGTCCTGCTGGACAACATCGATGTCGTCGTCGACGCCCTCGATAACGTGCCTTCGCGCAGGCTCCTCAACCGCGCGTGCGTGCGACGGGGCCTCCCCCTTGTCCATGGCGCAGTGCACGGCATGCAGGGCCAGGTGATGACAGTCACTCCGGGGCGTGGCCCGTGCCTCGCGTGCCTGTTCCGGGCAGGTCACCGATCCGGCGTGGTCCCGGTCGTTGGAACGATTGCGGGGATCGTGGGCTGCATCGAAGCCACGGAGACTATCAAGATCATCACCGGCGTGGGCACGCCGCTGCGGGGACGGCTCCTTCTCATCGATGGCGCCGATATGCGGACGGCCGAGCTGGAGATACCACGCGATCCGGCATGTCCCCATTGCCGGCACCTGGTCCGCACCGACGGCGGGCCACTCGCAGGTGAGGCCGCACTCGATGCGGATGAGGGGGCTCAGTCGCAGCTCCCCGTCTCGCGCAGGAGGAACAGCGCGATGAACTGAGCGGCCTGGATTACCTGGCCGATCGCGACCTGCTCCTGCAGCGAGTGCGCCAGGCCAAGCTCCCCGGCGCCACATGTGATGACGGAGAGGGATGGCCGCTCGTCGGCGAACAGCCGCGCGTCGCAGGATGCATTCCAGCCGACCAGCGTGCCCCGGGGCAGTCCCGCGTCGGATGCGGCCTGAAGGGCGCGCGCGACGCTCGGCGACGAAGGATCGCTCATGTAGGCGTTGTTGTGCAGTTTGTCGAAGCTGATCGTGCAGGAAATAGAGCCTGCCGGCGCACCGATCGCGTGGAGGTACTCCGCGATCCCCCGCAGGAACGCGGCGCGGATTCTCCGGCTCACATCCGCCAGTGGGTGGGTCGGGACGAAGCCCTGGGCGCCTTCGAAGCAGAGTGAGGTCCCTGGCTGCTGCCCCTCCACGTCCATCGTGAAGTCCAGCCCTCCGCGCAGCCGTCTTTCGACGAGGGACCGCGCGATATATGCCCACTTGAGGATCGCGGCGTCGTGGCGGGGCATCGCCCCGAGATGGCCCGTCGTTCCCTGGACGTGCAGAAGCAGAGAGCGATCCGGCCCTTCTGTCAGAGTGTAGTGCCGCTCTATCCTCGGGGCGTGTGTCGCCGTGTCCACTTCCCGGGTCCTGTCGGGGTGGGTTGACAGGTACGCGGCGAGGCCTGCGACCACGGCGTCAGTGACCGCCTCGGTCGTTGTCCGTGCGTCCCGGCGGCGCAGCCGAACGGCGAATTCCCCGCAGACGGTGGAGGGGTGCTTTCCGTACGGCCCGAGCATGCCGGGACAGATAAAGACGGGTCTCTCGGGGAAGAGGGGATGATCGCTCTCAGACCGGATGCTCTGCGCCTCCCGCTCCAGTTCCAGAAGAGCAAAGCAGAAGGATTCTGCCAGCGAGACAGGAGGCACCGTCCCTGCGTCGCCGTGGCTGCCGATCGAGGCTTCCGCCTTCATATAGACGGCGCCCCTGTTCGCCACATGCACAACGTTTCCCGTGCACTCGAGCACGACCAGCGACTGGAATCGCCTGCAAAGCCCATCGTCCAGCGCGAGGGCGAGGGAGCCGTTGCCACCCATCTCCTCGTCGATCACGAACATCGCGGTGATCGCGTTGCGCAGGGTCACGCGCCTGCGTTCAACCAGGCACGACACGATGCGGAGAGCGGCGAGGGCGGCGGCGACATTGCCCTTGTCGTCTGCCGCGCCGCGTCCGAGGACAATGTCACCCGTCCGAGCGGGCGCGAACCAGGGTGCCACGACGTCGATGTGGGCGTTGAGCGCAGTCCCGTTGCCGGCGGGGCTGGGAGGGGCGTCCACGAGGAACGCAAGGTTCCCCCTGCCTTCATACACGCGGGCCGCCGATGGCGCAGGGGAATGCCCACTCGCACGCGCGTAGAAGGGTGTCGTGTAGGCGGGGTGATCCTCGATCTCCGTCGGGAGCGGCATCCGCTGCAACCGGGAGCAGGGGAGTGCCCACTGCGCGCACTCCTTCTCGATGATGCGGAAGACCCGGTCCTCGCGCTCCCGCATGTCGGCCAGGTCGTGGCAGGGACTCGTGTCGACAGCGCACATCTGCACCAGCAATTCGACGAACTGCTCGCGGAAGGCAGGTTCTTCGCAGAGGGACCGGATCTCCTCCGAGACAGTCATGGGCGCTCCTTTCGCAGAAACCCTACAAGGGGATGACTTCCTGGTCAGTGCCCCAGAGAGTGTACTGTTCGACCCACACGCAGGCAGGCTGACCGCAGATATGCAGGACGGCCTCCGCCACGTGCCCGGCCTCGAGGAGAAACGGCGAGGCAGGCTCGGGCAGGCCCGCCCTGCGGGAAAAGCCTGTCCGCGCGGCGCCCGGCTCGACGGTCGCGACCCGTACACCGTACGGCCGCAGCTCGACATACAGCCCTCGGGAGAGGGCTGCGACCGCGGCTTTCGCCGCCGCGTACAGGCTGAATCCCCGCCAGGCGTGCGAGGCGCATGCAGAAGAGATATTGACGATCGTGCCGCTGCGCTGGTCGCGCATCATCCGGCCGAACACGCGACATCCATAGGCGACGCTGGAAAGGTTCAAGCGGATGATCTCATCGACGTTTTCGACCGGCTGGTCCACGGTGTCCATGACAGCGACCCCGCCGCCTGCGTTGTTCACGAGGATGTCCAGCCTGCCGAAGGTCTGTCGGACGTGGAGGGCGAGCGCCTCCCAATCGGCGGGGTTCCTCGCGTCGGCGAGCACGCCGTCGGCTGCGGGCATCGGCGCCAGGGCCGCGGCGAGCCTTGCCTGGTCTGTGGATGTGATGATCACCCGGGCCCCCTCACGATGGAACGCGCCTGCGATGGCCAGGCCGAATCCGCCGGTTCCTCCCGTGACGAGCGCGACAGTGTCTGTGAATCGTCCCATATCCGGCTGTGCTCCTGCTGTTGTCCGCCGGGGGCGGCGGGGGTGTCCTCCCGTCCGCGGCTGCCCGCCGCCGCCATGCCGCGCGGGAGTTGCGGAAGTCCAGGAATTGTCTTATAATAACATAATTCGGAATCGATGCAAGCGCGTCGCGGAGGTGGCGCTCGGTGACACGACCCTCCACACGCGCGCGATGACAGCAGGCGAGGAGGCAACGATGGACAAGGTCCGGCTGGGGGTGATCGGGACGGGTTCGGTGGTGCGGGAGATCTACCAGTACCTGTACTTCCGAAGCAGCTACTCGCCCAGTATCCAGGTCGAGGCGATCTGCGACCCCAATCAGGAGATGCTCGGGTGGTTCGGAGACACGTGGAAGATCCCCCCGTCGCGCAGGTTCAGCGAGTACGGCAAGATGCTGCGCGAGGTCCAGCTCGACGCCGTTGCCGTGAACACCCCCGACAGCCTGCATCGGGACCCCACGATCGCCGCCCTGCGTGCCGGGCTGGACGTGCTGCTTCCCAAGCCCACGGCAGACAAGGTTGGCGATGCCCACGCGATCATCGAGGCGGTGCGTGCCTCGGGGCGCTTCCTGGGTGTCGACTTCCACAAGAGGGAAGACCCCGTGACGAAGGAGGCAAGGGCCCGCTACGCGGAGGGTGTGTACGGCCGCCTGCAGTCCTGTGTGATGTACATGCTGGACAGGCTCCTGGTTTCCAACCCGAACCACGAGCCGAGATTCTTTGCATCGCCGGATTTTGCAGAGAAGAACACACCTGTCTCGTTCCTCACGTCCCACATGGCCGACACCTTCATGACGATCACTCACCTGCGGCCGCTCGAGGTCCGGGCGGTGGGCTACAGGCAGAAACTGCCGTCCCTCGCCCCGATCGCCGTGAATGGGTATGACCTCGTCGACACGGAGGTGCTGTTCGAGGAGGGGGTCCTGTGCCACATCATCTCCGGATGGGCAATCCCCGACCCGGCCAACGGGCTCACGGTTCAGACCGCGCGGCTCATCTACACCGACTGCGTCCTGGATCTCTGGCAGGAACACTACGGCTACCGCGAGGTGACGTCAAAGGGGATAGATGACAGGAACATCCTGTTCAGGAACTTCGAGGAAAACGGGGCGGTTTCCGGCTTCGGGATGGACTGCCCGGGAAAGATACTTGCAAACATCATCCGGTTCCGCAACGGCACAATCGGCCGGGCCGAGCAGGAGACGTTGTTCTCGCCCCTCAGCCTCGGCCTCTATACGACGCTGGTATGCGAATGCGCCCACGAATCACTTGCCAGGGGAACGGAAGCGGCACACGGGGTCGTCAGGGGAGTCTCCGTCGATGCGCGCGACCTTCTTGCGCAGCGGATCGGAGGCGCCGCCAACGAGTATTACCGATAGGACCGTGGCGGAGGCCATCGCCGCCGGGGGGACAGGCCATGAAGATGACCCGGGTGAAGCAGAAGACGGTCGTCGAGCAGGTGATGACCCAGATCAAGGAGCTCATCGCCTCCGGGCAGTTCAAGCCGAGGGATCGCATCCCGACCGAGGCGGTTCTGGCAAAGACCTTCGGGGTTGGCAGGTCGTCCATCCGGGAGGCGATCAAGATCTTCCAGCACCTGGGGATTCTCGAGAGCAGGACGAAAACGGGCACCTACGTGTGTGATGCCTCGAACATCTCAACAGAGGCGCTCACGTGGTCGATCCTGCTGGCGAAGGGGGACCTGTTCGAGCTCGTGGACCTGCGGGAGCTGATCGAGCGGCAGGCGCTCGCGGACCTGACGGAGAAGGTCCGCAGGAAGCAGCCGGGGGCCCTGCGCGTGGCGGGAGAGATGCACGCGCAGACCGAGAGGATGGCTGAAGCGGCGGCGATGTCCCACTTTGAGGCCCTGATCCAGGCAGACTACGCATTCCACCAGGCCGTCATCTCGTCGGCGGGCAACTCCATCTACAGCAGCATCTACGCCACTTTGCGCTCGTTCATGATGGAAGAGATCAAGAAGACGAATGTCCGCGAGAGCGAGCGCAGCGCGATGGTGAGCGAGCACCGCGCGATCGCGGCAGCTGTCCGCGCGGGCAACGGGGGCGCGGCCGCGCGGGCTTTCGCCCGACACCTGCGCACGACGCGCAGTCAGCTGAAGCGGTCGGTCAGTGCGCCGCGCCGCGCGCAGGGTGAGGGAGTGCGGCCCCGCGAAAAAGGATTGACAGCACACCCCAATGTAGTATAATCAGACAAATCAGAGGCGACTCGGGCGGCAGACGACGGATGACAAGGGCGCGGGCCCCGCGCAGGGGGGCATGAACAGCCCGCCGGAATATCCCGGCAGAGGAGGGAGAGGTGGAACCCCGGCAGTTCAAGTTCTTCACCCCGACGAGCTGCGTGTTCGGCGAGGGGGTGGCACGGCAGGCGGGAGAGCGCGCGCGGGAGTTGAAGGGAACACGCGCGCTTCTCGTGACGGACAAGGGGCTCCTGTCGACGACTGGCTTCCGTGCCGTGCTGTCGTCCCTCGAGGCTGCCGGCCTGCAGACCCTCGTTCTGGACAGCGTCCTTGAGAACCCGACAGCGGAGAACGTGCAGGAGGGGAGGGTGCTCATCGCCTCCCATGGAATCGATGTCGTGGTCGCAGTCGGTGGAGGGAGCCCGATGGACGCGGCGAAGGCCATGGCGATTCTCTCCGTCCACGACGGCGGCATCCTCGAGTACGAGCTGGGCCTGAAGCCCTTCACCCGGGAGGGTCCCCCCCTCATCGCGGTTCCGACAACTGCAGGGACGGGCAGCGAGGTGACCCGGGGTGCCGTCATCACCGATCAGCGCACCCACCGCAAGGTCGACGTTGTGAGCCCGTTCATGGCCCCGCGCCTGGCGCTTGTCGACCCTGAGCTCACCTACTCGCTCCCCCCCCGGCTGACAGCCGCCACGGGCATGGACGCCCTCACGCACTCCATAGAAGGATACACGGCGAGCCTCGCCAGTCCCCTGACCGATGCGATTCACCTGCGTGTCATCGAGATGCTCGGCCGCCACCTCCTCCGCGCCTACCTCCAGGGAGACAATGCCGAGGCACGCCACCATGTGATGCTCGCCAGCATGATGGCGGGGATCGGCTTTCCCAACTCGGGGCTGGGGGCCGTTCACGGCCTCGCCTTGCCGCTGGGGGGGCATTACGGTGTTCCCCACGGTGTCGCAAACGCCATCATGCTTCCCTTCGTGATGCGCTTCAACGAGCCGGCCTGCGCGTCGAAGCTGGGCGACATCGCGGTGGCGCTGGGCGCGAAGGACCGATCCGCGAGCGCGGCGATCGATGCCGTCGTCGGCCTTCGCAGGGCGCTCGCAATTCCGACCCTCGCCTCCTTCCATGTCGGCTTCGATCGGGTGGGTATTCTGGCGCGGGACGCCCTCGGGCGAAACTCGAACTGCGTCACCAATCCGCGTGTGATGACCGAAGAGGAGGCGGCAGCGGTGTACAGGGCCGCTGTCGAGGAAGCGTAACCAGGGGCCTTCGCGCGGAGGGCACTCCGCGGCGCATTCGAGCAGTCAGGGGGAGCGCAGGTGAAGGGACACGCCGGGAAGATACTTCATGTCGATCTCAGCAGCGGTTCCGTGACCTTCGAGGAGCCACCCGAGTCATTCTACAGGATGTACATCGGCGGCGCCTGCATGGGAGCCTACTACTGCATGAAGGAGATGCGGGCAGGCACCGACGCATTCGCGCCGGAGAACGTCCTGGTCTTCTCGATCTCGGCGGTTGTCGGAGCACCCATCAGCGGCAACGCACGCCACTGCGTCACCTCCAAATCTCCCCTGACGGGCGGAATCGCGACGAGCGAGGCGGGCGGGTATTGGGGTCCCGAACTGAGGTTCGCCGGTCTGGATGCCATCATCATCAGGGGCCGTGCCGCCCGGCCTTCCTACCTCTGGGTCCATGACGGCGAATGCGAGATCCGCGATGCCAGCCACATCTGGGGGAAGCTCACCGGCGAGGCGGAGGGGGAAATCCGCCGGGAGCTGGGTGATGACAAGGTCAGGGTCGCCCAGATCGGGCCCGCGGGCGAGAAGCTTGTGCGCTTCGCTGCCATCGTGAACGAGCTGCGGCACTTCAACGGCCGCGCGGGTCTCGGCGCGGTCATGGGTTCGAAGAATCTGCGTGCCATCGCGGTGCGGGGAACGCGAAAGCCGCAGTACGCAGATCCCGACAGGATCCGGCACCTGGCCCGGGCCGCTGCCCCGAAGATGAGAGAAGAGGGGTTTTTCAAGATCTTCAAGCGCCTGGGGACCCTGACAAACATGGAGTGGAACACCACCCTCGGCGGTCTGCCCACCCGCAACTGGACGCGCGGGACTTTCGACGGTGTTGAGAAGCTCTCGTCGGAAAGCTATGCGGCCTCGATGATGGACACGCCGGGGACGTGCTGGGCCTGCGTCCAAAGCTGCAAGAGGGACATCAAGGACGGGGTGGGGGGAAAGTGGACGGTCCAGCCGCGGTACGGCGGACCCGAGTACGAGACGGTCGGGATGATCGGCACGAATTGCTGTGTCGGTGACTGGCACGCCATCGCGAAGGCGAACGAGATCGCGAGCTCGTATTGCATGGACACAATCTCCCTCGGTGGCGTCGTGGGGTTTGTCATGGAGTGCTACGAGAAGGGGATCGTCACCCGCGAGGATCTCGGAGGCGTCGCGGCTGAGTTCGGCAGCGGTGATGCCCTCGTGCGGCTGTGCGACATGACGGCGCGACGTGAGGGTTTCGGGGGGGAGATGGCCGAGGGCACCGGGAGACTGGCCAGGAGGCTTGGCCCCTCTGCGGAACGGATCGCTGTCGTGAGCAAGGACAAGGAGTTTCCCGCGCACATGCCGACCTCGAAGGCCATCATGTCGCTCATCTACGCTGTCAATCCCTTCGGCCCGGACCACGTCTCGGCAGAGCACGACGGGTCTGTCGTCACCGCCCCGAACGAGAGCCTGCGGGGCGTGGGGATTCACGAGACGATCCCCGACCCCTGGAGGATGAACGACGACAAGGTCCGCGTGGTCGTCAAGTCCCAGCGCTTCATCAGCGCGATCGATTCCTTCTCCGTGTGCCAGTTCTGCTTCAATACCTGGTCTCTGTATTCCCTGGAAGATCTCGTCGACGTCCTGAACGCGGCCACGGGATGGCGCTTCACCATGCACGAGCTGATGGTGCTCGGGGAGCGGCGGATCAACCTCATGCGCGCGTTCAACGCGCGGGAAGGCTTCAGCAGCAGCGACGATACCCTGCCGCCCCGCCTTTTCGAGGACCCCCTCCAGGACGACGGCCCGCGAAAGGGCGCCACGATCGACCCCGCGGTCTTCGCGGCCGCGCGCGAGGAGTACTATCGCCAGTGCGGGTGGGATCCGCAGACGGGCAATCCCACAGGCGCGAAGCTTCGCGAGCTCGGGCTGGGTTGGATACTCGAGCAGGAATCGGCCGAGATGGCCAGGGAGAGGCACCCCGGCTGATGCCGGTTGGCGCGGAGAGGGTAATCGTGCCTCGGAGTCCTGATCCCCCCCCGCCTGCGGCAGGCGGGGGAAGCCCAAGGAGGTGGAAAGCAGAAGCAGAATCGTGCGCAGTCAATTGAAGCTCGAATAACCAAGGAGGAAGGACAATGCGAAAGAAGATCCTGGTCGTGTGCGTGGTTCTGGCCGTCCTCGCCGGCGGCCTGGTCATGGCCAAGGGGCATGTGCCGAACGTGACGATCAACTTCGGCTGCAACATGATCACCCGAAGCCTGGACCCGATCAAATTGATCGCCTGGGAGGAGCAGAGCCTCGCCCGGTGCATCTACGACACGCTCGTCGTGTACAACCCGGACAACCCGGACAAGCCGCTGCCCGGTGTCGCCGAGAGATGGACCGTGAACGCCAATGCGAGCCTGTACACGTTCTACCTCCGCAAAGGGGTCAAGTTCCACACCGGTCGTGAGCTCACTGCAAACGACGTCATCGAATCGATGAAGCGGGGGATGAAGGCCAATTTCCCGACCTACATGCCCTTTGCCACGTTCATGGACGTGGACAAGGCCTTCACCGCCGTGAACAAGTACACGGTGACCATGGCGCTGAAGGTTCCCTACGGCGGCCTCCTCCAGATCCTGATGAAGCCCCACGCCGGTATCGTCGACATCACTGAGCTGAACAAGCACCTCACCGCCGACGATCCCCTGGGATCCAACTGGATCAACGATCACTCACTCGGATCCGGACCCTTCAAGCTGAAGGAGTGGAGCCGCGACGAGCGCATCACGCTCGAGGCCAACGAGGACTACTGGGGCTTTGCCGTCAAGGACCCCCGCTGCCCGCGCTACAAGTACTTCGTCGAGGTGAATGTCCCGAACATCACCACCCAGAAGATGATGCTGGAGAAGGGCGACATCGACGTCGTCACGTCGCTCACGAACGACATGATCAAGGAGTACGAGGAAGGCAAGAACAAGGACATTCGCGTCGACACCTGTCTGACCTACCTCGCCACCAGCTTCCTCATGCACACGGGCAAGCCGCCGTTCGACGACGTGAAGGTGCGCCAGGCCGTCCGCTACGCCCTGGATTACGACACGCTGTGCGGGAAGGTCCTGTCCGCGATCCGCATGGACCGCCCCCTGTACAAGCCCATGGTCGGAACAGACAATGACATCCTGTACAAGCAGGATCTCGCGAAGGCCAAGAAGCTGATGGCCGAGAGCAAGTACCCCAACGGTGCCGAGTTCGAGTACTGCATCGGGACCGGCGTCGGCCTGGGCGCCCAGTGGGAAGACACCGGCGCGAAGATCAAGGAAGATCTCGAGCAGATCGGGTTGAAGGCGAAGATCCTGCAGTACGACTGGTCGGTCATGGATGAGAAGATGTACGGCGGCAACTTCGTCGCGCTGGAGAACTGGTACGGGACGAACTACCCCGAGGCCGAGGGCATGATGAGCATGATCGTGCGCAGCAACTCCAACTGCCTGCGCGGGCTTGTCGGCTCCTACGACTTCAAACCGCTGGAGAAGCTGGCCGACGATGCCCTGAAGACGTCGGACGGGAAGAAGAGGTACGCGTTGTACCGCAAGATCAGTGAGATGATGGCGGACAACGGACCTGTGGCCTTCATCGGACAGCAGACGCTCAAGGTTCCCTTCCGCTCGAACGTGCACGGGTGGGACAAGAACCCCGACTACTACATCTACGACTGGGCGAAGCTGTACAAGGACTGAGTCTCGAGGTGACATCTGCGCAGTGAGGGGCGGCAAGCCCCTCACTGCGCGTTTCCCCCGCGGTGCGCCTGCGCGGGCGGGCACGCTGCACATCCTGAAACCGAGGCGGTGCCGATGGGCAAGTGGATCATCCGACGTCTCCTGCTGTTCATCTTCGTCTTGTGGGGAATCACCACCATCGTGTTCATCGTTCTGAACGCGATTCCCCGCAACCCCGCCATCGCGATGGCCGGATCGTATGCGACGCAGGAACAGATCGAGAAGTTCAACGCGCGCTGGGGCCTGGACAAACCTGTGCTCGAGCGCTACGTGATGTTCTACGGCAAGCTACTCAAAGGGGACCTCGGCCTGTCCATCCGGACCGAGCGGCCGGTCACACAGGAGATCCTGCGCTATCTTCCCGCGACTTTCGAACTGGCCACATTCAGCATCCTGCTGTCCATCGTCTTCGGGGTTGTCCTCGGGACACTCTCGGCGATCAAGCGGGGGAAGCTGATCGACCAGGTGTCCCGTTTCATCGCCCTCATCGGTGTCTCCACGCCCAACTTCTGGCTGTGCACCATTCTCCTCATCGTCTTCTACGGAAAGCTGGGCTGGGTCGGCCCGGGGAGGGTGTCCAACCCCTCACTGGCACCGCAGGCCATCACGAAGCTGTACCTGCTCGACAGCCTGCTCACCCTCAACTGGGCCTCTTTCGCGGACAGCCTCAAGCATATCCTCCTCCCATCGATATCCCTCGGTCTGTTCGGCATCGGGATCATCACGCGCATGATGCGTTCCTCGATGTTGGAGGTGATCAATAAGGATTACGTTCTCCTTGCCCGGGCGAAGGGTCTTTCGTACGGCGCAGCGATCCGACGTCATGCCGTGAAGAATGCGCTGCTGCCCGTCGTCACCGTGATCGGGGTCCTGTACGGTGTCTACCTGGCCGGCGCGATCGTGATAGAGGTCGTCTTCGCGTGGCCCGGCGTGGGCTACTTTGCCTACCGCTCCATCCTCAAGGCGGACCAGCCGGCGGTCCTCGGTTTCGTCGTGTTCATCGCGACGATCTACAGCGCGGTCAACCTTCTCGTCGATTTTCTCTACCGCCTGCTTGATCCGCGAATCTCCTTCTGAGGACGTGAAACAGACATGAGAGAGAAAACCGCGGTTCGCCTCCAGGAAACGGCACGCACGGGGCGGATCGTCATCAACAGCCCCCTGGGGATCATGGGGGTGACGATCATCGCCCTCGTGCTTCTCAACCTGATTTTCGCCCCCGTGTACGTTCCCTACGACCCCATCAGGACCGACATCGCTCAGAGGATGAAGCCCCCGTCGGGAGCGCACTGGTTCGGGACCGACAGTGTCGGCCGTGACGTTCTCAGCCGCGTTCTCACAGGCTCGACCTTCTCCCTTGCGGCCGCCGCGGGCGTTGTGATCGTGTCCGTCCTGCTCGGGTCGATTGTCGGGCTCGCCGCCGGGTACCCGGGCAAGAGGTTCGGCGAATACCTCATGCGGATCACCGACATATTCCTCGCCTTTCCGACGCTGATTCTGGCCATCGCTCTTGCATCGACCCTGGGGCCCAGCTTCGTGAACTCGGTGATCGCCATCTCGATAGTGTTCTGGCCGAAGTACGCCCGCCTGGTGTACAGCCAGGCACTGTCGCTCAAGGAACAGGATTTCGTCAAGAACGCCGAGGTTCTCCACGAGTCGGCGGGGCGCATCCGCATGCGTCACATCCTGCCCAACTGCGTCTCTGTGCTCATCGTTCAGTCGACATTCGACTTCGGGGACACGATCCTGTACTGCGCGGCCCTGAGCTTCCTCGGCCTGGGGGCGCAGCCCCCTGCGCCTGACTGGGGCGCGATGATCGCTTTTGCGCAGGACAATATGATGATCGCCTGGTGGACGGCCGTCTTCCCCGGCATCGCGATCTTCCTTACGGTCATGGGCTTCAATCTCCTTGGCGATTCCCTTCGCGACGCGCTGGATCCGCGTCTGCGGCACTCCCTTGCTCTGCGCCGCTTCGGCCTGTTCTCACGGCGGAGCTCGGAGGAGAGGAGCCTGAGATGAACGACGTCATGCTGCAGGTCACTGACCTCTCGTTGTCCTTCAAGTCATACCTCGGCACCGCGAAGGTGCTTGACAACGTCGGCTTCGAGGTCCGCTCCGGGGAGCTGTTCGGCCTTGCGGGTGAATCGGGCTGCGGCAAGTCAGTCACGACATACAGCATTCTGAAGCTGTTGCCGGAGAGCGCCCGCATCAGCTCGGGTCGGATCATGTTCGACGGGAAGGACCTGCTCTCCCTCCCGGAACGCCAGATGCAGGACATTCGCGGCAGGGAGATCTCGATCGTATTCCAGGACCCGAACATGGCGCTGAACCCGTCCATGCGGATCGGCGACCAGATCATCGAAACCTACAGGATTCACATGAGAATCTCCCGCGCCCGTGCGGAGAGGCAGGCAATCGCTCTCCTGGAGCGGCTGAAGATCAGCCACGCGGCCCGCCGGATGAGGCAGTACCCGCACCAGCTGAGCGGGGGCATCAAGCAGAGGATCTGCTTCGCCATGGCGCTCATCTTCGACCCGAAGCTGATGATCGCGGACGAGTTCACGACAAACCTCGATGTGACAGTTCAGGCGGAGATGATCGGCATCGTCAACGAGATGCGCCAGAGGATCAGGACCGCCATCCTCTTCATCACGCACGACCTGTCGTTGATCTCGCAGACCTGTGATTCGGCCGCGGTCATGTACGCGGGGCAGGTCGTCGAAAGCGGGCCTGTCAGTGAGCTGTTCTCGAAGCCGCTGCATCCCTATACGCTGGGGCTCCTGCATGCGGTGCCGATGATCCCCGTTCAGGAGGGACGGCTGAAGGGGATCGACGGATTCGTGCCGAGCCTCGTGGATCCGCCCCGCGGGTGCCGGTTCCACACGCGCTGCGCCCGGCACATGCCGGGCGTGTGCGACGTCACCTTCCCGGAGGTGGCGACCTTCGGCAGCGGCCACCGCGTGTGCTGCCATCTCTTCGCAGGGGGGCGATGAGGTCATGGAGAACATCATCGAGGTCACGGGCCTGAGGATGCATTTCAAGTTTGCCGGCTGGCTGTCCTCGAAGGTTCTCAAGGCGGTCGACGGGGTCACCCTGGCCATCCGTGATGGCGAATCCCTCGGCATCGTCGGGGAGTCGGGCAGCGGCAAGACAACCCTTGCCAAGTGCATCCTGGGATTGTACACGCCGACGGGAGGTGAGATCCTGTTCAAGGGGAGGAGGGTGTTTCCCCCGCAGAAGAAGCGCGAGCGCGCGGAGGACAAGCCGCAGATCAGCATCGTTTTCCAGGACCCGTACTCCTCGTTGAACCCGAAAATGACAATCTACGACACGCTGAGCGAGCCCCTCGTCCGCGGGAGAGGGGACGAGGCCAGCAGGGAGGTCCTTGTCAGGAGCCTCACGCGCGTGGGGATACCGGGTGAGCACCTGTTCCGCTACCCTCACGAGTTCAGCGGCGGTCAGCGCCAGAGGATTGCCATCGCGCGTGCGCTGATCAACAATCCCGCCTTCCTGATCCTCGACGAGCCCACCTCGGGGCTCGACGTGTCGGTCCAGGCGCAGATCCTCAACCTCCTGCTGGACCTCAAGCAGGAGCACCATCTCTCCTACCTTTTCATCTCGCACAACCTCGGGGTTGTCAACTACATCTGCACCCGCGTCGCTGTCATGTACCGCGGGAGGATCGTGGAGATTGCCCCGAGCGCGACACTCATTTCGCGCCCCTGCCATCCCTACACGATCCGCCTGCTCTCGGCTGTTCCAGAGATCGCCGGCCGCTCCGGGGCGCGCCTTCCCCCGCTGCCCGGGGCCAGGGACGACGACGGGCAGGATGTGGGCGATACACGCTGCAGGTACTACGGGCACTGCACCGAGCGAGGGGAGGCGTGCGCGGGGGAAGAGCCTCAGTGGTACTCCCCCGATGAGGACCACATGGTTCTCTGCAGCCGGCGGCGCGGCTGAGGGGGAGCCCGCCGCAGGGGCGTTGACGCATTCCCCATTGGTGATATAATCAGACAAATGAGCGGGGCTCCCGGTCCGCAGGGTCGCCCTGCCAGCGAAAGGGAAAGGCCATGGCGAAGTATGAATTGGTTCCCGTCGAGGTTCCCCGTGTGCGCACGCGCTACCGTGTGATCCGCACGCCGCTGCCCGTGCCGGAGTCACTGGCCATCTTTCGGGCGCTGGAGGGCTCGGAGTCGCAGTCCATGATGGGACAACCGCCCATCGTGTGGGACCGCGCGGAGGGCTTCCAGGTCCGGGACCGCTGGGGAAACAGGTGGATCGACTGGTCCTCGGGCGTCGTGATCGCCAACGCCGGCCACGGGCGCCGGGAGATCCGCAAGGCCCTGCGCGAGGTTGTCGACCGCAGTCTCCTCACCAGCTACTGCTTCGTGCACGAGCAGCGGGCCGAGCTCACCCAGTTGCTGGTCTCCCTCTCCCCGGACCCGGCCTCATACCGGGTGTTCCTCCTGTCCACCGGGAGCGAGGCGGTCGAGAACGCGATCAAGCTGGCCCGGACATGGGCCCTGGAGAAGCACGGGCCCCGCAAGCGGATGATCGTCTCCTTTGAGAACTCCTTCCACGGCAGGACCCTCGGCGCGCAACTGGCCGGGGGGATGCAGAAGCAGAAGAAATGGATTGTCGGCGAAGGGGCGACCTTCGTCCAGGTGCCTTTTCCCGACGGGTACTACTGCACCGACGTGTCCTTCGACCTGTTCCTGCGTGTCCTGCGGGAAAAGGGGATAGCGCCCGACGAGATCGCGGGGGTTATCACGGAAAGTTTCCAGGGCGCGGGGGCGAACTTCCTTCCCGTCGAGTACGCCCGGAAGCTTGAGTCGTTCTGCCGCGAGCACGATATCATCATGATCTACGACGAGGTCCAGGCGGGCTTCGGGCGCTCGGGGAAGATGTTCACCTATGAACACTACGGGGTGAGGCCGGACCTGATCACGTGCGGCAAGGGGATCACCTCCTCGCTCCCGCTTTCCGCCGTCATCGGGAGGAAGGATCTCATGGACCTCTACCCGCCCGGCTCCATGACGTCGACCCACTCCGCGAGCCCCCTCCCCGTCGCTGCCGCCCTTGCCAGCATCCGGCTGATCCAGAAGGAGAACCTTGTCGAGAACTCGCGGGTTCTCGGCGAGGTTCTCGAGGCGGGGCTGCTGAGGATACAGGGCGCGCATAGTGCCGTGATGGGCTGCGTGCATGCGAAGGGCCTCGTGGCTGCCGTCATGATCGCGAAGAAGGGAACACGTGAGCCCGACCCGGAGACGGCGTTCCGCATCAATGTCGCCTGTTTCCACAAGGGGCTGCTCATGACCGCGCCTGTCGGTACCTTCGGTGAGTGTCACAAGGTCGCCCCTCCGCTCATGATCACCGAGGACGCCCTGCGGGAGTCGCTCGAGGTCTATGAGCGTGCATGCGCAGAGACGCTCGGATAGACCTGGTCGTCACGTCCCCACAGCGAAGGAGCCACCTATGCACGAGACATCCAGCGAGACTGCACTTCACCTGATGAGCCGCACCACGCAGACCGCCCTGTGGAACGACAGCTGCGCGGTGGGTGAGCTGTCCGCGTCAATCAGGGAGAACGGGGCGGTGGGAGCCACCTGCAACCCCGTCATCGTCCTTGAGGTCCTGAGGAAGGAGTGGAACCTCTGGAGAGAACGGATCGCCGCCCTGGCGGCGGAAATGCCGCTTGCCACCGAGGACGAGCTGGCCTGGCGGCTGACCGAGGAGATGTCGATCACCGCGGCCGGTCTGCTCAAGCCGGTGTTCGACGCGGCGAACGGGAGGAATGGACGGCTCTCGATCCAGACGAACCCGAAGTACTGGCGAGACGCGGGACGGCTGGTGAGCCAGGCTGTCCATTTCAGCTCCCTGGCGCCGAACATGATCGTGAAGATTCCCGTCACGCGCGCGGGCGTTTCAGCCATCGAGGAAGCGACTTTCCAGGGAGTCAGCATCAACGCGACGGTGAGCTTCACGCTGTCCCAGGCGATTGCCGTCGCCGAGGCAGTCGAGCGGGGGCTGCGGCGCCGGGAGAAGGAGGGCAGGGACATCTCCCGCATGGGACCCGTCTGCACGCTCATGGTCGGGCGGCTGGACGACTGGCTGAGGGTCGTTGCCGAGAAGGAGGACATCTCCGTGGACCCCGGCGTGTTCGAGTGGGCGGGCGTTGCAGTGATGAAGAAGGCCTACAGGATCTACCGGGAGCGGGGCTACCGCCTGCGGCTCCTTTCGGCAGCCATGCGCAACCACATGCACTGGAGTGCCTTCATCGGTGGGGATGTGGTGATTTCCCCTCCGTTCAAGTGGCAGACACGCTACAACGCGAGCGGTGTCGGGGTCGCCGAGCCGGATGGACCGGCCCGTCGAGCCTTCCGTGCTGGGTGAGCTGCAGGAAAAGTTCGGCGAGTTCAGAAAGGCATACGACGAGAGCGGGCTGACCGTCGAGCAGTTCGACTCCTACGGGCCGACCCGGCGGACCCTGCGCCAGTTCTGCAAGGCGACCGAGGACATGGCCGCGCTCATCCGCGACTCGCTGATACCGAACCCGGATGCCTGACCAGCCGCCAATGGGGCCGTCCCGGCGGGCTGCGCCGTGTCGGCCCCGAATCCCCGTGGCCTGACCTCAGGCCTCCTCCTCGAAGACCACGCGCGCGGGGGCGCCCGAGGTTCCCTTCACGTGCAGCGGCAGGCAGTACAGGGTGCCGCTGGCTGCCTTCACGCGGTCGAGGTTCACGAGCGGCGCGACCAGGAGCACGTTCTTCCTGAACATCATGCCCAGGAGGCCCCCTTTCTCCGAGGGCGCGTCCTCGGACCACGCGCTCTCGATGCAGGGCACGTCGGTGCCGAAGATGCTGATCTCGTGCGACAGGATCCACTCCACGGCCTTCGTGGAGAGGTTGGGGCAGGAGAGCACGTAACCCGGGCCGTTCCAGCGGGGGGCCCAGCCCGTGTCCACGATCACCGCGTCGCCTTTTGCGATCGCGGGGGCGTGCGCCTGGAGAAGGGGAGCGTCGACCAGTGCCTTCTCGGGCTGGCGGGGGAGCCGGATCACCTTGACAGGCCTGATGAAGTCAGCCACGCCGTACTGGTCGAGGGTCCTCCCGCCCTCCAGTATGTGTGAGCCTGACTCGAGGTAGGTGCCGGTGATCGTCGAGAGGGTGATCTTCGAGGCGAAGAACTCGTCTTTCTTCACCGTGGCGATGGTCTCGATGGAGGCGAGGGGGATGATCTTCTCGAGCCCCGGCAGGTCCTGGTAGCTCCACAGGCCGTTCTCGACCAGCCCGCTGAGATCTGTGTACCTCTTCATGGGTGTCCCTCCTGTGCGCCAGTGGCGCTATTTTGCCGTGTAGCCGCCGTCCACGGGGAGCGCGGCGCCCGTGATGAAAGACGCCTCATCCGAGGCGAGGAACAGGGCTGCCTCGGCGATCTCCTCGGGCCTGGCCAGGCGGCCCAGGGGGTGCATCGCCTCGACGGACCTGCGGAACCCCGCGGGGTCCTCGGCCTCGGCGAACAGCCGCTCGATCATGGGAGTGAGCGTTGTGCCGGGGCAGATGCAGTTGACCCGGATGCCGTGCGGCGCGTAGTCCACGGCGGCCTGCCGGGTCAGGCCGATCACGCCGGCCTTCGAGGCGCAGTACGCCGCCGAGGCGGGCCAGCCGAGAAGCCCCGAGATCGAGGAGGTGTTGACGACAGCTCCCCGTCCCTGGCGGAGCAGGGTGGGAAGCACGTGGCGCGAGACCAGGTACATCGCCTTCAGGTTCGCGTCGAGCACCCGGTCCCGACTCGGCCTCCGTGGTCTCGTGCAGTGTGCGCGACAGCTCGACACCGGCATTGTCGAAGAGCAGGTCGACGCGGCCGAGCTTCTCCAGCACCGTGCGCACGCACTCGGCGACCTCGGTCTCCCGCGTGATGTCCGCGGCCAGGGCGAGCCCGTCCGCCCCCTCTGCCCGGACGAGGGCGAGGGTTTCCCGGGCGCCCGCCCTGTTCCTGTCCACCACGGCGACCGACGCCCCCTCTCGCGCGAGCAGAAGGCAGATCGCCCTCCCGATGCCGCCCGCCCCCCCGGTCACGAGGCCCACCCTGCCCTCGAAGCGCCTCACAGGATGCTCCTCGTGCCGTAGGCCGTGTAGCCGCCGTCGACCGGGAGCGCTGCGCCGGTGACGAAGGAGGAGGCATCCGAGGCGAAGAACAGGGCCGCGGCCGCGATCTCCTCGGGCCTGCCGATCCTGTTCATCGGCGACATGGCGGCGAAAGCCGCCTCGGCCGCCGCGGGATCGTCCTGTTTGCCGATGTATCCCCGCAGCATCTCGGAGAGCACGAACCCGGGGCAGATGCAGTTCACGCGCACCCCGTCCCTTGCGTAGTCGGTCGCCATCTGCTTCGCCAGGAGCACCTCTCCGCCCTTGGAGGCGCAGTAGGAGGCGAGTGAAGGATTGCCCAGCAGGCCGCGGATCGACGAGATGACGATGATCGAGCCCTTTCCCTGCCGCCGCAGGAGCGGCAGCGCGTGCTTCGAGGGCAGCATCGCCCCTTTCAGGTTGACGGCGAGGACGCGGTCCCAGTCCGCCGACGTGATCTCCGCCACCCTGTCGGGAGACTCGGAGGTGCCGATGCCGCTGTTGCAGACCAGGACGTCGATGCCCCCGAACCGCCCCGCGAGGCCACGGACCATGGCCTCGACCTGGGGTTCGTCGGCCACGTCGGCCTGCAGGAGTTCCCCCTCCGACCCCGCCTCCCGCACCAGCGCCAGTGTCTCCTCGGCGCCGGGCCGGCTGTGGAAGTAGTTGAGGCCGACCCGTGCACCCTCGCGCGCGAAGAGCACGGCGATGGCCCGGCCGATGCCCGTTCCCGCGCCCGTGACAAGCGCTGTCCTTCCGGCGAGCCTGCCGGGCATGTCAGGCCTTCCGCCTGCCGAACAGCAGCCGCAGCTGGCGGGTGATCCCCTCCTGGCCCACCACGTAGATCAGGATGAGGCCGACGATGATCACCTGCCAGAAGGGGTTCATGCCCAGCAGGCTGAAGCCGTTCAGGAGCAGGAACATGGCGAGGATCCCGAGCAGGCCGCCGACGATCGATCCCTTGCCGCCCGACATGGCCGTGCCGCCGATCAGGACCGCGGTAATGACCTCCAGCGGCGCCGTGATGCCCGTGTCGGGGATGACGGCGCGCACGCGCACCGTGTACATCAGTCCCGCGAAGGCCGCGATGAAGCCGCTCAGGCAGTACACGAGGTAGCGCGTCCTGCCGATGTACACGCCCGACAGCAACGCCGTCTTCTCGTTCGCGCCCACGGCGAAGATGCGCCTGCCCACGGTGGTGAGCCGCAGCAGGACGATGGCCAGGGCAGCGGCGACGACCAGCACGATGAACAGCAGGGGAATGCCGAGAACCGAGACATAGCGGAGGTTGAGGAAGCCCTCGGGAAGGTCGGTGAGCACGTTCCCCTTCAGCATGGCGTGCACGACGCTGCGCGCGATGGACATGGTGGCAAGGGTCACGATGAAGGCGTCGAGGCGCAGCTGCACCACGCAGAACGCGTTGACCGCCCCCACGACCACCCCCGCGGCGAGGGCAGCCACGACGGCCAGGCCGAAGGGAACCCCGGCGGTGCCCAGGACGCCCACGACCGCAGCGGACAGGGCCATGACGACCCCGATGGTGAGGTCGAAGCCGCCGTTGATGAACACGATGGTCTCCGCGATGGCGAGCATGGCCAGGGGGCTCAGCCGCATGAGGAGGTCAGTGATGTTGCCGGCGGTGAGGAAGGTGGGGGAGAGGATGGCCAGGACCGCGATGATCGCCGCGATGACGATGGCCAGGACGACGAGGAGCCGCGCCCCTCCGCTCTGCTGCCTGCGCATGGTGTGCTTCCCCCTATTTCCGTGCCCGGCGCAGCGAGTCCAGCGCGATGGCCAGGATGATGAGCGCCCCCGTGATCAGGCCGATCCAGTAGGGGTTCACCGCGAGCATGGTGAGCCCGGCAAGGATCAGCCCCAGGAGCACCGAGCCGAAGAAGGTGCCCAGGACGCTGCCGCTGCCGCCCGTGATGCTCGTCCCGCCGATCACGACCGCCGCGATCGCGCTCATCTCGTACCCCGCCCCCGACTGCGGCTGGATGAACCCGCTTCGTCCCACGAGGATGATGCCGGCAAGGGCCGAGAGCACCCCCGAGATGGCGTACACGACGACCTTGTTGCGCCGCACGGGAACTCCCGAGTACAGGGCGGCCTGCTCCCCGCCGCCGATGGCGAAGAGGTTCCTGCCGAACCTGGTGCGCAGCGTCACGAACATGAAGGCGGCGAGAACCGCGAGGAAGATGAGGAAGGGGAGAAAGCCCGTGCCCACGGCCTGGTAGGAGGCGGGGATCGGCGTGATGTACCGTCCCTTCGTGATCACCATGAGCACGCCCCTGTAGATGTTCATCGTGCCCAGCGTGATGATGAGGGCGGGCACCGCGATGCGTGTCACGAGAAACCCGTTCAGAAGCCCCAGGGCGAGCCCGAGGACGAGCATGACCGGGTAGACGGCCCAGATGGGAAGGCCCAGGGCGATGCCCTGGCCGCCGATGTTCGTGGCAAATGCGAGGATCGCGCCCACCGACAGGTCGATGCCTCCCGTGAGGATCACGAGGGCCATGCCGATCGAGACGATGCCGACCGTGGTGACCTGGCGGGTGATGTTCTCGAAGTTCTTCACGGCGAAGAAGCCGTTCACGGCGAAAGAGAACACGACGACGAGGGCCACGTTGTAGAGGATGATGGGCAGCTCGGGCCACTGGATGACCCGGCGCAGTGTCGCTCGTGTGGTCACGCCGCCTCTCCTCCCGTGAGCACGCGCATCACCTTCTCGGGGTCGGCCTCCGCGCGGCTGAACTCCCGCGCGATGCGGCCGTCCCGCATGCACAGGATCCTGTCGGAGACCCCCAGCACCTCGGGCAGCTCCGACGAGATGAAGATGATTCCCCGGCCCTCCGCCGTCAGGTCGTTCATGATCCTGTAGATCTCGTACTTGGCCCCCACGTCGATGCCCCGCGTCGGCTCGTCGAAGATGAACACGCGGGCCTGCGTGGCGAGGAGCTTCGAGATGACCACCTTCTGCTGGTTGCCGCCCGACAGCGACTCGGCCGCCTGCTCCATGCTCGTCATGCGGATCGTGAAGCTCTTCGCGTAGGTGCCGACCAGCTCCCTCTCCCGCCGGGCGTCCACGAACAGGGCGCGGGAGATCTTCGAGAGCACGGGAAGGGCCATGTTCTCGCGGATGCTGAGCTGCAGCATGAGCCCCTCGCCCTTCCTGTCCTCCGACAGGTACGCGATGCCCCGGGAGAGCGAGCGGCGGGGATGGGAGGAGCGCCCGACCGCCCGTTGCTCCAGGGAGATCTCCCCCGCATCGGCCCGCGTGGCCCCGAAGATGGCCCGGGCCAGCTCGGTGCGCCCCGCGCCGATCAACCCCGCGACGCCCAGGATCTCTCCCGCGCGCAGCTCCAGGCTGACGTCGCTGAACTCGCCCTCGCGCCGGAACCCGCGCACCGACAGCAGCGGCGCACCGGGCGAGGCCGCGCGGGGAGGGAACATGGCAGTGAGCGGGCGGTCGACCATCATGCGGATCACGTCTGCCGGGGTGGTCTCGGCCCTTTCGACGGTCCGGATGTGCCGGCCGTCGCGGAACACGGTGACGGCGTCGCAGATCGTGAAGATCTCGTCGATCTTGTGCGAGACGTACAGGATGGTGATGCCCTGGGCCTTGAGCCGACGGATGAGGGTGAACAGGCGCTCCACCTCGTGCCCCGTGAGCGAGGAGGTCGGCTCGTCCATGATGAGGATCTTCGACTGCAGCACCAGCGCCTTGCAGATCTCGACGATCTGCTGGTTGGCAACCGAGAGGGTGCCGACCTGCGTGCGGGGATCGAAGGGGGCGTCGAGGAAGGCGAGCACCTCGGCGCTCTTCTTCCGCATGGCCTGCCTGTCGACCACGCCTGCCGCCCGTACGGGCTCGCGGCCGAGGAAGATGTTCTCCGCCACCGACAGGTCGCGGATCACAGTGAGCTCCTGGAAGATGGTGGCCACGCCGCGGCGCTGGGCGTCGTGCACGGATGCGAAGCGCACGGGGGCTCCGTCCAGCGAGAGGGTGCCCTCGTAGTCCGACCAGATGCCCGCCAGGATCTTGATGAGGGTGCTCTTGCCGGCCCCGTTCTCGCCGACCAGGCCGTGCACCTCTCCCGTGCGGATGGTGAAGGTGACGTCGTCGAGGGCCTTCACCCCCGGGAAGCTCTTGGAGATGTGTTCAACCGATATCACGTTCCCCTTCCTTCATCAGCGCGGAGATCCCGTTGCGGGGGTGAAAATGGACCGGGGAGGGGCGGTGCAGCGGCCCGCCCAAAGGGCGGTGCGGCGGCCCGCCCAAGGGGGCGGCCCCTCCCCGGGTGCGGTCACGGAACCTAGAAGTCGAAGTCGCCGATGTTCGCCGGCGTGAGCAGGACGTCCAGGGCGTAGGACGCCTTCTTGTCCACCAGCGTCGTGGGAACGCCCGCCCACCCGAAGGAGTCGCCCGCCTTGGGCAGCGCCTTGTTCTTCGTCAGGTAGTTGTAGGCGATCTGCACGCCGAGGTAGGTCATCTTGGCGGGGTCGAGGATGAGCGCGCCGTTCATCCAGCCCTTCTTCACGTAGTCGGCGTTCTGCTTGCCCAGTGCCACGCTCCAGATGGCGACCTTGCCGCCCTTGCCCGCGTTCTCGATGGCCTTCGCGGCCGCGGGGGCGCCCGTGGTCACGGTGCTCGCGAAGCCTGCCAGGTCGGGGTTGGCCTGGAGGACCGACTCGCAGATGCTGAGAGCCTTCTCGTAGTCGTCCTCGGTGGGGTACACGCCGACGACCTTGATGCCGGGGTACTTGGCCAGGGCTGTCCTCGATCGCCTTCTGCCTCTCGGCGAGGAACGGCGAGCCGAGGCTGCCGGTCAGGATGGCGACCTTGCCCTTGCCGCCGATTTCCTTGGCGATGCCTTCACCGATGTTGAGGCCGCTCGCCCGGGGCTCCCACCCCGATGCCAGCCAGAGCGTCGTGTCGCCCGCGCCGATGTCGAAGCCGAACACGGGGATGCCCTTGGCCATGGCGTCAGCGATCGGCTTCTCCCACGCCTTCGCGTCGGAGACGGCGATGATGATGGCGTCCACCTTCTTGTTGACCTGGTCGTTGAAGATGTCCATCTGCTTGGCCGCGTCGGCCTTCTCGGGGCCGACGAACACGTACTTGATCTTCAGCTCTTCGGCCGCCTGCTTGGCGCCCAGCTCGCAGCGGACGAACCAGGGGTGCCCGGTGAACATGGGCAGGATCGGCGATGGTCATCTGCTTCTTCTCGCCGCCGCCAGCCGCGAACACCAGCCCGGCAGCGAAGAGAAGCGCCAGGAGAACGAGGATTGTCTTCTTCACTCTGTGACCTCCTTCGGAAACGTGTCCGCCTGTCCAACGGACAGGCCTCTCGGACGATTCGACCCTGCAATGCAAGCATGCCGGCGGTCCGGGCGCACTGCATTTAGAAACGAAAATTCTGGAAAAATCTCAGGTCGCCCCCTTCCCCCGCCGCCGCGACCTGTACTCCGCCGGCGGCGCCCCCTCCATGGCCCGGAAAGTCCTGTTGAAGTAATTGTAGTCCCGGAACCCCGCGCGGGCCACGACCTCCTTGATGGGGAGAGATCCCCCGGCCAGCATCTCCCGCGCGGCCTGCATGCGTCTTTCCACGAGCGAGCTCTTGAAGCTCGTGCCGGTCACCTTCTTGAACAGCGAGCTGAAGTAGTTGGGAGACAGGAACACGGCCCTTGCCACGTCCTCCAGGGTGATGTCCTGGCCATAATGCGCGTCGATGAAGGCCCGCGCCTTCTCGACGACCTGTCGGCCCGTCGGGCCTTCGGCGCCGGGCAGCGCCGCCGGGGGCCTGCTGCGCCGTCCCCCGCCCAGCACCGAGATGCTCAGGTCCTTGAGCGTCTTCTCGAGGTGCGCCTGCTCCATCTCCCGCCTGTGCAGCTCCCGGTCCTTCTGCACGATCTGGGTCTGCAGGCGGATCTCGTTCTCCGCCTTGATAATGTAGTTGGCCACAAGGTCAAGGAGCCGCACGCAGAAGAGCAGCCGGTTCTGGTCGACGACCTTCACCGTGGCGAAGGCCGCGGCGAACCTCTCGAAGCTCACCCGGGGGATGGCCAGGCGCGCGTGCAGGGCCCGCAGCCTCTTCTCGCCCGGCTCCTCCAGGATGACCTGGCCCGTGTAGATCGAGCCCACCTGCGCGCCCTGGTAGTCGATGGGGATCGCCACGTCGACGAGGCCGGCGTGGCAGTGGTAGATGTGGTAGCCGCCCTTGCGCCGGGCGCGGGCGAGCCCCTCCCGGTCGCAGGCCAGGCATCGCGCGTTTCCCTCGGGGGCGGACTGCACGAGCTTGCAGTACGCGCTTCGCTCCTCCTGGGGATAGAAGTCGACCCTCTCGCCGTCGGGGCCGGGGTAGTGGAACGAGATGACCATGCCGGTGTTCTGGTAGTAGATCTCGCACAGCTGCGCCAGCGTGCGGTTGTCTTTCAGGATCTCGGGGAAGGGATCTGCCATGCGTCCTCGACAGGGACGAAGTCTGGGGGACGCGGCACGCCTTGTCAAGAGATTTTTCCAGAACTTTCCGGGGAAATGTCAGAGCCCGGGGCCGCCCCCGCATGCTATGCTCCGCGGTGGAGGAGAGAATGGCCATGAAGAGCGGTTTCAACCCCGACATCGACCTGATCACGTTCCAACCCGCGCAGTTTCTCGCGTTCCGCGACATGGAGGTGTGCAAGAGGGTTGCAAAGGTCCGCAAGGAGGACCTGTGCGCCCTGCCGACGGGCACGCACCCGCAGTTCCGCGCGCGCATCGCGCCCGTGAAGGACTTCCACTTCCAGATGGCGCTCGACATGCTCGTCCGGATCAAGAGGGCCCTGGACGAGGGGCGGCAGTTCGTCGGCGTGTTCCCCACGGGCCCCATCTTCCAGTACCAGATGCTGGCCGACATGGTGAACGCCCTGCGCATCCCCCTGCACCACATGCACTACTTCTCGATGGACGAGTACGCCGACGAGAACGGCAACGACATCGACCCGAACTGGCCGGGGTCCTTCCACTACACGATCGAGAAGCAGTTCCTCGCGCGTCTCGACCCGGCGCTGCGCATCCCCGCGACGCAGGTGCACTACCCCTCGAAGAAGAACGTCGATCACTACGACGAGATGATCCTCGAGGCCCGGCGCGACCCCTCGGCGAAGGGGGCCGAGATCGTGTATGGCGGCACCGGCCTCTCGGGCCACTACTCCTTCTGGGACCCGCACCTGGCGAAGGAGTACGGGATGAGCGGCGAGCAGTGGAGGAAGGCGACGCCCCGGCTGATCTCTTTCCACCCCGTCTCCACCGTCCAGATGGCGGTCACCGACATGAGCGGCGCCTGGGCCGTTCGTGCCGCCCAAGGCCTACACGACGGCCTCCACGACGATGATGAACGCCGACTTCCGCTCCTGGTGGAACGACGGCTGCGGCCTCACGGCCGACGGCTCCTACGCGGGGGGCATCGTGTGGCAGAAGTTCATCACCCGCCTCGTCCTGCACGGTCCCGTGGTGCCCGAGATTCCCTGCTCGCTGCTGCGCGAGGGACCGGGCGACTACGTGGTGATCGACCCCGTGGCGGACGACCTGAAGATCGAGCTCACCGCGTAGCGGACATGGACCTGCGCGAGAGGGTCGACGGTTGGATCGGGGCTCACAGGGAGGAGGTGCTCGAGTGCATCTCCTCCCTCATCCGCATCCCCACGGAGAACCTCCCCCCGGGCGGCAACGAGAAGCCGGGGCAGGAGTTCCTGCGGGAGACTGCCGCCCGGTTCGTCCCCGCGGCCGACCTGGACATGTTCGAGGTGGACGACGTGCCCGGCGTGCGCGAGCATCCCTGCTTCTTCCCGACCATCGACGGGACGGAGAGGCTCTACGCGGGTCGGCCCATCCTCGTCGCCCGGCGCAGGGGCAGGGGCGGGGGCAGGTCCCTCGCGTTCTCGGGCCACATGGACACCATGCCCGTCTACGGCAAGACCTGGACCGTCTTCCCGGACCCCTTCAGCGGGGAGATCCGGGACGGGAGGCTGTACGGAAGGGGAGCCATCGACATGAAGGCGGGCACCGCCGCCGGGTTCCTCGCCCTGCGGTGCCTGCACGACCTCGGCGTCGAGCTGGCCGGCGACGTGTACGCCGAGAGCGTGGTCGACGAGGAGAACGGCGGTGCCAACGGGACTCTGGCCGCGCGCCTGCGAAACCCCTCCATCGACTTCGCCATGCTGGCCGAGCCCAGCGACCTCGCCGTCGGCGTGGAAACCATCGGCGGGAGCGACTGGAAGGCGTCGGTGACCGAGGCGGGGCCGGGCGGCATCGGCCCGGGCACGCTGCTGGCCAACCCGATCTACACGCTGTCGCGCATCGCCCTGGCGCTGGAGAAGTACGACAGGGCGCTCGCGGCCATTCCCGCGCCGCCGGTCTACGACCCCTCGATGCGCGTGCGCCTTCTCACCTACCAGCTGGCGAGCGGCGGGCACGGGTACGCGGATTCTGGAGCCGTGCCGACCTCGGGGCACCTGTTCTTCTGGCAGGAGACCTGGGCAGACACGTGCGAGGCCGAGGCGAGGCGGGAGCTTCTCGCGTTCATCGAGGAGGAGCTCGCCGCCGGCGGCGGGCCGTCGGGGGCGGCGCCGAGCATCGAGACGGTGATCCGCTTCCTCGAGGGCCACAGGACCGACAGGGCGCATCCCGCCCTTGCCTCGATCGGGCGCGCGTACGCGGCCCTGGGGCTCCCGCACGCTGAAAAGGGAATCCCCTTCGCCACCGACGCTTTCGTGTTCCGCAAGGCATCCCGCACCGACGTGGCGGTCGTGGGCCCCGTGGGGGCCAACCCGCACGGCGTCGACGAGTGGGTGGACATCGAGAGCATCTTTGCGCTCATCCGGGTCATGGTGCTCACCGCCGCGGACTTCTGCGGCTGACCGGGCCGCGCGCCCGGGCTTTCCTCGCCTTTTCCGCCTCCCGCGCCCGCTCGTACACGGCGAGCAGCCTGTCGGTGGTCGCGCCGATGGTCCACTCGCGCGCCGCGCGGCGAGCCTCTGCTGCCTTCGCCCTGCGCAGCGCCTCGTCCGAGAGCAGCAGCGCCGTGCGCGCCGCGAAGGCGGCAGGGTCGTCCGGCACGAGGAAGCCGCCCCTGTCGCCGGCCAGCGTGTCCTCCGTGCCCATGGCCCGGATGGCCACTGCCGGCAGCCCGCACGTCATCGCCTCGGCGAGGGCGAGGCCCTGGGTCTCGGTCTTTGAGGAGAAGACGAACACACGCGACTGCCCGTACAGCCAGGCCAGCTGCTTCCTGTCCAGGTAGCCGGTGAAGAGGACGTTCCTGCGCACCCCCTTCTCCCCGGCGCTGTTCTCGAGTGCCGCCCTGTGGGCCCCGTCGCCTGCCAGCACGAGGAGGGAGTCAGGGAACGAGGGGGCGAGCCGCTGGATGACGTCGAGCAGGAAGCCGATGTTCTTCTCGCGCACGACCCGTCCCGCGTACAGCAGCACGGGGCGGCGGACGATGCCGGGGAACCGGGCAGCAAACCATGCCTGCTGCCGCCGCCGCTCGCCGGCGTCGAGGGAGAACTCGCGAGGGTCGACCCCGGTGGGGATGGTCTCGATGGGCGTGCGCACGCCGTACGATCGGATCACGGTCCCCAGCCGGGCGGAGGGCACCACCACGCAGTCCACCCGGCTGTAGTCGATGAGGGACCACGCGCCGACCACCAGCCGGGCGACCGGCCGGGGCAGCAGGGCGGAGTAGGTGGGCATGTACTCCTCCCAGTAGGTGTGCCGGGTCATGACGTGCGCCGTGCCGTGGCGCCGGCAGTAGGTCCTGCCCGAGAAGCCGAGTGTCACCTCCGTGTGGGCGTGCACCACGTCGGGCCGCAGCCTCTCGAGCACGCGCGTGACCTGGCGGCGGTCCCGGGGCCAGCCGAACCTGTCCTCGGGAGACCAGGGGATGGCGAGGCCGGGAAACCGGAACACCCACTCGTCGTCGGGCCACACGGCGTCCCTGTCCGACGGGGGATACAGGGGCGCGATCACGGACACCGTGTGCCCGCGCTCGACGAGGGAACGGCGGAAGGAGTCGACGGCGACGGTGACGCCGTTGATCCGCGGCCAGTATGCGTCCGTGGTCATCGTGATGTGCATGGGAGGTGCGGTCCGCAGTGGGAGTGTATCCCCCCGCTGCGCGCCTTTCAACGCCCGCAGCCTGCCGGGCGCGGCACGCGCTGAGGCCGAACGCGTTGACGCAGCGGGCGGCGGCCCGTAGAATACGTCCCATGCGGAACGACCAGGGTTCCCCCCCGTACGACGTGATCGTGATCGGGGCGGGGCTCGCGGGCCTCACGGCGGCCGGCCTCCTGGCAGGGCGCGGGCTGTCGGTGCTCGTTCTCGAGAGGAACTACATGCCCGGGGGGGCCTGCGGCGCCTTCCGCAGGCGGGGCATCACCTTCGACATGGGCGCCGCCATGCTCTTCGGCTTCGGCGAGCGGGGCTTCAATCCCCACAGGTTCGTCATGAACGAGCTGGAGGAGCCGGTGGAGGTGGTGCGCCACAAGGCGCTGTACAGGCTGAACTACGGGGACCAGCCCATCGTGTTCTGGCCCGACCGGGAGATGTTCTACAGGGAGCTTGACAGGGCCTTCCCCGGGCACGAAAAGGAGATCCGCGGCTTCTACGCGTACATCGTGGACCTGTACGAGACGGTCATCGCCGCGGACCCCGTGTTCATCGCCCCGTCGGAGATGCGCAGGGCGGACCTGGCCACGCAGTTCCGCAGGCATCCGGTCAAGCAGGCCCGCACCGTGGCCCTGCTGTTCACCTCGGCCGGGAAGCTGATCCGCAGGTTCGTCCACAGCCCCGAGGTCATCAAGTTCTTCAACAAGCTCACCTCGACGTACTGCTACACGACAATGGATGAAACGCCGGCCATCCTCGCTTCCACCATGTTCGTCGACAACCACACCGGGGGGAGCTACTACCCCGTGGGCTCGCCCGCGGTGCTGGCCGGGCGCATGGAGAAGGCCGTGGAGAAGCGGGGCGGGACCATCCGCTACGAGACAGAGGCCGTGGAGATCCTGTTCGATGGCGGCCGCGCCGCCGGCGTGCGCACCCGCGACGGCACCCGCTTCCGCGCCGGGGCCGTCATCTACGCCGGCGCGATCAAGAACCTCTACGAGAAGCTCCTGCCGCGCGATCGCACGACGGAGGCCGAGCGCGCGAAGATCGCGGGGCTGGTGATGACCTCGCCCAGCGTCGTGCTGTACGGCGTGGTGCGGGCGGAGGCGATCCCCGAGGGGACATTCCCCGTGGAGATGTTCGTTGACAACAGGGACGCGCTGGACGAGAGCGAGGTCACCGTGTACATCTCCTCCCTCGAGGAGCCCTCGCTGTGCCCGCCGGGGAAGCACGTGTTCACGATGATCGGTCCGTCGTTCGCCTCGTGGCCGACCGCGGGGGGCGGGCGACCGCACCCCGGCCTACGCCGAGCAGAAGAGGGCCGAGGCGGCCCGCCTGCTGGGGCTTCTCGAGCGCCGGTTCCCCGGCTTCGCAGAGGCCATCGAGTTCGTGGAGATCGGAAGCCCGACGACCATCGAGCGCTACCTCCTCAAGAAGGGCGGGTCGGTGGCAGGGCCGAAAAACGCCATGGGCCAGGAGCTGATGAAGCGCGCCCACGCGGCCACCCGCTGGCCCGGGCTGTATCTCGCGGGCGAATCCACCGTGATGGGGACGGGCACCCCCGCGGTGACCGTGTCGGGAGTGAGCGCGGCCGACATGGTCCTGCGCGAGCGGGGCCTGAAGGAATACCGCTACTACCCCGGGCAGAAGAACCTCGTCACCGTCGTTGACGGTCCTGTCGCGCGCAGGCCCGAGCCCACGCAGGCCCCGCAGACCGCCTCACTGTGCCAGTGGTGCGAGGAGCACTTCTGCAGGAACGCCTGCCCCGCGTCCATCGACATCCGGGGCATCCTGCGCAGGCTGGAGGTGGGCAACCCCGAGGGTGCGCGCAGGCTCCTTCCCAGCCCGCTCCCCTGCGCCTCCTGCGCTGCCCGGCCCTGCGAGAAGGCCTGCTACCGCGCGACCTTCGCCCCGGGTCCTGTGCCAATCGTGTCGAACCTGGAGTGGCTGGCGTCCCAGGGGGTCCACGGGCGGTCTTGACGTTCTGGACATCCTTGGACATCCTGCGTGCGTTGTCCAGGAAAGACAGGAAATGCAGATCGACGTAAGGGAAGCAGCCAGGCTCCTCACTATTTCGGAAAAGACGGTCTACCGCTGGATCCGCAGGGGGATCCTGCCTGCCTACCGGATCAGCGGGCAGTACCGGTTCAGCAGGGCCGAGCTGCTCGAGTGGGCGACCGCGCGGCGCATCAACGTCGCCCCCGACATCTTCTCTGACGCGGGCGCCGCGGAGGACGGCGCTGCCGACCCTGGAGGATGCGATCCAGGCCGGCGGGATCCACTACCGGGTGGGCGGGGGAACACGGCGGAGGTGCTCTCCCAGGTCGTCGGGCTGATGCAGCTTCCCGACGAGGTCGACAGGGCGTTCCTGCTCAGCGTGCTTCTCGCGCGCGAGTCGCCTCGGATCCACCGGCATCGGCGACGGCATCGCCATCCCCCACGTGCGAAACCCGATCGTCCTGCACATTCCCCGGCCCACGGTCACGCTGTGCTTCCTCGAGCAGCCAATCGAGTTCGGGGCAATCGACGGCGTGCCGGTGCACACGCTCTTCACCCTCGTGAGCCCGACCGTGCGCGCGCACCTGCACCTGCTGTCGCGCCTGGCGTGGGCGTTGCGGCAACCGGAGTTCCGCGACCCGATCGCCCGGCAGGCGGCCCGCGAGGAGATCCTGGCCGCGCGCGCGGGCGGGTGCGCCGGTGAGCGGCCTGCTGCTCCTGGGGCCGATCGGGCTCCTGCTCGCCTGCGGCCTTGCCGCGCTCGCCTTCCGGCAGAGCCCGCGGTCTCAGCACGGTCTTCGGCGCCTGGGGCACCTGCATCGCCTCCGCCGCGGGACTCGGCTCGACGGCTGCCCTGCTGATCCGCGGCGGGGCGCCGGCCCTCTCGCTGGGCTGGAACACCGCGGCTCGGCGCCTCCTTCAGCGTCGGGCTGGACGGCCTCTCGGGCCTGCTTCCTGCTGCCGATCTACGCGCTCACCGCGGCGTGCGCTGCCTTCGGCGCGGGCTACCTGGCCCGCGGGCACGCGGGCGCTGCGCACGGCGGCTCCCAGGGGCGGTCGTGGCTGGCCTTCTGCATCCTGGCGGCGAGCATGGCCCTCGTGGTCGTCTGGCGCGGAACGCTGTGCTCTTCCTCGTCGCCTGGGAGATCATGTCCTTCTCGTCCTGGTTCCTCGTTGTCGTTGACCACGAGAAGGAGAGCGTGCGGCAGGCCGGCATCACCTACCTGGTGGCCACCCAGGTCGGCACCGCGTTCCTGGTCGCCCTGTTCCTCCTGCTGGGTGTGCGCGGGAGCGCTGCCGCGGCCGCTGCACCGCGGCGGCAGGGGCTGCGTCCTCCTGGACTTCTCCCGTCTGGGGGCCGCGGGCGGGCGGGCCGCGGGGGCGGCCTTCATCCTCGCGCTGGTCGGCTTCGGGACAAAGGCCGGGATCGTGCCGCTGCACGTCTGGCTGCCCGAGGCGCACCCCGCGGCCCCGTCGCACGTGTCGGCGCTCATGAGCGGCGTCATGATCAAGACGGGCATCTACGGCCTCGTGCGAGTCCTGACGTTCCTCGGCGCGCCGCCGCCGTGGTGGGGGTGGACGCTCGCGGCCGTGGGCGCCGTCTCGGGCGTGCTCGGCGTGCTCTTCGCCCTCGCGCAGCACGACATCAAGCGCCTGCTCGCGTACCACAGCGTCGAGAACATCGGCATCATCTGCCTGGGCCTGGGGCTGGCGGTGCTCGGCGCGAGCCTCGGGCGTTCCCGCGCTGGCCGTGCTGGGTTTCGCCGGCGGGCTGCTGCACGTGGTGAACCACGCCCTGTTCAAGGGGCTGCTGTTCCTCGGCGCCGGCGCCGCGGCACAGGCGGCCGGCACCCGCGACCTCGACAGGCTGGGCGGGCTGGCGCAGGCGCATGCCGCTCACCGTCGGCGTCCTTCCTCGTCGGCGCGCTGGCAATCTGCGGGCTGCCGCCGTTCAACGGCTTCGTGAGCGAGTTTCTCCTGTTCGCCGGTTCCCTCGGGGCCGCGGCCCACGGCGCCGAGGCGCCTGCCGCCGCGGCGGGCGATCGCCGTGGCGTGCCTGGCCCTGATCGGCGGGCTGGCCGCCGCCTGCTTCACGAAGGTGTTCGGCGTCGCCTTCCTCGGAGAGCCGCGCACCGCCGGCGCCGCCGCCGCGCGGGAGGCGCCCGGCGCCATGATCGTGCCCGTGCTGATCCTGGCTGCCGCGTGCGCGGCGATCGGCCTGCTGGGGGCACTCGCGGTGCGGGCGATCGCCCCTCTCGCCTGCGCTCCTCGCCGGCCAGCCCCCATCGGGCGCGGCGCTGCTCGAGCCGTCCGCGGCGGCGATGGGGAAGGTGCTCGCCGTTGCGGCGGGCCTGGCCGGGATCGCCGCTGCCCTCGCAGGGCTGCGCTCGGCCCTGCTGCGCCGCCGCACCGTGGCGCAGGGTCCCACGTGGGACTGCGGGTACTCGGCGCCGTCCCCGCGCATGCAGTACACCTCCTCCTCCTTCGCGCAGCCGCTGCTCTCGATGTTCCGCGGCCCTGGTGCCCGTGCGTCGGCGCCACGCGCCGCCGAACGGGCTTTTCCCCACCGGCTCGTCGCTTTCCACCGAGACGCCGGATCCCTTCGAGCAGGGCGCGTGGCGGCCCGTCTTCCGCATGCTGGGGCGCCTGGCAGGCCGGCTGCGGCTGCTGCAGCGGGGCAGGCTGCAGCTGTACGTCCTGTACATCGCGGCCGCGCTGCTGGTGCTGCTGGTGTGGAAGCTGGGGTGAGATGATGAGCAGCGCTCATCCCCTCCATCGTGCAGCTCGCGGCCGCGCTCGTCCTGGCTCCGCTTCTTCCGGGAATCGTCAACCGGGTCAAGGCGGTCGGCCGCGGGCAGGCGCGGCCCACCCCTTCTGCAGGGCTACCTCGACCTCGCAAAGCTGCTCGCCAAGGGCGCCGTGTACAGCCGCACGACAGGGCTGCCATTCCGTGCCGGCCCCGTGGTCGGGTCTTGCTGCGGCCGTGCGTGCCTCGTGCATCCTCCCCTGGGCAGGCGCAGCCGGCCCTGGTCGCCTTCGACGGCGACCTGGTCCTGTTCGCCTACCTGTTCGGGCTGATGCGCTTCCTCACCATCGTCGCGGCGCTGGACACCGGCTCCGCGTTCGAGGGCATGGGAGCAAGCCGCGAGGCCGCGTTCTCCGCGCTGACCGAGCCCGCGCTCCTGCTGGGCCTGGCCGCCCTCGCGCGCAGGGCGGGCAGCATCTCGCTGTCCGAGCCTTCTGCCCGGCGCAGGGCATCGGCGCGGGCAGCGGAGCAGCGCTGCTCCTCGTGGCGGGCGCCTCCTTCGTCGTGCTCCTGGCCGAGTGCTCGCGCATCCCCGTGGATGACCCGACCACGCACCTGGAGCTCACGATGATCCACGAGGTCATGGTGCTGGACCACGGCGGCGTCGACCTCGCCTTCATCGAGTACGGCGCGGCGCGTGAAGCTGTGGGTGCTTCGCGGGGCTCGCCGTGGCGATGCTGCTCCTCCGGACCGCCGCGGGAGCGGCGGCGCGTGGGCTCTCGACGTGCGGCGCCGCCCTGGCGGGCATGGTCGGCGGCTGCCGCGGCGGTGGGCGTTGTGGAGTCGGTCATGGCGCGCCTGCGCCTGTCGCGGGTGCCGCAGCTCCTGGTCGCGGCCCTGGCAATGTCTGCGCTCGCGCTGGCGCTGGTCTTCGTGAGGCACTGAGATGACGATCTGGGTGGAAGGGTTCCTGGTCCTGCTCGTGCTCACGAGCCTGTGGCTTCTGGGATCCAGCCGGCTGCTCTCGTGCATCGCCGCGGTGGCGGTGCAGGGCGTCCTGCTGGGCGTGCTGCCGCTGGTGCATCCGCATCGATGCCCCGGCCTGGAGGCTCGCCCTGCAGGCCGGCCTGAGCGTCGGGCTCAAGGGGATCGTCTTCCCGCTGCTGCTCCTGCGGGCCATGCGCTCGCTGGGAGTGCACGCGCGAGGTGGAGCCTGTTCGTCGGGTACTCGGCGTCGCTCCTCGTCGGGTATCGGACTGCTCGCCGCATCCCTCGTGCTGGGCTCGCGGCTGCCCATCCCCGGGGCGCTGCGCCCGCTGCTCCTCGTGCCCGCCGCCTTCTTCACGGCCTTCACGGGCCTGTTCGTCATCGTGGGCCGCGGCTCGGCTATCATGCAGGTGCTGGGCTACCTCGCCATGGAGAACGGCATCGCGGCCTTCGGCATGGCGCTGGCCGAGCGCGAGCCGCTCCTTGTCGAGATGGGGACCTTCCTGGACGCGTTCGTGGCGGTGTTCGTGATGGGCATCACGATCTTCCACATCAACCGCGAGTTCGACCACATCGACTCCGACCGGCTGTCGACCCTGAAGGACTGACGCGGGATGCTGCTCGCCCTCGTCCTGGTTCCCGCCGGCGGCGGCCGCCGTGTCGCTCGCCCTTCGCTCCAATCCCGCGCGCAGGGCCCTCCTGGTCGGCACCGCGGCAGCCCACGCGGTTCTCGTTGCTGGCCTGCGCCGCGGGGGCGGCCCCGCTGCCCGCCGGCGGCGCCCTGGCGCTGGACGAGCTGGGACTGGTCTTCCTGGGGGTGACCAGCCTCCTGTTCCTGGCCGTCTCCGTCTAGGCCGTGGGCTTCCTCGTCCGCGAGAGCGGCGACCACGCGGACGGACCCCGAGGAGGGGATGATCTTCGACAACTCCCCCGAGGCGCTCTTCACCGCGTGCCTTCTCGGGTTCCTGTCCGCCATGACCCTGGTGACGCTCAGCTCCGCACCTCGGGCTTCTGTGGGTCGCCGTCGAGGCGACGACGCTGCTCAGCGCGCCGCTCATCCACTACCACCGCCACCACCGGTCCCTCGAGGCGACGTGGAAGTACCTCCTCGTCTGCTCGGTGGGCATCGCCATTGCGCTGCTGGGCACCTACTTCCTCGCCGCGGCCGGTTCGGCGAGCGGCGGCCCCGCGATCGGGCTCACGTTCCCCGAGCTTGTCCGACGGGCGGGGGCCCTGGACGTGCGGTGGCTGAAGGCCGCCTTCCTGCTGCTTCTGGTCGGCTACGGCACCAAGATGGGACTGGCCCCGCTGCACACGTGGCTGCCCGACGCCCACAGCGAGGCGCCGTCGGTCGTGTCCGCGCTGCTGTCGGGGGCGCTGCTGAACTGCGCGTTCCTCGCCGTGCTGCGCGTGCAGGCCGTGTGCGCCGCGGCGGGGATCGGGGACTTCGGCAGGCAGGCGCTCCTCGCCTTCGGCCTGTTCTCCATGGCCGTCGCCGCCGTGTACGTGATCGGGCAGCCGGACTACAAGCGGCTGCTCGCGTACTCCAGCGTCGAGAACATGGGAATCCTCGCCGTGGGCATCGGCATCGGCGGGCGGGGGGACATGGGGAGCGTTGTTCCACGCGGTCAACCACTCCCTCGTCAAGGCGGCGCTCTTCCTCGTGGCGGGCAACATCCTCGCCGCGTACGGGACCAAGAGGGCGGGTGACGTGCGCGGGCTGTGCGGGCAGGCTGCCCTCTCCGGGGCGCTGTGGTTCGCCGGGTTCTTCGCCATCGCCGGCACGCCTCCTTTCGGCGCCTTCTGGAGCGAGCTGGCCATCCTGCGCGCTGCCGCCTCCTCGGGGTCCTGGCTCGTCCTCGCCGTCTTCTCGGTCCTCCTCGCGGCCGTGTTCATCGGGATGCTGGTGGTCTTCGCCGGCATGGTCCAGGCCGGGCAGCCGCGCGCACCGGGCGATGGGGCCCAGGCGGCAGCCGGGCTCCCGCGGGCCGCCGCCCGGCGCGAGACGGCCCTCGAGGTCGCGGCGCCGCTCGTGCTCCTCGTCCTCGCCGCCGCGTGCGGCCTGTTCATCCCGCCCCGGCTGGACGCGCTCCTGTCGGCTGCGGCCCGACTGCTGGGGGCGTCGTGATGGAAGTCCGGGTGACGGAGCTTCGAAACGGGCAGGCTGCCTCCCTGTCACGGCTCGCCCCGTCGGGGTTCGACGGGTTTCGCGAGGTGGTCGGGGAGACGGTGCGGGGGGGAGGCTCCCTGTCCGCCCTGTTCGCCCGGCCTGCCGTCACCGCGCGCGGCAGGGGCGCATCCTCGGGGAGATTCCTGCTCACGGCCGTCCTGCAGCCGCCCGGCGCGGGAACCCTGCATGCGGTCTCGACGGAGGTGGGCGACTCCTGGCCGAGCCTGACGGCCGCATGCCCGTGCGCGCACCTTTTCGAGCGCGAGATCGCGGAGACGTGGAACCTCCGGCCCGAAGGCCACCCGTGGCTGAAACCGGTCCGCTTCCAGGGCCGCGCGCGCGGGGGCCGCGCGGGGGCCGGGGAGGCCGCGGCCGTGCGGGGAGATGGACTGGTTCCGCGTGGAAGGCGAGGAGGTGCACGAGGTGGCCGTGGGACCCGTGCACGCGGGGGTCATCGAGCCGGGGCACTTCCGATTCCAGTGCCACGGCGAAACCGTCCTGCACCTGGAGATTTCCCTGGGCTACCAGCACAGGGGAGTCGAGGAGCATGCTGCGGACGGCGCCCGCGCCGCGTGCCCTGCACGTCGCGCAGACCCTGGCGGGCGACACGTCGGTCGGCCACGCCGTCGCGTTCTGCCAGGCGGTGGAGGCCCTGTGCGGCTGCGCGGTGCCCGCCCGTGCCCAGGCCATCCGCGCGATCGCCCTCGAGCTCGAGCGGGCCGCCAACCACGTGGGAGATCTCGGCGCCCTTGCGGGCGACGTGGGCTTCCTGCCCACCTCGTCGTGGTGCGGCCGCATCCGCGGGGACATCCTCAACATGACGGCCCTTCTCTGCGGCAGCAGGTTCGGCCGGGGCCTCGTGCGGCCGGGAGGGACAGGCGTCGACCTCGACGCCGCGCTGGCAGACCGACTGCGCGAGCGGCTGGCCTCGGCGGTGCGGGACGCACGCGACGCCTGCGGGCTGCTCTGGACGGCGCCCTCCGTCATCGCGCGCTTCGAGGGCACGGGCACCCTGTCGGCCGAGACGGCCCGCGAGGTCGGCCTGGTGGGCCCCGCCGCGCGCGCGAGCGGCATCGACAGGGACGTCCGCAGGGACCTGCCCACCGGCATCTACGGGTTCTCGCACATTCCCGTTTCCACCTGGCAGACGGGGGACGTGTTCGCCCGCGCCCAGGTGCGCTGGCTGGAGGTGCAGAGGTCCTTCGCCTTCATCGAGGAGCAGGCGCGCAGTCTGCCGGCCGGTGAGACCCGGGCGCCGGTGGGGCGGGCCATGCCGCGGAAGATCGCCGCGAGCCTCGTGGAGGGATGGCGGGGCGAGATCTGCCACGTCGCTCTCACCGACGCCGCGGGCAGGCTCGCGGCGTACAAGGTCGTCGACCCGTCGTTCCACAACTGGTTCGGGCTGGCCCTTGCCATGCGCGGGGGGCAGGTGTCCGATTTCCCCCTGTGCAACAAGAGCTTCAACCTGTCCTACTGCGGGCACGACCTGTGACACGGTCCGTGCGCCGCGATCCTCGGCAGGGGAGGGTTCCATGCTTGACATGATCCGCGCCCGGCTGCGCCAGGGCACGCGGACCACCAGGTTCCCGCGCGGCGCGCCGCCCGCGCTGCCCGAGCGCTTCCGCGGTCTTCCCGTGGTCCAGGCCGCGCGTTGCGCGCGGGGCTGCACCGCATGCGCGGCGTGCTGCCCCACGGGGGCGGTGTCCCCGCCGACGGCAGGGGACCCCGCCATAGACCTGGGGCTGTGCCTTTTCTGCGGGGACTGCGCGGAAGTCTGTCCGACAGGGGCGCTGTCGTTCACCCGGGAGTTCCGGCTGGCATCGCGCACCCGGGAGGGCCTGCGCCTGGGCCCGGCAGGGCTGCCCCGCGCGGAGGCGCTGTCTGCCGCGCTGCGGCGCACCCTGGGAAGATCGCTGCGGCTGCGGCAGGTGAGCGCCGGCGGCTGCGGGGCATGCGAGGCAGACGCGAACGTGCTCACGACGGTGGGCTGGGACATGGGAAGGTTCGGCATCTCGTTCGTGGCCTCGCCCCGTCACGCCGACGGGCTGCTGGTCACAGGGCCCGTGACCAGCGCCATGCGCCTCGCGCTGGAGAAGACCTGGGCGGCCGTGCCCACACCGAGAATCGTGATCGCCTGCGGGGCCTGCGCGATCTCCGGCGGTCCGTACGCCGGCAGCCCCGCGGCCTGCGGCGGCGCAGGCTCGGTCCTGCCCGTTGACCTGTTCGTGCCCGGCTGCCCGCCGCACCCCCTCACCCTTCTGGACGGGCTTCTGCGCCTCCTGGGCAGGATCCGGTGACCGTGGGCTCCGGGAGCGGCGGGGGCGGCGCGGTTGGGGCCCGGCCGTACCTCGCCCTGGCCGTTGGCATGGCCGCTGTTTCCAGCTCCGCGGTGATCATCGCCTTTGCGCGCGCCCAGGGCGTCCCGGCGCTCTCGATCGCCGCCCTGCGCATGGCCGTCGCTGCACTGGCTCTCGCACCCCTCGCCCTGACGCGGGGGCGGAAGGAGCTGCTGCACCTCCCGCTGCGGGACGCCGGCCTTGCCGCGGCCTCCGGGCTGCTGCTGGCGGTGCACTTCGCGTCGTGGATCACCTCGCTGGACTACATCTCGGTGATGAGCTCGGTCGCGCTGGTGAGCATGAATCCTCTGTTCGTCGGCCTGGCCTCGATGCTCTTCCTGCGCGAGCGCATGGCAGGGTGGACCGCCGCGGGGGTTGTCGTGGCCGTCGCCGGCGCGGCTGTCGTGGCGCTGTCAGACCGCGGAGCTGCCTCGGCCCGGGCGGCCACGCTGCGGGGAGACCTGCTCGCCCTGCTTGGCGCTGCAGCCGCCTCGGGGTACCTGCTGATCGGCCGTGGCCTGCGGCGGCGCATGTCGCTGGTCCCCTACGTGGCCATCGCCTACACGACAGCCGCCGTGGCCCTCCTGGCCGCGGCGCTCGTCCTGAGGGCGCCCCTGGTCGGCTGGTCCCCGAAGGGCTGGCTGCTCGTTCTGCTCCTCGCTGCCGTGCCGCAGCTGGTCGGCCACACGGCATACAACTACGCGCTCAGGCACGTGTCTGCCGTCTTCGTCACCGTCACCCTCCTCGCCGAGCCGATCGGCGCGACGCTGCTCGCCATTCCCCTGCTGGGCCAGGTGCCTCCCCCTCTCAGGATCGCGGGAGGAGCGCTCATCCTCGCGGGCATCTGGGTCGCGTCGCGGGCGGAATCCCGGCCCGCGAAAAAAAAAGCCGACGGCGTGTAACCATTCCTCCGGTCGTGTGTTTGGTAGTGTAGAGACAGGACGGAATCTGGATTCGCGTGGGGTAAGTTTCACCTCCTTTCCTTGCCCCTGTGTCTCATCCCTGGGGATAGGTGTTACCTATCCCCACATTTTTTCTGCGGTCGTCACGGGGGGCGCCATGCGCCGAGCACACATCGACCCCGCATCGCCGTCACGCGCCAATCGCTGCTTTCACGCGCATTCGCCCCGCATGAGACTTGCGCCCGGCCCGTGGCCCGGGGTAGAATGGCCTCGCTCAATCACGAGGGGCGGTGCGGCGGCCCGCCCAATGGGAGGGTAGGTCGTGTCCAAGACGTACGTGGAAACTTCGACGGAGCTGCTCGAGGGGATCGACGACATGGTCCGGGAGGGCTACTACGCCAACCGGACCGAGGGCATCAACGAGGCCATCCGCCTCCTCCTGAAGCAGTACAAGCTGTCGAAGCTGCACGCAAAGGATTCCAGCATCCTCGTGGAGGCAAAAGAGAAGACGTGATCGGGCAGATCGTCGTCGGCATCGACGGGTCGGAATACTCGGCAGCCGCCTTCCAGTACGCGCTGGACCTGGCGCAGCGGACGGGCGCGGCCGTCAAGGTCGTCTTCGTCGTCGATTCCCGCAAGACGGATCTTCCCATCATCTACACGGCGAGCCACTTCGACTACGGCTTCGAGCGCGTGTACATCCCTCCCGAGCCGGGCATGAAGGGGTTCTACGAGAAGGTCCGCGCGGACATCCGCACCTTCGCCGAGCGCTGCCTGGAAAACGCCCGACGGGACGCGGAGGCGAGGAACGTGCCTGTGACCCCGGTGCTGCGCGACGGGCTGCCGTCCGGCGTGCTCGACGGAGGAGGCGCGGTCGGGCGACCTGCTCGTGGTCGGCCAGAAGGGCGAGAACGCGCACGTCGAGAGGGCCATCGTCGGCTCCACGACAGAGGACGTGGTGCGTTCGGCGCCGCGGCCCGTGCTGGTCTGCCCGCGGGAGTTCCGCGCCCCGCGGCGGCTGCTGTTCCCGTACGACGGCAGCCAGTGCGCGGAGAGCGCCCTCCAGTTCTGCGTGAACGGGTTCGGCAACATCTGGGACGAGCTGGTCGTGCTGACGGTGACGGAGGCAGATGGACGAGAGCTTCCCGTTCGACACGGAGCTGGGCTACCTCGCCACGCACGGCATCCCCTACCGGTTCCTTGTCGAGACCGGGCAAGCCCGTCGAGATCATCCCGCGCGTCGCCGAGCGCGAGTCAGCGGACCTGATCCTCATCGGGGCGCACGGGACGCACAAGATCCGCGACTATCTCCTCGGCCCCACCGCCTCCCACCTCATCCGCCGCAGCGCTCTGCCCGTCCTCGTCGTGTCCTGACATGGCCCCGCCGGGCCGGACCCCCGCGCAGGGGCGCTTTCCCGCATCCCGGGCGGCAGGACTCACCGGAGGCAGTCCTCATGGTGCGGCGGCAGCTGGAGGGCCGCGGCATCACCGACGCGCCGCGTGCTCGCGGCGATGCGCGGGTCCCCCGCCACCTCTTCGTGCCCGCGGGGCAGACGGTCCGAGGCCTACGGCGACTTCCCCCTTCCCATCGGTCACGGCCAGACCATCTCGCAGCCCTACATGGTGGCGGTGATGACCGAGGCGCTCGGCCTGCGGGGCGGCGAGCGGGTGCTGGAGATCGGCACGGGCAGCGGCTACCAGGCCGCGATCCTCGCGGAGCTCGCGGCCGACGGTGTGCACCGTCGAGCGCATCCCCGAGCTGGCGGCGGCCGCCCGCAGGACGCTGGACGGGCTGGGGTACACGGCCGTGCTCTCCGCGCACGGGGGACGGCAGCGAGGGGTGGGCCGAGCACGCGCCCTACGACGCGATCCTTGTGGCGGCCGCCGCGCCGCGGGTTCCCCCGGCGCTCCTGGAGCAGCTCGCCGACAACGGGATCCTGGTGGTGCCCGTGGGCGAGACGCCACCGGTCGCAGGTCCTGGTCGTCGTGCGCCGCAGCGGGCAGGCTGTTCTCCCGTTCGAGCAGGGCGTCGGCTGCCGGTTCGTTCCCCTGGTGGGCAGGGCGGTTTCGAGGGGACCCGACCGCGAAGGGATGCCGCCGGACTGATTGACAAAGCCCTCCCGGTTGCCGCTAATACACTGCGAAGCGCCATGGCAGTACCGATCTTCCGACCCACAGTGAAGCGCAGGGACATGGGCAGCGTGCTCACCTGCATCGTCTCCGACAAGCTCGGCCCGGGGAGGTCTCCCGCGACCTGGTGAGCCGGGCATCGCCACCTGCTGGGCCTGGCGGCGGAGCAGTGCTCACCAGCACCTACCTCGCGCTGTCGGTCGCGCTGGACGCCCTCGGCCTGGAGGCCTCCGACGGGGTCATCCTGCCGGCGCTCGCCCCGGCCCTGTACCTGCGGGTGATGCGCGACAGGGGCCTGCGTGCCCCTGGTCGCCGACGTGGAGCCGGAATCGGGAGGCATCGATCCCCAGGAGGCCGCGCGCCTCGCCGCAGTCGGGTGCGAAGGCGCTCGTCGTGCACTCACGGCCTGGGCATCGTCGCGGACGTGGAGGCGCTGCGGGCGACAGGCCTGCCCGTGATCGAGGACGCCTCGCAGGCGCTGGGCGCGAATGGTGGGCGGAGAAGCCCTGCGGGGCGCGGGAGACATGACCCTGCTCTCGCTGGAGCCCGCAGCACATCGTCACCTGCGGCGGCGGGGCGCTGGTGCTCGCGCGGGGCAAGCAGGCGGCCGTCGGCGCATCCGGCGGATCGTGGAGAGCTCCCCCCTGTTCGCGCCAGCTGGCCGACATGAACGCGGCGCTGGGCATCTCGCAGCTGGCGGCGCTCGAGCAGGTTCGTCGCCGCGCGGCGGGAGATCGCGCAGGCGTACGCGCAGTCGCTGATGACGCTCGCGCCACGCCTCGCTCGTGCAGAAGGTGGACGCGGAGAACGTGCTGTCCTCCTTCCCCGTGGTGCTCGCCGACGGGATGAAGGACGCGCGCGCCTACGCGATGAAGAAGGGGGTGGAGACGCTCCCCGCGTTCGCCGACTGCGTCGCGGCGGTCGACGAGCAGCTCGGCGAGGCACTGCCCGCACGCCCGGTCCCTGATGCTGCGCTGCCTGCTGTTCCCGCTGTACCCGATGCTGGCCAAGCGGGACGTGGAAACCATCGCGAAGGTGCTGGCGACCCTGCCGTAGCCGCGGACGATGGCGCGCGCGGGCCGGCGAGCCGCGCGGCGGGAAGCCGTGAGCGCGACTGGCGGTCCCCGCGGCTTGCCATCCCGCCGCGGCGCCGACTATAGTTGTGCCGACATGGCCGGCAAGCGGCGGGAAATCCGCAAGGTCTTACTAGTCATCAACTCGCGCAAGGACGATGTGGGGAGCGTCGCCCGCTCGATCGACGCGTTCGTCCGCTCCCGCGGCGGCGAGACGGTCGCCGTCGACTTCTCCAGCCCCGCGGACCGGAGCCTGCTCGACGGCGTGGACCTCGCCGTGTCCCTCGGCGGGGACGGCACGCTGCTCGCCTGCGCGCGGATGGTCGCCGAGCGCGGCGTGCCCATCCTTGCGGTGAACATGGGGGACTTCGGCTTCATCACCGAGGTCTCCCGCAGCGAGCTGTTCGACGCCTGGGAAAAGTTCCTCGCGGGCAAGCCTCGGCACGAGCGAGCGGCTCATGCTCGTCGGTCGACGGTGCGCCGGGAGCGGCGCGGAGGTCGCCTCGTTCACGGGGCTCAACGACGCGGTGATCAGCACGCTGGGCATCTCGCGCATGATCCGGCTGAAGGTCTTCCTTTCGGACACCTACGTCGGCCGCTACCGCGCCGACGGGGTCATCGTGGCCACCCCGACCGGCTCCACGGCCTACTCGATGGCCGCCGGGCGGCCCCATCCTGTACCCCGAGATGGACGCCTTCATCCTCACGCCGATCTGCCCCTTCACGCTGTCCAACCGGCCCACCGTGGTGCCCGCCTCGGAGATCCTGCGCATCGAGGTGGAGGACCCGCAGAAGGCCGAGGTCGCGCTCACCGTCGACGGCCAGGAGAACGTGCCCCTGCTCCCGCGCGACCGCGTGCTCATCCGCCAGGCGCCGCGCAAGGCGCTCATCGTCCGCTCCGACAAGCGCAGCTTCTACGAGGTGCTGCGCACCAAGCTGAACTGGTCGGGAGAGCCGAATGCTTGAGGAGCTGCACGTCCACAACTACGCGATCATCGACAAGCTGCAGGTGCGCTTCACCGCGGGGCTGAACGTGCTCTGACGGGCGAGACGGGCGCGGGCAAGTCGATCCTCGTCGGCGCCCTGGGGCTGCTGCTGGGCGACAAGATCGACACCTCGATCATCCGCTCGGGCGCCGAGGAGACGGCCGTGTCGGGCATCGTCGCGCGTGGCGGACGAGCCCGGAGGCGGCGGCGTGGCTCGCGGCGCACGGCATCGAGGCCGAGGACGGCGCGGTCATCCTGCGCCGGCGTGCTGAAGTCGAACGGCCGCGGCTCGATCTTCATCCAGTCCACGCCCGTGACCCGCGCCGACCTGCAGGAGTTCTCCTCGCTGCTGTTCGACGTGCACGGCCAGCACGAGCACCAGTCGCTGCTCGACGTCGAGAACCACCGCAGGCTCGTGGACCGGTAGCGGGGGCACCGAGGAGCTGGCCGAGCGCTTCCACGCGCTGTACGCGCTCACTCGCCTCGCTGCGCGAGCGGCTCGCCGCGCCTGGTGAGCGACGAGCGGGAGCGGCTGCGCCGCGCTGGACCTGCTGGCCTACGCGGTGAAGGAGATCAAGGCTCTCGCGCTGACCCCGGGCGAGGAGGAGGAGCTGGAGAAGGAGCTGGCCATCCTCGTGCACCACGAGAAGCTGTTCACGCTCCTCGAGGAGGTGCACGCGCCAGAGCGCCGAGAGCGCGGGCGGCGTGCTCGCCACCCTGCGCAGCGACCCGCCACGCGATGGAGGAGATCCTCGGCATCGACCCCTCGCTGTCCAAGCTCGCCCACCAGCTGGAGGACGCCTTCTACGAGATCGAGGACTTCGCGGAGAACATCCGCCAGTACAAGGCGAAGACCGACTTCAGCCCCGACCCGCCTGGACGAGGTGCAGGCGCGCCTCTCGGCGATCCGGGCGCTGGAGAAGAAGTACGGCGACACCGTCGAGAAGGTGCTGGAGTACTGCCGCAGCGCCGAGCAGGAGCTGGCCGGCATGGAGAACTGGGAGCAGGAGAAGGCCGGCCTCGAGGCGGAGATCGCCCGCACGGAAAAGGAGATCCCGCGGCGGGGCGAGGAGCTCTCCGAAGAGGCGCAAGGCGGCGGCCGCCCGGCCTGCAGAAGGGCATCGAGGAGGAGCTGCGGCCCTGGGCATGCCGAAGGTGAGCTTCCGTGTCCTGATCCGCGACGCCGCCCGGCCGGACGGCACCCCGGTGATCACCCCGTACGGGAGGGACTCGATCGAGTTCGTCATCTCCCCCAACCTCGGCGAGCCGTTCAAGAGGCTGCGCGCGATCGCCTCGGGCGGCGAGCTCTCGCGCGTCATGCTGGCGATCAAGGGCACGCTCGCCGAGTCGGACCACATCGAGCACGCTGATCTTCGACGAGGTGGACGCGGGCATCGGCGGCGAGGTGGCCCTGTCGGTCGGGGAGCGGCTGGCGCGCCTCGCCGCCGGCAAGCAGGTGCTGTGCGTCACGCACCTCGCCACCATCGCCGTGCGCGCCGACAATCACCTCAGGATCGAGAAGGAGACGCAGGCGGGACGCACCGTGACGCGCGTGGACAGGGTGACCGGCGCCGCCCGCCGCGAGGAGATCGCGCGGATGCTGGCCGGCGACCGCACGGGCGAGCTGTCCCTGCAGCACGCGGCCGAGCTGCTCGCGCACTACGGCAGGGACCAGGCGGCGGCAGTGCCACGGAGCGGCGGCGGAAGGCGCGCCGCGGGCGCGGAAGGGGAGGGCGCGCCGCGGGCGCCGCGGAGGCACGGGAATGAAGAAGCCCAGCGAAGAGGCCAGGCGCCGCTACGCCGACTACATCAAGGACTACAAGGCCGCCATCGACGCGGCTCTGGAGAAGGAGAAGAAGACGCAAGGAGATCATCGCCGCGGGAGGCGCCGGGCGCCGGCTACCAGAAGCTCGCCCTCGCGGACGACAACCTCGACGTCGTCGCCAGCTACCTCCTCATGAACTCGCTCTCGCTGTCGTTCCTCGGCGTCAAGAACGAGGCGTACCTGAACGAGGCCCGCAAGAGCCTGTACAAGGCCATCATCTCCCTCGAGGAGATCGTCTCCCCCGCGGATCGACGCGCCGTTCTCCGACTACGAGGAGGGGCTCGCGCTCCATCGAGACCTTCTCCGACGAGAGCCGCTACAACCTCCTGCGCAAGATCGGCTTCTCCATCGACTCGATCGAGGAGGGCTTCGGCGAGAACTCGAAGTGGAAGTGGTCGTTCGTGGAGCTGGAGGGCAGGTTCGCCGCGGTGGCGAAGAACCTGCTCAACCTGAAGACGCTCATCGCGGGCATGGATCCCCGCTCGCCGGGGCTACTCGGCGCGGCTCGCCCACCTCGGCCTGGCCCGGGAGCTGCTGCAGCAGGCCGCGGACCGCTACCGGGAGAAGTACGAGCTGTCCACCCTGCGGGTCGACGACATCAAGGCCGGCATCAACTTCCTCGCCGCCCTCCGCAGGCTGCACGTCGTGCTGGGAGAGGTCGAGCAGGCCGAGGTCGTCAAGAAGAAGGCGGAGATCTGGCGCGCCAAGATGGAAAACGACCTGAAGAAGGCCGAGGAGAACGCCAGGAAGTGACGGCCGCGGCGGCCCTATCCCGTCGGCGGCGTCCTTCAGGTCGTGCAGCGAATCGGCCGGGAGCAGCTCCCCGATCGTCGTTTCCACGACCTCGTCGCCGTCCCTCCCGCGTAGTACACGGGCATCTCGGGCGGGCAGAACTCGCTGAGCACCTGCCGGCAGGCGCCGCAGGGAGGAACGGGCTGCCGCGGCCGCGGCGCAGCACACCGCGAGCGCCCGGAAGTCGCGCCTGCCCTGGGAGACCGCCGCGAACAGGGCGCTGCGCTCGGCGCAGTTGGTGAGCCCGTACGACCTGTTCTCGACGTTCGTCCCCGTCACCACGGTGCCGTCGGCGCACAGCAGCGCGGCGCCCACGGGGAAGCGCGAGTAGGGCGACCAGGAGAACGCGGCGGCCCTGCGGGCGCGGGCCACGAGATCAGCGGAATCGACCGGCATTGACACGGCACCTCCTCGTTCGCTACGCTCGGGACCAGGGGTCCCGTGAAAAGAAAGAGACGTGCGAGCGGGCTTCTCGCCGCGCTGGCCATCATCATAGCGTATTTCCTGCTCTTTCCGCACCCCCTGGGGAAGGAGGTCGTGGCGCGCCCGTCCTGGACGCTCGCGCTGCCCTCGGCCGATTCCCTGCCCGCCGGCGGCATCTCCCCGTCGCAGCCCGACGGCGAGGAGATGATCCCCTTCCAGGCCGGCTACCTCTTCGGCTACGTGAGCAGGTCCGGCAGGCTCGTGCACGCCGAGAGGACCCCCTTCGGGGTCGCGCTCACCGACGCGGGCTACGTCGCCTATTCCCGTCTCGGGAGGGACTGGGTCCTGCGCAGCCCCTCGGGGGAGCGGCTGTTCAGCTTCACCGGCCGCGGGTACCCGCTGCTGAGCCAGGCGCCGGGGGGCCGCGCATCTTCGTCGTCAAGACCGACCTGACGGGCATGCAGGAGGTGGATGCGGGCGGGGAGCCCCTGTGGTCGCGGGATTTTCCCTCGATGCTCACGAGCGTCTCTCGCCGGCTCCGCAGGGCTGCTCGCGGGGCTGCTCAACGGGTCCCTGGAGCTGGTGAACCGGGCCGGCGCGACCGTGTTCTCCGCGGCCCCGTCGGGCAGCCGGGTCCCGGTGATCATCGCGGCGGCCGCGGCGGCGGACGGGTCGCGCCTGGCCTGCGTGGCGGGGATCGATCCGCAGTTCCTCGTCCTGTACGGGACAAAGGGGGCGACGTTCGTCGAGACTTCGCGCACGGCCCTGACGGCCGAGTTCCGCAGGGAGATGCGCATGTCGTTCTCCCCGGATTCCCGCTGGCTTGCAGTGGAAGGCGACGGCGCCGTCGGGATCGTGGACCCCGTCTCCGGAAGGCTGGCGTGGACGCCGCTGCGGGGCGCGCTGGCGGGCATCGCCTTCCCGACGACGCCGCGCGCGGCCGCGCTGCTCTCGCGGTCGGGCACGGCATGGACACCTGACCCTCGTGGCGCCGGCTTCCGCCGTGCACCTCCGGTCGGTCTTCCGTGCGGAGCAGGCCGCGCTGAGCGGGGCGGGCAGCGCGGTCGTGCTCGCCGCCGATGGCAGGCTGCTGTGCCTCGAGCTGGGGGAGATGTAGGGATGCGCGTCGACAGCCTCCGCCCCCTCGTGCTTCTCGCCTGCCTGGCCGCCGCGGCCGGGCCGGCCGCCCGCACCGCGGAGGGGCTGGACTGGCCCGTGCGCAGACCCGTCCTCACGGCCACCTTCGGCGAGGAGCGCACCGATCACTTCCATAACGGGATCGACCTGGGCGGGGGCGAGCAGGACGTGCTCGCCGTGCTGCCCGGGGAGCTGGTCTTCCGCGCGGAGGAGGAGGCGGAATACTCCTCGCTGCCCCGCGGCGTCGGATCTTTCCTCGTCCTTCGCCACGATGACGGCATCGAGAGCGTCTACTGCCACCTGAAGAAGGGGAGCGTGGACACCCGTCGGGTGCGCTACACCGCCTCGCAGAAGGTCGGCGTCATGGGAGACACCGGCTGACTCGGAGGGGACGCACCTGCACTTCATCGTGCTGGACAGCGAGACCTCCTCGTTCGTGAACCCTCTCGCGCTGCTGCCCCCGCTCGCCGACCGCCAGGCGCCGGTGATCCGCCGCGTCTCGCTGGCCGTCGGCGACGGGCACAGTCCGCTGGAGCAGGGCGGGGAGGCCGTCCCGGGACGGGCCGAGGTTCTCGCGGAGCTGTTCGATCCCCGCGCCGACGTGTCGTTCCTGTGGCCCATGGCCCCGCACTCGGTGCGCCTGTCCCTGGACGGCCGGGAGCTCTCGCGGTACTCCTTCGACGCCCTGCAGGTGACCGACGGAAAGACGGTGCTGCGCGGGACCCGGCTGACCGCAGCGGACGTGTACACGGATGAGGGACTGATGCGGCTGGGAATGGCGGACCTGCGCGCGGGCGCCTCGCGCCTGCTGCTGACGGCGCGTGACTTCGCGGGCAACGAGACAGCGCGGGACATCGTCTTCACGGTCCGCGAGTGATGGCCGTCCGCACCTGGTCGGCCCCGATCGGCGAGGAGTGCCGGGAGACGGTGGCCTGCCCGCTCTGCGGAGGCGGCGGCGGCGCCCTGTTCCTCGAGGACGCGCGCATGCGCTTCGTGCGCTGCCCTTCCTGTTCGCTGGTCTACCAGAATCCGCGGCCCGTCTTTGACGATCTCAAGGCCCGCTACGGCGCGGCGTACTTCTCGTACGAGCTGGCCAACGAGGCTGCCTTCCACGACCTGGCGCAGCTGGGCCTGCGCGACATCGACTTCGAGTCTGTCACCGCCGCGATGCCTCGCCCGAGGCGGTTTCTCGACGTGGGCTGCGCGACCGGCATGCTCATCGAGGCCATGGGCAGCCGGGGGTGGGATGCGGAGGGTGTCGACCTGTGCCGGCGAGTCCGCCGAGTACGGGCGGGAGCACCGGGGGGCATCGATCCGTGTCGGCACCCTGGAGCAGGCGGGCTTTGCAGACGGCTCGTTCTCCGTCGTGCATTTCTCGCACCTGCTCGAGCACGTCCCCGATCCGCGGGGCTTCCTGGTCGAGGTGCACAGGGTGCTCTCGCCGGGAGGGTTCGCGGTGGTGACCACGCCGAACGTGGATGGCCTGCAGGCCCGGCTGTTCGGCGCGGGCTGGCGCTCGGCGATCGCCGATCACCTTGTCCTGTTCTCCCGCCGGACCCTCTGCAGGCTCCTGGCGGAGTGCGGGTTCGCCGTGCTGCGCACCGTGACGTGGGGCGGCCTTGCCCGGGGCACGGCCGCGCCCCTGGTGAAGAGGCCGGTGGACAGGCTGGCGAAGAAGTGGGGATTCGGCGACGTCGTGCTGGCCCTCGCGCGCCGCGAGGGTCCCTAGGCCGTGGGGGCTCTCTCCACCGTGACAAGCTTGTCGAAGTTGATCATCTGGAAGGTCTTGAAGAGCGCCTCGCTGCAGCCCCTGATCTGGAGGGTCCGCCCCTGCTCGTCGAGCATCTTGCGGAAGTGCAGGATCTTCCCGATGGAGGAGGAGTTGATCGTCGACACCCCCGCGAGGTTCAGGGTCACCCGTGGGTGGCCCGCCGCGACCAGGTCCTGCAGGTGCTGCTGGAACTCGGCAGCCGTCTCGCCGGACAGCTCCCCCTGGACCTCCAGGAGCGACTCGTCCCTCGACAGCACTTTCTTCACGAACATTCCTTCCTCCCTCTTGCCGTGTGCGCTTCCAGCTCGGGCCGGGTCACCAGCTCGAGGTGGTAGGTGACCTGCTCCGTCTTGCGCTCCTCCGCCGTGCGTCACCTTCCAGACCCTGTAGACGATTGTCTTCGCCGTGGCGAGCGGGAGACGGACGGGGAACCCGTTCAGGTCCACCAGCTGGTTGACTGCGAGCGCATGGTCGATCTCCCTCTCGTCGCCCTCCGGGTAGCGCACCACGCGCGTCCGCTGCATGGAGCCGGATCCTACGACATTTCGTCCGGGCTTTCAACGAGCGAGAAGGGCATGACCTTCCCGTCCTGGCCGTCGGGCATCTCCTCGATCAGGCTCACGATCTGGAACGGGATCATCAGGTGATCGGCCTTCCCGAACGTCCTGCGGGTCTCTTCCTCGGAGGGATTGATCACCAGCTTCTGCTCGGTCGGGAAGACGAGGTCTTGATCGAGACGAAGTAGGGATGCGTCAGGTCGAGGCTCTTGGCCACGAGCTCGACCTCCTTTTCTTTCCATTTAAAGTGGACGCGGTAGAGTGACACGCTGCTGCCTTCTCCAGTGCACAAGATACAGCAGGGCAGGGATCAGTCAAATGCCGATCTAAATACTCAACATGCGTTTCATAGTTCCGATAACTTTTTTCCTAGATCTCGTCCTTTTTTCTGCTCAAGTGCCGTGATTGACAACCCGTTCTTTGGGGGTATAGTGGGGCCGGGAGGTGGGAAAAAGTGGGGAGTTTTAGGGGAAAGTGGTAAAGTAGGCCATGATCACTGGGGAATTCCGCTGCTCGCTGGACGAGAAGGGGAGGTTGCTCATACCTGCCCGGATGCGGACCGAGGTGCTCGGGAACGTGCTCATCCTCACCCGGGGCGTCGAGAAGTGCCTGTGGCTTTTCCCCCCCGAGGAGTGGAAGACCTTCTCCGAGAAGCTGATCGGGTCCACGTCCGTGTTCCAGGAGCAGGCCCGCCTGATCCAGCGCCGCATGATCGCACCCGCGCAGGAAAACGAGATCGACAGGGCGGGCAGGATCGTCATTCCCCCGACACTGCGGGAGTACGCGGATCTCCACAAGGACTGCCTCATCCTCGGCCTGAAGAAGTACATGGAGATCTGGTCGGAAGCCTCCTACACGACCTACCTCGACGAGAACGAGGCCAAGTTCAAGCAGGCCGCCGAGGAGCTGGGCGCGAGGATCGCCCTGTGATCGTCCACACCCCGGTCCTGCTCGCCGAGGTGCTCGAGCTGCTCGTTCCGCCGTCCGACGGCGGGCTGCTGGTCGATGCCACCCTCGGCGAGGGCGGCCATGCCGAGGCCTTCCTTCGCCGGTACCCCGGGCTTTCCCTCATCGGGCTGGACCAGGATCCCGCGATCCTCGAGGTCGCGCGGGAGCGCCTGGCGTCCTTCGGGGACCGGGTCCGTCTGGTGCACGCGCGGTTCGGCTCGTTCTTCACCGACTGGACCGGCGAGCGCAGGCCCGACCTCGTGCTCATGGATCTCGGCATCTCGCGCTTCCACTACGAGGCCGGCGCCAGGGGCTTCTCTTTCGACAGGGGCGAGCCGCTGGACATGCGGCTGGACCCGCGCGCGGTGATGACCGCAGCGGACATCGTGAACACCTGCGAACCTGCGGAGCTGGCGGGCATCCTGCGCAGGTTCGGCGAGGAGAGCTTCGCGCGCCCCATCGTGTCGCGCATCGTGCGCGAGCGCTCGCGTGAGCCCGTCGCGACCTCCGACCGTCTCGCCCGGATCGTCGCCGCCGCCGTCCCGGCCGGGCGTCGCCACGGCAGGACCCACCCGGCCACGCGCACCTTCCAGGCCCTGCGCATCGCCGTCAACGGCGAGCTGGACCAGCTGGCGACGGGGCTGGCCGCCGCCCTGGACGTCCTCACCCCCGGCGGCCGCATCGGCGTCATCTCTTTCCACTCCCTCGAGGACAGGATCGTGAAGGGGCTGTTCCGCGAGGGAGCCCGGGAGTGCACATGCCCGCCCGAGTGGCCGATCTGTCGGTGCGGGGGGAAGGCGGAATTGCGCCTGCTCACCCGCAAGCCGCGCGTCGCCTCCGAGGAGGAGGTGTCCCTCAACCCCGCAAGCCGCAGCGCGAAGCTGCGCGTGGCGGAGAAGATCGGTGCGCGCACGGGTGTCGGTGCACCGCAGGCCCGCGCGGGAGGGACGCCGTGACCCGCGGGAAGCGCGCCGCCTTTCTCGCCCTGTGCGTTGCCGTATCCGGCCTTGTCTTCCTCAATGCATGGCAAGGCTATCGCTACCACGCCCTGTCCCGGGAGGTCGCTGCGCTGGAGAAGGCAGCAGAAGGACCTGCTGGAGAGGAACAGGCAGGCGATCGAGGAGATCGCCCGCGAGCAGTCGCCCCAGCGCGTCGAGGAGAAGGCCGGCACCGCGGTCGGGCCGCTGGATCCCGCCAACATCACCCGCGTGCCGGTGGGTTCCCTCGGGGAAGGGCGGTAGCAGCGTGGACCTCTTCGGGATGACCGAGATCATCAGCGCGACGGGCGGGCGGCTGGCAGCCGGACCCGGGGCGCCCAGCGGGGCGCCCGAAGCGCCGCGGGAGTGCGCGCTGTCGTGGTCGACTCGCGCGCGGGCGGCCGCGGGCTGCCTCTTCGTCGCCCTTGCCGGCGAGCGCACGGACGGGCACGAGTACCTCCGCCAGGCCGCGGAGGCGGGAGCGGCATGTCTTCTCGTCTCGGAGGCGCAGGCGGCGCGGCGCGGCGCCGAGCTCGCCGCCCTGGCAGAGCGCACCGGGTGTGCGGCCGTCGCCGTGGCCGACACGCTCGCGGCCCTGCAGGACCTTGCCCGCCTGCACATGCGGCGGTTCCTCTCGGTGACGCGGGTGGGAATCACCGGATCCAACGGCAAGACCACCACCAAGGAGATCGTCGGGGCGGTGCTGTCGCGCTCCGCGCCGACGGCCGTGAACGAGGGAAACCTGAACTCGGAGATCGGCCTGCCCCTCGCCTGCTTCGCCGTCACCCCGGCGCACCGCAGGGCCGTCTTCGAGATGGGCATGAACCACCCGGGCGAGATGGATGTGCTTGCAGACATCGTGCGGCCGGACCTCGCCCTCATCACAAACGTGGGCACGGCGCACATCGGGCTGCTGGGCTCGCGGGAGGCCATCGCGCGGGAGAAGAAGAGGATCTTCTCCCGGTTCGACGGCCGGCAGACCGGCTTCCTGCACGAGGCCGAGCCGTTCTTCGACCTGCTCGGCGCCGGGGTGCGGGGGAGGATCGTGCGCTTCGGGCCGGCGAGCACGGCGGGCTACGAGGGAAGCGAGTCCCTGGGACTGGATGGAACGCTCATCCACTGGGAGGGGTCCCGGATCCGCTTCCCCCTTTTCGGCCCCCACAATCTCGCCAACGCCCTGGCCGCGATCAGCGTTGCCCGCGAGATGGGGATCGCGCCTGCTGACATCCGGGAGGGCCTCCAGTCGGTGACTCCCCTGTTCGGCAGGTCGCAGATCCTGCGCGGGCCGGTGACCGTGCTCGTGGACTGCTACAACGCCAACCCCGACTCCATGGACAGCGCCCTGTCGTTCCTCGAGGCGCTGCCGTGGCAGGGGCGCAAGCTCGCTGTGCTCGGGGAGATGCGCGAGCTGGGCCTCGAGTCGGAGGCCGCGCACGCAGCCCTGGCGCGCAGGGCCGCGGCCGCGGGGCTGGACCTCCTGTTCCTCCTCGGCGAGGAGCTCGAGGGTCCCGCGCGTGAGCTCCCCGGCGCGGATGCCCGGACGGGTTCGCTGGTTCGGCGACGCGGGGCTGCTGGGCGATGCCGTGGCATCGGCCGTGAGGGAGGGAGACGTGGTCCTCGTGAAAGGCTCGCGCGGGGTCGCCCTCGAGCGCGTGGTCGCGCGGCTGCCGGGCGGCGCCTCAGCCGCGGCCGGGCGAAAGGAGATGCACGCGCCATGCTCCTGAAGTTCCTCTTTCCTCTCACCCGCTACGCGTCGTTCTTCAACATCTTCCAGTACATCACCTTCCGCGCGGCCTACGCAGCCATCACGGCGCTGCTGATCTCCTTCCTGTTCGGCCCCTGGGTCATCGCGCGTCTGCGCGCCCTGAAGGCGGGCTGGGCGGCGCGGGAGGACGTGCCGGAGTCGCACAAGGCCAAGGCGGGCACGCCGACGATGGGCGGGGTGCTCATCATCCTGTCCATCGTCGTGTCGATCCTGCTGTGGCAGGACCTGTCGAACCTGCACGCGTGGCTGCTGCTGATCGCGGCGGTGGGCTTCGGCGGCATCGGGTTCGCCGACGACCTGCTGAAGATCACGGGCAGGAAGAAGGGCATCAGCGCGGGGGTCAAGTTCGGCGGCCAGATCCTCGTCTCCGCCGTGGTCGTGGTGCTCCTGTACCTGAACAGGTCCGAGCAGACCACGCTCCTGTACATCCCCCTCCTCAAGAAGGCGGTGGTGGACCTCACGTGGGCGTACGTGCCGCTCGCCATCGTGCTGATGGTGGGCTACTCCAACGCGGTGAACCTGACTGACGGGCTGGACGGCCTTGCCATCGGCCTGGTGATCATGGTCGCCCTGTCGCTGGCCGTCATCGCGTACGTCACGGGCCGGGCCGACTACGCGCAGTACCTGCAGATCCCCTTCGTCAAGGGCGCCGGGGAGCTCACCGTGGCATCGCTTGCCGTCGTGGGAGCCTCGGTGGGCTTTCTCTGGTTCAACGCCCATCCCGCGGACATCTGGATGGGAGACTCGGGCAGCCTGTCCCTCGGCGGCGTTCTGGGCCTGACAGCCCTGATCCTCAAGAAGGAGGTCCTCATCCTCGTGCTGGGCGGCGTCTTCAGCCTCGAGATCCTCTCGGTCATCATCCAGGTCGTCTCCTTCAAGCTGACAGGGAAGAGGCCGTTCCGCATGGCGCCCCTGCACCACCACTTCGAGCTGGCGGGCTGGAAGGAGAACAAGGTGGTGGCCCGGTTCTGGATCCTGGGGGGGCTCTTCGCCATCCTCGGCCTGTCCACGCTGAAGATCCAGTAGGGGAGCAGGGACGATGGAGCTTGTGCGAAAACAGCGCGGCGACTTCCCCCTGGTCCTCGTCGTCGTCCTCCTCCTGGGAGTGGGGATCGCGCTGCTGTTCTCGGGGTCCTATTCCTTCTCGGCGCGCGCCTACCAGGACCCCCTGCGGCTGGTGAAGAGGCAGCTCCTCTTCCTCGCGGCCGGCGCGGTCGCCGCCTTCGTGTCGTCGCTGACGCCGCTCGACCTGGTGCGCCGAGCCATGCCCGCTCTCCTCCTGGCCACGCTGCTGTTCCTGCTGCTTCCATTCGTGCCCGGGCTGGGGCTGAAGGTCCTGGGATCGCAGCGGTGGATTTCGGTGTTCGGGCTGTCCCTGCAGCCCTCCGAGCTCGTCAAGGTGACCCTGGTTCTGTACCTCGCCTCCTACTTCGCCAGGAGCGAGGACAGGGTGCGCGGCAGCCTCAACGCCCTGGTTCCCCCCTTCATCGTCGTGTGCGTGTTCGTCGCGCTGATCTACCTGCAGAACGACTACTCCACGGCGCTGTTCGTGCTGGCCCTCGGCCTTGCCACGCTGTTCATGGCCGGCGCCAGGCTCCTGCACGTGGCCCTGGTGAGCCTGGCAACGCTGCCGCTGGGGTTCCTGCTCCTGTTTGCCCGGGAGCACAGGATCGAGAGGCTGCTCGCGTTTCTCGACGCCTCCGCCGACGCCACCGGCCGGGGTACCAGATCCTCGCCGCCAGGTCGGCGCTCGTGGGCGGCGGGATCTGGGGGAGGGGGCTGGGCCGCGGCACCGCCAAGCTGGGCGCCCTGCCCATGGCTCACTCCGACTTCATCTACGCGGTGATCGGCGAGGAGACCGGCCTGCTGGGGGCGCTCGCGGTCCTCGCGCTGTTCGGCCTCTTCGCCTGGCGCGGCTACCGGGTCGCCCTGATGGCCGATGATCCGTTCGCGGCGACGGCGGCCTTCGGCCTCACCACGGCGATCGTCCTGCAGGCGCTCCTGAACATGGGGGTGGCGGTGGGCCTCGTGCCGACCACGGGGATCACGATGCCGTTCTTCTCGGCCGGCGGATCCTCGCTCCTGGTGACCATGCTCATGTGCGGGCTGCTCGTGAACTGCTCGCGGAGGCGCGATGTCTAACCTGGCGGCGGTGAAAGGCCACGGCGGGGCGGCCGGGCGCGTGCCCCGCGTGGCGAAGGCTCTTCTCATCGTCCTGACGACGGGAATCGCGGCGTTCTTCCTGGCCCGCTACGCGGCGCTGCCCCTGCTCACCATCCGCACCGTGGTGCTCGCCGGTGATTCTCCTTTCCCGCGGGAGGAGGCGCTGCGGATCGCGGGGCTCGCGCCGGTGGAGTACTGGCCCACTGTGCCCTGCGCCGAGATCCAGAGGCGCCTGGAGGCGAGCCCGCTGGTGCGCCGGGCCCGGGTCGAGAGGATATTCCCGTCAGGGCTTCGCCTCGTTGTCGACCGCCGCCTGCCCGCCGCGCTCGTGCTGGCAGAGTCGGGCGGCCGCACCGTCCCGCTGCTCGTGGACGGCGACGGGTACGTGTTCAAGGTTGGCGCCAGCGGCGCGGAGGTCGACCTGCCCGTGGTCTCGGGGCTCCCGGCGGGGAATGCGCCTGGGGTCGGCTCTGCCGCGCGCGTACGCGCCGCTGCTCGCCGACCTGCGCGCGCTACGCGAGAGCGAGCCGGCCCTCGCCGCCCTGCTGTCGGAGGTCCGCGTGGCGGAGATCGGCGGCGTCGGGTCGGCGGTGGACGGGCGCGCTCCCCCGGCCACGGGGGAATCGGACCTCGTGCTGTACCTGACGACGGCCGCCGTGCCGGTGCGCACGCGGGGACCCGTCGACGCGGGCCTCGTGAAGTACACCCTCATGGTGGTGGACCTCTTGTCCAAGCAGGGTCTGTTGAGTGATATTCAGGAGCTCGATTTTCGCAGCGGGCAGGTGGTCTACAGGATGAAGGAGGGCTGAGGCGTGGCAGCCGGAGGAGCTCATCGTCGGGCTGGACATCGGCACGACAAAGGTCTGCGCCATCGTCGGCGAGTGCAACGAGACCGGCGGGCTCGAGATCATCGGCGTGGGCACGACCCCCTCGCGCGGTCTGCGCCGCGGCGTGGTGATCAACATCGAGGCCACCGTGAAGTCCATCCAGAACGCCATCGAGTCCGCCGAGCTGATGTCGGGCCGCGAGGTGCACGGCGTGTACACCGGCGTGGCCGGCGGGCACATCGAGGGAATCAACTCCCGCGGCGTCGTGGCGGTCACGGGCAAGGACAGGGAGATCAGCAAGGAGGACGTGGACCGGGTGATCGACGCGGCCAAGGCCATCGTCATCCCGATGGACCGCGAGGTCCTGCACGTCATTCCGCAGGAGTTCATCGTCGACGCGCAGGGGGGGATCAAGAACCCCGTCGGCATGGTCGGGGTGCGCCTGGAGGCCGAGGCGCACATCATCACCGGCGCGGTCACCTCGGCGCAGAACATCGTGAAGTGCGTGAACCGTGCCGGCTTCAAGGTCAACGACATCGTGCTGGAGCCCCTGGCCTCGTCGAAGGCGGTGCTCACGGGCGACGAGCGGGAGCTGGGCGTGCTGCTGATCGACCTCGGGGGCGGGACGACGGACGTCCTCGTCCACCTCGAGGGCGCCCCGTACCACACCGAGGTGCTGTCCATCGGCGGCGAGCAGGTCACGAACGACCTGTCCATCATGCTGAAGACGCCGCAGGAAGTGGCGGAGAAGATCAAGAAGGCGCACGGCTGCTGCTACGCGCCGGCCGTGCTCGACGACAGCGAGGTCGCGATCCCCGGCGTCGGGGGCCGGCCGCCGCGCAAGGTCGGCGCGGCGGCGCGATGGCCGAGATCATCCAGCCCCGCATGGCCGAGATCCTCGGCATGGTGAAGGAGCAGATCGAGAAGAAGGGCTACCTGCACCTGCTGGGCGGGGGGATCGTCCTGACCGGCGGCGGCTCGCTGCTCGCGGGGACGGCGGAGCTGGCCGCGGAGATCTTCGGCCTGCCCGCCCGCATCGGCTACCCGGTGCAGCTGGGCGGGCTGGTCAGCGGAGTACCACGACCCGATGTACGCGACGGGGGTCGGCCTGGTGATGTACGGCGCCTCGCGCGAGGGAGCGGGAGACCCTGGAGATGGAAGCGGCGAGAGCACGTTCACGAGCGTTGGGACCGGATGAGGACGTGGTTCAAGGACTTCTTCTAGGAAGGTGCGCGCCCGCGCGTGAGGAGAGCAGGAGCAGGACAGGGCGAGAACGTGCCGCGAACTGGAGCCGCGGCGCGGGATGAGACACACCGCGATCGGCGGACTTCATGGTGGGAGGGGACATGAACATCGAGCTTTTCGACACGAAGGGCATCAGCCCGACCGTCATCAAGGTCGTCGGCGTGGGCGGCGGCGGCACCAACGGCGTCAACCGCATGATCGCCATGGGCCTGAAGAACGTCTCGTTCGTGGCGATCAACACCGACCAGCAGGCGCTGCACAACTCGAACGCCGAGACGCGCTTCGCCATCGGCACGAAGCTGACGGGCGGCCTGGGCGCCGGCGGCATCCCCGAGATCGGCGAGAAGGCCGCGCTCGAGGACCAGGACGGCATCCAGACCCTCCTGAAGGGCGCGGACATGGTGTTCATCACCGCCGGCATGGGCGGCGGCACGGGCACGGGCGGCGCGCCCGTGGTGGCGCACGTCGCCCGCCAGCTCGGCGCCCTCACCGTGGCCGTGGTCACCAAGCCCTTCGACTTCGAGGGCAAGCGCAAGATGCAGCTGGCCGAGGAGGGCATCGAGAGGCTGCGCCCGGAGGTCGACACCCTCATCACCATCCCCAACCAGCACCTGCTGCGCATCGCGGAGAAGCGCACGCCGATCCGCGAGGCGTTCTTCATGGCCGACGAGGTCCTGCGCCAGGGCGTGCAGGGCATCTCCGACCTGATCACGGAGCCCGGCGAGATCAACATCGACTTCGCCGACGTGCGCACGATCATGAAGGGCAAGGGCGACGCGCTGATGGGCATCGGCATGGGCACGGGCGAGAACCGGGCCACCGACGCGGCGACCAACGCGATCAACAATCCCCTGCTCGAGGACGCGCGGGTCGAGGGCGCCAAGGGCATCCTCGTGAACGTGACCGGCGGCTTCGACTTCTGCCTCTCGGAGTTCGAGGAGGTGCTGAAGATCATCACCGCCAACGCGGACGACGACGCCCTGATCATCGCCGGCACCTCCATCGTCGAGGCCATGAACGACAGGATCAAGGTGACGGTGATCGCCACCGGCTTCCGCGACGCGCCGGAGGAGAAGCGCTCTCGCTGGCCGAGCCTGCCGCCCGGCGCGGAGCCGGCGAGGTCATCCCCTACGAGGAGTGGGCCTCGATGGGGCGCCCCGCCGCGCGGCGCAGCGGCGCCGAGGACTTCCTGCTCGGCCGCAACTCGCGCGAGGCCGACCTGAGCGTGCCCACGATCCTCCGCGAGAAGAGGACCGCGGGCCAGAAGGACTAGGGGGCCGCCATGGACCTCGGCTGTCCCGGTTCGCGCGACTACCTCGCGGCGGAGCGGGGCCTCTCTCCCAGCACGGTCGCCACCTACGCCGCGGAGGCCCGCTCGTTCCTCGCCTTCTTCGAGGACATGCGCGCCGACAGCGCGCAGGACGACCAGGGCGCCTCCGACGACGCGGCCGTCCGGGCGGCGGGGAGGCGGCGGGAGGCCTGGGTGCGGCCTCGCCGGCCGACGTGATCGCATGGATCGTCAAGCGGCAGCTGGAGGGCTCGATCCCCGCACGCTCGCCAAGTCCACCTCCGCCATCCGCTGCCTTCTTCCGCTTCCTCGTGCTGGACGAGGGGCGACGGAGTCGAACCCGCCCGGCTCGGTGGACTCCCCCCGCACGGCGATGCGCATCCCGCGGGCCTCGATCCCGACGAGGTCGACCGCCTGCTCGCGGCTGCGCGAACCGTCAGCACCCGTCGGCGCTGCGCGACGCGGCGCTCTTCGAGCTGGTCTACTCCTGCGGCCTGCGCGCTCGGAGGCCGTCGATCTCACCGTCGACAGGGTCTCGCTGCAGGAGGGGATCGTGCGCGTGATGGGGAAGGGCTCGCGCGAGCGGCTGGTGCCCATGGGCGCGACGGGCGAAGGGCGAGCTCGCCCGCTACCTCGCGCGAGGTGCGGCCCGCTCTGCTCGCCGCGCGCGCGCCGACCAGCTGCGCTGTTCGTCGGCAGGGCGGGCCGCAAGCTCTCGCGCAAGACCGTGTGGAAGAGCGTTCAAGCGCCTGGCGCTGCGGGCCGGGCTCGAGGGGAAGGTCGCACACGCTGCGCCACTCCTTCGCCACGCACCTGCTGTCGGGCGGCGCGGACCTGCGCTCCGTGCAGGAGCTGCTCGGCCACGCGGACATCGCGACCACCCAGATCTACACGCACGTGAGCCAGGACGCCTGCGCGCGTGCACAACACCCTGCACCCACGCGGGTTCCATCGCCGCGGCGCGCAGCGCCCATCCGGCGCGGCGCGGCGGGGCCCCGCAGTGAAAGCGCCGCTGACGTCCCGTCCGCGTTGATACGGGGCGGGCGGCCGCGCTGCTGTGCGCGTGCCTGCGCCGCATCGCTGGCGGTGCTACCCCGCGCGCGGGCGTATCGCGGCTGGCTCGAGCCGCTGAAGACGCTCGAGCCCGGCGGGATCGGCGACCATCGCGGCCATCGAGGAGCTGAAGCGGGGCATCGCCCGCTACCAGGCCGAGGTGGACAGGAAGGTGAGCGCCGCGCAGAACCTCGGGGTGTACTGGAAGATGCTCGCACTGAAGTACGTCGACAACGGCATGTACGGCCTCGCCCTGGACAGCGCTCGACGAGGCGATCGGCCGTCTACCCCGAGAACGCGATCCTGTTCCACTACTGCGCCGGGGTCACGCGGCCCGGATGGCCAAGGCAGAAGTCGCCGACGCTGCCGAGCGGCGTCGGCTTGCTCGCCCGGGCAGAGGCCGTACTACCGGCGGGCGATCTTCCTCGACCCCGGCTACGTGAACGCCCTGTACGGCCTGGCCGTGCTGCTCGCCCTGGAGCTCGGCCGGCCCGCCGAGGCGGAGCCGCTGCTCGCCGCGGTGCTCGAGCGCGAGCCGAAGAACGTCGACGCCCTCGTCCTGCTCGCCCGCATCCGCTACGCGGCGGGCCGCTGCGAGGAGGCGGTCGAGCTGTACCAGCGCATCGCCGACACGACCACGGCGGGCCGGCTCGAAGGCCCAGGCCCTCGAGAACAAGAGGGTGATCCAGGAGGAGCTGTATGGACGCAGGTGAGCGGCTCTGCCGCCTCGCACTCGCGCACATCGGGTCCCTGCGGCCGCGCGAGAAGCTCGAGCTCGTCGACATGCTCGGGGGCGCGGCCCCGCTGTTCGCGCTCTCCCTGGCCGACGTGACCGACCTCCTGGGCAGGCGGCCGCGCGCCACGGCCTGGGATCCCGCCGGGGCCCTGGAGCAGGCTGCCGAGACGGATCGGCGCTTGACCGCAGGCTCCATGGGAAGCATCTTCTACTGGGACGCGGCCTATCCGCCCCTCCTGCGCGAGATCTACGACCCGCCGGCCGTGCTGTTCTGGCGCGGTGTCCCTCCCCGTCATGACCTGCTCACCGCGGCGATCGTCGGGACCCGCCTGCCCGCGGGGGCGGCACGCAAGGCCGCTTTCCGCCTGGGCTTCGAGCTGGCCCGCGCGGGGTCGCGGTCGTCTCGGGCCTCGCCCGCGGCATCGACAGCGAGGCGCACGACGGGTGCCTGGCGGGGCGGGGATACACGGTGGCCGTGCTGGGCAGCGGGATCGACCTCGTGAGCCCGGCGGGCAGCATGTCCACGGCACGCGCGCTTCTCGCCGCCGGCGGCACGATCCTCAGCGAGTACCCGCCGGGGACCCTGCCGATGAAGCACCACTTCCCGGCGCGCAACCGGATCATCAGCGGGATGTCGCGGACCGTGGTCGTTGTCCAGGCCCCCGAGAGGTCGGGCGCCCTCATCACGGCCGAATACGCCCTCGAGCAGGGCAGGGACCTGGCGGTCCACGCCGACGGAACGGCGGGCACAGCCGGGGCGGGCGGGCGGGCGCTGGCCGACGCGGGGGCGCCGGTCATCCACGGCGCGGCGGCCCTCCTGGCCGAGTGGGGGATGCTGCCCGCAGGCGGGCCCCCCGTGGGGCGGTCCGGGCAGACCCCCTGCCGCAGTGCGACTCAGCGGCCGCGGGGGCGGCCCTCGCGCGTCGGCTGCGCGCGGAACTTGACGGCTCGTGCGTCCTGAGGGACGGCGAGACGTACTGGAGAGGATGATGGCAAAGAAACAGAAGAGCGTCCTGCTCATCGTCGAGTCGCCCGCGAAGGGCAAGACGATCGAGAAGTACCTCGGCAAGGGATACACGGTGGCCGCGTCGATGGGCCACCTCATCGACCTGCCCAAGTCGCGCCTGGCGATCGACGTGGACGGCAGCTTCGAGCCGGAGTACATCACCGTGCGCGGCAAGGCGAAGATCCTCAAGGAACTGAAGCAGAAGGCGAAGAAGGTCGACCGAGGTGCTCCTCGCCTCGGATAACGACCGCGAGGGAGAGGCGATCTCCTTTCACCTGCGAAACGCCCTGCAGAACGGCGGCGCGGCGATGGAGATCCGCCGCATCACGTTCAACGAGATCACCCCGAAGGCGATCCGCGAGGCGGTCAGCGCTCCCACGACCATCGACATGTCCAAGGTGAACGCGCAGAAGGCGCGCCGCGTCCTGGACAGGATCGTGGGCTACTCGCTTTCGCCGCTGCTGTGGAAGAAGGTGAAGAACGGCCTGTCCGCCGGGCGCGTGCAGTCCGTGGCCCTTCGCCTGATCTGCGAGCGCGAGAAGGAGCTCGAGGCCTTCATCCCCGAGGAGTACTGGACCATCGAGGCGGAGCTGCAGAAGGGGAAATCCATCTTCCGCGCCGCTCTCGCCCTCGTGGGCGGGCAGAAACCCGCGCTGGCAGGCGAGCAGGACGCCCTTGCCCGGGTCCAGTCCCTCGCGGGCGCCGCCTACGAGGTCCGCGACGTGAAGCAGAGGGAGAAGCTGATCCGGCCGCGGCCGCCCTTCACGACCTCCACCCTCCAGCAGACGGCGGCCAACAGGTTCGGCTTCACGGCCCGCAAGACCATGCAGGTCGCACAGGGCCTGTACGAAGGGCGTGAACATCGGCTCCCAGCGGCTGGGCCTCATCACCTACATGCGCACCGACTCCACCCGCGTGGCGGAGAGCGCGCTGGAGGAGGTGCGCGCCTACATCGGCGAGGCATTCCCCGGCGAGCTGCCGGCCGAGGCGGTCCGCTACGTGGCGGGCAAGGGCACCCAGGATGCCCACGAGGCCATCCGGCCGACCTTCGTCACCCGCACCCCCGCCGAGCTCAAGAAGCACCTGACAACGGACGAGTTTCGGCTGTACTCCATGATCTGGGAGCGGTTCGTCTCCTCGCAGATGAACCCCGCGAAGACGGTCACCGACCACGGTGGAGATCGCCGCGGATGCCGCGGGCACGGAGTGCATCTTCCGCGCCTCGAGCACGAAGGTGGTCGAGAAGGGCTTCCAGAAGGCCCTCACCGTCCTGGCCTCGCGCGAGGGCGACCAAGGCGCTGCCGCCCCTCGCCCCCGGCGAGACCCTGGCCTGCCTGAGGCTGCACCCCGAGCAGCACTTCACGTCGGGCCCCGCGCGCTTCACCGACGCGACGATCGTGAAGACTCTCGAGGAGCTCGGCATCGGCAGGCCGTCGACGTACGCACCGATCATCTCGGTGCTTCTCGACCGCTACTACGTGGTGCGCAAGGCCCGCCAGCTCATTCCCACGGTGCTCGGAAAGATCATCAACGACCTGCTCACCCGCTCGTTCCCGGCTCTTGTCGACCCCCTCTTCACGGCCTCCATGGAGGAGAAGCTGGACGAGGTCGAGGAGGGCACCGTGGACTGGCAGAGCATGATCCGTGATTTCTACGGCCCGTTCCACGCCCTTGTCGACTCCGTGCAGGACACCATCGAGTCGGTCAAGGGCGTGATGGACGAGAAGACGCAGGTGACCTGCGAGGTGTGCGGGAGGCCCATGGTGAAGAAGCTCGGCCGCTACGGCTTCTTCATCGCGTGCACGGGCTTCCCCGAGTGCAAGAACACCCGTCCCGTGCCGCTGGCTCCGTGCCCCGTGGACGGCTGCGGGGGGCAGATCGTGGCGCGCAAGCGCAAGAAGGGACGGGGCCGGGAGTTCTACGGCTGCACCAACTACCCGACCTGCCAGTTCGTCACCTACTTCAAGCCCACAGACAGCCTGTGCCCGAAGTGCGGCAAGTTCCTGGTCGAGAAGGAGGACAAGCAGAGGGGCACCTACAAGTCGTGCATCAACCCGGGCTGCGATTACCTGCACACGCGGCAGGCGGACGACGAGAGTGCGTGAGGACATGAGCGCCACGGGCGCGCCGGAAGAGTACCTGCAGTACCTCGGTGCCGTGCGAAACCTCGCCGCGCACACGCTGGAGTCCTACCGCAAGGACCTCGAAAAGTTCGAGGACTACCTCGCGGCGGCCGGCGTCGATGCGCGCCGGGCGGGGCTCGAGCACGCGCGGGGATTCGTCGGGTCGCTCTCGCGCACGGGTCTCTCCCCCCGGTCGGTCAACAGGATCGTCTGCGGGGTGCGGGGATGGTACCGCTACATGGAGAGGCGCCACGAGGTGGCCTCCAATCCCTTCGCCGAGATCAGGAGCCTGCGCACGGAGAAGCGCCTGCCCTCCTTCCTGTTCGAGGAGGAGATGGCGAAGCTTCTCGAGCTTCCCGCCCGGGGACCCGAAGGAGCCGAGGGTTTCTGGAAGGTACGCGACAGGGCGGTGCTCGAGACCCTGTACTCCACAGGCTGCCGGATCTCGGAGCTGGTATCCCTGGACCTGTCGGACCTCGACCTGAAGAACAGGGCCGCGAGGGTCATGGGGAAGGGGTCGAAGGAGCGCAACGTGTTCCTGGGCGCCGAGGCCCTCGCGGCCCTGCGCGGGTACCTCGCCGAGCGGCAGCGCCACGTGCGGGCCGGCAGCGCGGCCGCCGACGCGGACGCGGAGCGGGCGCTGTTCCTGAACCAGCGGGGCAGGCGGATCACCGACCGGGGCGTCCGCTTCGTGCTCTCCGCGTACCTGCGCTCGGCGAACCTCGGAAAGAAGGTGACGCCGCACACCTTCCGCCACTCCTTCGCCACGCACCTGCTGGACAGGGGGGCGGACATCCGCGCCGTGCAGGAGCTGCTCGGCCACGCGAGCCTGTCCACCACTCAGGTGTACACGCACGTGGGGCTCGAGAGGTTGAAGAAGGTCTACAGGAGGGCCCACCCCCATGCCGAGTGAGAAGTTTCACGGGACCACGGTCATCGCGGTGCGGCGCGACGGCCGCGTGGCCATGGCCGGCGACGGCCAGGTCACCATGGGCGAGACGGTCATGAAGTCAAACGCGCGGAAGGTCCGCACGATCGCCGAGGGGAAGATCCTTGTCGGGTTCGCCGGCGCCACCGCAGACGCGTTCACCCTTTTCGAACGCTTCGAGGGCAAGGTGAAGGAGTACGGCGGCGACATCACCCGGGCGGCCGTGGAGCTGGCCAAGGACTGGCGCACCGACAGGATCCTGCGAAGGCTGGAGGCGCTGCTCCTCGTGGCCGACAGGAAGGCCACGCTCCTGATCTCGGGCACCGGCGACGTGGTGGAGCCCGAGGAGGGGGTGATCGCGATCGGCTCCGGCGGGACCTTCGCGCTGGCAGCGGCGCGTGCCTACATGGACGCCTCCCCGCTCTCGGCGCGCGAGATCGCGGAGAAGTCGCTGGGCATCGCGGCCGGCATCTGCATCTACACAAACAACGAGATCGTCGTGGAGGAGCTGGCATGAGCGCCCCCGCAGGACAGGCGCCGGAGAGGGGCTCCGAGCTGACCCCCCGGCAGATCGTTGCCGAGCTGGACCGCTACATCATCGGCCAGGAGAAGGCGAAGAAGGCGGTGGCAATCGCCCTGCGCAACCGCTCGCGCCGGCAGAAGCTGCCCGAGGAGCTGCGCGACGAGGTCGCGCCCAAGAACATCATCATGATCGGGCCGACCGGCGTGGGAAAGACCGAGATCGCCCGCCGCCTGTCCCGGCTGTGCGGCGCGCCGTTTCTCAAGGTGGAGGCCACGAAGTACACGGAGGTCGGCTACGTGGGCAGGGACGTGGAGTCCATGGTCCGCGACCTCATGTCGGTGGCCGTGTCGATGGTGAAGTCCGAGCTGGCCGAGGGAGTGCGCTCCGAGGCGGCCCGCAGGGCCGAGGAGGCCCTGCTCGACCTGCTGCTGCCGGGCGTGAAGAAGCCCGAGCGCAGGCCCGAGGCCCCCGCCGACGTGGTGCCCCTCGACGCTGTCGAGCCGCCCGGGGAGTCCCTCGAGCCGGAGTCCGGGCCGCGCGGCGGGGGCACCCGCGAGAAGATGCGTTCCCTGCTCGCGGGCGGGCAGTTGGACGAGCGGCTGGTGGAGGTGCAGGTGACATCGAGCGCTCCCCCCATGCTCGAGATCTTCTCCGGGCACGAACATGGAGGACATGGAGCTCAACTTCGGCAGCCTGGGCTCGATCTTCGGGGGCAAGAAGAAGCGGCGCAAGGTCACCGTGAAGCAGGCGCGCGAGATCCTGCTCGCCGAGGAGATGGACAAGCTGGTCGACATGGAGAGGGTCTCGGAGCTGGCCCGGGAGCGGGTCGAGCAGATGGGGATCATCTTCATCGACGAGATCGACAAGATCGCCTCCCGGGGGGAGAAGGCGGGCATCGACGTCTCGCGGGAGGGCGTGCAGAGGGACATCCTGCCCATCGTCGAGGGCTCCAAGGTGAACACGCGCCACGGCATGGTGGACACGCGGCACATCCTGTTCATCGCCGCGGGCGCCTTCCACATGAGCAAGCCCTCGGACCTCATCCCCGAGCTGCAGGGCCGTTTCCCGCTGCGGGTGGAGCTGTCGGCGCTCACGAAGGAGGACTTCGTGAAGATCCTCACCCAGCCGAGGAACGCCCTGATCACGCAGTACACGGAGCTGCTGAAGACCGAGGGGGTCACGCTGGACTTCCTGCCCGAGGCGATCGACAGGCTCGCCGAGCTGGCGACCGACGTGAACTCGCGCTCGGAGAACATCGGCGCCCGGCGCCTGCACACGATCATGGAGCTGCTGCTGGAGGAGGTGTCCTTCCACGCCCCCGAGATCCAGGGGCAGACCATCCGGATCACCCGCGGGTACGTCGACGAGAAGCTGAGCAGCGTGGTGGAGGACCAGGACCTGACCCGGTACATCTTATAGGAAGTCGGCTGTTGAGGAGGCCGCGAAAGCGGCCGAGAATAGGGGGAGGGGGACGAACAGCATGGTTTTCGCCGGTGCCTTCGGGAAGAATCTCGACATCCTGAAGCGCGAGATGGACGTCTCGGTGCTCCGGCAGAACGTCATCTCGAACAACATCGCGAACTCCGACACGCCCAACTTCAAGCGCAGCGTCGTGAACTTCGAGAGCCCAGCTCAAGCGGGCCCTGGACTCGGAGAAGGTCGTGCCTTTTCCCCAGGCCATCACCAACGACCGGCACATCGCCTTCGACAAGCCGATGGACTGGCGCGCCGTGGGACCCCGCCGGGTGCTGGACTACCTGACAGAGGCCAAGAACAACGGCAACAACGTGGACATCGAGGAGGAGGGGATGAACGCCCTCACCAACCAGCTGCTGTACACGACCCTCGCGCAGGTGGTGTCCAGCGAGATCCAGCGCGTGAACATCGTGCTGAGGTAGGAGAACGACGATGGGAGTCTTCAGCAGCATCAACATCGCATCCTCGGGGCTCACCGCCCAGCGACTGCGCCTGGACGTGATCGCGGACAACATCGCCAACGCCAACACGACCCGCACGACGGAGGGCGGGCCGTTCCGCAGGAGCCGCGTGATCTTCAGGCCCCGGGTCTCGCAGCCCTACTGGCGCAGCCCCATCCTGCCGACCTCTCTCCAGGACGAGGTCGGCCAGGGCGTGCGGGTGTCGAAGATCCAGAAGGACACCGACGCGCAGCCCCGGCTCGGTCTACGACCCCACGCACCCCGACGCGATCAAGAGCGGGCCGCGGGCCGGGCTACGTGGAGTTGCCGAACGTGAACATCGTGAACGAGATGGTGGACATGATCGCCGCCTCGCGCTCCTACGAGGCGAACTCGGCGGTGATCAACGGGGCGAAGGCCATGTTCCTCAAGGCCCTCGAGATCGGGAGGTAAGCGATGGGTCTTCTCGATCCCGTCGCAGGCATACGGCGACGTGGTGAAGCTGGCGCGCACCGACCCCCGGCACCTGGGGGGCGTGGGCGGTGCGGCGCCACGCGCGAAGGACAAAGGGGTCGAGCAGTCCTTCGGCGATCTGCTGTTGAATGCGCTGGGCTCTGTGAACGCGAGCCAGCTCAAGGGCATGGACCTCACGCAGGCCATGATCACCGACCCCGACTCGGTGGACGTGCACGACGTGACAGTCGCGCTGGCAGAGGCGAATCTCGCGATCTCGATGACAAAGGCCATCGTGGACAGGGCGCTCACGGCGTACAGGGAGATCATCAACGTGAGGTAGCGCCGGGGGCGGCGGAGGGCCCGGGCGTGCCTGGCGCGCGGGGCCTCCGTGACGATGCCCCGGCGAAGCGCGCGGCTGGAGGGAGCCGCGCAGGGCGGACCTGAAAAGGGGAGGGGACATGAACGAGCGGCTGAAGAGGCTCCTGGGGCAGGCCAAGGGGCTGTGGACGCGGTGGAACACCACCCAGAAGATCATCCTGTTCGCGGTGCTCGGGGCCGGTCTCATCGCCGTCATCCTGCTGTTCGCGCTGAGCGCTGCTCCGGCGATGGTGCCGATCATCAACGCACCCGTGACCAGCGCGGACGAACGGCTGGCGATCAGCGCCAAGCTGGACGAGCTGGGGATCGACTACAAGCTGCGGCCCGACAACATCTTCTACGCGGTGGACAAGGCCACGGCCCTGCGGGCCAAGAACTCCCTGTTCCAGAACAACCTCGTCCCCTCGGGCACCGACCCGTGGTCCTTCTTCGACGTGGAGCGCTGGACGACCACTGACTTCGAGAGGAACGTCAACCTCCAGAGGGCGATCACCAAGCAGCTCGAGCAGCACATCCTCGCCCTGGAAGACGTGGACAACGTGAACGTCACCCTCGTGGTCCCGCAGGACGAGCTTTTCGCCGAGGACCAGAAGCCGGTGACCGCGTCGGTGATCGTGACCCCCAAGCCGGGCTCGGACCTCACGACGAGCAGGAAGAAGCTGGAGGGGATCCAGCGCCTGATAAAGTTCGCCGTGGCCGGCCTCACCGACGAGAACATCGTCATCACCGACCAGAACGGGGTGACGCTGAACGACTTCACGGGCCTGGCCGACGTGGACAGGCTCGAGCTGGTGAAGCGGGAGCTGAAGGTCAAGCAGGAGCTGGAGGCGAAGTACACGGCGCAGATCATGAACGCCCTGGGCGGCATCTACAGCGCCGACAGGGTGCGCATCATCCGCATCGACATCGACCTCGACATGAGCAAGAGGAGCTCCACGGCAGAGGAGTTCACCCCCATCATCATGAAGCCGGACAACCCGAAGACTCCCTACGACGAGAGCGAACGGACCCCCGCCATCCCCCGCTCCACCCAGAGCATCGAGGAGCATTTCCAGGGCACCGGGTTCAATCCCGAGGGCCCCCCGGGGCAGGAGGGGCAGACGCCGCCGGCCTACAAGGACCTGTCCAACCTCGTGGGAAAGTACGACAAGAGCTCCCAGACGGTGAACAACGAGATCAACAAGAAGGTGACCACGGAGGAGAAGCGTCCCTGGGACATCAACAGGATCACCGCCAGCGTTGCTCTGGACGGGGTGTGGCGCTGGCGGTATGACACGCAGGGCAAGGTGGTCCTCAACCGCGACGGCAGCATCCAGCGCGAGTACGTTCCCGTGGCCGACGAGGACATCTCCAAGCTCAAGGGCCTTGTCGAGGGGGCCATCGGCATCGTGAAGGAGCGGGGGGACTACGTGCAGGTCCAGCACGTGGCCTTCGAGCGCACGCGCCAGTTCGAGAAGGAAGACAGCGTCTTCCGCCGCCAGATCGCCACGCGGCGCACGATCACCTGGGCGCTGGTCGGAGTCGGGGCGATCCTGCTCATCATCCTCGCCTACCGGCTCATCGCCAAGGAGGCCGAGCGCAGGAGGCGCCTGCGCGAGGAGGAACTGGCCCGCCAGCACCAGGCCATGCGCGAGGCGGCCCTGCGCACGGCCGAGGAGCAGGGGGTGGAGGTGGAGCTCTCCGTCGAGGACAGGGCCCGGCTGGAGATGCAGGAGAACGCTGTCAACATGGCGCGGGAGCACCCCGAGGACGTGGCCCAGCTCATCCGCACCTGGCTGGTGGAGGAATAGACCATGGCGAAGCTGGCGAAAGCAGCCCCGGCCCGTCAGACGGCGGGCCGCGCGACGGCGGAGGCCTCGGCCCCCGCGGCTCCCGCCCCCTCCCGGAGGGAGCCCAAGGGCTCGGTGCACAAGAAGGCGCTCACCGGGCGGCAGAAGGCGGCGGTGTTCCTCGTGACGCTGGGCTCCGAGATCGCCGCGGAGATCTTCAAGCACCTGCGGGAGGACGAGATCGAGCAGCTCACCTTCGAGATCGCCCGCCTGGAGGCGATCGAGCCGCAGGACAGGGACCAGGTCCTGATGGAGTTCCACGAGCTCATGATGGCCCAGGAGTTCATCTCCACGGGCGGCATCGACTACGCGCGCGAGCTCCTGGAGAAGTCACTGGGAACGCAGAAGGCGGTGGACATCATCAACAGGCTCACCAGCTCCCTGCAGGTGCGGCCGTTCGACTTCATCCGCCGCACCGACCCGGCGCACCTGCTGAACTTCATCCAGCAGGAGCACCCCCAGACCATCGCCCTGATCCTGGCGTACCTGGAGCCGCAGAAGGCCTCCATCATCCTGGGAAGCCTTCCCCACGAGATCCAGTCCGACGTTGCCAAGCGCATCGCCACGATGGACAGGACCTCCCCCGAGGTCCTGCGCGAGGTGGAGCGCGTGCTGGAGAAGAAGCTGTCCACCCTGTCCTCCGAGGACTTCACCGCTGCCGGCGGGGTGGAGAGCATCGTCGAGATCCTCAACATGGTCGACAGGTCCACGGAGAAGACGATCGTCGAGTCCCTCGAGGAGGACGACCCGGAGCTGGCCGAGGAGATCAAGAAGCGGATGTTCGTGTTCGAGGACATCGTGCTGCTGGACGACAGGGCCATCCAGAAGGTCCTGCGCGAGGTGGACACCGCCGAGCTTGCCAAGGCCCTGAAGAGCGTGGACTCGGAGGTCCAGGACAAGATCTTCAGGAACATGTCCAAGCGCGCCTCGACCCTGCTGAAGGAAGACATGGACTACATGGGCCCCATCCGCCTGAAGGATGTCGAGGAGGCCCAGCAGAGGATCGTGGCCATCATCCGCAAGCTGGAGGAACAGGGCGAGATCGTGGTGGCCCGGGCCGGCGAGGAAGAGCTCGTCGTATGAGCGCGAAGGGGTAAGGGAGGCCGTCGGTGGCAAAGAACGTGTTCAAGCCGCAGGAGATCATGTACCTCTCGCGGAAGGTCTTCATCGAACCCCCGCGCATCGTTGCCGAGGAGCCCGTGGAGGTCGTCCCCGCGGTGGAGGTCGAGGACCAGAAGGAATACACCGGTCCCACCGTCGAGGACCTGCGCCGCGAGGCCGAAGAGTTCCGCCGGGCCTGGGAGCTGGAGAAGCAGCAGCTGCTGGAGAAGGCCCAGGCCGAGGCCGAGCGCATCCGCAAGGACGCCGAGAAGGTGGCCTTCGACGAGGTGAAACGCAAGAACAACCAGGCCCAGAAGATCCGCCAGGACGCCGAGGACGAGGCCGCCGCCATCCTGGCTTCGGCGCGCGAGAAGGCCGCTGCCCTCGAGGGCGACATCAAGTCGCGCGTGACGCAGACGGAGCGGGAGGCCGACGCGCGCGGCCACGCGGAGGGCCTGCAGCGGGGCTACGAGGAGGGCCGCGCCGAGGTGGGCCGGCTGATAGACCGCCTGCACACGATCATCACCAGGGCCATCGAGAAGAGGAACGAGATCATCGAGGAGTCGGAGACCCAGATCATCAACCTCGTGCTGATGATCGTGAAGAAGGTCATCAAGGTCATCTCCGAAAACCAGAAGAACGTGGTGATTAACAACGTCGTGCAGGCCCTGCGCAAGCTCAAGAGCCGCGGCGACGTTGTGATCCGCGTGAACCTGGCCGACCTGGAGCTGACATCGGAGCACGTGAAGGACTTCATGAAGATGGTCGAGAACGTGAAGTCGATCACCGTCCTGGAGGACTCCTCGGTGGACAGGGGAGGGTGCGTGATCGAGACCGACTTCGGCCAGATCGATGCCCGCGTCTCGTCGCAGCTGCACGAGATCGAGGAGAAGATCCTCGAGCTCATGCCGATCCGCTCCAAGGGCGAGTGAGGGGGCGGCCGTGGGAATGTTCGACAAGTACGCGTCGGTGCTGGAGAGGCTGGACCCCATAAAGTTCACGGGTGCCGTGCAGAGGGTGCAGGGCCTGCTGGTCGAGGCGAGCGGCCCTTCGGCCCAGGTGGGGGAGCTGTGCCAGATCCTCGTTCCCGGGGCCGGGGCACCGTCTGGGCGGAGGTCGTGGGCCTGCGGGGCAGCACCGTGCAGCTCATGCCCTACGACGAGATGGAAGGCATCGAGATCGGCAACCTCGTCATCGCGATGGGCGAGCAGCTGCGGGTGCCCGTGTCGGACAAGCTGCTGGGGCGGACCCTCGACTCGATGGGCAAGCCCATCGACGGGAAGGGCGACGTGGGGTCGGAGCTCTGGTACCCCGCCTTCAATACGCCCCCCGACGTGCTGAAGAGAAAGCGCATCCGGGAGATCGTGGCCACGGGCGTGCGGGCGATCGACGGGCTGCTCACGGTGGGCAAGGGCCAGCGCATGGGAATCTTCTCGGGCAGCGGGATCGGCAAGTCGACCCTCATGGGCATGATCGCGCGAAACACCTCCGCCGACGTGAACGTGATCGCCCTGATCGGCGAGCGCGGCCGCGAGGTGCGCGAGTTCATCGAGAACGACCTGGGGCCCGAGGGCCTCGCCCGGTCTGTCATCGTGGTCTCCTCGTCGAACAAACCGCCACTGGCCCGCATCCGCGGAGCATACGTTGCCGCCGCCGTTGCGGAGTACTTCCGCGACCAGGGCAGGGACGTCATGCTCCTTTTCGACTCGGTGACGCGCTTCGCGCGCGCCCAGCGCGAGATAGGCCTGGCCATCGGCGAGCCGCCTGCCAACAGGGGATTCACCCCGTCGGTGTTCTCGCAGCTGCCCAAGCTCCTGGAGAGGAGCGGCACCTCCGACAAGGGAAGCGTCACGGGCTTCTACACCGTCCTGGTCGAGGGCGATGACATCGACGACCCCGTGTCGGACAACGTGCGGGGCATCCTCGACGGCCACATCGTCCTGACCCGGCGCCTGGCCGCCCGCAACCACTACCCGGCCATCGACGTTCTCACCTCCATCTCGCGGCTGGCCATCCAGGTGACGGGGCCGCGCACGCGCGAGGCCTGCGGGTACATCCGGCGGGTCATGGCCACCTACGCGCAGGCCGAGGACCTGATCAGCGTGGGCGCCTACGTGAAGGGGAGCAATGCCGAGATCGACGAGGCGATCGAGAAGATGCCCGCGATCGAGAGGTTCCTCGTGCAGGCCGTCGAGGAGAAGGCTCCGCTTGCCCGGACGCTGGCGATGGCGGGGGAGATCGCGGGAATCACGATACCGGAGGACGAGCTGGCCCATGCGGCGGTTCCGGTTCAGGCTTGAGAGGTTCCTCGACCTTCGCCGGTGGAAGGAGCGGGAGCGCGAGATCGCGCTGGCGAAGGTGCTGGGCGAGGTGATGATGCTGGAGAAGAGGATCGCGGAGATCGGTGAGCTGATCTCGGGGAGCCTCTTCGGGGAGTTCCGCCACGAGAACCGCATCGACGTGGGGGCCCTTGCCCGCCGCGAGCTGTACGCGCAAAGGCTCTCCCGCGAACGGGAGAAACGGCGCGAGGAGCTTGTCGCCCGACGGCGGGAGCTCGAGGAGGCCCGGGCGCGCTACCTCGAGGCGTCGAAGGAGCGCAAGGTGCTGGAGAAGCTGCGCGAGCGGCGCGAGACCGAATACTACGACCAGGCCGTGGACGAGGAGTACCGGGAGATCGACGACATGAACACCTCCTCCTCGACCCGCCAGGGCTGGTGAGACGGACCAGGGGGAGGGGTGAAACGTGGCTGAGTTCAGCGAGGTGAGGCCGGGGGTCAGGATCTTCATCCTGCTCCTGCTGCTGGTCGTGCTCGTGCTGGGGGGCGTGATCTGGTTCGATTACCTTGGCATCCTCGACGCCAAGGCGGTGCTCGCCCCCGTCTACGGACTGTTCGGGATGCAGAGGCGGGGAGCCGCGCCCAGCCCCGACGACCCGAACCTCCTGGACAGGGAGCGGCTGGCCATGCAGGCCGACGCCGTCGCGCTGCAGCAGCAGGACCTGGACGCCCGGCAGTCGGCCCTCGACGGGCGGGAGAGGGAGCTCACCCAGCTCGCGCAGGACCTGTCGGACAAGGAGGGCGCTGTGGGCGCCCGGGAAAAAGCGTTTAATGAGCGCGTGAAAGCGTTCGAGAATAGAAGGGTCAACCTTGTCCAGAGCGCGAAGTACCTCGTGGGGATGCCCCCGGCCAACGCGCGCGACATCCTGGTGAAGATGGAAGACCAGGATGTCATCGACATCTTCCGCATCGTCGAGGACGAGGCGAAAAAGGCGGGCGAAGAGTCCACGGTCGCGTACTGGCTCTCCATCATGCCCGCCGACAGGGCGGCGACGCTCCAGAGGAAGATGGCGCGAAGCCCGGGAGGCTGAAGACGGTGAAGGCAGCAGCGCCCCAGGCGCTCCTTTCCACCCAGGCAGGGGCGGGCGGCGGCGCGCGGCCCCCGGCAGCGCGGGGCGGCCGCGCCGCCGGGACCGGGGCCGACGCGTTCTTTCGCATTCTCTCGTCCCGCCTCGGGCTGAAAGACGGGCGCGCGAGGCGCACGCAGGCCGCGGCCGATGCCCAGGCGGCACAGCCGGGGGCACCCTCCCATGCCGCCGAGGCAGGCGCAGCAAAGCCCGCCCCCGAGACGGGGAGCGCGAAAGAGGCATCGGCCGCGGCCCGCAAGCGGACTGCGCGCGCCCGCGCCGCCTTCGCGGACACGGCGCCCGAGCTCACCGCGGGCATCGGCGGTCCGTCGGTTGAGCAGGGTTCGGGCAGGACTGCGCGGAAGACGGACCCCGCCCGGGCGGGGGCAGAGGCCGCGGCCGCCGTCTCCCGCAGACTTCCCGAGCCGAGGCTCCTTGTTCTGGACCTGCGCAGGAACGCGGAAGCGGCCGCCGCCGATGCGAAGGCCGCGGTGCCCACCCCGCAGGGACGGGATCCCGACGGTCCGCTCGCCGGGCTTTCCGCCGGGGCGCGCACGGCCGGGGCGCGCGACTGGGCATCGACCACGCGGGGGGCGCGCACCGGGACGGCCGTGTCGGGTCCGTTCGAGACGGCCCTCGAGAGACTGCGCGGCATGGCCGGCTCCGAGATGGTGAAAGCCTCGGGGATCATCCTGCGCGACGGCGGGGGAGAGATCCGCCTCGTGCTGAGGCCCGAGAGCCTCGGATCCGTGCGGATCCGCATGAATCTTGTCGATAATGGGATCGAGGGACGGATCATCGTCGACAACGCAGCGGTCAAGCAGGTGATGGACAGCAGCCTCGACGCCCTCACGCGGGCCCTGACCGCGCAGGGTTTCCAGAGCGCGACCCTGGAGGTCGCCGTGGGAGGCCAGAACGCGGACGGAGGCAGGGCGGCCTCGGAGCCGCACCCCGCGCTCAGGCGGGAATCGGCGGAGAAGTTCGACGGCAACGTGCCGGGCATCGAAAGCGTGAGCCTGGGCGACCTGCTCGTGAACCTCTTCGTGTAGCGCGGCCCCTGGAGCGCCGCAGAAGGAGACCGGGATGGACATCGCGCTGACCCTTTCGCCGCAGGACCTGGCGGCCGTCAACAGGGAGGTCGACGCATTCAACAAGACGCTGGGCGCGGGAAAGACTGTCCCGGGCGGCGACCTGGGAAAGGACGACTTCCTCAAGATCCTGATCACCCAGCTCAGCCACCAGGATCCCACCCAGCCCATGCAGGACAAGGACTTCATCGCGCAGATGGCGCAGTTCTCCAGCCTCGAGCAGATCACCAACATGAGCCAGGGCATGGGGAAGCTCGCCACGCTGCTCGCCCGGGGCCAGGCGCTGGGCCTCCTCGGGACGACGGTCGACATCGGGGACACGGCGGGCGCGGTGACGGGCCTCGTCGAAGAGGTGACCGGGGGTGATTTTCCCCAGGTCCTCGTGAACGGCAGGTATTACGACTTCTCCCAGGTCCTCAAGGTCAAGAGAGAAGCGAAGGAGTAACGAACAATGATGCGAGCGCTCTGGGCGGGGGTCTCCGGCCTCACAAACCACCAGACGAGGATGGACGTCCTCGGCAACAACATCGCCAACGTGAACACCACGGGGTTCAAGAAGGGCAGGGTGAACTTCCAGGACATGCTGTCCCAGACCCTGTCCGGCGCCGCGAAGCCCACCGACGAGGTGGGCGGCGTGAACCCGCAGCAGGTGGGCCTCGGGATGATGGTCTCGACGATCGACACCATCCACACCCAGGGGGCTCTGCAGTCCACGGGCGTGATGACCGACGTGGCCCTCCAGGGCAACGGGTTCTTCGTGCTGAAGGCGGGCGACAGGAGCTACTACACGAGGAACGGGGCTTTCGGCCTGGACAAGGTGGGCACCCTCGTGAACCCCTCCAACGGCATGCGCGTGCAGGGCTGGATGGCGCAGACGGTGGGCGGGATGACCTTCGTCAACACCTCGGCGGAGGTGAGCGACCTGGTGATCCCGGTGGGGAGCAAGGATCCCGCGCGGGCGACCTCCGACGTGTGGTTCGCCTGCAACCTGGACAAGCGCACCCCCGAGATCCCCGAGGGCGCCACCCCCCAGGCCATCCAGGAGGGGACCTGGCAGACCAGCTTCGACGTGTTCGACTCCTTCGGCCGCGCCCACAAGCTGCAGGTCGAATTTCTCGCGGGTCCCGGGGGTTGCCAACAGGTGGCGCGCCGAGACCGTCGTCGACCCCGCGGCCCAGGTGGCGACCAACACCCGTGCCGAGGTCGGCGCGGCGAACAACACCGACAATGTCTTCTTCGTCGACTTCGACAACCTCGGCGCCCTGGCGGCGGTGCGCGACGCGCAGGGCGACCTGCTGAACGCCGGCAACCTCCAGGTGCAGATCTCCTTCGACGTCCCCGAGACGACCGTGCCGGCCGGGCAGGCCGGTCCGGTGCGCCAGACCTTCAACCTCGACCTGGGACGGGTGGGCGCCTACAGGGATGCAATCACCCAGTTCGCCGAGACCAGCTCCACCAAGGCAGTCCGGCAGGACGGCTACACGATGGGCTACCTGGAAAGCTTCAAGATCGACCAGGCGGGGGTCATCACGGGCGTGTACTCCAACGGGACCAACAGGACGATCGGCCAGCTCGCGCTGGGATCCTTCACCAACCCCGGCGGCCTGGAGAAGGCGGGGGAGAACACCTACATGGTGTCGAACAACTCGGGCGACCCGAACGTCGGTCCCTCCGGCACGGCGGGCAAGGGAAAGGTCATCGCGGGCACCCTCGAGATGTCCAACGTCGACCTGGCCGAGCAGTTCACGGACATGATCGTGACGCAGCGGGGCTTCCAGGCCAGCTCGCGCACGATCACCACCTCGGACCAGATGCTGCAGGAGCTGCTCACGCTGAAGAGGTAGAGGGAATGACAGGCGCGATGACGGGTCCCCCCCATGGTTGAAGTGACGAAGCTGGACGGGAAGACGTACTACGTCAACCCGCACCAGATCGAGTACGTCGAGTGCAACCCCGACACGACCATGGTCATGCTGTCGGGAAAGAGGCTGGTAGTCCGCGAGGACTACCAGACCCTTTTCCTGCGTATCGTCGAGTACCGAAAGCTCATCGGGGCGCTGAAGAACGAGGAGTAGAGGCGAATGGACTTCGGAACAATCATCGGCATCGTCGGCGGCCTGACCTTCACGGCGCTCTCGATCGTCTTCTCCAAGGGCGTGCTGGTGAGTTACCTCGACTACCCGTCGGCCCTGATGACGATCGGCGGCTCGATCGGTGCCATGCTGGTGGGCCACGGCCTGCAGCGTTTCCTCGGCCAGATGAAGTGGATCCGTCTCACCCTGCGCATCCCCAAGTGGGGCGAGGAGAGGATCATCAGCCGCCTCGTGGCCTTCTCGGAGAAGGCCCGCCGCGAGGGACTCCTCGCCCTCGAGGACGACCTGGAGGAGGTGGAGGACGAGTTCCTGCGCAAGGGCATCCAGCTCGTCGTGGACGGCACCGATCCCGAAATCATCAAGAACATCCTCTACAACGAGCTCAACCAGATGCAGACCCGCCACGAGGAAGGCGCCAACTTCTACGGCGACTGGGCGACGTGGGCTCCCGCCTTCGGCATGATCGGGACCCTGGCAGGCCTCATCGCGATGCTGCAGAACCTGAACGACAAGGCGTCCATCGGCTCGGGCATGTCCCTCGCGCTGGTCACCAGCCTCTACGGTGCCGTCATGTGCTACCTCGTGTTCCAGCCCTTCCGGCGCAAGCTGATGGACCAGGACGCGGGAGAGTCGCGTGTGCGCGAGATCATGATCGAGGGGATCCTGTCGATCCAGTCGGGCGACAACCCCCGCATCCTGGAAGAGAAGCTCATCTCATTCCTGCCGCCGCGCCAGCGGGAAGCCGTGAAGCAGGAAGCGGCCAGGGAGTAGGGGGACGAGGTGGCGATCCCGACGAGGAAGAAGAAGTGCGAGGAAGGGGCCCCGTCGTGGCTTCTCACCTGGGGTGACCTGACGACCCTGCTTCTCGTGTTCTTCGTCCTGATGTACGAGACGGGCTCGGTCGACCAGGTGGAGCTGAACCTCGTGCTGTCCGCATTCCAGGGCCTGGGCAGCCGCTCGGGCGGCAACACCCTCCAGGCGGGCAGGCTGGCCGAGCTGGGAAACACCATCATGAGCCTGCCGTCCTCCGAGAAGGGACAGTCGCTGGCCCGGGCCACGAAGACCGCGGTCTCGGCATTCCAGCCCGAGATCCGCACGAAGAAGGTCCGGGTGAAGGAGGACGAGAGGGGTCTTGTCATCTCGCTCGCCTCCGACGCGTACTTCCCGCGGGCGAGCGCACAGCTGGATATCGAGGCGTCACGCAGCCTGCTGGCCACCCTCGCGCAGCTTCTGTCCTCGCCGGACCTGGCGGGGCGGAAGTTCCGCATCGAGGGGCACACCGACTCCATCCCGACCGACCCGGCGGGGCCCTACGCGACGAACTGGGAGCTGTCAACGGCCAGGGCGACCAACGTGCTGCACTACCTGGTCGACTTCGGCGTGGACGAGAAGCAGTTCCAGGTGGCCGGCTTCGCGGATACCGTCCCCCTGGCGTCGAACGACACCCCCGAGGGCCAGGCGTACAACAGGAGGGTCGACGTGATCATCCTCGGGGAGGGGCACCTGTAGCGCGGGGGCTTCCCGCCCGGCGGGTGCTTCCGCCCGGCGGGAAACAGTGTTGCACTGGTCAATGTTTCTATGGTAGAATAACGAAGGGGGGGAGGGGATGTCTGACGATCAGCAGGACCTCAATCTGGAGGACGTCGGCGGCGGCACCGAGGAAGGCATGGGCCCCCGCAAGGGAGGGCTGTTCTCGGGTCTCCTGATCACGATCCTCAAGTGGGCGGCGATCGCCGTCGGCATCATCATCATCGTCGTGGCCACCGTGGTCATCACCATGAACGCCCGCGACAAGGGCCGCTCCTCGCAGGGCCTGGCCGCCGTGTCTCCCGAGTACGTCGACAAGGCCGACCCGCTCTCCTACACCGACGTGATCGACCAGATCCGCGGGCAGACCGCCGACGAGACGCCGGCGATCTTCCTGCTCAAGGTGAGCCTCGGCTACGACCTCAACGACAAGGTGCTCGGCACCGAGATCAGCGCCCGCAAGTGGGAAATCCAGGACCTCCTCCTGAAGTACGTGGCCAGGAAGACGGCCGCGGACCTGAACCCGCAGCACTACGACGCGATCCAGGCCGACATGCTGAACCAGATCAACAGGGTCCTGACGAGCGGGCAAGGTCAAGAGCGTGGTGTTCCGCGAGTTCTCCGTGGTGAAGTAGGGAGAGCGGGATGACGGAAGTCCTGTCGCAGGACGAGATAGACCAGCTGCTCACCGCGATCTCGTCCGGCGAGGTCGCCACCGAGGAGGCCAGCGCCCCGGCCGACCAGCGCAAGATCAAGATCTACGACTTCAAGAGGCCCGACAAGTTCTCCAAGGACCAGATCCGCACGGTCTCGATCATGCACGAGACCTTCGCGCGCCTGACCACCACGGCGCTGTCCAGCCAGCTGCGCAGCCTCGCGCACGTGCACGTGGCCTCGGTCGACCAGCTCACCTACGAGGAGTTCATCCGCTCGATCCCGAACCCGACCACCCTCGCGGTCATCAACATGGACCCGCTGAAGGGCTCGGCCATCCTCGAGATCGACCCGCGCGATCACCTTCGCGATCATCGACCGGCTGCTTCGGCGGGCAGGGCGAGGGGGCGAAGTTCACGCGCGAGCTCACGGACATCGAGCAGTCGGTCATCGAGGGCATCATCGTGCGCATCCTCGGCAACCTGCGCGAGGCGTGGGCCACGGTGATCGACCTGCGCCCGCGCCTCGGCCAGATCGAGACGAACCCGCAGTTCGCGCAGATCGTGCCGCCCACCGAGATGGTGGTGCTCGTGACCCTCGAGACGAAGGTCGGCGACGTCGAGGGGATGATGAACTTCTGCATCCCGTACCTCACGATCGAGCCGATCATCCCCAAGCTGTCCGCGCAGTACGTGTACTCCTCCATGCGCCGCGGGACGACCACCGAGAACCTCAGCCTCCTGCGCGAGCGGCTGGCCGGCATCGAGATCACGCTCGTGGCCGAGGTCGGCTCCATCGACATCACGATGCGCGACGTGCTCGCCCTGCGCGCCGGCGACATCATCCGCCTGCAGAACGTGCGCGTCGGCGACCCGATGGCGCTGAAGATCGGCGACCGGCGCAAGTTCCTCTGCAGGCCCGGCGTGGTGGGCAACAAGATCGCCGTGCAGGTGCTGAAGAAGCTCGAGGACATCGAGCAGGCGGAGTTCGAGGAGCTGGTCGCGGACGAGGGAGAGGAAGCATGAGTGACGGATCACTCTCGCAGGACGAGATCGACGCCCTGCTGCAGGGGACGGACACCATCGAGATGGACACTGTCGGGGGCGGGACTGCCTCGCCGCTCACCGACGCGGAAACGACAGTGTTCCAGGAGATGCTGCGGGGTGTCACGGAGAGCCAGAGCTCCAACCTGTCCATCCTGACCGGGAAGACGGTGCGCATCGGCGACCCCGTGGTGAAGGCGCGCACGCCCGCCGACCTCGGCGCGGCGCTGCCCGAGGAGGTCGTCGACGTGCGCGTCGACCTGACCGACGGGGTGCAGGGCGAGCACTCCTACGTCGTGCCCGCCGACGCGGCGGCGACGATCGCCGGGCTGATGATGGGTCAGCCGGGTCCGACCTCGACGAGGCGTCGCTCTCGGCAGTCTCGGAGGCGATGTCGCAGATCACCGGGACGGCCGCCACGGCCATCGGCAACCAGATCGGCCGGGTCGTGAAGACGGCGGTCCCGGACCTGCGCCAGACCAAGCGGTCGCAGGTGCGCCTGCCCCAGGGCGAGTTCTGCGTGACCGTCGAGTACCCGCTCTCCATCGAAGGGGCCCCCGGCTCGCGGATGATGGAGGTCTTCTCGCTGTCGCTGGTGAAGGAGATCGTCTCGCTGTCCGAGGGGGAGGGGCGCAGCCCTTCGCGGCAGCCCCCGCCGCCGCGCGCGGGGCCTCCGCCCCCCGCGGGCGGCGGCCGGCGCAGCCCCGCCGCACCGTCGGGGTTCGGGGCGGGGGGGTTCCAGCAGACTTCGGCCAGGCGCTTCGGCGGGCCGGGCAGCGAGCCCGGGCATGGCGCCGCCGAACGTGCAGCCGGTGCAGTTCGCCAACCTCCAGCCCGCGCAGCTGGGCGGGGAGCAGGGCAACATCGGCCTGCTCATGGACGTGTACATGGAGATGACCGTGGAGCTGGGCCGCACCAGGAAGCGGATCAAGGACATCCTGGGCATCGGCGAGGGCACGATCATCGAGCTGGACAAGCTCGCCGGCGAGCCCGTCGACATCCTGGTGAACCACAAGCTGATCGCCAAGGGCGAGGTCGTGGTCATCGACGAGAACTTCGGCGTGCGCGTGACGGAGATCGTGTCGCAGATCGACAGGATGAATGATCTGACATAGAACGACCGTCTTCAGATTTTACTGGGAGGGGGAATCTGAAAGAGCTTCTGCGTGTGTCGGGGGCATGCCTCGTGCTTGCCGCCCTGACGGCGCTGCCGGCGTTCTCGCAGGCGGCGTCACAGAAAAACGGGCAGCCCGGCGCCGCGTCGGCTGCACAGCCCGTCAACGAATCCGAGATGCTCATCGCGGACGCCCCGGGCGGCGGCGAGGCTGCCGGCGGGGAGACTGCTGCGCCCGGCGCACGGGCCGCGTCTGCGGTGTCGACATGGGACTTCGTCCGGATGCTCCTCGTGCTGGCCCTCGTCGTGGCGGCCATCTACGTGCTGCTGTGGCTGCTGCGCCGCAGGACGGGAAGGCGGGTGCAGGAGAACGACCTCATAAGGGTTCTCGGGTCCCGCACCCTGGCGGGCACCCGATCGCTGCACCTCGTGGAGGTCGGCACGAGGGTCTACCTCGTCGGCTCTGCAGACGGGGGCGTGGACCTCATCTCGGAGATCACCGACCCCGAGAGCCGGGACAGCCTGCGGCTGACCGCGGCGGAAGAGACGCCGTCGGGCCGCCGCACGTTCCAGTCCGTCCTGTCCGAGATCTTCCGCCCGGCGAAGGGCCAGGCGACGATGGGCGACAGCCTGGGTTTCCTCAAGCGCCAGCGCGACAGGCTGAGGAAGCTGTGAGCAGGCGCGCGACCCTCGCCGTCACGTGGCGGTCGTCCTGCTGCTCGGCGCCGGCCTCGTCCCCCTGTCCGCGCAGGCCTCCGGGGCCGCTCCCGCCGCGGGCGGGCTGGGCTTCCCCTTCGTCGACCTGAACGTCCGCCAGGCGCGCAGCAACCAGGAGGTCGTGCTCTCCGTGCAGATGCTGCTTCTGCTCACCGTGCTCGCCATCGCCCCGTCCATCCTGATCCTCACGACGTGCTTCCTGCGCATCGCGATCGTCTTCGACTTCATCAAGCGGGCGCTGTCGCTGCAGCAGGCGCCCCCCAACCAGGTGCTGATGGGCCTTGCCCTGTTCCTCACCGTGTTCATCATGTGGCCCACCTTCAACCAGGTCTACGAGACCTCGCTGAAGCCGTTCGGCGAGGGGAGGATCGGCCTGGAGGAGATGTACACGAACGCCGAGAAGCCCCTGCGGGTATTCATGTACAGGCAGATGGGCAACGACGCGGAGTCGATCAGGCTGTTCATGAGCATGCGGGGGCTGCCCAAGCCGAACACGCTCGCGGACGTGCCCACCTACGTGCTGATCCCCGCCTTCGTCCTGCACGAGATGACGGTCGCCTTCAAGATCGGGATCCTGCTCTTCATCCCGTTCATCATCATCGACATGGTCGTCGCCTCGGCCCTCATGTCGATGGGCATGATCATGCTGCCGCCGGTCATGATCTCCACGCCGTTCAAGCTCATCCTGTTCGTGCTGGTCGACGGCTGGGGGCTTGCTCACGATGCAGCTGGTCAGGAGCTTCAGATGAGCAGTGGGAATGGCGCATGCAGATCGTCCGCGAGGCGGTCATGGAGACGCTCTGATCGTGGCGGGGCCCATCCTGCTCGTCGGCATGGTCGTCGGCCTGATCGTCGCGATCCTGCAGGCGACGACCTCGATCCAGGAGCAGACCCTGAGCTTCGTGCCGAAGATCGCCGCGATCCTGCTCGCCCTCGTGCTGCTTCGGGAGGTTCCTGTTTCAGTCCCTGGTCGAGTACACGCGGCGGCTCTTCGAGATCATACCGACGATATGATCGAGGCGCTGGTCACAAACATCAGACTTTTCCTCCTCGTCTTCTTCCGCATCCTCGCGATGGTGGAGGTGGCGCCGCTGCTGTCCTCGACCACCATCCCGCAGGTGGCGAAGGTGGGACTGTCGCTCTTCACGGCGGTGACCGTGTTCCCGTCCGTGCTCGCGGGAGGGTACCCCATCCCCGCGAACGCCGTGGACTACGTGCTCCTGGTGCTCGGCGAGGCTGCGATCGGCCTTCTCATCGGCTTCCTTCTCCTGCTCGTGTTCTCCGCCTTCCAGGTCGCGGGCCAGTTCTTCTCGCTGCAGATGGGCTTCAGCGCCTCGGAAGTCTTCGATCCGCTGTCGCAGGTGGAAATCCCGCTCATGGGCGAGTTCCTCAACCTCGTGGCCATGCTCGTCTTCATCTCCGTTTCCGGGCTGGGCAAGTTTCTGCTCGTGGGCGTGCAGAGTTCCTTCCACGCCCTGCGCGCGATCGACCTGGTGACGGGACGGGATGCGATCATCCAGGTGCTCGTGCGGGGGCTGGCGGCCTGTTCCAGAGCGCCCTCACGATCTCGCTTCCCGATCCTCGGCACGCTCCTCCTGGTGTCGATCACCATGGGGCTCCTCGCCAAGGCCTCGCCGCAGATGGACGTGCTCACGATGGGCTTCCCGGTGTCGATCGGCGTGTCGTTCCTCCTGCTGTTCGCGACGATGCCGTTCCTGATGACCGCGTTCGGGAGGATCATCGACGCGCGGCTTCGAGACCATGCGGGGCTGCTCTCGGGCCTGGCCCGGAGGGCCGGCCGATGAGGCGGCGTTTCGCCCTGCTCCCCGCCGGGGCGGGCTTCGCCCCCTCGGCGGACGCCCCCTTCGACGTGCACCTGCAGTGGTTCGCGGCCGAGGACGAGGGCCGGACGGAGGAGCCCTCCGAGCACAAGCTGCGCAAGGCCCGCGAGGAAGGCAAGGTCGCCAAGTCGCGCCGAGGTGACCTCCTCGCTGCTCCTGCTCGCCGGGATGGCCACGCTGGGGCTGCTGTCCACGCATATCATGCGTGTTGCCATCGAGATGCTCACCTTCTTCCTCTCGCGCGCGGCCAGCCCGAACGCTTTCGCGGCTGCCATCGCCCCGGCCGTTCATGAGCTACTTCCTGCGCCTCGCGCTGCCCCTGCTCGCTGTGCTCTTCGTCGTCGCCGTGGGGGGGAACGTCCTCCAGGTCGGTTTCCTGTTCACCGCCAAGCCCATCACGCCGGACCTGGGGCGGATCGATTCCCCACATGGGCAGGTGGCTGCGACGGTCGATGGGCTCGCCCGAGGCGGCGTTCAACCTCGCAAAGTCGATTGTGAAGATCGCGGTGATCGCCGTCGATCGCGTACCTCAACATCCGCGGGGAAATCCCGCGCATCACGATGCTCGTGATGTCGCCCTGGTTCTCGGGGGTGATCGTGATCTCGCAGGTCGCCTTCCGCATCGTGCTGGAGGCGGCCATCGCGCTTCTCGCCTTCTCCGCCGTGGACTACTGGTTCCAGAGGCGCCAGCACCTGGAGAGCCTCAAGATGTCCCGGCAGGAGGTGAAGGAGGAGCGCAAGATGTACGAGGGCGACCCTCTCACCCGCAGCAGGCTGCGCGAGCGCATGCGCGAGATCATGCGCCGCACGATGCTGAAGGCGGTGCCCAGGGCCGACGTCGTCATCACCAACCCGACCCACTTCGCCGTGGCCCTGGAGTACGACAGGGCTGCCATGCCTGCCCCGACGGTCGTGGCCAAGGGGGCCGACGTGATCGCCGCGAAGATCCGCGAGGTGGCCGCCGACAACGCGGTGCCCATCGTGGAGAACAAGCCTCTCGCCCGCGCGCTGTACAACGAGGTCGAGATCGGCGACACGATCCCCGAGAAGTTCTACGAGGCGATGTCGATCATCCTCGCCGAGGTGTACAAGATGAGCGGGCGCCCGCAGGACACGCGCGCCCCGGGGGCGCGTCGGGAGGCGGTGGTGTAGGCATGAGCAGCCGAAGGAGGTCTCCCCATGGCTGATGCGCGAACGGTTGCCGGCAGCCTCTGGAAGCAGAGGAGCGACGTGCTGGTGGCCATCGGCGTCATCGTGGTCATCATGATGATGCTCATCCCGCTGCCTGCCATCCTGCTGGACGTCCTGATGGCGGTCAACCTCGTCATCGCGCTGCTCGTCATCCTCACGGTCCTGTACACCCGCCACGCCCTCGAGTTCTCCGTCTTCCCGACCCTGCTTCTCATCGCCACCGTGTTCGGGCTTGCGCTGAACGTCTCCTCCACGCGGCTCATCCTCTCCCAGGGGAGCAGGTTCAACGGCCACATCATCCGCGCCTTCGCCTCCTTCGTCGTCGGGACAAAGGGGGTCGAGGGCTACGTGATCGGCCTCATCATCTTCATCATCATCATCGCGGTGCAGTTCATCGTCATCACCAAGGGCGCCACCCGCGTTGCCGAGGTGGCCGCGCGTTTCACGCTGGACGCCCTGCCGGGCAAGCAGATGGCCATCGAGGCGGAGTACAACTCGGGGCTGATCACTGAGGCGGAGGCGACGAAGAAGAAGAACGACCTGCAGCGCGAGGCCGATTTCTACGGCTCCATGGACGGCGCCTCGAAGTTCGTTTCGGGGAACGTGAAAGTCGGCATCCTCATCACCGTGGTGAACGTCATCGGCGGACTGGTGGTGGGAATGACCCTCCACGGGGAGAGCTGGCAGGTGGCGCTGGACACCTACATCTCGCTGGCCATCGGGGACGGCCTCGTGACGCAGCTGCCCGCGCTGCTCATCTCCACGGCGACGGGCATCATCGTCACCCGGGCCGTGAGCGAGGCCTCCTTCGGGACCGACGTGACCAAGCAGTTTTCCAGCCAGGGCCGGCCGTACCTCATCGCGGGGGGGTTCCTCGTCATCCTCGCGTTCCTGCCCGGGTTTCCCCTGGTACGTCCTCATCCCGATGGGCGCCCTGCTGGGGGCCCTGGGGCTGAGCCTGACCCGGCGCAAGGTGGCAGAGGAGGAGAAGAGCCGCACCCGGGAGGTGGCGGACAAGGAGCGGGCGGCCCCTGCCGAGATGTCGCCCGTGGTGCCCCTGGACCCCCTGTCCCTCGAGATCGGCTACGGGCTGATCCCCCTTGTGGACAAGGAGCAGGGCGCCGAGCTGCTGGACAGGATCACGCGCATCCGCCGGGAGTCTGCCCTCGAGCTGGGCCTCGTGGTTCCCCGCATCCGGATCATCGACAACATGCGCCTGGAGCCGGCCGAGTACTCGTTCAAGATCCGGGGCGTCGAGGTGGGACGCGGCAGGATCAAGATGGGGCACTACATGGCCATCCAGCCGGGGAAGGCTGCGGGGGAGCTGCCCGGGTGAGCAGACCCGGGACCCCGCCTTCGGCCTTCCCGCCGTGTGGATCGTCGAGGAAGACCGCGAGAAGGCGGAGCGCCTGGGGTGCACGGTGGTCGACCCCCCGTCCATCATCGCGACGCACCTGACGGAGATCATCAAGCGGTACGCCTCGGAGATCCTGGGCCGCCAGGAGGTGCAGTCCATCCTGGAAGCTCTCAAGACCGAGTACTCGGCCGTCGTGGAGGAGGTGCGGAAGAGCCTCGCGGTGGGGGAGATCCAGAAGGTGCTCCAGGGGCTGCTCTCCGAGCGGGTCTCGGTGCGCAACATGGTGGTGATCCTCGAGACCCTGGCCGACTACGGGTCGGTCACAAAGGACGTGGGTTTCCTCGTGGAGAAGGTGCGACAGGCCCTGGGGCGGCAGATCTGCCTGCAGTACTGCGACGACAGGAAGACCATGCGCGTTCTCACAATCGAGCCGTCGCTGGAGAAGGCGATCATCGACTCGCGCCTGGAGACCAACAGGGGCATCGTGGCGGGGCTGGACCCGGCGACTGCACCGACGCTGGATCACGGCGCTCACAAACGCCGTCAAGGCGGTCCAGGAGCAGGGTCACCACGAGGTGGTGCTCTGCTCGGAGGCGGCCCGGCCGCTTGTCAAGTCGAGCACGGCCCGGGAGATCCCGCACCTCGCGGTGATCTCCAGCCTCGAGGTCGTGGCGGACATCGTCGTGGAATCCCTCGGGGAAATTCGTCTGGAAGGGTAGGGAAGCGTCACACATGCGGTACTTCACGGTCCACGGACGGACGGACAGGGAGGCGATCGACAAGATGAAGGCCAGCTACGGGGAAGACGCCCGCATCCTGACCCACCGGGCGGTGCGCAGGGGGGGGCTGCTCGGCCTGTTCGGCTCCGACGGCGTGGAGGTGACGGGCTACATCTCCGAGGACGGCGCCCGGCGCAGGAAAGTCGAGGTCGAGGAGGAGAAGAAGAAGATCCTCGACTCGGTGCGGCGGGAGCAGACCCTGCAGGTTCTCCTGAAGGAGATCCAGGGGCTGCGCGAGGCTGTGAGCGCCCCCCGGCCCCCGGCCCGCGAGGAGGCGCACCCCTCCGTTGCCCGCATCGAAGACCTCCTGGTGATGAACGACTTCACGGAGGAGTACCGCGGCCAGATGCGGGAGCGCATCCGCCGGGAGTTCTCCCTCGAAGCCCTCGAGGACTACGGGACCGTGCAGAGCGCCGTGGTGGAGTGGATCGGCGACAGCATCGCCGTGGATCCTCCCCTGGCCTTCGAGGAGAAGGGCGACGACTGTGGCGGTCATCGTGGGCCCGACAGGTGTCGGCAAGACGACGACGGTGGCCAAGCTGGCCGCCGTGTACGGGCTGGCGCGGTGGCCGCTCGCCGGGCCGCAGGGTGCGCATCATCACGATCGACAACTACCGGATCGCCGCCAAGCAGCAGATCGAGACGTACGCGGAGATCATGCGCATCCCGGTGACCCTCGTGGAGAGCGCGGCGGACCTGTCCAAGAGCCTCGCCCTGGCCGCCGACGCGCAGCCTGGTGCTCATCGACACCATCGGCAGGAGCCCGCGCGACCTTGCAAAGCTGGCAGAGATGAAGGAGATTCTTACCAGCTGCGGCTCGCGGGCCGTCGTGTACCTCGCGCTCAGTGCCACCACCAAGGCGAGCGACGCGGAGGAGATCCTGCGGCAGTTCGAGCCTTTCGGCTACCGCTCGGTCATCCTTACCAAGCTGGACGAGACCATGCGGATCGGGAACGTCATCTCCACGCTTGCCCGCCACAGGAAGAGCGTGGCTTACCTCTGCGACGGGCAGGGGGTGCCCCAGGACCTGTCGGAAGCAAGCGCGGTACGCCTCCTCATGAACATGGAGGGGTTCCGGATCAACCGCGAGCGGCTGGAGAAACGCTACGGCCGCGCGGCGAGGGGACATGCGCGCCCGTCGGGCGCGGCGGATGGACATGCGCGCCCATCGGGCGCGCCGGGAGGAATGTGACGCAATGGCGGACCAGGCGGAGAAGCTGCGGGAGCTGGTGAGCGGCCGCTCGGCCCGCCCGGCCGGGCAGGGGAAGGACGGCGGGCAGGGGGACGCGCATCATCGCCGTCTCCAGCGGCAAGGGCGGGGTCGGGAAGACCAACATCGCGATCAATCTCGCCCTCGCGTACGCGCAGCTGGGCAAGAAGGTCATCGTGATGGACGCCGACCTCGGCCTCGCGAACGTGAACGTCGTGCTCGGGGTCATCCCCCGCTACAACCTGTACCACCTCATCCGCAAGCAGAAGACCCTCTCCGAGATCCTCGTCGACACCAGCTACGGCATCCAGATCATCGCCGGGGCCTCGGGGTTCTCGAAGATCGCCAACCTCACCGACGAGGAGCGGGGGGATTTCATCGCGGAGCTCGCCGCGCTGTCCAACGCGGACGTGATCATCATCGACTGCGCGGCGGGCGTGTCGAGCAACGTGATCTCCTTCATCGCCGCGGCCGACGACGCGCTGATCGTCACCACCCCCGAGCCCACGGCGATCACCGACGCGTACGGCATCATCAAGATCATCGCCACGGAGGTCGAGAGCCTCGACATCGGGTTGAAGCTCGTGGTGAACCGGGTGCACTCGGTGGTCGAGGGCAAGAGGGTGGCCGAGAGGGTGATCAACATCGCGGGGCAGTTCCTGAATCTCAAGGTCGACTACCTCGGCTTCGTGTACGAGGATCCCGTGGTGCATTCCTCTGTTGTGCGCCAGAAGCCGTTCCTCGTGATGGAGCCCAAGTCGCGGGCGGCCATGTGCATCCGCCACCTCGTGGGCAGGCTGGAGAACGTGGACTACCGGGATGGGAAGGGCATCCCGGACTTCCTGAAGAAGCTGTTCGGGGGCAAAGGTTGACGCGGGCGGCCTTTTCCCCTACTGTCAGGGACGCGCGCGCCCTGCGGGCGCGCCGGACGGAAGGCGGGCCATGAGGGAGTTCATCCGGACGTACGGGAAGCTCGCGGGGCTCTTTGCGGCCGCCGCGCTTGTCCTCTCCTTCCTGACAGGGATCGTCGCGCGAAACCCCATCGGCACCGTGATCCTGCGTGCGGTCCTCCTGGCCGTGCTGTTCGGTGGCCTGGGGGTGGGGCTGCAGTTCGTCGTGCGCCGTTTCCTGTCCCAGCTGAGCGGGCAACCCGACGCAGACTCGGCAGGTGCCGCGGAGACCGGCTCGCGTGTGGATATCGTGCTGCCAGAGGAAAACCCTCTCGCGGGCCCAGGGGAAGAGGCCATGGCGTCCCCGGAGCTGGTGGGGGATGCCTCGATCGACCTGGAGTCCGAACCGGGGTCCGTGGAGACCGCGGAGGGGGTCGGGGGCGCCGGGGACGCCGAGGGCATCGGGGGCGCCGAGGGCGCCGGGCGCGAGGGCGCGGAGGATGCGCTCCCGCTTGGCGAGGACATCGATGGCGCTCCTGCGGGCGCGGCAGGTGCGCCGTCCGGCACCGTGCGGGCAGGACGGGGCGCCGGCGGGGGACTGGATTCCCTTCCGGACATCGCCGGCCTGGAGCCGGCAGAGGCGGGGAGGGCCCGGAGCCGGACCCCCGCACGTCGTTCAGCGGCGCCGCCGTGGACGAGGCGCTGCGCAGGATGGTGGAGGAAGACCCCGCGACAATGGCGCGGGCCGTCCACACCATCGTGAAGAGGGATGAAAAGGGATAGGGGAGCCATGGGGGACAGCCGCTGGGAGGGAAAGTCCGAGGAGGAGCTGTGGAAGCTCTACCGTCGGACGAAAGACCGGAAGATCCGCGACTACTTCGTCCGCCAGTACGCCCCCCTGGTGAAGTACGTGGCGGGCAAGATCGCCATCGGCATGCCGCAGAACGTCGAGTTCGATGACCTGGTGGGATTCGGCGTGTTCGGGCTGTTCGACGCGATCGACAAGTTCGATCCCGGCAAGCACGTGAAGTTCAAGACCTACGCGGTGACCCGCATCCGCGGGGCGATCTTCGACGAGCTGCGCGACGATCGACTGGGTGCCCCGCTCGGTGCGCCAGAAGGCGCGGGAGGTCGAGGACGACGGTGCGGCGCCTGGAGGCCTCGCTGGGCAGGGCCGCCTCCGACGAGGAGATCGCCTCGGCGATGACGATGGACCTGAAGGAGTTCCAGCAGATGATGCTCAAGATCAGCGGGACCTCGATGCTCTCGCTGCACGACATCTGGTACACCGGCGAGGACAACGACAAGATTTCCATCGCGGAGAGCATCGAGAGCCCCGGGCAGCCTCAACCCCGACACCATCGTCGAGAAGGACGAGATCAAGCGGGTCATCGTGGACGCCATCAAGGAGCTGCCGGACAAGGAGAAGAAGGTGCTGGTCCTCTACTACTACGAGGACCTCACCCTGAAGGAGATCGGCGAAGTCCTCGAGGTCACGGAAAGCCGGGTGTCGCAGCTGCACACGAAGGCGATCATGCGCCTGCGCGCCAAGCTCACGAGCTTCAAGAGGGGAATCGTGTAGGACGGGAATGGCGGGGAAGATCACCCTGGAGCAGGTCCAGGAGTACATGCGGACGCAGCTCCGCGGAGGACAAGGCCAACCGGACCATCGCCGTGGAAGCCGGCAGCATTCCCGATGCTCTGCAGAAGGCGGCGATCGAGCTGGGCGTCCCGGTGCGCGACCTGGAATACGAGGTGGTGCAGAAGGGCGCCGCGGGGGTCCTGGGGATGGGAACCCGGCCGTGGAAGCTCTCCGTCTACGAGAAGGCGCGCGTTGCCGCCCCCGCGCCGGCGGCGGAGGAGGCGGCCATCGCGCCGCCGGTCCCCGGCCGGCTTCCCGATGCGCCCGGCGAGGTCTTCGTCCGCGTCAGCAGCGACGGCGCGTTCCTGAAGGTCACCCGGCCCCGCGGCCGGGCCCCGCGCGCCACGGACATCATGGCGCTGGAGAAGCTGTCGCTGCGCGGGGTCGCCAGCTTCGACCAGTCCCTCGTGGCACGGGTTGTGAAACACGCCGACGGCGAATACATCAGGGTCGCCGACGTTCGCTCGTCCCCGGCGCACGACGCCTCCTTGAGCCTCGACATCACCGACGGGGAGATGAAGGCGCTGGTGATGGCCACCGAGCCCGGCCCCGGAGGCGCCGACCTCTCGGCCGACTCCCTGCGGGCCTTCCTGCAGGCCAACGGCGTCGTGCACGGCATCAAGGAGGAGGTGCTCCTCGATTTCGAGGACGCCCCGCGGTACGGCAGGCCCCTCCTCGTTGCCGAAGGCACGCGTGCGCATGACGGGGCCGATGCGCGCATCGAGTACCACTTCCGCGTGGACAGGGACGCCGTCCTGCTTCGCGAGAAGGACGGCCGCATCGATTTCAAGGACATCAGCCGCATCGAGAACGTCGTGGCGGGGCAGCTTCTCGCCCGCAAGGTTCCCGCCGAGCCGGGAACCCCCGGCATGACGGTGGGGGGGACCGTCATTCCGGCGGGGAAGGGAAGGGACTGCGAGCTGCCGCAGGGCAAGAACGTGAAGCTGTCCGACGACGGGGCAGCCCTCCTCGCCGAGATCAACGGCCAGGTCCTGCTCCTGGGAGGAAAGATCAACGTCGAGCCGGTGTACCTCATCCCCGGCGACGTGAACCTGCGCACCGGCAACGTCCTGTTCCTCGGCACGGTGATCGTGAAGGGCAGCGTGGAGGACGGTTTCTCGGTCAAGGCGGCGGGGAACATCGAGATCTACGGGAGCGTGGGCAAGTGTCTCCTCGACGCCGAGGGGGACATCGTCGTGCACCAGGGCATCGCCGCCAAGATCGAGGGCAGGATCCGGGCCGGGCGCAGCCTGTACGCCAAGTTCATCAGAGCACGCCCGGGTCGAGGCGGGTGAGTACGTGGTCGTCACCGACGGCATCATCCACTCCTTCGTCGACGCCAACAGGATGATCCTCTGCCAGGGCAGGCGTGCCCAGATCGTGGGAGGCCGCCTGCGCGCCTCCGAGGAGGTCAACTCCAAGGTGCTGGGTTCGGTCGCCGGCACCGAGACGGTCGTCGAGGTGGGCTACGACCCGCGCAGCAGGGAGCGGCTGGCCGAGCTGGAGAAGGTGAAGGCAGGCCTGGAGAAGACGCTGGAGGAGACGGAGCTCAACATCAAGACTCTCGAGAACCTGCTGCGGGTGCAGAGGAAGCTTCCCCCGAAAAGGCGCAGTTCTTCAAGGAGCAGAACGAGGCCCGCTCCACGCTGCTCGCGCAGCTGGAGGAGACGACGCGGGAGATGGGGACGATCAACGCCTACATCGCCTCTCTGAGCAACATCGGCAAGATCTCGGCCTCGGAGCGGGTCTACCCCGGGGTGCGCCTGTCCATCAAGAGCGCGAGCCTGGCGGTCCGCACGGAGTTCAAGTTCGTGACCTTCTTCCTGCAGGGAGGAGACGTCAAGGTGACCAAGTACGAGACCTTCGACGAAGAGCTCATGAGGAGAAAGTAGGCCTCGATGCCCCTGCTCCCGATCGACCTGCAGACACTCTTCACGCAGCAGACCCAGGTGGCGAAGGAGCAGGCCGTCCAGAAGGAGGCCGTGCCGCACGCCCAGTCGCTGCAGGCTGCACAGCTCGTCGCGAAGGCGGCAGCCCGGGACGCGGCGGTCACCGAGGCACGGCAGTCCGACGAGGGCCCCGAGCAGGTCAAGGAGCGCTCGGGCAGGCAGGGCAGGCGGCGGGAGAAGCGGCCGGCGCCGCCCGCGAAACGGCCCCCCGCGGGCGGGGACGTGGTGCGCGATCCCGCCCTCGGCCGCAACGTGGACCTCACCGGCTGAGCATGGCCCTCACCATTGTCATCCTGCTCGCCGTCGAGCTGGGCGGCCTCGCCATCGTCTACGCAGTGCTGCGCGAGAGGCTGCGCCGCGCTGCCTCGGCCGCCGCGCAGTCCCAGGAGCTGCGGGAGGAGGTCTCCCGTCTGGTCGTCGAGCTGAACCAGACCACCGAGCGCAACGTGGCCCTGGTGGAGGACGCGATCGCCCGCCTCAACGAGCTGCTCGCCCGGGCCGATAAGAAGATAGGCCTGCTGCGCCGCGAGGCCGACAGGCATGACGGGGGGCTGGAGCTGTACAGCCGCCTTGCCGAGGCGCGCCCTGCCTCGTCGTCCGTGAACGGGCCGCCCCAGCCGGGGCCGCCCCAGCCGGGGCGGCCCCGGGCGGCGCGGGCCGTTGCCCCGGGGGCCGCCCCGGCGGTGGACGCGCGGGAGGAAGCGGCTCGGCTTGCCCGGCTGGGATTCGCAGTGCCGCTCATCGCGCAGCGGGTCGGCCTCCCGATGGGCGAGGTCGAGCTCATCGTCCGCCTCGGTCGCGGGGGCGAGGGGGCCTGGGGACGCGGGGGCTCGGAGGAGCGCGAGGCGCCCGAGGCGCGCGGCTCCGCCGCCGATGACCGGGGAGGATCCGTGCAGGGAGAACAGGAGTGAAAGGAGCGCTGGGAATGCGGACAGGGATGGCCGCGGAGGTGGCCCGGGCAAGCTGCGGGCTGGGCATCGGCGTGGATGGCGGGAAGACCGTCGTCCTGATCCGCGAGGGCGCCCCGGTGCCGGCCCGCGGACGGATGCTCTTCACCACCGTTGCCGACGGCCAGCCGGCGGTCGAAATCCCGGTCGTGCGCGTGTCGGGGTACCCCGCCCGAACATCCCCGATCGGCCGCTTCGTGCTCAGCGGGTTTGCAGTGGGGCGGCGCGGCGCGCCGCGCATCGAGGTGGGTCTCGCCATCGACGACCAGGGGATCCTGCACGCCCACGCGCGCGACCCCCGGACCGGGGCCTGCCAGGAGGTGACTTTCGCACGAGGGCTTCCTGGCCGGGCGGACGGCATGCCCGCCGCCCGGTGCGCGTCCTGAGGAGGGACGGTCCATGCGCAGCAGGTTCGTGTCGTTTACGCTGGGAACCGGCCGCTACTGCCTCTCCGTCGACCTGGTGGTGCAGATCCTGCGCCACGAGAACCTCCTCCCCGTTCCCCGCGCTGCCGGCTACGTCGAGGGGGTCATCAACCTCCGGGGCGAGGTGGTCCCGGTCGTAAACCTGCGCGAGCGCCTCGGCATCGCCCGCTGCGGGGAGATCCGAAAGCCGCGGATCATCGTCGCGCAGGCCGGGGGCAGGGTGTACGGCTTGGCCGTGGACGAGGTTCGCGAGATCGTGGAAATCGACGACGCGACCGTGCGCGACGTGCGCTCGGCGGGCCTCGGGATGAACCCAGAGTACATCTCGGGCCTCACGCAGCGCGGTGAGGAGCTGTGGATGATCCTCGACCTGCCCGCGGTCTTCCGCGCGGGGGGATGAGCAGACCGATGGCCATCGCCGGCATCGACGACCCCGCCCTGCGTCGGGCATTCATCGAGGAAACCGAGGACCTGCACGCGAAGATGGGCCAGGCCCTCATGGCCCTCGAGAGGGACAACGCCAACGCCGAGGTGATGAACGAGGCGTTTCGCTGCGTGCACTCCATCAAGTCCGAGTCGGCCCTCATGGGCTTCGAGAAGCTCTCGGCACTCGCCCACTCGATGGAGGACGTCCTCGATCGGGTCCGCAGCGGGGCCCTCCCGCTGGACAGGGCGGTCATGGACCTGGAGTTCGCAGGGTTCGACCGGGTGGGGGAAATGCTGGCTGCCATCGGGGCCGGCGACACGGACGGCGCGACAGCCACCGACGACGTTTTACGGGGGCTTTCCGAAGCCGCGGCTCGTGCGGGAGGTGCCGCGGCCGCCCCGGTAGCGCAGTCATCCGGGATGGCCGCGTCCACGACGCTTGGAGCGTCCACGACGCTGGAGCGTCCACGACGCCCGTGTTCGACGAGTTCCAGCGCCGCCAGCTCGCGGAGGCACGCGACAGGGGCGAGACCCTCTACCTTCTTCGGCTGCGTGTCGCCGAAGGGGAGCCGATGAACTTTCCCCGCGTCTACCTGGTTTTCAACAACCTCGAGCTGGCAGCCAATGTCGTGAAGAGCCGGCCGCCGTTGGACGGGCCTCCCCTCGACGACGGCGCGTACGCGGAGGCCGACCTGTACCTGACCTCGCGCGACGAGCCCGACGCCCTCCGCGCCGCCGCCCAGGTCGATCAGGTCTCCATTGTCTCCCTGGAGCCGATCGACTATGCCCAGGCGTTCGCTGGCCCCGGCTCTGCCCCTGGCGCTTCTCCTGTCGTGCCGGTCGCGTCGGCCGGCGCTGAGAGCGCTCCCGGCGCCGCGGAGGCTGCCCGCCGTCCGACGATCCCCGAGCGTCCGACGATCCGCGTGGACACGAGGAAGCTCGACGACCTGTGGAGCCTCGTCGCGGAGCTCGTCACCCGCAAGTCCCGCGTCGCGCGCCTGTCAGAGAAAGTGCTCAAGGCAGCCTCCGGCGTCGCAGGGAACGGGGGAGAGGCGCACGAGGTGGGCGAGGAGCTGGCAGAGGCCTCCGATGCCCTGGACAAGATCGCGGGGGGGATGCAGCGGGCCATGATGGACACGCGCATGGTCCCCATCTCCGTCATCTTCAGCAAGTTCCCCCGACTGGTGCGGGACCTCTCGCGAAAGCTGGGGAAGTCCATCGACCTGGTCCTGGCGGGGGAGGAGACGGAGATCGACAGGGGGCTCGTGGAGGCCCTGTCAGATCCGCTCACCCACCTGATCAGGAACGCTATCGACCACGGCATCGAGTACCCGGAGGAGCGGGTCCGCCATGGCAAACCCGCCCGGGGCAGGGTGTCCGTGTCCGCGCGTCAACAGGGGGGGAACGTCGTGGTGGAGCTCACCGACGACGGGGTGGGCATCGACGTCGAGCGGGTGCGCGCGAAGGCCGTCCGGGACGGGATACCCGGGGCGGCGGAGATGGACGATGCCGCGGTGCTCGACCTGGTCTTCCGCCCCGGCTTCAGCACCCGCGAGGTGGTGACCGACGTGTCGGGCAGGGGGGTGGGCATGGACGTCGTGGCCACCCGTGTGCGGGAGGAGCTGAAGGGGAGCGTGGCCCTCGCGACCGACACGGGCCGGGGGACCCGCGTCACGCTGCTGCTCCCTCTCACGCTCACCATCGTGAGCGCGCTCCTCGTGCGCTCGGATGGGCAGGTCTACGCCATCCCGCTCGCCGACGTCGACAGCACCGTCAAGGTTCTCAACACCGAGGTGCGCGGGGACGAGGAACGGGAGACCTGGATCTACAGGGACGAGGAGATCCCGCTGTTCCGCCTCGCGGGCATCCTGGGCAGGGGCAGTCACAGGGCGGAGGAGCACTTCGCGGTGATCCTGAGCCACGGCGGGCGCAAGGGGTGCCTCGTCGTGGACGAGCTGATCGAGGAGCAGCAGGTGGTCATTCGTCCCGTGGACGACCTGCTGAACCACCGCAGGCTCTTCTCGGGCGTGTCCCTGCTGGAGGACGGCGAGCTGGTGTTCATCCTCGATACCTCGTTCATCCGCCAGGAGGAGTTCTGACGGGTCGCGGCGCCTCGCGGCGCCTCGGCATGAGATGCGCGCCGAGGGGTGCGCCTGCAGGGAATGCGCGCTGCGGGGCGCGACCAGAAAGGAGCTCTCGTGGGAGCGCGGATACTCATCGCGGATGACCTCTCGTTCATGCGCATGATCCAGAAGGAGATCCTCACGCAGAGGGGCTACACGATCGTGGGAGAGGCCGCCAACGGGCTGGAGGCCGTCGAGAAGTTCCAGGCGCTGCGGCCCGACCTCGTGCTGCTGGACATCACCATGCCCCTGATGAACGGCCTGGAGGCGATGCGGAAGATCTTCACCATCGATCCTGCCGCGCGTGTGATCATGTGTTCGGCCCTCGGGCAGCAGAACCTCATCGTCGAGGCGATCCGCGCGGGGGTGAAGGATTTCATCGTGAAGCCGTTCAAGCCTGAGCGGATTCTCTCGGCAATCGAGAAGGCGCTGCAGTAGGTCGTTTCCGGGCAAAAAAAAACGGTATGCCTGGACGTCAGGAGCATACCGTCGATATGAAAAAGAGGATGTTCTCCTCACAGTAAGGATCGGACGTTTCGGCGTCGTGCTTGAGCGCAAACATGCCGCCGCCTGCCTGTCAGCTGCCGCTCGCCCCCGCCAGCTCTCCGATCGCCCGCCTGATGAGTGCGGACTGGTAGCGTGCCGAATCCGCAATTCCCTCGTACATCTTCGCGCTGCGGGCGAGGACTTCGGAGGCGTCCCCGGCCCTGTCGGAACCGCCCTGCACGCTGTGGATGATCGGCTGAATCAGGAATCCCGCGATGTTCCGGGAGGAGACATCGAGGATCCGTCGGTCCACCGCGTCCAGCCGGGCGAGGACGGACCGCGGGTCGCTGCCCGCCGCGACGGCGGCTGCGAGGGCGGCATTCGCCAGGGCGCCCTCCCCGGCGGCCGCCTCCAGCTGCGACAGCTCGGTGAGAACCTCTGCCAGGGCGGCACCCAGGCCCTGCCTGCGGCGGCCGCCTGCCGCCCGCGCGCAGGTCTTCCGCGCCTCCGCCATGGCGGCGTCGATCCGGGAGCGCACTGCCGGGAGTGCGAGCGCCTCGTCCATGGACGCCAGCCCCATGCCCGGCGATCGCCGCGCCGCGCGGCGAGAGAGTGCGGGCCTCGAGATCCGGCCGCATCACGAGGGCATTCTCGAACCACCACTTGTAGAGCAGCATTCTCCTGTCCGTCGGCGTCCAGCCGCCGCCAGCAGAGCGGACGGGGAAGATGCCGATCTCGTGCAGGGCGCAGAAGGCCGAGCACTCGGCGGGCGCCAGCTTCCTGCCCGACGCGGCGCGGGCCTGCTCGAAGAAGGCCCCGCGGCAGTGCGTGCGCATGCCCGGGAAGCCGAGATCGAGCCCCGCGGCGAAGATGGGGGAACAGCCGAAGAGCCGTGCCAGGTCCCAGGCCGACGTGGTGACCGAGCCCCCCGCGCCGAGCCTGCCTCTCCCGCCCACGACGGCTTCCAGCCTCTCGCCCAGGGGGAACAGGGAGCTGCACAGGAGGATCTGTCCGCCCGCAGCGCGCGCGCTGCGGAACACCCGGGGATGCGTGGACGGCTCGGCGACCAGGAACGACGCTGCGTCGGCACCCGCCCAGTCGAGGGAACGGGAGGCCCAGTACTGCGGGTCCACCACGACCCCGAAATCGGGGCTGACCCCGGCGGCGAGGCACGGCCCCAGGGAGGTGTTCACGGCGATGACGAGCATGCGCCTGCCCAGCTCACGCAGCAGCGGCGCGGCGTCGTCCAGTGTGGGGCCACCCGCGAGAACGAGGGCCGGCAGGCCCGCAAAGGCTCCCGAGAGCAGCGATACGCCCGGGGAATCGGCGAATGCCTCGATGTTCCGGCAGAGGTTCCGCACCCAGAGCCTGCCGAACCTCTTCAGGGTGTTGACGTTGATCTCGCGCCGCAGCAGGAAGGAGCGGGCCACCTCCTCGGCGGAGTGGAAAGCCTCGGGGTCCTTCTCCACTTCCGGCCGCAGGCGAAGGAAGGCTGTCCTCTCCAGGGGCAGCGTCTCCAGGAGAGAGGGGATCTCCTCGGCAGGGGCGCCGACGTGCCAGCGGCAGCGTGGGGAGGAAAGCAGGGGACGCAGGTCGCGCGCGGCCAGGGCGGACAGGAAGAGCCGCGGGTCGGGTTCGATGATGAGCATCGATGCCCCCGGCCGCAGGGCGAGCACTGCCTCGGCCGCGTACCCCAGGCCGAAACCGAGAACCAGGGTGGTGCTCGTCTGGTCGTCGGTCTCGCGCGTCACCTGCGCGGCAGCCTCGCGGTGGGGATCGTGCCTGCTGTGCAGCCACGCCCCCGCCCAGCGGGCGGTCGGGGGTCCCGAGGCGCTCGCCGAGATCTCGGCGCTTGCCGGGCTGTCGGGCGGGAGGCTTCGCAGCCGGTCGGCGAGCAGCGGTGCGCGCACGGCGAGCGCCGCGAGATTGTCCTCGAGGGGGGTCATTCCAGCTCCAGGAGGACAGCGGTGCCCTGGACGACCGGGGCGCCCGGCGGGGGCTGCTGGCGCACCACGACGCCGCTGCCGCGCAGCGTGACCACGATGTCGTCACGCAGGAGAAGGCCCAGGAGGAGCTTCTTCGGCGTGCCGCGCAGGTCCGGCATCACCTCGCCGATCACCGATGGCCGCGGGACTGGGACTGACACCGACCCGGTGTGCGGGGCGACCGTGGAGCCCGCGCGGGGGATGCCCGTGGCATCGGCGAGAGCCGACGGCGACGTCCCGCAGGATGGGGGCGGCGATGGTCGAGCCGAAGTAGCTCTCCCCGCGCGGGTTCTGCACGACCACGTACACGACGAGCCGCGGCGCGTCGGTCGGGAAGATGCCCAGGATCGAGGCAATGAAGTCGTTCTCGGAGTACGCCCCAGCCGTTGCACTCGCCACCTGGGCGGTGCCCGTCTTGGCCGAGATGCGAAGCCCCTCCACGGCCGCCCTGCGCGCCGTGCCGGCCGCCGCGGTCGCCGTCTCCATCATCGCCAGCACCTCGGCGGCAACGGCGGGGGAGACGGCCTGGCCCACGGGCTCGGGGCCGAACTCCTTGACCACCCGGCCCTCGGGAGAGACGATCCTGCGGACAAGCCGGGGCTTGAGAAGCTGCCCGTCGTGCGCGATGGCCCCCGCGGCGGCGAGCACCTGGGCGGCAGACACCGACAGCTCCTGGCCGAAGGCGATGGTCTGCCGGGACCGTGCAGACCACTGGCGCCACCGGGCGCAGGATCCCCGACGTTTCCCCCAGCAGGGGCAGGCCCGTGGGCCTGCCGAACCCGAAGCGTTCGATTCCGGCCCGAAGCCGGCATTGTCGGCAGTGTCGGCGGCGTAGGCCGCCCCCGCGTTGCAGGACAGCTGCAGGATGCGCTGCGGGTCCACCTCCCCGTGGCGCGCGATGCAGCGGATGCGGATCGTCTCGCCGCTCTGCAGGCGCTTTTCGTAGAATCCCGTGCAGGTGAACCGCGAGTCGGGGGTGATGCTGCCCAGCTCGAGCAGCGAGGCCATTGAGAAGACCTTGAACACGGAGCCGGGTTCGTACGCCATGACCAGGGGCCTGTCCACGAGCGAGCTCGCGGACACGGCCGGGGACTCCTGCTGGAAGGCATTGGGGTCGTAGTCCGGCAGGGCCGCCCAGACGAGGATCTCGGAGGTGCGGGCGTCCATGACGAGGATCATCAGGGAATCGGCGCGGGTGCTCTCCACGGCCTGCCGCGCGATCCTTTCCACGATGTGCTGCAGGGCACTGTCGATGGTGAGGAAGACCTGGTTGCCGAACACGGCCTCGGCGTCCGTGGTGAGGGGCTGGGGGGCAAGCTCGTCGTTGAACGTGTGCTCGATGCCGGCGAGCGCGACGTTGTCGATCCCGACGAACCCCACGACGTGCGAGGCGAGCCGGCCCTGGGGGTAGGACCGGCCGAAGTCATCCTCCAGACGGATGCCCTCCAGCTTCCCCTCCTCGCGCCGCGCGCGCACGGCTGCCGCCTGTTCGGAGGACACCGTGCGCCGGATGAGCGCGTAGCCGGGATGCCTGCGCAGCGTGTCGAGGATCGCGCGGCTGTCCATGCCGAGGATTCCCGCCAGGATGTCGGCGCTTTCCGCCGGGGATGTCACGGAGGGCACCCACGCCGAGACGCGCTGCCTGCGCGTGGTGACGGCCATGATGCGGCCCTGCCTGTCGAGGATTGCTCCCCTCTCCACCTGGGGAAAGACGAGCGGCTCGGCGCCCTCCCGGGCGGGAACCACGACCATCAGCTGGACGAGGCGCACGACGAGCGCGACGGCGGCGACCCCCAGGAGCGACGCGAAGACGGCGAGACGCCTCCTCCCGCGCTGCTTCTGACTGGGCCCAGTCACCTCGAGTTCCCCTCCCCCGGGAGGATCATAGTAATATGCGGGGGGACAAATGTCGATATGGGGTGTGAGAGCTTGTATGATCACGATCCTCCAGCGGCAGCACGTCAAGAAGCGCGCGATCCCTCCCGTCCGCCAGCGGGCACGCAACACCGGCGTGCGGTGGCAGCAGTCCGAGATCTCCGTGCCCGTCGGGGCGCTTCGCTCCGCCGCCGCGGGGCACGGGGGCTTCCCGCAGAGAGCGCTCTCCACCTCCGCGCACCGCCAGCGGTTCCTCCCGGGAGCGCGCATCCTGCGCAGGCCAGCCGCGCGCCAGTCGCTTGTCCAGCGGCTCGCGGGCAAGCGGATCGAGCGCGTCCAGCTCTCCGCCCAGCTTGCCGCACAGAAGCCTCTCCGCCCGCAGCAGGGACGTTCCCAGGGGCGCGGCCGCCAGGCCCCCGTCGCGGCGGGCGGGCCCCCGCGTCGGCACCTCCTGCAGAGCGGCTGGTTTGCCGCTGCCCTCGGGACCGCGCTCGTCGGCCTGGTGCTCGTGCCCGCACTCCGCGGTGCCCTGTCCCTCTTGCCCGTCGGCCGGCCCAGCCTGCCCGAGCCGGTGGACGCGGGCGACACGCTGTACCGCGCGGTCGTGCCCGAGGAGCCGGTGCGGCCCGCCACCACGGCCCGTCCGCCGTCGGTGACCGGGGTGCAGGTCAGCTCCTACCGGGTGAGGAAGGGCGACTCCCTCTCCCTGGTGGCGCAGAAGCACCGGCTCAGCCTGGGAACTCTGATCAGCTGGAACGACATCCGCGACGGTCGAACCCTGTCGCCGGGAGCGGTGCTGGAGCTGCCCAACGCGGACGGCCTGAAGTACCGCGTGCGTCGCGGCGACACACTGGAAGGGATTTCGCGCTCGACGGGGGTCCCCCTCAACGACATCCTCGACTGGAACGGCCTGTCGAGCGCCGTGATCACGGTGGGCCAGGTGCTGTTCCTTCCCGGCGCGCGCCTGAGCCAGACCGACATCAACAGGGTCACCGGCAGCCTCTTCATCTACCCCGTGCGCGGCAGGTTGAGCTCGACGTTCGGCTCGCGGCCCGACCCGTTCACCGGCGTCGTGCGATTCCACAACGGCGTGGACATGGTGGCCCGGCTGGGGACGCCTGTGGGGGCAGCCATGTCGGGCACCGTGGCGGCAATCGGGTTCAACGCGAACTACGGCCGCTATATCTTCCTGCAGCATCCCGGCTACCAGACCATGTACGCGCACCTCAACCGGATCGTCGTGTCAACGGGGCAGAAGGTCGCCCAGGGCCAGAAGGTCGGCGAGCTGGGAAACACCGGCTACAGCACGGGGCCGCACCTGCACTTCTCCATCTACAGGGGCTCCGAACCGGTTGACCCGCTGCGCCTGCTCAAATAGACTGTGGGTCGGCACGCCGATGCGACACCATAAGGGTCTCCGCGACAGAATAGCCGCCCAGGCGAAGCCGATCTCCGCGGCGACAGCCGTCTTCTTCGTGCTGTGCGTCGTCCTGCTGGTCCTGGACGCGAAGCTGCCGTTCCCTTCCCCGTCCGAGCGGATGCTCTATGAGCCGGGCGGGCTGGGCCTCCTGGTGCACCGCAGCCCCGCGGCCAGCGGGGGGGGGGGAGGGCTGGAAGGCGCCCGCCGCTGCGGAGAGAGCTCGCGCGGGAGGCCAATGGGCTGTCGAAGGCGCTGGAGGCGCCGAGAGCGCTGGAGGCGCCGAGGGCGCTGGAGGCGCGGGTGCCGCGGGCGCCGCCATGGGAGGCTACCCCTACTCGCCGCCGCCAGTGACGATCATGCTCTATCGCGCCCGGTCCGGCGACACCATCTCTGGAATCGCGCAGAAGCTGGGCCTCGACCCCGATACCGTCTCGTCACTGAACCGCGTGGAGGGCAGGGGCGTCCACAACATCACGGTGGGGGAGGACATCCGCGTTCCCAACCAGGACGGGATTTTCGTCACGGTCAACGGGAACCTCGACGCACTGTGCGACAAGTATCGCATCTCGGCCGAGGAGGTCCTCGGCGCCAACAGGCTCACCCGCGAGTCGCTGGCGTCGGGCAGCCGGCTGTTCTTCCCGGGCGTCCAGCACACGGGCTACGAGTACAGCCTGTCCACGGGGGTGGCGGTGCTCAACCCCCTGCGGATGGGATGGCAGTCCTCCTCCTTCGGCTACCGCGCGGACCCGTTCTCGGGCGAGCGGCGCAAGCACAGGGGGGTGGACATCGCCGCCAACGCGGGCTCCGCCGTGAAGTCGGCCTCGGACGGCGTGGTGCGCGTGGCGGGATGGGACGACGTGCTGGGAAACTACGTCGAGGTGCGCTCCCGCATGGGGTACTCGTACATCTACGGCCACATGTCGCGGCTGTCCGTGAAGACGGGGGCCGTGGTCGCGCAGGGCCAGTCCCTCGGCGCCGTGGGCAGCACGGGCAGGGCCACGGGGCCGCACCTGCACTTCGAGGTCAGGAAGAACGGCGTTCCGCAGAACCCTCGGCTTTTCATCTCCGGACTCCGATAATACAAGCAGGCACCCATACCAGTTCGAGAGGTCCAGGCATGAAGAAGCTCGTCCTCAGCGTGATCGCCCTGCTTGCCCTGTTCGCGGTCTTCCGCGCATTCCCCCAGTCCCCGACGCCGCCGGTGCGCGGCGTGGAGCTGCACCCCGGACTCGTGGAGATCGGCGACGGCACGAGCAACCTCTCCGTCTCCTTCGGCCTCGTCTCCCGAAGCGACGGGGAGAAGGGCGCGTGGAACGTCCTCCCCCTCCGTCTGACGCTGCGCTCGGGAGGCCGAAGCCTCTCGGTGAGCCTGAACGGGCTGTCCTTTCTCCTGCGCGGCGCCATCCGCGTGGGACGCCCTCTGCTCGTGTCGACGCCGGTGCGCGGCGACGTGATCAGCGTGGGGGGGAAGGTCACCGTGGACGCGGCGGTGGACGGCGAGGTCTGGGTGTTCGGCGCCGACGCCGTGCTGACCCCGAAGGCCGACGTGAGCGGAAGTGTCGTCGTCCTGGGCGGCGAAGTCGTGCGCAGCCCCAGGGCACGCGTGGCCGGAGCCGTGACCTCCCTGCCCGAGCTCCGAATCCCGCTGCTGGGAGGGCTCGCCTCGCAGGCCTCGGTGCCGCTGCTCGAGCTGGGCAGGGAAGCGCTCCTGTTCGTGCTCCTCGCCCTCCTGCTGTTCCTGCTCAGCTACTACCTCGCCGGCCACGCGCAGTCCCTCGTGCAGTCCATCCCCTCCGCGTGGCGGCCGACCCTCCTCACCGTGCTGGTCTCGATCGTCGTGGTCCCGGTCCTGGTGTTTCTCCTGGTGCTGTCGGTGTTCGGAATCTTCCTCCTGCCCCTGCTCGCGCTCCTGGTCGCCGCGGCCGCGCTGGACGGATTGCTCGCCGTCGCGGGCCGGGTCGGCGCCGCGGTGCGCGCGGGGACGGCAACCGGATCGCTCTCGCTGTTCACCTCGGGCCTGCTGGGCCTGTTCCTCTTCAAGCTTCCCGCGTGGGCGGGAATCCTCCTCGCCCTCACGCGGTCTGAGGTCGCGGGGAAGATCGGCGTGGTCTGCAGGCTTGTCAGCCTGGGCGTCACGGCGGCGGCGATGCTCTATGGCTTCGGGGCCGCGCTCGCCGCGATCCGCAGGAAGGCCGCAGCGTAGCCGTCGGGCGCTACTGGCCGTGGCAGTACTTGTACTTCTTCCCGCTCCCGCAGGGGCAGGGTCGTTGCGCCCCACCTTCGGGACGGTGCGCTTGCACCTGCGCGGCATCGGGCTGCGAGGGCGCCGCGATGCCACCCGTTGCCACGGCGCTGCGCCGAGGCGGCCGACGGCCGTCCCGCGAGCCGCCGGCGGCGAACTGCCCCATGGCGCTGTGCGACGCCTGCAGGCCGCACGGGGGGCGCGGGCGGCAGCGCCCGCCGGCGTCGGGGGCCTTCTCGATGCGGACCCGGAAGATCTTGCGCGCGATGGCCGTCTTGATCTCGTAGAGCATCTCGTCGAAGATCTGGAACCCCTCCAGCTTGTACTCGAGCAGCGGGTTCTTCTGGCTGTAGGCGCGCAGGTACACGGCCTCGCGCAGCGCCTCGAGGTTCTCGAGGTGGTCCTGCCACCGGGCGTCGATGTTGCGCAGGTACTCGAACAGGATGAACCGGTTCAGCAGCTCCTCGCCGATCTCCGCCGCCTTGCTCGTCGATGCTCGCGCGCAGCTCGCGCGCACGGTCGCCGCCAGCTCCTCGGGGGAGAGGGCCGCGAGCTCCTCGGGGCTCTCGGCCGGCTCGAAGAACAGGCTCTCCTGCAGCTCGGCCAGCAGCGCCGCGGTCTTCGCGGTCCTGTTCTCCCCGAGCGGACGTACTTCGTCGACGATGTCCGCCCACAGCTCCTCGCCGGTGGCGATGATCGCGTCCCGCGAGGTGCGGGTCGCTGATGATCTCGTCGCGCCGCGCGTAGATGAACTTGCGCTGCTCGTTCAGCACGTCGTCGTACTCGAGCAGGTGCTTGCGGATCTCGAAGTTGCGCTCCTCGACCTTCTTCTGCGCCTTGGCGATGGAGTTGTTCAGCCAGGGGTGCACGATCGGCTCGCCCTGCTTCATGCCCGATGCGCGACATGAGGCCCTTGATGTTCTCGCCGCCGAACAGGCGCATCAGGTCGTCGTCGAGGGAGATGTAGAAGCGGGAGGAGCCCGGGTCGCCCTGGCGGCCCGAGCGGCCGCGCAGCTGGTTGTCGATGCGGCGCGCCTCGTGGCGCTCGGTGCCCAGCACGTGCAGGCCGCCGAGCGACTTGACCTCCTCGTAGTCGGCCTGCCAGCGGGGTACTCGGCGGCGAGGGCCGCGGCGTACCTCCTCGGTGGCCGCGGTGCCCGCCCTGCGGCGGGCGCGGAACTCGGGGTTGCCGCCCAGCTTGATGTCGGTGCCGCGGCCCGCCATGTTGGTGGCGATGGTCACGGAGCCCTTCGCGCCGGCCTCGGCGATGATGAGGGCCTCGCGGGCGTGGTTCTTCGCGTTCAGCACCTCGTGGCGGACGCCCGCGGCCACGAGCATCCGCGAGAGGACCTCCGACTTCTCGATCGAGATCGTGCCCACGAGCACGGGCTGGCCCTTCGCGTGGAGCTGCTGGATCTCGTCGCAGATGGCGGCGAGCTTCTCGTCCTCGGTCAGGTAGATCACGTCGTCGTTGTCGTCGCGCACGACCGGCCGGTTGGTGGGGATGACGACCACGTCGAGGTTGTAGATCTTCGCGAACTCCTGCGCCTCGGTGTCGGCCGTGCCGGTCATGCCGGCGAGCTTGCCGTACATGCGGAAGTAGTTCTGGAAGGTGATGGTGGCGAGGGTCCGGTTGCGCTGCGCGATCTTGATGCGCTCCTTGGCCTCGATGGCCTGGTGCAGGCCCTCGGAGTAGCGGCGGCCGTGCAGGATGCGGCCCGTGAACTCGTCGACGATCTGCACCTTGCCGTCCTGGACGACGTAGTCGACGTCCTTGTGGAAGAGCTTGTGCGCGCGCAGGGCCTGGGTGAAGTAGTGGATGTACTCGAAGTTCTCGTCGGTGAAGAGCGACCCGCGGATCAGGCCCCGCTTGAGCAGCAGCTCCTCGATCTGGTTCATGCCCTGGTCGGTGAAGGTGACCCGCTTGTTCTTCTCCTCGATCTTGTAGTCGCCGGCCGAGTCCGCCGTCGCCCTCGGGGTAGTCGCCGGTGGCGGGGTCCTTCTCGCACTCCACGAGCGTGGTCCACGAGCTTGTTGACCTCGGCGAACTTGAACGTGTCGTCCTCGGCCATGCCCGAGATGATGAGCGGCGTGCGCGCCTCGTCGATGAGGATGTTGTCGATCTCGTCGACGATGGCGTAGGCGTGACCGCGCTGGACCTTCTCCGCGGGGCTCCAGCACATGTTGTCGCGCAGGTAGTCGAAGCCGAACTCGTTGTTCGTGCCGTAGGTGATGTCCTTCGCGTAGGACTCCTTGCGCTGCGCGTTGTCCATCTGGCTGAGGATGACGCCGACGCTCACCCCGAGCAGTCGCGTAGACGGGTCCCATCCACGCCGCGTCGCGCTCGGCGAGGTAGTCGTTCACCGTGATGACGTGCACGCCCGCGCCCGTCGAGGCTGTTGAGGTAGGCGGCGGGGACGCTGGCGAGGGTCTTGCCCTCGCCGGTCTTCATCTCGACGATCCTGCCCTTGTGCAGGACGACCGCGCCCATGATCTGCACGTCGAAGGGGCGCTCGCCCAGGCTCCGGCGCGCGGCCTCGCGCACCAGCGCGTAGGCCTCGGGCAGGAGGTCGTCCAGCGTCTCGCCGCGCGGCGAGCCGCCGCGGAGGCGCGTCGGTGCGCGCGGGGAACTCCGCGTCGGCGAGCCGCATCGCCTCCGGCTCGAGCGCGTTGATGCGCTGCACGACGGGGACGAGCTCGCTGCAGGTCGCGCTCGTGCTTCGAGCCGAGGAGGAAGGTGAGGATGTTCTGGGACATGGGTACAATGTACCCCCGGCAGATTGACAGGTCAAGGGAAGGCCGCTACGATGAGGCCGCCCATGGTACGCACGGCCCGCCTCCTCGTCCCCGCAGCCGCAATTGCGGCCCTCCTTCTCTGGTGGGCTGTGCCCGCACGGGCATCGAGCACCTGGTGGGCGAGGAGCTGTTCTCCCTCTCCCTGGGCAGGCTCGAGGACCAGATCGACCTGTTCCAGCCCGAGGGCATGACCATGGACAGGACGAACCGCATCGCCATGCGGGACGGCCTGTTCTACGTCGCCAACGGGAACGCGGGCAAGATCATGATCTTCACCTCGTACGGCGACCTCATCTTCCTGCTCTACAACCCGAAGACCAACCCTCGCCCGTCCTGCTCGGTCCGTCCGGGGCCGATGGTGAGGCGGCGACCCCCGCACCCGACGCGGCCGCGGGCACGGTGAGCACGCGCGGCTCGGTGAGCTACCCCTTCGCCGACATCGGCGAGATCGCGGTGGCTACCGACAAGCGCATCTACGTGGAGGACGCGTCCCCCGGGGCCGGGCGGTCAAGGACACCGACAGGGGTGTCCTCCGCGACAGGGTCGTGCTGCGCTTCGACCGGAAGGGCAGGCAGGAGGGCTACATCGGGCAGGAGGGCCTGGGCGGCGAGCCGTTCCCCTACATCCCCGCCCTGTACGTGACTGCGCAGGATGCACTCGTCGTGGTCTGCCGGGTCCCTGCTGCCTGGCAGGTGTTCTGGTATTCCCGCGAGGGCAGCCTTCTGTACCGCACGGAGATCGACAACGGCCACCTGCCGCCGCCGCAGGCGGCAGGGATCATCCAGTCCCTGGTCACGGTGGTCCCCGACATGCAGGACCCCGTCCTGCACCTTCTCATCCACTCGTATCGCCAGACCGTGGACGAGTCCACGCGTACCCAGTCCTCTGTCGAAGTGGTCTCGTCGCGGGTGTGGAACCTGGACCTGCGCACCCAGTCCTACGGCTCCTTCATCGAGCTGCCGCAGAGCGCCCCGCGCAAGGAGAAGGCGGGCCTGAAGACGACCGAGATCCCGGCGCCCCCGAGGGACCTGCTGGGGGTGACCACCGCCGGCAACTTCTACGTGCTCACCTTTGCCGACTCCAACCTCTACCGCCTGCAGATCCTCGATCCCGCGGGCCGGGTGCGGGCCCAGCGCTACATGGTCATCGAGGACTCGGAGCTCACCTACCGCGACCTGCGCCTGGCTCCCTCGGGCATCATCTACGGACTGCTCGCCGACCAGACAAAGGTCCACGTGTCGTGGTGGAGGTCGGACCTCCTGCTGAAGGGGGAGGAGCGGTGAAGATCGTCGGCTCCGACGCCATGGCGCGCATCGACGCCCTGGCGCGGGAGCGCTACGGCCTTCCGTCCCTCGTCCTGATGGAGAACGCGGGGATCAAGGCGTGGGCAGCCGCCCGCGCCGCGCTGTGCGCCGGCGGGCTTCCGACGGGTCCCCTCGTGTTCGTTGCCGGCCGGGGGAACAACGGGGGTGACGCCCTCGTCATGGCGCGCCAGGCGGTGGTCGACGGCTGCGCCGAGGTGTCGGTCATTCTCGCGGGCGGCGGGCCGCCGCAGGGCAGCGAGGCGGCCGCTGACCTCGTCATGGCGGAGAACCTTGGAATCCCCTGCATCGAGTATCCCGCGGAGGAGGGCCGCTGCCGGGACCTCCTGGGCCGCGCGACGTGGGTGGTCGACGGACTGGCGGGCACGGGCATCCGGGGGCCCCTGCGGCCGCCGCTGTCCGACCTGGCAGCGCTCCTGAACGCAAGCCCCGGGCGCAGGATCGCCGTCGACGTGCCCAGCGGCGTGCGCGACGGCCTGCGCGCCGGCGAGCCGGCGGTCCGCGCGGCGCTCACCCTCACCATGGGCCTGCCAAAGCTCTGCCTGTACCTGCCGCTGGCCCGCGACCTGTGCGGCGAGATCTCCGTGGTCCCCGTGGGCTTTCCCCCGGCCCTGGTGGAGGACCCCGCTCTCCCGGGCGAGGTCCTGGACGAGAGCTCCTGGGAGAGGCTCCTGCGCCCCCTGGCCGACACGGCGCACAAGGGCACGCGGGGCCACCTCGCCGTCTTCGCGGGCTCCCCGGGCACGACGGGGGCTGCCTGGCTCGCCGCGACCGCTGCCGCGCGCAGCAGGGTCGGCCTGGTGAGCCTGTACCTCGATCCCGAGACCTGGCCCGTCCTCGCCCCCCGGATGGCGTCCGTGATGGCACGGCCCTGGGACCCCTCGGCCGGGACGGTGTTCGACGCGTCCCGCTTCTCGGCGCTGCTGGTCGGACCGGGATGGGGGTGCTCGGGGGAGCGCGCGCGCTGGCTCGCGGCGCTGGTCGGGACCGGCCTGCCCGGCGTGATCGACGCGGACGGCCTGACGCTCCTGGGGCGTGCGGGACCCGGCGGGGTTCCGCCGCTTCGCGGCGCATGGGTCCTCACGCCACACCCGGGCGAGTTCGCCCGGCTCACGGGAGCCGCCCTCGAGGACGTGCTCTCTGACCCGGTGGGCAGCGCCTGTGCGGCGGCTCGCAGCCTCGACGCCGTCGTCGTCCTGAAAGGCGCCTGCACGGTCGTCGCGGCGCCGGCGGGCAGGTACTGGATTCTCGACGGCTGCAATCCCGCGCTGGCGACCGGGGGATCGGGGGATGTGCTGGCGGGGCTCGTGGCGGGAGCGCTCGCCACCGGCCTGGCGCCCCTGGATGCGGCCCTCTTCGGCGTGTCGTTGCACGCGCGGCTGGGACGATCGCCCGATCCGGCCTCCGGCTGGTTCCTCGCGGAGGACCTGGTCCCGCTCGTCTCGCTGACCCTCGGGAGGGCTGGGCGATGAAGCCTCCCGTCCTCAAGGTCAAGAAGGACGCCGACCAGGAGGTGGTGTTCCACTACAGCCGGGACGAGAGGCTCTCCCGCGTGAGCGCCCCTCGCGGTCCCTCCTCGCAGCCGAGAGGGTTCCTGCGGGGGCTCTTCCGCCGGGGGAGAGTCCCTGCTTTCCTGCCACTCCTGGTGGTCATCATCGCTCTCATCCTGGTCGCGAGGGGAGGGTTTCGGTCGCCGGGCAGGGCGGTGATCGCGGGCTGGGAGGCGGTGCTGCGTGCATCCCCGTACGAGGACAGCCTCCTGGTGAGCGTGACGTTCCTTCCCGAACCGGGCACGCCGCTGCCGGCAGAGCCGCCTGTCGCCTCCGTCGTCTTCGTCCTGCCGGACACCGGTGAGCGGCTGCTCCTGTCGGAGGGGCTGGGCCAGGGGCCGTCGACCATACGGGGCAGGATGCGCTACACTGGGAAGGAAAAGAAGCTCACCGCGGAGGTGCGGCTTTCCGGGCAAACAGGCAGGGCTGACCGTGGGCGTGAAGACGCCCGGGGGCGGGAGGCGCTGAGGCGGACCCTCCGGTCGCGGAGGACCGCAGGAGCGGGGGCCCGCCCGTCGGGAGGCCCGGGGGGGCAGGGGAGGAAGAGTGCTCCAGTTCTACTTTCTGTCCATCGTGGCGAACTTCCTCGCCGGCGCGGTCCTCGCCGCCGATTCCATCGGCCGCAGGCTGCCCCGGCTCTCGGCACTCGCGGCGCCGCTCTCGACGCGCCGCGGCAAGCTGCTGGTCGGCCTTGCCGCGCTCCTGGTCGGCGTGGGCACGTTGTTCGTGCCCGCGGCCTCACCCCTCGTCATCGGGGACCTGTTTCCCTCCGTCGGTCGGCATGGTCATGGGAATCGCGCTGCTGTTCGAGGTCTTCAAGCAGGACGCGCTGTTCCCCGCGGAACGCGCGGACAAGGGCCGAGCGCGCATCGGTCGGCTACCGCACGACGCTGGGCCTTCTCGGGATCGCCGCGGCGGTGCTGCACTTCTTCCTGCCCGAGCGGCCGATCCTGCTAAGGCTCACGGGGCTGCCGTCAGCCGCTACTCCTTCTTCTCCTCTTCCTTCGCGGCCTGCGCGGCCTTGATCACGTCGTCCGCGATCCTTCCCGAGATCGGGCTGTAGTGGTCGAAGGCCGATCTCGAACGACCCCGTGCCCGCTGTGAGCGCCTTCAGGTCGATGGCGTAGCGCATGCAGCTCGGCCTGGGGCACCTGGGCCTTGATCTCGAGGATGCCGCCGCCGATGGGGTTCTGGCCGAGCACCTTGCCGCGCTTGGCGCTGAGGTCCGAGAGCACGTCGCCGAGGTACTGGTCGTCCACGTAGACCGTCAGGTTGCAGACGGGCTCCAGGAGCACGGGCTTCGCGTTCCTCATGCACTCGCGGAACGCCTCGCGCGCGGCCAGCTTGAAGGCGAGCTCCGAGGAGTCGACGGGGTGCTCCTTGCCGTCCACGACCCGCGCCTCGACGTCGACCACGGGGTAGCCGGCGAGGACACCCGCCTCCATGGCCTCGACGACGCCCTTCTCGACGCCGGGGATGTAGCCCTTGGAGATCGCGCCGCCGAAGATGGCGTTCGTGAACTTGTACTTCTCGCCCCGCGGGCAGGGGTTGCACCTCGAGGGAGACCTTCGCGTACTGGCCGTGGCCGCCGGTCTGCTTCTTGTGCGTGTACTCGGCGTCCGCCTTGCCCTGGATGGTCTCGCGGTAGGCGACCCGCGGGACGCTGGGTCTCCATGTCGATCTTCTGGTGCTCGCGGATCTTGTCCAGGATCATGGAGATGTGCAGCTCGCCCATGCCCGGAGATCACCGTCTCCCGGGTCTCCTTGTCGTAGGAGACGCGGAAGGTGAGGTCCTCCTCCGTCGTGCGCTGCAGCATCTGGTTCATCTTGTCCTCGTCCTTCTTCGCCTTGGCCGTGATGGCCAGGGCGTGGACGGGGGTGGGCAGCTCGAGGGCGGGATAGGCGACGGCGCATCGGGGGAGTGCAGCGTGTCGTTGGTGCGCAGCGTCGGGCTCTTCGTGAACAGGCCGAGGTCGCCCGCGGCGAGCTCGGTGGCGTCCTCGAGCTTCTTGCCCTGGCAGGTGTAGATCTTGGCGATCTTCTCCTTCTTGCCCTCGCGGGCGTTCACCAGGTCGCTGTCGGCCGCGATCCGGCCCGACATGACCTTGAAGTACGAGATCTTGCCCGTGAACTGGTCGAGCGCGGTCTTGAACACGAAGCAGCGACCGGACCCGGCGCCGGACTCTCCTTGCCCGGCCCTCGCCTCCGGGGCGGGGGCAGGCCGTAGGCGATGAAGTCGAGCAGGCGGGCCGACGCCGGCGCCCGTGAGGCCGGCGCCGCAGAGCACGGGCACGAGCTTGCCCGCTCTTCATGCCGTCGGCCAGGCCCTTCCGGATCTCGTCGGCGGTCAGGTTGCCCTCGGCGAAGAACTTCTCGATCAGCGTGTCGTCGCCCTCGGCCGCGGACTCCACCAGCTTCTGGCGGGCCGCCTCGACCTCCGCCTTCTCGGAGTCCGGCACCGCGGCTCCTTGCCGTCGACGAAGGCCTTCTGGTCGACCAGGTCGACGACGCCCTTGAAGCCGGGGCCCGCGCCGATGGGGATCACGACGGGCACGAAGGCTGCCTTGAACTTCTCCGTGAGGTCGGCGACGCACCTGTCGAAGTCTGCGCGCTCCTTTTCCATCTTGTTGACGAACACGAACCGGGGCAGGCCCTGCGCGGCAAGGCGGCGCCAGAGCTTGATCGTCTCGATCTGCACGCCCACGTCGGCGCCGACCGACGAGCATCGCCGAGTCGGCCGCGCGGAAGGCGGCGATCACCTCGCCGACGAAGTCAGCGGATCCCGGGGTGTCCAGGATGTTGACCTTCGTGTCCTTCCACGCGAGGTGGCTGAGGGAGGTGTGGATGGAGATCTTGCGGGCGATCTCCTCCTCGGTGAAGTCGCTCACCGTCTTCCCGCTCTCGATACGCTCGGCCTTGGGGATGGCCCCGCCCACGGCGAGCATCTGCTCGACGAGGGAGGTCTTGCCCGTGCCGCCGTGGCCGGCGACGGCGATATTGCGCAGCGAGCGCGTCGGAACACTCATCTGGAAGCTCCTTGCAGTGAAAAGGTTTGCGTACTGTAGTGCGGGAGGGCCCTTTTGTCAAGGAATCTCGCGTCCGGGCCTCCCCGAAACCGCCCACCTTCTCGGCGAAATGCGAGAACTCCATGGTGAAGGTGGCCCGGCCCTGCGTGGCGCTGCGCAGCGAGGTGGAGTAGCCGAACATGGCCACCAGCGGCGCCTGGGCCTTCACGTGGTCGGCCCCGGGCCTGCTCTCGACGTTCAGGATGAGCCCCTGGCGGGCGTTGAGGTTGCCGATCACCTCGCCGAGGAACTCGGAGGGCGAGAGCACGTCCACCGCCATGATCGGCTCCAGGAGGATCGGGCCCTGCCTTGCGGCAGGCGGCGTCGAAGCCCATGGCCCCGGCCGCCTCGAAGGCGATCGCCGTGGAGGTGGTCGGGTGGAACTCCGCCGCCGTGAGGGTGACGCCGATGTCCAGGGCGGGGTAGCCGTAGACGACCCCCGAGCCGAAGGCGGCGGTGACGCCGCGCTCCACCGCCGCGACGAGCTCGTCCGGCAGCGCGCCGTCGTCGAGTGCCGAGGTGAAGGAGTTGCCCGCTCCCCGCGCGAGCGGCTGCACCGCGAGGGTGATCACCGCCGCGTGCTCCTTGCCCGCGATGGTGCGGTGGTACTTCTCGACGTGCGTGACCGGCGGCGCTGATCGTCTCGCGGTAGGAGACCTGCGGCTTTCCCACCCGGGCCTCGACCTTGAACTCGCGGAAGATCCGGGTGACCAGGACGTCGAGGTGCAGCTCGCCCATGCCCGAGATGATGAGCTCGCCCGTCTCCGCGTTCTCCTTGACGGAGAAGGTGGGGTCCTCGATGGCGAGCACCTCGAGGACCTCGGAGAGCTTCTTCCTCTCCGACAGGGTCCTCGGCTCGATGGCCACGGAGATCACGGGCTCGGGGAAGTGCATCCGCTCCAGGAGGATCGGGAAGGCCTCGACGCCCAGGGTGTCGCCCGTGCGGGACGGCTTCAGGCCGATGACGACGGCGATGTCCCCCGCCTCGACCTGGTCGACCTGCTGGGGGTGGTTGGCGTGCATGCGGAAGAGCCTGTTCACGCGCTCGCGCTTCTTCTTGTTGAAGTTGTAGACCGTCTGGCCTTCCTTGAGCCTGCCCGGAGTACAGGCGCACGTAGCAGAGGTTGCCGGCCTCCCGGCTCGCCTGGAGCTTGAAGACCAGGCCGAGCAGGAACGCCTCGGGCCTGCAGGGAACCTCGACCGGTTCATTCTTCTTCGCGTGGTGGCCCTGCGTGGGGGGGACGTCCAGCGGGGAGGGCAGGTAGTCGACCACGGCGTCCAGGAGGGGCTGCACGCCCACGTTGCGCAGCGATGCCCCGCACAGCACCGGCGTGAAGGCGCGCGCGAGCGTCCCCTGCCGGATGGCCTGCCTCAGGGCATCGACGGGGATCTCCTCCCCGTCCAGCACCATCTCGGTGAGTCGTCGGAGATGTGCGCAGGGCGTCCAGCATGCGCTCGCGCCACCTCTCCGCCTCCGGCAGCCGGGCGGGGTCGATGGGCGAGCGCTCGATCGTCGTGCCCTGGTCAGCGGGGTCGCAGCGCAGCTCGCGCATCTCCAGGAGGTCGATCACGCCCTCGAAGTCGCTCTCGGCCCCGATGGGGATCTGGAGGGGGAGGGGGACCGCCGCCGAGCTTGTCCTTCATCTCCTCGAGCACGCCGCCGAAGCTCGCGCCGATCCGGTCCATCTTGTTGACGTAGGCGATGCGGGGAACGTGGTAGCGGTCGGCCTGGTGCCAGACCGTCTCGGACTGCGGCTCCACCCCGCCCACGGCGTCGAAGATGGCGACCGCGCCGTCGAGGACGCGCAGCGAGCGTTCCACCTCGGCGGTGAAGTCCACGTGCCCCGGGGTGTCGATGATGTTCACCTGGTGGTCGCGCCAGTAGCAGGTGGTGGCGGCGGCGGTGATCGTGATGCCGCGCTCCTGCTCCTGGTCCATCCAGTCCATGGTGGCCTCGCCGTCGTCGACCTCGCCCATGCGGTGGGTCTTGCCCGTGTAGAAGAGGATGCGCTCCGTGGTGGTGGTCTTGCCCGCGTCGATGTGCGCGATGATCCCTATGTTTCGAATCCTCTGGAGGTCTGCCATGGGAATGTGCTCCGGAAGCCCGTCCTTGAAAGGGCTGGCCGTCACTATATAGAATCTCCCCGATCATGAAAAGGCCGCCGCTGCCGGCACTCCTGCTCGTCCTTCTCGCCTTCTCCCCGGCCCGCCCCCGGCGAGGCCGACGGCGGCCAGGGCCCGCTCGCGTGGGCCAACGCGCTGCGCGCTACCGCGGGCCTGCCCGGCTGTGCAGGAGGACGGGGCTCTTGCCGCGGCGGCCGGGCGCTGGGCCGAGACGCTCGCCGCGGCGGGTGTGCTCAGCCACCGGAGCCGGGACGGGTCCATGGCCCTGGATCGCTACAGGCGCGTGGGAGGCACGGAGGCCAGGGTCGGGGAGATCCTCGGCGCCGGGCCGGCGCTCGCCGACATCGAGAGGGCATGGGAGGCAAGCCCGCCGCACCATGGCGCTGTGCGGCGCCCGTACTGGACGCACGCGGGGTGGGGGCGGGCCCCCCGGCGGGGGGCGGCTGGGTCTACGTGGTCCTGTTCTGCGAGAAGCTCGCGGCGGGCCTGCGGATCGGGAAGGAAGGCGACGGGGTGGAGATCAGCGGGTCGTTCGTTCCCGCGGAGGCGCTGCGGCCCGTCCTGCTCGCCGGGCTGGACCGCATTCCCCCGCGCAGCTGGGACCCCGTGGGCCGCGTGTTCCTTTTCCGTCTCGGGCCTGCCGACGCCGAGGGCTACCTCCGCCTGGGATACGAGCGGGGACCGGGGCAGTTCGTCCTGACCAACGCCTTCACATTGCCTCGAGGAACGGGATCCCCAGGAGAGACAGGCCGTTTCGAAGGACCTGCAGCGCCCCCCTGAGGAGCGCGATGCGCGACACCACCAGCGTCGCGTCCTCGTTTCTCAGGATCTGGTGGTCCTGGTAGTACCTGCTGAAGGACTTGCACAGCTCGAACAGCGAGACGGCGAGAACCGACGGGTTGAGGTCCCGGGCCGCCTGCGCGACCACCTCGGGGAAGAGCGCGAGGGATTTCACGATCTCCCATTCCTCCGGGCAGGCCGACAGCCTGCGCCGACACCGTCCCGCCCGCGTAGTGCTCCCTGCGCTGCTCGAACTTGCGCAGCACGCTGGAGATGCGCGCGCCGGTGTACTGCAGGTACGGCCCCGTGTTGCCGTTGAACGAGAGCGATTCCTTCGGATCGAAGGTCATGTCCTTCTGCGGCGAGGTCTGCAGCAGCCAGTAGTGCAGGGCGCCGAGGGCGATCTGGCGGGCGGTCTCGGCGAGGTCCCCGACCTCCTCCTCCCGCTCCTTGTCCCGGATCTCGTCGGCGGCCATGCTCTCCAGCTCGTCCAGCAGGTCGTCGGCGTCGACGACGGTGCCCTCGCCGCGACTTCATCTTCCCCTCGGGCAGGTTGACCATGCCGTAGGCGAGGTGGTGGAGGTTTCCGGCCCACGCGTGGCCAAGCTGCGCGAGGACCTGGAAGAGGACCTTGAAGTGATGGCGCTGCTCGGAGCCCACCACGTAGATCAGCCTGTCGAAAGGCCAGTCCCGCGAGCGCTGCACGGCCGTGCCGATGTCCTGCGTGAGGTAGAGGGAGGTGCCGTCGCTGCGCAGGAGGACCTCCCTGTCCATGCCGCGAGCGGACAGGTCGACCCAGACCGACCCGTCGGGGTCCTTCTGGAAGATCCCCCGGGCAAGCCCGTCGAGGACCTCTTTCTTCCCCAGCGTGTAGAGGTCGCTCTCGTAGTAGACCTTGTCGAAGGAGACGCCCGTGCGGCGGTAGGTCTGCTCGATGCCGTCGATGACCCAGCCGTTCATGGTCTTCCACAGCGCCCGCACGGCGGGGTCCCCGTCCTCCCACTGGCGCAGCATCTGCCGCACCTCTTCGTCGGCCTCGGGGTGCTCCTTCGCGTGCTGGGCGTACTTGACGTAGTAGTCGCCCACGAAGTGATCGCCCTTGATCCCCGCCGAGTCGGGGGTGGCGCCCGCGCCGAAGATGCGGTAGGCGAGCATGGACTTGCAGATGTGCACGCCCCTGTCGTTGATGAGGTTGACCTTTCGCAGCTCGGCGCCCGCGGCCCGCAGGATGCGGGAGAGGCTCTCGCCGATCGCGTCGTTCCTGAGGTGGCCGATGTGCAGCGGCTTGTTGGTGTTCGGGCAGGAGAACTCCAGCATGATCCGGGAGCCATCGAGCGCCCCGCTGCGGCCGTAGAGGTCGGCGCCGGCCGCAACGGCCTGCAGGACCTCCGCGGTGACCGCCGCCTTGTCGAGGTGGACGTTCACGTAGGGTCCTGCCGCCGCCGCTTCGCCGGCGGCAACCCCGCCGGTGGAGTCGGCCGCGCGCAGCGACCCGATGCGCTTGACGACCTCCTGCGCGATCAGGGGCGGAGCCTTCTTCAGGGCGCGCGCGAAGGGGAAGAGGGGAAAGGCGATGTCGCCCATTTCGGGCTTTGGAGGAGTCTCGACAACCATGGCATCGGGGTCGATGGCCGCGGGGGCGCCTGCACCCGCCCACTCGGTTGCCAGCTCGCGAAGCGCCGCCGCGATCGTGCTGCGCCAGCTCTCTCGGAACTTCTGCATCGGGGTATTCAAGCAGAGCAGCGGGGGTTTTGCAAGGCAGGTGAGGGAGCTCCTGGGGCTGTGTACGCGCAGCCCCCAGGGCTGTGTACGCGCAGCCCCTAGGGCTGTGTACGCGCAGCCTTGACCTCGACCGGTTTTTCTCCGTATATAGTCGCAAGGAGACACGCGTGTACAGGCCGGTCGACCCCAAGGTGAGCTTCCCCAAGATGGAAGAGAAAGTGCTCGCCTTCTGGCAGAAGAACGGGATCTTCGAGAAATCCATCACGCAGCGCGAGGGCGGGGAGGAGTTCGTCTTCTACGACGGCCCCCCCTTCGCCACGGGCCTGCCTCACTTCGGGCACTTCGTGCCCAGCACGGTCAAGGACATCATCCCCCGCTACCAGACCATGAAGGGGAAGCAAGGTCGAGCGCCGGTTCGGCTGGGACTGTCACGGCCTGCCCGTCGAGTACGAGATGGAGAAGGAGCTCGGGATCTCGGGCAGGCGCCAGATCGAGGACTACGGCGTGGCGAAGTTCAACGAGGCCTGCCGTTCCATCGTGCTGCGCTACACCCGCGAGTGGCGCACCGTCATCACGCGCCTGGGCCGATGGGTCGACTTCGACAACGACTACAAGACCATGGAGCCCGACTACATGGAGTCGATCTGGTGGGTCGTCTCGCGAGCTGTGGAAGAAGGGACTCCTGTACCGAGGGCCACTACATCCTCCCGTACTGCCCCCGCTGCTCCACGTCGCTCTCCAACTTCGAGCTCAACCTGGGCGGGTACCTGGACGTGGCAGACCCTGCCATCACCGTCAAGTTCCCATCTGGCGGACGACCCGTCCACCTCGATCCTCGCGTGGACCACAACGCCCTGGACCCTCCCGTCGAACCTCGCCCTCGCGCTGGGAGCGGATATCCGCTACGTGAAGGTGCGCGACGGGGATGAGCTTCTTCATCCTCGCGGAGGACAGGCTTGCGGCATACTACAAGAAGCCGTCCGACTGCGAGATCGTCTCGCCGGTACACGGGAAGGGAGCTTGCCGGGCTCTCCTACAAGCCGCTTTTCCCGTTCTTCGCGGGGCTTGCGGACAAGGGCGCATTCCGCACCTGGAACGGCGATTTCGTCACCACCGAGGACGGCACAGGCGTGGTGCACATCGCCCCCGGCTTCGGCGAGGACGACTACAACCTCCTCAAGGGCAGCGGCATCCCCGTGGTCTGCCCGGTCGACGACGAGTGCGCGCTTCACCGCCGAGGTTCCCGACTGGACGGGGATCTTCGTGAAGGACGCCGACAAGGCGATCATCCGCAGGCTCAAGGATGAGCGCAGGCTCGTGCGGCACGACTCGTACACCCATGCCTACCCTCACTGCTGGCGGTGCAAGAGCCCCCTCGTCTACAGGGCGGTCGGGTCATGGTTCGTGAGCGTGGAGAAGATCAAGCCGGCAATGCTGGCCGCCAACGACGCGATCACCTGGATACCGGCGCACCTGAAGACCGGCAGGTTCGGCAACTGGCTTCCAGACGCCCGCGACTGGGCAATCTCGCGCAACCGCTTCTGGGGAAATCCCATCCCGATCTGGCGGTGCCCCGAGTGCGGCAAGACCGAGTGCGTCGGTTCCCGCGCGGAGCTGGAGGCGAAGGGCGGGCGCACGGTCGACGACCTGCACAAGCACTTCGTCGACGACATCACCTGGGCGCTGCTCCTGCGGGGGAACCATGAAGCGGATCCCCGAGGTCCTCGACTGCTGGTTCGAGTCCGGCGCCATGCCCTACGGCCAGAACCACTACCCCTTCGAGAACAAGGCCCACTTCGACGCGCATTTCCCCGCCGACTTCATCTCGGAAGTCCATAGACCAGACCCGCGGGTGGTTCTACACCCTCGTGGTGCTTGGCGCGGCCCTGTTCGACAAGCCCGCCTTCAACAACGTCATCGTGAGCGGCCTGATCCTGGACTCCGAGGGCAAGAAGATGTCCAAGTCGGCCCGCAACTACACCGACCCGGTGGAGGTCATCGACACCTACGGCGCCGACGCGATGCGGCTGTTCCTCGTCGATTCGGCGGTGCTGAAGGCCGAGGACCTGCGCTACTCCGACGCGGGTGTCAAGCGAGGTGGTGAAGAACGTCATCATCCCCCTGTGGAACGCGTACAGCTTCTTCGTGACCTACGCCAACATCGACGGCGTGACCGTGGACGGGCCCCCCGAGAGCCCCGAGAACCAGCTGGACCGGTGGATCCTGTCAGAGGCCGAGCGCATGGTCGCCGAGGTGGGCGCACAGCTCGACGCGCTACGACCTGCAGCAGGCAGCCGACGGGTTCATCGCGCTTCATCGACCTCCTCAACAACTGGTACATCCGCCGGTCGCGCAGGCGCTTCTGGCGCTCGGGAAACGACGCCGACAAGCGCGCACGCCTACCAGACGCTGCACACGGCCCTGATGAAGCTCATCCTCGCTGCCAGCCCCTTCATCCCCTTCATCACGGAGGAGATCTACGCGCAACCTTCGCACGCCGGCCATGCCCGAGTCGATCCACCTCTGCGATTTCCCCGTCGCCGACGAGTCGCGCCGGGACAGGGCCCTGGAGGCGCGGATGCAGGCCACGGTGAAGGCGGTGTCCATGGGACGGTCCCTGCGCACCGAGTACTCGCTGAAGACGCGCCAGCCGCTGTCGGCAATGCACATCGTCACGCGCGATGCGGCCGACCGCGCCGCCCTTGCCGAGATGGAAGACCTGATCCGCGAGGAGCTCAACGTCAAGACGGTCGTCTTCCGCGAGAACGAGGAGGACCTGGTCGAGTACAGCGCCAAGGCCAATTTCCGCGTGCTCGGCAAGCTCCTCGGCAAGGACATGAAAGCCGCCGCCTCCCGCATCGAGGCGCTCTCGGGCGCCGAGATCCGCGCGCTGCTGGACGGGAAGACCGTGGCGATCGAGGTGGACGGCCAGGCCGTCGACCTCCCGCCCGACGGAGTGGAGGTCGTGCGCACGGAGAAGGAGCACCTGAAGGTCATCAACGAGGGGTCCCTGACCGTGGCCCTCGATCCCGAGCTGACCCCCGCGCTGGTCCAGGAAGGGCTCGTGCGGGACCTGGTTCGCGGAATCCAGAACCTGCGAAAGGAAAAAGGGCTGGAGGTCACCGACAGGATCTCCCTGGAGATCGACGCCCCCCCCGCGGTGCGGGAGGCGGTGGAAGGCTTCAGGGACCACCTGCTCGCCGAGACCCTCGCCGTCTCCGTCGACTGGGCGAAGGCAGAGGGGGCGAGCCAGATCGAGTGCGGGGAGGAAACGTGCTCCGTGTTCCTGCGCAAGTCCGCCCGGTAGTCTCCCGCCTCCTGCCCCGCGTCGGGGCTGCGGCGGCAGCCGTCATGCTCGCATCCTGCGCGAGCGTCCCGTCGAGGACCCCGACCCAGTGGATGGGCGTGCTGCCGGGCGACGCGGCCTTGTATGCCTCGATCCGGGTGCGTGTATCCGAGGGCATGGTCAAGCAGCTCCTGGCCTCGGTCCAGCCGTCTGCCCCCGCCGGGTCGGGCGCGGCGGAGCTCGGCCAGCTCGTCGACAGGACCGAGCGGGTGGTGCTCGCAGCCAGCCTCGCCGCGCAGCAGGAGCCGTCATTCGCCGCCGTCGCCGTGGGCAGCTACCCCGCGGGGCTGATGGGCTGCAGGCTGTCCGGGAGCAGGGAGTGGAGCAGGACGAAATCACCTGCCGGAACATACTGGCAGTGGAGGAAGACAGGCCTCCAGGTCGCGGTTCCCGGCCGCTCGGTGCTCCTCGCGGCCAGCGGCGGCATCGAGCCACTCCTCGAGAGACTGCGCAGCCCCTCGCTTCTGCCGCTTCCCGAGCAGGCGGCGCTGGACATGGAGCAGAAGGATCTCGTGCTGTTCCTCCCCCGGCTGCCCGGGGGCTTCATGCCCGGGGCGGGTTCCCAGGTCCCGATCCGCGAGGTATGGGTCGTCGGCTCGAAGGGGCCAGAGGCCTGGTCCGTCTCGGGGACCGCGAACACGGGGTCGGAGAACGACTCGAAGCTGGTCGCGCTCGTGCTGCGTTTCGCACTGGTGGCGTGGATGCGGGGGCAGAACTACCCCGACCTTGCCCAGAGGCTCAAGCCCGTCACGGTCGCGCCGGAGGGGAACCAGGTGCGGCTGACGGGCCTCTCGCTCTCCGAGCAGGAGCTGGCGCAGGTCATTCTTTCGCTCGTGGCAGTGCCACGGGCGCCGGCTGGGCCTCAGACGCCGTGAGCAGACGCGCGCTTGCCGTCGTCGACTACGGGGCCGGCAATCTCCGGAGCGTCCAGAACGCGCTCGCGCATCTGGGAGCGGACCACTTCGTGACATCGGACCCGTCCGACCTTGACAGCGCGGACAGCCTGATCTTCCCCGGGGTCGGCGAGGCAGCCTCCGCGATGTCCGTTCTGCGGCGGACCGGCCTGGAGGCGGCCATTCGCCGATTCGTCGCCTCCGGCCGCAAGACCCTCGGGATCTGCATCGGCTGCCAGGTCGTCTTCGACCGCTCCGAGGAGGGGAACACGGAGTGCCTGGGCATCCTGCGGGGCACCGTGCGCCGGTTTCCGCGTGAACCGGGGCTCAAGGTGCCGCACATGGGGTGGAACCAGGTGCGGTTCCTCGTGCAGCACCCCGTGTTCGAGGGATCCACGCAGGGGAGCTCGTTCTACTTCGTGCACTCCTACTATCCCGCCCCTGCCGACCGGCGCCACGTGGCGGCCGAGTGCGAGTACGGCATCACTTTCCCGGCCGCAGTGGCCGCCGGGAGCTTCATTGCATTCCAGTTCCACCTCGAGAAGTCGGGGACGGCGGGTCTCGGCCTTCTCTCGGCTTTCCTGCGCTGGGACGGCCGCTGGGCCGGGCGCCGCTCGCCGAGGGCCGGGACGGGCAGGGGGAGCGCGGCCGTGCTTGAGAAGCGTGTCGTGGTGTGCCTCGACGTGCGCGACGGCAGGACCACCAAGGGGGTCAGGTTCCGCGACAACGTCGACGTGGGCGACCCCGTCGAGATGGCCCGGTTCTACTACCAGGAGGGGGCCGACGAGCTGGTCTTCTACGACATCACGGCCTCCGCGGAGAAGCGGCGCATCCGCATCGACATGGTGCGCCGGGTCGCCGAGGCGATCTTCATCCCCTTCTCGGTCGGCGGGGGCATCTGCGACCGTCGAGGAGATGCGGGAGGTGCTTCTCGCGGGCGCGGAAAAGGTGAGTCGTCAACTCGCCGGCCGTGCGCGATCCGGACCTCATCACCAGTGGCGCGGGGCTGTTCGGCCGCCAGTGCATCGTGCTGGGAATGGACGCGCTGCGCGACGGCTCGACGCCCAGCGGCTACCGGGTCGTCATCGACGGGGGCCGGACCCCGACGGACCTGGACGCCCTCGAGTGGGCGCGGCGAGGCCGAGGCGCTGGGTGCCGGCGAGATCGTTCTGAACTCCATCGACGCCGACGGAACGCGGGAGGGCTACGAGCTCGCGCCTGACCCGCATGGTGTCGGAGGCCGTGGGAATCCCCGTGGTCGCCTCGGGCGGCGCGGGGCGTCCCGAGCACCTCCTCGCGGTGCTCACAGCGGGCAGGGCCGACGCCGCGCTCATCGCCTCCATGGTCCACTACGGTGACGTACAGGATTGCGGAGATCAAGGAGCACCTCGTCCGGGGCGGCGTTCCCGTGCGCCGAGGCTGACCTGGACAGTTGTCCGGCTGCCCGGACTTCAGTATATTTGCGGAAACGGCGAAACCGTATCCCCGGAGGATTTTCACCTATGCCCACATACGAGTATGAGTGCACGAAGTGCGGTCATACATTCGAGGCCTTTCAGAGCATCAGCGACAAGCCCCTCTCGAGATGTCCGAAGTGCAGGAGATCTGTGAAGCGCGTCATCCACGGCGGGCTGGGTGTGATCTTCAAGGGAAGCGGTTTTTACTCCACCGACAACAAGCGCGGGTCCGCGCTCAGCGGGGGCAACGGCACCACGAAGGACAGGGAGAAAGCTCCTGAGAAACCCGCGGAGCCCGCATCCACGTCCGCTGCGCCTCCCAAGTCGGGCTCGGCAGGCAAGGCGGCCTCCTGAGCCGGGCGGCGCACCTCAGTCGTCGCCCTGCCACCCCTCCCGCGGCCCCGAAGCGGGCGCGTCAGCCCTCACCACGTCGGTCTTCTCGAGAGTCTCACCCACAAGCTCATCCACCTTCAGGGAGTTGTACGCGCGCACCATCTTCTCGACCGACGGGTGGATGAGGGGGTGCGCGGGCGAGAACAGCGTGCAGCAGTCGTCGTAGGGGAGGTTCGAGGTCTCGAAGGTGCCGATCCTCCGCGCCAGCCCGATGATCTCTTCCTTGTTCATTCCGACCAGCGGCCGCAGCACGGGGATGCCCGCGGCGGTCTGCGTGAAGGCCATGCTTTCGAGCGTCTGGCTGGCAACCTGGCCGAGGCTTTCCCCGGTGACCAGGCAGCCGGCGCCTCTCTGGGCGGCCAGGAGGCTCGCCACCCGCATCATGCACGCGCGCATGAGCAGCGTCGTCTCTTCCTCGGCGGACTTCTCGCGGATCCGGGCGAGGATGGGCGTGAAAGGCACCACGTGCAGCGCGATGTCGGGCAGCCAGGCCGAGAGGATCCGGGTGAGCGTCTCGACCTTGCGCCGCGCGTCCTCCGAGGTGAACGGCGCAGAGTGAAAGTACGCAGCCTCAAGGGCGAGGCCGCGCTTTCCCATCATCCACCCCGCCACGGGCGAATCGATCCCGCCTGACAGCAGGAGGATTCCCCTGCCCGAGCTGCCCGTCGGCAGTCCCCCCGGTCCCGGACGCTCGGGGCCGTAGAGGTAGGCGTGCTCGCGCATCTCCACGTTGAGGACCCAGTCGGGGGCATTCACGTCGACGACGAGCCCGGGAAACCGGTCGAGAAGCAGCTCCCCGAGCCGGCAGGCGATCTGGTACGAGGTGAGCGGGTAGTTCTTGTCTGCCCGGCGGACCTCGGCCTTGAATCGCATGCCCCTGGCCGCGGCGAGGTGCTCCCGGGCGAGGTCGCAGGCCGCCCGCTCCACCTCCTCCATGGTCGTGGGGACCCGCAGGGCCTCGCAGAACGAGACCAGGCCAAAGGTGCGCGCGAGGGCCTCGGCCACCGCGTCGCGGTCCTCGCCCCGGAAGCGCACGTACACCCTGTGCCAGGTCTCGTACACGGAGACCTGCCTGCCGGGGAGCTTGGCGCGGATGGAGTCCTTCAGCGCCTTCACGAAGGCTCCCCTGTTGCGCTTCTTCAGCGCGATCTCCCCGTACTTGACGAGGAACAGCCTCTCTGTCACCTGCCGGCCCCCCGCGACAGGGCGCGCACCGGCGGGACTTCGCGGCAGAGCGCATCGAGCAGCCCGTCAATGTCGGCCTCCGTGGTCGTGGGGCCCGTGGAGACCCGCACGGCACACAGGGCGGTCTCGGGGGGCAATCCCATGGCTTCCATCACGCGCGTCCTGTCCCTCTTCTTCGACGAGCAGGCAGAGCCCGTGCCCACGAGGTACCCGCGCGCCTCGGCAAGACGGACAACGACCTCGCCCGGGAGGGGGGGGAACCCGATCGAGACGATCCAGGGCGAGTACCGGGGGTCGTCGCCGCCGCGCCTCGCCTCGGGGAAGACAGCTCCGCCCGGGATCGCGCGCACGCCCTCGACCAGCCGCGAGGCGAGCCGCCGGGCGCGGGCACAGTCCGCGTCGAAGCTGTCGGCCCGGTCGGCGGCCGCGCGGGCCAGCGCGCACGCACCGGGCAGGTTCTCTGTTCCCGGTCGGCGGCCCTTCTCCTGGCCGCCCCCCCGGGGGAGAAACGCCGGGGAGATCCCCCTGCGCAGGTACAGGCAGCCGACGCCCCGGGGTGCTCCCAGCTTGTGGCCGCTGAACGAAGCGGTGTCCACGCCGAGGTCGCGGACAGCGAGCGGGACTTTCCCGAAAGCCTGCACGGCGTCGGAATGCAGGAGTATTCTCCGGCCGGTCCGCGAGCCTGCCTCGCGCACCACGGCCGACATCTCGGTGAGCCTCTGCACCGCGCCCGTCTCGTTGTTCACCAGCATGACCGCCACGAGCGCCGTGTCGGCGTCCAGGGCCTCCGCGAGGGATGAGGGGGAGACGATGCCGTCCCTCTCCGGTCGCACCGTGGTGCACGCGAAGCCAAAGCCCTCGAGGGCACGGGCCTGCTCGTAGACGGAGGCGTGCTCGATGCCCGTCACGACGATGCGCGCCTTCCGCGATGGATCCGGGCCAAGGCGAAGCCGGTCCAGGAGCGTGAGCAGCACCGCGGTGTTGGATTCCGTGCCTCCCGACGTGAATGCGAGCTCATCGGGCTGCACGCCGAGGCGTTCCGCCAGGGAGGCGCGGGCGCGCGCGAGCGCCTCCGCCGCCTGTCGGCCGCCCGCGTGGGGCGAGGAGGGGTTGGCGTAGAGCTGCAGGGACGCCGCGCGCGCCTCGTCGACAGCCCGGGGGTCTGGTGGTGCGGATGCGGCCCAGTCGAGGTAGGTCATGCGCGGCGTGCGTCCTTGATTCGGACGGCTCCTCCCTGTAGAATCGACCGGAAGCTACAGGGAATGGTGGAAAAAGACAAGCATCGCCAGAACACGATAGAGGGGGCAGCGCGGAAGCTCAAGGTGTGCGGCCACCCCGTGCGCCTGCGGCTCCTGTGCGCCATCTCGGCCCGGGAGCCCTGCGTCTCCGACCTGTGGCATTGCCTGCACGAGGCCCAGCCCGTCGTGTCGCAGCACCTCGCAGTCCTCAAGCGCGAGGGCATCGTCTCCTCCAGGGTCAAGGGGAACCGCAGGATCTACTCGGTGTGCGACCCGTGGGTACGCGGCCTGATCGCGACGATCGAGGCACCTACTGGAGCGCCCGGATCACGCTGAGCATGTAGCTCGTGGCCGTGAAGACAGCCGTGATCACCCCCGCCACGAGCGAGACGTTGCCGAGCACAACGGTTGTCTTGGTCCACCCGTTCTTGTCCACGAACAGCAGCGCGCCCGGCTCCGCCGCTGCTGAGAGCGAGGTGCGGGTCCTCCTCCCCAGCTTGTCCATGAAGTAGATCCCGTTGGGGTCAGCCTTGATGGGGTCGATCCCGCCCGCAGCGAGAAGGTAGTCGGCGACCGTGAGGGAGGCGTTGTACGGGATGCGTCCCGGGGTCCTTACCTCGCCTGCCACGAACACCTCGTTGGCGATGGGAACATTCACCGTGTCGCCCGGCTCGAGGGGGATGTCGGCGGACCTGTCGCGCGCCTCCCACAGCTCCTCGATGTCCACGGGCACCCTGTCGCCGGTGCGCTTCCGCACGATCAGCCCTGCCGAGGCCCGTGCATACGGGGTGGGCCCGCCCAGCGCCTCCAGGACGGAGAGGAGCGTGGTGCCCGGGGTGTAGGGAAAGTTCACCGCGATGGGCACCAGGGGGATCTGGACAGGCTTGTCCAGCGCCACGGGCGCACCGAACAGGGCGCCCGTCACGAGGATGCTCTGCCGGTTCTCCGCGATCGACTTGACGCGAACCCGGTCGCCGTTCTGCAGGAGAGTGCCGCCGTCGGCCTCCAGGTCGAGCATCCGCATGGCCGTGGTGCCGCCCGCCTCGAAGCGCACCAGCTCGACGGCCCCCGCCTCGGCGTCGGGAAGCGACCAGCCCGCATAGGCCAGAAGCTGCCGGACCGTCTCGCCGGCGAGCATCTCGTAGGGGCCGGGAAACCGGACCTGCCCGGCCAGGGTGACCACGAGCTCCTGCGCGGGCACGTAGATCCTGTCGCCCGGCTCCAGGGTCGGGTTGAGCTCGCTCGCCGCCTCGATCGAGTACCGCTGCAGGTCCACGGTGATCCTGGTCTCGCCCCGCACGATGGCGATCTGCCTGTAGCTGGCCCCCCTGCGGAAGCCCCGTGCCGCCGCGATCGCGTCGGACACCCGGGAGAGGGCCGTGACCGTGACGATGCCCGGCGCCTCCACCCCCCCGAACACGGACACGTCGAACCGCGCAGGGGCCGCGAGGGTGAAGCTGATGAAGTCGGCCAGCGGCAGCACCTTCTTCAGCCTCTCCACAACCATCCTGCGCAGGTCGGAGAAGTACATCCCCTTCACCTTCAGCGTTCCCAGGTAGGGCACGTCCAGCTCGTAGACGTCGGTCAGGACGAGGGGATAGGAGACCACGCCGTTCATCGTGATGGAGACCTGGTAGGTGTCTCCCGGGGTGAGCCGGTACTGCGTCGAGGCGAGGATTCTCTGCGTGATCGCGGCGGGATCGCCCCCGAGGAACGTGGGGCCGACCGCACCGTTTGCCCCGAAGCCGAGGGCCTGCGCGCCCGCGAGGGGCAGCACGCCCAGGAGGAGGAGGCACAGGAGCGCCGGTCTCTTCATGCGGGGCATACTAAGCGGATCGCACCCACTCGTCAAGTTTGGTCCTCCCGGCTATGATCGGTGCATGCACGAGTGGGCACTCGCCGACGCTGTTGTCGCGGCAGCCGCGCGGCGTCCGCCGGCCGGGGAACGCCCGGCCCGTGGCGGTCCTTGTGGGGGAGCTGCAGGCAATCGACAGGGAGATCTTCGAGTTCGCCCTCGCGTCCCTCGCGGCGGAGGCCGGGCTCCCGGCCGACAGCTTCGTCGTCCGCGCCGAGCCTGCCCAGTTTCGCTGCAGGGCCTGCGGGCGCCGATGGGGGCTGGGGGCAGAGTCCGGGCTCACCGACGAGCAGCGCGAGGCGATCCATTTCCTTCCGGAATCCGCGCATGCCTTCGTGCGGTGCCCGGGGTGCGGGAGTGTCGACTTCGAGGTCGAGAGGGGCAGGGGCGTGGCCATCGCGGAGGAGCCGTGATCGACCCGCGTCCCGCGGGGGTCGCCCGCCAGCTCTCCGCCGTGGGCAGGATCGCGGCCTTCTGCTCGGCAAAGGGCGGCGTGGGCAAGAGCTTCTGCGCCGCGGCAGCCGGTCTTTTCCTTGCCCGGGCCGGGCGCAGCGTGGGGCTCCTCGACCTCGACCTCGCATCCTGCGCCGCCCACCTCTTCCTCGGCGTTCCCCCGCGGCTCCCCGACGAGGACAGGGGTGTGCTGCCTCTGCCCGTGGTGCCCGGGCTGTCGTTGATGAGCGCCGTGGCCTTCACCGGGGAACGGGGGCTCGCGCTGCGCGGGGCGGAGGTCTCGGATGCCGTCCTGGAGATGCTCTGCGTCACGCGCTGGGGCAGGCTCGACGCGCTGCTCATCGACATGCCGCCGGGCATGGGGGAGCAGGTGCTCGACCTGGCCCGGCTCGCACCCGGCATGGAGGCGATCGTCATCTCGTCGCCCTCCGAGGTGTCCGTGCGCGTCGTGGACAGGCTTTTCGAGGTGCTGGGCACCATGCGCGTGCCCATTGCGGGAGTGCTGGCGAACATGGTCGGCAAGGGGGCCTCCAGCGCCGCGGCAGTCCGTGCCATGGCGCGGGCACACGGCGTCGACGCATACGGGGAGGTGCCCTTCGATCCCGGCGTGGAGGCGGCGATCGGGGACGCGCAGGCGTTGGGAGGCCTGGCAGCCTCCCGGGCGGCGGGCGGCGCCGTGCTCTCGATGCTTACGAAGGGCGCCCCCGAGGCTGCCGGGCATGCGCGCCCGGGCTGACAGACCGCGCGGCGACCGCGTCGACGGCGGCACCCTCCCGCTCGAACAGGCAGGCCTGGATGCCCGCCACCTCGCAGGCGAGGGCGAGCCGGTGGCGATCCTGCCCGGCACGAACAGCCAGTGCTGGCTCACCCCGCTCTCGACGGCGCGGTTCACCAGCGACGTCACCGGGAGGTTGGGCCGGAACGCGACGTGACAATTGCCGTCCATCCGGGCAGGCCCGGAGAGCGACTCCCCTTCGGTGATCACCCACTTCAAGGAGCTGCCGGTCCAGACGCAGTTCACGGCCGTCACGGGGCCCGGCCTGTATTTGAAGAGCGTCGCGGCGCCCGTGAACCGGTCCGAGTTCTCGTATTCCACGTCGTTCACGACCGCCACGGGCGCGGCGGGATCCGCGTTCGACCCATCGTGGTAGCCGGCGTGCCCCATCAGGATGAGGTTCGCCTCCTGGTCGATGCTGAACGGCTCCGCGTAGAAGGGCGAGGCGCCGGTCACCGCGCGCAGGGCTGCCATGGCGGAGGCTGCCGCGGCATCCGCCTCCATGGCCACCACGGCGCCCCCGGCGGACAGGCGCGGGTTCCAGAGGCAGGGCCGCAGCCCGAAGCTGGCGTGGATCTCCTCGATCACGTCGTTCACGGCAAGGGCATCCAGGGACTCCTCGGCCATCACCCGCTCCAGGGCGAGAGCGTAGCGGATGCCCTCGGCCAGGTTCCTCTCGTCCACCTCGATGCGCATCCCGGACGCGGTCATGCCTGCACGGAACCGCGCGATGTCCGGCTCACCGACACCCGCGGCCGCGCGGCGCACGCGCTCGAGCTCGAGGTAGCGCAGCTGCACGCCGTAGCGGGAGCGCAGGCCGAACTCGTCGACGTACGTGGTGGACATCTGGCTGCAGGGAAAGGGCAGGAGACCGACACGGAGCGTGGAGAGGCGGCGGCGCATCGCCATTCCCGCGGCCAGCGCCTCGATCTCGGCGAGCGCCTCAGGGTCCTCGGCGTGGCCGGCCACAGAGTGGAAGGCCCTGCCCTCGCGCCGCAGCATCCCGGAGAGCTGCATGGTGCACACCGGCCCCGAGCCCTGCAGCATGCGCTGGAAGGGGATGAATGCAGGCAGCCGCGGCCCGGGGAGAAGGTCCACAGGACCAGGGGCAGGTCGGGAAGAAGGGCGAGTGCGGCGCGGGGAACCGCGTCCTCGCACCACATGAGGGGCACCAGGAGAAGGCCGTCCACCCGGGCATCCCGGATGGCCTCGGCCGCCCTCCGCGCCTCCGCGGCGGAGTACAGGACTCCCGCGCACACCACCTGCGAAAACCGGCCCAGCCTCTCAACAAGGGCGGCCGCCGTGTCCTCGACCGCGGCTGACGTTCCCCCGTCGGCGCTCTGCAGGCCCACCTCCCGGAACCAGCCCGAGGTCACCAGCAGCACGCCCAGGCGGGCGCGCACGGGGCCGGGGCCGGGAGTGCCCGGCCCCGAACCGCTCAGCCCACCTTCGCCCATCCCCGTTTCCTGGTGGACTCGACCACGGCCTTCAGGATGCGCATCTCGTCGGCGCCGGTACGGAAGGTCGGCCGGGGCAGACCTCCCGCCTTCTCCGTGCCCGTCTTCACGACGTCGTAGAAATCGTTGAAGAGGTTGAGCACCGCGTCGTGGTAGCCCAGCGGGTGCCCCGTGGGCAGCGACGCGTAGGCGGCGGTCACGGGATCCTGCAGCACGGGGCTTTCGATGAGGGTCTCGTTCGGCTTGTCGCGCCAGCCGATCCACAGCTCGTTCGACTTCTTGTGGTTCCACGCGTACGAGCAGGTGCTGCCGTAGATCTGGAACTCGGTGTCCGACTTGCGCCCGATGGCGGCCTGGCACGTCGTGAAGGTGCCCGGGGCGCCGTTCGACAGCCGGAACATGATCGCTGCGTAGTCCTCCAGCTCGACTGTCACCTCCTGGAAGGGCACGTCGGCGACCTTCTCGAAGGCGAGCACCTGTCGGGTGGGCTTCTTGCGGACCGGGATCACCGTCGCGAAGTCGGCCATGACCTCGGTGACCTGGAGCCCGGTGGCGAACTGCACCAGGTCGAACCAGTGGCTGCCCAGGTCGGCGGCGATGTTGGAGTCTCCGCTCTGCTCGCGCTCCAGGCGCCAGGTGTAGTCGGTGACCCACGACAGCCAGTCCTGGAACCACGAGCCGGTGGCCATGCGCACGGTGCCGGCGTCGCCCCGGCGCACGCGCAGTGCCATCTCGAGAACAACAGGGTAGTAGCGGTAGCAGAAGTCCACCCCGGTCACGATGCCCTTCTTCTCCGCCAGCTCGGTGAGCTCCTCCGCCTCGGAGAGCGTCATCGCGAGGGGCTTCTCGGAGAGGATGTGCTTTCCCCTCTCGATCGCCTCCCTGTTCATCGCGTAGTGCAGCCTGTTGGGCGAGCAGGTGTGCACGGCGTGTATGGACGGGTCTGCCAGGACCTCGCGGTAGTCCTTGTAGACCTTCTCGATGTTGTACTTCCGGGCCGTCTTCCTCGCCAGCTCCTCGTTGGCGTCGGTAACCCCCTTCACGGTCACGCCGCTGATGCGGCGAAGAGCCTCGATGTGGACGGGGCCGATGTACCCGGTGCCGATGACAGCGACGTTGATCATGCGGGGCCTCCTACATCGACTCCTTCACCGCCGTGATGAACTGCCCGGCCTTCGCGTCGATCTCGCTGTCGGTGGAGTGGGGGTGGATGCCGAAGGCGGAGCCCAGCCCCTTGTCCACGACGCCCACCGAGATGTTGATGGCCCTCTCGAGGAGCCTGTCGGTGGCGGGGAGCATTCCCTTCCTGTACTCCTGCTGGCAGGGGTGCGCGCTGCAGTTGTACGGGCAGCCCGTCTCGGTGATCATCTTCTTGCCCAGGATCTGCTCCATGTTGTTGTACACGTGCCAGCCCGACTTGTTCATCGTGGCCGTGCCCAGCTTCGCCGCCGCCTTCTCCGCGATCTCCCGTGTGGGCAGGAACACGGTGAGCAGCGTGTTGCACTCGCCCTCCGGATCGTTGATCCTGCGGAAGCTCACACCCGCCACGCCCTGCAGCTGCTTTTTCATGCGGCTCTTGATGTGGCGCAGCCTCTCGATGATGTCGGAGAGCCTGCGGAACTGGGCGATGAGCACCGCGCCGGTGATCTCGTTCATCCTGTAGTTCTGTCCCACGATGGAGCGGTTTCCCACCTCGACCCCCGAGCGGCTGGGGAAGTGGCCCTGGTCGTGGTAGCCGAAGGCGCGGAAGTACAGCTCGTCGTCGTCGGTGACCACCATGCCCCCGTCGCCGGCGTTGATGGTCTTGAAGATGTTGAAGGAGTAGGTGCCGATCCGTCCGATCGTCCCCAGCCTCTTCCCCTTCCACGACCCGCCGAAGGCCTGGGCAGTGTCCTCGATGAGGATGAGGTTCCTCCGCTTCGCGATGTCCTGCAGTGCGTCGAGGTTGCACGCGTTGCCCAGCATGTGCACGGCCATGATGGCCTTCGTGCGCGGCGTGATGCGCCTTTCCACGTCGGCCGGGTCCAGTGTGAGGCTCTCGTCGACCTCGGCCAGCACCGGCACGGCCCTGGCGATGATGACGGAGGACATGGAGGCGATGAAGGTGTAGCCCGGCACGATGACCTCGTCCCCGGGGCCGATGCCCAGCGCCGACAATGCCGTGATGAGGGCCGCGGTGCCGGACGTGACGGCCAGCGCGTGCTTCGTCGCGAAGCTCTTCTCGACCATCTCCTCCAGGGTCTTGACCTTGCGCTTGAACTGGGGGTCCTTCTCGTCGCCGTAGCGGAACAGCCACCTGCTGCGCAGGACATCCAGCACTTCCTTCTCTTCTTCCTTCCCGATCCACTCAAAGCCCGGTCCCGGCATGCGCGCACCCTCCTCTGTGGTCCGATTTCGGGCAGTATGATACCATGAGAATCGCTCATGTCAAGCCATTTTCATGCAGAACCTGCACAAACGAGCCCGAATCTCGAGTCCTTTCTATTTGATCTGAGTGGAACCCCTCTCCCTGGGTCTTGATGAAGGGCTGGTTTGAGTCTATTCTTTGGCAAACGCGCGCCTCAGGGTGCGCCTCGCGGCAACAGCATGAAACTGAAGTCCAAAGAAGCGCTGCTTCTGCAGGCCCTGCATTTCCTCGAGTCTCCGACACGGAGCGAAATAGCCCGGGCGACTGGCTTGAGCTCGGTCTCTGTCACCTCGCTGCTGAACGAGCTGGCCGCTTCGGGGGCGGTCCGGCAGGTCGGGAAGACCAGCTCCCGAGGGGGCAGGCCTTCGTCGCTGTACCGGATCACGCCGGACTTCGGCTTCACGATCGGCGTGTCCGTCGAGTCCTCCTGGTTTCGCATCATCGCCGCAGACTCCTCCCTCGCCGTGCTGGAGGAGCGCCGCCACGCCCTCACGCTTTCCTCGCGCGCCGAGGACCACCTCGGCGACATCGTGCGCCAGGTCTCCACCGAGCTGCAGCGTCTGCTCGGCGAGCCCGCCTTCGCCCCTCGAAGGCTCCTGGCCCTGGGCATCTCCCTCCCCGGCATGGTCGACACGGCGCGCGGCGTGTGGCTGCACGGCCTTCAAGTGTCGGGCATCGCGCACATCGACCTGCGCGAGATCCTCGAGACGACGTTCTCGGTTCCCGTGGTGGCGGAGGATGCCGCGCGCTGCATCGCCTGGAGGGAGCGCGCGCGCGCCGGGGGAAGGGCCGCGGAGCCGCTCGTGCTCCTGTACCTCAGCGACGGGGTCGGCACGGGAATCGTGCTGGACGGTGCCCTGTACAGGGGCGCGAGCGGCCTGGCCGGGGAGATCGGCCACCTCCGCGTGGCCGACGAGGGGGACCGCTGCCCCTGCGGGAACATCGGCTGCCTGGAGATGGAGGTCTCCGAGTCGAGCATCCTGCGCAGGTTCCGCCGCAGGCTGGACGAGGGGGTGATCTCCAGCCTGCAGCGTGTGGCGGCCGAGGGGCTCGACCTTGCCAGGATCCTCGAGGCGGCACGCGCGGACGACAGGCTCGCGCGCTCGACCCTGTACGACCTCGGCCTCGTGGTCGGGGACGCGTGCGCCGCGCTGGTCGAGCTGTACAATCCCCGCACGCTGCTGCTCGGCGGCCCCGTGAGCGTGCTGTGGGATTTCTTCCGCGAGCCGGTCCTGCTGCGGGTGCGCCAGAGGGTGATCCCCGAGATGCTCGCGGGCCTGCGCATCGACAGCGTGCCTTACGAAAGCCGCGACGAGGCCCTCGGCGCCGCAATGGTCGCCGAGAGATTCTTCTGGGAGACGCTGCAGCCCTCCACCGGGACTGCCGGCCGGGGCCCCCGGACGGGCAGCGGCCGCGGCTGACGCCGGGGATGCCGAAAGGAGCTGACCGCCCATGAGCAGCCGCCGTCCGCTCGACGATGGGGACTGGAACCTCGCGTTCCTTTTCCCCCACGAGGTGGCGCGCGCCCGCGCCCGCACGGGACTGGTGATCCTGCCCCTCGCGCCGATCGAGTGGCACGGACCGCACCTCGCGATGGGGTGCGACGGCCTCCTGGCGCACGCCTTCGCGAGGCGCCTGGCCCGCGAGCTGGAGAGTCCCTACTTCCCCCCGCTTTTCGCGGGCACCGAGCGGGAACGGAGGCCGGCGACCCTTCGCAGCCTCGGCTTCCAGGGGACGGAGTTCATCGAGGGGATGGATTTCCCCGCGAACACGGTGAAGAGCGCCTACATGCGCGAGGAGTTCTTCGCCATCACCGTCCGCGGCACGCTGGAGGTGCTGTTCGGGCGGATGGGGTACGGCTCCGTCGTCATCGTCAACGGGCACGGTGCCGAGAACCAGGCCGCTGTCCTCGACAGGCTGTGCGCGGAGTACAACGGGGAGGGGAGGGCACGCCTGATGTGGGTCTACCCCGGCTTTCCCAGGTCGCTCGTGGCAGGCGCGATCGGCCACGCGGCGGCCGAGGAAGCCTCGATGCTCTGCGCGGAGTGGCCCTCCTGCGTCGACCTCGGCCTCCTTCCCCGCGAAGGACGGCTGCGCAACATCGAGCACGCCGTTGTGGATGGCGACACCTTCGACGGCGCGCCGACGCCCGACCACACGGTGCGCGATGGCCAGGATCCCCGGCTGCACACCGACGCCGCGGTCGGCGCGGCCTGGATCGAGGAGGCGGCGCGCGAGGCCGTCGCGGAGATCCGCGCGAGGCTCCTGCCTAGAGGTTGAGGATCTCGGTCCCCAGCAGCCGCTCGATCACCATGGTCGCCGCGCCGAGTGCGGCCCCGTCGGCGGGGAGGGCGCCCGCGAGGATCCTTGTCCGCTGCGAGATGGAGTGGATGGCCCTGCGCCGCACGATCTTCTGGATCCCGTCGAGGATCAGGCCGTGCAGGCTCGCCACCACCTCCCCGGCGAGGATCACGGTGCCGGGATCAAAAACATTTATCAGGTCGGCAACGCCGATCCCAATGCTCTCTTCGGTTTCTGCGATCACCATGGCCGCGACCTTGTCGCCCGCGAGGGCCGCGGAGGAGATCTCGGCCAGCCCGGGGCCGGGCCCCGCGCCGCGAAGCGACGAGTGGACGTTCGCGGCGAGCAGGTCGCGCACCCGGGCCAGGATCGCGCTCGTCGAGGCCACCGCCTCCAGGCAGCCCCTGTTGCCGCAGACGCACAGCGGGCCGTTCTCGTGGACGGTGATGTGGCCGAACTCCCCGCAGATCCCGTTCGCGCCCCTGTAGATCCTGTTGTCGAGGACGATGCCCGAGCCGACGCCGCGGCCGATGTAGACGAACAGGAAGGTGTCCAGCTCGCGGGCCAGGCCGCAGCGCTTCTCGGCAAGGGCCATGCAGCGCACCGCGTCGTCGACGATCACGGGGGCTGCAAGCTCGCGGCCCATGCGCGCCGCCAGGTCCACGTTCTCCCAGCCCGGGAGGCCCGGGCAGTACAGCACGACCCCCTCGCGGGCGTTCACGAGGCCCGCGATGCCGACCCCCACGCCGAGGAGAGGGCCGCTGCCGCGCGCCGCGCAGGCGTTGGTGGCCGCTCTGATCTCCTGTGCAAGGAGTCGCTCCAGCGCGTCGCGGTCGCTGAACGGCGGGCGGATCTCCCTGCTGTAGATGCGGCCGCCGGAAAAGTCCGCGGCCGTCACCTGCAGCGCCGACGGCTCCACCCCGACACCCACCGCGTAGCCGTGGCGGGCGTCGAGGTGCAGCACGGTGGGCCTGCGCCCGCGCGAGCGGCGCTCCGCGACGGCCGGGCCCTCCTCGACCATGCCGCGGGAGATCAGCTCGTCGACGAGGCGCTTCGTCGTGGCAATGCTCAGGCTGCATGCCTTCGACAGCGCGACGCGCGAGACGGGTCCCTTCTCCCGGACCGTGTTGAGAAGGACTCGCCTGTTGCGGTCGGCGTTGTCGATGTGGCTCAGTCCCTGCTGCGTGGCGACCCTCCGGAAACCGGGACCGGGGCATTCTTCCCGCTGTCCGGGTCGATTCATTCAAGTGCAGACGGAGGTGGAAGTCAAGCTGGTTTCAAGGATTGCAGCCGATCCGGTCCGAATCGACCGGAAAAAACTTGACAGTATCGCGAATACGGCTTACGATGGGCCAATATCGCGGACAGGGGCCGGGCTCGGACTTCCCCCCACAGGAGTGACAATGGGCTACACGAAGAAGGATCTTGCCATCAACGGCGGGCCGAAGGCCAAGAGGACGGCCAACCTCCCCATGTTCCCCGGCGGCCTCGAGATCGGCGAGGAGGAGAAGAAGGAGGTCCTCGAGGTCCTCGACAACAAGTACCTCTTCCGCTACTACGGGCCGAAGGAGTCGCCGTCGAAGGTCAAGGCCCTCGAGGACCTGTACGCGTCGTTCGTCGGCACGAAGCACGCCCTCGCCATGAACTCCTGCACGTCGGCACTCATCTCGGCGCTGGTCGCAATGGGGGTCGGACCCGGCGACGAGGTGATCGTACCCTCGTACACCTTCTTCGCCACGTGCGCGTCCGTGGTCGCGGCTCGGGCAATTCCCATCGTGGCCGAGGTGGACGGGTCCCTCACCATGGATCCCGCCGACTTCGAGAAGAAGATCACCCCCCGCACGAAGGCCGTCATCGTCGTGCACATGCGCGGAATGCCGGCAAAGATCGACAGGATCGTCGAGATCGCGCACCGGCGCGGGGTCAAGGTGGTCGAGGACGTTGCGCAGGCCAACGGCGGCACTTTCCGCGGCAAGCCCCTGGGCTCCTTCGGAGACATCGGCTGCTTCTCGCTGCAGTTCCACAAGATCATCACCTCGGGCGAGGGCGGCGTTCTGGTGACCGACTCCGACCTGTTCTACACCCGTGCGCAGGCCTACCACGACGTGGCTGCCTGCTGGCGCAAGGACAGGTTCGCTCCTCCCGAGTTCCAGGGCGAGATCTTCTTCGGTGTGAACTTCCGCATGAGCGAGCTCACGGGCGCGGTGGCCCTTGCCCAGTTCCGCAAGATGGACAGGATCCTGTCTCTCATGCGGCGCAACAAGAAGCTGATCAAGGACCGCATCCGGGGCGTGCAGGGGCTGGAGTTCCGCGAGGTCACCGACGAGGCGGGCGACACGGCGATCTGCATCGTGTATCTACCTGCCCCGGGCCGACCAGGTGGAGGCATTCGTGCAGGCGCTGCACGCCGAGGGGATCGAGGCGGGCGGCATCTACAACAAGGGCGTGCCCGACTGGCACATGTACCCCCACTGGAAGATGCTGATCGAGAAGATGATGCCCACGAAGAAGGGCTGCCCGTTCAACTGCCCGGCGAGCGGTCCGGTTCCCGACTACAAGCCCGACGACTGCCCGCAGACCATGGCGTGGCTGGGCAGGTCGGTGCACATGGACATCCCGCCGCAGATGACCGAGACGGACTGCGAGCAGGTCGCCGAGGGCATCCGCAAGGTCGCCTCGGTGCTCCTGTAGGGCGGGGGCAGCGTCGAGAGCCGGGCGCGGCAGGGCCGCGCCGAAGGAGGACACCGTGGCGACACTCGGAGTCTGCATCGAGACGTTTTTCACCGACCTCCCGTACCCCGAGCGCATCCGCAGGGCTGCCGCCTGCGGCTACACGGCGTACGAGTTCTGGTTCCCCGAGCAGCGCTTCGACGGGAAGGCTCTCCTGCCCGAGCAGAAGGACCTCGACGCCTTTGCCGCGCTGAACGCGGAGCTGAAGCTCACGGCCACCGATTTCGTTCTCAACCATTCCGCGGGTGCCGTGGTTGCCTCGCTCGTTGACGGGAAGGACCTGCCGAAGATCCTGGGGGCGGTGGAGCGCTACGCGGCGATGGCGAAGAAGGTGGGCTGCAGGAACCTCATCAGCGGGAGCGGGAACACGATCCCGGGACAGCCGCGCGAGGAGGCGATCGCGAACATGGTCACGGCGCTCACCGCGATGGGAAAGGCGCTGGCCCCGCACGGGATCACGGTGCTGCTGGAGCCGTGGAACAGCCGTGTGGACCACCCGGGCAACTTCCTCGACGACCCGTACCTCGCGGTGGACATCCTGGCGAGGGTGAACCTGCCCAACGTGAAGCTTCTCTACGACATCTACCACAACCAGATCATGGCGGGCGACGTGGTGAGCTTCATCCGGAAGAACATCGCGCACATCGGCCATTTCCACGTGGCCGGCGTGCCCGGGCAGGCACGAGCCGCACCCGTGCGAGCTGGACTACGCGTTCATCCTCTCCGAGATCGACAGGGCGGGGTACACCGGCGCCGTCGGCCTGGAGTACTGGCCGACCATGGACCACGCGCGGTCGCTGAGGCAGACCCGCACGGCCCTCCTGGGGTGACCGTGTGGCGGGGCGCGCTTCGGCGGCACACTATCCGCCGGGCCGCGATGGTGCTATCGTGCGACGAAAGGGGCTGTGTCGGTGAAAGAGCGTGAGGTCAGGTTCGAGATGCTGCGCCCCGCACAGCTGCGGGACGAGCTGGCGCGCTGCCCGCTCGTGTTCCTCCCGGTCGGCGCCGCTGGAGTACCACGGGCCGCACCTGCCGGTCGGCATGGACCCGCTCAACGCGGGGCTGTGCGCCCAGGAGGCCTGCCGGCGGCTGGGCAAGGGCGTGGTCATGCCCGTCACGTACATGGGCACGGAGCGGGAGCGGCCGGACTGGATGCTGGAGAGCCTCGGCTTCCGCAAGGGCGACTGGGTCGTGGGCATGGATTTCCCGACCGCGACATGGAAGAGCCACTACTACCAGGAGCACCTCTTCGGCCTCGTGGTGGCGAGCACGATCGAGATGCTCATCTCCCAGGGCTACAAGGCCATTCGTCATCGTGAACGGCCACGGGGCGTGGAACCAGCTGGAGACGCTGGACCGCCTCGCGAAGCACTATTCGCACACCACCGACTGCGCCGTGGCCTGGAAGCTCGCTTTCACCCTCGACGTGTCCGAGAAGAACCTGGCAGGCCACGCGGATCTCTTCGAGACGTCGCTCATGATGCACTTCGAGAAGGAGTTCTACGGCGGGCAGAAGCTCGTCGACCTCTCCGCGCTTCCGCCGCGCAGCGTGCCGATCCGTTACCCCGATTTCTCCGTCGTGGACGGCCCCGGCTTCAGCGAGAAGCCCAGCCCGGGGCGGGTCGTGCAGACCGACCCCCGCGACGCCACGGCGGAGAAGGGGAAGAAGATCTTCGACGATACGGTGCGGATGTACGTCGAGCTGGCCGGACAGCGTGCTGAAGGAGAAAGGTCTCTAACGTCGTGAGAACAGCCCCGTTGGGGCTGCGAATAGGGGGGGCGGGCAGGCGTCCGCATCCCTGAAGAGGAGGGCATATGGCAAAGAGAGTGCTGGTTCTGGTGCTGGCTCTCATGCTGGTCGTGTCGTTCGCCTTCGCCGCGAAGAAGGCCCTGGTCCACTACCACTGGACCGAGACGATCTACGACCCGATCAACATGAACGCCAAGAAGATGTTCGAGGCCACGCATCCCGACGTGGAGGTGAAGCTGCTTCTCCTGCCCGACGGGGACCGGATCAACATCATCCGCACGGTCCTGGCCGCCAACGGGAACATCGACTCCTTCGCGCTGAGCAACGGCGAGTCGGCCGAGTTCCTGGGCGCCGGCCAGATGGTTCCCATCGATCCCCAAGGGCTTCGGCAAGTCGAGCGTCAAGGACGTCGTGACCATGTGGAACCCCGGCGCCATCGAGACCTGCGGCGGCACCTGGGACGGCCAGTACTACGGCGTCCCCTTCGAGCTGTCCAACTACGTGGCGTGGATCAACATCGCCTTCATGAAGGAAGCGGGCCTGAACCCGACGACGGACAAGCCCAAGACCTGGGACGACTTCGTGAAGGTCGGCCAAGAAGCTGGTGAAGAAGTCAGGGCGGCACGACGGTGCGCAACGGCTTCATGTGCAACTCGAAGGCAGGGATCTTCAGCTTCCTCATCCTGATCAACATGATGGAGCAGCTGGGCCTGGACTGGGGCACCGAGAAGGGCCTCATCGCCTCGCATGGACAAGCCCGACTGTCCTCGCGCGCGGCCTGAAGACCTTCACCGACTTCGTCGTCGAAGGACAAGATCTGGGACCCCGCCCTCGCCGACAACGACCGCGAAGGCTTCGGCACCGACAAGACCGGCATGTTCCTGACCGGCGGCACCTGGTACTGGGGCGTGCTGGACACCTACTCCGTGAAGCGCACGGACGTGGAGCCCTTCCCGTATCCCCGCTTCGCGGACGGCAAGGACATCGGCGGCGTCGGCTACGGCTACTGCCTGTACGTGTCCAAGCTCTGCCAAGGATCCCGCGCTGTCGCTTCGAGTTCCTGGACGCGATGGCCAGCCAGCCCAACGAGTTCATCAAGCAGGGCTATCACCAGCCCCGCGTGACGCTCTCCAACGGCAAGCAGGCCCTCGATCCGACTCTCGCGAAGAAGTACATCCCCTACTACGACGAGGTGTTCAAGGGCGAGCTGGCGAAGACGGCCGTGTGGCTGTCCTCCACCAAGGGCAACCAGGTCACCGACGCCGTCTGGGCCGGCGATCTCCAAGCGTGATCTACGAGAACGGGACGGTCGACGACTCCGTCGCCAGATGCAGAAGCGACATCAAGGCCATCTACCAGTAGCGTCTCGGCACTCGCGGTCCCCGGCCCCGCGGCCGGGGACTCCTGTTTCCGGCGGGAGCGACGCATGCGAGAGGGTCCAGCTATTCGGTCACGCCGGCTGCAGAACCACGGGTACGTGTTCATCCTGCCGACGCTGGTCTTCTTCACGGTGTTCCTCATCTACCCGATGGTGAGCGCCTTCCGGCTGTCCCTCTTCGACTGGAACCTGCTCACGCCCGAGAAGTTCGTCGGCCTGAAGAACTTCGCCACGATGGTGAGCGACCCCCGGGTCATCAACTCCTACGTGCGCACGCTGCACTTCAGCGGCATCAGCGTGGCGGCCATCAACGTGCTGGCCTTCGTGTTCGCCCTCATGTTCTCCAGCCGCCTCATCCGGCTCAAGAACTTCCTGCAGTCCCTGGTCTTCCTGCCCGTGATCCTCTCCGTCGTGGCGGTCGGCGTGGTCTGGGAGTTCATGTACCAGTCCACGGGCCTGATCTCCGATCATCACCGCGGACGATCTTCGGGGCGAGCCCCGCCTGGCTCACGAAGACGAGCGCGGCCCCGTACGCGATGATCATCACCTACGTGTGGAAGTCGGTGGGCTACTACATGGTCATCTACATCGCCGGGCTCATGGACGTGCCGGTGAGCTTCTACGAGGCGGCGCGCATCGACGGGGCCGGCTTCTGGAGCCAGCTGTTCTACATCACCATCCCGAACATCAAGAACACCATCGCCCTGGCGGTGATCTCCTGCATCATCTTCACCTTCGGCCAGTTCTCCATCCAGTACGTGATCACCAAGGGAGGGCCCAGCCGGTCCACGGAGATCCTCTCCCTCCTGATCTACCGCCAGGCCTTCGAGCTGTCCAAGTTCGGCTACTCGGCGGCCATCTCGGTGCTGTTCTTCCTGACCCTGCTGGTGTTCTCGATATTCCAGCTGCGCCTGTTCAAGTCCGGGACCGTGGGAGGCTGAGGCGATGATCTCGTACAACGGTCAGGGAGAATCTCCAGCGGACGGTCCTGTACCTCGTCATCGGCGTCGCTCGGCTTCGTCTTCGTGTTCCCGTTCTTCTGGATGGTCATCTCGTCGCTCAAGCTGAACAGGGACGTGCTGGCGCATCCCCATCCGCTTCTTCCCGCCCGTGTGGAACTGGAAGAGCTACGTGAACGTGTTCACCGCGTTCCCCGACTTCAACTTCCCGCGCTTCATCCTGAACAGCTTCATCGTCACTGCGGCGGCGGTGCTGCTCTGCCTCGTTCCTGTCCGCCACGGCGGGCTACGGGTTCGCGAAGTACCGGTTCCAAGGGCAACAACGTCCTGTTCACCATCGTGCTGGCCACGATCATGATCTCCTTCGAGGCCATCGTGGTGCCGCTGTTCATCCTGGTGCGGCAGCTGGGGATGCAGAACACCTACCTGGGGCTGATCATCCCGGAGAGCCTCACCGCCTTCGGCGTGTTCATGATGCGGCAGTTCTTCTACGCGCTGCCCGACGACTACATCGAGAGCGCGCGCATCGACGGGGCGAACGAGTACAGGATCTTCGCCGAGCATCGCGCTGCCCATGGCCAAGACCGCGCTGCTCGCGCTGGTGATCTTCCACGCCCAGTGGGTCTGGAACCTGCTGCTCTGGCCCATGATCCTGATCTCCACCCCCGACATGCGGGTGCTGCCGCAGGGCATCGCCCTGTTCAAGGGCGGCTACAACACGCCCTATCCCGGAGCAGCTCGCCGTGAGCGTGATCGCCTGCCTGCCCCTGCTGCTGCTGTACATCTTCCTTTCCAAGTACTTCGTGCAGGGCATCGCGATGACGGGACTGAAGGGGTAAGCCCGGCGAAGCCCGCACGCGGCGAGCCCCGCGGAAATCTCCTGGATCCCGCCGGCCGCGATCCTCATCTCGACCTCCGCCTCCAGCTTCCCCTCCGGGGGAATGAGGGCGGCCGGCGCGTGGGCTTCGATCTCAGAGAAGGCCTCGTCTCCCGTGCCGGTGTCGTTGTAGGCCTGCACCGCATCCCCGGCAGCGGGTTCTCCCGGGCCGTACGCTGACTTCTCGAGGTAGCTGCCCGCGGGGTCGACCGCGAAGCGCAGGCAGACCGACGTCCCGGTGCCCGGGGCTGGAGCCGTGAGGGCCGCACGAACGCGATCGTGCCTGCCGCTGCGGGGGCTGGGATCCCCAGCTTCCAGCGCGAGCCGCCCAGGGCTTTCACCAGGAGCACGGCCCCGCTGGCTCGGGCCTGGACCGCGTGACCAGTGCCGAAATAGGGGGCCATGCTTTCCATTCCCAGCCCCGCGCGCAGCCCGATGGCGATCGTGCCCGGGACCTCGCTGGGCACCTGCACGATGCACCAGGGGCTCGCGCGCCTGTCCACCGGGGCGGGACCTGAGTTCTCCAGGACCTGGCGGATGCGGATGCGGGCCCGGCCCGGCAGGCCGGGGTCGACCTCGATGCGCAGGCAGCGAGTGAGCAGGAGCGGGAAGACCGCGCCGTCCGAGGCCCGGGCAGTGAAGGCGGTCCGCAGGCAGGTCCACCCCGGGGCGCCCGGGACGGCGGCATAGCCTCCCGGGTCGACGCCGGGCGGCACGGCCCACGAGTCCCCGCCGTTCGGGTAGAAGAAGCCGCCCGTGCCGCCCTCGGGGGCGATCCAGGTGCGCGCTCCTCCCGCGTTGCCGCCCGCAGCCCAGCCACGCGTTGTGAAGCTGCCGGAAGTCCACAGGAGGTTCTCCTCGCCGATACCGGCGCCGAGCACGCGCGCCGCGAGGGAAGGGGCCACGAGCATCCACGCGTCCCCCGCGCGGACCACCTCGTGCGCGATCCCGTCCCGGCGCAGCGCCTCCCGCAGCCCCGCGAGGGTCCTCACGGCCGGCCCCTCAGGGAAGGAGCTTGAAGTCGGGCATGTAGCCGTGGATCCTGTAGGCCCGGAACCCCTCGGCGTACGGCCTGCCGATGGCGAGGCCCCGGAAGGCACCCAACAGCCTGCAGTGCTCGGTCAGGCTCACCGACTGGAAGGTGTCCATCCAGGCGAACTGGCTCCTGTGCTTCGCGAGCGACTCCAGCTTCTTCTCCATGTGGTCGGTGACGTCCACGTAGACCTCCGGCTCGAAGTGCAGGCCGGCGCCGGTGTCCCAGTAGAACAGCGACGGTACCTTCGCGATCGGCGGCTCGTCGGCCGGGCACGTTCTTCCCCGGCAGCGACAGCATCATCCTGCCGACGAGCGTGCCGGTCACGTTGTGGTCGGTGCTCATGTCGCCGGGGAAATTGGTGAGGATCACGTCGGGGTTCGCCCAGCGCATCGCGTTGAGGATTGCCCTGCGCACGGGCTCGCTGTCCACGAGGCCCTCGTCGTTGAAGCGCAGGAACCGCACCTCCGCGCCGTACACCTTCGCCGCCTCGAGTTGCTCCGCCTCGCGGACCCGGGCGATCTCCTCGCTTCCCTCGATGACGTTCGAGCCGATGTTGCCGCTCGTGGTGAGCGCCACGAAGATCCGATGCCCGGCCGCCCTGTACTTCAGCAGGGTGCCCGCGCAGGTGAACTCGATGTCGTCGGGATGCGCGCCGAATGCCAGGATGTTCACAGGCCGACCTCCTTCTCCGCCTTCCTCGTGATGCGCCGGCACAGGTACAGGAGCCCGCCCACCAGGGGGATGGCTCGCCAGCGCCCACGGGTTGCCCCGGAACAGGTAGTAGAACCACAGGCGGACGGGGTGGCCGCCGTCGGTGAATGCCGTGATCTCTCCCGCGTAGCTCTGGACGCTCTCCGCCCCCGCCTTCGCCGCCAGGGTGGTGTACAGCGGGAGCGAAGTGCGTCGAGATGAGAAGGTAGCCGATCACGAGGGGAATGCCGATGAGAACGGCGCGGAACACGTTGCCGCGCGTTGCCAGCACGATCACCGAGATCACCGATATCAGGTTCGCCAGGTCGCCCAGGGGGAGGACCTTGTTGCCCGGCAGCACGAAGGCGATGCCGATGCTGATGGGCATGAGCAGGAGCCCCGTGATGATCACGGCGCTGTTCTGCATGATGACCCCCGAGTCCATGCCGATGTACAGGACCGTCTTCTTCGGGAACCGCCTCTGGATGATCGCCTTGAGCTGCAGCGACACCGGTTCCATCCCCCTCCCGATGAGGCCCCCGCAGTGCGGGAGGATGAACATCACCGCCGCCACGTTGATTGCCAGCTCGAGGATCCTCTTCACCTCGTAGCCGGCCAGGATCCCGAAGAAGGCTCCCACGGCGACCCCGATGAGCATGGGCTCGACGAGGATTCCCAGCCTCCCGCGCGCGTCCTTCGGCGAGAAGGACACCCGGCGCAGGCCGGGGATCCTGTCGAACAGCGCGTTGGCCGCCACCCCGTAGGGCAGCATGCCGTTCACCGAGAGAGTCGTGATCGAGATGCCCTCCAGACCGCATTCGCGCTTCACGTGCGGGGCGGTCCAGTCGGCGATCACGATGCCGTAGACGGCGATCAGCGCCGTCGCCGCAAGCCCGAGAAGGAGGCTTCCCGAGGCGGCCTGCACGAGGGCGCCGACCAGCGCGAAGTGCCAGTAGTTCCAGATGTCGATGTTGATCGTCCGCGTGAGGTTCAAAGCCAGCATGGCCAGGTTGAGGGCCAGCACGAGCACGATGGTGAGCGGGGCGATGGGAGAGGCCCACGTGATCGCCGCCAGGGGCGGCCAGCCCACGTCGAGGACCGGGAAGTCGAGGCCGCGGGTCTTGACGATCGCCGTGACCGCCGGGGCGATCTGCTGCACGAAGAAGTCGAACGCGATGAAGATGCCGGCGAAGCCGACGCCCAGCCGCAGGGCGGAGTACAGGGACTGCCCCACCTTCATGCGGATGGCGAGGGCCACCACGAGGATGACGGTGGGGAGCATCACGTAGGCCTTGAAACTGAAGACGAAGTCTATGACGGACTGCAGGACGTGCATGGCGGGGAGCTCCCGTCAGCCCGCAGGCTGCACGACGCAGCGGCCCCGCAGGATGTCTGCAAGGGGATTGCAGTCCCCGCGAGTGAACCCGACGTGGGAGTGGCGCCGCCAGCCCTCGGCGAAGCGGAAGGCACCCGACATGGTTCCCACCTTCTCGGTCAGGTCGCGCATGGTGCGCAGGTACGAGTCGAAGCCCTGGGTCGCGTCCAGCCACTCCTTCTGGCTGGCGTGGCAGGCCAGCGCCTTCTCCTTCAGGTTCATGACACTGCCGACGTCCACGTACATCTCGGGCACGATGGGCCGGCGCACCATGTCGGTGAGGATGTGCGGGGTGGAGTGGTACAGCATGGCGTCCTCGAGCACCGGAGGCCTGTCCGGGATGGACCTGTAGTTGCCCACGCCGCGCAGGAAGGTCGCCGTGACCGTGACCCTGCCCGCGTTCATGTGGTCCTCCATGTAGTCCTCGAGCGACATGGTGAGCACGATGTCGGGCTTCACCTCCCGTACGATGGCCGTGACCCGGCGGATGAGGTCCTGCGCGTAGAACACGTCCAGGTCGTCCGCCAGGCTCTCGTGGTACACGGCGCCGAAGACCTCCGCTGCCTTCATGGCCTCGGCCCTGCGCACGGCGGCGATCTCGGCGGGGCCGAGCGTGGCGCTGCCGGCGCAACCGTTGGCGATGTTCAGGTAGTGCAGCGTGCAGCCCGCCTGCTTCAGCAGCAGCAGGGTGCCGCCCATCATGAACTCCATGTCGTCGGGATGGCAGGCCACCGCAAGCACGGTCATGGCAACCCTCCTTGTGTCTTCCATTCCGCCGCGCAGCTCAGCGCCAGCGCTTCCAGGCCGCGATCAGCGCCTCGACGGCAGCCCAGGGCGTGTCGGGGAACAGCCCGTCCACGGGGTGCAGGATGAACCGATGCGTGGGGCCGAGGGTGTCCAGGGCGTGGCGCACATCGGCCTCGATGGTCGAGGAGTCCGCGGTCCCGAGGGTGAGGGAGCTGATCCCGCCCACGAGCGTCATGGACCCTGACAGCAGGTCGCGGATCCTCGCCAGGGAAAGGCCTTTCTGCACGGGATCGAGCGGGTCGACGAAGTACAGGACATCCACCCCGGCCTCGGCCGAGCCGGGGGCCCAGCACCTCGACACCCGTGGTCATGACGTAGGCGAACTTCTTCCCGTGCCTGTGGGACGCCTGGGCGAGGGCGCGCACGTGCGGGAGGACGAACCTGTCGAAGAGGGCGGGAGACCAGAAGTTGGTCGACGAGTACCAGCCCCTCTCGACGACGAGATCGACACCCGGGTGGGCTGCCGCCAGCTCTGTGCGGCCCAGGTCGGCCTCGGTGACGATGTCGAACAGGCGAGCGAACTCCCGCGGGTGGTCGAGGGCGAACATGATCGCTCCTTCCGTTCCGCAGAGCCACACCACAGCGTCCATGCCGAATCCCGACCACGCCTGGACGGGGATCCCATTCGTCGAGCGAAACTTCTCCACCTCGGCCATGCGGCCGGCAAACCATGCCCGCGCGGCCGCGTCGGGCGGCCTGTAACAGAAGGCCATCCGCTCGACGTCCTCGGGCAGGCTCACGACCTGCCGCTCGGCGCGGGGGATGTTGAAATCCTCGAAAAGCGGGACGGCCTCGGGCTGGATCACCCATCCCTCCGCCTGCGCCTCGCCCGTCTGCCGCACCTCGTGGCAGAGCGGTCCCTTCGGGGTGGCGTACTCCCTCACCAGGACAGGGTATGTCCCCGGCCCGGCCGCCGGCCGCCGGGAGTCCTTCCACGTGACGGAAGGGTCCGCGCTCCACGGCACCGATACGTCCAGGACATCGTCCACGCCGAGGGACTGCCAGGCCAGGGCGCGGCGGAAGTCGTCCTCCAGCTCCCAGGGGAACGGGAGCGTGTGCAGGTGCTCCATCCGCTTGGAGTACCAGTACGGTACGTCCCTCCCGTTGGTCGCCCAGCGCAGCGTCTGCGGCGCCTTCAGTCCAAAGCACCACGTGGTCAGGGGAACGTGGTCGGATGACCTGCCGTCCCATGCAGCCTGGATCCTCTCTCGTGTGTTCATGCCCACCTCACGGCCTGTATAGCGGACCGTTCTTTTGGTTGTCAAGGGAGCCCCGCAGCGGTCATCTCTCCCGACAGGTTTGTGCCAATACCCCTCCTTACTTGCCGCTGATCCGTCTGGCGGGAAGAGCATTACATAAAGCAGGAACAAAAGTACTTGGCAGATGTACTCGCGGGGTTGGAATTCTCCTCGAATGCTCGCAATTGTTGACAACTCACCGCGCGTGACCTATAATCGGCCATCATCCGACAACAAGGAGCAGGCATGGCAGGCAAGGCGGTATTCCGGTTTTCTTTCGGTCCCTGGAACATCCACGAAGGGGCGGACGTGTTCGGGCCCACGGTGCGAAAGACCGTGGACAAGGCGAAGAAGCTCGCACTGGTGAAGAAGCTGGGCTTTGACGCCGTCCAGTTCCACGACGACGATGCGGTGCTCGAGCGTGGACGTCCCGCACGATCAGATCGTCAAGGAAGCGAAGGAGATGAGGAAGGCTCTCGACTCCGAGGGCCTGGTGGCGGAGTTCGTTGCCCCCCGGCTGTGGGAGCACCCGCTGACGGTGGACGGGGGCTACACGGCCAACGACGCCAAGGCGCGCGAGTACGCCCTGGAGCGCAGCCGCAAGGCCATCGACATCGCCAACATCATCGGCAGCAGGAACATCGTCCTGTGGCCCGCCCGCGAGGGGTTCTACGTCAACGAGTCCAAGGACCACGTGCAGGCGAGCGAGCGCTTCGTGGCCGCCGTGGACATGATGCTGCAGTACGACAAGAACATCCGCGTCCTGGGAGAGATGAAGCCGAACGAGCCCATGGACCACGCCTACCTGCCCACGACGGGGCACTTCCTGTCCATCTGCTACACGGCGGTCGACCCGGCAGGGTGGGCGTGCTCATCGAGTCGGCCCACGCGCTGCTCGCGGGCCTCGACCCCGCGGCCGAGATGGCCTTCGCGATGTACCACAAGAAGCTGTGGAGCGTGCACCTCAACGACCAGAACGGCATGAAGTTCGACGAGGACAGGGTCTTCGGCGCCATGAACCTCAAGAGGGCCTTCGACCAGGTCTTCGTCCTGTACGAGAATGACTTCGGCGCCAACGGGGAGTTCGTGGGCCTGGACGTGAAGGCGCTGCGGACGCAGAAGGACGAGGCGTCCACCAGCCACCTCACCAACAGCAAGAAGATCTTCATGGACCTGCTGGAGGTGGTGAAGAAGGTGGACAGGAAGAAGATCGCCGACCTCCGCGCGGCGAGGGACTACGAGGCGCTGGAGTACTACATCATCTCCTGCATCATGGGCAGGGCATAGAGGGTTGGAGGATCCGGCGGGCGTTGCCCGCCCAGACACTGGGGAAGGAGGACGTCATGAAGAGAGTGGGACGCGCGATCGGCCTCGTGGCCGCGCTCGTGGTGCTGGCGCTGGCGCTCACCGCCTGCGGCCCGGCCGAGAAGCCGACGATGAGCCTGATGGCATTCGCCGGGTACGCCGAGGAGAGCTGGGTCAAGCCGTTCGAGGAGAAGTACAACTGCACGGTGAAGATCAACTACGCCGGCACCGTTGACGAGATGTTCGCCAAGGTGAAGGCCGCGCCGAACGAGTACAACATCGTCTCGATAGACCCGGGCCGCATCCCGATGTACAACGGGGCAGGGCTGCTGCAGACCGTCGACACGAAGAAGCTCTCCAACTACATGAAGATGGGAGCCTTCTTCCGCGAGCACCCGTACAACAAGGTTCTGGGCGGCTCCACGTTGCACATCCCGATCGTCTGGGGCACCCAGACCATCACGGTGAACACGGCGAAGGTGCCGGCGGCGAAGCTGGCGAAGTACGTGAACGCCGAGAAGCACACCATCTCGCTGGACGTCTTCACGGCGCCCGAGTTCAAGGGCCAGACCGCGTTCTTCGACGAGTCGACGAACGTGAACGGGGTGGCGGCGGCCGCGCTGGAAATCGCCGATCCTTTCAACTTCGCCGAGGACGACTGGCAGAAGGTCCAGGACCTGCTGTACAGGTGGAAGAAGAACGCGCGGACCCTCACCTCGGGCCTGGACTCCGAGTTCAGCGTGCTCACCAGCGAGGACGCGTACTTCGTGCTCGGCGGCAACGACGCGCTTCTCAACCTGAAGCTCGAAGAGGCGGGCGTGCGCGAGAACTTCACGCAGTACGCCCCGACCCGGCACGATCTGCTGGATCGACGGCTGGGTCATCACAAAGCCCACCAAGGGCAAGAGCCTCGACCTGGCCTACAAGTACATCGACATGATGATCGGCGACCAGGTGCAGGGCGAGCTGGCCAAGCTGATCGGCTACGGGATCGTGAACCCCGCCGGCGGCGGCGGCTTCAGCGAGGTGATCAAGGACAGCTGCTTCTGGTACGAGGACATCAACAGCTTCCCGTCCAAGCTGTTCATCATGATGCCCGAGGAGGACGCGGCCAAGCGCGTCGAGCTGTGGACGAAGGTGAAGGCGACGCCGTAGACTGCCCGCACTGACCGATGGGCGCGGGGCCCCCGGGGGCTCCCGCGCCCCTGCATATCCTGAGGAATCCGGGAGAGCGCACATGGGGGAAGAGTTCGCGATTGAGCTGAAGGGTGTCCGCAAGGCCTTCGACGAGGTCGTTGCCGTGCACCGCTTCGATGTGCAGATCCGCAAAGGCGAGTTCTTCTCCCTGCTGGGTCCCTCTGGCTGCGGCAAGACCACGACCCTGCGCATGATCGCGGGGCTCGAGGAGCCCACGGAGGGGGAGATCCTCCTGGAGGGGAAGGACGTCAGCCACGTTCCCCCGTACCGGCGCAACGTGCACACCGTCTTCCAGGACTACGCCCTGTTCCCCCACATGAATGTGCGCAGGAACGTCTGGTTTCCGCTGCGGATGAAGGGCACGTCCCTGGCCGACGCGCGCGAGCGCATCGAGAGGGTGCTTCGCCTGGTGAGCATGGAGGGATTCCAGCGCCGGCTCCCGCAGCAGCTCTCCGGCGGGCAGCGCCAGAGGGTCGCCCTTGCCCGGTCGCTCGTCGACGAGCCCGCGGCCCTGCTTCTGGATGAGCCGCTCGGAGCCCTCGACTTCAAGCTGCGGGTGGCCATGCAGAAGGTGCTGAAGGACATCCAGCGGAAGGTCGGCATCACCTTCATCTACGTGACGCACGACCAGACGGAGGCCCTCACCATGAGCGACAGGATCGCCGTGATGAAGGACGGGCATGTCCACCAGGTCGGGACTCCCGACGAGATCTACAACAGCCCTGCCACCGCGTTCGTGGCCTCCTTCATCGGCGACATGAACTTCCTGCACGGCCGCATGGGAGCCTCCGGCGGGGACGGGTGCGCCGTGGACCTGGAAGGCCGCGCCGTGACGGCGGGCCGGGCGGCCTGCCTGCCCGGCGCCCATCCCGCCAGGGCCGGCGACGAGGTGCTGGTCTGCATCCGCACGGAGCGCGTCCAGGTGAACCCGCAGCGGGAGACCGGTCACACGCTGGAGGGCACGGTGAAGCGCATCGTGTACCGGGGCACTGACTACGAGGCGACCTGCGCTGTGGGCGGGCAGGAGGTCCGGGCGGTGGTGAGCTCGGTCAGCTGGGATGCCTCTGTCGTCGTCGGCTCGCGTGTGCGCATCGGCTTCAACGCCGCCGACCTGTCCGTGTATCCCCGCGTGGAGGAGTCGGGGATCATCCAGTACTCCACCGAGGCCGTATGAGGAAGCCCGTGAGCCCGCCGCGGGCGTTCCTGCGGGGCATCCCCATCACCGTCTGGATGCTGCTGCTGGTGATCGCGCCGCTGTTCCTCACCTTCCTGATGAGCTTCTATTCCAAGCGGGGAAACGGCATCGACACCACGCTGACTCTCAGGAACTACGCGCTGTTCTTCACCGACCCGCTGTATGCCACCGTTCTGGGGCGCAGCGTCCTCCTGGCCCTGGTGATCGCGCTGCTCTCCATCCTCACGGCCTACCCGCTGGCGTACCTGGTGTCCTTCCGCGTCCGCCGGGGCAAGCAGTTCCTGTTCATGCTCTCGATCATCCCCCTGTGGGTGAGCTACCTCGTGCGGATCATCGCGTGGCGGACTATCCTCGGCAACAAGGGGGTGATCAACTCGGCCCTCCTTGCCCTCGGCGTCATGCGGGAGCCCCTCACGTTCCTGCTGTACAACCGCTTCGCGGTGGCGATCACCCTCGCGTACATCTGCATCCCCTTCGTCTTCATACCGGTGTACACGGCCCTGGAGAAGATTCCCCGCAACATCCTGGAGGCTTCCAACGACCTGGGAGCCGGAGAGGTGAGGACCTTCTTTAACGTCGTGTTCCCGTTGTCTCTTCCCGGCCTGGTGACGGGCTTCATCTTCGCCTTCATCATCGCCCTCGGGGACTACATCATCCCCCAGCAGATGGGCGGCACGGAAGGAATCATGTTCGGGTACGTCGTCTGGAGCCAGTTCGGGTTCTCGAACAACTGGCCCCTGGGCGCGGCCCTCGGCTTCATCCTGTTCGCCATCTCCGTGGCCGTGCTGACGGCTACCTCCCGGTTCGGCACCACCGAGGGAGGATTCCTCAGTGAGTAGCGGCATGAGAAGGAGGGGGACTGGCCTCAAGGTCTTCGGCGTTCTGGTGTACCTCTTCCTCTATTTTCCCCTGGTGATCGTCCTGATCTTCTCGTTCAGCCCGACCAAGACTCTCGTGGGCATGCAGGGGGTCACGCTGAAATGGTACGAGGAGATGATCCGCGACAGGAACCTCCTCGCCGCGCTCCTGCACACCGTTGTCATCGGCCTGGCGGCTGTCAGCATCGCCGTCGTGCTGGGCGTGTCGGGGGCATTCTTCGTGACGCGGGTGCACTTCCCTGGAAAGGGCGTCTTTCGCACCCTCGTGCTGCTTCCGTACATCCTCCCCGGCATCATCATGGGCACGAGCCTTCTCATCTTCATCGACAAGTTCGGCATCAGGCTGTCCTGGTTCACCGTGCTTCTCGGCCACGTGTCGTTCACGGTGCCCATCGTGATGTTCCAGATCATGGCGAGGATCGCGCGGATGGGGCCCAACTACCAGTCCGCGGCCATGGATCTCGGGGCGAACCCCGCGCAGACCTTCCTGTACGTGACGCTCCCCATGATCCGCACTGCGATCATCGGCGCCGCCCTGCTCGCGTTCACCGTGTCCTTCGACGAGATCGTGATCTCGTTCTTCCTGACAGGCAGCGCCTGGATGACGCTGCCCGGTGTACATCTACGGCATGATGCGCTTCGGCCTCTCACCGAAGGTCTACGCGATCTCGACGATCATCCTCGGGCTGTCGCTCGTGCTCATCACGCTCATGGCGCGCTACACGGGCAGGTCGGCGGATGTCTACCGGCCGTCGAGGAAGGAACTGCGCTCCGAGGGCTGAGCCCGGCTCGGGCCGACCGCCGCGGCGCCTGTGGCGCGTGCGCCGCGGCGGGAGCCGGCACGCCGCGCGAGCGGCCAGGGAGAGTACAGGACGGCGAACACCGCGATCCCCATCAGCAGGAGTCCCACGGCGTAACGGGGCGAAGGCCCGAACACGCGAGCCAGCACGTCCACGACCGACCCCGTAGGGGGAGGGTAGCCCAGGACGAAGTAGTTGCCGGGATCGTAGGGCGGGATGAGCCGAAGGGCCTGGTCCACCCCGTACACGGGCACGAGAAGGACCGTGGTCACCGCCAGTGCGCGCAGGAGCGAACGGATCGTGATGCGCAGGCCTCCCGCCGCGGCCATGAGCACCGTCAGCGCGATGATCAGCCCGTGCGACAGGAAAAAGGAGAAGTACCTGTAGGCAGGGAATCCGCTGGAGCCGATGTCAGGGGCGATCAGCGCCTGCAGCGCCCCGCCGATCCCCCAGAAGTACAGCACGTCGAAGAGGAACTGCCGCGCGCGCGGGCTGCCCGTGAAGAACATCACGGGCAGGAAGAGGATGGACAGGCCGCACATCTGCAGCATCAGCGCTGTTGCCGGCGACCATCCGCCGACCGCGAACCAGTAGGCCTGGTAGGCCAGCTCGTTCACCCAGAGGGCAAGGCTCATCCACAGACCGGCCCTGTCCAGCAGCCGGGACCCGGCCCGCAGGTCACGCCTCCGCAGGCGGCGCACCGCGAGGCCGAGGCCAATCGAGCCGGCAAGGATCACCACGACGGGCACGAGGTGCTCGGCCGTCCACGACCGGAACTCTCGGGGGACCGTCCCTGCGCGGACCGTCACCGTCCGGCCCCCGCCGTGGACTGTCCTGCCGTCCGGTGCCGCCGCGGCCGCGCGCAGCTCCCAGCGGCCGTCCGCCGGCAGGGTGATCCGGGTTGTCCACGTCGAGAGGCCGAAAAGGGGCTTTCCCTGGTCGCGCACCAGGTCACGGGAGGCATCGAAGCTCAGGGGGGCGGCTCCCGCCGGCTCGAGGGCCCTCGCCGTCACGGTGATGCCGGCCATGCCCCCTTTCATCCACGCGTCGCCCGCTGCCACGAAGGACCTGTCCAGGGGCGCGGAGGCCTCGGGAGACCTGATCCGCGCCCCGTCCAAGGTCGCGAGCAGGGCAGTGTAGACGACCTGCCCGCCCAGGATCAGCGAAAAGCCACAGGCGACGATCGCGGCACGCGAGGGCTTCATCCCGCCTCCCGGTCGACCCGTCAGGCCCGGTCGAACTCGCGCAGGCTCTCGTCGATGCCCTTGCGCACCTCGAACCACCAGTCCAGACCCGCCTCCTTCCCGTCCTTCTCGAACCTGTCGATCCAGGCCTGGAGCTCGGGGTCGGCGTTCTTCTCCACGTCGCGCTGGCGGCGCAGGAAGGTCGCCACGAAGTCGATGTCGCGTTCGGACTCCCAGTACACGGAGGCGTTCCTCGAATTGATCCTGCTCGCGGTGACCGACGCCGCGGCCGTGAACTGCTCCTTCACCCCGTGGAGGTTTCCCATGATCTCGGGGAGCAGCTCCTCGGCCCAGGCCCTGTGGAACCTGCACACTCCCGCGTTGTCAATCACCAGCTCCCTGCGAAACCTCTCGGCGCACGCGCGGCCCAGGGCACGGGGCGGGAGGAACTCCGGCCCGTAGTGCATGTAGTACTTCCCCATGATGGCCATGGGCACGAGCACCCCCGGTGTCCAGTACTGGTTGGGGACCATCCAGCCCTGCCTCCCGAAGGCATTGTAGACGAACAGGTCGAGCAGCCGGACACCGCGCTCGCGGTAGACACGCCTGCCCCACTTGCGGGCGCCCGTCCGACAGGTCGACCAGGCCGCGCTTCTCCACGATGGAGTCCAGGAGCTCGACACCGAGGGCACCGTTGTGCGCGGAGTCGGCGACGGGATCGAAGTCCTCGAGGCCGGCCATCGGCCGGCCAGCGGGGAAGCCGCGTGACGCCGAGATCCTCCCTCGAGAGCAGCCCCTGCGCGAGAGCATCCATCATCCAGGCGAGCACGCCGCCCGCCGAGATGGCGTCGAAACCGAGGGTGTCCGCGCGGTGGTTCAGCACCTCGGCGGCGCGCTGGTCGAACACGCCGCAGAGGGGACCCAGCGCCTGGTAGGGCTCGAAGTCCTTCTTGAACTCGCCGTTCATCTTCTTGCACACGGCCACGCAGGGCTCGCCGCACGTGTGCTGCTGCTTCGCCGCGATGGTCTCCACGTTGAACTGCTTCAGGTAGTGGCCCACGACCAGCCGCTCGTGCAGGGCCAGGCCGCTGCTCCTCAGTGTCGAAGATGGTGCGGTAGTTGAAGGCGAGCGATCCTGCCCTTGACCCTGGCGAAGTTCACTCCGAAGGTGCCGCCGGTGCCGAACTTCGGGTCGAACCTGTACTTCGTGGTCGCCTCCATGTCCTTGGCCAGGAGCTTCTGCCTGTACTTGGCCTCGAACCACGCGTCGGCCACCTTCCTGTCCCGGAAGTCCTCGTCGACGAAGGTGCCCCCGTAGATCACGGCCGCGATGCCGTGCTCCTGCAGCATCTTGCTGCCCATGCCGCCGCGCCCCGCCCACGTGTCGACCTGCGAGAGCGCCCCCTGGTGGATGGGCACGGAGACGATGGCGCCCATGTCGGTGCTGCGCGCGGCAGGACCCGTGGCGAGGATCCGCGGGTCCTCCTCGTAGCGCGAGGCGAAGCGCCCGTGCACGTGATCCATCAGCGCGTACACGCCCCCGCGGCCCGAGGCCCAGACAGGGGTCAGGTCCACGGGCTCCAGCTCCACCTCGACCTCCTCCCCGTGCGTCCTGTTGAGGTACAGGATGGAGGGGACGGGCGCCCTGCCGATGATGCAGAGGCTGTTCAGGCCGAGGTTGTCGAAGACCAGCCCCGCGCCGCCCATCGAGGACACGAAGAAACCCCGCCAGCAGGGAGAGAAACCCGTGAAGAACAGGCGGTTCGAGCCCGGGAGGATGGAGCCGGCGAAGAGACCGACCCCGATATTGATCGAGTAGTGCTTCGCCGCCAGGTGCAGGCCCAGGTCGACGGGGCCGAAGAAGTCGCCGACCTTGTAGCGCCGGACACGGTAAAACCCGCTGGCCGCGTCGAGGAAGAGGACCTTCTGATCCATGACGCGGATTGTACGGCACCCACCGGGCAATGCAACGCGCCGGGCCCGGCGGGATTACCCTCCTGCGCGCAAACGCCGCCGGGTCTCGGGGTCTGGCAGCAGGGCGGCCAACAGCCCGAGCAGCGGCAGGTACGAGCTGAGCTTGAAGACGGCCTGGAGGTTTGAAAGGTCAGCAAGCTTGCCGAGCACGACCGAGCCGATTCCGCCCATGCCGAAGGCGAACCCGAAGAACAGGCCCGAGACCAACCCGAGGCTGCCCGGGAGCAGCTCCTGCGCGTAGACGAGAATCGAGGAGAAGGCCGAGGCGAGGATGATCCCGATGGGGACGATGAGCACCGTGGTGAGGGGCAGCCCCGCGTAGGGGAGGGCGATGGTGAACGGCGCCACGCCCAGGATCGAGCCCCAGATCACGTACTTGCGGCCGATCCTGTCGCCCAGCGGGCCTCCGAGCAGCGTACCGGCCGCGACGGAGAACTGGAAGAGGAAGAGGTGCAGCTGCGCCCTCTGGACGGTCAGGCCGAAGCGCTCAATGAGATAGAAGGTGAGGAAGCTGGTCATGCCGGCCATGTAGAAGTACTTCGAGAAGATGAGAACGAGCAGGACGGCGACGGCTGCAACGACGCGGCGGCGGGGGAGCCCCGCGCCCTCGCCGCGGGCGGCGAGAGTGCGTGCCCTGCTGCCCGCGACCCGGTCGCGGTACCAGCGTCCCACCCACACGAGGATCGCGAAGCCGGCGACGGGCAGCGGGGTGAACCAGGGGATGCGCGCCGTGCCGCGCACCCCGAGGATGAGGGCGGCCAGGAGCGGACCGAGTGCGGAGCCGAAGTTCCCGCCGACCTGGAAGATGGACTGCGCGAGCCCCCGTCGGCCGCCCGCCGCCATGTTCGCGATCCGCGACGACTCGGGGTGGAAAACCGCGGAACCCAGCCCCACAAGACCCACGGAGACGAGCAGGACCCGGTAGCTGCCCGCGACGGACAGGAGCACCAGCCCGACCAGGGTGAAGCACATCCCCGCGGCGAGAGAGAAGGGCTGGGGCCTGCGGTCGGTGAACGCGCCGACCGCAGGTTGCAGCAGCGATGCGGTGAGCTGGAAGGTGAAAGTAATGAAGCCGACCTGCGTGAGGTTGAGTCCGAAGCCTTCCTTGACCAGCGGGTACAGGGCGGGAATGATCGACTGCAGCGTGTCGTTCAGGAGGTGGGAAAGGCTGATCGCGACCAGGATGGGGAAGACCGTGGTGCCGGTTGCCCGTGCCGCTGCGGAAGCCGAACGCGGTTCTGCTCTCATGGTGTACCTGCCTCTTGCGCTGCGGTATCGGGGGACTGGGCAATGCGGGGTTCGAACGCACGACCTATGGCTCCGGAGGCCATCGCTCTATCCAGCTGAGCTAATTGCCCAAACGCACGGGATGTGCGACTCTCGCGTCCGTACGCGGACTGCTATACCATACTCGCAAGGACCAGAGTTTGTCAACCAAAACGAGCCGTGCCGGGCCACGGGCAGGCCGCTTCGAGCGGGTCTTCTGGGTCGTGCTCGACGGCATGGGCTGTACGCACGCGCGGCTGGTGTCGGGCCGATTCCCCTCCCTGTCCCGCATCGAGCGTGAGGGATTCCTCGGGCCATCGCGGCCGTCCTCGCCCGTGTGCCAGACCCCGCCGGCCCTGCTTGCACTTTTCACCGGGGCGCAGCCGGCCGAGTCCGGTGTCTGGGGCTACCGGATGCCCGACCCGGCTCACGTCGAGCGGTCGGTGAGCGGCTTTCACGCGCCGGTCGGCGCGTGCAGGACGATCTGGGCGGACCTCGATGCGGCGGGCGTGAGCTGTTCGCTCATGAACGTCGCCTTCCGACATGATCCGGTGTGGGCGGTCGGCGGGGGCCGCCCCGGTTTCGCCTGCGATGCCTACAGGCTGTGGGCGAAGCCGTCTTTTCTCCGCCTGGAGGGCCGCAGGCAGGAGCACGTCTTCCGTGGAATCACGTTCCACACGGCGCCTCGGGGCCGCGGGCTTGCCATCACGAGGGGGAGCGCGCTGCGCGGCCTGCTCGAGCCGGGCCAGGCAGCGATGGTCGCCCTGACGCGCGGCTGCGGAGCCTTCGCCCAGCTCCTGGACCCCACGCTCCTCGTTCTCTGTCCCCCCATCCCCGTCATGCTGCGCGGGAACCCGCCTCCCGCCCTGCCCGGGAGCGAGGGCTGGGCCGACTGCATCGATGCGGATGCGTTTCGAGCCTGCCGCCGCCTTGCCAGGGACAGGGGGGCCGCGCGCATGGTCCCCGTCGGGACGGAGATGCTCCTCGCCACGATGAGCATGCGGCAGAAGGCCGACATGATGCTGGCTGCCTGCGAGCACGGCCGGTCGCGGCTGGTGGTCGGGTACTTTCCCCTGATCGACGAGTTCAACCATGCATATGTGGACCTGCTCGAGGCCCAGTGGCCCGGCGGCAGGGCAGCGGAGGTGTTCCGTGCGTGCATGGGCCTCGTCGACCAGCTGCTCGGGCGCCTCATGGCTGCTGCCGGCCCCGACACGCTCATCGTCGTCTCCTCCGACCACGGCGCCATGCCCCACCGCAGCGTGCTGCACCTGAACGAGCGCTTCGTCGAGGCGGGGCTCGCCCGGCGGGCGGGGGCAGGCTATGACCTGGTCGGGTCGCCCGCATACTACCACCCCTCCGGCTGCGGCCAGGTACTCCTGAACAGCGCGGCAGCCGCGCGGGCGGGAAGGAGCCGGGAGGAAGTTCTGCGCCGGGTCAGCGCAATCGCGGCCGCAGAAGGCATCGGCCTGGCGCGGGGGGCTGCAGACGACCCATACCTCGCCTTCCTGTACCCGCTCACGGATCGCTATTTTACCGGCTCACCGCCCAGGCACGGCAGGCCGGTGCTCGATCCGGGGTCTGCCGGGGGGCATCACCTGTCGCCCCTCTCTCCTACACCCTGGATCGACGCGGTGCTTGGGCTTTGGCGTCCCGGAGGGACCGGGGCGGATTTCGCCGGGCCTCCCGGCTCCAATCATCAAATGAAGGATTACATTCTCGGCATGCTCGGCGTCGACAAGGGGGATGGTAGATGAAGCTGAACGGCAAAACGCTGGGTTCCTTCGTCGTGCTCGGTGCGCTGGGTTCCCTCGTCGGCGCGCTGGCGTGGGAGTTGCTGGAGAGGGTGCTCGCGGTCGGGGGTGCCCGCCTGGACCTGGCAGTGGGCCCTGTGGGGTTCGACCTCCACGTGGTGTCCGTCCGCTTCCTCGTGAACCCGGGGACGTTCCTCGGGCTGATCGGGGGCCTCATCCTTTTCAGATTCCTCTAGGAGGACAAGGGGCCGCATGGAAACAATCATCCTTGCATCCGGCTCGCCGCGCAGGCGCGAGCTGCTCGCCCGGGTCAAGCTCCCGCACAAGGTCATCTCCCCTGACATCCCCGAGGACTACCCCCCGGGCGCCCCGATACCCGACATCGTCGCGGGACTGGCCCGGCGCAAGGTCGAGGCCGTGCTCGCTCTGTTCAGGACGGAGTCTCCCCGGTGGGTGCTCGGCGTGGACACGGTGGTCGAGGTCGACGGCGCTGCGCTGGGCAAGCCGTCCGGGCCCGAGGAGGCGGAGCGATGCTTGCGCATGCTCTCCGGGAAGGTGCACAGGGTGTACTCGGGGCTCTCGCTGCTCGTCGAGCGGGGAAAGCCGCATGACGAGCAGGCCGTCTGCACGGAGGTGAGGTTCCGGGCCATGGACGACGGAGGAGATCCGCTTCTACGTGGAGACGGGGGAGTGGGCCGGCGCGGCGGGCGCGTACCGGATCCAGGAGCGAGGGGCGTTCCTCGTGGAGTGGATCCGGGGCTCCTACAGCAACGTCGTAGGCTTGCCTCTGGAGGCGTTTTATGGCATCTTGAGGAGGCACGGATACCAGTTTTGACCCTTTCTATCCCACCCGGCCGTCCGGCCGGGTGTATAAGCCAATGGAGAGAGGCGAAGGAGGAACACTTTGGCTGTCGTTACCATGAAGAACCTGCTCGAGTCGGGCGTCCACTTCGGGCACCAGACCAAGCGGTGGGACCCGCGGATGAAGAAGTACATCTTCGCCGAGCGCAACGGCATCCACATCATCGATCTGCAGAAGACCATCGTGGCCATCAAGGATGCCTACGAGGCGGTGCGGAAGACCGTGCTCGCGGGCAAGAGCGTGCTCTTCGTCGGCACCAAGAAGCAGGCCCAGCAGACCGTCGAGCGCGAGGCGAAGCGCTGCGGCATGTTCTACGTGAACAACCGCTGGCTCGGCGGCATGCTCACCAACTTCACCACGATCAAGAAGTCGCTCCTGCGGCTGAAGAAGCTGGAGAAGATGGAGGTCGACGGCACCTTCGAGAACCTCACGAAGAAGGAAATCGCCCGCCTTCATGAAGGAGCGCACGCCAGCTCGAGAAGAACCTCGGCGGCATCAAGGAGATGAAGGAGCTGCCCGGGATCGTCTTCATCATCGACACCCGCAAGGAGGACATCGCCGTCGCCGAGGCGCGCCGGGTCGGCGTGCCCATCGTCGCCGTCGTCGACACCAACTGCAATCCCGAGGGCATCACCTACCCCATCCCCGGCAACGACGACGCCATCCGGGCCATCAACCTGTTCGCCCAGATCATCGCCAACGCGGTGATCGAGGCCGAGAACGAGGTGGGCCTGGAGGTCGTCGAGACCCTGTCAGGAGGAGAAGGGCGAGGAGGAGTTCGCCGAGGCCATCGACAAGGGCGAGTTCGCGCGCAGTCGCCAAGTACGACCAGCGAGGAGGTGGAGACGGTCCCCGTGGCCGCCGTCCTCGGCGCCGCCGCCGAGGAGCCGGCGACCGGCTTCACCGACAAGGACTACTCCAACTACAACCCCGACGAGGCCGCGCAAGAAGGACGAGACCGCGCCTGCCGCCCGCGGAGCCCGAGATCGACGAAGACAAGCTGTACAAGGAGTAAGAGGGACGACCGCATGGAGTATCAAGGCGACTGATGTAAAGGCGCTGCGGGAGAAGACCGGCGCGGGCATGCTGGACTGCAAGAACGCCCTGGTGAAGTCGGACGGCGACTTCGACAAGGCCGAGCGCCTGCTCAAGGAGCAGGGCCTGGCCGCGGCGGCGAAGAAGAGCGGCCGCGCCACCAACGCGGGCAAGATCTTCTCGAAGGTGCTGCCCGGCAGGGGCGATTCTGCTCGAGCTGACCTGCGAGACGGACTTCGTGGCCCGCAACGAGCATGTTCCATCGACGCTGGGCGCCAAGCTCGTGCGACATGGTCGCCGCCAGGGGCTCACGCGAAGACCGACGCGATGGAGCGTGATGGTGAAGGAGACCATCGGCACCATCAAGGAGAACATGGAGCTGCGCCGCGTTCACCGTCATGCCCGCTGCCGGCCGGCGAGATGCTCGTGGACTACGTCCACGAGGACCGCATCGGCGTGTCGTGAAGGCGCCGCTTCCGCGTCGCGGAGCTCCGCGGCGAAGGACGACCCGCGGTGAAGCAGACCCTGTTCGACTGCGCGCTGCACCTCGCGGCCTTCGCGCCCCTGTTCCTCTCCCGCGAGAAGGTGCCCCGCCGTGTGCTGAAGGAGCAGGAGGCGATCTTCCAGAAGCAGGTGGAGGCCATGGACAAGCCCGCGAACGTGCTCCAGGGCATCGTCAAGGGCAAGGTCAACAAGCTGCTCTCGGAGGTCTGCTTCCTCGAGCAGCCCTTCGTGAAGGACGAGAAGCGCAAGGTCGCGAAGGTCCTCGAGGACCTCGGGCAAGGAGGTCGGGGGAACGCGGTCGAGGCGGTCGACTTCGTCTACTATCAAGGTCGGCGAAGCCGCCTGGAGCCGGCGCCGGAGCGCTGCGCGGGCGCCGCATCGGGGACGCCCGGCGCGCGAAGGAGGATGCCCGGCATGACCAGGGACAAGATCAAGAGCCAGGCCGAGGAGAGGATGAAGAAGGCCATCCAGTCCCTGCAGGACGAGTTCAAGACCCTGCGCGGCAGCCGGGCCTCGCAGGCGCTGTTCGAGAAGATCCGGGTCGACTACTACGGCCAGAAGGTGCCGCTCAACCAGGTCGCCACGATCTCCATCCCCGAGGCCCGCCTGGTCATCATCCAGCCCTGGGACCGCAGTCGGTGCTCGACGGAGATCGAGAAGGCCATCCAGAAGTCCGAGCTGTCCGTCAACCCGAACAACGACGGCAAGGTGATCCGCATCAACATCCCGCCGCTCACCGAGGAGCGGCGCAAGGAGCTGGTGAAGCTGACGAAGAACATGGCCGAGACAGTCCCGCGTGGCCATCCGCAACGCACCGCCGCGACGCCAACGAGGAGATCAAGAAGGCCAAGAAGGACTCGGAGCTGAGCGAGGACGAGGCCAAGAAGGCGACCGACGAGATCCAGAAGCTCACCGACAGCAACATCGAGGAGATCAACAAGGTCCTCGAGGCCAAGGAAAAGGAAATCCTGGAGGTGTGAACGCCTCGACCCTCGATCCCGGGAGCCTTCCCGCGCCACGTCGGCATCATCATGGACGGCAACGGCCGGTGGGCCCGCGAGCGCGGCCGGCCCCGCACCGAGGGCCACCTCGAGGGCGTCAAGGCCGCCAAGCGCGTGGTGCCGGCGGCCGCCGAGCTGGGCCTGCGCTTGCCTGACCCTGTACACCTTCTCCACCGAGAACTGGACGCCGCGCCGCGGAGGAGGTCTGCCTACCTCATGTTCCTCATCCGCTCGCAACCTGCGCAAGGAGTTCGACTTCTACAGGCAGAACAGGATCCGCATCGTGCACAGCGGGGACGCGGCGCGGCTGCCGGCCGAGCGTCGCGGCCGGAGATCGCGTCGGTCGATGCCGGACACGGCCGCCTTCGACGGGCCTCACCGTGAACCTGGCCATCAACTACGGCGGCCGGGACGAGATCGTGCGCGCCGTGCGCCGGGCCGCGGCCTCGGGCGACGCCCGGCTCACCGAGGAGGCGCTTCCGCGCGCACCTGGACCAGCCCGGGTGTCCCCGACCCCGACCTGATCATCCGCACCGGCGGCGAGCGGCGCCGTCAGCAATTTCCTCCTGTGGCAAAGTCGCCTACGCCGAGCTGTACTTCAGCCCGAAGCTGTGGCCGGACTGGGACAGGCAGGACCTCCTCGACGCGCTGGTCGACTACGCCGGTCGGTCGCGGCGATTCGGCGGCGGCAGACGTGAACTGGAAGCACTTCTCCACGCGGATCGCTCCTCGTGGCCGTCGCCTTCCCGCTGCTCGGCGTGCTCGTCTTCGTGCTCCCGCACCAGTTCCACCTCGCCTTCAACGCTGGTCGCGGCGGTCGCCGTGAGTCCGGCAGTCCTCGAGATCGGCCGGCCTGTTCGCCGCGCGTCGGATCCGCACGTCGCGCACGCTCGCTCCCGCTGCTGGCGGGGACCATCCCCGCGGCCGCGTACCTGCGAGATCGCGGGGCATCATTCCCCCGGCTCGAGCTGCACCGGCTGTGGCTCGCCGCCGCCTTCGCGATCCTGCTGGCGCGGCGATGATCTTCCAGTCCTCGCGGGGACTGCCGCTCGGCTCCTCGTCTATGCCGGCTCGTCGGCCTTCACGGTGCTGTACCCGGCGCTCTTCCGGTCGCTTCATCGTGCGTCTGAGCGGCCTTCGCCGATCCCTCGCTCACCGTGGCCTTCTTCCTCTGCTTGTCTTCGGCGACGACATGTCTCGCCTACTTCGCCGGCAGCCTCTGGGGCCGCTCCACGTGCCTGCACCTCCCGGTGAGCCCCCAGAAGAGCGCGGTCGGATTTGCCGCGGGCATCGCCGGCGCCTTCATCATCGTGTTCGCTCTTCCCCTGGCTCGTCCGGCGGGTTTCCTGCGCGTCGGCCCGTGGGCCTCGACGTCGGGCTGGCCGCCGTCGTGCGGGGCCGTCGGCATCGTCGGCGACCTGGTGGAGAGCGGGCTGAAGCGCTCGGCGGGCGTGAAGGACTCCGGGGTCATCATCCCCGGGCGGGGCGGCATCCTCGACTCGGTCGACTCCATGGTCCTCGCCGCGCCGCTGTGCTACGCCTTCCTGCTTTTCGTGACCCGCCGGGGCGGGGCATGAAGCGTCTTCTCGTCCTCGGCAGCACCGGGTCGATCGGCACAGCAGCCCTTGCCGTGGCCCGCTCGCTGCGCGACTGCCTTCGATGTCGTCGCGCTCGACCTGCAAGCGACGGCGCGCCCGCCTCGCCGCGCAGGCCGCGGAGTTCCGTCCCGACGCTGTCGCCGTGGTGGACGACGGCAGGGACTTCGCGGTGCCGCTCCTGCCCGGCCTGAAGGTGTACTAGGGGGAGCGAGGGGCTGCTGGCGCTGATCGGAGGAGACGCAGGCCGACATCGTCGTGAACGGCATCGCCGGGCGCCTCGGGCCTCCTGCCGTCGCTGGCGGCACTCGCGCTCGGGGAAGGACCTCGCGCTCGCCAACAAGGAGTCGCTCGTCATGGCGGGGACCCTCGTGCAGAGGCGAGGCCGCCGCGCAGGGCCGCAAGGTCCTCCCCGTGGACTCCGAGCACGCGGCCCTCTTCAGCATGCTGCAGTGCCAGGCCGCCGACGAGGTCGCGGAGCTCATCATCACCGCGTCGGGGGGCGCCTTCCGCGACCTGCCGCTACACGGAGCTGTCGAGGTGCGTTTCGCCGACGCGCTGCGCGCACCCGACCTGGCGGATGGGGCCAAAGATCACCGTCGACTCGGCCACGCTGGCCAACAAGGGCCTGGAGGTGATCGAGGCGCACCGCCTCTTCGGCGTGCCGCTGTCGCGCATCCGCGTCCTGATCCACCCGCAGAGCCGCGTGCACTCCCTGGTGCGCACGGTCGACGGCACCCTGCACGCTCGAGGCGAGCACACCCGACATGCGCATCCCCATCCAGAACGCGCTCACCTTCCCGTCGACGCGGGTGAACGATGTCGGCCCGCTCGACCTGGTGGGCAGGAGCCTCACGTTCCTGCCCGTCGACCCGGTGAAATACCGCATGCTCGACCTCGCCTACCAGGCGGCGGGGCTCTCGGGGGCGCACCCCATCGTGTACAACGCGGCAAACGAGGTCGCTGTTGCGGCCTTCATGGAGGACGCGATCCCCTTCACGGCCATCGCGGCCGTCGTGGAGGACGTCCTGGAGGAAAGCGCGGGCGGCGAGCCCGCGACGGTCGAGGACGTGCTGGCGGTCGATGCCCAGGCGCGCCGACTGGCAGACAAGCGCATGAGAGCGAGGGCCTGAGAGTGCTGGGAGTCCTTGAGTTCGTCATCGGGATCGTCGGGCTGGGCCTCATGGTCTTCGTCCACGAGCTGGGTCACTTCGTCGCCGCGCGTCTGTGCGGCGTGCACGTGGAGGTGTTCTCACTGGGCTGGGGGCCGAAGCTCGCGGGCTTCACCCGCAACGGCACCACCTACCAGGTGTCCTGGTTCCTGATCGGCGGGTACTGCAAGATGAAGGGCGAGGTGGTCCCCGGCAATTCGGGGCGGGGCCTCGCGGCCGTCGCTGAACCGGCAGCGCAGTCCGTGGCGTCGGGGAGGCACGAGGCGGGGTCCTTCTTCGCGGCGTCTCCGTGGCGCAGGATCGTCATCTCGGTCTTCGGCCCGCTGTTCAATCTCCTGTTCTCTGCCATCGTGTTCACGGCGATCTGGTGGGCCGGCTTCCAGGTCTTCTCCGCGGATAACAGGATCATCGTGGCCTCCGACTACTCGCTGGACACCTTCGCCGAGCCGCTCCCCGCGGCCCAGGCAGGTCTCAGGACGGGCGACAGGGTCGTGGCGATCGACGGCAGTCCCGTGGTGAACTTCCAGGACATCCGCCAGGCCGCGGCCGTCTCGCCGGGGAAGACCCTGCAGCTCACCGTCGAGAGGCGCGCAACGGGCGGGACGGGAAGCGCAGAGCGGCTCCTCCTGCGGGTCACCCCGGCGCTGGACCGAAACTCGGGGGCAGGCAGGGTGGGCATCTACGCATGGTACGATCCCGTGATTGCCGACATCGCTCCCGGCAGCCCGGCAGCCCTGGCGGGGCTGCGGCCGGGGGACAGGATCGTCTCGGTCGCCGGGATGCCTGTCGCCAATTCCCTCGACATTGACGAGGCGCTCCTGCCCGCAAGGCCGTTGCGGGTCCAGGTGGCTGTCCAGCGGGGCGGCGAGGAGCGCACGGAGACGGCGGTGATGGACTACCAGAGGGTCCCGGCCGGGGCGACCGCCGATTTCGGACGGCTCGCCCTGGGTGTCGAATACGCGCTGGGCTCCTACCCGTCTCCGCGGCTGGGTCCCCTCGGTGCAGCATCCCGGGGCATCGCGCAGACCTGGGAGACGGTCACCCTCGTGGTGAAAAGCATCGGTCTGCTCTTCCGCGGGGTCAGCATCAGGAACGCCGTGGCCGGGCCGCTGCAGATCACCCGCACGATCGGCCAGGTCACCACCGAGGGTTTCACGACCGGGGTCGGAGCGGCGCTGAACGGGTTCTTCGGAATCCTGTCCCTGCTCAGCGTGTCGCTTTTCCTGATGAACCTGCTGCCCATCCCCGCCATGGACGGCGGGCAGATCATGCTGTTCCTCGTCGAGGCCGCGCGCAGGCAGCCGGTGAACACGAAGCTGTACGTGCGCCTCCAGCTCATCGGCTTCTCTCTGCTCATCCTGCTGCTGGTGTTCATCACCGTGAACGACGTCACGAGAGGACGGTAGACGATGCACACTGTCACCCGCCGGATCGCCTGCTTCTGCGAGAAGACCTTCGAGGCTGAGATGCCCGACGCCGTGGACCTCGCAGCCGACGAGGGCATGCGGGACGCGATCCTGAGCGGCGAGTTCATGGCCGCGGTCTGTCCCGCCTGCGGCAAGAGGCTCACACCCGAGTTCCCCTGCCTCGTGTCGATGCCCGCCGAGATTCCCGGGACCGGCGGCAGGGACGTGCTCCTGGTGCCGGAAGCGGACCGGGTGGCCTGCATGCGGGGGAGGCTGCCGGAGGGCATGGCCACTCCCGCCCGCGTCGCCGTCGGGGTTCCCGAGCTGGCCGAGAAGCTGCGCATCTTCGGCGCGTCGCTCGACGACAGGGTCGTCGAGATCGTGAAGTACTACTACCTGACCAGCGCGGCGGCCGCGTCGGCCGGCGAGCGGGAGGTGACGCTGCGCTACCACGGGGAAGAATCCGGCCGCATGGTGTTTCACATCGAGGGGATGGCCGAGGGACAGATCGGGGTGGTCCGGCTGTCGCGCGACATCTACGCCCGGATCGCGGCCGACCTGTCCGCCCGGCTCTCGGAGGAACCCTTCAGCGCGTTCTGCGACCCCCCCTACGTGTCGCTCAGCAGGGCGGAGCTTACCTCGTGAGCGGCCTGCTGCGGGCGGCCCCTGTCCTGGCAGTCCTGCTGTTCATCTCCGCGGCAGGGGGGTTCTGTGCCGGGGGTACGGAGACGGCGCACGGCCAGCAGGCTGCCGGGCAGCGCGGGTGCCGCGGCAGAGCCGGGCACGCAGGCGGCCGAACCGCAGGCGGCCGAACCGCAGGCGGTTGCGCTGCCCTCCGCCCCGGAGTGCCCTGCCGGAGCTCGGGCGCTGGTGCAGACGGGCCACAGGGGCGAGATCCTCGCCCTGGAGTACGACGAGGCCCGGGGGCTCCTGTTCAGCGCGGGCGAGGACGGGACTGTTCGCGTGTGGGACTCAGTCCGTCGGACCCTCCTGCACAGGCTGCAGGCCACGCACCTCTCGGCGGGGATGCTCGCCGTGAGCCCGTCGCAGGCCCCGCGGATCGCGGTCCTGGAGACGGACTGGACACGGTCATGGGCCATTTCCGTGTGGGACTGGGAGCGGGAGAAGAGGCTCTTCCGTGTCCAGCTGGCCGAGACGCCCCTGTTCCTGCGCTATTCGGGCGGCGGGGAGCTGCTCGCCTGGGGAGAGCCGCGGTGGGACAGCCTCCGGCTCGTGCGGGCGGACACCGGCGAGCCGGTCGGCCTTGGCAGCGAGGCGTTCGGCATCGTGAGCTTCGCGGAAATCGGCGCGGCCGGGAAGACGATCATGACCTACCAGCTCGCCGGCCGGATCGCCTACTGGGACCTCGCCTCGGGCTCGCTGCTGCGCGAGGTGCCCAGCGTGCCGTACCTCGCCTCCGTCCGCATGTCGCGCGACAAGCGCTTCCTGGCCGGCTCGACGGGTCGGGAGATCGTGGTCGTGGACGCACTCAGCGGGGCCGTCCGCGCCCGCTCCGCCATCTCCGCCGCGCTCTCGCTGGATTTCTCTCCGGCGGGCGACCGCATCGTCGTCGCTGCCGGGCCCGGGGCCGCTCCCGGCCTGTCCCTGTGGTCCCTGGGTGCCGATTCCCTCACGCGCGATCAGTCAGCTCCGGTGCTTCCCTCGGCAGTCGCTGCCCGCTTCGCCGGCGATGGCCTTGTCGCTGCCGCGAGGGGTGGCGAGATCCAATCCCTGTCCCTCGGAGGGGGAGGGGCCTCTGTCCTGGCGCGCGACGAGCTCGACCGGGTCACTGGCATCGACGTCGCCACCGGCAGCGTGGCGCTCGCGACAGCCGCGCGGGTGTGGGTATTCAGCTCCCGTCTCCTGGCGGGCAGGTCCGTCGCCGCGGCGGGCTTTGCGCCGGGCAGCGATGCCCTCGTGCAGGCCGTGTCGGTCCCCAACCCGCACGGGGCGGCAAGCGGGATCTCGTTCCTGAGCCCCGACAGGGTTCTCGTCTGGAGCCGGGGCGAGTCGCCCGGCCCCGCCGTGGTGCTGGACATTCCCTCGCGCACGTTCCTGCGTGCCGGCGGAGAAGGCCGGGGAACCCTTCTCGAATCCGAGGTGCAGCAGCCGGGCAGCCCCCTGGCGGGGAAGCTCCTGAGCCTTGAGCAGGGCGGGGCCGTCTCCCTCTCGGACGTCCTGACGGGGCAGGTGAGCTTCTCGGCGCGCCTTCCTGGAGTCGCGACGATCGCCGCCGCGGGCCGCGCGGAGCTGGTGGGAGGCAGGAATGCCGCCGTCGGATCTGAAGGGTCGCTGCTGAGAATCAACATGGACACCGGGGAGACCGTTGCCGTCCCGACCCGGGCCGTCTTCATCTACGACATGCTGCACGAGCCGTCCAGCGGGGCCCTGTACTCCCTCGGCGTGGACGGGGCCGGTTCCACCAGCCTGCTGCGGCACGCCGGGCGGGGCTTCGAGGAGGAGACGGTCATCGACAAGGTGGACTGGGAAGACCTGTTCGCCTCCCTGGCGTTCGACCAGTCCACGGGGCTGCTGTTCTCATCGCTGGGCTCCGCGCGCATTGGCGTGTGGGACGCAGGGTCGCTCGCGCTCATGAAGTTCCCGGACACCGGCCGGGTCCCGCGCACGCTGCGTGCCCGCGACGGGCTGCTGTTCGCCCTGAACAGGGATTCCACCGTGGCTGTCTGGGACGAGAACCAGGGGGAGAACCTCGGGGAGATCTCGCTCTTCGCTGACGGGGAGTGGTGCTTCCTCTTCCCTGGCGGGCGCTACGCCGCCTCGCAGGACGGGGCCCGCCGCGTCGGCGTGAGCGTCGACGGCCAGCCCATGGCTGACCCCGCCGCCTGCAGGGTTCGCTGATCCCGAAGGGGCCCGGCACGCACGTGTGCGCGCTGGGCTCCTCAGTCGTGCGAGGGGTTTGCCTTGACCTTGTCGATGGCTTCACTGACCGCGCGCGACACCTCACGCGCGTAGGCCGGATCCTCGCCGGGCCGCGCGGCGAAGCTCCCCATCAGCGACACCCTGTAGGAGGGCCGGCACCTGTTCAGCGCGTAGGCGGCCATGTCCAGGACGCACTCCTGGCATGCGCAGGGCGCACCCCTCTCCCCGGTCCCCTGGGCAGCCGAGGGGCGCAGGTCGCGGGCGCCCAGTCGGGCGAGCTGGGCGTCCAGCTCCGCGAGCACCAGACCTTCGGCCTCGTTCACGAGGCTGTCGAAATCGTAGCGGTCTCTCAGGCCCATTCCTACTCCATCGACGGGCCCCTCTCGAGGGCCTCGAACTTCGTGTACTTGGGGATGAAAGCGAGCTTGAGGTCCCCCACGGGCCCGTTCCTCTGCTTGGCGATGACCACCTCGCGGGTCTCGGACTTCAGGTCGTCGGTGTGCAGGAAGATCACCACGTCGGCGTCCTGCTCGATGGAGCCGCTCTCGCGCAGGTCGGCGAGGGAGGGCTTCTTGCCCTCCGTCTCCCGGCGCACCTGCGAGAGGGCGATGATCGGGAGGGCCAGCTCGCGCGCCAGGGATTTCAGAGACCGGGAGACTTCGGCGATCTGCTCGTGGCGGGGGAGGTCCCTGTTCTCCGACCCGATCAGCGTGATGTAGTCGATGAAGATGATCTTCACGTCCTGGTGGCTCTTCATGCGCCGTGCCTGCGCCCGCAGGTCCAGCAGCTTCAGGTCCGGGGAGTCGCTGATGAACAGGGGCGCCTCGTACAGCCTTCCGCAGGCCTCGGTGATCCTGCCGAAGTCGGCGGGGCTGAGCATGCCCGTGCGCATGCGCTGCGAGTCCAGGCGCGCCTCCATCGACAGCAGGCGCTGCATGATCGCCATGCTCGACATTTCCAGGGTGAAGAACCCGACGGGCACCCTGTTCCTGATGCTGATGTTGGCGGCGATCGTGAGAGCGAAGGCCGTCTTGCCGACGGATGGCCGGGCCCCGATCACGATGAACTCGGAATTCTGGAAGCCCATCGTGAACTGGTCAAGCTCCTTGAACCCCGAGGGGATGCCCGTGTACTCGCTCTTGGAGTGGTAATGCTTCTCGATCGCGTCGAAGGTGAGCCGCACGATCTCCTTTGCCGGGTGGTAGGTGCCGGTCTGGTGGCGATCGGAGATGTCGAAGATCCGCCGCTCTGCCTCCTCGAGGATGACACGGATCTCGGCCTGCTCGTCGTGGCTCTTGGCGATGATTTCCTGGGAGATCCTGCTGAGGCTGCGGCGGATGCTGGCCGCCTGCACGATGCGCGCGTAGTACTCGACATTCGCGCTGGTGGGGACCGCCGAGGTGAGCCGCGAGACCGCGGCGAGCCCCCCGCACTGCTCCAGGGCGCCCCGGCCGCGCAGCTCGTCGGTGAGAGTGATGAGGTCGATGGACTGGCCCCGGTCGAACAGGGCCAGCACCGCCTCGTAGATCTTCTGGTGGGCGGCCTTGTAGAAGTCCTCGGGCCGCACGAGGTGGATGATGGCGGGCAGCGCCTCGGGGTCGATCAGGACCGCCCCGAGGCAGGCCGTCTCTGCCTCCTCGTTGTGGGACGGGACGCTGTCGCGGAGGCTGACGGAAGACACCGCAGGCCCTGCCCGGGGACCCGCCCCTATGCCTGCGCGCCCGGCGCCGCCGCCTGGACGACGATCTTCACCGCGGCCTCTTCCTTGTCGTAGAGCTTGACCTTGACCTTGTAGGTGCCCACGGTCCGCAGCGTGTGCTCGGGGATCTCGATGCGCTTCTTCTCCAGCTGGTAGCCCCTCTTCTCCAGCTCCAGCGCCACCATGGCCGCGCTGACGGAGCCGAAGAGCTTGCCCCCCTCGCCGGCGGGCATGGAGAAGGTGACCTCCTCCGCCTCCAGCCTCTCCTTGACGCCCAGCGCTTCGCTGCGCTTCACCTCGCGGCGCTTCTCGATCGCCGCCATGCGGTGCTGCAGCGCGGCGAGGTTTTCGCGGGTGTGGGGGAGTGCCAGCTTGCGGGGCAGCAGGTAGTTGCGGGCGTAGCCGCCGGCCACCTCCCTGATGTCGCCCTCCTCCCCGAGGCCGACCACGTCCGAGTTGAGGATCACCTTCATCCGTGTCTACTCCTTTCGCTCACCGGGGCCGCGGACCGCGCGGTCCCGGTACCGGATCCAGTTTTCCGAAGCCCCGAAGAGGGGGACGCCGAAGACAACGACCATGCCCGCGCGCGGCGAGGCGGCCAGTGCCGCCAGGCCGGCGATCAGCACGACCCACAACAGGCGGGGCAGGCGGCGCCTCTCGAAGAAGAAGCGCACGATCGCCAGGCCCTGCAGGCCGTAGAGCAGAAGCATCGCGAGGCCCACGTTCCACACCACGTAGGAAAACCACGCGATGTCGAGCAGAAGCCCCAGGCCGATGCCTGCCCACGATACGATGAACGGCCACACGTAGAAGCCGTCCAGGCGGAAACCCGCCAGCCGCGGACCCGCCGCCGTTCCGCCGGGGATGACACCCGCCCGGGCGGCCTGCGACCGGGCCGCCGAGGCGCTGCCCGCCCACCACGAGAAGGCGAGCAGGGCCAGGTACCCCGCCATGAAGCTGCGCAGGAACCACGTGCCCGTGAACCGCATGAGCACGGCCAGATCGGCGCCGGTTCCAGTGCGTCTGCCGCCCCCTCCGCCGCGGCCTGCAGGAGCGAGCTGATCATCCGCGACGCCTCGGAGAACGCCTCCTGCATGGCCTGCCCGAAGGCCGGGGCCCGTGCGAGCCCAGCTGCCAGAGGGATCGCCAGCAGCCCCGTGGCAGCGGTGGCGGCAAGCATCTTCACCAGGCTGCGCGTCCCGCGCGGTCGCGGCAGGTTCACCGCGAGCAGCCCCAGGAGGAGCACGGCCAGGCCGAACGCCTCCACGCCGAGCAGGAGCCCTGCCGCGGGCGACCGGGGCGTGGCTGCTGCAGATGCACCCGGGAGCAGCGTGGCGAGGCGCACCCCGGCGAGCATCAGGACGAACAGGCCCGCTGCCGCGGCGAGCCCCCCGGCCCCCGACGCCTCGCCACGACCTGCAGGGGGATCAGGAAGAAGAGAATCCCGACCCCGAAGTAGTACAGCACGAGGGAGGACAGGGCGAAGAGGAAGACCTCCAAAAGCCGCGCGCCCCCGGGTGCCAGCCGCATCGCCCGTCGACCGCAGGGCGGCGCTGCCGCCGCCTACCTGCCGACGTACGGCAGGAGTGCGAGGCAGCGCGCGCGCTTGATCGCGGTGGCCAGCTCGCGCTGGTGCTTCGCGCAGGTGCCCGTGATGCGGCGGGGCATGATCTTTCCCCGCTCGCTGGTGAAGCGCTTGAGCGCGCCGGCGTCCTTGTAGTCGATCGTTGCCTTCTTGATGCAGAACTTGCAGACCTTCCTCTTGAAGAAGGTCTTGTGCCGGCCCCTGCCCTGGTAGCCGCCGCGGTCACCGCGATCGCCCCTGTCGGACCTGTAGCCGCCGCCCTCGGAGCGGTAGCCGCCCGAGCGCTCGCCCGGCCCGCGCTCGCCCGGCGCGCGTTCGGCGCCCTCGGGCCTCGGAGGCCGGTCGGCCATCGGTGCCCCCGGCCCCTGCTGTGTGGTCGCGGGCTTGTCCTGTCGCGTATCTGACATGATCGGTTCCCTTTCTCCCGGTTCCTAGAATGGAATGTCGTCTTCGAAGTGGTCGGGGGCAGGGGCGGGGGTGGGCGCTTCTCCATCGGGAAACTCCTGTCCCCCCCGCTGCTCGGCCGCGGGGCCAGCGCCCTGGCGGCCGGCGCCGCCTGCGCCACCAAGGAGCATGACGTTCACGGCGAAGATCTCGACCTTGCTGCGCGCCTGGCCGTCCTGCTCCCACCTGTTCTGCCGGAGCTGGCCCTCGATGCCGACCTGCTTGCCCTTCACGAGGTACTGGTTCAGCGACTCGGCGGACTTTCCCCAGAGCACGATGTCGAAGAAGTGGGCCTCGTCGACCCACTGGTCGTCCTTCTTGCGCCTCTGGTTGACCGCGATGCTGAACTTGCTGACGGCGCCCCCGCCGCTTGTGTACTTCAGCTCTGCGTTGCGCGTCAGCCTGCCCACGAGAACGACGTGGTTGATGTCCGCCATCGGAGCCTCCCCGCCGGGCCGCTACTCGTCCTTTCGGACGAACAGGTGCTTGAGGATCTCGGGCCTGAGCTTGAGCACCTTGGTGAGGTTCTTCAGCGGCTCCGCGGTGCTCTGGATCGTGTAGAGGATGTAGTGGCCCCTGTCGTTCTTGCGGACCGGGTAGGCGAGGAGCCTGTCGCCCATGTCCTCTTCCTTTGTCAGCGTGATCCCGGAGCTCTCGAACTCCTTCTTGAGGAACTCGCGCCCCTCCTGGAAAGGAGCAGTGTCGCTCGTGAAGATCACGACCGCTTCATAAGTCTTCATCCCTGTCGTTTCCTCCCTGTGGACGTGTGAGCACGCGCACGGCATGGCCGCCGCGGGCTAAAGAGGGAAGACACAAGATAGCTGCTGCCGCCCATGGTGTCAAGTGACCCCTCCGCCGCGCCGATCATGGAAATGGCACATGACGCGTCGCATCAACTACGAAGACGACCTTTTTTCCCTGGCGCTTCAGGTCCGCTGCCTGGGCGACATGCTGAAGCTCGAAACCGACCCGGAGTTCTTCCGCGAGCGGATCGTGGGCGACATCGCCTGGCTCGATGCGACGATCGGGAGGGTCTTCCAGAGCCTGCGCGGCAGCCCGTCGTTCGTCGGGCGGCAGGACCACCTGCGCGAGGTCCAGCGCCTCAAGCAGGCCTTCGCAGAGGCCCTCGGCACGATCGTCCAGAAGCGCGCGCCATTCGCCGCGCACCTCGCCGACAGGGTGGAGGGGCTGCGCGAGATCCAGGCCTCCCACCTGCGCGAGGCCGCTGAGATCCGCGGCCTCCTCGCAGCGGGGACGGGCGCCCCGCAGGAGGAGGAGCACATGGTCTCCGCTGAGGAGCTCAAGATCCTCTTCACCCCCTCCGACGACGAAGCCTGACCGAGGGTGCGCCTCTGCGGCGGCCGGGCGCGGGCCCGGGCGCCCCTTGACCTTCCCCGAACGATTTTTGTACTCTCTAGTCCCTGCGGCGGCTGTCCGTCCGCGGGAGCCGGCGTGCTGCCGGACGTCGATGGAATCCATTCGAGGGAAGAGGTTATGTACGCTCTCGTAGACATCCTGGGCAAGCAGTACAAGGTGGAGCAGGGGTCCGTCCTGCGGGTTGATCACGTCCCGCAGGAGAAGGGCAGCGCGGTCGCGTTCCCGTCGGTGCTCATGGTCTCCGACGCGGGGTCCGTGCGGCTGGGAAGCCCCTACATCCCCGGCGTCTCCGTGCGGGCCGTGGTCGAGGACCACGGCAAGGCCGCGAAGGTCCTGATCGGCAAGTTCAAGAAGAAGAAGAACTACCGCCGCCGCCAGGGCCACCGCGAACAGTACACGACGATCAAGGTGGAGGGCTTCGACGGCCTCGGCTGAGCCCGACGGCCCGGTGCTGCGCATCGAGCTCGATCTCCGTGGGGACGGGACCCTGGCGCGCGTGCGCGCGGCGGGGCACGCGGGTGACGATCCGGCCGGTGCGAACATCGCCTGCGCGGCCGCGACATCCCTCCTGCGCACCGCGGGCAGCCTGCTCGTTGCGGCGGGAGCGGCTGCGGGGTCGGCCGATCGGCCGGGCGAGATGGCGTTCGACGTTGCCCCACCCCGGGCACTGCCCGGGGGAGCAGGGGAGGCATGGCTTCGGGGGGTGTCCGATTTCCTCCTGCAGGGCCTGCGAGATCTCCAGGCGGAGCGACCGCGTGCGATTGCGTTAACCGTGCGAGGCGGCCCGCCGCACCCATAGATGTGGGAAATGCGCCTTCGGCGCCGGAAAGAGATGCGCCTTCGGCGCCGGAAAGGGAGTGTCCAATGGGACGGAAGAAGGGCGGGGCAGCGAAGAACGGCAGGGACTCGCAGTCCAAGCGTCTTGGCATCAAGAGCTTCGCGGGCCAGGCGGTGAGCGCGGGCACGATCATTGTGCGCCAGCGGGGAACGAAGTTCCACCCCGGCGAGAACGTGGGACGCGGCCGGGACGACACCCTGTTCGCCCTCCTCGACGGACAGGTCGTGTTCCAGACCAGGCGGGGGAGGAACGTCGTCGCGATTCATCCCGCCGCGAGCTGACCGGGCCCCGTGAACGGCTTCGTGGATGACACCACGATCGTCGTCTCCTCGGGCAGCGGCGGCGACGGGTGCGTCTCGTTCCGCCGCGAAAAGTTCGTGCCGCGGGGGGGACCCGACGGCGGCGACGGCGGCCGGGGCGGAGACGTGGTGTTCACCGTGAGGTCGAACCTCAAGACACTCTCCCATCTCAAGATGAAGCGGATCTTCCGCGCCGGAAATGGCGGCAGGGGATCCGGCCAGCGCATGCACGGCGCCGACGGCGCCGACTCGGAGATTCCCGTTCCCCGGGAACGCTCGTGCGCGACCGGCTGAGCGGCGAGAAGCTGGCGGACCTGACCGACGACGGGGCCCGCGTGGTGTTCCTGCGCGGCGGCCGCGGCGGCAAGGGGAACTCGCACTACGCCACCCCGACAAACCAGGCACCCCGTTTCGCCCAGAAGGGCGTTCCCGGCGAGACCCGGGAGCTCCGCGTCGAGCTGCACCTCATCGCCGACGTCGGCCTCGTGGGGCTGCCCAACGCGGGCAAGTCGACGCTCCTGTCCGTGCTCACCAACGCACGGCCGCGCATCGCGGACTACCCCTTCACGACCCGCACGCCAAATCTCGGCCTGCTGCGGGCGGGGGGAAGGATGTGATCATCGCTGACATCCCCGGCATCATCGAGGGGGCCTCTGAAGGCCGGGGTCTCGGCCTGGAGTTCCTGCGGCACATCGAACGCTGCGCGGCCCTGTTGTACCTGATCGACCTGGGGACGGACGGGTGCGCGGCCACCGTTGCCGTTCTGGACGCGGAGCTGGAGCGCTACGCGGCGGCCCTGCGGGGAAAGCCCCGCATCCTCGTGGGCACCAAGTCCGAGCTGGACGGGGCCCCCGCGCGGCTGGCGCAGCTGGCGGCCGCCTTTCCCGGCGAGCGGGTGATGAGCGTGTCAGCCTTCGCGCGGGAAGGGCTCGCGGAGCTGTCGCGGGCGGTCTTCTCCCTCGCGGGGCACGCCGGTTGACCGCGCTCATCCTCGGGGGGACGTTCAACCCCGTGCACTGCGGCCACCTCTTCCTCGCCCTGGACGCCCGCTCTACGCTGGGCTACGACACGGTGATCCTGGTGCCAGCCCTTCGTCCCGTGCACAAGGACCCCGCCCCGGTGATCGCGGCCGCGCACAGGTTGGCCATGCTGGAGCTGGCCGTGCAGGGCATGGAGGGGATCCTCGTGGACGACTGCGAGATCCGCCGGGGCGGACCCTCGTATTCGATCGACACGGTGCGGGACCTGGTCGCCCGGCGCCGCATCGACGGCAGGCCGGGCTTCCTCGTCGGCGAGGACCTCCTGCGGGGTTTCGGCGCCTGGAAGGAGCCGGACGCCCTGGCGCGCGAGGCCGAGCTCATCGTGGTGCGCCGCTCCCTGGGGGAGACCGACGCGGAGGGGCAGCCGCCCTCCTTTGAATGGCCGCACCGCACCTTCGCGAACACCATTCTCCCCATCTCCTCATCGGAGGTCCGCTGCAGGGCCGCCGAAGGCCGGACGATCCGGTTCCTCGTCCCCGACGCGGTCGGCGCGTACATCGCGGCGCACAGGCTCTATGGATAGGATGGTCTGGCGCTCCCGCGTGGCGGCCCTCGTCGAGGCGACGCTCTCCCGCCGCCGCGTGGCGCACTCGCGCGAGGTTGCCCGCCTGGCCTGCGAGCTGTGCGAGCGCTTCCGCGTGAGCGAGGACGCGGGGTACATCGCGGGAATCGCGCACGATCTCGCCCGGGAGAAGGAGCCCGCACAGATCATCACGCTCGCCGCCGAGGACGGGCTGCCCGTCTCTGACCTCGAGCGGGCCAACCCGCTTCTCCTGCACGGCCGGGCCTCGGCGTACCTTCTCGTGCGGCTGGCGGGCTACGACGAGGCGGAGGTCCTGGAGGCGATCCGGGATCACGTGACGGGCCGCGGCGGCATGGGGCAGCTCTCGCGGATCCTGTTCGTCGCCGATTTCCTCGAGCCGACCCGCGAGTTCGTGTCGCCGGAGTTCCGCCGACGCACCTCGGGCCTCGGCCTGGACGAGATGGTCCTCGCGGTGCTCGAGCGCAAGATGCACTACGTGCGCGCGGCCTCGGGAGTGCTGGCGCCGCAGTCGCTGGATCTGCACAGGGAGTTGAAGAAGGATGCGGGATAGGGACGAACCGCGCCCCGGGCGCGGCGGCAGGAGCAGGAAGTCCGACAGGAGCATCATCCTGCTGGTGGTGATTGTCCTCATCGTGGCCGCCGCGGTCGTGTACGCGTCGCTGCAGCTGCGGGTCGATCCCATCACGGACGCCTTGAAGAAGGGCCAGCCTGTCAACACGCTCGTCGTGGTCTCCTCGGGAGAGACGGCCGTGTTCTTCGAGGTGTTTCTCTACAACCCGTCGACGCGCAAGGGCACCCTCTACCACGTGCCGGCCAACGTCGGGGGGGTGATCGAATCCCTCGCCAAGGTCGACGGCCTGGACGCCCTGTACCGCAGGGGCAGCACGGCTGCCCTCCAGAAGAAGGTCGAGGGGCTGCTGGGCGCGCCGGTGCAGTGCGTGCTGGACATCGGCACGGCGGAGGCGGTCAGGCTGGTCGACCTGACCGGGGGGCTGGAGCTGTTCATCCCCAACCCGGTCGACGTGACGCAGGCGGGCCGGCGCATCCTGCTGCCCTCGGGCAGCGTGACGCTGGACGGCGACAAGGCCCTGGACTTCCTGCTGTACGAGGACCCGCTGGAGACCGACGTGGACAGGGTGGGCCGCCAGCAGAAGTTCGTGCAGGCCCTTCTCAAGTCCCTGGGTCGCAGCCGGGTCCTCCTGTCGCACCGCGGTCCCTTCCGCATGGCCCGGGGCCTCGTGCGCGCGGCCGTCCCGCCCCGGGCTCTCGCGTCGCTGTTCGCGGAGCTCGCCCGGTGCGACTTCGAGCGCGTCATCCTGTCCCGCGTGCTGGGGACCACCCGGACGGTTGACGGCCGGGACCTGCTCTTCCCGCACCAGGAGGGGGACCTCCTGCGGGCGGCCGTGCAGCAGGCACTCGCCGCCAACGCGAGCAGCGAGTTCGTGCCGCCCGAGGACCTCACGGTGACAGTCCAGGTTCTCAACGGGACAGACACGCCGGGCCTTGCCAACCGGGTCCGCGAGGTCTTCCGCGGGTACGACCTGGATGTGCTGCCGCCGGGCAACGCGGACAAGGACTCCTATGCGCACACGGTCGTGTACGACCGCAAGGGCCGCCCCGAGGAGGCGAAGAAGGTCGCCGACCTGATCCGCTGCACGCGTGTGTCCACGCTGGTGGACCCGCAGGCCGACCCGTCGGTGGACGTGACTGTCATCCTGGGAAAGGACTTCGATGGACGCTACTGCACGCAGTAGGGAGACCGCACTCGCGGCCGCCCGCTGCATCGACGCCCACAAGGGGGAGGACACCGTTGTCCTCGAGATCGGGGAGCTCTCGACCGTGGCTGACTACTTCGTCATCGCCACCGCGCGCAGCTCGACCCACATCGACTCCCTCGCGCGGGAGCTGTTCCAGCTGCTGCGCGAGGCGGGAGTGCGGCCGCTCAACAGGCACCGGCGCACGGCGGCCTCGGGCTGGATGCTCGTTGACTGCGGAGACGTGATCGTGCACCTGATGGAAAGGGATCAGCGGGAGTTTTACGACCTGGAAAAGCTGTGGTTCAGGGCAGGGCGGGTGCCCTACTCGTCGAAATCCTCGTAGTCGAGATCCTCGTCGATATCGTAGTCTTCCTCGTCGAGGTAATCCTCCTCGTCGAGCTCCTCCTCCTCTTCTTCCTCCTCTTCCTCCTCTTCCTCGAACTCCTCCTCTTCCTCTTCTTCCTCGAACTCCTCGCCTTCCTCCTCGAACTCCTCTTCCGCGTCGTCCTCGCTGACGTCGTCCTCGTCGTAGTCTTCCTCGAGGTCGTCCTCGTAGTCGTCGAAATCCTCGTCGAGGTTCTCCTCACCTCCCTGCCCGTCCTCCGGGGCCTCCCCCTCGTCCTTGCCCTTCTTCTTGCCGAACGAGTAGAAAAAACCGTCGTCGTGTTCAGAGAGAGCGTGCCTGATGTCTTCGGCCATGGTCCACCTCGCGTCCGTCTTTTGAAGCCCGGCTTCAAGCTGAATCTATGTCAGGAATTTCGCAATTGTCAACTGCTTTTTTGACCTCCTCGCCGACCCCCTCGCGCGGGGAGGTTTGACACGCGCCGCGCCGCCCGGCTACCATTCCGCTCCATGCCCCGCAGCGTGACCCTCGACGCCCCTGCCAAGGTGAACCTGCACCTGCAGGTGCTTGCCCGGCGGCCGGACGGGTACCATGACCTGGTCTCGCTTTTCCACGCCGTGTCGCTCGCGGACACGGTGACGCTGTGCACGGCGGGGCCGGCGGAGGGCTTCAGACTCGAAGGGCGTTTCGATCTTCCCTCCGCGGACAATCTCGTGACCCGCGCGGTCGAGGCGTTCCGCGCCGAGACCGGGGTCCGCGACGGTATCGCCGCCACTGTCGAAAAGCGCATCCCTGCCGGGAGCGGGATGGGGGGCGGATCCAGCGACGCCGCCGCCGTGCTGCGGGGCCTGGAGGCGCTGTTCGCCACCGGGCTTGCACCGAGGAGGCTGCGCGCGCTCGCCGCGGCCCTGGGCAGCGACGTCCCGTTTTTCCTGGAGTCTCCCGCCGCGCTGGTGGAGGGCCGCGGCGAGCGCGTGCAGCCCGTGTCGCCCCGCCGTGACTTCGCGCTCGTCGCTGTCCTGACAGGTCTCGCGGTGCGGACCGCCGACGCATTTGGCTGGATCGACGAGGACAGGGCCGGCGGTGCAGTGCAGCGCGCCGGGGAGCCGGCCGCAATCTCCCGGGAAGGTCTCCTGCGCGTGTGGGAAGGGCAGCCGCCGGCCCAGTGGGGGTTCCGTAACGATTTTGACGGCCCGGTGCTCGGTCGCTTCCCCGCGCTGCGGGCCGCCCGCGACGGGCTGCTGGCGGCGGGCGCCTCCCGGGCCGGTCTGACGGGCAGCGGGTCGGCCGTGATCGGCATCTGCCCCGGCGCGCGCGAGGCCGACGCCTGCCTGCGGGCCTTCGTCGCCGCCGCGCGCGGGGTTTCGGTGCCCCGGGCAGAGGTCCTGATTCCCCTTGCCTCTCTCCCCGTCATCTGTTACAATTGATCGATGCGGATCTGCCAGGGGGAGGCCACCCATGGAGATAACGGATATTCGCATCAAGAGGGTCGCGGCTGACAACAAGCTGAAAGCGTACGTCACGGTGACCTTCGACGACTGTTTCGTCGTGCACAATCTCAAGATCATCAATGGCCAGTTCGGGCGGTTCGTCGCGATGCCGAGCCGCAAGACGAGGGATGGGGAGTTCAAGGACGTTGCCCACCCCATCAACCCGGACTTCAGGAAGAAGATCCAGGCCCGTATCCTGGAGGAGTTCGACAGGAACGCGGGCAGCCCGCAGGAGCTCGACGATGGGCCCGGCGGGGAGGCCGAGTAGCGAGCCTGCTCCCGGTGCGTGCAGACTGTGGGACGTCGGCAAGCGGTAAGCCACCGGAATTTGGATCCGGCATTTCGCAGGTTCGAATCCTGCCGTCCCAGGAGGGTGGGGGATCGCCCGAGCGAGACATCCGAGCGAAGGAGTAGTACGGAATGGAAGCGAAGACCTTGAACGTGCAGGCCCGCCAGGGCAGGAAGAAGGGGATTGCCGGCCGCCTGCGCGCGAGCGGCAAGATCCCGGCGATCATCTACGGGCACACCCAGCCCACCGCGATCACGGTGGACGCGCGCGAGTTCCGCACCGCGTTCAAGCGGATCACCGAGAACACGATCATCCAGCTGACGATGCCCGAGGGCGTGCACGAGGTCCTCGTGAAGGACTACCAGCGGGACAACCTGACCGGCGAGATCCTCCACATCGACTTCTACGAGTTCGAGAAGGGCAAGGCGCTGCGCACGCGCGTCCCCGTCCGCCTCACCGGGAACCCCGTGGGCGTGAAGGAAGGCGGAATTCTCGAGGTCCTGCTGCGCGCCCTGGAGGTGGAGTGCCTCCCGAAGGACCTTCCCGAGGAGATCGTCCTGGACATCTCCGAGCTGGCCCTCGACAGGGCCCTGCACGTGCGGGACCTGAGCCTCCCGGAAGGCGTGCGCTCCGTCGTGGCCGCCGACCAGGTGGTCTGCCTCGTCGCCCACCGCAAGGCCGAGGAGGAGGTCGCACCCGCCGCCGTCGAGGGCGAGGTTCCCGCGGAAGGCGAGGCTGGCGCCGAGGGCGAAGCTGCCGCCGAAGGCTCGACCGAGGAGAAAGAGGAGTAGTTCCTGTCCCTCGTGGTGTTTGGTCTCGGCAACCCCGGCGAGAGGTATGCCGACACGCGCCACAATGCGGGGTTCATGGCCGTGGACGCGCTGGCCGCCCAGGTCGGCGCGTCCTTCCGCAGGAAGCTCTTCCATTCCTACGTGATCGGGAAGGGTTTCCACGCCGCAAAGAGCTTCCACCTCGTCAAGCCCCTCGCGTTCATGAACAACTCCGGCCGGGTCGTACGCGAGGTCCTGCGCGAGACCGGGTGCACCGTGGCCGAGATGCTCGTCGTCTGCGACTCCCTGGACCTGTCCCCGGGCAGCTGCCGTCTGCGCCTGCGCGGATCGGCCGGGGGACAGAAGGGCCTGGCAGACATCATCCGGGTGCTCGGGACAGATGATTTCATGCGCCTCACCATCGGCATCGGCCGACCCGCGCACCGGGGACAGGTCGTGCGGTGGGTGCTGGAGAGGCCGTCGAGTGCCGAGGAGGATGCGTTCCGCGAAGGGGTCGGGAAAGCCGTGGACGCCATCCTGCTCCTGCTCAGCGAGGGGCCGTTGCGGGTCATGAATGAGCACAACAGGAAAGAGCCGCCGGACTGACGCGGGGCCCCGGAAGGACCTCCAGGGCCTCCCTGCCGCGGCAGCCGCGGCGCTGGCCGCCGTCGGGATTCCCCGCAGGGCGCTGGTGCTGGCCGCCGTTTCGGGCGGGCCTGACTCGACCGCCCTCCTGTCGATCCTCGCGGAGCTGCGCGCCGCGGGACGGCTTCGCCTGCACGCGTGCACGGTCGACCACGGCATCCGTACGCGCGCGGAGGCGCGTGGCGACCTCGCGTTTCTCCAGCGGGTATGTGCCTCCCTCGGTGTCTCTCTCAGTGTCATGGAGATCGAGGCGGGAGCCCTTACGCGCAGGGCGAAAGACGAGGGCCGCAGCATCGAAGAGGTTGCACGCGAGGCGCGCCGGGCCCATCTCGCCCGGGCCGCGGCGGCCGTGGGCGCTGCGGCCGTCGCCCTGGGCCACACGCGGGACGACGGGCTGGAGACGGTTCTCATGGGCATCCTGCGCGGCTCCGACGCGCAGGGCCTGCGCGGCATCCCCGCACGGCAGGGCATCTTCGTGCGGCCACTGCTCGCGTGCACGCGCGCCGACCTCCTCGGGTACCTCGCCTCGAAGGGACTCTCCTTCCGCACGGACAGTACCAACGCTGACCGCTCGCTGCTGCGGAACCGTGTCCGCGCGGAACTGGTCCCCGTGCTCGACCGGAGCTTCCCCGGCTGGCGCAGCGGCCTGGCCATGCTTGCCCGCAAGAGCGATCTGGCGGCGCAGGCCATCGACTCCGCGGTCTGCGCCGTGCCCTGGCGGCGGACCCCCCGGGGCTGGTCCCTAACCGTCCGCGGCTTTTTCGCCCTTCCCGTCGCCGTGAGGGCTGCATCCCTTCTGAAGCTGTTCGACGGGCTGCCGGCGGGCGGAGGCCGCGCCGGTGCCCCTGCCCGGCCCCGGCGGCTCCCCTACAGGTTCCTGCAGCCCGTGATCCTCGCCGACGGCCCGCCCGGGGGGGGCGGGGTGCTCCTGCGGGGGCACGGGGTTGTCCTGCGGACCGCGGGGAGCCGCATCTTCTGGGAAGCCGATATTGTCACCAGCGGAAAAACAAGTTATCTTATGGAAGCAAACCGCGCCGGAAGGTTCGGGGTCCGGTCGACGGGGATCGTGGTGGAGGTGTCCGCCGCGCTGTCCCCATCCCACCCCCGCGGGAGCCGTCCCGATGCGGTGATCCTCGAGCGGGAGATTGCTCGCCCCCTGGTCCTTCGGTCGAGGCGGAAGGGGGACCGCCTGCTCCTCGAGCAGGGAACGAAGACGCTGAAGGCCCTGTTCGCGGAATGGAAGGTCCCCGAGGGGGACAGGTGGAAGGTCCCCGTCCTCGCGGACCGTCGCGGAGTGCTCGCGGTGCTGGGCGGGCCGGCGGGACGAGGCGCCGCGGTGCGCGCTGCCGGAAGGTCGGGGTCTCGGGAATCGCAGCGGGCGGCCGTGGTGGCCGTCCGGGTCGTGAAGGGCAGGGCGGGCAGCGGCCCGCTGCATGGAAGGAACGAGTGAGCAACAACTCTGAGAACAACGACGACAGGGGCGGCAGGGAGCCCAAACCCCCGCGGTTCACATTCAACAACCGCATTGCCCTCATCATGCTCATCGTCGTGTTCGGCTTCTTCGTGGTGTTCTTCCTCTCCAGCAACCGGGGCGGGTCGCAGGAGCTGCCCTATTCGCGCTTCCGGACCTATCTCGAGGAGGGGCAGGTCGAGTCGGTGACCATCGTTGACCAATCCGAGATCCAGGGCCGCCTGCGAAACCGCTCGGGGGAGTCCTCGACCTTCCGCACCACCATCCCCTACCCGGACGCCGACCTCATGCGGGTGCTCATCGAGAAGGGAGTGAGCACGGCAGGCGGGGCGAAGGCCGTCTCGCCGCTGCGCGTCATCGTCGAGTTCCTGCCGTGGATCATCGGCTTCGTGTTCATCTGGTTCATGTTCCGCCAGGTCCAGGGAAACGGCAACAAGGCCTTCTCCTTCGGGAAGAGCAGGGCCAAGCGCTACCTCGACACGGGCAAGAACATCACCTTCACCGACGTGGCCGGCCAGGACGAGGCCAAGTACGAGCTGCAGGAGGTCGTGGAGTTCCTCAAGAGCCCGCAGAAGTTCTCGCGCCTGGGCGCCAAGATCCCCAAGGGCGTGCTCCTTGTCGGCATGCCGGGGACCGGCAAGACGCTCCTGGCAAAGGCAATCGCCGGAGAGGCCAACGTCGCCTTCTTCCACATGTCGGGCTCCGACTTCGTCGAGATGTTCGTCGGGGTGGGGGCCAGCCGGGTGCGCGACCTGTTCGAGCAGGGACGCCGCCACGCGCCGTGCATCCTCTTCATCGACGAGCTGGACGCCGTGGGACGCACCCGCGGGGCCGGCTATGGCGGCGGACACGATGAACGAGAACAGACCCTGAACCAGATGCTCGTCGAGATGGACGGCTTCGACACGAAGGACGGGGTCATCATCCTCGCGGCCACCAACAGGCCCGACGTCCTGGATCCCGCGCTGCTGCGGCCCGGTCGCTTCGACAGGCAGGTCGTGGTCGACATGCCGGATATCCGGGAGCGCGAGCTCATCCTGCGCCTCCACGCCCGAAAGCTCCCGCTGGCCGGCGATGTCGAGCTCGACAGGCTGGCCCGCGCGACGCCGGGCTCCAGCGGTGCCGACCTCGCAAATCTCGTGAACGAAGCGGCCCTCTTCGCGGGGCGCAAGGGCAAGGACCGCGTGGAAATGGCCGACTTCGAGGAGGCGCGCGACAAGACCCTCATGGGGGTGGCGCGCAAGAGCAAGGTCATCCCGCCGAAGGAGAAGCAGATGGTGGCCTGCCACGAGGCGGGACACGGCCTGCTGCACTACTACCTCAAGAACGCGGATCCCCTGCACAAGATCACCATCATCCCGCACGGCCGCGCCCTCGGGGTGGCATTCTCGCTTCCCGAGGACGACGCGTACTCCCGCAACAAGGGCTGGCTGCAGGACAGGATCGCCATCTCGATGGGCGGCTACGCGGCGGAGAAGATCATCTACAACGAGACCACCACCGGCGCGGCAAACGACCTGGAGCAGGCCACCGAGATCGCGCGCCGGATGGTCTGCGAGTGGGGCATGAGCGACCTCCTGGGACCTGTCGCCTACGGCCAGAAGGAGGAGCCCATCTTCCTGGGCAAGGAGATCGCGCGGCACAAGGACTACTCGGAGGAGACCGCGCGGGCGATCGACACCGAGGTCAAGAAGATCGTCGAGGCGGGCCTGACGGACGCGCAGCGCCTGCTCACGGAGCACAAGGACAAGCTGACGCTTCTCTCGGAGACCCTCATCACAAAGGAGAACCTGGACGACGATGAGATTCGAGAGCTGCTGGGCCTTCCTCCCCGCAAGCGGGATGCCTGACCCGGCTGCGGTCCGGCGCCGGAGGCGCATTTCCTTTCGGCGCCGGAGGCGCATTTGCTTTCGGCGCCAAAGGCGCATTTGCTTTCGGCGCTCCTCCTCTCGGGCGCTCTCGTCGTGACACCACTCGCCGCCCAATCCCCCTCCACCGCGCGGTCACAGGCCGACGCGTACCTCTCCCAGGCCGAGGCGGCCGTGGGGGCTGGCAGGCATGCCAGCGCGGCGTCGCTTGTCGATGCTGCCCTTGCCCTTGCGCCCGCGTACTCCGAGGCCCTCTTCCTGCGAGCGCGGCTGCACGCGGGCGACCAATCCCGCGGCCGCCAGGTGCGCGAGGACCTGCGCGGCGCTGCCGCGGCGGCGGACTGGCGGCGGACCGACCCGGCGACTGCCGACCTCGCCCTTGCGGACATCCTTGTACGGACGCGCGCTTTCGCGGAGGCCGAGCCCCTGCTGCGTCGCCTGGTCCGCGAGAGACCGGAGAACGCGGACGCCCTTGCCCTGCTGGGCCGGCTGTACGCCAGGAGGTCGGAGTCGGGAGCCGCGGAGGCCCGCCGTGCCTCCGTTTCCCAGGCGCAGGCCGTCTTCTCGGACGGCGCCTCGCGCTTCCCGCGCGACGAACGGTTCCCCCTTGGACTCTCCCGGGCCCTCGCGGCTGCCGGGAATGCCGCGGCCGCGCGCGCGGCCGTTGCCGCTTCTCTCAGAGAGATGCCGGGCAGCCTCCCGCTGCGCCTGCGCGCGGCAGAGCTGGAAACGCGTCCCGAGCGAAGGCTGCGAGCCGTGGAGGAGTACCTCGCTGCGATGGGAAAGGACCCGCTGGCCCCGCTGCTCGCCCTCGAGGCGGGTGCACGGGACAGCGCCAGGTTCCTGTCGCTCTTCGTGGAGCAGGGCGGTCTCGCGTTCAGCGACCTTGCAGACCGGGCATGGCGGAAGGTGTCGGGCAGCAAGTCCCTCTCACCCGCGCTGCGCAGGGACCTGGCGGCGTTCGACGGAACCCGGTCGCTGGACGCGGACGGTGACGGTTTCTGGGAAGAGCGGTGGACGATCGCTGCCGGCAGCCCGCTCTCCTGGGAACGCGATGTCGACCAGGACGGGGTGGCGGAGCTTGCCGCGCGCTTCGAGGCCGGGCTTCCCGTCTCCCTTGCACTTGAACCCTCAGAGGGGAGCCAGACCTCATTCCGCTTCAGCCGCTACCCCTCGCTTCACGCGGTGACCGAGGCTTCCGACCGGCTCATCCGCTCCGCGCTGCTCGCGCCCTTCAGCCTCGGCCTGGCATTTCTCGAGAAGGGATCAGTACCCGTCACGGTGCCCGGCCTCATGCCGCGCGCGCTTCGCACGGTGACGACGCCTTCCCGCGCGCAGCTCGCCTCTGCGGCGTGGCGTACGGAGGAGTCGCTGCGGGACGGCGGCGCCCTCGTGCGCCGCATCGATCGCGCGAAAGGCCTGCCGGCGTTCATGGAGGAGGACCTCGACGGCGACGGGAGGATCGATCACAAGGTCTGGTACGAAAACGGAACTCCCGTGCGCGGCGCGCGGGATTTCGCCGATGACGGGATCTTCGAGTCCGCCGAGACCTGGAAGGACGGCCGGCTCTGGAAGAGCGAGGTGGACACCGATGGGGACGGGGACGCCGACTTCACCGAGCTTGCCGGTCCAGAACCCGTGCGCCTCTGGGATTACGACGGAGACGGGCGGGACGACGCGCGCCAGGTGCTGCGCGCCGACGGCTCGATGGTTCGCGAGTTTGCCACCTCGCGGGACGGGCGCTTCGACCTGCGCGTGGTCTTCGCGGCAGGCCGCATCGTGAGCGTCGAGCGGGACGGCAACACGGTACCGGTCCGCGTGGACAGCCGTCGCGCAGTCGTGTGGATCGGCGTGCCAGCTGCCCCCCGGCCATCAGCACCGCCGCCCCCGAGGGGTTCCAGGCCGCAGGGGGCCGCCGCTACCTCCTGTTCCGTCACGAGGGAACGACGTACGTCGAGGAGCTTGAGTGAGGGTCTTCCGCTGCCTGCTCCCCGTCCTTGCCGCCCTCGCGGCTCTTTCCTGCGCGACGAGGCCGCCGGGAGGTCCCGCTGCCCCGCCCCTGGCCGAGGCACGGCTGGCCGAGCTGCGCGGCCTCATCGACTCGGGCGCGATCCTGGAGGCGTTCCAGGACGTCGCGTTGCTGCGCAGGGACAATCCCTCGCAGATCTCCGCAGCCGAGATCGACGCCCTCGAAGCGCGGGCCGCGGGGGCCTTTTCCGCCGCACGCGAGAAGGCGGCGGCGGACAGCAGGTGGGAAGAGGTGCTGCGCTACCTGGACTCTGCCCGCGCCCTCGGCAGGGCGGACCTCGCCGGCTCGTGGACCGCGAAAGCCGTGCTCGGGGCGAGGGCCACAGCCCAGGAATCCTCCGGCGAGCGGTTCCCCGCGCTGCTGACCCGCCTGCGCGCGTTGTCGGCGGGCGAGCCGACAGAGGCAGACCTTGCCTCTGCCCTCGCCTCGGCCGCCGCACTGGGCAACCGTGCCCTGGTGCGCGACCTTGCCGCGCGGATGACCGGGTTGGGCTTCAGCCCCCCGGCGTCCCCCGCCGTCCCCGCCGCTCCTTTCGCGGACATGCTGGAAGGCACGGTGACGATCTGGGTCAACAGGGGCATCCGTGTCGAGAAGGGGGTGGGGTACCCCGACAGGGTGATCGGCAGCGGTTTCTTCGTCGACCCCCGCGGGTACCTGCTCACCAATTATCACGTTGTCAAGAGCGAGGTCGACCCTGCCTACGAGGGGTTCTCGCGCCTGTTTGTCATGCTCAACCAGAGCACTGGCGAGAAGATCCCGGCGAAGGTGGTGGGCTGGGACACCGTCTTCGACCTCGCCCTGCTCAAGGCAGAGGTCCCGGCCCGCTACTCCTTCGGGGGGGCGGCCTCCCGTCGCCTCGCCCCCGGCGAGAGGGTCTTTGCGATCGGGTCGCCCGCGGGGCTGGAGAAGACTATCACCTCCGGCATCGTGTCGGCCACGGGCCGACGGTTCCTCGAGATGGGGGACGCGGTCCAGGTCGACGTGCCCCTCAACCCCGGGAACAGCGGGGGACCCCTGATCAGCGAGTCCGGTGACCTCGTCGGCATCGTGTTCGCCGGGCTGGAGCAGTTCGAGGGGCTGAACTTCGCGGTTCCCTACCTCTGGATCGAGAGCTCCCTGCCCCTGCTGTACGGCGGCGGCGAGGCGGTCCACCCCTGGATGGGGGCTGCCCTCACGGAGACGGAGAAGGGCCTGGAGGTCCTCTACGTGCTGCCCGGGGAGGCTGCCGCGCGGGCGGGCCTCGCGGCCGGCGACTTCCTGGACAGCATCAACGGGGTGCGCGTCTCCACGCTGCGCGACGCGCAGGAGGCAGTGTTGCCCTTCGCGCCCCCGACGCTCGTGCGCGTGGGGCTGCGCCGGGCAGGCGCCGCCTTCGAGGCGGTCGTCTGCCTCACCGCTCGCCCCCGGGGGCCGATCGAGGCCGCCCTCGAGAAGGACACGCGCGACGCCGTGCTCTACCCCCTTTTCGGGATGCGCCTGGAGCGGGCGGGGCGGGGCCTGCGCAGGAACGACTTCCTGGTGCGCCGGGTCATCCGCGGCTCGACGGCCGACGAGGCAGGGCTGTCCGAGAACGACCCGCTCACGATCCAGGACTGGAAGGTGGACAGCGAGAAGGGGTACGCCGTGCTGCAGATCTACGTGAAGAAGCGGAAGGCCGGCTTCATCGAGAGCGTGGTGCAGATCGCGGCCTACCTCGAGACGCCGGACTTCCTCTAGTGCCCGGGGCCCGCGCCCGGGGCTGCCGCCGACCGCTTCTTCACCAGGGTGACCTGGTTTCCCCTCTCGTTGTAGAGCACCTCGTCGAAGTAGATCCTGGTAAGGAGGATGCCCCTGCCGCTGAACGAGAGCAGGTTCTCCGCCTCCACCCCCGGAAGCTCCCGCCAGTCGAAGCCGCTTCCCTCGTCGGTGATCGTGACCTCGAAGCGCTCGCGGGTCAGGCGTGACTCGACAGTGACCGACCTGTCGCCTCCGCCGGCGCGAAGCCGCTCCGCGACCAGCTGCGCGAGGCTGCCATCCCTCAGCGCAGCCGCCTTCTCGGCGAAGGTGATGCCCAGGTTGCCATGCTCGATCGCGTTCTGGATCATCTCCTCGATGCCCACCTTGACCGTGAGGACATCCTCCGCGGGGAGGAGGGTGGGGAGCTGGAGGGCGATCTGGTTGATGACGGTGAAGTAGCGCCGTGTCCCGCTGGGGATCCGAAAGCTCTTGGTCTCCTCCTCCAGGAAGGGGGTGTAGAGCGCTGCCCGGGCGGCCTCGCGGCGGAACTCGGCCACGCTGCGGATCTCCTGGACGAGGTCCTGCACGTTGAACGGCTTCTTGAAGAAGTTGGTCGCCCCGCCGCGCAGCGCCTCGAGCAGCACCTCGGCGGTCCCCACGCCGGTCATGAGGATCACGGCGGCGCTCCTGTCGATGCGCTTGATCTCCTTCAGCAGCGTGAGCCCGTCCATCCCGGGCATCATGACATCGGAGACCACGGCGAGCGGCGACTCGGCCCGGAAAAGGGCGACCGCCTCGCGGCCGTCCCGCGCCTCCAGGGCGCGAAACCCCTCGCCCTCCAGGAGCCGGGCCACCATCCGGCGGACGGGCTCCTGATCGTCCACGACGAGGACCGATTCCCTTTCCTCGATGCTCACGGACAGCGAGGGTACGTCCGCGCCACCGCGCTGTCAATACGCGGGGAGCTGCCGCGGACCGCCAGGAGGTTGCGCGGGCGCCCGCATTGCAACACGACCCTCCATCCGCTATACTGCCGCACCATTGGACACCCGAAAGATCCGCAACTTCTGCATCATCGCGCACATCGATCACGGCAAGTCGACCCTTGCAGACCGGTTCATCCAGCGCGCGCGCCTCGTCGCTGACCGCGACTTCCACGACCAGATCCTGGACAACATGGACATCGAGAGGGAGCGCGGCATCACCATCAAGAGCCAGGCGGTTGCCATCCCCTACCAGGCTGCCGACGGGCGGGACTACGTGCTGAACCTGGTCGACACCCCGGGACACGTGGACTTCTCGTACGAGGTCTCCCGCGCCATCTCCGCCTGCGAGGGCGCCGTCCTGCTGATCGACGCCAGCCAGGGTGTGGAGGCGCAGACCCTGGCGAACATGTACATGGCCATCGAGCACAACCTCGAGATCATCCCCGTGATCAACAAGATCGACCTGCCCAGCGCGGACGTCGAGGGGGTGAGGAAGCAGATCGCCCACGACCTGGGCCTCGACCCGCAGGGGGCGCTGCTCGTGTCGGGGAAGCTCGGCACCGGCGTGGACGAGCTGTGCGAGGCCATCGTCCAACGCGTTCCCCCGCCGTCGGGCGACGCGGGAGCGCCGCTCAAGGCCCTGATCTTCGACTCCCACTACGACGTGTACAGGGGCGTGATCGTGCACGTGCGCCTCTACGACGGCACGCTGCGTGCCGGGCAGACCATCCGGTTTCACTGGAACGGGTCATCGTACAAGGTGGAGGAGGCCGGGGTCTTCCGCCTGGGGCTTGCTCCCGCCGCGTCCCTCGGACCGGGCGAGGTCGGCTACCTCATCGCCGGCATCAAGACCGTGGCCGACACGCGGGTGGGCGATACAGTCACCGACAACGACAGGCCCTGTGCCCAGCCGCTCGCGGGCTTTCGCGAGGTGAAGCCGGTGGTCTTCTCGTCCATCTACCCCGTGGACGCGAATGACTACGAGGAGCTGGTCCAGTCCATGGCCAAGCTCAAGCTCAACGATGCCTCGCTGATCTACGAGAAGGACTCCTCGGTGGCCCTCGGCTACGGGTTCCGCTGCGGGTTCCTGGGCCTCCTGCACCTGGAAATCGTGCAGGAGCGCCTCGAGCGCGAGTTCGAGATGTCCATCGTCTTCACCGCGCCGTCGGTCCAGTACAGGCTCACGCTCCAGGGCGGCAGGGAGATCACCGTCGACAACCCGGCCAACTTCCCCGACCCCTCGCAGATCCAGTCGTCCGAGGAGCCCTTCATCGCCGCCTCCATGATCACGCCGTCGCAGTACCTGGGAAGCATCATCACGCTGTGCCTGGAAAAGCGCGGCACGCAGAAGTCGATGACCTACCTGGACGAGAAGCGCGTGGAGCTGGTCTTCGAGATGCCCCTCGCCGAGGTGGTCTTCGACTTCTACGACAGGCTGAAATCCGTGAGCCGGGGCTACGCCTCCTTCGACTACCAGCTCATCGGGTTCCGCCCTTCGCAGCTCGCCAAGCTGGACATCCTCATCAACGGGAAGGTGGTCGACGCTCTCGCGCAGCTCGTCTTCCGCGAGAACGCCTACCAGAAGGCGCGCAAGGTCTGCGAGAGGCTGCGCGACGAGATCCCGCGCCAGCAGTTCAAGATTGCCATCCAGGGGGCGATCGGCAGCCAGATCATCGCCCGCGAGACCGTCAACGCCTACCGCAAGGACGTGACGGCCAAGTGCTACGGGGGAGACATCTCGCGCAAGAGGAAGCTGCTGGAGAAGCAGAAAGAGGGAAAGCGACGGATGAAGATGGTGGGCGACGTGGAGCTGCCCCAGTCCGCCTTCCTCGCTGTTCTCAAGACCTCGGAGGATTGATGCTGTCGAGCAGCCGGGAGGCCCGTCCGGCGTAGTACAACGCCGCGACGCGCGCGCGGGCCAGGAAGCTGGGCGAGGGGGCGGCAGCGGCCTCCCTGTCCGGGAAATGCAGGAAAGCGTAGTCTGCCGCCTCCAGGAGTGCGCCGGCCTGGGCGTCGAGGCCGCCCGTGCCCCCCGACCGCAGGACCCCCACGATCCTGCCGGCTGCCTCCTCGAGCAGCCGCGCCTCGCCGGCAAGAACCCGTCGGACCGCCTCCACGGCAAAGGGCCGTCCCGGCCGCACCTCGATGCGCGGCCGCGAGGCTCCCGCCGCGCGCACCCTGCGCAGGAAACCCTCCTCGTCGATTCGGCCCACCCCGAGCTCCAGCCCCGTACGCCCCAGGTCCCATGCCCTGCCGACGTCGCCCGCGACCTGCAGGCGCAGGCCGTCCCTGTAGGAACGCAGCACCAGGTCCGTGAGCACGACGGCTCCCGACTTGTCGGCTTCCCTGAGCGTGCGGCGGAGGGCAAGGCTGCGCACGGAGTCCTGGTCGATCCCGTGCATCCTGCCCGCCGTGCACAACGCCGACAGGTGGGGGGGGGTTCCCCGTGCGTGCGTGCGGGAGCCGGGGAAGCTGAAGTCCAGGCCGGTCAGGAAGACCTCCCCGGTCGTCAGGCGCAGGCCCGCGTGTGCCGCGGCCACGCCGACGGAGCCGAGCGCGGGGAAGGGGCAGGGCAGGAGGCCCGCGGCCTCGAGCCTGTCGAACAGGGCGAGGGGGGCGAAGCGGCTGGCGAAAAAGGAGCACCTCCCCGGGAAGATCCGCGGCGTCGCAGGGTGCGCGCTGAGCTCGCAGGCGAGCAGGGTATCCCCGCCCCGGTGGGGAATGAAGTCCTGGATGTTTGCGATCTGGGCCTCCAGGGCGACGACGATGTCCGGGGCGAGCGACTCCTCGGCCAGACGGGGGAGCGCCGTGTCGGCCGCCGCGAGGATGAACCCGCCCCGCCCCTCCTTCAGCACCGGGAGGCTCGCCTCCAGGGACGGCCCCGCTCCCGCCACAACGACCGGCGCCCGGGCGGACAGGCGCGAGAAGTCCCCCGCCCCGGGGAGGACGGCGAGGTTGTCGAGGAGGTTCCGCACCCACATGCTCCCCATGGAGATCAGCGTCGCCGCGTCCTGCCAGTGCGTGCGCACGACCGCCTCGATGGTCCTGCGCAGCTCCGCGTAGCGCCCGGGGGCCAGGCGGTAGCCTGCAGAGAGGGGCACCTCGGCAACCCTGCGGAACCTGCCGATGCCGAGGCCGCGTGCCGCGCGAGCCGCCTCCTCGGGATCAGCGGTCCGGACAACCGAGAGACGTGGGTCGGCCGGCAGCCCCGCGGCCAGGGCGCGGCCCATGAGCAGGGGATCGGTCTCGATGCAGAGGACGGCGCATTCCTCCGGGAAGACGGGCGAGGAGGTCCGCCAGGCCCAGGCCGAGGCCGACCGACGGCACGAACACAAGGGTGCGCGGGGCGAGGGGGGCGGCCAAGGCGCGGGCGCGCGCAGCCGCGGCAGGGTCGCCGCCGGGGTAGAGGAGGATGCCGCCGTGGTGAAGCGTTCCGCCCGGTGGCGGGAGCGGCGGGGAAACCCTGTCCGACGGTGGGCGGGAAGGGTCCTCGCCCGCCATCTATCCCTTCGTGGGAGGGCCGTACAACGTGGCAAAGGCCTCCATGAACCTGTCCTTCAGCTTGGCCGGGTCCATGAGCTGGGTCTGCAGGTCCACCTGCATCGTCTGGTTTGCAAGGTACTCGACCCAGGAGCCCAGCAGGCTCGCCGTGGACTCGGGCAGCTCACGCTGGGCAAGGACGCTGAGCACCAGGACCTGGTCGTCGAGCACGACCGGCGCGGAGACCTTGTCCGCCGCCAGGGCGAAGCCGGTCTGGAAGAACTCCTCGCTGTAGGCTGCCGCGGCCGGGGTTGCGTTCTCGGGCACGGCTCTCAGGGGCGCGAACGAGAACACGTTCTGCAGGTTGACGGGCACGAAGTCCGTGGCGATGGGGACCACCCCCGCCTCGCGCGCGGCAGCGGCAAACCCCGCCGAATCGGCCCGTCGGGCGAAATCCTGCCCCTTCGCGACGAAGTAGTCCTCGATCTTTCCCTTCTCGTAGGTCGTGAGGTAGACCTTCACCACGTCCAGCACGGCGGCGTCCGTGAAGTCGGGGTCGACGGGGTCCGCGTCGCAGCGGTAGACGAGCCAGCCGAAGCTTCCCTTGAGGACCTCGCTCACGTCGCCCGTGCGCAGCGTGAACAGCTCCTGCGCCGTCTCCTTCTTCTCGAAGTCGGCCTGCAGGTCGTAGGCGTAGCGCCAGCCCATGTCCCCGCCCTTGTCGGCGTACCCGTCCTTGGAGTGGGTGCGGGCCAGCTCCTCGAAGCTGCTGGTCTTCTCGGAGATCTTGCGCCGGATCTCCTTCGCCTCCCGCTCACCGGACTTGACGAGGATCCGGCTCGAGCTTGACCTTGCGGAACAGGGAGCTGTTCGCCGTCCCGTAGGCGCGGACCTCGTCGGCGGGGTAGTCGGCGAAGGGGAACGAGACGAAGGTGAAGCTGCGCTCGGGCCGGGCCATGGCCGTGACGAACTCCTTCTCCTTCGCGGAGGTCTTCAGGCCTGTGAACATGTCGCGGTAGAACTCGTTGCTCATTGCCTGTTCCCGCACGAGCTTGCGGGTCTGGGCTTTCTCGTGACCCTGGCTCCTGTTGTAGCGCTCCTCGCTGAACTTGCCGTTCTCCAGGTAGGTGGGGTGGCTGAGCAGCTCCTTGTCGACCGCATCCTCCGACACGTGCACGCCGGCCCTCTCCGCCTGGAGGAGCGTGGCGACGTGGATGGCGGTCTGCCTGTAGGCCTGGTACCAGATCGTCTGCTGCAGGATCTCCATGTCCTGCTCGGTGGAGGCCGAGTCGCGGACCTGCTGGGCGATGGTCGCGCGCTGCTGCTCGAAGTAGCTGCCGGGGTAGCAGGCGATGTCGCGGCCGTCGTACGTGCCGAAGACGATGAACCCCCGCCGGTAGAGCTTGCCGGCCACGGGCGAGCCGACGAAGGTGACGACGACGATCACGAGGAGGATGACGCTGAAAACGTACAGGAGGGGATGGACCTCCTTCTTCTTCTCGACGATCTCGGAGACGGTCTCTCCCTTTTTCGCCTTCGCCCTTCTCATATCTCGTGACGCCATGTGTACTTCCTGTCCGTGGGGTGAGATTCGACGCGCCACGGTAGCATCGGGCGGCCGAAATGTCAACGGAGACGGATCGATGGCGCGGGCGGCGCCGCCGGCTTGACACTTTCGGGCCCCGGCGAGTACATTCCTGAGCAACGGGGGCGTAGCGAAGCTGGTTATCGCGCTGGCCTGTCAAGCCGGAGATCGCGGGTTCGAGTCCCGTCGCTCCCGTTACGTTCATGACGCACGACGGTCCCCTCGGGGACCGCGATTCATCGGGCTGTAGCGCAGGGGTTAGCGCATTCGGTTCGGGACCGAAGGGTCGGTGGTTCAAATCCACTCAGCCCGACTCTCTCATCAGGACACCTCGTCCAGCGATCGCACGGCGTCACAGTCCAGGGGCGGGGGCGCCGCCCTCCCACGTGCCCTCGTACTGCCGTCCGAGAACCGCTTCCCGTACAGGTGCTCGAAGAGGAAGCGGAAGTCCTCGGGCTGCATGCGCATGAACAGCACGCCGAAGAACGACGTTCTCGCTGTCCTTGAACTTGCGCATGATCCGCGACCCCGCCTGGATCTGCGGTCCCCGATGCGCAGCGTCAGGTCGAGGTCGGTGTGCACGAGCAGCTCGCGGCGCGAGGTCCTGGTTGGGGTGCGCGAACAGCAGCCCCGAGGCGCTCATGTCGATGATCGGCGCCTCGTAGCGGCGCTCGCCCGCGTTCTCGGCGCGGAAGTACCCGTTGGTGACGAGGGAGTAGCAGAGCACCCGGGCGAACTGCCAGCGTGTAGTCGACCATCTCCCGCAGCAGGCGGTCGCGCCGCTCGCCCTCGTTCACGAGGTGCACGTAGCCCACCGACGTACTCGTTGTAGAGGATCGGGCAGAACAGCTCGGCGGCGATGTCCTGCTTTGGACTTTTCGTAGAGGATGTTGCCGAGCCGGCTCTGGATCACCGAGGGCCGCGTGCCGCTCTCCTCCTCGAAGCGCGACGAGCTCGGCCTTGGTGATGACCCGCTCGTCGGGGAAGGGGTCGCGGGTGGGGAAGTCCTCCGCGACGGCGGGGATCCACAGGCACTTGCCCAGCCGCACCACCACCTTCTCCTCCCAGGTGCGCGGCAGCCGGTCGCGCAGCATGGTGATCTTGTGCCGCGAGCACGGGGTGTCCACCTTCTTGCGGAACTCCGCGACCAGCCCCTGGATCTTCGACGGGTCGAAGCCGAGCGGCGGCCGGGCGGTTCCACGGGATTGAAGCGCTCGCCCGGGGGAAGTTGAGCTCGATCTTGCGGCCCCTTCAGGACGAAGGAGACCTCGATGTCGTCCGCGAGGCGCACCCGCTCGTACTTGCGCTGCAGGTTCTTGTACACACCCTCGGGCCTGCGCACGGACAGTCTCTTCCGGCGTCCGCCTCTCAGCACCTTCGTGAGTGAAGGTGTGATAATTGTTCTTCAGATAGAAGAAGACGCGCACCTCGTCGCCCGGCTCGAACCCGGCCAGGTCGCCGTCGAGCGCCTCGAGCTCCAGCGAGTCCTCGTCGGCCTCGACGAGCCGGCAGCGGGCCTCCCGCCGGCTGCCGTGCACGTCGCACCGGCGCCCTCGTCGACGAGCGCCTTGAATACGAACTCCTTCTCGATGCGGCCGACGGGCGTGCCCATGGTCCTACTCCGTTGTCCCCGAGGCGCCCCCGTCAGCAGCCACCGGTACGGGGAGGGGAAGAAACGTGCGGCCGGGCGCTGCGCGCCGCGGCGAGCGCGCGGGATCGACCTGCACGTCCGACACGAGCCACCGGCTCCCCTCGCTGCGCACGTAGATCTCGCCCTCCGCCGAGCCCTCGCCCCGCAGGAGGCGCAGGTTTATGGAGATCTCACCCGTGGGAAGCGTCGTGGCGCTGCCCAGGCGGAAGGCGAGGGGCCCCGCGTTCACGCGGGACGCCGGGCCCAGCAGGTCGAGCACGGCCTCGCGCGAATCCTCCGTGAGACGCGAGCCGTCCGGCGTGCCTGCCGCGACAGAGGCGAGCAGGGCGGCGGCGGCCGCGAGGGCGGCCTTCTCGTCGTCGGTGCCCGCGCGCGGATCGGCGAGCGGACCGATGGAGAAGTCCTCCGGCATGACACGTCCTGCGGGGCCGAGCAGGAGGAGCGGGGCTGTTCCCGAAGCGGCGGAGGCGGGCAGGGGACGCACGGGTGCGGCAGTCGGCAGCGCGGGAGCCGGCGCGGGCGGCTGGAGCGTCGAGGGCGCCGGGGCACTGGCCGCCTCCGCGGGCTTCGCGGCAACCGGCGGGGCCGGTTTCGCCGCGGAGGGAGCGCGCTGCCGCGTGCAGGAAACGGGGAGCGCGATGCAGAGGCTGAACACCGCCGCGCCGACGAGGGCGCCTCCGCCCCGGGGCCTGAGCTTTCCCACAGCCCCTTGTACCAGAAACGGCTCCCCGCGTCAAACCCGGGCTCGCGCCGCCCCCTGGCGGCACTTGCATCCCACGGTGCGCGAGACTACATTGGCGGGGTCATGGGCGAACGGGAACGCATCCTCGACAGCCTCGACAACGACTACACGGAGCCGGTCCGAGACCCTGTATGGAAGCACATCTTCATGTCCCCGCCGCTCCTGCGCATCGTCGACCAGCAAGGCTTCCAGAAACTGGACCGCATCCGCCAGCTGGGGCCGGCGAGCCTCGTATACCCGGGCGCCACGCACACCCGGCGCAGCCATTCCCTCGGGGTCTTTCACCTCGCCCGGCGCATGATCACCACGCTCGTGAGGAAATCCTCCGCCCCGGGGGCACCCCCGGTCGAAGGGATCACCCGCGAGGGGGTGAGCGCGTTCCTGTGCGCCGCGCTCCTGCACGACATCGGCCACTATCCCTTTGCTCACTCTCTGAAGGACCTCGCCGTCGAAGCCCACGAGTCCCTCGCATCCCGGCAGATCCTCAGCGAGTTCGCGAAGCCGATACGGGAGCACCTCCGCGTGGATCCCGAGGCGGTGGCCGCGATCATCGACCACCGGGTGCGCTACCGGGGGCCGCTCGACGTGCGTTTCTTCTGGAGCCTCCTCTCGGGAGTGCTCGACCCGGACAAGCTGGACTACCTGAACCGGGACGCGTTCTTCTGCGGAGTCCCGTACGGGGTCCAGGACGTGGATTTCATCCTCGAGGAGGTGTACCCAGACCCCCAGAAGGGCGCCGCGATCAGCAGGAAGGGCGTCATGGCGCTCGAGAACATCCTGTTCTCGAAGTACCTCATGTACAAGACGGTGTACTGGCACAAGACCGTGCGCATCGCCACGGCGATGATCAAGAAGGCCATTGCCTCCGCGCTGGCCGTCGGGGCCATCCGACGCGAGGAGCTGTACGGCCTGGACGACGAGGAGTTCTTCTCCCGTTTCGCCGCGGACCGGTTCAGCGGGTTCCAGCTCATCGCCGACGTGCGTGCGCGCTCCCTGTACAAGCAGGTCTTCCGGGTTCCCTTCGACGACGCCAATCCCTCGCACCGGCGGCTGGAGGACGTGTCCGAACGCCTCGAGCTGGAAAGGCGGATCGCAGCCGACGCGGGGGCGCTGCTCGGTCGGCCTGTGCCCGAGGCGAGCGTGGTGCTGGACGTGCCCGAGCGCATCTCGTTCGAGATCGACATTCCGGTTCTCGACCCGCCGCAGTACCGGTCCCCGGCGGGGCTGGATGCCTCCTCGGTGTTCGGCCGCATCGAGGGAGCGGACTTTCCTCGGGCGCTTCGCACCGTGTCGCTTTCGGCCCGGCGCGAGGAGCCCCTGCTCGCCGTGCTTGCGAGGCTGGACCTGCCCGGGGCCATCAACGGATGAACGGCCTCTCTCCCGCGGATGCGCGGCTGCTGGAGCGCTTCGCGCACGGGGTGGGCCGGGGGATCAACAGGTTCTCAATGATCGGCCCCGGCGACAGGGTCCTCATCGGCGTCTCGGGGGGCAAGGACTCTCTCGCTCTCGCCGCGGCCCTGTCGGCCCGCATGCGGTGGGTGCCCGTCCGCTACGAGCTTCTCGCCGTCCAGGTGGAGTGGCGGGAGTACCCGCTCCTGGAAGGCGAGAAGGCCGCGCTGGATGCGTATTTCGACGGCCTGGGCATTCCCCTGCGCAGGGTGCAGGCTGCAATCAACCCTCCTACCTTCCGGGGGAAGTTCAGCTGCTACACCTGCTCGCGCAACAGGAAGCGCCTGCTGTTCGGCGAGGCGGAGAGGGTGGGGGCCACGCGCATTGCCCTGGGGCATCACATGGACGACATCGCGCGCACCACACTGATGAACCTCTTCTTCCACGGCGAGTTCTCCACGATGATGCCCGTGCAGGAGTTCTTCGGGGGCAGGCTGCGGGTCATCCGTCCGCTGTGCGAGGTGCGCGAGGCGGAGGTCGCGAAGCTTGCCCGCCGGCTCGGCCTGCCCGCGGTGCCCAGCCGCTGCCCGAACGCGGGGTCGAACCACCGGGCGCTGATGGCCGACATCCTCCGCCAGGCTGCCCGGGTCAACAGGCACGCGGTGTCCAACGTGTACGGGTCGCCCTGGCGGATCAACAGCGCGTACCTGCCCGGCCCCGCGGGCCCTTCACCGTCGCCGGAGGCGCCATGATCGTGGCGATCCTGAGCGACGTGCACGGCAACAGGGAGGCACTCGAGGCGGTCCTCGCCGAGGCCGACGGGCTGGGAGCAGAGCAGAAGTGGTTTCTCGGCGACCTGGTGGGGTACAACGCGGACCCCGACTTCAGCGTCGCGGAGGTCCTGCGGGCCGCCACATTCCTCGTGCGGGGAAACCACGACAAGGCCTGCGCGGGGCTGCTCTCCACCCAGTGGTTCAACAGCGTGGCCCGGGCTGCCGTGGAGTGGACGCGCCGCACGGCCTCGACCGCGACGCTGGAGAGCCTGGCCGGCCTGCCCGCGGGCCCCGTGGATGCCCCCGGGACGCCCCCGGGGGGCTTCGTGCTGTGCCACGGGACCCCGTTCGACGAGGACGTGTACATGAGCGAGCCGGGGGCCATCGAGGAGAGCGCGCGCTGGATGCATGAAAGGGCAGAGAGGCCCTCGCGGGGGAAGAGCGGCCCGCAGGTGTGCTTCCACGGACACACGCACAGGCCCTTCGCCTGCCGTCTGCGGGGGGGAAAGGGCAGGCCGGAGGCGCTCCCCGCCGGGGACATGGTCGCCCTCGAGGACGGCTTCCTCTACCTTCTCAACCCCGGTTCGGTCGGCCAGCCGAGGGATGGCATTTCACAGGCTTCTTTTGGTATATTGGATACCGCACGCTCGGTGTTCCGCACCCGGCGGGTCCCGTACCGCGTCGAGGAGACGCAGCGGAAGATCCTGGCGGCGGGGCTCCCGCGCGAACTGGCGCGGCGTCTCGCCGAGGGGATATAGGGCCTGGAAGGAGAGGGAATGAAATCGCAGCTGCTGGAGGAAAGGATCCGCCGTGTCACGGTGCTCTTTTCCGAGCTCAGCTACCACGTTGTCGAAGACGAACGGTCGCACAATGCGTACTCGGCCACGTTCGAGGACGAGGAGGGGTTCCAGGCAGGGGCCCTGATAGAGCGGGGAAGCAGGTTCCTCGAGCTGGCCTATGCCCTGACTTTCCCGCCCGCATTCTCGCAGCTCATGAAGGTGAAGCTGGAGGAGATGCTGAAGGTCTGCTACGAGTACGGCTGCTACGTCAGCCTCCAGCAGACGGCGAGCGAGATCGCCTTTTCCGTGTTCACGAAGATCTACTATTCCGGACTGACGTACTACTCCCTGCGCGACAGCCTGCGGGATTTCCGCGACTGCGTGGCCGCGCTCATGGACCTCATGGAGATGGAGAAGACGACCGAGGAGGGTCAGTAGTACTCGGAGAAGACCTGCGCGTCCCCGAGCCGCCCCTCGGCGTGACTGTCCACGAACCGCAGGGCCTTGTTCAGCACGGCCTCGCCCAGCTGCTTCGAGTTGGAGACGTAGGCAGCCCCGATCTGCGCCATCGACAGCGAATCCTGCAGGTCGACCTCGGCAACCGCCAGCCGGAACCTCACGCGCAGCTTTTCCTTGATCGACGAGACGATCCGGCGCTTCTCCTTCAGGGAGGAGAGGGGCGGAAGCTCCAGGCGGAACTGCAGCATCGACACGACCACGGGCCGACCTCAGCCCGTCGCCTTCAAGCGACCCGTCGCCTTCGAGCGACCCGTCGCCTTCGAGCGACCCGTCGCCTTCAAGCGACCCGTCGCCTTCAAGCGACCCGTCGCTGCGATATACTTTCCGGCGGGAGAGCAGGGAAGTCGGGATGCAGCGGGCGGGCGGGCGCGAAAACTCATCGTCCACATTCTCGGTCCTGCCGTTCATTTACATGAACGGCGGAATCGGTGAATAATCCCACCCGCATGGCGCCAAGACGGACCGTCTCCGCGGTCGTGATGCTCTTCGCCCTCGCCGCGACGGCGCTCCGCGCTGCCGACCTCGTGGTGCCGCCGGCCGAGGCGCCGACGGAGATCTTTTCGCTGTCCGTGGGCGATGCGGAAGTGGAGCTGGGCCTCCTGGGATCCTGGACGCTGGGAGCCTCGATCGGGGCCGGGCTCCTCCTCGCCCCCGGGCTCGCCCCGCAGTTCATCACCTCCTTCCCGACCCTCGAGCTGAGCCCGCTTTTCACCCAGACGCCCGACGTGACCATCCAGCTTCGCATGATGCGGAAGTACTTCCTCGAGGTGTCGGTCCTCGGAAGCTTCGCGGACAACGCGATCGTCGCCGGGTACGACGGGGAGGCAGGGGAGGTGCTGCGGCAGGTCCGCGTCGGGACCAGGGGCATCGGGCAGGAGCAGTCGCGGTTCCTGCAGGTGCCCGAGCAGGACAGGAGCTCCCTCGGTGCGTCGGCGCGGTTCGCGGCGGGGGCGTCGGTCAACGACCTGCTGCTGCGCTGGGACTCCTCGGGCACCAGGACCAAGTCCTTCGTGGGGAAGAACGAGTTGTGGGAGGAGACGCACTCACCCGCATCCTTCATCCGGGGGCTGTCCTTCTTCCTGCCCGACACCGGCGTCGACAGCCTCGACGTGTTCCTCGAGGACCGGCAGGGGACGCTGCTCGGCGGGGACGGCCGCTTCTACCGGAAAGCGGGCTACGACGACGTGGTGCTCGACTCGAGCGCCGGACTTGTGACGCTGAAGGAGGCGCGGCCGGGAAGGGTCCTCGTGTTCTATCGAAGGAGCGGGTTCACGGTCGGATCACCGGCAATCGGCACGGACGGCCTTCCCAGCGACGTCGGCGGGACGCGGGATCCCACGACGCTGATCTCCTTCAACTGGGGCATCACCTACTTCGGGCAGGGCATGGATCCGGCAAGGAAGGTGTCGATCCCCGGCACGGGCGACTGCCTTCTGTTGTGGGAGCCGGGCGACATCTCCCCCTTCGAGGTCCTCAACACCTACCAGTTCGAGGCGACACCCCCGGCCGACACCTCGCGTGTCACTGTCGACTTCCCGAAGACCTCAGGCGGCGGCGTTCCCCCGGCGGCGCTGCCGGCGCCGCGCATCGACGCTCCCAACCGGCGCTTCACGGTAGTCCGCCACGCCGACTCCACGGGCACGCACAGGTTCGAGAACTTCTTTCCCCTGTGGGACAGGGACCCCACGGGTCTGCTGTACGGCCCCGCGCGCGACTCCCTCGAGGGCGGCCTGGGCTACGAGATCCGCGCGCAGTTCCGCAGCCCCGTGGACCGCTACGTGCTCGAATCGGACATCGTTGCCGGCTCCGTGCAGGTGAGCCTGAACGGGGTCACGGAGACCCGCTTCGAGGTGGAGCCGGGTCCGGGACGCTCACCCTCCTTTTCGACGTGTCGCCGAGCGACAGGCTCGACGTGCGCTGGCGCAAGGCGTCAGAGGGACTCTCGGGCGGGGACATCCTGTTCACCTGGCGTGACAGGATCCCCCTGTCCGAGGCCGTCCTGCTCGACCTGTCCGCCGGCATCCGCTGGAACGCGGACCCCTGGTCCTACTCGCCCGAGCCGTACGCCCGGTCCGGAACGCTGATCGCCTCCGCGGGGCTTTCCGGAAAGGCGACGAACCTCGACTGGGCGGTCACTGCCGCCGCGGCGGTCACCGACCCCGACACCACCGGAATCCTGCGCCTTTTCGGCATGGAAGGGCATTCCTTCGCCGTGAGCCTGTCCGAGGATTCCGCCTACCCGGCCAGGGCGCCCGGCACGACGATCCCGCTCCTCGTCCTGGACGAGTCCGACCGGGGGAAGCTCCTGTACAAGTCTCTCGCCTACGCCAGCGGCTCCCGGATGGGCCCCTACAACGCTGCCGGCAGTTCCGCGGGCTCGTCCACGGGGCAGAGCCTGGTCCTCGACTTCGACCTCCTGGCCGGCCAGTGGGTGGGAACGCAGATCCCCGTGGCAGGAGGGGCCGACACCGACCTGACCGACGCGCGCGCGATCACCATCCGGCTGCGGGCCGAGGGGATCACGACCAGCGGACCGGGCTTCCAGGTGCACCTCCAGGTGGGCAGTGCAGGGGAGGATCTCGACACCGACCTGGTGCTGGACGCTGAAGCCTCGGCGACGGTGGCGGGCTTCGCTTTCAACACCTCCTCGGGCGACGTTCTGAAGGTGGGCGCCGGACCCCAGCTGCTGGGAAACGGCATCCTGGACTCGGAGGACAGGAACGGGAACGGCATCCTCGACGCGGAAGAGCCCTCGCGGCTGGTCACGATCGACCCCTCCGCGCTGGCTTTCACGGGTGATGCGGGCTGGGCGACGGTGACCCACGCCTTCACGAGCGCCGAGCGCGCGCTGCTGGGCGCTGCCCGCGCTGTTCGCATCGTGATCACCTCGGCCACCGTGGCAAGCGCGGGAAGGGTCCTCATCGACTCCCTCTCCATCGAGAAGTCCCCGTTCTGGACGCAGAATGTGCCGCCTGCCCTGCCGGCAGGGACCGTGCATGCCCGCGAGGCGGCCGAAACGCTCCTCGGGGCCGGTGACCCGGGGAGCGGCCGCAGGCTCGAGGACGCGTTCCCTGAGGTGGTCAGGCGCTTTCACGCGGGCTCGACGGGGCAGGAAGTCCTCGAGTTCAGCTGGCAGGGGGTCGGCGCGGCCGGTTCGAGGCTGACCGGCTACGCCCCGCAGGGCACCGGCGGCATCGCCTACGACGCCGTCGTCCTCTACGCCAGGGCGACGGGCGGTGCGACGGCCTCCAGCGCGACCCTCTCGTTCTCGCTGCTCGACTCTGCCGGGGACGGCATCAGGTGGTCGTTCAACGGCTCCGCCCTCGCGGGAGGCGCATGGCATGAGCTGCAGGTCCTGCGTGGCTCCCTCTCCGTCACCGTCGACGGCGCCGCGGTCACCGGGACCGTGCAGTGGGACCCGCCGGGCGGCGACCTGGCCCACCTCGTCCTCGACGTCTCCGACAGCGGCGGCCTTGCCGACGGCGCGGTCTACCTCGACGAGGTCCTGTGCACGGAGCCCCGGATCGCGCTGGGCGCTGCCCTCGCGGCCGAACTCTCCGCCCGGTTCCCCGGCAGGCTCCTCGCGGTGGGCGGGGTGACAATCCTGTCAGACGTGACGATCGACGAGCGGCTCTCTCTCGCCACCGTGGGGTTTGCCCCCCTCTACGGCATCCCCCTTTCGACGGAGGACCTTTCATCGAGGACCCGGCTGGGCGCAGACGTCCTTTTCACACGGCTGCGGGCGGACATCCTGCTGCGGGAGACGGCAGGGACTTTCAGCGTCTCGGGCAGCCATCGCCTGGTGTTCCCCGCCGTCAGCTCGCCCGTTGTCTTCACCGACGTGTTCGCGCTTGCCCCCGCGGGAGACGCCTCCCGGGAGAACGTCCTCGACATCCGACCGCTGGGAGGCCTCGCCGTGCGCATCGCCTCGCAGGCCCAGTCCATCGATGAGCAGCTTTCGCAGGCGTGGTCCGCGCAGGCGGGGCTGACGCCCGTGCCGGCCCTTTCGCTCACTTCACAAGTCGATCTCTCGCAGTCGATGGACGGATACACCCCGCCGACGGGCTGGTACGGCTCCCGCTGGCTTCTGGACTACGGCCTGCTCGTGCCCTGGGCGGGAGGCGACGACGTTGCCAGGCGGGAGAAGCTGGTCGGGAGGGCTGCGCTCGCGCCCCCGGGCCGTCCCTGGGAGGCGGAGGCGGGCTTCTCGGCCGCAGCCGCGGGAACGCAGTATACCGGGACCGACCGCGCGCAGGAGAACAGCCTGGACATGTCGGCGGGCTTTTCGTGCACCTTCGGCCAGGGTGCTTCCGCCGCGAGCGTCAGCCTCCGCTACACGCGGGCACTGGCCCTGGCGAGGCGGGAGGCGGCGGGGCCCGCGTTCGCCGCGGAGACTTCCGCATTCGGCGCCGCCGTGCTGGGCCAGGCCTACGTCCTGACGGGCATCCCTTTCGTGGAAATCTTCGCCGACCCGTCGGCCGCCGTGCTCGCGGCCTGGCCGGCGGCGCTTGAAACAGGCTCCTACAGCTCCGCGGCGACGCTGTCGTTCCAGCGCACGTACGGCTCGGTGCCGCGCGACCTGCTCCTTCCGTCCCTCGTCGAGCTGGCGGTGGGCCGCCGGATCGAGCGCACCGCTGACCTGGCGCGAAGCGCCCTCTCCGTGCGTCCCCGCATTGTCAACCGCGCGCTCAACCTGTTCGGAAAGCTGGGCTCCGTGCCGCTGGTCCCCTTCTTCCGCACCGACGAGTACAGCCTGGGGCTCAGCGGTGCCCTCGAACAGGAGGCCGGTCAGCCCCTCCAGTGGACCCTCATCACCGCCGAGGCGTCGGCCATGCTGTCGGGGTTCAGCGGCGAGGAGCTGACCCTCGTGGAGGCCTTCCGACGCGAGGAGGGCACCGAGGAGGTGGGCGACGCGGCGGTGACCCTGTCCAGCGAGACGCAGCTGCTGTACGACTGGGCCGTGCGGCCGCCCGGCGGCGTGCCCCTGAAGTTCCTTCCCGCGCCCGTCGCGGCGCGCGGGTACTTCACGCACAGGGAGTCTGCCGTGCTCACCGTCCGATGGCAGGATGCGGGGGCGTATCACCCCTTCACCATCACGGTGGGTCACGCCACGTCCCTGGTGTTCCCTGACCACGGCTGGCTCAAGGCCAGCGCGGGACTGGGGATGGACAGGGAGTCCCTCGGGGACGGCAGCTCCGCGCACAGGTTCGCGGTGAAGATCGGGCTGGAGGCCAACCTTGCTTTCTGAGCCGGACGTTTGATTTTCGCGGGCCGGGGAGTATACTTGGAGAAGATCTCAAGGAGGCACCCATGACTGTCACCCCTCGGCGGCTTGCGCTGATCGTGCTCGTCACCGGTTTGATTGCCGCAGCGGCTTTCGCGGAGGAGGGGGGGTCATCGGGATCCAAGCCGTCCTTCGGGCTGGGACTGGGCATCGGCGTGCAGACCTTCACCGACACCATCCCGCCGACCACCTACCAGTCGCTGAGCCTCTCGCCCGATCTCGCCCTGGGCAAGTTCGGCATCGGGCTCGCGGTGACCCTGAACTACAGGTTCACGGGCAGCGGCATCGAGGTGCGGCTCAAGGACTGGTGGCCGCAGTCTCCCGATCCCGTGACCTTCCAGAGCGTGGCCGCCATCTACCTCCCGAAGATCAAGTACGTGCGCTGGGGAGAGAAGGGCGATCCCCTGTTCGTCAAGCTCGGCTCCATCGACGACGCGACGCTGGGCAACGGGTTCATCGTCAGCAACTATGCGAACACGCTGTTCCTGCCCGAGGAGAGGCACTTCGGCCTGAACCTCGACGTGGACGGCTCGCTCTTCAAGTTCCCCTTCGCGGGCCTCGAGACCATGGTGGGCGACCTTGCGCAGTTCGACGTGATCGGCGGCAGGCTCTACGTGCGGCCGCTGATCGGCACGAGCATTCCCATCCTGAAGAACCTCGAGTTCGGCGGCACGGTGGCAGCGGATACCAAGCCGTACCTGTACCGTGTGCCCGCCGCGAGCGCCCCCGCGGTGGTCGTCTTCGGCGGGGACGTGCGCCTGCCCATCCTGTACCTCGAGAACGTGTTCTCGCTCGTTACCTTCGCCGACGTGGCATCCACGCCGGCGCGGGGGACCGCGCCTGGGGCGGCGCCGTCGGGTTGGGCGGGAAGGTCTTCAGCTTCCTCACCTACGGCGCGCAGGTGCGCGTCCTGGGCGCTGACTTCATTCCCACCTACTTCGATGCCACCTACGACCTGCTGCGCGACGCGAAGTACGACCTGACGCAGGCCGGCGGGTTCGCCGGCCCCACGATGGGGTGGCTGGCCACCCTGGGCACCTCGTTCTTCGGCGAGAAGATCATCTTCCGCGTCACGCTGGACGCGCCGTTCACGGGCTGGACGACGAACCCCATGGACATCGTGAAAAACCCGCACCTGCGCGGCGTGTTCACGATCGCCGACGGGATCATCCCCGGCATCTCGCTGGACACCAGCTACGACAAGAGCGGGATCACCACGTGGGCCGACCTTGTCGACCCGCTGAACGCCGCGATCCAGGCGAGGCTGAACTACAAGAGCGGGCCCGCCGTCATCTCCTTCGTCTACAAGGTCCGCTATGACCCGACCGTTCCGAGCCTGTGGGTCGTCACCTCGGGGCTCGAGAGCTCCATCCAGCTGTTCTAGGAAACGGAGGAACCCATGAAGCGTGCCTGTGCACTGGCGCTCCTCGCCATTCTCGTGATTGCAGCCCCCGCCGCCTTCGCGGCGGCGAAGGCCCCCTCTGTCGTGCTCGCATACTTCGAGGACGCGAGCGGGACCCTCGCCGTGAAGGACGACAAGGGCAGGGCGCTGGACCCCGAGGTGGGCCTGGAGCTGAAGAAGGGGTGGCAGGTCGTCACCGCTGCGGGCGACTACGCCGAACTGGAGCTGCCCCACAACGGGACGATCATCAAGGTGTCGCAGAAGACGACATTCCGGGTGGACGGGCTGCAGACCGACGCCGACAAGAGCTCCGTGAACGCCTTCACCCTGTCGGTCGGCAAGATCCGCGCGGTGGCCGGGAAAGCCACTGGCAAGGAACAGTACCGCGTCACCACCCAGTCGGCGGTCTGCGGCGTGCGCGGGACCGATTTTGCCATGTTCTCCGACCTGTTCGAAAACGATTCCACGTACGTCTTCCAGGGAAAGGTCAGCCTGAGGAACCTCATGACGGGCCAGGAGATCGAGGTGGGCAAGGGCATGATGGCCAACGCGCTCGCTTCCCTGTTCCAGGCAATCGAGATTCCGAACGACCTCTTCCAGAACCTGATGGACGAGCTCGACTTCAAGTCACTGGACATGAACAGCGTGCCGCAGCTCGGCGCTGGCGAGGGCGGGGAGGGTGGCGAGGCGCCTCCGCCCCCGATGAAGTCCAGCTTCCTTGACGGCGTCATGGCCAAGCTCAGGGAGATCCTGGGGATGGAGATCGGGTCGGTCACCATCTCCGGCGAGACCTGGGCCAAGGTGGTCGTGCAGCCCGCCTTCACGGTGGGCAAGCTCAAGATGGGATTGTACCTGCCCCTGATCTACCAGGAGGACATGTTCGACCCCTCCAAGTGGTACAAGCCTGCGGGCAACAACGAGTGGAGCTTCGGCACGGACAAGTCCGGCGCCCTGCCCATCGTGGCGGACGTCGTCTCCGACGTGTTCCTGAAGATCAAGTACGTCGAGTGGGGCAGCCAGCGCGACCCCTTCTTCTTCAAATTGGGAAACCTCGACGACATCACCGTCGGGCACGGGCTGATCATGCGCGATTTCGCCAACGACGCCGACTTCCCGGCCGTGCGGCGTGTCGGACTGAATCTCGGGGTCGATCTGAAGAGCTGGGGCTTCGAGGCCATGGTGAACGACGCCGCGGCCATCGACGTGTTCGGCGGGCGGGTGTATGTCCGCCCCATCCCGAACTTCAGGGGCGCCATCGGTGTGTCGGCGCTTGTGGATATCGCACCCGCGCAGGACTACTTCGACGGTTCCAGCGTCAACCCGGTCGCCGCGGGACGACCCATCTTCATCAACCCCGGTGTCGACCTTGACATCCCCATCGTGGAGAGCAAGGTCTTCGGCATCGTCGCCTTCGCTGACGCCGCCGTCATGCTCCCCTACTTCCGCACGGCCCCCACCGCGGCCCCCGTCATCCTCCCGGGCTTCGCCTGGAACGCCATCTACGACGCCAACGACCCGGTGAAGGTCAAGAACTACGGGATCGCGGCGGGCGTGTTCGGCAACCTCGTGTTCCCCGGCCTGACCTACAGGCTTGAGTTCCGCGACTACACCGGCGCGTTCAAGCCCCAGTTCTACAGCACGGGCTACGAGAGGTCCCGCAACTCCTTCGTGCAGGACGTCATGGACTACTTGAGCGACACGAGCGACCCCGCGTGGAACACGACGACGATGGGCATCTTCGGGGAGGGCGGCTTCACCCTCGAGAAGATATTCAGTCTCGAGCTCAGCTACTTCTGGCCCTGGGAGGTGAACCCGATCACTCATGCCGTGACCACGAGCGACGAGGACAGGTTCGTGGCGAGGTTCACGCTGGAAAAGGGAGTCATCCCTGTCGTGAACATCTATGGCAGCGTGTCGTACGAGCGCACGAAGTTCGTGCCGACGATCCTGCAGCGGGGAGCGGCCGCGGGCCTGAACCTTTTCGACGCGAACACGGTCGTGCGCGCCGAGGTGAGCTACCCCGCCGCCCCCACGCTCGACGTGCGGGTGCTGTACACGACGACGGCGAAGAGGGACCCCGTGACGGGCGAGCTGGTCTACCAGGCCGGCGCACTGCTGCCCGACATGGACCACTCCATCGCCATCGAGACCTCGGTCCACCTGTAGGGGATGACCGGGGACAGTCCGTCCCGGGGGACTGGTCCGCGCGGGCGGATCAGGATCCTCCGGGACGAGGTGTCGCGCAAGATCGCGGCCGGCGAGGTGATCGACCGGCCGCTTTCCATTGTGCGCGAGCTCCTGGACAACGCGATTGACGCGGGGGCAGCCTCCGTGGAGGTGTACCTCGAGGAGGGCGGGATCGCCCGTGTCCGCGTGACCGACGACGGGGCCGGCATGGACAGGGAGGATCTCGCCCTGTGCTGGCAGCCCCACGCCACCTCCAAGATTGAGAGCGAGGATGACCTCCTGCGGGTGACCAGCCTCGGCTTCCGCGGTGAGGCGCTCTCGAGCATCGCGGCCGCCTCCCGGCTGGAGATCGTGAGCAGGCCTGCCGGTCGTGGGGAGGACGGCCGGGAGCCGCCCGCGCACCGGCTGGTGGCCCGGGGCGGTGCCCTCGCACTGCTGGAGCCCGGCCCGGGCCGGGCAGGCACCACGGTCGACGTCTCCGAGCTGTTCTTCAACTACCCGGCCCGCAGGAAGTTCCTGCGCTCCGCCTCCAGCGAGTCGTCCCTGTGCCGCTCGACCTTCGTCGACAGGGCCGTTGCCCACCCCCTGGTGGGCTTCCGCCTGTTCGCCGACGACGAGCTTCGCCTGTCCCTGCCCCCCGCAGCGCAGCTCGACCGGGTGGCAGCGGCGCACGGTCAGATGCTCGACGGGCGGCTCCTGAGGGAGGCATTCGCCGAGGGCGAGGGTTTCAGGGTCCGTGTCGTTGCAGGGCTTCCCGACCTGCGGCGGCGCGACCGACGGCTCGTGCAGGCCTTCGTGAACGGGCGCAGGGTCTGGGAGTTCGCCCTTGTCCAGGCCGCCGAGCACGCCTTCGAGGGCCATGTGCCCGGGGGCTGGCACCCGGTCGCCTTCGTGTTTGTTGACATCGACCCCGGACTCGTCGACTTCAATATCCACCCTGCCAAGAAGGAGGTCCGCTTCCGCAGCCTGGCCGACGTCCACAGGGTCGTGGTCCAGGCAGGGCGCAGACTCCTGGCGTCCGAAGGAGCTGCCGCTCCTGTGCGGGGAACGGGCTTCCAGCCGGTGGGGCCGACCCTCGGGCTCCAGCAGAGCGTGTATCCCGTGCCGCTGCCGGGGGCCCGGGCCCTTTTGTCCGGGCAGGGGGGAACTTTCGCGTTCCCGGGTGCATCGCGCGGCGTTCCCGTCGAGGAGACCGCGCGACGGGTCAGGTTCCTGGGCCAGATTTTCGGGGTGTTCCTCGCTTTCGAGCTCCCGGACCGCCTTGTTCTCCTGGACCAGCACGCGGCGCACGAGAGGCTCCTTTTCGAGCGGTTGCTCGCGCAGCCTCCTGCCCCGCAGGAGATGCTCTTCCCCCTCTCGTTCGACGTCTCGGACGACGAGGACAGGCGACTCGCCGCGGCCGGCGCCGGCCTGCAATCGGTGGGGATCGTCCTGCGCAGGGCAGGACGGCGCACGTGGGAGGTAGTGTCCCTGGCCGCCGACTACGTGGCGCTCGGCGAAGCGGCGCTTGTCGAGATGCTGCGCGGCGCGGGGGCAGGCGACGAGGAGCGGTGGAAGCGGGATATTCTCGCCGGCGCAGCCTGCCGCCTGGCGGTCAAGGAGGGGGACCCCGTGGATCCGGTGACTGCCGCCGAGCTGTGCGCGGGCGTTCTCGGGCTGGAGAACCCCCGCTGCCCGCACGGCAGGCCGATCTGGCATGAGATCACGCGCGAGACGCTGTACGGACTCGTGGACAGGCCGGCCGGGGGAGCCTAGGCGTCTACTGGTCTTTCACCTGCGAGCAGGCTCCCGAGGGCCCGACCGCGCTTCCGCGGAAGCGCAGATTATCGGAAGTCTGACTCTCGCGCACGCCCAGGGATTCGGAGAAGCGCCTGCCGCGAACTCATGCTCCAAGCCCAGGCTCCGAGCCGGGGCTACTTCAGGCCGTCCAGCAGCTTCTGGGCTTCCGCCTTCACCTCGGCGGACGGGTTCCTGGCGAGCAGCCGGGTGAGAAGGTCCTTCGCGTCAGAGCGCTTGTCCTCGCTCACCATCACCTGCGCCAGCTTCAGGTAGGCATCCCAGTACGACGGGTCGATCTGGATCACCCGTATGAACGCGGATTTCGCCTCCCCGGCCTGCCCGGTCTGCGAGTAGGCGAGGCCGAGGTTGTGCAGGGTGACCTTTGCGTCGGGCCTGACCTCCAGCGCCCTGCGGAACTGCGTAATGCTCTCGGCAAACCGCCCAAGGTGCAGGTACGCGGAGCCGAGGTTGTTGTGCGCCTCCCAGGACTGTGGAGCGGCCTCCACGGCGTCCTGCAGGTAGGGAAGGGCTTTCTCGGGGGCGCCGCGGCTGTCGTACAGGCCCCCCAGGTTGATGAGAGAGGAGGCGTGGCGCTGGTCTTTCTGGATCGCGATGCCGTAATAGCGCATCGCCTCCTCGGCGTTGCCCAACTGCTCGTGGACCAGGCCGACGATGTAGTTGTCCTGCGCCGAGTCAGGGTTCTTCGCAAGTGCCTTCTGGGCGAATGCCATTCCCTCCCTCGGCTTGTCCAGCTTGAGCTTTGCCTGCGCCATGTTGGAGTTCGTGGACCCGTGCTCGGGGTCGATCGCGAGCGCCTTCGCCAGGGCCGACTCGGCACCCGCGTAGTCGCTCCTGAGCATCGCCACGGCCGCCTGCTCGCGCAGGTAGACGGGGTTTGAGGGAGCGATGTCCACGGCCTTCTTCAGGGAGTCAGCCGCGGCGGGCAGGTTGCCCTTCTCCTTGAGCAGGACACCGACCTGGAGGTGGGCATCGGCATAGTCGCGTTTCGCCGCGGTCGCCCCCCGGAAGGCCTCCAGTGCCTTGTCCTTGTCGCCCAGGCGCAGGAGCGTGGCGCCCCTGTTGAAATGCGCGTTGGGGTGGTCGGGCCGCAGCCGCACGCACCCGTCGAAGGAGACCAGGGCCTCGGGGAACATCCTCGCCCTGTACTGGAGCTTGCCCAGCGAGTACAGGGAGTCGAAGTCCTCCGGGTTGAGCCGGACCGCTGTCGCGTACTCCTTCATGGCCTCGTCGTCCAGCTTTTTTGCCTCGTAGACCTCGCCCAGCGTCCTGTGGGGCACCCACAGGCCGGGGTCCTTCTCCACGGCCTTCCGAGACAGGTCCACGGCCTTCTGGACGTTCTCGGGGTTGTTGGGGTTCTCGCGAAGCCACGAGAGGCCGGAGTAGGCGAGGGCCTGGGCATTGTCGGGGTCCAGGGCGAGCACGCCGTCGAAGCTCCTGCGCGCCTCGGGGTACCTGCCGGCGTTGAACAGCTCGGCCCCCTTCCTCAGAAGATCCTGGATCTTCTTCTGGCGCTCCTTCTCCTTCGCGTCGGCGTCCTGGGCGGGAGCGGCGGCGCGGGGGGGGTCGGCGATGACGATCGCCTGCGGCCGTTTGAGGCTGTCGCCCAGCTCGTTCAGCCCCGCCCGCAGCTGTTCCGCCTGCGCATTCTGGGCGGCCAGCTCCTTCTGTCGCAGTGCCTCGTCGGCCGCCTTCTTCTTGGCCAGGATCTCCTCGAGGGCCGCCTTCACTGCAGGGTCGTCGATGTCGAGCGTGTCGAACTGCTTCAGCGCCTGGTCGTATTCTCCCTTGTCCGCGTACAACCGGGCGAGCTTCAGCGCATTTTCCTGGGTGCGCGCCGCCCCGCCGGAGCGTCCCGTCAGGAGCACGGTGGCCGCGACGCCGGCGAGAACGAGGATCAGAACCACGATGATCACGACGAGAGTCGTGCGCGAGCCCGTGAGCCGCGTGAGGGGGCCGTCGGTCCGTGCACGGCGCGCGGGTGCGCGCTTCTTCGTCGGGGCGCCGCGGGAGGATTTCGTGTCGGTCTTTTTCATCCGCATCAGTCCTTGATGTCCACGTCCTGGGGGTCCTGCTTGACCTGGATCGACTCGACGGAGAGGTTCTGGGTCCCCTCGCCGGCGCTGTTCAACGCGTTCAGGACCTGGTCCATGAGCGCGGCCTGCCGTGCAGCCTCCTCGGCCTTCCTGCGCGCCTCCTCGTCCATCGAGCCGCGCAGCAGCCGGATGACCTCCTCGATCTTCGGCCTCTGCGGGTCGTCGGGGCGCAGCTGCAGGAACAGGGTGTAGTCAGCGATCGCCGGCTCCCAGCTCTTGAGCGCCAGGCGCGCGTTGGCCCTGTTGAGGCTGGCCTCGGGAAGGCGGGCGTTGGCGGCGAGGGCGCTGGAGTACATCTCCTCCGCCGCGGCGTACTCCTTGCGGCTGAAGAGGTTGTTCCCGATATTGTAGTACAGCAGGTCCTTGCGGGTGCCCGGCACGCCCAGGCCCCGCCGGAAGGTGGCCATGGCCTTCTCGGTGTCTCCCAGCTGCTGGTACACGATGCCCAGGTAGAGGTAGATCGTCTCGTTGGACGGGTCTTCCGCGAGGGCTCCCTCCAGGAGCGGGCGGGCTTCCTGGGGCTTGTTCGCGACAAACGCGGCCTGTCCCTTCTCGAAGAAGGCAGAGCCGGCGAGGGCCGGCTGCACCGCGAGCGCGGCTGCCAGCAGGGTGAGCAGGATTCTCTTCATGACTGTTGTCCCCTTCAAGTATACACCGTCAGCGCAAAAAGCCCCCATTGCCATGGTCGGCACCCCGTCACCCGCCTTGACCTCGTTTTCTTCAGGCGGCCTCGTCGTTGCACGGGGACCCGGGTTTCACTATAGTGGGTGTGGACTGCGATGAAGCTGCTCTGCGTTGCGGACCACGTCGACCCCCTGATCTACAGCTCCGGGCTCAAGGCGCGGTTCCCCGACCTGGACCTCGTGCTGAGCGCCGGAGACCTGTCCCTCGACTATTACGACTTCATCGTCAGCTCCCTGAACAAGCCGCTGTACTTCGTGTTCGGCAACCACCACCTCGAGGACAGCCAGGCATACAGGCGGACGGCTGACCCGTTCTCGAAGGGGGAGGAGCGCTGGCAGGCGCGCGGGGTGGGGGCTGTGCACCTGCATGGGAGGGTGCTGAGGGCCAAGGGACTGCTGATCGCGGGCCTGGGGGGCAGCATCTGGTACAACGGCGGAGACAACCAGTTCACCGACTTCGGGATGTTCCTCGTCATCCTGCGGCTCATCCCGTCGCTGCTGTGGAACCGTCTCGTGCGGGGGCGCTACCTGGACGTGCTGGTCACGCACTCCCCGCCCTACGGGATCAACGACCTGCCCGATCCCTGCCACACGGGGTTTCGCGTGTTTCTCTGGTTCCTGCGCGCTTTCCGCCCCCGGTTACCTCGTGCACGGCCACGTGCACCTGTACGACCGCAACGCGGCGCGCGAGGCCCACTACGGAGGGACGACCATCATCAACGCCTACGACCACGCCGTGATCGAGCTGGAACCGCCGGCATGAACGACGCCCCGTACTACTCCATGGCGCGCGACGACTTCGGCAGGGTACGCAAGCGCGAGGTCGTCGCCCGCATGCTCGCCCTGCTGACAGCCCAGAAGACGGAAATGCTCTCCCTGGGCGACGTGCGGTCGCTTCTCGAGCCGGAGTCCGAGACCTACAGGGGCATGCAGATGGTGCCGCTCGCGAAGATCGTGGGAAGCGAGGGCCGCTACAAGGATTTCGACAGGGCGTTCCTTCCCCGGCACGACAAGCTCATGCGCCGCTGGATGCGCGTGGACGTGGCGCACTACGCCAACGTCATCCTGCCGCCGATCAAGCTGTTCGAGGTGGGCGGCGTGTACTTCGTGCGCGACGGCAACCACCGCGTCTCGGTCGCCCGCTCGCGCGGCGCGGAGTTCATCGACGCGGAGGTGACCTCGCTCTCCACCGAGATCAGGATCACCCCGGAGATGGGGCGTGCTGACCTGCAGCGGGCCGTCATCGATTTCGAGCGCCGGCGGTTCCTCGAGCAGACCCGCCTGGACCTGCTGCGCCCCGGGAGCACGCTGGAGTTCACGGAGGTCGGCCGCTACGACGAGTTGCTTTCCCACATCCGCGAACACAAGTGGTTCATCAACCTGCGCAAGGCCGCCGAGATCCCCTACGCGGACGCCGTGGGCTCCTGGTACGACACGGTCTACATGCCCATCGTCGAGGTGATCCGCTCCGCGCGCCTTCTCTCCCGCTTCCCGGGGAAGACCGAGGCGGACCTGTACGTGTTCGTCGGGAAGCACTGGAGCGAGCTCAACCGCCGCTACGGGCCGCTGTTCACCCTCGAGGAGGCCGCCGAGGACTTCTCCAGCCAGGCGCGGCGGCCGTCGGCCGCCCTCAGGCGGGCGCTGCGAGCCCTGGCGGGCGCCGCGGGCCGGCTGCGCGACAGGCTGCGCTGACCGGGCCGGCCGTTTCAGTTCCCCTCGAGGTAGCGGGCGTACGCGGACTCGGACAAAAGCCCGTCCAGCTCGGAGGGGTCCGCGATGTCCATCGTGAACAGCCACCCGCCGCCGAGGGGATCGGTGTTGATGGCGCGGGCCGCGTCGCCCTTCTCGAGGGCAGTGTGTGCCTCGACGACCGTGCCGGTGAGCGGCGCATAGATCTCGCTGGAGGACTTCAGGGAGTCCACGCTGCAGGCGGGCTCGCCCCGGCGCAGCGGCTGCCCCGCGCGGGGCAGGGCCACGTACGCCACGTCGCCCAGCTCTTTCTGCGCGAAGTCGGAAATGCCGACCCGGGCACGGGAGCCCTCGACGAGCACCCAGGCATGATCACGCGTGTACCTGTACACCGGTGCTACTCCAGGAGTGGGTTGCCCGTGGCGGGTGTGCCCGGGTCGAGCAGCGAGGGGGCAGGCAGGGCAGGCAGACCGGGGTCCCCGCCGCCGAGCACGGAGGTCCCCAGCAGGGAGTTCTGCAGGTTGGCCTCGATGGTCTGGGCGCTTTCGCTGTTGTACTCGTCAATCTGGTCGAATGCCTTCGGTTCGGTGCCGGCCAGGAAGACCTCGGTGATCGTCCTCCTGGTGTACGCGGTGGGCAGCAGCCCCGAGGTCGCGCTCACGTTGACCGACACGATTCCGTTCTCCGGCCGCGGGAACTGTTCGGGCGGGAGTCCTGCGTGGACCTCCTTCATGAAGCGCGCCCACGTGGGCCCGGCGATCGCCGCGCCGGTGAGCTCTGTGCCCAGCGAGCGGTTTCCCTCGTCGAAGCCGTACCAGATCGCCGTCGTGACCTGGGGCGAGAACCCGACGGTCCAGGCGTCCGACCAGTTCTGCGTGGTGCCGGTCTTGCCCGCCATGGGCCGCTTCTTCTGGTCCTCGAGGATCCCCGTGGTGCCGGCGAGGGTCCCCTCGCGGACCGTGCTCTGCAGGATGCTGGTCATGATGAAGGCGGTCTGCGGGGGCATGATCTGCGCCGCCTCCCCCTTCCTGCTCTGCTGGGCGCGCAGCTCCTTCTCGGGCTCGAGAATCACCTTCCCGTTCCTGTCCTCGATGTAGCGGATCGCCAGGGGAATCACCTCGCGGCCCTCGTTGGGGAAGGTGGCGAAGGCGCGGGCCATCTGCAGCGGGCTCACGGCGATGACGCCGAGCCCGAGGGGGTAGTAGCGCGGGAAAACCCTCTCGATCTCCGCCGGGTCGGTGATGCCCAGCATGCGGCTGGCACGCTGGATCGCCGCGTCGAAACCGATGCCGTCGAGGACCTTCAGAGAGGGCACGTTCATGCTCTCCGCCAGCGCATCGCGGAGCAGGATCCTGCCGTGCCACCTGCCCTTGTAGTTGAGCGGCTCGTAGGATGTGCCGTCCGCGTTGGTGAAGACCACGGGCGCATCGAGGATCATCGAGGCGGCGGTGAACTTTCGCGAATCGATGGCGGCGGAGTAGTACAGCGGCTTGAAAGACGAGCCCGGCTCCACCTGCGCCGAGGTTGCCCTGTTGAACTGGTCGGTGCGCTCGAACTTGCGCCCGCCAACCATCGCGAGGATGTAGCCCTTTCGCGAGTCGATCGCGACCAGGGCACCCTGTACCTGGGTCTTCTTGGTGGCCAGGAGCGAGGAGTCGAACCCCGCCGACACGACCTTCTCGGCCGCCTCCAGGCCGAAGATGCCCGTCACCAGCTCGACAACCGGGTTCAGCTGCTTCGTGTACAGGGCCTTTGCCCTGCTCTTCTCGCCCCGGTTCCTGTACATGAAGTCCTCGATGTTGAACGTGAGGCCCAGCAGGTCGACCATGGGCAGGTAGGCCGCGTTGGAGAAGGTGAGCCTGTTGTTCGCCAGCGCGAGGTAGCGGGAGTTCACGTCGTCGATGCTCTCGGCCATGATCCTGTCGGCGGCCCTCTGGTAGTCGAGGTTGAGCGTCGTGTGCACCACCAGGCCGTCGCGCAGGTAGTCGTAGGAGCCGAACAGCATCTCGTCGAGCTGGCCGCGGATGTATTCGCTGAAGTACGGGGCGAGGTCTTCCCGCTCTGAGAACGCCGTGCCCGTGCGGGTGGGGTCCCACTGGGCCCAGTAGTCCCCGAAGGAGGTGTCTGCGTCTTGCCGGGTCACGTAGCCCAGCCTGACCATCTGCGAGAGGATCTCGCGCTGCATTTTCTGGGCACGCTGGGGGTTCTTGATGGGGGAGTACAGGCCGGGCTTGGCGAGCTGTATGGCGAGCATGGCGCTCTCTGCCAGCGTGATGTCCCGGACGGGCTTGCGGAAGAAGAACTGGCTTGCCGCGCCCACGCCCTGCGTATTGTGTCCGAAGGGCATCTCGTTGAGGTACATCTCCAGTATTTCCTGCTTCGTGTACCTCCTCTCCATCTGGATGGCCCACCACAGCTCGATGAGCTTGCGCCGGATGGAGATGTCGGACCTGTCCGCGTACAGCCGGCCGGCAAGCTGCTGCGTGATCGTGCTCGCCCCCGAGACATACTGGGCCGTGACGATCTTGAACACGGCCCGGGTGAGCCCGCGCAGGCTGAAGCCGTGGTGGGAGTAGAACTCCCTGTCCTCGCGCGTCAGGAGGGCCTGCAGGAGATGCGGAGGAACCTCGTCGATGGTGACCAGCTCGCGCTTCTCGTCGCCGAAAAACTCCGTGATCGGCCTGTCGTTGATGTCGAGGATGCGGGTGGGCAGCGCCGGGGCGTGCTCGCCGAAAGCCTCCCTGCGCTGGATGGTGCGCGTGGCGGCCATGGCGAGGCCGAGTGCGACGCCGATGGCGATCGCGCCGACGAATGCCACGGCGAGGAGGATCTCGAACAGGGAAATCTTCTTCCGCGCCGACCGGGGTCGCGGGGACTTGCTCACGCGCATAGGGTTCTGTGCAGGGTGATGCAGAGGCCCACCCTGGGGCACAGGATAGGAGACAGGGGGTGCAGTGTCAATCCGGCGCCGTAGGCGCATTTGCTCCCGGCGCCGTAGGCGCATTTGCTCCCGGCGCCGCAGGCGCATTTGCTTTCGGCGCCGCAGGCGCATTGCAGAAAAAGAGGCCGGCTCCCGAAGGAGCCGGCCTGCCTGGTGTGGTGTCTTTCGAATATAGTAAACTGGGAGGGGAACTATACCTTGGACACCAACACCTTTCTTATCGTCACCATGCCACGATAATCTTTAGCACTTTCCCGCAGCACGCGAGCATTTTCAGGGCGCCGACGGCGCACCGGGCTTCGCGACGGCGAGCAGCGGGAAGGGATCCGTGGCGTTTCCCTTCCGCCTGACCTCAAAGTGCAGGTGCGACCCCGTCGCCCTGCCCGTGCGGCCGACCCGGCCGATCTCCGCGCCGGCACCGACCTTCTGGTCAAGAATAACACGGACGGACGAGAGATGTCCATAGACCGTCTGCCACCCGCCGGGGTGGGAGATGACCACGTAGCTTCCCAGGATGTCGCTCTTCCCCGCCTCGGCGACCACCCCGTCGCGGGCCGCGCGCACCAGGGTTCCCTCCGCCGCGCCTATGTCCAGGCCGTTGTGAAACTCCTGCTCCCCTGAGAAGGGGTCCCGGCGCACGCCGAAAGGCGATGTGATGAACCCTTTCAGGACCGAGAGGGCCACCGGGAACTGGAAGAGGATTCCCAGGAAGTAGGCGCGCTCCACGGCGGTGAAAACCGATCCCGGGAAGAAGGCGAAAGCCTCGCTGCGGCCTGCCCCGGAGACGACGATCTGCCGCACGGGCGCCCCCGCAGCCTGCCGGGAGGCCATCACCATCTGCTCGAGCCCCGTGCGGGGCGGGACACGCACGAAGATCCCAGGCTGGGAAGGCACCAGGACGGTCGAGAGGCTGTTGAATGCCCTCGCGTCAGAGGCCCCGTTCAGGCTGGCAAGGGCGTCGTAGGGCAGGCCCAGCCGCGCGTTCAGCGCGAACAGGTCCTCTGACGGCTTCTTCCTGTAGCTGAAGATGCTGACCGGGGGCAGCTCGGGGGACCCCATGGCCTTCGACAGCCTGTAGTACTGCTCGAGCTCCGCCTGGTGCTGCACGTACAGGAGGTCGTCGCGGGTGAGGGTCCGCATCTCCGGGTAGTCGGCGCACGCCCCGGGGAGCGCGGACAGGAGAAGCAGGATGGATACGGCGGCGAGGACAGTGCTGCGGGTGCTCACTCCCTTCCATTATCGGCAGGGGAGAGGGGGACCTTGCGGGACTTTGCGCGGGCACCGCCGAACGCCGCCCAGCCGGCGAGCAGGAGCCACGCGGCTGCCGCGGGCACGGCCAGGGCCCAGAGGCCGCGGAAGAACAGGAAGAGCACGCCGTAGAGGCCGCAGGCGAGGAGGATCGCCTTGAGAAGTGCGAGAAGGACGGTGCCGGGGGTACGCCGCGGCCGCGAGGGATCGCGAGGCACCCGGCGGGCGCGCAGGGCCGAGCGGACGGCCGCGGAGACGGCACCGGCTGCGACCAGAGCGAGGATGACGATCGAGTACACCCGCGGCGACCCGGTCGACGCGGCCCAGAGGGGAAGGGCGATGAGGGCGGCGAGCGCCGCGCTCGCCGCGGCGAGGACGAGGAAGCCGCCGATTCCGCGGAACAGCCTCAGCCATCCCTCCAGGATGCGCGCGGGCACGCCCGGCCCACCGGGGGATCCCACCGGTCGCTTCACAGGGCCGGACCCAGCGCGTCGAGGGCCGCGCGGTACTCCGCCGCGTCAGCCGTCCTGCCGAGGCCCTCCGCGCTCTCGATGAGCCCCGCCAGGGCCTTGCGCATGTCGGCGCGCATCGCGAGGGTCGTGGACACGGCGTAGGCACGCTGGAAGTAGTCGAAGGCGGCGGCCTGGTCGCCGCGGCGGCGCGAGACAACCCCCAGCGCGTAGAGGTCCTTGGCGATGCCCTGTGAGTTTTCGACTTTCTTGTCCAGGCCGAGCGCCAGCTGCAGATGGGCAGAGGCGGCCTCCAGGTCATCCTGGCGCGCGTCCACAGAGGCCGTCATGTAGTGGTCGGCCGCCGCGGCCTCGCTGCGCTTCGCCGCGATGTTCATGGACAGCGACCGGGCGAGGTCCTGGCGTGCCGCCACGTAGTCGCCAAGGTCGCGGCGGGCCGTGCCCCTGTTGTGCAGCAGGATCGCCCTCTGCTCGTCCGTCATCGCCCCGGAGCCGCCCGGCGGCAGGGCGAGCAGCTCCTCGAACACGGTGAGCGCCTCCTGCGGCTGGCCCCGCGCGAGGAGGAGCTCACCGAGGTTGTTGCGCGAGAGCACGACCAGCTCCTGGCTGCCGGCCGGGGTCCCGTCCGCGGCCTGGCCCGCGGCCCGCGCGAACAGCCGTTCGGCCTCCTCCAGGTCGCCGAGGGCCGTGTACACCCTGCCGATCGAGTTCGTGGACCGGATCACCCCGTCTCGGTTGTCGATGGAGGCGTTGAACTGCAGCGCCTCGGTGAAGTAGCGCAGCGCGAGGTCGTAGCGGCCCTGGCGGAACCAGGTATTGCCGATCAGCGCCGCCTCGGCCGCCCTGTTGCGCGTCTCAGTCACCATCTCGGAGGGTCTTGGCGCCGAGGAGCAGGAGGCGAGCGCCGCAGCGAGCAGGGCAGCGGTCGCGGCGCGTTTCAGGGGCCGAAAACCGGACCGCGCCCGCGGGAGCGGCCGTCCGGGTACGCGCTGTCGCCGCATCAGAAGTCCTCGTCCCTGTAGCTGTCGATCGTGGAAGGCTGCTGCCGCGCGGCGGGCACGCCCCCCTTGAGCAGCGGGTTGTTCTTCACGGCCTGCAGCACGTCCGTGCCCTGGTCCAGTGCGTCGCGGCCCTTCTCGAGGATGGTCGAGATCTGCGGCTGGGTGCTGTTGATGTAGTCGATGAAGCTCCTCACCTGCGCGATGACGGCGTTCGTGCTCGCCAGGGCGCCGTCGATCTGGCGGTAGAGGGCGTTCTGATCGTTGAGGAGGGTCTCGAGGGACCCCTTGGGGTCCAGCAGCCTGGTGGCAAGGCCACGGGTCTCGCGCAGTCCCTCGGAGGTCACCTTCAGATTCGCCGTGATGCTCTCGAGGTTGACCGACAGGGTCCCCAGGGTGTCCTTCGTTGTTCCGGTGATCTCGGTGAGGTCGGCGGAGACAACGTCGACCTTGTCCAGCACCGCGCTCACGCGGGCGGCGATCTCGCCCACCCTCGCGCCGGTATCGTCGACCACGCGGTTGACCTTGCCCGGCGTGGCGGCCAGGCCCGCGATCGCCTCTCCCATCGGGCCGCCCTTGCCCGCCAGGGCCAGGTCGACGTCGGTGACCAGGCGCTTGACCTGCACGAGCGTGGAGCGCACCTCCTCGAGGATCGGGTTCACCTTTGCGATGACAGACCCGATCACGTCTTCGCCCTTGGGGATGGCCACGCGTCCCTGGTCCACCAGCTCCCGGCCCTCCGGCAGGTCGAGGGACGGGATGAACGACCCCTCCTCGACCGGCGGCCCGACCTTCGCGCCGGGGTGGAACTTGAGCGTGACCCCCAGGCCGATGGGGCTGGAGGTCAGCTCGAGGACCGAGTCCGGGAGGACCTTCGGGTAGTACGTGTCCTGGATCGTGAACTCGATGTCGACCTGGTTGGCGTCGTTCAGGGAGATGCGCGAGATCTTCCCGATCTCGAAGCCCTTCAGGACGATGGGCATCCCCACCGAGAGGCCGCTGCCGGAGTCGAAGCGGCTGGAGAACCTGTAGTTCCGGGCGAACCATCGCTGGTTGGCGCCCGCGAAGACCAGGATCGCGGCCACCGCGACGATCGCGATCAGCACGAAGACCCCGACCACCTGCTCGGCGAAACGAATCCTGAACTTCATCCTCCCCCCGACTGTACCCTCGAGCTCCGCCCGCTGTCAATTCTCGCGGCCGCCGAGAAGGTCCAGGAGGTCCGTGTCGTACGACGCGATCTCTCCCAGCACCCGCACCAGCGCCGCCCGCACCCGCGGGTCAGGGTTGCTTTTCACCTCGTCGAAGCTCCCGTCGGCGGTCACCTCGCCCGCCCCGAGCACGAGCATCCGGTCGGCCAGCGTGGAAGCCAGGCGGGGATCGTGCGTCACGGCCACGATCGAGCACCCCCGGGCCTTCAGCTCCCGGATCATCTGGTCCATGGTCTCCGCCGCGGCACCGTCGACGGACAGGGTCGGCTCGTCGAGGAAGAGCAGGGAAGGCTCGTTCATGAGCGCGCGCTGGAACGAAATGATCTTCCGCTCGCCGGCCGAGAGCTGCGCGGGGCGCAGGGACGCGCTGTCGACAAGGCCCCCCTTCTCCAGCGCCCGCACCACGCGCCGCTCCAGCTCCGCGCGCCCCATGCGGCCCGAGCGCACCTGGAGGGGAAGGGCGAGGTTCTCGAAGATGCTCTTGTTCTCCCACAACGCAGCGTCCTGGAAGACGAAGCCGCTGGCCGCGCGAAGGGCGGCCAGCGGCTTCGCCGACAGCCCGTAGATGTCCTCGCCCCTGTGCAGGACCGTTCCCCTGTCCGGCGGGATCAGGCCGGCTGCGACCTTCAGAAGCGTGCTCTTCCCGCAGCCCGACGGGCCCATGATCACGGTGCTGGTGCCCTGGGGGAAGGACACCGTCACCTCCTTCAAGGCATCGTACCCGCCCGTCGAGATGGTGACACCCCGCAGTGCGATCAGCGGGGCGGCGGGAGCGGTGCCGGTGGCGTCGGTCCTGTCAGACATAGTGGATGAGGGTGATGAGCGCGTCGGCGAGGAGGCACAGGACGAAGCCCTGGCCGACCGCCCTGATCGTCGCCCGGGGGACCTCGGTCACCGAGAGGGTGACCCGGAAGCCCTGGTAGGTTGCCACGATCGAGATGATGATGCCGAACACGAGGCTCTTGACCAGCGTGGAGACGAGGTCGGCGGGCCGCAGCGCCGAGAGCAGGGCGCGGAAGTACTCGCCGAACGGCACCGGCTTGACAAGCTGCGACACGAGGAACGAGCCGATCAGGCCGAAAACGTTGAAGTACATGGTGAGGGCGATCACGGAGATGGTCACGCCGAGCACCCGGGGGACCACGAGGTAGGAGATGGGGTTGATCCCGACGGAGATGTAGGCCTCGATCTCGTGCGAGACAACCATGTTGCCCAGCTCCGAGGCGATCGCGGTTCCCGAGCGGGCGATGATGATGAAGGCGGTGAGCAGCGGGCCCAGCTCCCGGGTGATCACGACGATGAGGATGGAGTACATGAGGCTGGTCTGCCCGAACCGGGGCAGGATCGTGCCGCCTTCCACGATGATGACCGCCCCGATCGCGAGGGCCACCAGGGCGACGATGGAGAGCGCCTCCACACCCGTAAACAGGATCTGGAGAACCAGCACGCGGAAGCCGACCTGCCGGCGGCGAACGAACAGTGCCGTCTCCGCGATGACCTGGAAGAAGAAGCCCATCGCGTAGGAGAAGTCGCGCGCCTTGCGGATGGCCCATCGACCCAGGGAGCCAATCATCTGCTCTTCACCGGTCGCCAGTATAGTTCAGCGGGCCGGGGCGCGCAATCCGAGGTCCTCCAGGACCTGGTCGGGAACCTCGCGGGCTCCCGCCGTCCGGCCGAGCCTGCGCCGGGGCATGTGCTCGCCGTGGAAGTCCGAGCCGCCCGAGACAGGCATGCCCAGGCTGCGGGCGATGCGCGCGAGCATGCGGCAGTCCTTCACCGAGTGGTTGGGATGCCAGGCCTCGATGCCGATCACCCCCGCGTCCCTGCAGGCGGCGACGTACTGTCGCAGCGCGGGGCCGCGGATCCCGAGCGACAGCGGGTGGGCGACGACGGGCACCCCTCCCGCGGCGCGGATGAGCCTGCACGCCTCGGGCAGCGAAAGGCAGGTCCGCGGCTCGTAGAAGGGCTTCCCCCGGCCGATCCAGCGCGAGAATGCGGCATCGGTGGAGCCGGCGATACCCTTCTGCACGAGCAGCCGGGCGAAGTGCGCGCGGCTGATGATCCGGCCGCCTGCCAGCTCGGCCAGCTCCTCCATCGCCACCGGCAGACCCGCGGCCTGGAAGCGGGCGACCATGCGGAGATTCCTCTGCTCCCGGGCTTCCCGCACGTCCCGCAGTGCGTTCTCGAGGCCTTCGCGTTCCCCGGACAGTCCCAGCCCGAGCAGGTGGAACTCGCCCGTCTCTCCGCGCGCTCCGTCGGGGGCGATCTCTATCTCCACCCCCGCGATGAAGAACAGGCCCGTGCCCGCGGCGGCTGCGCGCGCCCGCCCGATGCCGTCGAGGGTGTCGTGGTCTGTGAGGGCGAGGGCGGACAGCCCCCCTTCGAGGGCGAGCGCGACGAGCCGCTCGGGCGTGCAGGACCCGTCCGACGCGGTGGAGTGAGTGTGCAGGTCGATCATTTGACACGGACTATAGCGCATTGCATACTCTCGTGCCATGGACGCGGCCTTCCGGGCGCCCGTCGGCGTGGGCGGAGTTATCGCCCCGCCGCCGGACAAGTCGATCACGCATCGCGCCCTGCTCCTGGCCGCGGTGGGCTCGGGCCGCAGCCGCATCCGCGGCTCCCTGCAGACCGGCGACTGCCTGTCCACGCGGGCCTGCCTCGTGGCCCTGGGGGTTACCTTCGACGGCTCTGGCGGAGTTCTCGAGACGCGAGGGGTCGGGCTGCGGGGTCTCCGCGAGCCGTCGCGCGTCCTGGACGCGGAGAACTCCGGCACGACGACCAGGCTGCTGGCCGGGCTTCTCGCCGGCCTCCCGCTTTTCGCCGTGCTGACGGGCGACGCGTCCCTCGCGCGCAGGCCGATGGGCCGCGTTGTCGAGCCGCTGTGCAGGATGGGCGCACGGATCGAGGGTCGGGACGGGGGGCGGCTCGTGCCGCTGTGCTTCCTCCCCGGTTCGGGCGTGCTGCGGCCCATCGAGGCCGAGCTTCCCGTGGCGAGCGCACAGGTGAAGAGCGCGCTCCTGCTCGCCGCGCTGCGCGCGGAGGGCCGCACGGTCCTCACCGGGAAGACCGTCTCCCGCGACCACACGGAGCGCATGCTCTCGGGCCTGGGCGTGCCCCTGCGCACATCCCCTGGCAGGATCGAGGTGCACCCCGTCTCCTCCCTTCCCGGCTTCGACATCGAGGTGCCCGGCGACGTCTCGTCGGCCGCGTTCTTCCTTGCCGCCGCTGCCGTTTCGGGCCGCGAGCTGCTCGTGCGGGACTGCGGGCTGAACCCCACGAGGCTGGGAATCCTGGATGTGCTGCGGCGCATGGGAGCGGCAGTCGACGCCGAGCAGGAGCGCACGGCGCTGGGAGAGCCCGTGGGTTCGATCCGTCTCCGCCCGGCGCCCCTCTCGGGCACGGTCGTTCTCCCGGACGAGGTTCCCGGCCTTGTCGACGAGATCCCCCTGGTCGCCATACTCGGGCTGGCAGCCACCGGCATCACCGAGGTGCGCGGGGCAGCCGAGCTGCGCACGAAGGAGAGCGACAGGCTGGCGGCGATCGCGGGGATGGTCGGGAGCCTGGGCGGCAGGATCGAGCTGTTCGACGACGGCTTCCGTGTCGAGGGCCCCCAGCAGCTGGGGCCGGGTACTGTCGACCCGAGGGGCGACCACAGGATCGCGATGGCCGCCGCCGCTGCCTCACCCCTGCTTCGGGGGGAAGCCGTCCGGATCCTGGGGGCAGAGTGCGCGGCCGTGTCGTACCCGGATTTCGTCGGGGACTTCCGCCGGGCGGGAGGACAGACCGCGTGAGTGGTGAGCTTCGATTCCGGTTCGGCGGGGTCCAGACGGAGGTCCGCATCGTCCGGGAGTTCGACCCTGGCCCGGCAGCCGGCCCGGCAGGCACGGTGACCGTCTTCGACGCCACGACCAGTGCGCTCTTCGGTACGGGGGCCGACAACCCGGTGGTCCTGCAGCCGGGGGAGGCCTCCAAGCAGTGGGCGAGCGCGGAGCGGGTGCTCGCGCGCTGCGCAGCGGCGGGCCTGGGCCGGGACGGGGTCGTGGCCGGCGTCGGGGGCGGGGTGGTGTGCGATATCGCGGCCTTCAGCGCCTCGCTGTACATGCGCGGCTGCGGCCTCGTGCTCTTCCCCACGACGCTCCTCGCCATGGTGGACGCCAGCCTGGGGGGCAAGACGGGCATCGACTTCCTCGGCACCAAGAACCTCGTCGGCACCTTCTACCCGGCCCGTCTCGTGGTGGCCGCCACCGGGTGCCTGCGCAGCCTGCCGGCGCGCGAGTTTCTCTGCGGCATCGCCGAGGCGGTGAAGACCGCGGTGGTCGGCGACAGGGCGCTGTTCGCCGTTCTGCGCGACAACCGCGACGCGATCCTCGGGCGCGACGAGGTGCTGCTGGAGGACATCGTGCGCCGCTGCCTGGCCGTGAAGGGGCGGATCGTCGAGGAAGACCCCGTCGAGACGGGCGGCCGGGCACTGCTCAACCTCGGCCACACCTTCGGCCACGCCCTGGAGGCGGCCACGCGCTTCTCCGTGTGGACCCACGGCGAGGCGGTGGCCTGGGGCATGGGCCGTGCGATCGAGGCAGGTCTGCTCCTCGGAATCACGGAGCGGGGCTTCGCCGCCGAGTTGCGGGGCGTGCTGGAGGCATACGGGTTTTCCCTGGCGCCCGGGGCGCGGTATGCAGAGCTGGCCGAGGGGTTCGCCCGGGACAAGAAGCGCCGGGCGGGGAGGGTGCGGCTGGTCATCCCCCGCGGCCTGGGGGACTGCGTGGTGCGGGAAACCGACGACAGGGACATCGCGCGAGCGCTGGAGGGCTGATGCAGAGGATGCAGAGCGGGAGGATCCGCCCATGAAGATCGACAAGGGGACATTCGAGAACCACCTGCGGCTGTTCGACGCGGGAGCGGTGGTCTTCCGCGAGAACGACGCGGGAGGCGAGATGTACCTCATCATCCAGGGTGCCGTGGAGATCAGGAAGGCAACGGGACCCTCGTCGAACAAGACCCTCACCGTCCTGGGAAAGGGCGACCTGTTCGGAGAGATGGCGATCATCGAGAAAAAGCCGCGCTCGGCAACGGCCGTCGCCACCGAGCCTTCGAAGCTCCTGGTGGTGAACGAGAAGCTGTACGAGTCGCTTGCCGCGTCGAACCCCGACTTCGCGCGCAAGATGAACAGGCTGCTCTCCGAGCGGCTGCGCAAGGCCAACGCGATCATCCAGGGCCTCATGACGACCAACCGGCAGAACCAGCTGTGGGCGGGCCTCGTGCAGTACGCCAGGGAGCACGGGGTATCGACCTTCAAGGGAAGCAGGGTGGCAGTGGCCGAGTTCGTGCGCTGGGCCCAGGAGCACCTGGGGATGGGCGAGAAGGATGTGCAGGCCATCCTGGCCCACCTGCTGCGCCGCGAGATCATCACCTACTCGGCACGGGGGAAGGACGAAATCCTCGTCGAGCCAAAGGAAGGGATAGTCCTTCCGGACTAGGTCTCCAGGAGCTCCGACAGCTCGTGGTACAGCCGCGCGACAGTCTCCCGCTGCGCGGCGTCCAGCTGGTCGCCCGGCTCGTCGACCATGCACTCGAGGCTGGCCAGGCTCTCCAGGCGCGCCGTGAGCAGGCTCTTCTCGGACTTGAACCAGTAGGTGCCCTTGCCGTCGGTATGCAGGGTCGCGAACCCCAGCCGCCTGCCTCCGCGCTTGACCGGGCACAGGCGCAGCAGGTCCTCGAGGAGGCCGGCCAGCTCGCCCGCCTTCGAGGCGAACAGGTAGGTCCTGCCGGCAGGCCATGACTCCCAGATTCCCTGCTCGGGGTCGATGAACGGGACCATGGACAGGATGGCGGGGAGCTTCATCCCGTCGAGGATCTCCCACTTCTTCCACGTGATGGTGCCGCGCAGCCCCTTCCACGAGGGCTGCGCCGGTGCAGGGCCGGCTCGGAGGGCGGGCTTCAGCTTTTCCAGGTCAAGGGTCACGACCTTCCTGTTCCCCTTGAGCGTGCGCACGGGGAAGCTCTCCCCGCCGATGGTCACAACGTTGGACGGCTCGCGCGGCTTCTCCTTCGCGGCCCGCAGCGGCACGCCGCGCACGAAGGCCTTGTGCAGCATCGGCGAGACGCGGCCCAGCAGATCCTTGCGCAGCGGCGAGACGGACCGCGCGTACATGCGCGTGGTGTGGACGACCTCCCCGGCCACGATGTAGGAGGGGTTCTCACGGAACATGAGAGACCCGGGTGGATCTGGATCCTGTCCGCCGTGAGGCTCCTGTAGACGCCCTTGCCCGTCCGCTCGCAGACGAACTGGATCAGCCCGCGCGAGACGGCGCACAGGTAATCGTCGTAGGGTCCGCCCCGGCCGATGGGAACGCCCAGCGCGCTCACGATCTCCTCGAGCTGGCCCTTCACGTTGAGGATCTCGTTCATCGTGCGCAGGTCGAGGTAGGAGCGCTCGCAGAACCTCGCCTTGTTGCCCGAGCGGGCGAAGGCCTCGTACATCTGCAGGTAGGAGAGGAAGTCCCCCAGGGGATCGCGGAAGGAGTGGTGCGCGCGGCGCGCCTCCATCTCCTCCCCCGCGGGCAGGAGAAACGGAGAGTTGACCGACAGGAACGTCGCCGCGATGAGCACCTCGTCGATGACGGAGGGATACGAGCGGATGGCCTCCACGACCATGCGGGCATGCTTCGGCAGGATGGGAAACCTGCACATGAGTGCGCCGGTCTCCGTGAGGGCCCTCTCCTCGTCGAGGGCGTCCAGCAGCCGCAGGGTGTCCACGGCCGCCCGGATGCCCTCCGGACCCGGGGAGGTGAGGAAGTCGAAGGAGTCGAAGTCGCGGATCCCCAGCTCGGCCATGCGCAGCACGACCTCCGAGAGGTCGGTGCGCATGATCTCCTCGGTCGTGTACATCGGCCGGGCCTCGTAGTCGGTGCGGCTGTACAGCCGGTAGCAGACCCCGGGGCCGTACGGCCCGCCCGGCCCTTCCGCTGGTTGCACGAGGCCTTCGACACGGGCACCTCGACAAGCGACTCGGTGAAGGTCTTCGGGCTGTAGTAGTTGATCTTGGCGAGGCCCGAGTCGATCACGGTCACGACCCCATCGATCGTGACGCTGGTCTCGGCGATGTTGGTGGCGATGATCACCTTGCGCTTCCCCGCCACGGGGAGGAAGACACGCCCCTGGTCCTCGTGCGAGAGCCGCGCGTACAGGGGCAGCACGGCAAGATCCCCGGCCGTGTCCATTTCGAGAAGCGCCTGCATGCAGTTCTTGATCGCCAGCTCCCCGGGGAGGAATACCAGCACGTCGCCGGGTTTTCCCTGTTTCATCACGCGCGAGACGATCTCGACGATCTTGCGCTGGAGGCTCTCCCAGTCGCCTTCTGCCTCGGGAGGCTCGTGGACGAGCTGCACGGGGAACAGCGGCGCGTCGATGGTCACCACGGGGCAGCCGTCGAAGTACTCGGAGAACACCTCGACGTTGATCGTGGCGGAGGAGACGATCACGCGGAAATCGGGCCTGCGGGCGAGGATGTCCTTCAGCATGCCGAGGATGAAGTCGATGTTGAGGCTTCGCTCGTGCGCTTCGTCGATCATCAGCACGCCGTAGCGCGACAGGTCCCTGTCGCCTTTCAGCTCCTGCAGCAGGATGCCGTCGGTCATGATCTTGATGACGGTGCTCTCGTCGGTCCGGTCCTCGAAGCGCATCGTGTAGCCCACCGTGCGCGGGATGGTCGTGCCGATCTGCCGGGCGATGAAGTCCGACACCGATACCGCCGCGATGCGGCGGGGCTGCGTCACCCCGACGGTGCCCTTTGCCGTGTACCCCGCCTCGTGGAGGATGAGGGGGATCTGGGTGGTCTTGCCCGAGCCTGTCGGGCTTTCCACGACGATGACCTGGTTGTCGGCCAGGGCCGACAGAATCTTGTCGCGCTGCTGGTAGACCGGCAGCCTGTACGGGTCCATGCGTCTCCTCTCGCGCGGCCCGGGGCCGCACGCGCGGGGGTCTGCATTCGCGCCTCCCGCCTGCCTGTACTATACTCAGAAGAGGGAAGCGCGGACATAGCGGCCCCGGCTCCCGGTCACCGAAGCAGTGCTTTCGCCCTTTCTATCGCGGCCGCGACGGTGAGGCCGGCGACGCTCTCGCGGGTGCGCAGGTCCTTCAGCCCGACGAGGTTCGCGCTGCTCTCCTCCTCGCCGAACAGGAGGGCGAGGGGGATTCCCTTCTTCTCGGCCCAAGCGAACTGCACGGCCAGCTTCTTCTTCTCCGGGTACACCTCGGCGGGGATTCCCGCCTCACGAAAAGCTGCCGCGATGCGCTGGCAGCCGCCCAGGAGCCGGTCGTCGAGAAGCGCCACCAGCACGCCTGCCGCCGCGGGACCCGCCGACGCGAGCCCCAGCTCCTCGCAGGGCCGCCATCAGCCGGTCCAGGCCGATCGACGCCCCGACGCCGGGCAGCTTCTGCCTGGTGTACAGCGAGGCGAGGTCGTTGTAGCGGCCGCCCGAGCAGACGGAGCCGATGTCGCGGGCAGGTCAGCGAGGAAGGTCTCGAAGACGATGCCGGTGTAGTAGTCCAGGCCCGCGGGTGATGGAGGGGTCCAGGACGAAGGACTCCGGCGGCCCCCAGCTCCTCGAGGCCGGGACGAGGACCTGCAGGCGCTGCACGCCCTGCGCAGTCGGCGGGCGGCATCAGCCGAGCCCGGCCAGGGTCTCCTCGAGGCTCGAGCCCCGACCGCGGATGAACCCGAGGACTGCGTCGGCCGTTTTCTCCCCGACCAGCTGCACGAGCAGCTCCCGCGTCTTCTCGCGTCCGATCTTTCGCTCCTTGTCCATGGCGCGCAGGACGTCAGCCGAACGGGCCTCGGCAGGCCGAGGCGGGCGAGGAAGCGAGTTGAACACTCCCCGGTGCGCGATGTGGATGCTGAACCGCGAGCATCCCCAGCGGCGCGCACGCGTCTCGCGCATGAGGAGGAGGATTTCGAGGTCCGCGGAGGCGGAGTCGACGCCGACGATGTCGAAATCGACCTGGATGAACTCGCGGTAGCGGCCCCTCTGCGTGTTTTCGCCCCGCCAGACCTTGGCCGCGTGCCAGCGCTTGAAGGGGACGGGGACAGCTCGGCGATGTGGGCCGCCATGAAGCGCGCAAAGGGCACGGTGAGGTCGTAGCGCAGGGCCACGTCGCGGCCGCCGTGGTCGGTGAACCTGTAGACCTGCTTGTCCGTCTCCCCGCCGCCCTTGCCCAGCAGGACCTCTGCATACTCGAGGACAGGCGTGTCGATGGGGGAAAAGCCGAAGAGGCGGAACACGCCCTCCAGCCGCGCGATGATGGACAGCCTCTCGGCCTCTTTCGCCGGCAGGAAATCGCGGAAACCCTTCAGCACGCGCGGTTCGATCAGCTCTCCCATCTGCACCCGTCCTCCCGGGCCAGTAGATCCAGCCGCCGCCCCGAATGTCAAGGCCGCCGCTCTCTTGACAGGAGGGCCGCGCGCGGCGAGACTGGGGAAACTCCAGGAATCGACCAGGACTGAATCTTGCTGCTCAGGTACGGAACCACGTCCGACGGGACACTGCAGAAAAAGGCCCACATCTACACCCGCGAGGAGCATGGCATCGACCCCGGCCTCGTGGACAGCGACGCATTGTGGGTCATCCGCCAGCTGCGCAAGGAGGGCTGGCACGCCTATGTTGTCGGGGGCGCCGTGCGCGACCTCCTGCTGGGCAGGGTCCCCAACGACTTCGACGTGGCCACCGACGCCCACCCGCAGAAGATCAAGCGCATTTTCCGCTCGGCGCGCATCGTGGGACGGCGGTTCCGCATCGTGCACGTGTACAGCAGCCGGGAGAAGTACACAGAGGTCACCACGTTCCGCTCGCGCACCTCCGCCGCGCACGAGAACAGCTTCGGCACGATGGAGGAGGACGCGGCGCGCAGGGACTTCACCTTCAACGCGCTGTACTACAGCCCCGTCGAGCAGCAGCTCATCGATTACGTCGACGGCTACCCCGACATCCGCCGCCGGGAAGATCCGCACGCTGATCCCGGCGGAGGAGTCCTTTGCCGAGGATCCCGTGCGCATGATCCGCGCCGTCAAGTACGCGGCGCTCACGGGGTTCGAGATCCCCGGGGCCATGGCAGCCCTCGTGAGGCGCCGCGCGGCCACCGTGCGCGAGTGCTCGCGCGAAAGGCTCACCGAGGAGGCGTACAAGATCCTCACGTCGGGCTCCTCCCTGGAGATCCTGGAGCTGGCCTGGCGGCTGCGGCTGTTCGAGGCCTTGCTTCCCGCCCTGGCGGCGGCGATGGGGGACAGGAAGAGGTTCGGGGAGACGACACTCGCCGGCCGGTTGCGGGACCTCGACGCCAGCACCCGCGAGGGACGACCGCTCGCCCGGGAGGCCATGTTCGGGTTTCTCTTCCGGGACCTGGTGCTGGAGCGGGAAGACCTCCTGATGGAGCCCGACCCGGATGTGCTGGTGCAGGCCTTCATCCGCGAGGCATCGGAGCCGCTTTTCCCCTCGAAGAAGGAGCTCGCCCTGGCAGCGCAGTCACTGCTTCGCGACGCGGGGTGGCAGCCCCCGCCTCCCGCCCCGGCGGGGACGGGAGGACCCCGTCGCAGCCGCAGGAGGCGCAGGCGCCCCCGCAGGCAGGCTCCGCCGCAGGCCTGATGCCCGGCTGGCCCTACTTGCCGGCCTGGATCCGCTTCAGCAGCGCGTCGACCTTCTCGCCGTAGCCGGCCTTGTCCGCATCCTTTGCGAACTGGAGGTATTTCGCGGCCGTGTCGGTCTTCCCCGCCGCAAAGGCGTTCACGCCCAGCGCGTAATTGATGAGGCCGGCGTTGACGCCAAGCTCGAACGCCTTCAGGTACAGCTCCTCTGCCTTCGCGTGGTCCTTGCGCGCGTAGGAGACGAGGCCGAGGTAGTACCACCCGGCTCCGTTCTCCGGCTCGACGCCCACCGAGCGGGCGAGGGCGGTCTCCGCGACCGCGAGGTCGCCCTTTCCGTAGGCATCCATCCCTTCGCGCAGCAGCTCGCCGGCCGTCTTCTGCGAAAGGATGAAGGCCTCGAAGTCCCTGCGCAAGGTCTCCTCGGTGACCCAGGAGAAGGCGCGCATGCGAACCCGCTGCGCGTTGTCCTCCAGGGCGGCCTTCGGGTCCACCGCGGCGATGGCATCCCACAGAATCCTGTTGTAGGGCTTCTCCGGGGAGGAGAGCAGGAAGTGCACCAGGCCCCACGACTGCGGATAGAACACGTCGGGCTTCGCCTGGGCCATCTCGCGCGTCAGCATGAGAAGATCCGTGAGAGGGATCAGCTTCTGCGGCGTCTCGCCGCGAATGATCGTCTTCAGAGAGTCCAGCCAGGCGAAGTTGGGCCGGTTCATGTAGGTCGAGGAGCGGGGGTCCCACGCGGCCGACTCCAGCGCCGTGGCCACCCCTTCGCGCAGCCAGACCGGGGGGTTCGCGACGAACGACCTGAGAAACTGGATGCAGCCCTGGTGGATGAGCGAGGTCGAGAAGCTCCTTTCCTCGCGGGGGTAGCACAGGAGCTCCGACTTCTCCGGGTCGGAGTAGGCCACGAAAACGAAATCGGTGCGGGTCTGCGAGAGGAGCTTCGTGAGATAGGCGTTGAAGCTGGCAGCGTCCTTCAGCACGCGCACACGCATCTTCGCCGGCAGCTGTGCCAGGTCGAAGTGGAAGAGGTCGTTGTACAGGCGCAGGCAGGCCTCCATGCGCCGCGCGATCTCGTCCGCCTGCGACTGGCTCGCCTCGGAGAAGACGCGGTAGTGGGGCGACTCGGCCGTGTACTGCTTCGCCTCCTGGGCGGGGAGCGCGGCGGCGGCGAGAAGCAGGGCGGGGAAGAGCAGCGCGCTCAGGACGCGCGGCGCGAGGGGTTTCCGCATACATCCTCCTGTCCCAAGCATAGTGGCGCCGCCGGGGGGTGTCAAACTGTTTTTCCCTTCCCGGGGGACAGGGCCCGTGCCCGCCCGTACTCGGGGCGCACAACCGTCTTTTCCACGACCTTCTCCTCGGTGCGGCGGAGGCCTTTCCTGCCCTTGAGAAGGGTCTTCACAGACTCGAAGAAGATGTGCGGGTAGCTGCGCTTCACGTCAACGGCGGGAACCGGGATGATGTGCTTGCCCTGCTCGGCGCGCACCTGCAGCGCGTGGGCGATCTCCTGGCGGGTGGACACCTGCTCGATGCGGATGATCCTGCGGATGGGCAGAAGGTCGAGCTGGCGGGCGATGCGCGCCACCATCTTCTCGGAGGTGCCGATGATGAGGATGCTGCGGTACGGGCTCTGCGCGAGGGCCTTCTTCACGTCGGCGATCTGGTCGGGGTTGGCGAACACCGCCGTCTTGATCGCGCTGAGGATGCCCTTCTCGCGCTTGGCGGAACGACCGGCGAGGATGGACTGGCCGCGGATGAGCAGGCCGTCGTCGATGATGAGGTCGACGCCGAAGCGCTGGGCGACCTGCTGTGCCTTGTGGCTCTTGCCCGTGCCGCTCTTGCCGACGAGGGCGAGGGTCCGCGGCCTGCGGACGAGGCCGAGGAGTCCAGGAGTCTCCAGGGGAAGGGGCGTGACCCTCGATCCGCGCCGCCGGGCGGGCGGACGGGACCGGGGCCGCTGGAGGAGGCTGTCCGCATGGTGGCCACGGGAGCATACACCCGCGGCGCGCGAATTGGAACCGGCCCCGCTAGTCGGCGGCCAGGGCGCGCCCGGGGGCCTCGGCCCGGCCGACGGCCGCGGAGGCCGCGCGCAGCAGGCGCAGGTATCCCTTCTCGACCCGCTGCCACTTGATGTTCAGAAGCTGCGCGTAGATGCCGATCACCACGCTCGCGAACCGTCCCCGCAGCAGCCTGCCCAGGACGTTCCAGGGCGAGTAGAACCGCGCGTGGGCACGCATCTGCGCCATCTGCAGCTCCCAGGGGGTGAAGCCGACGGGGCGGAACTTGACGTGGTGGGCGTCGTAGGTGTCCCAGTTCGTGTCGAGGATCCTGCCCTCGGTGCGCATCCTCTCGTAGAAGTCAGAGCCGGGGAGGGGTGTCAGCACGAGGAACTGCGCGGAGTCGATGCGCTCCCGCATGGCGAAGCGCACGGTGGCCTTCGTGCTCTGCGGGGTGTCCGAGTCGAACCCGAAGACGAACATCCCGTGGATGGAGATCTTCGCCGCCCGGATCGCGCGGATCGCGGTGCGGATCTCGTCGACCGTCTGGCTCTTCTTCATCTCCTTCAGGGTGGCGTTGTCCACCGACTCGAAGCCGATGTACAGGTGCGTGCAGCCCGCCTCGCGCATCAGCGAGAGCAGCTCGGGGTCGCGCGCCACGTCGGCGCGCACCTGGGTGGACCATCGGAACCCGATCCGTCGGCGGATCATCTCGCGCAGCAGCTCCTTGGTCCAGCGGGGATTGGCAGCGAAATTGTCGTCGTAGAAGAAGAGGATGACCCGGCGCGAGTCGTAGCGCTCCAGCTCCGCGATCACGTTGGCCGTGGAGCGGTACCGGTAGCGCCTGCCGAACATGCCCGTGACGGAGCAGAAGGAGCAGTCGAACGGGCAGCCACGCGAGGTCTGGACCGGGATCGTGGCGCGGCCCGGGCCCGGGCCGCCCATCTTCCCGCTCTCTCCCATGTCGAGGAGGTCGAAGTCGGGGAACGGGAGGCTGTCGAGGTCCTCGAGAGGAGGCGCGGGAGGGTTGCGCCGCACCTGCCCGTTCTCGCGCCACAGGAGCCCGGGCACCTCCTCCAGGCGCCGCCTGCCGTTCAGAGCCTCGACGAGGAGAGGCAGGCCTGTCTCGCCTTCGCCCGTGATGCAGAAGTCGCCGTGCTCGAGCGCCTCCTCGGGGACGAAGCTCGCGTGGGGGCCCCCGAAGACCACCGGGATCCCGCGCGCGCGCACGGCGTCTCCGATCGCGTAGGCGCCGGGTGCCGTGGCAGTGATTGTCGAGATGCCGACGAGGTCTGTCTCCAGGGGCCGGGCCAGCACGTCGCGCGGCTTGAGGAAGAGGGCGCGGGCATCGTAGCCCTTGTCGCGCATGATCGTGGCCAGGAGGACGCACCCCAGGCGGGGAAGCTCGAAGCGCGAGAAGATGTGCAGCCGTTCGCTGCGGGGCTCGATGAGCGTGACGCTCGTGATCATTCGGTCTCTCCCTCCAGGCCTCTTGAACTGTCATGTCAGAGGCGATTAGGGCCAAAGGTATACGTATACGGATGCCTTGTCAAGCGCCCCGGCCGGTCCGCGCGTGGACCGCGGACTTGACACTCCCCGGGCGGGCAAGGGAGACTCACCCCCGATGATCTCCCAGCCCGCCGTGGACCTGGTGTCGCGGATCTTCGCGAGCCCCGTGTTCCTGTCAGCCCTGTCCAGCTGGTTCACCGCGCAGCTGCTGAAGTCCGTCGTCGCGCTGTTCCGCAACAGGCCGCGCACCGCGCGCGAGATCCTTCTCAACCTCTTCTGGACGACCGGCGGCATGCCCAGCAGCCACTCGGCCGTCGTGGCGGCGCTGGCGACCTCCGTGGGCTTCTCCGAGGGGCCGGACTCGCCCCTGTTCTTCGTGACCGTCTTCTACGCCCTGCTCATCTTCCGCGACGCCCTGGGTGTGCGCCGGGCGGCGGGGGCGCAGGCCAAGGTGCTGAACCAGCTCATCCGCGAGCTGTCCCGCAGGCACCGCACCCGCGTGCGGCCGGTCAAGGAGATCCACGGGCACACCCTGTCGGAGGTCTTCGTGGGTGCGCTGCTGGGTTTCTTCATCGCGCTGGCCTTCAATACCCTGTGATGCGTCGGCTCCTGCTCTCGCCGGCCGCGGCGCCGGCGATTGCCGCCTGCATCGCGGCGCTCCTCCTCCTTGCCGCGGTGCCGGGAGTCTCGACGAAGACCGCGAGGGTCTGGAAGGGGTACTACACCCTCGTGCTGCGCACGGATGCCGTGAGCGGCGATGCCGCGGCCCGGGCCCTTGCGCGCGCGTCGCCCGCGGCCGTGTGGGAGGAGTCCGCGGTGGTGTCCTTCAGCGACCTGGAAGGAAAGGCCTCGGTCCGCTACTCCCACCTGTCCTCCCGGCTCGACCCGGGCGACCCCCGGTCCGACCCGTGGCTGCTCGGGATGGAGGGCTGGTTCCGCGTGCGCGCGGGAGACAGGTCGTGGCGCGTTGCGTACCTCCCGGCCGACCGGACAAGCTCCGCGGTCTTCCGCCAGCTGAGGCGGGAGCTCGGCCCGCCGTCGTTCGGGAAGTGGCGCCTGGCCGAGTACGATCCCCTGGAGAAGGCGCTCGTTCTCCTCGCAGCTCTTGTGGCAGCCGTCGCGATGACGCTCGCCGGCAGGGCTGCGCGAGGGGCTCCCCGCGGACCCGTGGGTCGCGGCCTCTTCGGCGGCGGTACGCCGGCCTGGCTGGGCGGCGCATCCGCGCTGTGCTGGTTTCCCTTCCTTGCCTCCGGCGGGATCCCCGAGCTCTGCGTGGTGCTCGCCGTGTTCCCAGGCTGGCTGCGGCTTGCCGGGGAGAGACGGGTGCTTCGCGCAGCCCTGCGCCCGGGGAGAGCGCGGGACACGCTCACCTTCTTTTCCGTCGCGGTCTGTGCCGCCCTGGCGGTGCTGTTCGTCGTTGCCGGTTTCTCCTGGTTCCGTCTCCTGGGCGGGCTGCTTGCGGCCGCGAGCAGCGTCCTCCTCCTCGGCCTTCGCACGCCCCTGGCTGCACTGGGGCGGTCATGGAACAGCCGCCGCGCCTTCCCGTCCTCGCGCCGCGCGCCGCTCCTGCCCGGGACACCTTGCCCTGGGCCGCACGGGGATCGCCGCGCTTGGCGCGCTGCCCTTCGCCCTGCTCCTGGTCCCGCAGCTGCGCGGGCCCCTGGTGCCTGTGCCCTCGCCCCTCGCCGGGGCGCGGGGCTTCTCCTGGGCATCCATCGCGATGCTCGCGGAGGCGAAAGCGCGGAGGGCACCGCAGCTGCCGGACATCGCCGACTACGTCGCGCATGCGGCGTGGCAGGAGACGCTGGTCTTCGGCAGGCGCTACGGGCTGCCCGCCCGGGGGGAGAGGGTCACCGTACCCGAGTACCTGGCGGGCGAGTCCTCGCGGGCCATCGTCTCGCGCCTGCGGACGGTCAAGGAGTTCGATTCTCCCTGGTTGGCGGGCCTGGTGCGGCGGCCGACGCTCCCGGGCGTCGAGGCGGTCCTGCTTGCGCAGGGCAGGCCGGTCCTCGCGGCGCACGGCCGCGGGAGGCCGCCGCTGCTCGGCGACCTGCTGGCCGCGGCCCTGTGCGCGGGGGCGCTGCTGGCGTGGCTCCCGAGGGAGTCCCGGGGGAAGGCGCGGGTGCGCGCGGGCGCTCACTTGATCCCGGACCGCCTTTGGCGGTTAACTGTCCGGACGCGGAAGAAGCGCACCCCATGACCCACACACACACCACGAAGCCTGCGCGGAATGCGCGGCCCTTCTCCGCGCGGGAAGACCGTTTCTTCCGGGGAGGGGCGAGCCTGCCCCCGGGCGCCGGGCCCTCTCCCCGGGAGCCCATCTCGAACGCCGCGGTCCCGGCCCGTGCCGTCATCTCGATGCGCCAGCACGCGGGTGACGCCGCCGAGTGCGTGGTGCAGCCGGGGGACCTCGTGCGGGAGGGCATGCAGATCGGGAAGGCCTGCGGGCCCCGCTGCACGCACGTCCACGCGTCCATCCCCGGCAGGGTCGTCGCGGTCGAGGATGCCCCCGACGGTGCGGGGGGGACCTCCCCGGCCGCAGTCGTTGAGCTGGAGGGGGAGTTCGACAGGTCGGGCCGCGCACGAGCGGACCGGCGATGGGGACAGATGGAGACGGCTGAGCTGCTCGCCGCCGTACAGTCGGCCGGCATCGTGGACATGGGGAGGGTTCCCGTCCCGGTCCACGTGAAGCTCGCCCGTCGACCCGGCGACGCACCCTGCCTCCTCGTGGCAAACGCCGTCCGGGATGACCCATCGATCCCGGGCGTTTCCGCCCTCCTCGCGGGCAGGGTCCGCGAGGTTGTCGAGGGGATCCGTATCGCCGTGCGGCTGCTCGGTCCCTCGCGCGCCGTCCTCGCTGTCGGCGGGGCCGACCGCGAGCTCGTCCCCGCATTCGAGCGGGCCATCGACGCCGAGGGCGGCGCCGTCCACATCGCGGTCGTCAGCTCCCGCTACCCGCAGGCGGACGAGGAGCTGCTCGGCGCCGTCGTGGCGCGGCCCGGCGACGGCCGCCCGGTGGTCCTCGCCGCGGCGGCGATTCTCGCTGTCCGGGAGGCTGCGGTCCTGGACCGTCCGCTCATCGAGACGGTGGTCAGCGTGGCCGGCTCCATCGTGCGAAGTCCCCGCACGCTCAAGGCGAGGCTGGGCACGAGGATCGGCGAGCTGCTGGAGGAATGCGGCGGCTGCGTGGAAGAACCCGCGGCCATCGTGCTCGGCGGCCTGATGGCCGGACGGCTTGCCGCCTCCGCGGAGGCGCCCCTCACGAAGAGCGTGAGCGGCGTGATCGCCCTTTCTGCGCGCGAGGCCAGGCCTCCCCGTTCCCTGCCGTGCATCCGCTGCGGCGCCTGCATCGACGCCTGCCCCTGGGGCCTCGACCCGGGCAGCCTGTGCAAGCTGATCGCGCACGGGCGGATCCTGCAGGCGCGGGCCGAGGGACTGGACGCCTGCAGCCTGTGCGGGTGCTGCGCGCACGCCTGTCCTTCCCGCATTCCACTCGCCGCTGCCCTCGCCTCCGGCCGGATGCAGGGGGCCTCGGAATGAGCGGCGCCGCTGCCGGCCAGGGCAGCCCTGCGCTCAAGCGGCGGCCGTCGGCCCCGTTCATCCGGGCGGGACGATCGACGCCGACGCTGGCCTGGACGGCCGCGCTGTGCCTTGCGCCGGCTGCCGCGTGGGGCGTCTTCCTCTTCGGGCTGCCGGCCGGCCTCGTGCTGGCGGTCTCCGTGGGCACGGCGCTGGCCGCGGAGGGGCTGTGCAGTCTCCTGCGGGGCGAGTTCACCCTCGTCGACGGAAGCGCCTTCCTGAGCGGGCTGCTCGTCGGTTGCCTTGTTCCCCCCGGGGTTCCCCTGTACGTGCCGGCCGCGGCGTCGGGCTTCGCGATGATTGTCGTCAAGCACACCTTCGGCGGCCTGGGCCGCAACTGGATGAACCCCGCACTCGCCGGCGTCGTTTTCGCGCAGGTCTCCTGGCCTGCGGCTTTCGACGGGCTGGCTGCCACCCGGTGGACCGCTGCCGGGCCCGCCCCCCTCGGGGCGCTCTCGGCGGCTCTCGAGGCGGGGAAGGGTGCGACAGGCGGCGCATTCTTCACGCTGGCAGGGGCCGGCTGGCAGTCGAGCGGCGCCGACGCCGCGGTGGTCGGCTGGCTCAACGCGACAGTGCTCGGCCGGCTCGGCCTTTTCGTGGCAGGGGGAGCTTTCGACCTCCTGGTGGGGATCAGGCCGGGCGGGATCGGCGAGGCCTGTGTGCCGCTGCTCCTGGCTGCCGCGGCCGTGCTCGTCGCGCGGCGGGTCATCCGCTGGGAAATACCCGCAGTGTCGGTCGGGGTCTTTGGCCTGCTCACCTGGGCCCTGGGCGGCCTGTCGGCGGGGGGAGGCCTGTTCACGGGGAATCCCGTCTTCCATCTCGCGGCGGGCAGCACCCTGCTCGTGTGCATCTTCATGGCCACGGATCCCGTCACCTCGCCCCTGACCCGGGCCGGCCGGGTCGTCTACGGGTGCGGCCTGGGCGGTTTCGCGTTCCTGCTGCGTTTCCACGGGTCGCTCGGGGACGGGTCCGCCCTTGCGCTGCTCCTGGCAGACTGCACGGTCCCCCTGCTCGACAGGTGGACAAGACCCGCGCGGGCGCGGCAGGGGGCGGCGGCATGACAACGGTCCCGCATCCCTCCACTGGGCAGCGCGCCCTTTCCCCGCAGGCGGTTCTCCTGCTCGGCTTGTGCCCCGCGCTCGCGGTCACCACGCGGCTGTCCGACGCGCTCTGGATGTCCCTCGCGCTGATCGGCGTGCTTCTCGCCTCGACCCTGGCATCGTCGCTCCTGGGACTGATCCGGCCGGGCGGGGGAGGACGCGCGCGGTGGCTGCCCGCGATCCTCGCGACGGGCGCGGCAGCGACCGGCGCGCAGGTCCTCTTCGCGAGGTACGCCCCGGGGGCGGCGGCCGGGCTGGGGCTCTACCTCCCCGTGCTCGCGGTGAGCTGCCTGGTCACCTGCAGGGCCGAAGCAGCCGTCCGCGGTCAGTCTCCGGGCGCCGCGCTCCTCGCGGCACTGGCCGAGGGGGCGATTCTCTCGGGCTGCATGGTCGTGATCGCGGCCGTGCGCGAGGCGCTGGGCAGCGGGTCGCTCACCGTGATCCCGGCGGGAGGCCTCGACGGGACCGCGCCCGCGGCGCAGGCAGTCGCCGTCGTGATCCCCGGGCTGTCTGCCGCCCCCGCGCGGGCTTTCCTGCTCGCAACGGGAGCCTTCCTTGCCGCGGGCTACCTCGCGGCGCTCCTGTCGTTCCTGCCGGGTACGCGGCGGAAGGAGCGGGGACCATGACCTGGATCGGCCTGCTGCTCACCCTTGCCCTCGCTCAGAACGTGGTCCTTGTCCAGCTCCTGGGCGTGTGCCCCTGCGTGGGGGCTCCGCGCAGGCTGCAGACCGCCGTCGGGATCGGCATCGCCACCACGGTCCTGATGAGCCTCGCCTCGCTCGCCGCCTGGGCGCTGCGGAGGCGGGTTCTGGCGCCCCTCGGGATCGAGAGGCTGGAGACGCTTGCCTTCGTCGCTGCCATCGCCGTGCTCGTCGTTGTGCTCGAGTGGGCGGCCGGGCTGGCTGCGCCCCGGCTGCTCCGTGCCGCGGGCTTCTCGCTGCGCGGGACCGCGCTGAACTGCGCGGTGCTCGGCGTCTCGCTCCTGGTCTCGCGACGGTCGGCCGCTCCGGGCGGCCCCGGACCGCTTGAGAGCCTCGCGGCCGGGTTCGCGGCGGGCTGCGGGGTCCTGCTCGTGCTGGTGCTCATGTCCGCGATCCGCACGAGGCTGGACACCGAGCGCGTTCCCGCGGCACTGCGGGGAGCTCCCATCGCGATCGTCTCTGCCGGCCTGCTCGCCCTGGCATTCCTCGCCTTCGACGGGGCGCTCGTCGCGCGGCTGCTCCCGGGCCTGAGGGTGCTGCCATGAGCAGGCTGTCGCTCGTCTTCGGAACGCACAACCACCTTCCGCTGGGCCAGGACGCCACCGAGACGGAGAGGGTCTACCAGTCCTCGTTCAAGCCCCTGCTCGCGCAGCTGTACGGGTTCCCCGGCTTCCCCGCGGCCCTGCACTACAGCGGCCTGCTGCTGGAGTGGCTGGAGGAGCACCACCCCGAGTTCATCACCCTGCTGGGCGAGATGGTCCGCAGGGGACAGGTGGAGGTCCTGGGGGGCGGGTACTACGACCCCATCCTGCCGATGATCCCCACAAACGACAAGCTGGGCCAGCTCGAGAAGATGACGACGCACCTGCGGGTCCGGTTCGAGACCCGGCCGCGCGGGTGCTGGCTCGCGGAGTGCGTGTGGGAGCCATCGCTCGCATTCGTGCTGCGCGCGAGCGGGATAGACTACACGTTCCTTGACGAGAGCCAGTTCCGCCGGGCAGGCGCGGAGGGGCCGCAGCTCCTGGCGCCGGCGATCGCGGAGGACCAGGGAAAGATCGTGTCCGTGTTCCCGCTCGCCTCAGGGTCCTCGCCGTTCGCGAAGGATCCGGCCGAGGTGCTGCAGGCCATGCGCCCGCTCGCCTGCCCGGCCGGCGACCGCGTGGTCACCCTGCTGCCGGACGGCAGCCGGTCGGGGCCGTCGGCGCAGTGGCTGGAGGACTTCTTCGGCAGCGCGCTCGCGGCCGGGGACTGGCTCGGCCCGTCACCCCGGGCGCGTACCTGCGGGACGCCCCGCCCACCGAGAAGCTGTACATCCCGTCCTCGGCGTCCGCCGAGATGACCGAGTGGGCGCTGCCCGCCCCGACGCGGAGGCTCTTCCGCGAGGCGAGCAGCCGCGAGCGCGAGGCGGGAGGCATCGGGCGGTTTCTCTCCGGCGGTCACTTCCGCCAGTTCCTGACCCGCTACCCCGAGGCGGGGCTCATGTACGCCAAGATGATGTACACCCACGTCCTGGTGAACCAGGTGCGGGGCGACCGCTACAAGAAGAGGGCGGCGCAGAACGAGCTGTGGAAGGGGCAGTGCCACCACGCCTACTGGCACGGCGCCCGCGGCGGGGTGTACTCGAACCCGCGAGCGCAAGGCGGTCTACCGGTCGCTGATCGAGGCCGAGAAGATCACCCGGGCAACCGAGATCTTCGCCCCCTCGATCCTCGAGCGCCGACTACGACATGGACAACTGCACCGAGTACCTCTACCAGGGCTCGGAGCTGAACGCGTACATCCACACGCGGGGCGGCTCGCTGTTCGAGCTGGATTTCCTGCCCGGCCTCGACGAACTACCTCGACACGATGAGCCAGCGGGACGGGGACGCGCGCGAGCGCGCGTACCCCGCAAGGCCTTCTTGGACCATTTCCTGCGCCGAGGGCTGCACGCCCGAGGACGTTCGATGCCGACCGGTTCCGACGAGCCGGCGGGGACTTCGTGCGCCGGGCTGTACGAGGTGGTGGAGCTGAACCGCTCGCTGCCCGAGGTGCTGCTGCGCAGGAGCGGGCAGCGTGCGCGCCGCCGGCGGCGACCCGCGAGCCCGTGCGGCATCGACAAGCGCTACGTCTTCCGCCCGCGCTCGATCGACGTGTACTACGAGCTGTCCGGGAGCACGGCGAGCGCCCCCTGCGCACGCGGCTTCGGCGTGGAGATCAACGTGTCCCTCGCCGCGCGCTCCCCCGAGAGCGGCCGCCTGTTCATCCTCGGCGAGGACAGGAAGACGGAGATCGGGCTGGACGGACCGAGATCCCCGCCGTGACCGGCCTGCTCGTGCGCGACGTGTCGAACGAGGTGTCCATCACGCTGTCGTCGGCGACGCCGTTCCGCTGCTGGAGCATCCCCGTCGAGACGGTGAGCCGGTGTCCCGGGGGAGAGGAGAGGATCTTCCAGTCCCAGTGCCTCGTGGCCGTGTGGGATCTCGAGCTCGCCCCGGGCGCGGCCTGGGAGAACCACCTCAGCATCGGGTTCGAGAAGACCGCCGTCCCCCTGAGCCCGTATTCGGCGACCGGTCACCGGCTCAGGGCGCGAGCTCCGGAGGCAGGCCTCCTTCCACGCGCGCGGACTCCGCGGGACAGCACGTCCTCGCACGCGAGGAACTCGAGGAACGCCTCGCGCGGCCGATCCTGCAGGTACAGCGCCTGGCCGAGGTAGAACCGCGCCCGCGCCTCGACCTCGCGTCGGCGGTTCAGGCTGAGGAAGTTCCTGAGCTGGCGCTCGGCCTCCGGCAGGGTCCCGCCGGTGAAGGGGCCCTTCACGATGGCCTGCAGTCCCTTCTGCTCCTCGTTGACGGGGGGGGTGCCCTCGGCGGGCAGGATCTGCTGCCCGCGCGGCGACGGCCGCGGCGTGTCCAGCCCGGCAAGGATCTCCGCGATGGCGCGCTCGGTGTCGCGCCGATACCGCTCGTGTCGGCCGGGAGCGCCAGCGGCACCGCCGCGTCGAGCACCGCTCCCGTCTGCACGCCGATCCCCAGGTCGAGGGCGGGGAGGGGGAACGGACGCAGGACGGGGGCCGTGACGAAGCCCGTGGTCCCGGGGCCGACAGGCACCTGGAAGGGGTCGGCGGTGACGTTTTCGCCGACGGCCAGCCGTGCCCTTCCGAGCTTCCACGCCTCGGCGTCCAGCACGGCGAAGTAGTAGTCCACACCCGCGAGCACGGGGACGGTGAACCGAGCCTGCCCCGCGTCGATCGTGAGGCGGGACGTCGATCCCAGGAGGTCTTCGGGCCGCGCGGGGCGGGAGGTGCCCCAGAAGAGGAGCAGGTCGCGTCGGCCGTCCGACGTGCGGAAGCTCACCTCCGCGCCCAGGCCGTCGGCGGACAGCCCGGCGCGGATGCCTGTCACGTGCGCATCGGTCGGCTCCTCCGCGCCCTCGGGGTGGACCGTCACCGGCGAGGTGGTCACGTTGCGGTACGGGAGGATGACAGGGACAGCCGGCGGAATCCTCGACGACGACCGCATAGAACCAGGCGGTGCCCGCGGGCGGCGTGTCCACGAAGTACTCGGTCCGGCCGCAACGCGGCCGACCATCCGTGCGGCCGGGAGGCTCTGGGCGGTCACGGGTCGCGGGTGGCGGTACACGAGGCAGGCGCCGCCCGCCGGGGGCGTCCTTCCACGTCAGCTTCACCTGGCCCCCGGCCGATTCGGCGGCCAGCAGGGAGACGTAGGGCGCCGCGGCGGAGCCCGCCTCCTGGCCTGCGGCGAGGAAGGGGACAAGGCACAGGAGAGCCGCGAGAAAACACGCACATCGGGCAGCCCGCATCCGGACCTCCTCTCTGCCATTGTCGTCGGCTTTCCGGCCGGTGTCCGAGGGAGCCGCGCGCTCGTGGCCCCGCAGCGGCGGCTTTACACCGGCATGCGCACGGCGTACACTGCCGGTGATGTTCGTCGCCGTCGCCTGCGAGTTCGCCACCGAGGACCACCGCACGCGCGGCGTACGACGCTGCTCGCCCAGTACGGCCTGCAGCGGGTGCTGAAGGACGCCTTCGAGAGCACGGCGCTTTCCGAGGCCGCCCTCGGCCGGCTGAAGAAGGACCTTGACAGGATCGCGGACTCCTACGACAGCATCCGCTTCTACCAGTACCCCGTGGACGGCACCCTCGCCATCACGATCCTGAAGGAAAAGAAGTGGCGCCGGCTGATCGTCAAGGCGTGAGCGCCGCGCGCAAGGAGAGTCCCGTGCTACGCAGAACTCGAGACAGAAACTCCAGTCCCTCGGGGCGCAGATCGAAGAGACCTGGAGGGGTCTTTGACCCGGAGACCCTGAAGAGGGAGATCGCGGAGATCGAGACGCGAGACCGCCGACGCCGACTTCTGGCAGGACAAGGAGAAGGCGGGCGAGAGCGCTCGGCGCGCCTGAAGGCGCTGAAGCGGCGCTTCGAGCCCTGGGAGAAGCTGCGCGCCGATTTCGACGACCTGACGCGGCATGCTGGCACCTGGCGGCCGAGGAGAAGGACGAGTCCCTCGAGGCCGAGCTGCGCCGCGACCTGGGCAGGCCTGGAGAAGCGCTACGGCGAGCTGAAGGTCCTCGAGCTGCTCTCGGGCGAGAACGACTCCTCCTCCGCCTTCGTCACGATCCACTCGGGGGCGGGCGGCACCGAGGCCTGCGACTGGGTGCAGCATGCTGCTGCGCATGTACACGCGCTGGGCGGAGCGGCACGGCTACACGGTCGACATCCTCGACATCCTGGAGGCCGAGGGCGGCATCAAGAGCGTCACCGTGCAGGTGAACGGCGACTACGCCTACGGCTACCTGAAGGCGGAGAGCGGGCGTCCACCGGCTGGTGCGCATCTCGCCGTTCGACTCCAACGCGCGCCGGCACACCTCCTTCGCCTCCGTGTTCGTGCTTCCCCGTGCTCGACGACACCATCGACGTGGACATCCGGCCCGAGGACCTGCGCATCGACACCTACCGGGCCGGCGGCGCGGGCGGCCAGCACGTGAACAAGACCGACTCGGCGGTGCGCATCACGCACCTGCCCACGGGCATCGTGGTGCAGTGCCAGAACGAGCGCAGCCAGTTCAAGAACAAGGCCTTCGCCATGAAGGTGCTGCGCTCGCGGCTGTACGAGCACTACAAGGGCGAGCAGGAGAAGGAGATGGAGAAGATCGCGCAGGAGAAGAAGGACATCTCCTGGGGCAACCAGATCCGCTCCTACACCTTCCAGCCCTACACCCTCGTGAAGGACCACCGCACCAAGCACGAGGTGGGCAACATCCAGGCCGTCATGGACGGCGAGCATCGACCCCTTCATCGAGGAGTACCTGAAGATGCAGTGGCTGGACGCGGCAGCCGGCGCAGCCCGCGCGGGAGGAGGACGATGGCGGTCAACGTCCTGATCGTCGACGACCTCGCGTTCATCAAGATCGTCCTGCGCGACATCCTCGAGAAGTCGGGCTTCCGGGTCGTGGGCGAGGCGTCCAACGGCGAGGAGGCGATCACGCTGTACCAGGACAAGCGGCCGGACGTCGTGCTGATGGACATCACGATGCCCGGCATGGACGGCCTGACCGCGCTGAAGAAGATCCGCGAGATCGATCCCGCAGGCCCGGGTCATCATCTGCTCGGCCCTCGGCCAGCAGCGGCTGATCGTGCAGGCCATCCAGCTGGGGGCCAAGGACTTCATCGTCAAGCCGTTCCAGCCCCAGCGGGTCGTCAGCGCGCTCAAGAAGGCCCTCAACATCACCTGATGAAACACGCCCGTCGCCGTCGCGTCCTGCTGTGCCTCGCAGCCGCTGCCTCCCGGCGGCCAGGACGCCGGCGGCAGCAGGTCCGCCGTGCCACGGCCGCCACGGCGAGGCCGCGGCTCGTCCGCCGCCGACGGACACGCGCGAAAGCTGGATCGTCGGCTTCGCGGCGCTCGCGGGGCGAGGGACTCTCGACGGAGAACGCGTATCTCGCCGACGCGATCCCGCTGCTGCGTCCGCGACAGGATCGCGCGCCTGCCCTGGCACGCGCTGTCCGACGACGAGCGCGCACTGGCCGGGCAGGCGCTGATCTCCCGGGAGCTTTCCGTGCTCGCGGCGTCGATCGCGAAGCTGCGGACCGAGCGCGACGAGGCGCTGTTCGCCCGACGCGCGCGGGACGTCCCCCGCGCAGGCCGCGGCGGCTGGCCGGGCGGCGCCGAGAAGAGCCTCGCCGGGCAGGTCGCCCGAGCGACTTCCTGCGGTCCCTCGACCCCGCCGCGATCGAGGTGCGCCAGGCGCAAGCCGCTCGCGATCACCGACGGCCCCGGGCCGGGCATGCTCTTCGATCCCCCTGCCATCTCGCCGCAGGAGTTCTGCGCAGGCCAACGAGCTGGACATGCTCGTCGCCGGCACGGTCCGCGAGGTCCAGGGGTACCTGCGCCTCGATATCTGGCCTGGGACGCGGCCCGCGGGCAGGACGGTCTTCCGCTGGCGCGAGGCAGGCACGCAGGGAGGAGCTGTACGCGGTCCCTCGCAGTCCGCGGTCGGACGGTCTCACCGAGCCTGTCCTCGGGCAGGTCCTGGGCCTCGCTCGCGGTCAGGACGCAGCCGCCGTCGCCATGGTCGCCGTCGACGGTGGACGGTCGTCCGCGGGCGGGCCGCGCGACGCTGTACCTCGCTCCCGGGACGCCACGAGGTGCGCGATCGAGCGCACCGGGCCACCGCGAGGAGGTGCAGCAGGTGGATCTCGCCGGCCGGGCGAGGCCCAGGACCTCTCACGCTCGATCCTCGAGCCGCTGGAGACGCGGACACGGTCACCATCGTCTCCGATCCGCCCGGGGCCGACCTGTACCTCGACTCGCTCTGGCTGGGAAAGACGCCGCTCGACGATGGGCCTGCCGGCGGAGCGCGAGCCGGGTCCTGCTGTCGCCTGCAGGGCTACCTCGACCTCCCGTTCTCCCTCGGCCCCGACATCGACGGTCCCGGGTCTTCTGCCGCTCGAGCCGCAGGCCGCCTCCCGCGACGAGCAGCAGAAGAAGGCGCGGGACAGGTTCTACGCGGCGTTCGGCTGGTTTCTCGTGTCGCTGCCCGCGCCGCTTTTCACGCTACCGCTACTCGTATCGACTTCGCGGCGAAGGCCCAGGACCTCTGTCGACCGCGGGGACACGGCAGGGGCGCAGAGCGGCCGTCTCCGCGGGCACCGCCCTGTACTGGACCTCCGTCGGGCGGGGCTGGCGCTCAGCGTCGTCGCTTTTCGGATGGGTCGTGTCCACGATCGTCCGCTATATCGCCGTCTCCGACAGGGCGGCCGGGTAGGAGGCGCGTGATGGCGTCCTGGAGGGGCTTGGCAAGAGGCTGCGGGAGCTGTTCCCGCACCGGCCGATCGACGGGGAGTTCTTCCTCGACCTCGAGGACGCGATGATCGAGGCGGACATGGGCGTGCGCACGGCCGCAGGAGCTGTCGGCGGCGCTGCGCGAGGCAGTCGCAGGAGCGGCGGTTCACCTCCCGCGACGAGGTGGTCGCCGAGCTGCAAGGGCGCCTGCGGGCGATGGTCCTCGCGCGGGAGATCCCCCTGCGGCCGGGCACGCTGCAACGTGCTTCTCGTGCTCGGCGTGAACGGCGTGGGAAAGACCACGACGATCGCCAAGCTGGCGCGCCACTTCCAGGCCGCCGGGGGATCCAGAACATCCTGCTCGTCGCCGGGCGACACCTTCCGCGCGGCCGCGGTCGACCAGCTGAAGCTGCTCGGCGAGAGGCTGGGCATGCCCGTCGTCGCGCCAGCCGACAGGCGCGGATCCCGGGCTCGGTCATCTACGACGGCATCGCGAGCGCGACGGCGCAGGGGATGGAGCTGGTCATCGCCGACACGGCCGGCCGCCTGCACAACAAGGATGCCCTGGTCAAGGAGCTGGCAAAGATGGACAGGATCGTGCGCACGCGCGCCGAGCGGGGACGCCTACCAGCGGGTGCTCGTGCTCGACGCGACCACGGGGCAGAACTCGCTGCAGCAGGCGGAGGTGTTCCACAAGGCCGTGGGCATCGACTCCATCGTGCTCGCCAAGTTCGACTCCACGGCAAAGGGCGGCATGGTGGTGCCCATCTGCCGGGAGCTGGGCGTCCCGTTCTCCTTCGTCGGGCTGGGCGAGTCCCTCGACGACCTCGCGCTCTTCGACGTCGACAGCTACCTCGACGCGCTGCTCGGAGCGCCATGAGCACGGCGCGGCGCTCGCCCTCGCGCTGCTCGCGCTGCGCTGGCCGTCCCCGCCGCCTGCGGAGCAGCGCATGCTACCGCTCCAACGACGCCGGGCATGCTCCTCGAGCGCGATCCCCGCCGTGGCGCCGGGACGAGTTCGACTGGATCGCTCTCGGTCGCAGGACGCGGGCCGGCTCGTCGTGCGCCGGCTGTTCGAGAAGGGGAAGGAGGTCCGCAGGTGGGAGATCCGTCGTGACGGCGGGGGAGGCGCCGGGAGGAGCGGGAGTATCGCGCGGGGGGCCTGGAGGCCCGACGGCTGTACGACGCCGACGGGGAACCTGCGCGCTCGAGGAGAGCTTCCGTGCGGGCGTCCTCCTCGGAGCGCACCGCGTTCACGTGGTACGCGGCGGCAGGCTGCTGCGCGGCCCGGACGACGGGCCCCGGACGGTGCCCTGCTGCGCACGGACGAGTACCTGTACCGGCAGCAACGGGAGCCTGCGCGAGGTGCGCAGGACCGCCCCGTCGGGCACGGCAGGCGGCGGCCCGGTTCTTCTGGGGCAGCACGGGCGTCGCCCAGGAGCGGAGCACCGCGGGCACGGCGCTGTTCGTCACCCGCTACGACGCCGCGGGCAGGGTCATCGAGCCGCGAGCAGCGCGAGGCAGGACGCGCTGGTCTCCCGCGAGGATTTCGTTTTCCGGCCGGGTTCCGGCGCGCTCGCTGTCCTCGACGGAGACCCTGCCCGGGGCAGGGAAGGATCGTGCGACGGCAGTACGACGAGGCCGGGCAGGCTCGTCCTGGAGACCGTCGGAGGGGCCGAGGGACGCGTCCGAGCGGACGGAGTACGACCCGGGACGGGGAGGGCAGGCTGACGCGCGAAGAAGCGGCAGGGCCCGGCGGGGCTCGAGGAGTGGCGCTACAGCTACGACGCCGACGGGGAGCTGTCGGCGCGAGCAGCTACTCCCGCCGCGGGGCCCTGGAGAAGGTCACGACGTACCTGGGCGGCAGCCGCCGCGTCGAGGAGCTGTACGCGCAGGGCGAGGTGTTCCTGCGCGTGACCTGGGAAGGCGGGCGCCGGGTGCCGGAGGAGGTCCTCGAGGCCGGGCAGGTCGTCGCGGGAGGGACGCTCGCAGTGAGGACTCCCCTGGTGCTCCTCGTCGCCGCCCGCTACTTCCGCACCCGCCGCAGGGACAGGGGATACGGCTCCTCGCTGCTCTCCGTGCTCGGCATCGGCGTGGGAGTGATGACCCTCACCGTCGTGCTCGCCGTCATGAACGGCTTCCAGCTCGGCTTCATCGAGAGCATCGTGGAGATGAGCTCCTACCACCTGCAGGTCACCGCGGCGGGGCCGGCGGCGCTGCGGGTGAGGCGATCGCCGGACGCGCTGCGCGCCATGCCCCCGCGTCCGCGCGGTGGTGCCGTTCGTCGAGCGGCAGGCGCTTCTGGAGACACCCTACGCGCGGCCGCGCGCCTGCTCCGTCCGCGCCGTGCCCCCGCAGCTCCTCTCCCTCGACCCGTCGCAGGCCGCGCGGCTGGACATGCGCGACGGCAGCCTTCGACCTGGGCTCGCGGGATCGATCGTGATCGGCTCGGAGCTCGCCGCCGCGACGGGCGCGCGGGTGGGAGAGCCGCTGGACCTCGTCACCCTCGGCAGGGAGCGCGGCGGCATCACGGCGCGACGGTCGCCCCTGATCGTGACGGGAGTTTTCCGCACGCGGGTACTACGACTTCGACGCGGGCCTGGTCTTCGTGTCCCTCGACGCCGCGGAGGCCCTGTTCGGCGCCGGCGCGGCCGCGGCGCGCACCTGGGGCGTGAAGATCGCCGACAGGTTCGCCGACGAGGCGGCCCTGCGGGCCGTCTCCCGCCTGCCCGGGGGCCGGGGGTGGCAGGTACAGAGCTGGCGGACGTACAACAGGTCGTTCTTCGACGCGCTGTTCATGGAGAAGCTGATGATGATGCTCCTGGTGGGGCTCATCTTCGTCGTCGTGGGGTTCAACGTGTACCACTCGCTGCGCCGCACGGTGTTCGAGAAGATGGAGGAGATCGCCGTGCTCAAGGCGCTGGGCGTCCCGCCGCCGCAGGTCCAGGCCGATGTTCGTGATCGAGGGCCTGCTGATCGGTCTGGCAGGCGCGGCGGCGGGCATGGCGCTCGGCCTGCTGCTGTCGGTCAACATCAACGCGGTCTTCGACATCGTGGAGCGGTCGTGAACGGCGTGCTCGCCGCGGGCTCGGCGCTTGCCGCGCCCCTCCTGCCGGGCATGGGCGGGGGCGGGTTCTCGATCTTCTCCCCCATGTACTTCTACCTGACCACGGTGCCCTCGCGCGTGCTCCCGCGCGAGGCGTTCCTCGTCGTCTTCCTCGCCCTGCTCGCGTGCGTGGCCGCGGCCTGGGCGGCCTCCCGCGCCGTGTCCCGCATCAGGCCCGCGGAGGTGCTGCGCAATGAGTGAGGCGATGAACCGCGCGAGTCGGCCGGCCGCGAGGCGGTCTCGGTCAGCCGGCCTGCGCGAAGGTGTACGAAACGCCGGCCGAGACGGCTCGAGGTGCTGCGCGGCATCGAGCTGTCGGTGCGGGAGGCGACGACCGTCGCGGTGACGGGCGAGAGCGGCTGCGGGAAGAGCACGCTGCTGAACCTGGTCGGCGGCCTGGACCGGCCCACGGCGGGGCGGTGCGCGTGCGGGGCCACCGAGGTGACAGGCCTCGACGAGACGGCGCTCAGCCGCTACAGGAACCGGGAGGTGGGGTTCATCTTCCAGTTCCACTTCCTGCTGAAGGATTTCACGGCGCTGGAGAACGTGATGATCCCGGCGATGATCGGCGGCGCGCGACCGCGAGGGCTTCGCGACCGCGCCCGCGGGCTGCTCGCCGAGGTGGGGCTGGAGCGCAGGGGGGACGCGTACCCGCTGGAGCTCTCGGGCGGGGAGCGCCAGCGGGTGGCCGTTGCCCGCGCTCTCGTGAACGAGCCTGCCCTCATCCTCGCCGACGAGCCGACGGGGAACCTCGACGAGCGCAATGCGCGGATGGTCGAGGAGATCCTCTTGGACCTCGTGCGCTCGCACGGCCGCACCTTGATCCTGGTGACCCACGACAAGGCCCTCGCCGCGCGGGTCGACCGCCGGCTCGTCCTGGCCGGCGGGAGGCTGTCGGAGGCATGAACGGCTTCATCCGCTTCTTCGGCCTGCGCACGCTGCGGGGGAAGGCCGGCACGGCCCGCTACCTCCGCGGCGCGGTCGTCGGCATCGCCCTCAGCCTGGTGCCGCTGCTCGTGGTCATGGAGGTGTCCACGGGCATGATCGAGGGCATCACGGCGCGGCTGCTCGAGATCGGCACGGACCATGTCCAGGCCGCGCTGCCGCCCTCCACGGGCACCGCGCTCATGGAGGGGCTCGCCCTCGCGATCTCGGGCTCCCCCGGGGTGACGGCGCCGTCGCCGAGCGGCAGGGCACGGTGCTGCTCGTCTCGCGAGGCGCCTCGGCGGGGGTCACGCTGCGCTGCCTCGCCGCCGATGCCTTCGGCAGGGACAGGGGGCTCCGGTCCACGTCGCTGTCACCGAGGGGCGCCTCGACCTGTCGACTCCCGGGTCGATCCTGCTGAGCGGCGCACTCGCCCGGACGCTCGGCGTGCGCGCGGGCGACCGGCTGTCCGTTCTCACGGCCTGGGGCGGCGGCGGGCTGCCCCGCGTCACGCCTGTCACGGTGGCGGGGGTCTACGAGACCGGCTACCAGGAGCTGGACAAGATCATGGCGTACGCCCCGTTCGCCGCGGCGGCAGCGGATGCTGTCCCCGCGCGAGTCGCGCGCTCTCATCGGGGTGAAGGTCGACGACCCGTTCGCCGACCTCGAGCCGGTCATGCGTCGGCTGCGGCCGCTCCGCCCGAGGTCGCGGCTGGCGACCTGGCAGCGAGCTGGAGTACGGCCGCCTCGCCAGCTTTCGGACCACGCGGGCGCTGCTCCTGTTCATCATGGCCCTCGTCGTCCTGGTGGCCGCGGTGAACGTGTCCTCCTCCGTGCTGATGATCGTCCTCGAGCGGAGACAGGAGATCGGGATCCTCAAGGCCGTCGGCGCCCGCCCCGCGCTCGCTCTCCGCGGCCTTTCTGGCCGCGGGGTCGGTCGACCGGGATTCTCGGCACGGCGCTCGGCATCGCCCTTGGGCTGCCGTCGCGGTGAACATCAACGGCGTCATCGCGGCCATCCAGGCGGTCCTCAACGCGGGTGCTGGCTGGCGTCGCGTGCTGCAGGGCGCCGCTCGTCCCCTCGGCAGCCGCGCTCGCAGCCGGTGACCCTGTTCAACAGCGCCTACTACCTGCAGGAGATCCCCATCCGGATCAGAGGGGCCGAGGTGGTGCTGGCAGCCTCCGGCACCCTCCTGCTCGCCGCCCTTGCGTCCTGGATCCCCGCCAGGCGTGCGACCGCGGTGAAGCCCCTGGAGATCCTCAGGAAGGTTTAAGTTTTCGGCGTTGCGTCGCGTGCGGTCCTCCCACCCTCGTTTTGCCGTAGAATTCGGACAGCCTTTTTTGTATACTTCTATGCGACAATGAAATGCGACATCTGCGGCCTGAAAGACGCCGTCATCCATATCCGCCAGATCCAGAAGGAGAGCGTGCACGAGCTGCACATCTGCGAGGAGTGCGCGCAGGAGAAGGGGCTCATCCGTGAGGAGGAGTCCGAGCTGCCCGTCACCAACCTGCTGGCAGGCCTGATCGACGGCGCCGAGGCCTCCAGCACCGCTGGAAGACACCAGCGGCGTGCCCCCGGTGCGGGACCCGTCTGGCCGAGTTCCGCAAGCGGGCAGGTTCGGCTGCGCGGAATGCTTCGCGGCCTTCGAAGCGGACCTCCGGCCATCCTCTCCCAGATGGCCGCCCGGCCCCGCCACGCGGGCAAGCTCCCCGGCTGCCGTCGGCGGGACCCTGCCGCACCGGACCGGGAAGGACTGCGCGGGAGCTGCGGGCCGCGGTCGAGGGGGAGGACTACGAGAAGGCGGCGCGGCTGCGCGACCGGCTGCGGGACCTCGATGCCGATGTTTGAGTTCACGGGGCTCGCCGACATGAAGGGCTGGATGAGCGCCCCGGCCGCGGCGGACACGGGCGTGGTCATCTCCAGCCGGGTCCGGCTGTCGCGGAACCTCGCACCCACCCGTACCCGGGGCTGCTTTCCGCCGAGGAGGAGAAGACCTGCCAGGAGCATCCTCGAGGCGATTCCGCCGGCTGCCCGGCGCGGGGACCTGACGATCCTGTACCTCGACGAGCTGCCCCGCTCGAGCGGCGGATCCTCTTCGAGCGCGGCCTCATCGGGCAGGCGTTCTCGCTGGAGAAGACAGGGCGCTCGTGGTGAGCAGCGACGGGAGCTTCGCGGCCGTGCTCGTGCGACGAGGACCACCTGCGCCTCGCCGCCTTCGGGCCCGGGACCTGCCTGGAGGACCTGCTCCGCCGCGTCGACGCGGTCGACGACGGCCTCGCGGCCCTGCTGCGCTACGCGGTGTCTCGCGAGTGGGGGTACCTCAACACGGCGATCACGAACCTCGGCACGGGGCTGAAGGCCTCGCTGATGCTGCACCTGCCGGCCCTCGCGATGAGCGGGCTGATCAAGCAGGCGATGAAGGCCATCGCCCAGATCGGGGCTGTCGATCCGGGGGTTCTTCAGCGAGAGCATGGAGTCCCTCGGCGACATGTACCTGATCGCCAACGAGCTCACCATCGGGCATGGGCGAGGCGGAGATCGTCGGCAGCCTGGGCAGGATCGCCGCCCAGCTGGCCGGTACGAGACGCGCACGCGCGAGGAGCTGATGGAGAAGCGCAGGATGGACCTCGAGGACAGGGTGTTCCGCGCCTGCGGGCTGCTGACCCACTGCCGCTACCTGTCCGCTGCGCGAGGCGATCGAGTCGCTCTCGTCGCTGCGCCTGGGGGCAGCCCTGGGCATCGTGGAGCGGAGTGGACGCGTCGGCGATCACCGCGCTGCTGTTCCTCGTGCAGAAGTCGCACGTCCAGCAGGTCCTGCAGAGCAGGCACGACTCCACGGACACGAAGCTGATCGATTACACGCGCGCGAAGATCGTCCGCGAGGCGCTGCCGCAGGCGAGGGGAGGCTGACGCCGCATGTTCAAGGGACTGACGCAGAGGGCGCAGAAGGTGCTCACCATCCTCGCGCAGGAGGAGGCCAAGCGCTTCCACTCCGACCAGCTCCTGCCCGAGCACATCATCCTCGCCCTGCTCAAGGACGGGGAGGGGGTGGCGGTGAAGGCCCTGCAGCGCGCTCAAGGTCAACATCGGCGGAGATGCAGGCCGAGATCGAGCAGAGCCTGCCCAAGGGCAAGGGCGGCCTCATCCTCGGCGACGTGCCCCCCTCCAAGCGCGGCCAGAAGATCCTCGAGGACTCCGCCGAGGAGGCCCGCAACATGGGCCACGAGTACATCGGCACCGAGCACCTGCTGCTCGCCGCGGTGAAGGAGCAGGGCAGCATCGTCGCGCGCTACCTCGCCCGCTACAACCTCACCGCGCAACGTGCTGCGCGAGGCCATCCTGCAGATCAGCGGCGGGGGCGACCGCCAGCCCCAAGGGGCGGGCGCGGGGCAGGGCCGGCCGCCGGGGCCAAGAAGAAGCCCGCGCCGTCCCAGAAGAAGCCGACCCCGACCCTCGACGAGTTCGGCCGCGACCTCACCGCCTTCGCCCGCGAGGGCAAGCTCGACCCCGTGATCGGGCGGGAGAAGGAGATCCAGCGGGTCATCCAGATCCTCGCGCGGCGGACCAAGAACAACCCCGTGCTGATCGGCGAGCCGGGCGTCGGCAAGACCGCCATCGTCGAGGGCCTGGCCCAGAAGATCGTGGACGGCACGGTCCCCGAGGTGCTCGTCGGACAAGCGCGTGCTCACCCTCGACCTCGCCTCCCTCGTGGCGGGCACCAAGTACCGCGGCGAGTTCGAGGAGCGGCTCAAGCGGGTCATGAAGGAGATCCTCGCCGCGGGCAACGTGGTGCTCTTCATCGACGAGCTGCACACGATCATCGGCGCCGGCGGCGCCGAGGGGGCCATCGACGCCTCCAACATGCTCAAGCCCGCCCTCTCGCGCGGCGAGCTGCAGTGCATCGGCGCCACGACGCTCAACGAGTACAAGAAGCACATCGAGAAGGACGCGGCCCTCGAGCGGCGCTTCCAGCCCATCACGGTGAAGGAGCCGTCGGTCGAGGAGACGATCGCGATCCTGCAAGGGCATCAAGAAGAACTACGAGGAGCACCACCGGGTGAGCTACACCGACGGCGCCCTCGAGGCGGCGGCCACCCTGTCGCGGCGCTACATCACCGAGCGGTTCCTGCCCGACAAGGCCATCGACCTCGTGGACGAGTCCGGCTCGCGCAAGCGGATCCGGAACTCCATCCGGCCCACGCGAGCTCGCCGACCTCGAGAAGGAGATCGAGCGCCTGAACGTCGAGAAGACGAGCCTCGTGAACACGCAGAACTACGAGAAGGCCGCGGCGGTGCGCGACATGGTGCGCCAGCTCAAGGCCAAGCTCGACGAGATCAAGAAGACGCTGGGAGAGCACGATCACCGTCGAGGAGAACGTGGTCGACGTCGAGGACATCCAGCAGGTCATCTCCGACATGACGGGCATCCCCCTCGCGCGCATCGTGCAGAGCGAGAGCGAGAAGCTGCTGCACATCGAGGAGGAGCTGCACAAGAAGGTGATCGGCCAGGACGAGGCCATCTCGGTCATCGCCTCGGCCATCCGCCGCTCGCGCACGGGCCTGTCCTCGGCCCGCCGGCCCCTGGGCTCCTTCGTCTTCCTCGGCCCCACGGGCGTCGGCAAGACCCTCGTGGCCAAGACCCTCGCCGAGTTCCTCTTCGGCGACGAGGAGGCCCTGGTCCGCATCGACATGTCGGACTTCATGGAGAAGCACAACGTGTCGCGCCTGGTCGGGGCGCCCCCGGGGTACGTCGGCTACGAGGAGGGCGGCCTGCTCACCGAGAAGATCCGCCGCCGGCCCTTCAGCGTGATCCTGCTCGACGAGATCGAGAAGGCGCACCCCGACGTGTTCAACATGCTGCTGCAGGTCCTGGAGGAGGGGCAGCTCTCCGACAACCTCGGCCACGCCGTCTCCTTCCGCAACGCCGTCCTCATCATGACCTCGAACCTCGGCGCCCGCGAGATCAACAAGGACAGCTCCCTCGGCTTCCAGTCCGAGGAGGGGCGGGATGAACTTCAAGGACATCCGCAACTTCGTGATGAACGAGGTGAAGCGGGCCTTCAACCCCGAGTTCATCAACCGCATCGACGAGATCGTGGTGTTCCACAACCTGGACCGGACGCACCTGGCGCAGATCTTCGACCTCATGGTGAAGGAGATCTCCGACCGCCTGGTCGAGCAGAAGATCACGATCGGCGTCCGCAAGGCGGCCCGCGAGTACCTGATCGAGAAGGGCTTCGACGAGAAGTTCGGCGCCCGGCCGCTGCGCAGGCTGCTGCAGAAGGAGGTCGAGGACCCGCTGTCCCTCGAGATCCTGAGGGGCAGGTTCGGCGCGGGCGACACGATCGACATCGACATGAAAGCGGGCAAGGTCGTCTTCCGCCGCCGGGGCGGCAAGCGGTTGGTCCCGTCCGGGACACCCGCGGCCGCCGCGCTGGCCGGACAGCCCGAGCCGCCCGCGGCCCTGCCCGGAGGGAAAGAGGCGGCGTCCGCGGAACCGGCGGAGCCCGCGGAGCCCGAGAAGGTCCGCACGTGAACCGCCGGGCGGCCGTGGTCGCCCTCGGCCTTCTGCTGACCGCCCGGCTGTGCGGGGCTGACCCCGCCTCCGACCTTCTGGCCTCCGGGCGGGGCGCCTTCGCCGACGGCCAGTACGCGCTTGCCGCCCGTACCCTGGAGAGGCTGGTGGAGGAGTTCCCCGAGTCCTCCCGTGTCGACGAGGCCTCCTACCTCCTGGGCGTTTCCCTCTTCTACACGGGGCGCTACGAGCAGAGCCTGTCCGTGCTCGGGCAGCTGCGGGGGCGCTCGCCGAGGTCGGCCCTCGCCGTTCGCGCCGGGTACTGGCAGGGTGCCGCGCACCTGAAGCTGGGACGGGCGGCCAAGGCCCTGGAGATGCTGAAGGTCGAGGCTGCCCGCAGCGGGCCGGATGCGGTCTACAGGCCGCATTCCATGGTCCTCGCCGGGGCGGCGCTGGAGCAGCTGGGCCGTGACTCCGAGGCGGCATCCATGTACAGGGCGCTGCTGGCGGAGAAGCCGGGCGCCGACTCCGGGGAGGCGACCGACGCCCTTCGTGCCGAGGCCCTTTTCCGTCTCGCGGGCACCGAGTACCGGGCGGGCGCGTACGCGCCCGCGCGCGATATGTATGCCAAAGTCCTTCTCGACTCCCCCCGTTCGCCGCTCGTGCGTGACTCGGCCTTCTTTCTCGGGGAGTGCGAGCTCGCACTGGGCAACCTGGCGGGAGCCGAGAAGCGCTACAGGACGGTTCTCGACGTGTACCCCGACTCCCCCTACCGGGATGCGGCGAGCCTGCGCCTGGCCGAGCTTGCCGCTCGGGCGGGAAGGCGCGCCGAGGCACTCGCGCAGGTCGACGCCGCCCTCAAGCGCTCGGGGGCGGGCTCCCTGTCCGGGGCATCGCGGGGCGACGCCCTGCGCCTGCGCGGCGACATCCTGTACGACCAGAAAAGCTACGACGAGGCCCTCGTCTCGTACACCCGCGCGCGTGAGCTCCTGAAGGAAGGCGGGGCACGGCAGGTCGTCGACTACGGGATGGGCCTCGCCCAGCTGGGGCTGGGCCGCACGGCCGAGGCTGTCCGGCTTTTTGACGCAGCCCGGACGGGGCCGGCGCGCGACACCGCCGGGAAGGCCGGACTGCAGCTGGCCAGCCTGCTGTCCGGACAGGGAAAGCACCGCGAGGCAGCCGGGGCGCTCGAACGCATTCTCGCCGAGCAGCCGGACAGCCCGCGGGCCGAGACAACCCTGCAGCTGCTCGCCGCGGCTCTGGAGATGGCGGGCGACTACCCGTCCGCGGTCACCCGGTGGGACTCGCTGGTGCGCGACTTCGGCCGCTCGGGGCGGGCCGCGGAGTACCTCTACAGGCGCGGGCTCGCCCTTCTGGCCGTGGACCGGGACGCCGCCGCCCTGGAGGACTTCCAGCGGGTCTTGAAGGAGTTTCCGCAGTCGCCCCTGCGCGGAGAGAGCTCCTACTCCGTCGGCTATGTCTACTCCCGCCGCGGCGAGCACGGCCGGGCCGTCCCGTTTTTCGAGTCCGTGCTCCAGGGCCAGCCGTCTGCGGACCTCGCCGAGCGGGCCTCGCTCGCAGTGGGGATTTCGCACTTCAACACGGGCTCGTACGAGAAGGCCCTTGCCGCTTTCGAATCACTGCGCAAGCGCACCCCGAAATCGGTGGCGCCCGCCACGGTCATCCTGCATATCGGGCGCACGCTCTACAGGATGGAACGGCTGCAGGACGCCGCGACCCGGCTGCGGGAGGCGGCAGGCATGGCGGGGGGCCGGCCAGACGGGGCAGAAGCCTTGTACTGGCTGGGCTGGTCGCTGTTCCGCCTGAACCGCCTGGAAGAGGCGCGCGACGCCTTCATTGCCCTCGCGGACGGTTTCCCGTCAGAGCCGCGGCGCGCCGAGGCGCTTCTGCGCGCGGGCGTCTGCGAAACGCTCCGGCCCGACGACGCGGCCGCCATACCGCTGCTCGACCGGGCCATCGCCGCGCCGCGCGCGCCGCCGGCGGCTCAACGGGCGACGTGCGGGAGCAGGCCTGGTACGAGAAGGCCTGGGCCCTCTCGAGGCTCGGGAGGGGGGCGGAGGCCGACGAGGCGTTCACCATCCTTGCCCGCCAGTACCCGGAGGGCAGGCTCGCCCCCGAGGCCTTCTTCCGCAGGGCCTCCCAGGCCCTCGAGCAGAAGCGCTACCAGGAGGCCATCGACGGGTTCCGAAGGGTCGGCAGGGATTTCCCCCGCAGCCCGGTTTCCGACCAGGCGCTCTACTGGGCAGCCGAAGCAGCCCTTGAGTCCGGGGATGCCAGGGCTGCCACGGAGGCCTTCTGGTCTTACCTGTCTGCCCTGCCGAAGGGCACCATGATCGAGCCGGCCCGGGAGGGGTTCGAGCGGTCGCTCTCCCAGGCGGGAAGCACGGCCCTGGCCGCCGAGTACGCGGCGCGGGCGCAGTCACAGAAGGGGTTGCCGCCGGAGACGGTGACACGGGTGCGTCTCGCGCATGCCCGGCTGGTGCTGCGGGACTCCCCGAAGGATGCGCTGGCGCTGCTCTTCGACCTGAGGAAGAGGCCCCCGGCCGAACCGCTGGCAGGCGAGCTGAACCTGCTGCTGGGCCAGGCCTCCGCGGCGAGCGGCGAGACGGCGCGGGCGCTGGACATCTTCACTGCCCTCGCGGGCTCGCGCGCCGACAGGGTGGGAGCCGAGGCGCAGCGCGAGATGGCGCGCGCGCTCGAGTCTGCCGGCAGGACCACCGAGGCCATGGACGAGTTCGTGAGGATCTCGTACCTGTTCCCCGACTTCCCGGACCTCGCATCCGAGGGGCTGTACAGCGCGGTGCGTATCGCGCTTCGCCGCGGCGAGCGCGACCGGGCGCGCAGCCTCGAGGACTCGCTTCGAAAGGCTTTCCCCGACAGCCCCTGGATCGCGAAGCTCTCCGACCTGCGCTGACCGGGGCCGCGCGTCAGCCCTTCAGGCTGTCGGGAACCCTTCCGCCGTTTTCCACCAGCTTGCGAAGGACCGCCTTGTGCAGGGCGATGTTCTGCTCCGCGGTCCCGTGCTCACCAGCGTGGACGTTCAGCTCCTGGGCGAGCTTCTTGCGCGCCTCGAGGCTGGACGGGAGCCCGAGGAGCTTCAACAGGTCGACGATCGAGACCTTGTAGTTCCCGCCGCCGCCCTTTTTGGCCGCCATCTCCCTCAGCACTGCCTCGACGTCCACATCCTTGAGCACGGGTGTGCCTGCCGAGGCTGCCGCGGGGGAAGCCCCCGACTTGCCGAGGATCTTCTTCATGATGTCGTTGAACAATCCCATTGCGCTTTCCTTTCGGGGAGGCGGCGTGATCGGCCACCTCCCCCGGCCTCAATTCTGGTGGCGCGCGCAGCGGCTGTCAACGTCGTCCGGGCGAATACAGCCGCACGGCAGGGGGAGATCAGTCCCTGTCGGAGAGGGCGACCGTGCCGCGCAGGACGTCCTCGGTCATGATGCGGAGGGAAGACCGCGGGCTCTTCGAACATGGGGCTGTGCGCAGGGAGGGTGTCCGTGTCGGCAGGGATTTTCCCCGGAGCCCGGTTGCCGACCAGGCGCTCTACGGGGCGGCCGAAGCAGCCCTTGAGTCCGGGGATGCCGGGGCTGCCACGGAGTCCTTCTGGTCTTCCCTGTCTCCCCTGCCGAGGGGCAGCATGAGAGAGCCGGTTCGGGTGGGGTTCGAGCGATCATTCTGGCAGGCGAAAAGCGCGGCACTCGGTGCGGAGTGCGCGGCACGGGCGCTGCGCTCCGGCCTGCGCTGGCCGCCACCAGCAGGGAGTCAGTGCCTGTCCCCACTCCCTCCCGGCGGCTACCTGGTGACCGCCGGGATCACGAAGTCCCTGACGATGGGCAGGCGGTCCAGCACCTTCACAGTCCGTTCCCGTCAGGACCGCGACGATGGCCAGGTCAGGGAACACGCAGATGAACTGTCCGCCCGTCCCCAGCGCGAAGTACAGAGGATGTTCCCGGAGGGACGCGGTCCACCAGAGGTAGCCGTAGCCGAGGGGCGTACCCGCGAGGGTGAAATCCTTCACTTCCACCTGGGGATTGGTGGAGGCTGCCACCCATGCCTCGGAGAGAAGTTGCCTGTTTTCCCACTTCCCCTTGCGGAGGTACAGCAGCCCGAGCTTTGCCATATCCCGGGTCGTCAGCGAGAGCCCGACAGATCCCTCCGTGTAATCGGCAGCCTCGGCCCATCTCGCCCCGCGGATGCCGAGCGCTTCCAGGAGGTTCTTGTTCCCAAATGCCGAGGCGCGCTGCCCGGTCGCCTGCGTGATGATTACGGAAAGCAGGTTCGCGTTTGCCTCGTTGTAGGCGAACCCGTCGCCCGGGGCACGTACCGGGGGGACGCTCAGGAGTGACCTCAGCGCACGCGGGTCAACCGAACCCCAGCCTGAATCGCCGGGGAACCCGGATGTCTGGGTAAGGAGGTGGCGCACGGTGATAGTCTTCGAGGTCTCGTGCATGCCGCCCCGGATCTGCTCGGGGAGGTACGAGGAGATGGGATCCTCCACGCTCCTGACCATGCGCCTGTCAAAGGCGATCCCCGCCAGGGCGGAGATGACCGACTTGGTGATCGAGTTCAGCGGACGTTTCGAGTCCCTGTCGCCTTCGTAGTACCTCTCGAAGACGACAAGGCCGTTTCGGACGACGAGGACGCTGGACGTGTCCGGCAGGCTGGCTTTGACGTATCCATCGATGCCATCGAGTACTGCCGGATCGAGTCCCTCCTTCTCGGGGCTCGAGGTCCGCCATGCCTTTGTGGGCCAGTATTCCCCGTACGCGGCCGCAGCGCACGCGAGCAGCAGCGTACCCGTCAGAAGCAGAAAGACCCTTTTTTGAATAGTGTTTTTCATGGCTGGTATTTTAGCACTGCGAAGGGCGCAGCGCAAGCAGCTGTGCGCAGCACTGCCCCCGCCGTGGTCGCGTGCCGGGAGCCGCCGTGTCCCGTCGCGGTCAGTCCCTGTCGGAGAGGGCGACCGTGCCGCGCAGGACGTCGTCGGTCATGACGCGGAGGAAGGCCGCGGGCTCTTCGAACATGGGGCTGTGCGCCGAGTCGGCGAAGGAATAGAAGCCTTTCAGGGGCGCCTCGAGCCGCTCGAGGTACTGCCGGGCCAGCAGCGGGGAGACGGTCTGGTCGTGGGCCCCGCTCACGATGTACACGGGAACCTCAAGCCGGGGGTACCTCGCAGCCAGGTCCGTGGTCATGATCTCGCGCGCGATGCCCGTCGACTTCTGCAGGAATGCCTTTCCGCGCCAGATGTTCAGCCTTTCGCGCAGGGTGTAGGCCCTGCACCGCAGCGAGGGCAGGAAGACCCCCGTGATCACCGAGCGCATGGTGCGCATGGTGCCGACGCCCAGCTCGTGCATGGAGACGTCGCGGGCCATGGAGAAGAAGTACGAGAGCAGAGTGTCCGTGTCTGCGGTGAGCACGGGGAGCTTCGCGAGCCGCCGCAGGCCCTTCGCGTTGCCCTGCCGCGTGTAGGCGTCGAGCATGGAGCGGTAGGTGATGCGCTCCGATTCCGCCTGGTTGGTGATCTGCGCCACGCCGACATAGGCGCTGTACTTTTCGGGGGCGCGGGCTGCCGCCTGCAGTCCGACGAACGTGCCGCCCGAGTGCGCAACCAGGTAGATGCGCTCCTGGCCGAACCTCTGCGCGAGGTAGTCGGTGACCGCGAGGGTGTCGGAGATCCACTGCTCCACGGTGACGTCGCCGGCCTTCATTCCCGGCGTGAACGACATTCCCGCGCCGCGACGCTCCCACCAGCAGACGGTGAACTGTTCCTCCAGGCCGGAACGATAGACCTCGTCGAGGAAGAACTCGGGCATCCCGATCCCGCCGTGCACGAAGAGCATCACGGGCCTGTCGGCGCCACTGGAGGTGATGAACATCCCCTGGCGCGCACCGTTGATCTCGACAAAGACCTTCTCGACGCTTCTCTCGGACATGTTCCCGCCCCGGGGATCGGTGTCTGGCGCGCCGCAGGCGGCGAGGAGGGTCGCTCCCGCCGCCAGGGCCGCGATGAGGATTCGATTCACGTGCTTCTCCGTCTACCTGTAGACTGCCCTGTAGAAATCCTTCTCGAGCCTGCGGCCGAGTGAGCGGGCCGACTCGAGGGCGAGGGTGCGGAAGCCTTCCTCCAGCTCCTCCACTGTCAGGCTGGAGAGAACGCCGGCAGTCACGATGTCGCCGACCACGTTGTTCACGCCGAACATCTGGGGGCTGGCGGGATCGTCGACCGTGATGGCCCTCCTCCAGATCGTGTCGCGGCTCTTGGTGTGGTATAGCGTGGCCACGATGCGCATGTGCAGGCTCACGGCGCTTCCCCACGAGGGCGCCTCGATGCCGTACTCGCGGATGTCGAGGTCCAGCAGCAGGTCGGGCCTGTCGGAGCGCTCGACCAGGTCGGCGTTCAGCGCCCGCGCGGCCGACTTCGCCGTCTCGCGCAGCACGATCGCGGGCACGTCGACCGAATCGAGTGCCTCGCGCATGTTGGCCTCGGCCTTCTCCGCCTCGGATGCCTTGAGCAGGGACGTGCCCACGCTCAGCGCGGTGCCGATGGGGTTCTTGGCGTCGATGTGCACGCTGTAGTCGATGCCCAGCTCCGCTCGGGGAGGCTCGCGCATGTCAGCAGCCAGGGTCGAGCCCTCGATCCGGTAGCGGTCCAGCCTGTTGATGGTCTGGCAGGACGAGAGGAGGAGCACTGCCGCCGCGGCAGCTGCCACGCCCGCGATCATTCTCCGTGACGCTTTCATCTGGTTTCTCCCTTTCCCGTGTCCTCCAGTGTAACACCCGTCGATCCGGATAGCGACACTGCCCCATGGACTGGCGCGGTGGGGCTGCGGGAACCTGGTTCGGGACTGGCGAGCCGCACGGCAGCCCCCTTCAGCCGCACGGGGACGGTCTGGACGTACCGGACGGCTCCCCGGTAGACACCCACGCGGAGGATCGCCGAGTCCTCTCCTCCCGGGGTTCCCTCCATGCCCGGGAAGAGGAAGTTTCCCAGCGACCATGCCACGAGCCTGCCGTCCACGACCTCCAGGGGGTGCAGGACATGGGGATGGCTTCCGACCACGAGGTCGGCACCCGCGGCCAGGAGCTCTCCGCACAGCCTGCGAAGCTGCGCTGTCGGCCCCCGGGACCATTCCTCACCGCCGTGCACGACCGCGATGTCGAAGCTGTCCGGGCCGAACTGCCGCGCGGCCGCCGCGATCGACGCCTCGTCGAGCCAGAGGATTCCCCGGTTTCGCGGTTGCCGCCCTGGCTGTGCGCCTGCCGTCGAAGCCCATCCTGTCGACGGGATACGCGCCGAAGGAGAGGATGCGGACAGGGGTGTCGCCCGCGGGCGAATCGAGGGCTGCCTGCGCCTCCTGCTCGCTTCGTCCGGCACCCGAAGTTCCGATTCCCGCCGAGGCGAGAGCGTCCAGGGTGTCGAGGAACCCCTCGGGCCCGAAGTCGAAAGAGTGGTTGTTGGTGAGCGAAAGCCAGGTGAACCCTGCCTCTGCAAGCCGTGCCAGGGCTGCAGGATCGAACCGGAAAGTGAAGCTCTTGGCAGCCTTCGCGCCCCGGCGGGTGGCGGCGCCTTCGAGGTTGCCGAGCAGCAGGTCGCACCCCTGCAGGATGGGCAGGGTATCGCCGAAAACCCTCTCCAGCCCGTCGTGCCGGGCGAGGAGCGCGTCCACACCGCGTGCGGGCATTATGTCGCCCACCGCCCCGATCCAGGCGACGGGCTCCATGGAGGCTGCCCCGACCGCCTCGGCGACCTCGTCGAACCAGGCATCCAGGGCAGGGTCAGCACCCTGCAGGACGAGGGCGACCCGCTGGACCAGCGGATAGCCCGGATCGCCGGGGACAAGCCCGTGCACGGGCAGGGCGACCAGGGGAAGGGCGACCGATTCGAGGGGCTGGACCGTCTCGTCCCCCGTCTCGGGCGCGCCCAGGGGGGCAGACCGGGGCAAACAGCCTGGACTGGACGATCGTCCACCTGCCGGGCATGAAAGGCGGCGGGCCCCAGAACGCCCTGAGAGAAATGCTCGGACCCTCCCCGTCTCCCTGCAGTGCGCGCACCGACTGCGGCAGCGGGTGGGCGGCCAGGGTCCGCGCCCATGCGTCCAGGAGCGGCTCGGGCACGGCGAGGCGGACGTCGAGTGCGCCGAGGGCGGCCGCGCACAGGGACAGGGCGACTGCCAGGACGGGGAGGGCGGCGGCTCGGGGGCTTCTCATCAGGGCACAGAGCCTATCCTTTTCTCCGCACCCGTTCCAGTGTACGATGGGGCGTCATGACCAGACGGATCGAGATCCTGGACACCACCCTGCGGGACGGCAACAAGCTGCCCTTCGTCGTGCTCTCCACGGCCGAGCGGATCGCGCTTGCCCGGCAGCTCGCCCGGCTCGGGGTCGACGTGATCGAGGCCGGCTTCCCCGCCGCGTCGGCCGAGGAGGCGGAGTGCGTCGCGCGCGTGGGCCGGGAGGTGCGGGGGCCCCGGGTCGCCGCCCTGGCCCGCGCGCTCCCGGCCGACGTGGACAAGGCGCTGGAAGCCCTGTCGGGGGCCGAGAAGAAGCACCTGCACCTCTTCATGTCCGTCTCCCCGCAGTTCCTCGCCCAGGTCCTGCGGCAGACCGAGGCGCAGGCCCTCGCCTCGATCGGCAGTCTCGTGAAGACGGGGAAATCGGCAGGGGTGCGCGTGCAGTTCTCCCTGAGCGAGGCGCCCCACGCCCGCGGGGAGTTCCTCCTCGACGCCTGCAGGGCAGCGCGCGAGGCCGGGGCGGACGTGCTCAACATCGCCGACACCAACGGCATCCTCGTCCCCGCCGACGTGGCCGAGCTGGTTGGGCGGGTGCGCGCCATGCTCGACCGGCGGGAAGGCCGAGGCGCCGCTGATCGGCGTCCACTGCCACAACGACCTCGGCCTGGCCACCGCCAACACCCTCGCCGCGATCCGAGGCCGGCGCCTCGCACGTGGAGGTGACGCTGGGCGGGTTCGGCGAGCGGGCGGGCAATGCCCCTCTCGAGGAGATCGCGTTCCTGCTGTCGGCGTACGGGGAGCGCTGGTCGGTCGCCCATGGCATCCACCTGGCCGAGATCGCGCGCACGGCGCGCCTCTTCGACTCGCTCACCGGCATCCGGACGCACCCGAACAAGCCGGTGATCGGGCAGTGCGCCTTCGTCCCGTCGGCCGGCGGTTTCGCGGGAGCATCGCTGCCGCCGCGGCTGCGCGAGCTGTTCCAGGAGAAGACGATCGGGAGGGGAGAGGGAACCTCGGTCGAGGTCCCGGGGATCGAGGAGAAGGAAGGACCGTACGAGCTCGAGTCCTTCAGCGTGATGACAGGCTCCCACTCGCCGCCGGTGGGCGTGGTCGTGATCCGCAGGGGGAAGGCGACCCTGACGCAGAGCTCGCACGGGACGGGCCCGATCGACGCTCTCTTCCGCGCCGTGGACAAGGCCCTCGGGTTCTCCACGACGAATGGTGCTGTACTCGGTGTCGACCCTCGCCACGGGGACCGAGGCGGAGACCGAGGTCATCGTCACCGCTGAGCTGCGGGGCAGGAGGTTCCACGGCCGGCACAGGAGCACCGACGTGATCGAGGCGAGCCTGCGCGCATACATGAAGGCCTGCAACGCGATCGGCGAGTCGGGTGTGCTGGACGGTACCGGGGACTTCCATGTCCACGGCGAGTACCTCTGGGAGTAGGCGTGGCCTACTGACGCGGGACCCGCAGGCAGGAGACGACCGAGAGCAGCGGGAACAGAAGCGCGACGAGCATCATCGCGCGGATGCCGACCACCTCGCCCAGCCAGCCCAGGGGTACCATCGCGAGCCCCGCAAGCCCCCACGACACGCCCATGATGAGCGAGGAGGCCATGGCCGGGGAATCCCCGGAGTGGCTCTGCGCGAAGAGGAGCAGGAGGGGACTGGACGAGGAGAGGACCGTGCCCGCGAGCACGATGAGCACGACCCCCGCCACCCGGGAAGAAGCAGGTGCCCCGCCGTTGCCAGGGGAACCCCGGCGAGGATCGACGCCAGGATGAGCGCCCGTCCGCCGGATTTCTTCGAGACCGAGGCCACGAAGATCGAGGCGACAGCGCCCACGGCGAGCATCGCGGTGAAGATCATGCCGATCGAGGTCAGCGGGACGCCCGCCTGCTGGAGTGACACGGGGAGGAAGGTGCTCATGACCTGCACCGCCACGGTGATGCTGAAGTTGATGAACACCAGTCGGACCAGCACCGCACGCCTTGTGCTGTCGGCGGCAATCCCTTCCAGGTCACGCGGCTGTCACCGGCAGTCCGCGCCGCGAGCTCGCGGGACGGCAGGAGAAGGAACAGGACCAGCGCCACGACGGCGGCGGGGACGGCCAGGACGGGTGTGGCGCGCAGGCCGAAGGCCGCGATGAAGAAGGCGATCACGGCCGGGCCCGCCGCAAACCCGAGGTTGCCTCCCGCGCTGAAGATGGCCATGCCGACCTGCGGGGTGGCTCCGCCGAGAGCGTGGGCGTGACCGAGGCCCCCTTGGGGTGGAAGGCCGCCGAGCCGAGGCAGCCGAGGAAGAGCAGCACGAGGAACACACGGTAGCTGGGCGCGACGCCGAGGGCAGCTCACGAGGACTCCCGTGAGCAAGCGGCGCCAGGTACAGGGCCGCGGTGACGTTGAACCGGTCGAAGAGGACGCCGAACAGCGGCTGGCTGAAGGCCGAGGCGAGGGCCGCCACCATGGAGATGGTGCCGACCAGGGACAGGCTGAGGCCGAACTTCTGCATGACGATGGGGTACAGGGGCGTGAGGAACCCCATGTAGATGTCGTTGAAGAAGTGGGCCGCGGCGACGAGGAAGAGGATCGGCGATACCCGGGACGCCCTAGTCGTTCACCCGCTCCTGGTACTCGCGGGTCTCGGTGTTCACGAGGATCCTGTCGCCCTGCTTGATGAACAGCGGCACGCGCACCTTGAGGCCGGTCTCGCAGGTGATGGTCTTCGTGGCGCCGCTCACCGTGTCGCCCTTCTCGGCCTTCTCGGCCTCGGTGACGGTGAACACCATCTTCGTGGGCAGCTTGATGTCGACGGCCTGCGCCTCCCAGAAGACGACCTGGTAGGTCTCGCCGTCCTTGAGGAAGTCCCGCTTCTCCTCCTCGCCCTCGACGGCGATCGTGAACTGCTCGTAGGTGCGGGTGTCCATGAAGTGGTAGTTCTCGTCGTCGGCGTACAGGAACTGCACGTCGCGGTACTCGACGGACACCTCCTCCAGGTTGTCCTGGACCTTGTTGGTCTGGCGCAGGACCGAGCCGCTCTTGATGTTCTTCAGCTTCAGGCGCACGAAGGCCGAGCCCTTTCCCGGGTTCACGTACTCGCGCTCCACGCAGACGTGGGGCTGGTTGTTGATGAGGACGAACGTCCCCTTCGTGATATCGCTCGCCTTGATCATGGGATTCCTTTCAGTGCGGCGCCCTTCGCTCAGCGGCCCGAATGAGGCGGGATAATAGCGGAAAAGGGAAAAAGAATCACCCCCCCGAGACCGGCCTCGCCGCGGAAGACCGGCCGCCAGCCTGTCCAGTCCCAGCGCAGCCCCCGACACCACGGCCGGGCCCGAGGCGACGATCCCGGGCAGGTCGGCGTCGGGCGGATGCGCGATGCGGCACCCGGCTTTTCGCGTGGATTCGTCCCGGAACAGCTCCTGGAGGGCGGGCAGATCCGTTTCCTCCGTGTAGCAGTTGGCGATTTCGACCCCGTCGATGTACAGCTCCCACCTCTCGGCCCACGGAGTGCCTGTCTTCCGCCGGGCAGTGGTCGGGATGAGGGCAGGGTAGTCCAGGAGCACCAGGGGCTTCTCTCGGGGAAGGGAGGGCTCCACAGCAGTGAGGAAGACGATGTGGAACGCTTCCTCCCAGGTCAGCCCGTCGTTGACGGCGATTCCGCGGACACGCGCGGCATCGATGAGGTGCCCTGGCTCCTGGCAGGCCTCAAGATCGATGCCGGCGATGCTGGCGGAAGGCCTCGTCCATGGTCAGCGCGGAGGAAGGGCGGGGCAGAGCCTTTGGCGGGGCACCGCGGGCTCGACCGCGGCCAGGAGGCTCTCGAACAGGGCCTCCGTGACAGCGATTGAGTCGAGGTACGTTCCCCCGACAGTGTAGTATTCCAGCAGGTCGAACTCGGGGTTGTGCAGGGGGCTTCCCGTGTCCCCGTTGCGAAAGCTGCGGCTGACCTGGAAGATGTTCCCCGAGCCCGCCGCGACCAGTCTCTTCATCCACAGCTCGGGAGACGGGGCGAGGTACAGCGGAAGGTTGTCTCCCCGCTCCCGGATCATCTCGGTGCGGAACACCTCGATGGCCGGCTCGGGGACCAGGAAAGGAGAAAGGGCAGGGGTCTCGACCTCCACGTCACCGGCGCGCGAGAAGTGATCGCGGACTGCGGCCCTGAACCGGGCAGACCACTCCAGGCGCGCGCGAAGCTCGGCGCTCATCGCGGGAAATATATGGTGGCCAGGCCCTGCAGGCAAGACAGCGTCGCGGCCCCGCGGGGGACCGCGACGCGTGCAGCCTCTATTCCGGGATGAGGATCCAGTTCAGCCCATCGGGCTGCTTGCCAGTCTTGTAGGTGTCTGTGAAGGGCTCGGCCGTCCCGGTGCGGGTCAGGACCACGGTGTTCCACCCCGCCTTCAGTGTCAGATCCATCACCATGTTCGCCGAGGCTCCGTCGTGGGCCGTGCCGAGAACGCCGCCCTCGATGGTCACATCAGCATCCGTGTACGCCCAGAAAACGAAGGTCCTGCCGTTGGGGTTCGCGCCGGTGCGGTCTGACAGCTCGGCATATCTCGTCACGACCGGGTCAGTGATATCGATGACCACCTGGTTGATGATGCAGCCCTTTGCAGCGGTGTCACTGATGTCCCACGCGGCGGGCGGGAGTATCGAGCCCCACGTCTGCATGTCGATTGCATCCGGCACTCCCACCTGCACGTTGAGAATGCCGTCGGTCACTGTTCCGCGGAATAACTCAGTGCCTGGAAGCATGCCGAGGGTGACATCGGCATCCCATCCGATGGCTTCTATCGTGGTCTTGTCGACTCCGTAGACCTGGCCGTCCAGGGTGAACGAGTCACCGAGGAACCCGAGGCTGCACGATCCGAGGACGAGCACTGCTGCCACGACACACGCTGCTGTTGCAAGACTGCGGCGAACACATCTGGACATGGACTCCTCCTGCGGGAACGTTGGGATTGCACCGGCCGCCGCCGTTCGGGGCGGCCCGGGAAAAAAGTACCACGGGTCTGCCGGGACCGCAACGTGTTTTTCCCCGGAGGAAGTTTTTTCTGGATCCCGGCGAACCCCGCAGGCCGCTGCGATGGACAAACGGGAGGGGCTCCCGTATATTGGAAACCTATGACCGGCTACCAGCTCCTCTCCCGACGCGACCTGGCGGAATACAGGTGCGCGGCCTCGCACCTGCGCCATGAGAAGACGGGCTGCGAGGTGCTGCACCTCGCGGCAGAGGACACCGAGAACCTCTTCGCCTTCAGCTTCGCGACGCCCCCGGCCGACGACACCGGCGTGGCGCACATCCTCGAGCACTCGGTGCTGAGCGGGTCCAGGCGCTTCCCCCTGAAGGAGCCCTTCTCGGCCCTCCTGAAGAGCAGCCTCAACACGTTCCTGAACGCGCTCACGTACCCCGACAGGACGATCTACCCTGCGGCGAGCTGCAACAGGGCGGACTTCTTCAACCTCCTGTCCGTGTACGGGGACGCGGTGTTCTTCCCGCTGCTGCGCAAGGAGACATTCCTGCAGGAGGCGTGGCGCCTGGAGCCCGTCGAGGGCGAGCAGGGCAGGGCAGCGCCCGACCCGGGCCTCCAGTACGCCGGTGTCGTGTACAACGAGATGAAGGGTGCGTACTCCAGCCCCGACTCCGTCGTGGGCGAGTGGACCTACAGGTCGCTGCTCCCGGACACGCCGTACGGGTTCGACTCCGGCGGAGACCCGAAGAAGATCCCCGGGCTGACACTGGAGGCGCTCCGCGCTTTTCACGAGCGCTACTACCATCCCTCCAACTGCCGGATCTTCCTCTACGGCAGTATCCCGGTCGCGGACGTCCTTCGCGCGCTGGACGAGCAGTTCCTGGGCCGGTTCACTGCGGCGAGCATCTGTTCTGCCATCCCGCTGCAGCCCCGGTGGGGCAGCCCCCGGCGGCTCGAGAAGACGTTCCCCGTGCAGCCCGACACTCCTCTGGCGAAGCGGACCACCATCGGGTTGAGCTGGCTGCTCCCCCCGGTGACCGACCCGCTCGCCCTGGTGACGCACGACGTGCTCTCCGAGATCCTTGTCGGCAGCGCCGGCTCCCCGCTGCGCAAGGCCCTCATCGACTCCGGCCTGGGAGAGGACCTCTCCCCCGTGGCCGGCCTCGAGGCCGACCTGCGGGAGATGGTGTTCGCGGTCGGGCTGCGCGGCACCGATCCCGACAAGGAAGCGGCCGTGCAGGAGCTGGTCCTCGACACCCTCTCGCGCCTGGCCTCGGACGGGCTGGACGAAGGGCTCGTGCGGTCAATGGTGAACAGGGTCGAGTTCCGAAACAGGGAGATCCGGGGAAACGGCCAGCCCTATGCCCTTCGCCTGATGGGCAGGTGCCTGCGCGGCTGGACCCACGGCCTGGACCCCGTCGACTCACTCGCGTTCACGCCCTCCATGGAGGAGCTGAAGAAGAGGATCGCGGCCGGCGCGGGGTACCTCGAAGGCGAGATCCGCCGGCACCTGCTGGAGAACACCCACAGGGTCACGCTCCTCGTGCGGCCGGATCCCGGCCAGGAGGCGCGCGAGCGGAAAGAGGCGGACGCTGCACTCGCCGGGGTCGCGGGGGCGATGACTGCGGAGCAGCGGAAAGCCGTCCTGCGCGAGGCAGAGGCCTTCGGCGCCTACCAGGCAAAGCCGGATTCGGCAGAGGACCTGGCCCGGGTTCCCACGGTCAGGCGCGCCGACGTGAGGAAGGAGATCGAGCGCATCCCGTCGGTGGAGACGACCGCGGGGGCGCCCGGCACGGGGACACGACTGCTCCTGCACGACATCTTCACCAACGACGTCGTGTACCTTGACCTGTGCTTCCCGCTCCCCGTCCTCAGCGAACGCCAGCTTCTGCTCCTCCCCCTCTTCGGCAGGGCGGTCTGCGGCAGCGGGCTCCCCGGGGTGAGCTACTCCCAGGTCAGCCTGGACCTGTTCCGCCTGACCGGCGGATTCTCGGCCGTTCTGGACGCAGGCGGCGTGGCAGGCCGGCCCGATCGCCTGGCGGCGGCGGTCATCTTCCGCACCCGGTGCCTCCGCCAGGACCTGGCCGAGACGGTCGACCTGGTGTCGCGGCTCCTGGCCGGTGCCGACTTCCGGGACACCGCGCGTCTCTCGGACCTGCTGCTCGAGCACCGCAACGGAATGAAATCGGCACTGATCCCCAGCGGGCATCACTTCGCCTCTCTGCGGGCCGCGGCCATGATCTCCGCCTCGGTCAGCCTCGAGGAGCGCTGGAAGGGCGTGACACAGCTCGCGTTCGTGGACGGGCTGGCGGCGCGCCTGGACGTGGAGATGCCTCGGATCGTCGAGGACCTCGAGGCGCTTCGCTCACAGGTCAGCTGCCGGGGAGGGCTTGTCGCAAACGCCACGGCCTCCGCCGAGTGCTTCCCGCAGATCGAGAAGGCAGTCCTGCGCCTCGCCGACGCGCTCCCGCCGGGCGTTGCTCCCGCGGGGTTTGCTCCCCCTTTCTCCCCCCCCGAGGTGAGGGCAGAGTCCCTGGCGACGACGGCCACCGTCGGGTACGCGGCACGCGCCATCCCCGGCCTGCGCTACGAAGACCGCAGGAGCGGTCACGCCGCCGTGCTGGGCCACCTGCTCACGACGGGCTGGCTGTGGGAGAAGGTCCGCATGGAAGGGGGAGCCTACGGGGTGTTCTCCTATCCCCGCAATCTCGACGGCCTGTTCCTCTTCGGCTCCTACAGGGACCCCCGGGTGGCCCCGAGCTTGAAGGCATTCCGCGAGGGACTGGAGCTGGTGTCGAAGGGCGGGTTGGACGAGGCCGAGGTGGAGAAGGCCGTGATCGGCACGGTGGGGGGCGAGGACAGGCCCCTCGACCCCGGGGAGAAGGGATTCGTGAGCCTGCAGCGGCAGCTGCACGGCGTGACCGATGCCGTCCGCCAGGCCCGACGCGACGCGCTGCTCGGCTCGACAGGGCGAGATGTGGCCGCGGCGGCGGCAGTCCTGCTCTCGGGCTGGGCCGGGGGCGGATCGGCGGTCATCGCGGGCAGGTCGGCGCTGGCCGACGCCGCGCGCGAGATTCCCGAGCTGGCGGCGCGCGTGAGCGCGCTCCCCGAGTAGGCGGGGAAAGGCAGCCGATGAACCTCGAGGCCTTCATTCTCGGAACCGGCGGCATGATGCCTCTCCCGGGCAGGAGCCTGACCTCGGTGCTGCTGCGCCGGGAAGGGGAGCTGTTCCTGTTCGACTGCGGGGAGGGCACGCAGATCGGCCTGCGACGGCTGAACCTGCGGTGGAAGAAGATCACGAGCATCTTCATCTCGCACACCCACGCCGACCACGTGACCGGCCTGCCGGGCATCCTGATGCTCTCCTCGCAGGTGGACAGGGACGACCCCCTGACAATCTACGGCCCGCCCAAGATCCGCGAGTTCGTCGAAGCCATGCGCCGCACCCTCGACATGTACATAAACTACGAGATCGTGGTGAAGGAAGTGGAGGGTGGTGCGACCATCCTGAAGGACGAGGACTACGTGATCCGGACGCACCCCCTCTCGCACACCAAGCAGTGCATCGCCTACTGCCTGGAAGAGAACGTGCGGCCGGGCATCTTCTTCCCCGAGAAGGCCGCGGCCCTCGGCGTCCCCCGCGGCCCGATGTGGTCGCAGCTGCAGGGCGGCGAGACTGTGCGGCTGCAAAGCGGCGCCGAGGTGAGCCCTTCCCAGGTCATGGGGGGCCCTCGCAAGGGCCGAAAGTTCTGCTTTGCCACCGACACGATCGCGCCGCCAGGCCTGGCCGACTTCGCGCGCGGGGCCGACCTTTTCATCTGCGAGGGGATGTTCGCCGAGGAGCTGGCCGACACTGCCGCGGAGAAGAAGCACCTGACAGCGGCCCAGGCGGCCCGGATCGGCAGGGATGCGGGGGTGAAGTCGCTGGGGCTGATCCACTACAGCCCGCGCTACGCGGACAGGGAATTGAAGACGCTGCTCGCGGAGGCGCGGGAGATCTTCCCGCAGTCGTTCCTGACCCGGGACCTGCAGCACATCCCGCTCCCCTACGAGGACTAGGGAGAGGACGCCGCGCGCGCCCGGGCCGTGATCCTCGCCGTGAATCCCCGAAGTGCGTCGGTCATCTCACGCCGTGCCGCCTGCGGATCGCCGGCGATCACGGCTGCGGCCACGCGCCTGTTGGCGGGCAGCACCTCCGCGTTGTAGGCGATCTCCTCTTCGCTCATGCCGATGTCGCCGATGGACAGAGCGAACTCGGCGTCCATGAACAGCCTGATGAGCAGCTCCTCGATCACCTTGAGAGCAGGGTTGCCCGTCAGGCCGGCCAGCATGATGTAGAACTCCCATCCCCGCTTCGAGCCGCCGTGGGTGCGGAAGTCCACCTCGTGCTCTGCCAGGAGCGTCTCGATGGCCCGCGCGGCCTGCGGGCCGGCCCGAGAGGCCGCGCACGCAGCGACGGCAGGCTCGATGAGAAGCCGCGCCTCCATGAGCGCCTCGATGGAGAGACCCGAGAGGCTCAGGTAGTTCGCGAGCAGGCCGATGCCCCGGGTGGGGGCGATGTCCAGGACGATCGTGCCGCCGCCTCGGCCGGGCTTGCGGGTGATGTGGCCGTAGGTCTCGAGGGTCTGGAGGGCCTCGCGGAGGGTCACCTTGCTGACCTGGAAGCGCTCGACCAGGGCGTGCTCGGGCGGGAGCCTGTCTCCCGGCTTGAGCTTCCCGCCCAGGATCATTTTCCAGATCTCTTCCACGATGAGATCAGACGCTTTCTGGCGCCTGATCGGCTTGAACTCGTCCAACCCCCGGCTCCTTCTCCGCGCTTGCCTGTCAGCAGGTCAAGTCTCACGGCGGGTATTGACAGCGGCCTTCATTCCCTATACGAACTAATGATTAGCTGAATGCATCCATCTATTCAATAGCCGAACACTGCGCCGGGGCTGAAGGCCCATACGGGCGGGCCCTTCTTCCGGCCGAGTTCCAGAGGAGGAACACATGGCTCCAAGTCCGAAGAAGCTGGGATACTGGGTCGATGGGGGATGGCGCGAGTCGAAGACCGTGAAGTACATGGACTGCTTCAACCCGTCCACGGGTGAGGTCATCGCCCAGGCGCCCTGCTGCACCCCGGCCGAAGTGCAGGAGGCAGTCGCATCGGCTGCCTCCGCGTTCCCCGCATGGGCGGCCACGCCGCCGAACAAGCGGGTCCAGGTGCTGTTCAGGTTCAAGGCGCTCATGGACAAGCATCTCGACGAGCTCACCACGCTTCTCGCCACCGAGAACGGCAAGGTGCTGGACGAGGCAATGGGGGACGTGCTGAAGGTCACGGAGGTGACCGAGTTCGCCTGCGGCATCCCTCACCTCATGAAGGGACCGGCGGTGATGAACGCGACGGTGGGCTACGACACCACGCAGTACATGGAGCCCGTGGGCGTGTTTGTCGGCATCGCCCCGTGGAACTTCCCCGCCATGATCCCCATGGGCTGGATGGCGCCCCTGTGCATCGCCACCGGCAACACCATGGTGCTCAAGGCGGCCAGCTACGTCCCGCAGAGCTCGATGCGGATCATGGAGCTGTGGGCGCAGGCGGGCCTGCCGAAGGGCGTGCTGAACCTCGTCACCTGCTCGCGAGTGGAGGCGGAGCTCCTGATGACCCACCCCGACGTGAAGGGCGTGTCCTTTGTCGGGTCGACAGCGGTGGGTCGGCACATCTACGAGACCGCCGCGAAGCACGGCAAGCGGGTGCAGGCGCTCACCGAGGCGAAGAACCACGCGCTGGTGCTGCGCGACGCGGCGCTGGAGCGGACCGCCCGGGGCATCGTGAACTCGGCCTGCGGGTGCGCGGGGGAGCGCTGCATGGCACTCCCGGCCGTCGTGGTCGAGGAAGCCGTCGCCGACAGGCTGGTTGCGCTCATCGCGAAGATGATGTCGGAGCTGAAGATGGGACCCGCCTACGACAAGGCAAGCCAGCTGGGGCCCGTGATCACGGCGGACCACAGGAGGTTCGTGAGCGACTGGATCCAGAAGGGCATCGACGAGGGTGCGACCCTCGTGCTGGACGGGCGGAAGGTCACCGTGAAGGGCTTCGAGAAGGGCTTCTACATCGGGCCGACGCTCCTGGACCACGTGAAGCCGGGCATGAGCGTGGGGGAGAAGGAGATCTTCGGGCCCGTGCTGTGCATCAAGCGCGTGAAGGACTTCGAGGAAGGCCTGGCGCTCATGAACGCCAGCGAGTTCGCAAACGGCTCGGTCATCTACACGCAGAGCGGCTACTACGCGCGCGAGTTCGCCCGCCGCACGCACGGCGGCATGGTGGGGATCAACGTGGGCATCCCGGTGCCCCTGGGCATCTTCGGGTTCACAGGGCACAAGAACTCCTTCTTCGGCGACCTGCATGCCATGGGCGCCGACGGGGTGCGGTTCTTCACGGAGCTGAAGAGCGTGACCGCTCACTGGTTCTCCGACGAAGAGGCCCGCGAGGCGAAGGTGCTGAACAGCTGGGACGGGATGATCTCCTTCCCGGACAGGAAATAGGGACGGGCGCGGTGGGAGCCCAGGGGACCCGGAGGACGAGGCCATGAAGATCGGGATCATCGGCTCGGGGGCCATGGGCTCCCTGTTCGGCGGCAGGCTGCCCGGCTGCCGGTCACGAGGTGGTGCTCTACGACGTCTCCCGCGAGCACGTCGAGGCGGTGAACAGCGGCGGCCTGTCCATCGAGCAGGCGGGCACCGGCGAGGTGACCCTCTGCCGCCCGTCGGCCACGACAGACCCCGAGGACCCGCGCGGGGTGCGGACGTGCATGATCGTGTTCGTGAAGTCCACGGCCACCGACGAGGCCGCCCGGCAGTTCGCGCCGCTCGCCGGGCCGCGACACGGTCGTCGCTCACCCTCCAGAACGGGCTGGGAAACGAGGCGATCATCCGCGAGGCACTTCGGCGCCGCAGCGGACCGCCGCGGGGGTGACCTCGCAGGGGGCCACCTTCCTCGGCCCGGGGCGCATCCGCCACGCGGGCAAGGGGCCGACCCACATCGGCATGGCCGACGGGACGCACCGAGAAGCTCGCGCCCGCTGGCGGCGGCGCTGAGCGCCGGCGGGTTTCGAGACCCACGTCGAGGGCGACGTGGCGGGCCTGATCTGGAGCAAGCTCGTCGTCAACGTGGGCATCAACGCGCTCACCGCGCTCACGCGGCCAGCCCAACGGGCGCCTGCTGGACTTCGAGGAGACGACGGTCGCTGATGGCCGACCTCGTGGCCGAGGCGGTCGCCGTGGCGAAGGCCCGGGGCGTACGCCTCACGTACGCCGATCCGCTGGCCGACCGTGTACGACGTGGCGAAGAAGACCGGCGCGAACCGGTCGTCCATGCTGCAGGACTTCGACCGGAGCAGGCCTCCGGAGATCGACTTCATCAACGGCGCCATCGTGCGCGAGGCCGCGGAGCTGGGCATCCCCGTGCCCGTGAACGCGACCGTCACCCGCCTGGTGAGGCGATCACGGTCCGCGCGAGAAGGCGGGCGTAGGGCATGACGAGCCGACACGTCGAAGAGCAGTCGCTCTCTGCGGCCGCCGGTCGACACGCGGACGAGCTCGTGCAGCCTGACGCAGGACCTCGTGCGCATCGATTCGGTGATCCGTCCCGAGACCGGCGGAACACCGAGCGGGAGGTGGTGCGCTTCGTCGCGGAGTGGATCCGGCGCGAGCTGGGCGTCGAGCCGCTCGTCGAGGAGGTCGGCCCCGGGCGCGAGAACATCATCGCCACCCTGGACTCGGGCACGCCGGGGCCCTGCCTGATGCTCGAGGGCCACACCGACGTGGTGAGCGAGGGCGACCGCGAGCGCTGGACCCGCGACCCCTTCGGCGGCGAGATCGTCGACGGGAGGATCTACGGCCGGGGCTCCTGCGACATGAAGGCCGGGGTCGCCGTGGCGCTTCTCACGGCCGAAGGCGTTCAAGCGAAATCGGGCGTGCCGTGGAAGGGGAAGATCCGTCTGGGCCTCGTCTGCGACGAGGAAGGCATGATGCTCGGCATCAAGCACTTCATCCGCGGCGGCCACGCGGACGACGTGGACGCCTGCCTCGTGCCCGAGCCCGAGGAGAACCAGCTCTGCCTCAGCATGAAGGGCGCGATCCGGGCCGATCGTGCGCGTGACGGGGAAGCATGGCCCACGGCGCCATGCCCCTCACCGGCGTCAATCCCAACACGCGCCTCGCGCGGATCATCCTCGCCTTCGAGGCTTCGAGGAGACGGAGAAGCAGCCGCTGCGGCGCCGACCAGTTCCTCGGCCTGCCCTCGGTCACCTTCACGGTCATCCAGAGCCCCGCCGCCGGGCAGCCCCGCGCAGCTCAACGTGATGCCCGGCGAGGCGGTCGGGTACGTCGACATCCGCACGGTGCCGAAGCAGGACCACGACACGGTGCGCGGCGCGCTGCGCAGGCCATCCTCGACGGCGCTGGCGCCGGCGATCCCGACTTCAAGGCCGACCATCGAGTTCATCGAGGACCGGCCGGTGGTGGCGATCGGGAAGGACGAGCCGATCGTGCGTGGCGGCCGCATCGGCCTACCGGGACGTGACCGGGCGGCGAGCCCCGGTACAACGGGGTGCCGGGCGCCACCGACGGCACGTTCCTGAGCGCCTGGAAGGGCGTCCCCTGCCTCGTGAACGGGCCCGGGCCCCGCCACGTCCCGCACCAGGCCGACGAGTACGTGGAGGTCGCCGAGCTCGTCGAGGCGGCCCGGGTGTACGTGGTGGCTGCCCACCGGTTCCTCGAGGAAGCGAGGGCGGGTACGCGGGGAGGCGGCAGGTGACCAGGCCCTCCCCGGTGAACAGAGCCGAGTCAGCGCTCATCACGAAGGCGGTCGACAGCCTGGCCGGGGAGATGGTCGAGTTCCTGCGGCGGATCGTCCGCATCCCGACCGAGAACCCCCCGGGCACATGCTACACGGAGTGCGCGGCCGAGATCGGCCGGACGATGGCAGCCGCGGGCCTGGATGTCGAGACGGTCGAGGTGCCCGCCGACCTCCTGCCCCGGCTCGCTCCCCACGGGAAGGGTCTGCCTCGTCCCAGCGTGATCGGCCGCATGGCCGGCGGCAGCGCACGCCCAGTCCTGCACTTCACGGGACACTACGACGTGGTGCCGGCAGGCGCCGGCTGGAGCGTGGACCCCTATGGCGGCACCCTCGCCTCAGGCAACGTTTACGGCCGGGGAGCCAGCGACCAGAAATCCGGGATCGCCGCCCAGCTGTTCGCGCTGGCCGCTCTGAAGAAGGCCGGCCTGGTGCCGCGGGGAACGATCCTCGCGAGCGCCACGCCGGACGAGGAGACAGGAGGATTCGCCGGGATCGGGTATCTCGTGGAGGCGGGAATCATCTCCCGGGCGAACACCGACTTCGTCGTCATCACCGAGTGCCTGGACGTTGACTCGATCTGCCTGGGCCACCGGGGCACGCTGTGGCTGGAGCTGGAGACCCGGGGCACGCAGTGCCACGGCAGCATGCCCTCGGAGGGCCTCAATGCGATCACCGGGATGCTCGACCTGCTGGAGGCTGTGCGGAGGCGGATCCTGCCCGGGCTCGCGGGCGAGTCACGCCACCCGGTCATGCCCCCCGCCTGCCGCAGGTCGACCCTCGAGGTGACAATGCTTTCCGCAGGCACCAAGGTGAACATGATTCCCGCCTCCTGCAGGGCGACGCTGGACTGGCGCCTCATCCCGGAGCAGGGCGTCCGTGAGGCGCGCGAGAAGCTTGATGCGCTGGTGCGAGAGATGGAAGAGCGGGACCCCGCGTTCGACTGCGAGGTGCGCGAGATCATGAGCGTCGAGCCCACCCTGGTTGCCTCGGACACCGAGGTCGTGCGGGCATTCCAGGCGGCCGGCGCGGCAGTGCGCGGCGAGCCGATGCGCCTCTCCGTGAGCCCCGGCAGCGACGACCAGAAGTTCATCGTGCAGAACGCGGGCCTGGAGCAGTGCATCGTGTACGGCCCGGGTCCGCTCGCGGCGGCTCACAAGGCCAACGAGTTCCAGCCGGTGCAGGACCTGGTGGAAGGGGCAAAGGTGATGGCGCTCGCGGCATGGTCCCTCGTCGGGCCCGACAGCAGCCCCGGCGACAGTTGCGGTTGACACGGCGCAGGGGTTCCCGTACACTCCCCGGATGAATTCTATGGACGACTGCATGCTGCGAGTGACGGGGCTGAGCAAGTCCTTCGGCGCGCTCAAGGCCCTGGACAAGGTCGACATTTCCGATTACGCGTGGACGGATCCACGGGATCATCGGCCCCAACGGGTCGGGAAAGACCACGCTGTTCAACTGCGTCACCGGGACGCTGAAGCTCGACTCGGGGCAGGTCGTGTTCGACGGCGAGGACATCACCGGGCTGGCCCGCCGCGCGCATCGCCTCCAGGGGCGTCCGCCGCACCTTCCAGGCCGGCAAGCTCGTGCCCGGGCTCACGGTGCTCGAGAACGTCATGTCCGGGATCAACGACCCGGTGGGCAGGTCCGCGCTCGACATGGCCTTCCGCCTGCCGTTCGTGCGCTCGCGCCGGGAGCGCGAGATCGGGAGCGGGCCGACACCATCCTGTCGCTGGTCGGCATGGACGGCTCGGCCGACCGCTGGGCGAGCGACCTGGTGTGGACCGAGCGACAGCTCGTGCAGATCGCCCGCGCCCTCGTCTCCGACCCGAAGCTGCTGCTGCTCGACGAGCCGGCCTCGGGCATGGGGGTCAAGGAGATCGAGAAGGTCGAGAAGATCATCCGCAAGGTCCGCGAGCTGGGGGTGACCGTGATCGTCGTCAGCCACGACGTGAAGATGCTCATGAACCTTTCGGACCACGTGACGGTGCTGAACTTCGGCCAGAAGATCGCCGAGGGCAGCCCCGAGGAGGTCCAGAAGGATCCCCGCGTCCTGGAGGCCTACCTTGGCGCAGAGTGAGACGAGGCCGCTGCTGGCGGTCAACGACCTCTCGGTCTCCTACGGACACGTGAACGCTCTCAAGGGGGTCGAGCCTCGAGGTCTTTCCGGGCGAGATCGTGGTGCTGATCGGCGCCAACGGGGCGGGCAAGACCACGCTGCTGGAGACCGCACTCGGAATCAACACGCCTCAGGCGGGGACCATCAGCTTCGAGGGAAAGGGCATCGCAGGCGCGGCCGCCGACCGGAACGTGCGGGCGGGCATCTGCCTGGTGCCCGAGGGCCGCGGCGTGTTCGCCTCGATGAGCGTGCTGGACAACCTGCTGCTCGGCGCGCACCACAACATGCGCAACGTCCCGAAGAACCTGCGCCGGGTCTACGACTGGTTCCCCATCCTCGAGAAGAGGAAGGGGCAGGTGGCCCGGACGCTGAGCGGGGGCGAGCGGCAGATGCTCGCCATCGGCGCGCGCCCTCATGTCGGCTCCCCGGCTGATCATGGTGGACGAGCCGTCCATCGGCCTCGCCCCGATCGTGGTGAACGACATCTTCAAGATCCTGGTCATGCTGAACAGGGAGGGCTACACGATCCTGCTGTCCGAGCAGAACGCCTACAAGGCGCTGAAGTGCGCGCACAGGGGCTACGTCCTGGAGACCGGCACCATCGCCCTGTCCGGCACGTCCGCCGAGCTTCTCGCCGACCCCGGTGTCAAGGAAGCCTATCTGGGAGCGTAGCATGGAAGTGTTCATCGCCCAGGTCATCAATGGCCTGTCGGTCGGGAGCATCTACGTGCTGCTGGTGACGGGGTTCAACCTGCTGCTGCTCGTGGCCATGATCATCCACTTCTCCTACCCCCAGGTCGTGGTGTTTTCCATGTACATCACCTGGCTGGTGCTGGGGGCGACGCATAACAACATCGTGCTGGGGGTGCTCGCAGGGGTGGCGACCTCGATCGTCGTCAACGTGGTCTCCGCGCCGCTGTTCCAGAAGGTCATGGAGAAGCGCGACGAGGTGGACATCAACGCCACCATGGTGCTGTCGATGGGCATCGGCATGATCATCACCGATGTGCTCTCGCACACCTTCAACAAGGGCTTCCCCATCGCCTTCCCGGAGACGCTCGCCGGGCGCAGGCCCCTGGTCCAGGTGGGCCTGATCAGCATCCTGACCGGCCAGGTGTGGTCGCTCGCCGTCGGGGTGGTCGCCGTGTCGGCCTTCTTCGTGCTCCTGTACAAGACCCGCTCGGGCAGGGCATTCCGCGCCATCGCGGAGGACCCCAACGGCGCCCGCCTGGTCGGGATCCCGCTCGTGTCCACGGGTCTGACGAGCTATGCGCTGTCAGGGATCCTGGGCGGGCTGATCGCGGTCCTCCTCGCCATGCTCCTCGGATCCGCCTCGCCGGGCCTCGGCGAGCAGGTCGCGCACAAGGTGCTCGCGGTCTCCATCATCGCGGGGCTGGGCAACCTCGTCGGCGGCCTCGTGGTGGGGCTGCTGCTCGGGATGCTCGAGGCAGTCGTCCAGGGCTACATTTCGGGGTCGTGGTCGAACGCCATCGCCTTCGTGGTCATGCTCGTCGTGATCCTGGTGAAGCCGAAGGGCCTCTTCGGCATGAAGCTGTAGGGGGTCGCCGTGCCGCTTCCGCTGTACTACTTCCTGTCCATCACGGCCGTCAACATCCTGATGAGCTGGGCGCTGTACCTGCCCTACCGGGTCACGCACCTGCACTTCATCATGGTCGCCAACATGGCCATCTCGGGCTACCTCGCCGGCTACCTCGTGAAGGACCTGCACGTGCCGTTCGGCGCGGCCCTGCTGGTCGGCTTTGCCGTCGGAGGGCTCATCGGGTACGTGGTGTCGCTGTTCATCGGCGATGCGCCCACCTTCGCCGTGGTCATCGTGGGGTTCACCTTCATCTACATCACCCGCACGGTCATCGAGAACCTGAAGGTGGTCGGCGGCACCCTGGGCATGTTCGGCCTTCCCAGCATCGGCGGCAGCCCCCGGCGCACCGCTGGATCATCATCGCCATCCTCTACGGCCTGGTGCTTCTCGTGGGCTTCCTGATCCACAGGTTCGATCACTCGCGCCTGGGCCGGGCCGCCTCGGCGGTGTTCGTGGACAAGGACCTCGCCTCGTCGCTCGGGGTGGACATCAAGAAGCTGGGCATGCTCGTGCAGACCTTCAGCTGCACGATCGCCGGAGGCTGCGGCGTGCTGTACGGGTTCATCTACAAGAGCTTCCACCTCGACTTCTTCACCTTTCACCTCGTCGGGATCTTCATGACGGTGATCTTCGTCGGCGGCTACGCGACGCAGTGGGGATCGCTGCTCCTCGCCCCCATCCTGTACGGCGTGCCCCTGCTGTTCCCGTCCGCGGTCCAGGCATGGCGGATCGTGATCTACGGCGGCCTGCTCATCCTCGTGCTCGTGCTGAAGCCGGAAGGATTCGTCACCCGCAGGCGGGTGTACGCAATCGAAACCTTTCTTTCGCGCAGCCGAAAGAACGCAATATCCAAGAGGAGGACGTATGAAGAAGATTCTCGGTCTGGTCCTGCTTGTCCTGCTCGCCGCGGGGTCCGTCTTCGCGGGGGGCGAGGTCGAGGTGAAGGAGTGGAAAATCCCGATGCTGAACGCGCTCACGGGCCCGATCGCGGCATCGGCGAGTACCTGGACTGGGGCGCCCAGCAGGCTGCGCGCGAGATCAACGCGGCCGGCGGCATCAGGGGCAAGCCCGTGAAGGTCGTCGGCGTCGACACGGCCCTTGACCCGCAGAACGGCTCCGTGGAGATGGCGAAGCTGGTCGAGAAGACCCTGGTCGCACTCGGCCCGGTGCCCGAGCCGGTCATCATGGCGGCGATGCCCATCGCGGTCGAGGCGGGCATGATGTCGATCACCGCGACCACCTCGTACGAGTACGCGGCGCCGTACTTCCCCTGGACCGTGTCGTGGTTCCCCCCCACGGAGCTGCGGCTCGGGACCCTGGTGGCGGGGTGGGCGAAGCAGTTCAGCGACATGAAGACGGTCGTCCAGTTCGTCGAGCCGTTCGGCCCGTGGCCCGGAATGGCTGACGCGCACGTGAAGGGCCTGACGGGCCTGGGAATCAAGGTCCTCGACAAGGTCGAGGTGCCGACCGACGCTGTCACCTTCGGCCCCCTGGTGGTGAAGGCACTGGACGCGAAGCCCGACGGCATCGTGTTCGTCTGCAACGCCGAGAAGATCGCGAAGATCATCAAGGAGCTGAAGAGCCGCGGCTGGACCAAGATGGACCACATCCTGGTCTTCTCCTCGGGCGACGCTCCCGAGCTGTACACCACCGGCGGCAAGGACGTGGACGGCGTGGAGGTGTACAACTACATCAACCCCTTCGTCGACAACCCGCGCTGGAACAACTTCAAGACGGCATTCAAGAAGGACCACAAGGACATGGAGCCCTTCAGCCTGTCGCCCAACTACTACGACGCCCTCTACATGATCAAGGAAGCCATCGAGAAGACCGGCGTCACGGGCGACCCCAAGAAGCTGAAGGAAGAGCGCAAGAAGATCGCTGACTACTGCGCCAACGTCAAGGGCTTCAAGGGCATCCAGTTCACCTGGGACATGAAGGACGGCATCCCCACCAACAAGCCGACCTACATCTTCTCGATCAAGGACGGCAAGAAGGTCCTGAAGGTGGAAGTGCGCTGACCCGCACACCCACGCTGCTTTTTCAGTGCTCACGGGGGCTGCCGACAGGCAGCCCCTTTTCATTGCCCCGGGCCCGGGGCATACTGTGCCGCATGAAGACGATGCTGCCCATCGCGATGTCTGACATCCACGCCCACCTGACGCAGGAACACGTGGAGGCGCTGTTCGGGAAAGGGCACACCCTCACGAAGTGGCGCGACCTGACCATCCCCGGTGCTTACGCCTGTCACGAGACGGTCGAGGTGCGCGGGCCCTCGGGGAGCATCAGGGGTGCCGTTGTTGTGGGTCCTGTAAGGAATTACACGCAGGTGGAGGTATCCTTCACGAACGCAGCGACTCTCGGGATCACCCCGCCGCTTCGCGAATCCGGCGACGTCGAGGGCTCGCCGGGTGCAGTGTTGGTCGGGAGCGCCGGCGAGCTTGTCCTGACGAAGGGCATCGTGGCCGCGCTGCGGCACGTGCACATGAACGTCCAGGACGCGCGGGACTTCGGCGTCAGTGACGGTGAGCGGGTGAAGATCCGCGTGCCGGGGGAGAGGGGGCTGGTGTTCGAGAACGTGATCATCCGGGTCGACCCCACGTGGGCCCTGGAGATGCACATCGACTTCGACGAGGGCCGGGCAGCGGGGGTCGTGGATTTCCAGCTGGTGGAGCTGGCCCGGTAGCAGGACCCGCTAGCGGCCCTTATTCATTCTCCGGCGCATCTCCTCGTATCCCACGTAGCCGTAGGCGGAACGGGCGAAACGGATAGCGTTGAGGACAGCCTGCGCCATCGCCCACGCGGCCATGGAGCCGACCACCGAGATGCCGGCATCGACCTGCCCGGTCGCGGCGGCGAAGACGATATCTCCCTCGCCGAAGGTGTGCACGGGAACGATCGCACGGGCATAGCCGTCGTGCGCCATCGATGCCATGCGGGTCGCCATTGCCTTGTCGATCCTCGCGTTGGTGGCGACCATGCCGATCGTGCTGTGGGACGTGAGGGGGTTTGTGCCCATGGGCGTGGCGCACAGCAGGGGCAGCGACCCGGCAAACCCGTCTCCGGTCTCGGTGAGCGTTCCTGCCAGGACCTCGCCGGTGGCCGGATCCACCACGTCGCCGTAGCAGTTCGCGGCCACGATCGCCCCGACCACCAGGTCGCCGACCCTGCAGCTCGCCGTTCCCAGCCCGGACTTCATGCGGCGGGCGGTTCCGGCTGCCCAGCCGGCGGTGGCGCCGGTCCCCGCGCCGACGTTGCCCTGGGCGACCTCCAGCCCCGCGTTCCTGCAGGCCTGCGCGCCCATGGCCGCGTCGGGGCGGATCGTGGCGGAGCCGACGGTGAGGTCGAAGATCACCGCCGCCGAGATGATGGGCACCCGGGAGACGACGACGTCGAAGCCGATGCCCTTCTCCTCGAGGAACCTGTGCACCCCCGTGGCCGCGTCCAGCCCGAAGGCGCTGCCGCCGGTGAGCAGGAAGGCGTTGGGGCAGGGCATGGCGGCTGTCGGGGCGAGGCAGTCGGTTTCGCGCGTGCCGGGGGAGCCGCCGCGCACGTCCACGCCGCACGCGGTGCCACCCTCGACGAGGATGACCGTGCATCCCTTGGCCGCGGCAACGTCCTGTGCCTGGCCGACACGGATGCCGGGCACGTCGGTGATGGAGTTGCGGGGTCCTGGCTGCATGGCCACAGGGTAGAGGAGGGCGGCGGCGCTGTCAATCCCGGCAGGTTGCTTGCCCTGCCCGGGGAGTTGCGCTACAATAGGCCAACACCGGCAGCGAAGGAGCACGCGGAAATGAGCGACGTAAAGAAACTGATGATCCCCGACCTCCACGCCTCGAAGAAGGACGGGAAGAAGCTTTCGATGATCACGGCCTACACCTACCCCCAGGCGCAGTGCGTGGACGAGGCGGGCATCGACATCATCCTCGTCGGCGACTCGCTGGGGATGGTCGAGCTGGGCTACAGCGGGACGGTCCCCGTGACCATGGACGAGATGCTGATGCACACGAAGGCGGTCATGCGCGCCGTGAAGAGGGCGCACGTCGTGGGCGACATGCCCTTCATGTCCTACAACATCTCCCGCGAGCAGGCCATCACCAACGCCGGAATCCTGTACAAGGACGGCGGCTGCGACTCGGTGAAGCTGGAAGGCGGCCAGGAGATGGCGGGGGCGGTGCGCGCAATCGTCACGGCGGGAATCCCCGTGTTCGGGCACATCGGGCTGACCCCGCAGACGGCGGGAAGCCTGGGCGGTTTCAAGGTGCAGGGGAAGTCCATCGACGCGGCGAAGAAGGTCGTCGACGACGCCCTCGCCATCGAGGACGCCGGCGCCTTCGCGATCGTCCTGGAGGCGATCCCCCGGCAGCTTGCCGGCCTCATTACCGAGAAGCTGAAGATCCCGACCATCGGCATCGGCGGCGGCCTGGACTGCGACGGGCAGGTGATCGTCCTTCACGACATGGTGGGGCTGTTCCGCAGGTTCACACCCAAGTTCGTCAAGGTGTACGCGGACGTGTACTCCGTGCAGCTTGACGCGGTGAAAAAGTTCATCGGCGACGTGCAGGGGAAGAGGTTCCCCGCCGATGAGCACACCTTCACCATGAAGGACGAGACGCTGTCGGAGCTGCGGAAAGTCCTGAAGATGTAGGGGCGGGGGCCCTCCGGGCCCCTTGACCTTCTGCGAAAAACCTCCTATTGATCTGCGGCAATGGAAGCTCCCGTGATTGACGTGCGGGACCTGTCGAAAAGCTACGGTCCCGTGCAAGCCGTGAAGGAGGTGTCCTTCTCGGTCGGCGGCGGCGAGATCGTGGGACTGCTGGGCCCCAACGGGGCAGGCAAGACCACGATCATGAAGATTCTCACCTGTTACCTGTTTCCCTCCCGGGGAACGGCCAGGGTGAACGGCCACGACGTGTTCGACGAGCCCCTCGCCGTGAAGGAGTGCGTGGGATACCTCCCCGAGAGCGCACCGCTGTACCCCGACTTCACCGTGCGGGAGTACCTCGATTTCATCGCCGACGCGCGGCAGCTCACCGGGACCTCGCGGCGGGAGCGCCTGGCGTGGGTGGTCGAGGAATGCGGACTCGCCGGGGTGGTCGACAGGGGCATCGACGAGCTGTCCAAGGGATTCCGGCAGCGCACGGGCCTGGCCCAGGCCATGCTGCACGACCCGCGCGTTCTCATCCTCGACGAGCCGACCACGGGTCTGGACCCCCACCAGATCATCGAGATCCGCGAGCTGATCCGCCGGCTGGGGCGGGAGAAGACGGTCATCCTTTCCACGCACATCCTGCAGGAGGTGGAGGCGGTTTGCCAGCGCATCCTCATCCTGAACCGGGGGACGATCGTGGCGCAGGGAACCCGCGAGGAGATCGAGGGCACCCTGAAAGGCGAGGTGCTGCTCGACCTGGCGCTGAAGGGCGCGGCCTTCGACGCGGGCGCCGTTGCCGGCCTGGAGGGCGTGCGCTCGGTGATCTCGGCCAGGGCGCTGCCCTCGGGCACGACCGAGCTGCGCCTGTCCCTGGCGCCGGACAGCGGGGCGGAGGAACGCCTGTTCGACTGGGCGGTGGCCCGGGGCCTGAAGATCCTCGCCATGGTCCCGCAAAGGCTCAGCCTGGAGGACATCTTCATCACGCTGACGGAATCCTCGCCCGGGCAGGGAGGAGCATCATGAAGGTGGCCACGGTCGCCTCCCGGGAGCTGAAGTCCTCGTTCAACTCCCCCGTCGCCTACATCGTCGCCGCCGCCTACCTGGTGTTCACGTCGGTGTGGCTCTTCTTCCTGAACCAGTTCTTCTCGCACAACGAGGCGTCGTTGCGCATCTACTTCGGCATCGTGCCGACCGTGCTCATCTTCCTCGTGCCGGCGCTCACCATGCGCTCCTGGGCCGAGGAGCGGCGAACTGGGACCCTCGAGATCCTTCTCACCCTGCCGTTCCGCGAAGGGGAGCTCGTGATCGGCAAGTTCCTCGGCTGTTTCGGTCTGCTGTGCCTCGTGGTCGTCCTGTCGATCCCCCTTCCCCTGTCCCTCGCCTCCCTGGGAGTCTTCGACTGGGGGCAGGTGGCCGGCGAGTACCTCGGCGTGCTCTTCATCGGGGCCGCGGGGATCAGCGTGGGCCTGTTCGTGTCCGCCCTGTCGACCAACCAGATCACGGCGTTCATCCTCACGGCCGTCGCGCTGCTGGCATTCACCCTCGTGAACCAGGTCAACCTCCTGGTCACGCTTCCCCCGTGGCTCGCCGCGGCCTTCAACTGGGTGTCGTTCGGCTCGCACTACGACAGCTTCCGGCGGGGAGTGCTGGACAGCAGGGACATCGTCTTCTTCCTCGCGACCATCGCCGCGTTCCTGGGCCTGAACGTCCAGGTGCTCGTGAGGAGGAAGTGGTCATGAGACGCAGAGCGAACCTCGAGGCAGCCTCCGTGAAGCGCAGGCAGCGCGCCATCCTGGTCGCACTCGTTGCGGCGGACCTCATCCTCGCCGCCGCGGTGAGTGCGCGGTTCTTCTTCCGCGTCGATCTGAGCAGAAACCACATGTACACCCTGTCGGCCGCCTCCCGGAGCATCGCCGTGGGGCTGCAGGAGCCGCTGTCGGTCACCTACTACGTGTCGGACAAGCTGCGCGGACGCTACCCGTTCCCGGCGCAGATCGAGGACCTGCTCAATGAGTACGCCGCGGTGTCGCGCGGAAAGCTGGAGGTGCGCAGCCTGGACCCCGCGCGGTCGAAGACGCCGGTGCGCCCCGAGCAGCTGGGGATAGTCGCCCAGCAGATGCAGGTGGTCGAGCGCGAAGAGACCACGGTCGCCACCGTCTACTCGGGCATCGTGATCCAGTACCTCGACCGCACCGCGGCCCTTCCCTTCGTGACCGACCTGGCCACCCTGGAGTACGACCTGTCGTCGAAGATCCGGGCGGTCGTGTCGAACACCCCCCGGACTGTCGGCATCCTGCTGGGCGACGCGTCGAAGAGCTTCGAGCAGAACTTCCGCTACCTCCTGCAGGAGATGTCGTCCCAGTTCGACCTGCGGCCCGTGGAGAAGGGAGCCGAGGTCCCCGCGGAAATCCGCGTCCTGCTCGTCCTCGGGTCGAGGGACCTGGGCGCCCCCGACATGCTCGCTGTCGACAGGTTCGTGATGCGGGGCGGCAAGGCGCTGCTGGCGGTGGACAGCGTCGACGTGAACCTCGCCCAGGGCCTGGTGGCGAACGTGAACCAGGAGCGGGCGATGGCGGAGGCGCTGGCACGCTGGGGCGTGACGATGCGTGACGAGCTGGTGCTGGACACCGCGAACCAGAGGCTGTCCTTCCGGATGCAGTCCAACCAGTACATGATCGTGAACTACCCGCACTGGGTGACCGTCCTGGGCAAGGATGTCTCGCGGCAGAACCCCATCACCTCACGGTTCGCCGGCCTCGACCTGTTCTGGCCCTGCGTGCTGGAGGTTTCCCCGCCTGCAGGTGTCACGGCGGAAACTATCGTGCGCTCGACACCCGACGCCTGGAGCATGAGAACGCCTTTCGAGACCAACCCCGCACTCGCCCAGCTCCTGGCCCAGCAGGCAGGAGAGCGGAGGCAATTCCCCCTCGTCGTGGCGCTGTCGGGCGAGTTCCCCAGCGCATTCGCGGGCAGGGCGCTTCCCGCACGACCCGGAGAGGCTGCCCCGGCAGTCCCGCCGCCGGCGAAGAGCCCCCCCACGCGCATGATCGTGGTTGCGGATGCGGATTTTGCCTCCGACACGATCCAGTTCACCCAGGCGGAGTACAACCTGGCGTTCATCTCCAACTGCGCGGAGTGGCTGTCCATGGAGGACGACCTCCTTGCCATCAAGACCCGGACGCAGGTCGACACGCGGCTTTCCCGCATCGCCGACCCGGCGCGCAGGGCTGCGGCCATGCGCGCAAGCCAGGTGCTGAACGTCGCGGTTGTCCCGGTGCTCGTGGTGGCCGCGGGCGTCACGCGCCTCCTGGTGCGCAGGCGCAGGAAGACGAAGGGTGCCTCGCAGCCCGCGCGGCAGTCCTCGAGGAGCGGCACATGAGCTTCCGCGCAAAAGTGGCCGCGCTCGGCGCGGCGTTCGTGGTCCTGTTCGTCCTGCTCGTGGTGGGCATCGTCGTTACACCGCGCGGGGCGTCCGCGCGGTCCTCAGCGGCCCTCCTGTTTCCGGGCCTGAAGCCTGAGGGAGCGCGCTCGCTCCAGCTGAGTGGACCCGCGGGCCAGGTGACCCTGTCGAAGGACGCGGCATGGACCATGGAGGTGGACGGCACGAGGCACCCGGTCGCCCCGGATCGGGTGGAGGGGCTGCTCAAGCTTCTTGCTGCCATGCCGCGGGGGAGCCTCGTGACCAGGGATGCAAAGGCCGCCGAGAGCCTGGGCCTTTCGGCAGCGGAAGCGTCGCGCCTCCTCGTCTCGGGGGCGGGCGGGGAGACGCTGTGCGACCTGCGGGTCGGGAAGCAAGGCGTGTCGGGCGGGAGCTACCTCCGTGTGGGGGAGGCCGCCGAGGTGTTCCAGACGGGTGATGGCCTGTCGGGCTACCTGTCCACGCAGCGCTCCTCCTGGCTCGACCTGCGTGTGCTGCCGCGGGACGTGGCGCCGGACATGGTCATGCGGATCTCGGTCGTCAGCGTCCTCCCCCTGCCCGGGGCCGCGGGCCCTGCCCGCATCGACTACACGCTGCTGAAGGAAAAGGACTCCTCGGGCGCGATGGCCTGGGCGTTCGCTCCGCCGGCGGGGAAGGTCGACCAGCAGGCCGCGACAGCCCTCGTGGCCGCGCTGCTGGGCCTGGAGGGCGCAGACATCCTGTCGAGCAACGACCCGGCCAGGACCGTCCTGTCATCCCCGAAGGCCGTTGTGACCGTGTCGCTCAACGACAACAGGACCTTCGTGGTCAACCTCGGTGAGCGAACGCAGGCCGCGCAGTACCCGTGCGCCGTGGCCGGCGCAGCCTCGGCGTTCCTCGTGCCGGAGTGGAGAGTGCAGGCGACCGTGGTGCCGAAGGAGAAGCTCGCGGGGGCCTCCCGGTAGGCCGGGCGGCCGGGTTCAGCTCGCCAGGCTCTGGCGGAACTTCGACGGATCCGCGCGGAAGCCGACCACCCTGTTGCCGCCCTCCCGCAGGGCCTTCTCCAGCGCAGTGCGGGCCTCGGCGCGCATCACTTTCTCCTCGACCAGCCGCCCCGCCCGCGAGCTCGCGCCGACCGAGAGGGCCAGGGACCTGCCCGCCGACTGCGTGGCTGCTGCCTTTGTGCGGACCGCGTCGAGGCTGCGCACTGCCTGGTCGATATCCGTGTCGGGAAGCACGACCGCGAAGGAATCGCGCCCCGTCTCGAATATGAGGTCACGCGAGGGGAAGCTCTCCCGAAGCAGAGAGGCGACGGCCGCGTGGACCGCGGGGCGGTCCTGGTCGGCCGACGCGGCGTCCAGGCGCAGCCATGCGAAGGCGATGTCCTGGTCGGCGGAAGCAGCCCTGTCCAGCTCCGCGGCCAGCCTCGGCTGCAGGTGCTCGGCCCACACGAGGCCGCTCGCGGGCGAGGCGAACGACCGCCCGCCGGACGCCCCAGCGGACGCGCCGCCCGGGCCTGCCTGGCCGCCGCTGGCCGAGGCCGCGGCAGCCGCAGGCCGCGAGGGCATGGCCTCATCGCGCTGCAGGCCCGTGACGATGAGGATGAACACCCCGCACACGAGAAGGAAGGCGAGGAAGAGGTACAGGTCATCGCGGAGGATCGGGTACAGGTCCTCGCGTCCCATGATCACGAACACCCCGTCGACGGTGGCCTGCTCGGGAGCCTGGTCCACGCCGAGGCGGAGCACCGGCCGGGTGGCGAGGGTCTCGTATCCCCCGTTGTACTGGTAGACAGGCGCTCCTGCCCAGGCCCCTCCCTGCGGGGCGGGGTCGCGCAGGTAGCTGCGGTTGCGGGCCGCGAGGTAGAGCACCCCGTCGACGGGTGAATGCACGGCGAGGACGAGCAGCCGTGTCTCCGCGTCGAAGGCGCGGCGCATCTCGCGGGTGAACGAGGGAGAGGCGAAGCTGCCTGTCCCTCGAGCGGCAGCGGCCGCAAGCTCGTCGATCCTGCGCTCCGCCAGGGTGAGGTTCGCCCTGCGTGCCGACTCGATGCGCGACCCGGTGAGGCCGACCATGAAGACGAAGAACGCCGCGCTCACCGAGAGAAAGATCCAGGAAAGCCTCTTGTCCATGCACCTATCCCGTTCCTTCGAAGGCTGTGATGTAGACCCGGGAGGGTTTCTCCTCTATGCTCCTGGCGGAGGGCCGCATGCGCGTGCGCAAGAGGTATCTTCCGCCGGGCTGGTACCCCGGGTCTGCCGGGGAGACGCGCGAGGCGATCATGGAGCTTTCCCCGCCGCCCGGCCGGGCAGCCGACTCGATCGCCGGGGTCGTCCCCCACGCGGGCTGGGAGTTCTCCGGGAGGCTCGCACTCGAGGTCTTCTGCACGTTTCCCAGGACCGTCGACACCATCGTTATTATCGGCGGGCACCTCGGCCCGGCTGACGGAATATTGTGCGCATTCGAGGATGCGTACGAGACTCCGCTTGGCGCGCTGCCCGCCGACCTGGAGCTGCTCGATGCGGTGCGCGGGATGCTCCCCGTGCGGGAGGACAGGCACCCGGACAACACCGTCGAGGTCCATCTCCCCTTCCTCCGCTCCCTCTTTCCCGGTGCCCGCGCCCTGGGCTTCCGCGCGGCACCCTCGCATGAGGCCGATGCGCTGGGGACCGCCCTCGCCCGGTCGGCAGCGCGGACGGGCCGCAGCGTGGTCGCGGTCGGGTCGACCGACCTGACGCACTATGGTCCGAACTACGGCTTCCTCCCCCACGGGGCGGGTCCCCGCGCCCTGGAGTGGGTCCGCACGGAGAATGACCGGCGGTTCATCGAGTGCATTCTCCGGCTGGACTCGACCGGGGCCATCGAGCGTGCGGCGCGGGACAGGTCGGCCTGCTCGGCCGGCGGGGCCGTGGCTGCCATGAGCTTTGCGCGGGCCCGCGGCGCAACGGCCGGGGAGCTGTTGTCCTACATGACCAGCGCCGAGGTGCACCCCTCGGACTCATTCGTCGGCTACGCGGGGATCGTGTTCAGAAAGGGCGCGTGAGATCCTGTCCAGTGCCCAGCCGCGCGCCCTGTGGAGCGCAGCCACGCCGGCCTGCCCGTCTGTCGGTGCGCCGGCCGCGGACTGCCCGCGCAGCTCGGCAGCCGCGACGGGGAGCATGGTCTGCCACACCTCGCGGGCGCCCGGCTCGAGGCCAGCGAACCACCGCGAGGGCGGGGCGGTCGGCGCCGGGGCAGCGGCGAGGTCCCCCGCGAACCGGCGCAGGAATCGGCGCCAGTCCTCGGGGGAGTCCCGCGCGCCGGACGGGGCGGGGTTCCCGCCTGTGGCGGCAGAGGCGTCCCCCCTGCCGCCCGAAGCGAAGTGGAGGGTGAGGCCGCGCCCCGTGGCCGCCGTGACCTTGGCCGGGATCCTTCCCGCGAGCCTTTGGAGGCTGTCCCTGTAGGCGAGGAGCAGGGCAGTGGTGTAGCGGACGGAACCGCCGACCTGCTCGCGCACAGGGTCCCCGGCCCTGTGGAGGAAGGCGAAAAACGAGGTCTCCGCGGGCAGGGTCCTGGAGGCACGGCTGCCGAAGAAGTCGAACAGGTAGGTGCCACGGGCATAGGGCTTGCCGTCGGGGTAGGAGAAGTCGGCCCCGTAGACGACAACGCTCTCCGCGCCCAGCGTCCCGGCGAGCGACACCGCGGCGTGAGTGACGTTGCCCCCGGATGCATCGAGGGGGGGAAACCGGCGCCACCGCCGGGCAAGGAGGGCGCACAGGGGATGCGCGCTCGCCGCGAAGGATGTGCGGGGCACCAGCCGGGCCAGAGCCGGCGGGGAGGCGAGGTCCAGGACGAGCCTTTCCTCGCGTGCCCCGCGGCCGTAGAAGTGATAGCAGCTGTGAACCTGGCAGTCGATGGAGACGACGATGTCCGGCCGCACGCCGGCCGCCTCGAGAGCCGGCAGGGACGTGTCTGCGGCAACCAGGAGCGCACCGTCGCGCTGGCGCGCAATGTGGGGGAGCTGGTCTTCCAGGGAGGGTCCGGCGGCGGTGACCATGACGCGCCGGGATCGGGGGAGCTCCAGCGGAGACACCTCGGCCAGGGGCATGTTGCCGAGGATGTTGGAGAACCAGCGCCGGCCGAACCGGGCCTGCGTGGCGAAATCCGAGGCTGCCGACTCGGCAGCCTCCCGGACAGCGCCTGCCGCGGAAGCGGCCCACTCCTTCATCGCGTCGCACCAGGGCCTGAGCTGCACGGTGCGCAGCGAGCCGCAGAGGACAGGGCTGTACCCCTGGAGCACCAGGTCGCGCAGCCGCGCGGCGGGCAGGCCGGCCGCGACCGTGACCCGGGGGTCGACCAGGATCTCTGACACGTCCGCGCCGGCCAGGAGGGCGGCGAGGGACTCAGCGTCCTTTTCCACGATGACGAGCGCGGACAGCTCGGCCCGGCGAAGGAGGGGTAGGAGGTGGAACCCGGCACCAAGCCCGAGTGAGACCACGAAGCCCGCTCCCGCTCCCGCGGCTGCCAGGCGCTCGCCCTCGCGCTCGGGGTCCACACGCGAGTGCAGCGCCAGTGTTCGGCCTTCGCCGCGCAGGCAGGGCACGGGCTTCCCCGAACGCGAGACAGAGAAACTGATGCGGGGGTCGGGCGCTGCACGGCTCACCAGCCGGGCGAGCTGCGGGTCGCGCCGGGCGAGCGCCCCCAGGTTGGCTTCACGCAGCACGGAGCTTCGCCTCGAGGAAGGCCAGGAAAGCCGCGCAGCTCTCCAGCGCCCGCGCGGAGGCCTCCAACGCTGCCGCGGTGTCGCCGGCCCGTGCCCTGCGCCGCGCGTCGAGCAGGCTTCGCGCATCGACGTGGTAGGCCAGCGGAAGCAGCAGAGGCGAACGCGTGAATGCCGCCAGGCCGTCACCCGCCCCGAGGGAGCCGCGCCCGGCGTCGACCGCCTCGCTCCATCGCGCAAGCGCGCGGGCGGCGATGCCGATCCGCGTGCCCCTGTCCGGCCAGGAGGGGTCGGGATGAAGGTCGGGCATGGGGGCGCTGCCAGCCCGCCCTCGGCCGGAGGTGCCCGAGGAGAGGAGACGGGTCAGGTCGCGCGGGTCCAGGTCGCGAAGCCGGGGCAGGGGGACAAGGGTGGGAAGGAGGCGGAAGAGCCTTCCCCTGTCCAGCGGGGAGGATTCGGCGAACCATCCCGCGTACGTCCGCAGGGAACGCAGGTGACGCACAGAGCGGCCGTCTTCTCGCACGCGCTCGATCTCCTGCGCGGCCGCGCGCGCGAAAAGCTGGCCGTACAGGGGAGTCGTGCGCAGCTCGGCGGCGCGCAGGTAGTCCTCGAACGCGTTGGGCCTGCAGTGTGTGGACAGGTCTTCTGCGCGCATGTCCAGGCCGGCCGCGACCACCGGGCCATCGGTCGAGGCAAGGGCCAGGTCGAGGGCCGTGGCAGCGACCGTCCCGTGCGGTGCGATGCGTGGTGCCGTCGCACCGGCCCGTCCGGCGGCGTGCAGCAGCTCCTGCTCGAAGAAGGCGGGCTGGCACAGGAGAAGGGGCGCCGCCCCCTCGAGCCGCCACAGGCCCCTGGCCGCAGACAGGGGCAGGGCGACAGGGCAGACCGGGGTCGGCGAGGTGGAGGTGGAGCATGGACCAGTGAGAGGGATCGGTCATGACGACGAGGTCGGGGAGCAGCCCCGCATGCGCGAGGCACGGCACGCTGGACGGCAGGGCCCACAGCTGCATCCGCTGCCTGGCCCCTCGAATCGCGGGAAGGGCCTTCTCGAGGCTCGGCCCCGAGGCAGCCACGAGAACCGTGCTGCCGGCAGGGCAGGGCCTGCCGGTCAGGGGCGCTTCCAGGCACACGAAGTTCTCGATGGAGTTGCGGATCCAGAGCCTGCCCGCCGAGATCGTGGTGACGAGACTGCCGTTCAGCTCCTGCAGCACCTGGCGCAGGGCACGGTGCGCGGCGCGCGAGGCCGCGGGGAACGCGGCCGCGGACGGCTGCCACTCCAGCGGCCGCAGGCCCTCCATGTCCAGCTCGGCGATGTTCTGGCGGAGAAACTCCTCGAGTGAGAGGGCCGACCCGGGGTGCCACGTGGGACAGGTCCGCCGGGGGCTCAGCGCGTGCACCGCGTCGGAGTAGAAGACCCTGATCAGGCGCGCGGCGGGCAGGCGCGCAGCAAGGGCGTCGGTCGCGTATCCCAGTCCCTCGCCGAGGAGGACGACCGTGGAGGGTTGTTCCCCCGCGAGCGCTCCCGCTATGAACCGGTCAGCCTCGCGGGCCGGGTCGTACGGCGAGTGCAGGGCAGCTCCGCCGACCCTCAGGGAGGGGGCGCCCGACCGGGAGGTGAAACCCTCGACCGCGGTCCCGCGAGCGCTGTCCCGTCCGCTGCCAGCGGGGGCGCCGTCGTTCATCGATGCTCAGGAGGTGAAGAACGCGGCAAGCCCCGCGGGGTCCGCTTCACCCTCGGGGAGCGCACGGGAGCGCAGCACGGAGAGCTCCGCGGCGCGGCCGTCGGAGGAACCGAAAAGCGAGGAGAGGAACGAGCCCAGCTGGTGGGCCAGCAGGTCGGCGGCGCGGGAATCCTGGTCGCGCAGCCCCAGCAGGAAGCCGCCCCCGGGAAGGGCGAATGCCGCCCCGAGGTCGGAGGCGAAGGCGCCGATGAAGTACCCCATGTCCTCCCGCAGCCGGAAGGGGTCGAGGTAGGGATGCGCGTCCAGCACCTGGCGCTCGAAGCCGGCCGTCTGCACGGAGAAGAAGAGCATGCCCGTGCCGTCCGGGCGCGGCGCGGCCAGCAGGTGCGCCAGTTGCTCCTGCAGCGGCAGCTCGGCAGCCGGTCCGGCGGCCGCCTGTCCCTTCATGGTCTGGCCGCGCGCCCGGCGCATGGCCGGTGAGGCCCCGTCGGACACCTGGTCGAGGCAGGCGGCGAGGGCTGCGGAGCTGTCGAACGGCGGGGCCGCATCGGCGACCAGCAGCGCGCCGACCAGCTTTCCCTCGGCGATGAACGGCGCGAGCACGAGCCGCTCGACCGACGCGAACTCCCTCGACGAGAAGAACCTCTGGTACCCGGCCAGCTCCTGGCCGCCCTCCACGGTGACGGCTTTCCCTTCGGCCAGTGAATTGAAGCTGGGGAGCGAGCCAAGCGCGATACGCAGTCGGTGCAGCGTGGTCTGGTCGAAACCGCAGCTCGCCCAGGGGGCGTAGACCATCCGGGCGGGGTCATACAGCAGGAGGGCACCCCGCCGAATGCCCAGGGAGTCCTTCAGGATCCCGAACACGCGCGACGGGAGCTCGACGCTGTCAGGCAGCGTGCGAAGGGATGTCAGGATGTCCGACGCCGACACCGCCGGAAGCAGGGCGGGCGGCGCTGCCTGGACCGGTGCAGGGGAAGCGGCAGGCAGGGCGGGGTCGGCGGGGGGAGACTCGGGGAGCGCCGGCCGGGGCTCGGCCGGCGGCTGCAGGTTGGTCGTTGATCCCCGCAGGACCCTGAGACTCCTGCTGCGAAGGCCGCCCTGCCCCCCGGGTGAGGACTCCTCCCGGGCCATACCCTGCGTCGCGAGGATAGCGGCCCTGCGGAGAAGGCCCATCTACTCTGCCAGCCCCAGTTCCAGGAAGAGCTTGTTGTACATCGCGAAGTACTCGGAATTGGCGAACTCTTCGACCTTCTCTTCCGGAAGGGCGTCGAGCAGGGTGTTCATGTATTTCAGGACCGTGCGGAGTTCCTCTTTCAGGTCGTCCGGAACTCCGGTGACACCGTGCTTCTCCTGCCGGGGGGCCGACAGGCCCGGGGCCGGCCGGGCAGCGTCTTGCGGCTCCGGGGATGTCTGCCTCGGCCTGGGTGCAGCCGGGACGGGATGGCTGTCCGGGACATCCTCGACCTCGAGCAGCTCGTCGAGCTGCTCGGCTTCGGCCGGCGCGGCAGCGCCCTTGCCGGTGTCGAAGTCGATCTCGATGCCGCTGGACGGGGCATCCCCGTCTCCGACCGGCTCGAGCTCGGCGGTCTCGAGATCCATGTCCAGCCCCAGGGGGGGACCGTCGTCGGGTTCTTCCGTCTCGCGTGCGAGGGCTTCCAGGTCGATCTGGTCAGCAGGTTCCTCGATCTTCCCCGCGCGCCCCTCCGGGTCTTCCGCCTCCAGCTCTTCAACGGGCTCGAGGTCAGCGGTTTCCAGCTCCACCGCCTCCATGTCCCCGGCCGTCTCGAGATCCACGGCCCCGCCAGGACCCTCCTCGGCCTCGATCTCGGGCAGGGCCTCCAGGTCCAGGTCGCCCAGCGCATCAGCCGAGCTGTCGGGGGTCGGGGTGACCGTCTCCAGCACGAGATCAGCCGCGAGGTCGGTGCCTTCCTCGGGCTCGAGCTCGGCAAGCTCCCCTTCGTCCTCGACGGGCCCGAGCGGGGGAAGCCTGTCCTCCTCGAGGATGGGGCTGTCGTAGCTCAGGATGTCGTCGTCCCCTGGACCTGCCGCGGCGTCGGGCAGCTCGAGGGCGGCAGCGTCGGTGGATTCATCGAGCGGCTCGAGGCGCAGGCTGTCGGCGGGTGCGGCCTCCTGGTCGGGGGCCGCCGCTTCGGCCGTGCCCTCGGTGATGTCTGCAGTGTTGAGGATGTTGTCCAGCTCGTCGCCCGTGAGGGCGATCGTCTCGTCCTCGTCCTCGTCGAAAAACGCCGCGGCTCCCTCCGCCTCCGCCGCGGGGGCGCGCTGGGGCGCGGCGGCGCCGGGCTTGCGCAGACCCGCCAGCTCCTTTTTCAGATCCGTGAGGTCCGTGCGTATGGAGCGCAGCTCTTCCTCGATGCGGGCGAGGACCTGCGATGAGTGCCCGTCCGCGGCCGAGCCGGGGGAGGGGGCGGGAGAGGTGACAGATGCCAGCTCGTCCTCCAGGGCCTGCAGGTCGTCGAAGTGCTCCTCGGCGGGCACGCTGTCGGACAGGGCGACCTCGACCTCGTCGGAGGGCTCGAGGGTCAGCTCGGGAAGGTCCTGGGCGCCGACCGAGGCTGGCTCCAGCTCCGTCTCCAGCTCGTCGAGCAGTCTCTCCTCCTCGGTGGTGAGGGGGCTCTCGTCGGTGATGTCAGGAAGCTCGCCGCCGGCATCCACCGGCGTGTCGAGGTCGGAGAGCCCGATCGAGTCGTCCGCGTCAGCAGCCTCGCGCACCTCGCGGGGTTCGGCCTTCACCCAGACGCCGTACTGTTCGAGCTTCTTCTCTGCCGGGCCCCGTCTTTCCCTTCCCATTCATGTCTCCTGAGGATACGTTTCGCGCCATCCTCCCTATCGGCACAAAAGCAGCCCTACTTTCACCCCTTTTCCCTCTGGTCCAAGTGTAGTGCCGGGGTTTTCCTCCTGTCAAGGAGACCGATTTCTCTCATTTTTATGCCTGCCGGGGCCGTCATTTGGAGAGACAGCAATGCGTCGCCTTGTCCCTATCCTTGCCGCTGGATTCATCACCGCCGCGCTTCTCACCTGGGCCTTCGGGGACTCGGGCCTGCACGCGGCCGCCCGCATCGAGCGCTACAGGGTGAGCCTTGCCGCGAACGTCGAGAGCCTGCGCGCGAGAAACGCGGCCCTCGAGGCCGAGCTGGAGCGGCTGCGCGAGGACCCCGCTGCAAACGAGGTCCTCGCCCGTGAGCTCGGGCTGTACCGGCCGGGTGACAGGGTGCTGCGCGTGGAGGGCCTGGCACCGCGGCCCCGGCTGTACTCTGTCGGGACGCTGCTGCGGCGCAGGAGTCCCGGCAGGCCCGTGAACCCGTGGCTGGCGCTCGCGGGAGCGGCGGTGTCCACGGGGCTGCTGGTGGCCCGGGCCGTCGTGCGCCGACGGGGATCGCATGGCCGCCTGCACTCGGTGCGGGGTGCGCGACGGGAGTTCGCCGGCGAGGCGCGCCGCCAGGCTGCGGCGGGGGCGCGTGGTGGTCATCGCCGCTGGTAACCCGCGAGCCTTCACCGTGCTCAGCCGCCTGCTCGCCCGGGGAGGCGTCGTTGTCATTCCCTGCGACACAATCTACGGCCTGGTCGGCGCCGCTCCGGACACCGAGAGCCGCCTGCGCGCGATCAAGGGCAGGGGCGACGACAAGCCGTTTCTCCTGCTGGTCGCCGACCGCGCGTGGGTCGCGCGCGTGTCCCGGGCGGAGGTTCCCCCGTCCCTCGCCAGGCACTGGCCCGGGCCGCTCACCGTGATCCTCCCCGCGTCGGCGGGGGGCACCGTGGCCGTCCGCGTGCCGGATTCCGTTTTCCTGCGCGGCGTCCTCGAGGCGGTCGGACGGCCCCTGTACTCCACCAGCGTCAACAGGGCCGGGGCGCCTGCCCTGTGGCGGATCGGGGAGATCGTGGAGGAGTTCGAGGCGGAGGTGGACCTCGTGATCGACGGGGGCGACCTTCCCGGCGCCGCTGCCTCCACCATCGTGGACGCGACCTGCTCGCCCTGCCGGGTCGTGCGCCGGGGAGCACTCGAGCTCTCCGCCGAAGAGCTCTCCTAGCGGCGAAGCCTGGCCGAGAGCCTGCTGCCCTGCGCCGCGTAGTACTCGAGGAACTCCTGCTGGCGCCCGCCAAAGAACACCTGGACCAGGGCCGCGGCCGGCCTTCCCACGTACCTGTAGTGCCATGGCTCCCAGGAGTAGCCGGTGAGCCCCTCCTGGCCCTCCGGGTAGGAAAGGGAGAAGCCGTAGCGCCACGCGTTGGCGAGGAGCCACCTGCCCGCCGCGGTCCGCGCGAAGGACACGTCGATGGACCCGAAGTCGATGGCGGTGCCCAGCTGGTGCTGCGAGTGCCCCGGAGGGGCGAGGGTGCGCTCCGCCTCCTGCCGCGACTGGCCGGCGAGCGCCCGCGCCATCAGCCGCTCCTGGTACTGGTAGGATCGCCAGGCTGAGGAGATCACGAGGTGAGCCCCGTCGGCCGCGGCAGCACCGTCCATGGCCAGGAGGTCCGTCATCAGGACCGCCCGCAGCCGCAGGTCGGGCTTCCCCGTCTTCAGGGCGAATCCCGAGAGCTGCACGAGGTCCTGGGGAACGAAGCCGGGGTCGAGGCCCCTCTCCTTGTCGACGAGGATCAGCAGGTCCTGCGGGCCCAGGAGCGCCCCGCGCAGCAGGTCGAGGAAATCGCGCGGCCGCTCGCTCACCATTGCCCTGCTCGCCGGCGGCAGGGGGGCGACCAGCTGCCCCAGGTCCTTCCGCCGCAGCGTGAAGTCGGGATGCAGAATCTCGCGCCCCCCGACCCCGGCAGCCCGGGCAGGGTTGACCAGCCCCGCGGCCGCGCCCAGGGCGAGTGCGAGGGCGACGAGGGCCGCGCGCATCAGAACAGCTTCGCCATCACGTCGTCCATGGTCTCGGCCTTGTGGAACGTGATGCCCTTGCGCACGTGCTCCGGGATCTCCTCCAGGTCACGCTCGTTCAACGCGGGGATGATGATCGTCCGGATCCTGTTGCGCCGGGCTGCGATGACCTTCTCCTTGAGCCCGCCGATGGGCAGGACCCTGCCCACCAGGGAGAGCTCGCCGGTCATGGCCAGGGACTTCCTGATCTTCTTCCCGGTCGCGAGGGAGAGAAGGGCCGCGGCGAGGGTAATCCCCGCCGAAGGGCCGTCTTTCGGGGTGGCACCTGCCGGGACGTGCAGGTGGATGATGTTCTTCTCCCAGTACTCGGTGCCGACGCCAAGGTCCGCCGACACGTGGCGCACCCAGGAGTAGGCGATGTTGGCGGACTCTTGCATCACCTCGCCCAGCTTGCCGGTCAGGCGGAAGCCTTCCTTGCCGGGATTGGCGAGGGCCTCGATGGCGAGCACCGCGCCTCCCAGGGGCGTCCAGGCCAGGCCGATCGCCATGCCGGGCCGGGTGATCCCTGCCATCTCCTCGTCGAGGAATACCGGCTTGCCGAGGTAGCCGGCCAGGTCCTCGGCACGGATCGACAGCGGCAGCGCGGTCTCCCCGGTCAGGCTTCTGCGCGCGATCTTCCTGTGGATCCGATCGAGAGCTTTCTCGAAGTTGCGAAGCCCCGCCTCGCGCGCGTACCCGTCCGCGACGGCCAGGAGCGCCGCGCCGTCGTACCTGACGGCTGCCTTCGCGAGCCCGCTCCTCTCGAGGGAACGGGGGATGAGGTAGCGCCGGGCGATGGCCAGCTTCTCCTGGTCGATGTAGCCCGAGAGACGGATCACCTCCATCCGGTCCAGGAGGGGACCGGGGATGCTGTCCAGCGTGTTTGCCGTGGTCACGAACAGGATGTGCGAGACGTCGAAGGGCAGGTCCAGGTAGTGGTCGCGGAAGGCCACGTTCTGCTCGGGGTCCAGGACCTCGAGCAGGGCAGAGGAGGGGTCGCCCTGGAACGACACGCCGAGCTTGTCGATCTCGTCGATCATGAAGACGGGGTTCCTCTTCTTCACGATCTTGAGGCCCTGGATGATCTTGCCCGGCATGGCGCCGATGTAGGTGCGCCGGTGGCCCTTGATCTCGGCCTCGTCTCGCATGCCGCCGACGGAGAAGCGGAAGAACTCCCGCCCGAGGGCGCGCGCGATGGACCTGCCCACGGAGGTCTTCCCGACCCCGGGCGGGCCGACCAGGCAGATGATCGATCCCCTGGCATCCTGCTTGAGCTTGCGCACGGAGAGGTACTCGAGGATGCGCTCTTTCACGTCCTCCAGCCCGTAGTGGTCCTCGTCGAGGATCTGGCGCGCCCGGGGAATGTCCAGCGTCTCGACAGTCTCGACGTTCCACGGGAGTCCCACGATGGTCTCGAGGTAGTTGCGCGTGACGCCGAACTCGGGGGAACTGGCTTCCATCAGGGAGAACTTCTCCAGCTCCTGCTCCACCTGCTCCTTCACCTCGCCCTGCAGCGCGAGGGCATCTACCGCCTCGCGGAAGCGCTGGAACTCGCTCGTCCTGGCGTCGACCGCCATGCCCAGCTCGGCCTTGATGGCCTTCAGCTCCTCCTTCAGGAAGTACTCGCGCTGGTTCTTCGAGATCTTCTCGCTCAGCTGCTCCTGGATCTTCTTCTGGATCTTGAGAAGCTCCTGCTCCTTCTTGATGAAGATGAGCACCTTCTCCATGCGGCTGTGCAGGTCGGAGGTCTCGAGGATCTTCTGCTGTTCGCCCCTCTCGATGTTGAGGATGGAAGTGATGAAGTCGGCGATCTTGCCCGGGTGGTCGATGTTGACCATCGACAGCCGCACCTCCTCGGAAAACAGGGGATTGCCCTCGGAGACCTGTTTCATCTCGCTGAGCAGGGCCCGCGTGAGGGCCTTCACCTCCGGGGTGTCGACGTTCTCGTCCTCGATGTACTGCACCGCCACGCTGATCGGGCTCTCGGCGTGCAGGACGCGCCGGGTGCGAAAGCGCTTGAAGGTGGAGATGAAGATGTTCATTCCCCCGTCGGGCAGGTTGATCTTGCGCACGATCTTGGCCGCCGTCCCCACCTCCTCCAGGTCGCCGGCAGAGGGGTTGTCCACGTTCTCGGTCTTCGTGAGCACCAGGCCCACGAAGCTGTCGGCCGCGATGGACTTCTCCACCGTGTCCACGTCGGCGGCAGAGGAGAGGACCATGGGCGTGAGGATTCCCGGGAAGACGGGCTTCCCCCGCAGCGGGATCAGGAACAGGCGCGCGGGGAGGATCTGGTCTGCAGGCACGATGTGGTGGTCGCTCACGGGTGTCGCCCTTTCCGAACCCAAGGTACGGGTTCCCGTCCGGGGAGTCAAGAACGACGGTCGGCGCACTTGTCTCCCGGCGGCTTTGTCACTATGATCTGCGGGGCCACCCCCATGCAGCGTTGCATCCTGACCGACGCCATCATCATCCGCCGCGGGAGATTCGGCGAGTTTCACAAGAGCCTGACGCTTCTCACCCCGGGCATGGGGCTCGTCGCGGCAACCGCCTACGGTGCCTACAAGACGCAGAGCAGGCTGCGCATGGCGAGCGAGCCGTTCACGCACTGCGCCGCGCAGCTGTACCTCAACCCCGTCTCGCACAGCTGCAAGGTGACGGAGTTGGAGGTGCGGGAGAGCTTCCCGCGCCTCCAGGCCGACCTCGCGCGCATCGGCGCCGCCTCGCTGTGGGTGGAGGTGGTGCAGAAGTCGTATGCCGCGGGCGACCTCTCCGGTGCCCTGTACGCGCTGTTCCTTGAGTGCCTGCGCCTGGTGGAGAGGGCAGACCCGCGCGATGCGCAATACATCACCATCCAGTTCCTGTGGCGGTTCCTGGCCCTGTCGGGAAGCCAGCCCGACGTGGAGGCCTGCGACTCCTGCGGCCTCGCCCTCGGGGTGGCGGCGGAGGGGTTCTACGACACCCGGTCGGGCAGCCTGCTCTGCGAGGGCTGCAGCGCCCCGGAGCAGCTCAGGATCCCGGCGGGCGCGCGGCGCTACCTCGCCGCCGGCTCAATTCTCCCCCTCCCTGAAGCGTGCGCGCTCAGGCTCGACACCCGGTCGTTCCACTCGCTGAGGGAGGCCCTGTACGGCATCACGCGGGCAGTGCTGGAAGGGGACCTTGCCACCGTTCGCTGCCTCGGGGCGGTCCCGTGAGGGTGTTCGCCGCCCTCCCGCTGCCGACAGCCGCTGCCGCGGGACTGGCGGCGGCCGTCGAGCCGCTGCGCCGGGCGCACCCGCGCCTTCGCTGGGTCCCCCCCTCGGCCTACCACCTGACCGTGCATTTCTTCGGCGAGCTGTCTGACGAGGCGGTGGACCGGCTCACGAGGTTCATGGCGGACCCTGGTCTGCGGGTGCCCGCCATCCCCGCCCAGTGGGGGGGCCTGGGCCGGTTCCCCGCGCAGGGTCCCGCGAGGGTTCTGCACGCTGTCCTTGACCAGGGGGCCGAGGAGGCGCGGGCCTTCCACGACCTGTTCCACGGGCTTGCGCGGCCGCTGGGCTACTCTGCCGAGGCTCGGGGGTTTTCGCCTCACGTCACTCTTGCGCGTGTCGCTTCGGACGCCCCTGCACAGGGGTGGGAGTCCGCGATCCGGCTCCCGCGGAGCGGGTTTGTCATCACGGAATGCGTCCTTTTCCAATCCGTGCTGGGCCCTTCCGGCGCGCGCTACGCGCCGCTCGCCGCGGCCGGCTTCGGTGCGCCTCCGGGCGCGGAGGATTCGCGGAAATGAGAGCTGTCGAGCTGATAATGAAGAAGCGCGACGGCGGGGCTTTCACGGATGCCGAGATCGGCTGGCTCGTGGAGAGCTTCACCGCGGGGAGCATCCCCGACTACCAGTTCGCGGCGCTGCTCATGGCCGTGGTGCTGAAGGGCATGACCCCCGCCGAGACCGCCTCCCTGACCCGGGCCATGATCGCGCTCGGGGGAGGTGCTGGACCTCGCCGCCGTGCCCGGTCCCCTGGTGGACAAGCACTCGACCGGCGGGGTGGGCGACAAGATCTCCCTGGTGCTCGCGCCGCTCGCCGCCGCCTGCGGGCTGCGGGTGCCCATGATGAGCGGCCGCTCGCTCGGACACACCGGCGGCACGCTGGACAAGCTGGAGTCCATCCCCGGGTTCCGCACCGACCTCGACCACGGGCGATTCGTCGCCGCGCTCGCGGAGGTCGGTTTCGCCATGATCGGGCAGAGCGAGGCCGTGGTCCCCGCGGACAGGAAGATGTACGCCCTGCGCGACGTCACCGGCACCGTGGAGTCGATCCCCCTGATCACGGCGAGCATCCTGTCGAAGAAGTTCGCGGAGGGCGCCCAGGCCCTTGTGTTCGACGTGAAGTGCGGCAGCGGTGCCTTCATGAAGACCCGCGCCGACGCGCGCGCACTGGCCGCCTCGCTCGTGCGCACGGGGCAGGGCCTGGGGCGGAAGGTCGTGGCCGTGCTCTCCGACATGGACCAGCCGCTGGGACGGAAGGTCGGCAACTTCCTCGAGGTGCGAGGAGAGCATCGACTGCCTGCGGGCACCGGCCCGCGCCGACGTGGTCGACCTCACGGTGCGGCTGGCCGCGTGGATGCTCGTGGCAGGGCGGGCTCGCAGCCGACCCTGCCGCGCGGCGAGGCCATGGCCCGCGCCCGCCTGGCCGACGGCTCCGCGTGGAAGCGATTCCTGCAGAGCGTCGAGCTCCAGGGCGGCGACGTGCGCTGCATCCTCGAGCCGTCCCGCTGGCCGACGGCCCCGGTCGTCCGCGAGCTCGCCTCGCCGGCCGACGGCGTGGTGCGCAGGATCGACGCCTACAAGGTCGGCGTGGCCTCCGTGGTGCTCGGCGCGGGCAGGTCGCGCAAGGAGGACGCCGTGTACCCCGGCGTCGGGGTGACACTCCTGAGGGTGCAGCCCGAGGCGGTGCGCCGCGGCGAGCCGCTCGCCCTGGTGCACGGCCAGGACGAGCGCGCTGTGTCCGAGGCGCTCGGGCTGTGCGCCCAGGCTTTCGAGATCGGCCCGTCGGCACCACCGGCCGGGCCACGCGTCCTGGAGGAACTGTCCGGCACATGACCTGGAACAAGAGTCCCGTCGATCCCCGCGGGGTCAAGGAGCTCGCGCGCCGCTACGGCGTGGACCTCCTCACCGCCGCTGTCCTGTCCCGCCGCGGCATCACCGAGCCGCAGGCCGTGCGGTCTTTCCTCCAGCCCGACCTGGGTCTGCTGCACAACCCCTTCCTCATGGCCGGCGATGGCCGAGGCGGTCGAGCGCATCGGCGCGGCCGTCGACAGCGGGGAGAAGATCCTCATCTTCGGCGACAGGGACGTGGACGGGATCACCGCCACGGTCCTGCTGCACGAGGCGCTCGCCGATCTCGGCGCGGATGTCGCATGGATGCTCCCGGAGGGCGAGGACGCGTATGGGCTGTCCCCGGCCGTGATCGACAGGGCCGGCGCGGCAGGCACGGGGCTGCTCGTCACCGTGGACTGCGGCGTGTCGAACGTCGACGAGATCGCGTTGGCCGCGCAGCGCGGCATCGAGTGCATCGTGGTCGACCATCACAATCCCCCTGCCCGGCTGCCCGAGGCGGCGGCGGTTGTGGACCCGAAGCTCCCGGGCTACCCCTTCCGCGACCTGTGCGGCTGCGCCGTTGCCTCCAAGGTGGAGTGGGCGCTGCGCTTCTCCCGCTCGCCGTTCTTCGGGGCTTCCGTGTGCCTCCTGAACGCGCGGCCGGCCAACGAGACGCTCGTGGTCGAGGCGGTCCGGGCAGTGAACCTCGTGGAGACGGCGCGTATCACGGAGGCCTTCGTCCCGGGCCTGGTGCCCTGGGAGAAGACCCGGCCTGGCCGGTTTCCTGGCCGGTGACGAGACCCTCGTCCTGGAGGCCCCGCAGCAGGCACGTCTCCTTGCCCGGGTGTTCGGCGCGGACGCCGTGCCCGCGCTGTCCGACCTGGGCCCCCTTGTTCGGCAGTTCCTCCCCGGCCTGGCGGGGAAGGGCCTGCTCAGGATCCAGTCGGAGGCAGGCGCCGAGAGGTTCGCCGCGGCGACCGGGCTCCGAGGTGGACGTCCTGGTGCGCCTGTTCACCGACCTGGTGCTCGCGCGCGAGCAGAGCCGGCTCGAGCCTGCCTTCTCACGCCTGGACCTCGTGACACTGGGCACCCTCGCCGACCTGATGCCGCTCGTGGACGAGAACAGGGCCATGGTGCGCGCCGGGCCTGGAGATGCTGCGCAGGTCCGAGAGGGATGGCCTTCGCAGGATCTTCCAGCGCAAGGATCTCCTGGGCAAGCGCATCAGCGCCACGGATATCGCCTGGCAGGTCGCCCCGCTTCTGAACTCCGCCGGGCGCATGGGCGAGCCGGGCAAGGCGACGCGGATGTTCCTGTCCCAGGCGGCCGACGAGACGGAGGCGCTGGTCGGGGAGCTGTTCGCCCTGGACCTGAGGCGGAAGTCGATGGGCGAGTCGACATGGACCATGGTCATGGGCCCGGCCCGCGAGAGCTTCGAGAAGACGGGCGGGCGGTTCGTGCTCGTGCACGACGAGCGCATCCCCCGCGGGATCACGGGGATCATGGCCTCGCGCCTGCAGGGCTTCTTCAAGGTCCCGTCGGTGGTGATCGCAACGGGGGCGGACCCCGCCGTCGGGTCGATCCGCTGCAGCAGGCCCAACGTGATCGAGGACTTCTTCGCCCGGCACAGAGAGGCGTTCCTGACCTGCGGCGGCCACGACTTCGCGGGCGGCTTCAGCATCCCGCGGGCGGCGATGCAGGACTTCCTGGCCGACTTCCTTGCCCGGGTGACCGAGGTGGATCTGCCGGCCTCGGGCGACGAGGTGATCACCGTGGACGCCGAGATCCCGCTCTCGTACCTGGAGCCGACGCTGCAGGAGCTGGTGGACAGGTTCGAGCCCTACGGCGAGGGAAACCCGCAGCTCGCTTTCCTGACCCGCGGCCTGCGGGTGGCGCACTGCGAGCTCATCGGCCGCAGGGAGGCGTGCCACCTGAAGCTCCTGTTCGACGCGGGAAAGACAAAGTGGCCCGCCGTGTACTGGAACGCCGCGGCTCGTTTCCCCGGAGAGTTCGGCATCGGCGATTGCGTGGACGTCGTCTACAGGCTGGGCAGGAACTCCTGGGGTGGCGGCGAGAACCTGCAGCTCACGGTGCTGGACCTGAAGAAATCATGATTGCGCTCCTCCTGTGCCTTCTGCTCGTGGTGCCCGCCGCGCCCCCCGCCGGCGCGGAGACTCTCCATCTCACGCAGCCCCGAGCCATGGTCTGCGAGGCGAGCCCCGACGCCGAGTACGTGCTGGAGGGCGGCGACCTGAAGCCCGTGCGCGGCTTCTTCACCTTCTCCCCTCCAGGGGAGAAGGCTCTCGAGCCGTCTGTGACCATGCCCTCGGAGGCGGAGCCGGGAAGCGCCGTGCGCGTGCGCCTCGGCTCCGCGGTGACCCTCGACAGCGTGTCAGTGCTCCTGACCGACGCGAAGTCCCGCCAGGTGTCGCGCGCGACCGTGTTCCGCCTGCCCGGCGACGGGACGGCGGGGGAGCAGTGGGCCGCCCTCGCGGCGGTCCCCTCCACCGCCGCGCCGGGCACGGTGACGCTGGAGGTGAAGGGCTCTGCCGGGGCCCGGTCGTTCCTCCTGCGGGCGCCAGTCACTGTCCCGTCGAAGGCTTTTCCCGCCGAGACCATCGACCTGACCGGGAGCCTTTCCACCCTGCGCACGGCCCCCGATGCGCGAAAGACCCAGGAGGCACGCGAGCTGGTCCGCGTGCTCACGCTGGCGGACCCCGCGGCAGTGCACCAGACCGGCGCCCTCGCGCTCCCGGTGGGAGGGCAGTGGCGCAGGACGGGCAGCTACGGGGACCGTCGCCGCTACCGCTACGCTGACGGGAGCTCCGACAGCACCATCCACAACGGCCTGGACATGGCCGCCCCGTCAGGCACCCCGGTTGGCGCCGCGGGGGGGGGCAGGGTAGTGATGGCCGCGGAGCGGATCATGACGGGGAAGACCGTGGTGATCGAGCATCTGCCCGGGGTTTTCTCGATCTACTACCACCTGTCCGAGATGCTCGTGCGGCATGGCGAGCTCCTGGCTGCCGGGCAGGAGCTGGGAAGGGTCGGGATGACGGGATTCGCCACCGGGAACCACCTGCACTGGGAGGTCCAGGTCCTGGGCACCCCCGTCGACCCCGAGGACTTCGTGCGGGCGCCTCTTCTTGACACTGGGGCCGCTTTGGGAGATATTCGAGTGAATACGAATCAGAAGGGAGGTGATTTCCATAGCGTACATCGAAGTCGGCGAGGATGAGATGCTCGAGAAGGCCATCAAGCGCTTCAAGCGCCAGGTGGAGAAGGAGGGCATCATCCGGGAATGGAAGAAGAGGGAGTTCTTCGAGAAGCCCTCGGCCATTCTCAATCGCAAGAAGAAGGCCCTCGAGCGCAAGCGCATGAAGAGGGCGCGGAAGGTCTCCGCGATGAAGAGCTACTAGGAATCGCCAGGACTCGGATTCGGTCCAGAATCGAAAAGCAGAAGGCCGCGCTCGCGCGGCCTTTCTCGTTGTCGCGCGACGCGGCTGCTACAGGATGTGCTTCAGGAACCTCTGCGTGCGCTCCTCGCGCGGCGCGGTGAAGATCTGCTCGGGGGTGCCCCGCTCGATCATCTCGCCGTTGTCCATGAACACCACGCTGTGCGCCGCCGCCCGGGCGAAGCCCATCTCGTGGGAGACCACGAGCATGGTCATGCCCTCGCGCGCCAGCTCCACCATGACGTCGAGGACTTCCTTGATCATCTCGGGGTCGAGGGCCGAGGTCGGCTCGTCGAAGAGCATCACCTTGGGGTTCATGGCCAGCGCCCGGGCGATGGCCACGCGCTGCTGCTGGCCGCCCGAGAGCTGGTCGGGATAGGCGTCTGCCTTGTCCGGCGAGCCCGACCCGCGCCAGCAGGGCCCTGCCCGGCTCGACGGCCTCGGTCCTCGGGACGTCTTCTTCACGATGCGCGGGGCGAGGGTGATGTTCTCGCAGGGCGGTCAGGTGCGGGAAGAGGTTGAAGGACTGGAACACCATGCCCGACCTCTTCGCGGATCTGGCGGATGTCGGAGCCTGCGGTCGGTCACCTGGTCGTCGTCGATCCAGATCTCGCCCGAGGTGAGGTGCTCGAGGCGGTTGACGCAGCGCAGGAGCGTGCTCTTGCCGCTGCCCGACGGGCCGATGATCAGGACGACCTCGCCCGCGCGTGACGGTGAGGCTCGCGTTGTTCAGCGCCACGACCTTGCCGAAGCTCTTGCACGCGTCGACGATGCGGACCCTATCGGCTGCCACGGCGGCTGCAGCCTCTCTTCCATGAGCGCCACGAGGCGCGAGAAGAACAGGGTCATGACGAGGTAGACCAGGGCCACCACGGTGAAGGCCTCGAAGTAGTTGAAGGTCTTGGAGGCGTACTCCCTGCCGCGGCGCAGCAGGTCCGAGACGGCCAGGATGGACACGAGGGAGGAGTCCTTGAGCAGCGCGATGAACTCGTTGCCCAGCGGCGGCAGCACGACCCGGATCGTCTGCGGCAGGATGATCTGCCGCAGGGCCTGGCCGCGGGTGAGCCCGAGGGCGATCGCGGCCTCCATCTGGCCCTTGGGGATGGACTGGATGCCGGCGCGGAAGATCTCGCCGATGTACGCGCCGTAGCAGACCGTCATGGCGATGACGGCCGCGACAGATGTCCGGCACCTGCATGATCTTGCCCAGCGCGTAGTAGATGTAGAAGATCTGCACCAGCAGCGGGATGCCGCGGATGATCTCCACGTAGACCGTGGCGATCCGGTTGATGATCTTGACCCGCGAGATCCGGCCGATGCCCGTGACCAGGCCCGACCACGAGCGAGCACGATGATGGACAGGACCGTGACCTGGAAGGTCCCCAGGATCCCGTCGGGCAGGAACTGCAGGATCTCCCAGTACGGGTTCGGGCGAGACGAGCGGGCAGGATGACGAGCAGGGCGATGGCCCCGAAGAAGGAGATGCGCCAGGCCGAGAAGACCGACTTCTCTCCCCGCCCGGGGATCAGCGCCCCGTCGGTGACCTCGATCGCGCGTCCCGCCGGTGGGTCCCGCGGGACGCGCCGAGGGCTTCTCTACTTCAGCCACTTCTCCTCGATCGCCTTGTTCTCGCCGGCGTCGAGGACCTTCTTGAGGCCCTTGTTGATCACGTCGAGGACCTTCGCTGTTGCCCTTCTTCACCGCCACGCCGTAGAACTCCTCGGTGAAGGGCTGGCCGACGATCTTCAGCTTGCCCTTGTAGCTCTCGTTCTGCAGCGCGTACTGGGCGGCGACCGGGGTGTCGCACACGACGCGCGTCGACGCGGCCGTTGACGAGGTCCTCGAAGGCGAGGCCGATCTCGTCGTAGGTCTTCGCGGTGATCTTCTTCGGCGTCCTTGACCTTGTCGATCTCGAAGGCGCCGGTGGTGCCGATCTGGGCGGCGACGGTCTTGCCGTCGAGGTCGGCGAGCGTCTCGACGCCCGAGACCTCGCTCTTCACGACGAGGATCTGGCCCGCGTTGATGTACGGGACGGAGAAGTCCATGGTCTGCTTGCGCTCGTCGGTGATGGTGACCGACGACATGACCGCGTCGTACTTGCCGCGCCTCGAGGCCGGCGAAGATGCCGTCCCAGGCCGTGTTCTTGAACTCGACCGCGAACCCGCCCGCCTTCGCGGCCGCGTTCATCAGGTCGATGTCGAAGCCGACGATGTTCTTGCTCTCGTCGACCATCTCCATCGGCGGCCAGGTCGCGTCGGTGGCGATCACGATCTTGGCGGCTTCCTTCTTCGCGCAGGACACGACGCCGAAGAGCAGCGCCGCGAGCACGAGCCGCGTCAGAATCTTCTTGAGCATAAAAGCCCTCCTTGTTGTATTTTTATTCGTTATCCTCCGAATCAAGGGGGTTGTCAAGTGCCGCGAGCAAAAAAGCCTGCTGCCGCGTCGCGTCCCGCGGCCCGCACGGGCTCTTGACGCTCCGTGCGATTTGCCTTATATTGTGACTCACGACGCAGGGTAGAGCAGTTGGCAGCTCGTCGGGCTCATAACCCGGAGGTCGCAGGTTCAAATCCTGCCCCTGCTAAGATCGAAGGCCAGTCATCGGGACTGGCCTTGTTTTTTGTGCGCGCCCCGCCGCGAGCCCTGCAAACACGAAGGCCAGCCCGACGGCTGGCCTTACTCTCCGTGACATCGTAGCGGCGAGGGGACTCGAACCCTTGACACTGCGGATATGAGCCGCATGCTCTACCATCTGAGCTACGCCGCCGTTGTGAGCGGATCGGCGGGACTATACCAACCTGCCGCGGTTCTGTCAATCACCGCTGCCTCCCGCGGCCCGGCGGCGCTCGGCACGGCCCCGCCTTGACCCCCGCCGGCGGCAAAGTAAGATGGGATGGTGGCATCGATTTTCGACATGCGGATCCCGGTTTTCTGGGCGGAAGGCCAGCCCTCGATCCAGCGGGAGGGGTACCTGCTGCGCGTGGGCGGGCTCGTGCGAAGCCCCGCGCGCCCTCGGGCTCGGGGAGCTTGCAGGGCTGGCAACCGACACGGTGTCCTGCAGGCTCACCTCGGTCACGCGCTGGTCGGTGCGTCTCGCAATGGAAGGGGATCCTCGCGCGGAGGCTGGCCGACCTCGCGCGGCCGACGGCCGCCGCCGCCTTTGTCCGCTTCACCTCCTACGGCGGCACCTACACCACGACCGTCCCGCTCGCGGAGATCGACCACCCCCGTGCCATTGTCGCGCTCTCGGCCGACGGCGAGGACCTCCCGGTGGAGTACGGCGGCCCCGTCCGGGTGGTCTTCCCCCAGTTGTGGGGGTACAAGAGCGCCAAGAGCATCGTCGCGGTGGACTTCCTGGACCGTGACGAGGACGGGTACTGGGAGACGCGCGGCTACCCCGGTGACGCCGCCATCTCCGCGACGAAGCTCTTCGACATCAACGCGCGCGCGACCAGGAACCATCGCCGGCGGCGAGGTGACATGGTAGGCGAGCGGGGCATCCAGACCACGTGCGAGCTGGTCGTGCGCTGGTACGAGTGCGACACCTACGGGCACGTGAACAACGCCGTGTACCTGCACTACCTCGAGTTCGCGCGCGAGCACTACATGCGAGAGCTGGGCATCTCGTTCAACGAGATGCGCGCGGCGGGCATCGGGCTGTACGTGGCCCGCATCTCTGTCGACTACAAGAGGCCCGCCCTTCCAGAGGACCGGCTCACCATCCTGACACGCCCCCTGAAGCGCACGCGCATCGGCGGGATCCTGGGTCAGCAGGTGGTGCGGGGCGACACGCTGATCGCCGCAGCGGAGGTGACCTGGGTGAGCGTGAACGCCCAGGGAAGGCCGAGCCCGCTGCCGCCGGCCTTCGACAGGGAAGGGCTGTCGCCGTGAAAGTGAACACCCGGGTGGCCGGGCTTCTCGTGCAGGCGATGACCCAGTCGCTCACGGTGGACCTCATGACCGTGGTCGCCCGGCGCGTCATCCCCGACTACGACGTGTACGAGCGCTCGGGCTTCCCCTCCAGCATCCCCATGCCCCGGGCGGACGCGGCCCGCCACATCTTGAAGGACTTCTCCCGCGAGGGCCTGTTCTTCCGCCTCGTCGAGGCGCTGATCGACGTGCACACCAACGGCTTCATGGGACGCGAGGTTCCCATCCCGCTCCTGTCGCGGATCGCGGCGGAGATCGAGGACCAGGGCTACCGCTACCTGCGCGAGAAGGGGGTGTTCGTCGAGGCGGCAGGCAGGGGCAAGACCATGGGGTGGGGGACGCTGCGCGAGGGCAGGACCTACGAGCTGGCGCTGCTGCGCATGGACGTGGCGGGCAACTCCGTCCTCGTCCGCCGCTACCCGGGGGAGGCCGTGCGCGCCACGTTCGCCTCCATGAAGGAAATCGCACGGCGGCTGGTGGAGAAGCGCGACGGCCGCATCTGGTCCTGGGAGGGAGACGGGGGTCTCGCTGCATTTTACTTCGGGGACAAGGCGATGCAGGCGACCCTCTGCGGCATCGAGATCCTGCACGAGCTGTACCTCTTCAACCTCCTCGCCTGCAGGCTGCCCGAGCCGGTCGGCATGCGCCTGGCCGCCCACGCGGGGCCCTGCAGGTTCGCCTCCTCGCCCAAGGACGCGGGCGGGGAAACCATCCGCAGGGTGGAGCTCCTGGAGTCCCTGTACACGCTGCCGGACAGCCTCACCGTCTCCTCTGTCGTGTACACCGACCTGGGCGGCAAGCTCGGGCGATCCTTCGCTCCTGTCGGGGGCGACGGCAACAGCGCGCTCTTCCGCTACGCGCTGGGCGGGGACAAGCCATGACCGTTGTCGTCTTCTCGAAGAGCCCCAATTCCCCGCGCATGAAGTTCCCGCGGCGGCCGCGCACGGGACCCGAGGTCGAGGTGCAGCCTGTCACGCGGATGCGCAGGGCGCTGCCGTCCCTCTGCAGCGGCCAGCTCGTGTACCTCGACCTGGCCGGCCTGGGCGAGGTGGAGCGGCGCAGGGCCCTTGCCGCCCTGGCGAAGGCGCCCGGTCTCCACGTCGGCGTGATCGACCCGCTCGGCAAGGTATCCGACGTGGCGAGCCTGTTTCACGCCGGGGTGGTCGATTACCTCGGAAAGGAGTTCCGCAGGACGGGGCTGACCGCGCGCAGGCTCGAACGCGTCGCGGCATTCGCCGCCGCGCGTGGCCTGCAGCCCGGGGGAACCCCCGCGGCGCAGGTGGCCGATGCGGCTGACGGGCAGCAGGCGGCCGGGCTTGACGGGTGGGGGAGCGTGGTACCGGGACGGGAGCACGCCTTTGCGTTCCTCTTCGTCGAGGTGGACGGGATCGAGGCCATGAAGCGCCGCTCGGGGGCGGACAACCTCTCCCGCGCCATGGAAAGCTTCCGCTCGTTCATCGAGCGCATGGTCGGCCCGCACGGGGGCCGGCTGTGGACCTGGGCAGGGTTCGGGGGCCTGGTGCTGTTCCCCCTGAGGCCGGGTCCCTCCGACGGGGAGGGGGAGCAGAACGGCGCCGGGTCTCCCGTCCTGTGCATGCTGCGCATCGCGCTCGGCCGCCTGCTCTACGACGTGGAGGAATGCCCGCTGCCCGCGAGCCTCTCCTTCCGCATGGCCCTCTCCACCGGTTCCATGGTGTACAGGGAGAAAGACACGGGCGGCGTCATCGCGGAGAGCCTCAACACGATCTTCCACCTCGGCCAGAGGTTCGCCCGCGCCGGCTGCTGCGTGCTCACGGAGGAGGCGCTGGCCCTGGCCCCCGAGCGGCTGCGCCGCCTGTGCGTGCCTGCCGGGACTTTCGAAGGACGGCGGATCCTCCGCCTGGCCGCCCCGCGCTGCCCTGCCTTCCCGCGGGAGGGCGAATGTCCGGCAGGGGACTGACAGGCTGCAGTCCAGCCTGCGGCGGCCGGCTCGTGCTGGCGGCCCTGTGTGCACTCCTGGCAGGTCTCTCCGCGTTCTTTTTCGCCCGCTGGGTCCTGCGGCCCGACACGGGTCTTGTCGTGATGTATCCCGAGGTCACCGTGGAGGACGGGAGGGTGACCTTCGCCCCCCGAGCCCCCTTCTCGACTGCCGCCGCCGCCGGGCTGCGCGCGGGACGCGACCGGATCATTGCCATCGACGGTATCGAGGTGCACTCGAGCAGGGACGTGCTCCTCGCGCACGACCGCATCCGGACCTTCGAGCCGTTCCCGGTTGAGGTCGAGCGGGACGGCGCACGGGCCACGGTCCTGGTCACACCCACGTTTGCCCCGACACGGCCGGACTGGGTGTTCGTCCTGGCCTTCTGCGCCGTGCTCGCGGTCACGGCCGTGCTCCTGACCTGGCGCATGCCCGGGACGCCGGGGACGGCGCTGCTGGTGCTGGCGTCGCTGCTGTACCTTGTGTTCACCTGCGTGAAGCCCTTCTACTACGAGAGCCTGTTCACCAACCTCCTGGTCCAGGCGGGAAAGCTCGCTCCCTGGCTCCTCGTCTTCTTCGGCCTGTACTTTCCGTTTCCCAGGGGAACCCCCGCGAGCCGAGCGGCGGTGATCTGCGTGCTGCTTGTCGGGTGGACGGGGCTTTTCGCCGTGCGCATCGGGTTGTACTCCCAGTGGGCGGCGACCGGCGCCGAGGCCGTGCTCGACCGTTACAGGCAGCTGGGTCGGGTCGTCAACGCGGCCGAGGGGGCATCGTACGTCGCCTGGGGAACGCTCATGGCCAGCGCGTATCTGCGCGCATCCACGCAGAAGGAGAAGGCGCAGCTGCGCTGGATCCTCGCCGGTATCCTCGTCGCGCTCCCGCCCTACTTCTTCTTCGACCAGCTTCCGCTCATCCTGCGCCACCCGGGGGCTCGCGTGAGCCTGGGAAACCTGGCGCAGCTCTTCCTGTCGTTCATCCCCGTGTGCACGCTGATCGGCCTCACCCGGCACCGCGTGTTCAGCCTGCGCGTCTTCCTCTCCCGCGTCATCGTTGCCGCCGCGGTGCTCGCCTCGGCGGGGGTCCTCTTCGGCCTGGCGTGGCAGCCGCTGCAGGGCTCGCTCGCGTCGAGCTGGGGGCTCGCGCCGGCCGCCGCGGGGTTCGCGGGGGCCGGCATGCTGTTCGCCGCCCTCTTCCCGCTTCGCTGGGCCTTCTCCCTGCTTGCCGACCGTGCCGTGCGACCCCGGCGCGGGCCGGCCCCGGCTGATCTCGAGCGCAGGAACGCCGAGCTCCTGCTCCTCGTGGAGGAGCTGGGAAGGCAGGAGGCACGCACCGTGCAGGGCCGCAGGGTCTCGGAGCTGCGCGCGGTGCTGCGCGGCGTGGTGCGGGGGCTGCAGGAGCCGTCCCGACAGGTGTCCGCGGCGCTCACCGCGCTGCACGCCCGGCTGCTCGGGGCCGGACCGCCCGAGGGGCGCGAGCAGGCCGAGGAGATGGTCGCCGAGGCCATGGCGGCGGAGGCGAAGATCGGCGAGGTCCTGCGTGCCCTGGAGTCGCTCGCGGGGCCCCCGGTGTCTGCGCAGGCCACGACTGACGCGCGGACCCTCGTCAACGCGGCCCTGCAGCGCACGCGGCAGAAGCGCCCTGGCGCCTCCCTCGCCTCCGACTGCGCCTGCCCCGGGACCGTGGCCTGCTGCCCCGAGGACATCGTGAGCGCCCTGTGCGAGCTGCTGGACAACGCCCTGGACGCGCAGGAGGGACTGCCGATGCCCGTCCGGGTCAGGCTCTTCCGCGAGGAGCGCCGTGCCGTCATCGAGGTGGACGACGACGGCCCCGGATTCGCACCCGGCTCCCTGCGGCGGCTGTTCGCCCCGTTCTCGTCGACCAAGCCGGGGCACCAGGGGCTCGGGCTGTACGTGGCGCGGCTGGTAGTGGAGCGCAACGACGGGTCGCTCGACCTCGGGCCCGGGGTTGACGGAGGGGCCCGGGCCCGGCTTGTATTGCCCCTCGAGGGGGCCTGATGAGCGGAGGCGTGGAGATCTGGGCGGACGGGGGGTGCCTGGGCAACCCGGGACCCGGCGGCTGGGCATTCGTCCTGGAGGCCGACGGCAGGCGGCTGCAGCGGTCGGGCTTCGAGCCGGCGACGACCAACAACCGCATGGAGCTGGTGGCGGTCACCGAGGGCCTGCGGGAAGCCGCGGGACTGCCCGCGCTCGCGGGCGCGGCCATCACCGTGACGACGGACTCGCAGTACGTGCAGAAGGGCATCACCCAGTGGATCCACTCCTGGGTCAGGAACGGGTGGAAGACCAGCGGCAAGGCGCCCGTCAAGAATGTCGACCTGTGGACTGCCCTGTGGGATCTGTCGAAGGGCATGCGCGTGCGCTGGGAGTGGGTCATGGGCCACGCCGGCCACGAGATGAACGAGGCCTGCCACGGCCTGGTCGAGCGGGCCATCAGGGAGGGACTCAAGCGCCAGGACTGATTCCCCCGTGTTCCCTGCGGGGGAGGATGCATGCTGGCGGTGCTTGCGAGCCACGCGCCGATCGGCGTGGACGGCCAGATGGTCTCGGTCGAGGTCGACATCCGCCATGGGCTGCCGGGCATCGACATCGTCGGCCTGCCCGACGGCGCCGTGCGCGAATCGCGCGAACGGGTCCGGGTGGCGATCAGGAACAGCGGATTCACGTTTCCCCCCGAGAGGATCCTCGTCTCGCTTGCCCCGGCGGCCATCCGCAAGGAGGGGGCTTCCTTCGATCTTCCGATAGCGCTGGGGGTTCTCCTGGCCTCGGGCCAGATCGGCCCGGACGGCGCAGGGGGCACCATGGTGCTGGGCGAACTGGACCTGGGCGGCGCGGTACGGCCGGTGAACGGCGTGCTTTCGGCTGTCGGGTCCGGGCTGTCCGCGGGCATCGACAGGTTCCTGGTGCCGCGCGAGAACCTGCGCGAGGCGCTTGCCCTCGGCCAGGGACGCATCCTGGGCATCGCCTCCCTGCGCCAGGCGGCGCTCGCACTCTCGGGGACGCTCGCGCAGGGCGGGCCTGTCGGCGGTGATGAAGGGGGCGGGGGAGAGTCCGCCGTCGCGGCCGGCCGGGCCGGGCTGGAAATGGAAAGCATCGGCGACATCCGCGGCCACGCAGGCCTGAAGCGCGCCCTGGAGATCGCCGCGGCGGGCCGGCACAACCTGCTCCTCTTCGGGCCGCCCGGGAAGCGGCAAGACAATGGCGGCGCGGCGGCTGCCGTCGCTGCTGCCGGACCTCGACCGGGACGAGTCACTCGCGGTGACGCGGATCCATTCCATCGCGGGCGTGCTGCCCCCGGGTGCCGGGCTGGTCGGCGCGACCGCCGTTCCGCATGCCCCATCACTCCGCCTCGAGCGAGGGTATCGTGGGCGGGGGAAGGCTGACGCGGCCGGGCGAGGCGTCCCTTGCCCACCACGGCATCCTCTTCCTCGACGAGGCGCCGGAGTTCGGGATGAGCCTGCTGCAGGGCCTGCGCGAGCCGGTCGAGGACGGGTGGGTGTCGATCGCCCGCGCGGGATCGACGGTGCGGTTCCCCGCAGCGTTCCAGCTCGTGCTCTCGTTCAATCCCTGCCCCTGCGGCAACCTGGGCAGGGACAGCCACGTGTGCATGTGCACGCGCGAAGAGATCTACAGGTACTGGCGCAGGGTGGGCGGCGCGCTGCTGGACCGGATCGACATCCGCGTGCCGCTCGCCGCGGTCAAGGCGGCCGAGATGTGCGGGCCGTCGCTCCCCCACGAGGGTGCCGCCATGGCGGGACGGGTGCGCGCGGCGGCCGCGGTGCAGAGGAGTCGGAACGCGGCGAGCGCGTGTCCCTGGAACGCGCGCATCCCGGCCGGCGATGATGGCCCGTCTGTCCCCTCGACCCCGGATGCGTGCGGGAGCTCGCCCTCGCCAGCCGAGCGCCTGTGCGTCTCCTCCCGGGCGTGTCACTCCGTCCTGCGCATCGCGCGCACGATCGCCGACCTGGCGGGCGCGGCGGACATCGACAGGGAGCACCTGATCGAGGCCGTCGAGCTGCGGCGCTACGGAGACAGCGACTGGTTCTGGAGCCGGGCAGTAGCCGGGCACGGTGCCAAGCTGGTATTATTGGTCCAGAGGTATCCGGTCATGAAGCTGTACAGCCGGCACCAGCTCGTCGTGGCGTGCGCGGCCCTCGGCGCCGTCGCGCTCGCGGCGGGGGTGCTGATCGCCGAGTTCGCGCTGCCGTCGCGGCGCGCGCACGTCGGCTCCCGCTCCGCGGAGCGACGTCCCCAGTCGGCTGCTCCCTCCGCCGTCCTGCCTGCCCAGTACTCGGGCGGGGCCTCCTCGCGCGGGCTGGACATCGGCGACGACGAGCAGAACAACATCGACGTGTACGACAGGGCCAACAAGGCGTCGTCTACATCACCACCGTCACCATCGAGTACTCGTGGATGTTCGAGGCGGTGCCCCGCGAGGGCACGGGCTCGGGAGTCATCATCGACCAGGAAGGCCACGTGCTCACCAACTACCACGTGGTCAAGGGCGCCGACCAGATCCGCATCACCCTGTCCGACGGCACTGAGGTCGAGGGGAAGACGATCGGCACCGACCCCGAGAACGACCTGGCGGTGCTGAAGTTCGACTCCGAAGGGCAAGGCGCTCGTCACCGATCCCCTTCGGCTCCTCCTCCAACCTGAGGGTGGGCATGAAGGTGCTCGCCATCGGCAACCCCTTCGGCTTCGACCGGACCCTGACCACGGGCATCGTCTCGGGGCTCGCCCGGCCGCTGCAGACCGAGGACGGGTACCGTGATCCGCGAGACCATCCAGACCGACGCGGCGATCAACCCGGGCAACTCGGGCGGGCCGCTGCTGAACTCGCGCGGCGAGCTGATCGGCATCAACTACCGCCATCTACTCGCCGTCGGGCGCCTCGGCGGGCGTCGGGTTTCGCCATCCCCGTGAACACCGCCCGGCGCATCGCCGACGAGCTGATCCGCTACGGCGAGGTGCGCCGGGGCTGGATCGACATCGACCCCATCCAGCTGTTCCCCTCGCTGGTGAGCTACTTCAAGCTGCCCGTCCCGAAGGGGGTGCTGGTGTCCGCCGCCCGCACCAACGCGACGGCGGCTGGCATCCGCGGCGGCGACCAGTCCCAGCGCGGTGCGTACGGGTCGCACGATCATCTACGGCGGCGGGGACATCATCGTCGCGGTCGACAAGCAGAAGGTCGAGACCGTACTCGGACCTCATGGGCGCCCTGGAGGACACGAAGCCCGGCGAGGTCGTCGAGGTCAAGGTCGTGCGCGGCGGCCAGGAAAAGCTGCTGACCGTCAAGCTGGTCCAGCGGCCCCCGTCCAACCAGTAGCCGTGACGCATTTCCGGGTCGTTTCCCCGTTCTCGCCCGCGGGCGACCAGGCAGCCGCGATCGAAGCCCTCGCGCGGGGCGTCCAGGAGAATCTCCGCTTCCAGACCCTGAAGGGGGTCACGGGGTCGGGCAAGACCTTCACGATGGCCCAGATCATCGAGCAGGCGCAGCTGCCCACCCTGGTGCTGTCGCACAACAAGACCCTGGCGGCCCAGCTGTACCGCGAGTTCAAGGACTTCTTCCCCGACAACGCGGTGGAGTACTTCGTCTCCTACTACGACTACTACCAGCCCGAGGCCTACGTGCCGGGCAAGGACCTGTACATCGAGAAGGACGCCTCGATCAACCAGGAGATCGAGCGCATGCGCCTGTCGGCCACCACCTCCCTGATGGAGCGGCGCGACGTGATCGTGGTGGCCACCGTCTCGTGCATCTACGGCCTGGGCAACCCCGAGGACTACCGGGAGATGCGCGTGGAGCGTGAAGCGGGGCGAGACGGTCGACATGCGCGACCTCATGCGCCGCCTGGTGTCCCTGCAGTACGAGCGCAACGACGCGGTGCTCGAGCGCTCGCGCTTCCGCGTGCGCGGCGACGTGCTGGAGATCTTCCCTTCCTACGCGAAGCAGGCGATCCGCGTCGAGTTCTTCGGCGACGAGATCGAGCGCATCCGCCGGATCGACCCCCTGTCCGGGGGCGTGGTGGAGGAGCTGGACTCTGTCACGCATCTACCCCGCCAAGTACTTCGTGATGCCGCAGGAGACGGCTGCGGCGCGGCCCTGCAGGGCATCCGCGACGAGCTGGCAGAGCGGCACGCCCAGTTCATCGAGGAGGGCAAGCTCCTCGAGGCCGAGCGCCTGAAGACCCGCACCGAGTACGACCTGGAGATGCTCGAGGAGATGGGCTACTGCTCGGGCATCGAGAACTACTCCCGCCACCTCGAGCGGCAGGAAGGAAGGGGAGCGGCCGGCGGTGCTGCTGGACTTCTTCCCGCAGAAGTTCCTCGCCTTCGTCGACGAGTCCCACGTCACGCTGCCCCAGGTGCGGGGCATGTACGAGGGGGACCGGTCGCGGAAGCTGTCGCTGGTCCGCTACGGGTTCCGCCTGCCCTCGGCGCTGGACAACCGGCCGCTGTACGTCGGCGAGTTCGAGGCTCTCCTCGACAGGGTCATCTTCGTCTCGGCCACCCCGGGCGAGGAGGAGGCCGCCAAGTCGCACCGCGTCGTCGAGCAGGTGATCCGGCCCACGGGGCTCCTGGACCCGCAGATCGAGGTGCGGCCGGTCCGAGGGCCAGATGGAGGACCTCTACGCGGAGATCCGCGGCCCAGGTGCAGGCGAAGGAACGCACCCTGGTCACCACGCTCACCAAGCGGATGGCCGAGGACCTGACCGACTACCTCGGGCGAGCTGGGGCTGAAGGTGCGCTACCTGCACTCGGAGATCGAGACCATCGAGCGGGTGGAGATCCTGCGCGACCTGCGCGCGGGGACCTTCGACGTGCTGGTGGGGATCAACCTGCTGCGCGAGGGCCTGGACCTGCCCGAGGTGTCCCTGATCGCCATCCTCGACGCGGACAAGATCGGCTTCCTGCGCTCGGCCACCTCGCTGATCCAGACGATCGGCCGGGCCGCCCGCAACGTGAACGGCAGGGTGATCATGTACGCCGACCGGATGTCCGAGGCGATGCGGGTCGCGATCGACGAGACCAACCGCCGCCGGCAGATCCAGGAGGAGTACAACAGGGAGCACGGCATCACCCCGACCACCATCTCCAAGGCCATCCAGGACATCCTCGTGCGAAAGCGCGAGGAGAAGAGGAGCTCGGCGAGTCGGTGAACCTCGAGGTGCTCACCCGCAGCTACAACGTGCTCGTGCCGAAGGAGCGGAAGGCGCTGGTCAAGGCCCTCGAGGAGGAGATGTTCGAGCTCGCGAAGGACCTCGAGTTCGAGCGGGCGGCCGTGGTGCGCGACGAGATCCAGAAGATCAAGGACGCAAGCTCGACCTGAGCGCCGCGTGGGCGCAGACACGCGCATTTCCGAATCGGCGGGGGGTGATGGCGGCTGCCCGACTTCCGATAATCGACGATTCCGCGGAAGCGCGCGCGGGCCCGCAGGGGAGCCAGGCGTCAGTGAAGGCCCGCAAAGCCGCTAGAACAGCACCAGGTCGATGGGCCCGCCCGACACGTGGGGCGAGAACACGTAGCTCGAGCCCTTCCACGCCACGTTCCAGGTGGTGTCGATCCCCGCCTTCGCGAGGGCGAACATCTCAAGCGCCGTCACGTACCCGTCGCCGTCCAGGTCGCCGCTCTCAGGGGCGAGGAGCAGGAAGTGGGTCATGACGCCGTGTCCGCTGTAGGGGGCGGAGCTGGATTCGTAGGAGGATTCGTCCGCTCCTGCCGCGGCGATGGTCAGGGCGTTGTACGGCGAAACGCCGCCGTTGTCCGAGGTCGTGAAGCTCGCGTAGTTGACGATGGCCTGGAAGACCGTGCCGATGGTCACCACCCCGTCGAAGACGGTGTTGCCGGCGAGAACCGGCGCGACAGTGTCGGCCTCGAGTCCGTCGCCGATAAGCCCGCCGGAGTTGCAGGAATCCAGGATCACCACCCTGCGTGTCGTGGGCAGAACGTCGAGCAGTGCCCCCAGCTCCGCGTCGGAGATCGCGTTCGCGGGGACAAAGACTCCTCCGCCGCCGATCGACCCGGACGGCAGGATCCACTCCGCGTCGACCCCGTTGACGGGGTACACGGTCCCGTGTCCCGAGTAGTAGAACACGAACAGGTCGCTCGAGGTCATTGATGCGGCAACGGTCGCCAGGTCCGCCTGCAGCTGTGCCTTGGTTGCCGCCCCTTCGGTCCGGAGGATCACGTCGCCGCTGGCGAAAGAGTTGGACACGAGCATCGCCTGCATCGACGTGGCGTCCGCCACCGGGTAGGACAGGTTGTTGAACGGGTAGGTGTTGATCCCGAAGAGGATCGCGAACTTGCGCGGCGCGGGGTAGGTGAGCGAGCAGCCGGCGAGGGCCGTGACGAGGAGCACGAGAGAGCCGAGCACCCGCAGCGGCCTCGTCATGGGCTCCCCCCTGCAACCGGCTTCGCCGCCGGGGCCTTCTCGACGGCGATCCCGAGGCCGAGCCCCGCCGACCCCGAGAACTGGAAATCCCTGCGGAAGTACACGCGCAGGGGTACGGTGAGCCCGACACGCAGGAAGGGGAGCCTCGCGGGCACGAACGAGAGGGTTCCGTCCAGGCCCAGGCTGGGAAAGAAGAACGCCAGGGTCGTGTTGCCGTAGGTTGCCACGTTGGCGAGCAACGCGAGCCGGCCGCCGGCCAGCAGGGTTCCTCTGTAGGGCCGCCCGGCGATGGGCCCTTCTGCCCGGGCCGCCGCGCCGAGGAATCCCCCGAGGTACGACCGGTAGCCGAAGCCGCCGTCGAGGTTCGAGGCGTTGGCGCCCAGCACTCCTGCCGAGAGCCCGACGCGCAGCCAGGGGGTTGCAGGGAAGAGCATGTCCACTGCCGCCTCGCCGCCCAGCTGGGTCTTGGGGTCATACCCCGGCGCCGAAGACAGCTGTGCGTGTGCGCCGCCCGAGACGGCGAGCGTGAAGCCCGCGGCCATGGCAGTTGTCCAGACGCTGAAAATGAGGAATAGTACTGCTCGTGGCTGCAGCGGGAAACGCATGTACCGACAAATATAGGACCCCGGTGGCCGGAAATCAAGGAACGCCGCGCGGGTGCTCCTCCTCTCTCTCGGCTGTGTCGCCGCCCTGATCCTTGCGGCCTCCTGCGGCAGAGGAAGGCCGGAAAAGCTGAACCTTCCCCCGACCCCGATACTCACCATCCGCGCCACGTGGGCTGCCGTGAAGTCGCCTCTCCTTCGTGTGCGCGCAGAGCCGACGAACAAGTCGGAAGTGCTGTCGCACATCCGAACCGGCGTGGTCGTGGAAGTGATCGGCCGCTCGGACGCCGAGGACACTGTCGAAAACGACGTGGCCTACTGGTACAGGATCAACTACGACGGACTGAAGGGCTGGGTGTTCGGGTCCTACCTCGAGATCTTCGACTCCCGCGGCCAGGCCGAGAAGTACGCGGAAACCCTGCGGTGAGCGCGGGCCTTGTCCGCGAGGTCCTCTCCTGGGTCGCCCCCCCGGTGATCGGGGCTGTGATCGGCTACGTCACCAACGACATTGCCATCCGCATGCTTTTTCGGCCGCTGCGCGGGGTCCGCGTTTTCGGGATCCGCCTGCCGTTCACGCCGGGCATTTTCCCGAAGGAGCGGGGCACCCTCGCGCGCAGCATCGGGAGGATGGTGTCCAGCGAGCTTCTCACGGAGGACGCCCTGCGCAGGCAGGTGCACTCGCAGAAGGCGCAGGCCGCCCTTGCGCGCAGCATCTCGTCCGTCACGGCGCAGGTCCTGGATTCTCCTCTGTCCGCGCTCTCGTCGGGTGGCGCGTCGGCCCTCGCCTCGTCCCTGCAGGACACGCTGCACGACCTTCTCGTGCGGCTGCTCTCCTCGCGCCCGATGATCCAGGCTGCCCGGGACCTCGCGGGCAAGGCCGTCGCCTCCGTGTCGAGGCGGAAGCTCGGAGAAGCCCTCGAGCGTGCAGGCCTGAAGTCCTTCGTGACCGAGCGCATCCTGCCGCTGCTCGCGCGCGAGGATGCCCGCCGGGCCATCGGTCGGGCAGCGGCCGCGCTCCTTCGAGAGCAGGGCCCGTCGATGGTGCGCGACCACCTGCTCGACTCCGCGGCGCGCGCCCTGGAGCCCTTCCTGCCCCTGGTCGTGCAGCAGCTGGGAGCGTGGCTTCGCTCGGCCGCCATGCGGCGGGAGCTGGAGACCCGGGGGGCGGGACTCCTGTCGCGAGCCCTCGAGAAGCTCAATGTCCTGCAGCGACTGCTGGTCAGTGCCGGGCAGTTTGACAGGCGCCTGGCCGAGAAGATGCCCGAGATCGTCGAGGAAGCCATCGTCGGGCTGGAGACTCTTGCCGGTGATCCAGAGACGCAGCGCGGGCTCCTGGCAGTGCTCGTCCAGGCTGTCCGGGGCTGGGGAGACGGCGCGGGGCGGGCCGCGGGCGAACAGTCGGGGAAGGGCGAAGGCCCCGGGTCACTCGCGGACGCGGTCGAGGAGGTGGTCGGCCAGCTGCTCTCCCGCCTCGCCGACGAGCAGGTGCGGAAGGGGCTGTACGCGGAATTGGAGGCGGCGCTCCAGGGCTCTGCAGGCCAGTCCGTCGGCGGGTTCGCCGTCGGCGCGCTGGGCATCGACGAGGGGGAGATCGTCGACTGGGTCTCCACCCGGGCCCTGCGTTTCCTTGCCCGGCCCGAAACCGCACGGGCATTGTCGGCAGGGCTGCTCGCGCTGACGGCCGGTTTCCTCGAAGACAACGCCTCGACGCCCGTCGGCGATGTGTTTCGCGTCGATACGGCCCGTAAGGAGAAGCTGGATGCCTTCCTGCTCGCGACGCTCGTGGGGGTGGTCGACGCGAAGCTGCCGGACATCCTGCGGGGCCTCGACGTGGAGCGACTCGTCATCGACAAGATCGACGCCCTGGACGTGAGGGACGTGGAGCGGTTGATCCTCCAGGTCATCGCCGCCCACCTGAAGTGGATCAACGTGTTCGGGGCCATTCTCGGGTTCCTGATCGGGCTTTTGCAGGATCTTCTCCGCATCCTGCGGCTCTGGTGAGCCCCACCCGGGGCGCCTCGGCGCTGACCGCGCCCCCGACGCGGAGGGCTCGGCCCGCCGATCCGGTTCGACCGGGCCGGGGATTTCGACTACTGTTTCAGCGCGACATGCCCGACACCACGCTCCTGATAGCCGAAAGTGAGCAGCAGGACATCTCCCGCCTCGAGCAGCCCCTGCGGGGCGCAGGGTACAGGATCCTGCACGCACCCCGCGCTTCCGAGGTCCTCCGCATCCTCGGGGCGGAGGAGGTGCAGATCCTCGTCATTTCGGCGCCGCTGGAGGGGACGGACGGCATTGCGCTGGTCGGCGAGATCCGCAGGGCGCACCGCAGCACGCCCCTGCAGATCCTGCTGTGCGCCCAGGTGCAGGACGAGCAGGGCATGCACGCGGCCCTCGAGGCGGGTGTCGACGATTTCATCAAGAAGCCGCTCGACGAGGCGGAGCTGTCGGCCCGCACCCGGGCGGCGGTCATGCGCTGGGACAGACAGGCCACCCTTCTCAAGGAGCGCGAGTTCTTCCGCATCGCCGTGGCGGAGGAGGAGCGCCTCTCCTCGCTCGTCCTGGACCAGAACCAGAACCTCAAGGAGGCGTACGAGAAGATCCGCCGCCTGAACGAGGAGCTGGAGAAGGCCAACCGGGAGCTGGAGCAGATTGCCGCCTTCGACAGCCTCTCGGGGCTGCTCAACCGGCGCAGCCTCTTTCACCGCATCTCGGTGGAGATCGAGAGGAGCATCCGCCTGGACGTCCCGCTCACGGGCCTCATGGTGGACATCGACCACTTCAAGGATGTGAACGACAACCACGGCCACCAGTGCGGCGACATGGTCATCCGCGAGATCGGCGCCCGGTTGCAGGGCGACCTGCGCAAGTACGACTACGCGGGCCGCTACGGGGGTGAGGAGTTCCTCGTGGTGCTGTCCAACTCCACCGAGCAGCAGGCCATGAGCATCGCCGAGCGTTTCCGCCGCCACATGGAAGACGCCATGGTCACCTGCGCGGGGGAGAGCATCAAGGTGACAGTCTCCATCGGCGTGGCGCGCTACAGGCAGGGTGAGAGCCAGGAGGCATGGATCGAGCGCGCCGACAGGGCCATGTACCAGGCGAAGCAGGCGGGAAGGAACCGCATCGTCCAGGATTGACCCCGGCGTCAGCCGTCGGCTGCCGCCTTCACCATCGCGCACCTCCGCATGTCGACCCACGCGCCGCAGGGGCCTGCCGCGGGGCACCCGTCCCCCGGGGCCGCGATCACCTCCAGCTCGTAGTGTCCCGCCCCCGCGGCGAGGAGAGCCACGCGGACCGCGGTGCCCATTGGGTGGGGCGCACGCGACAGCACGCGCGCCCTTACCCGCGGCAGGCCCGGCCGGGCCGTGAAGCTCAGAGCCCGGGGCCGGACGAGGAGGCGCGCGCCGGGGCCGGGAGCGGCGCCGGCAGTATCCACCCCCGCAGAGGGGAGAAGGCCGACGGCGGTCGACAGGAACGCCTTTCCGTTCCTGCGCGCGGGGACCGCCTCCAGGACCGCGCCCAGCTCGAGGAACGAGGCGACGAACGAGTCGGCGGGCGTCTCGACCAGCTCCCGCGGCGTTCCCGCCTGGACAACACGGCCGGCGCGCATCACGGCTGCCCTGTCGGACACGGACAGTGCCTCCTCCCTGTCATGGGTCACGTAGATGGCTGTCACGCCGACGGCGCGGATGATCCGGGCGAGCTCCACCAGGAGCTGCCTGCGCAGGGTGGCGTCAAGGGCGGCGAGCGGCTCGTCAAGCATGAGCAGCCGCGGTGACGGGGCGAGGCTGCGGGCGAGGGCCACGCGCTGCTGTTCGCCACCCGAAAGCTCGCCGACCCGCCTTCGGCCGAACTCCTCCAGGCGCACGAGACGGAGCATCTCCCGCACCCTGCCTGCCCTCGCCGCGCGGGGCGTGCGTCCGTCACGCAGGCCGAAAGCCACGTTGCCGGCCACGTCGAGGTGGGGAAAGAGGCCGTAGTCCTGGAACACCATGCCGAACCCGCGCTTGTGCGGGGGCGTGCCGGCGAGGTCCTCGCCCAGGCACAGCACGCGACCCTCGTCCGGCTGCTCGAGCCCCGCCGTGACGCGAAGGAAAGTCGTCTTGCCGCACCCGCTGGGCCCCAGCACGGCCAGGATGTCCTTCTCCGCCAGGCCGAGGCTCACGCGGTCCAGCGCGGGGGCACCGTCGTAGCGCCTGCTGACATCCTGCCACTCGAGGAAGCCGGGCGGGTGCACGCCTGCGCGGGCCATCAGAACGCCTCCCGCGAGCCGGGCGGCCGAAACCTCTCGATCGCCGCGATCCCCAGCCCGCAGGCTGCCATCAGCACGACGCTCATCGCCATGGCCTGGCCACGGTTGAGGTCGCCCGGTTGCGTGAGCCGGCCGTAGATCGCCACGGGGATGGTTGCCATCTCGGGCCTCGTCAGGAGCGCGGTGGCGGCAAACTCGCCCAGCGACACCGTGAACGCGAACGCGGCCGCCGAGAGGAACGCCCTGCTCAGGATGGGCAGGTCGATCGCCAGGCGCGCGCGGGCGGGGCCGGCCCCGAGCAGCGCGGCGGATTCCCTCGACCCCGGGTCGAGGCTGCGCAGGGGGCCGGCGATGCTGCGCACGACGAGCGGCAGCGCGACGAGCGAGTGCGCGATGGGGATGATGAGCGGGGATGAACGGATGTCGAGCGGCGGCGCTCCGAAAGCGACGATGAAGCCGAAGCCCAGGGTGACCGCGGAGGTCCCGAGGGGGAGCAGGAAGAGGATGTCCGCTGCCGTGCCGAGGACGCGTCGGGATCCACGCCGCGCCACCAGGTAGGCGGCAGGCACGCCGAGGGCGAGGGAGAGCGCGACGGTGAGTGCCGAGAAGGCGAGGGAGTTCAGCGCGGCGCCGACCGGGGAGACCCAGAAGATGGAGTCCCGCACGTTTCGAAAGAGCGACGCCCAGTACTGCAGGGTGAAGCCCGCGGGCCCGGCGAAGGAACGCACGACGAGGACAGCGAGGGGAAGGGCAAGCCCGACGACGGTGCCCAGGCCGAAGACGACGACGAGGGACCACTGCCCCGCGCCGCGGGGAGGCCTGCCGGCGCCCGCGGGGGACGCGAGGTTCTGCACGACCTCGGCCCTGCGGCCGAGGAGCGAGTAGCCCGCAGTCACCAGCCCCGCGACCACGAGCTGGATGAGCGAGAGAAGCGCGGCCGCCGGCAGGTTCAACGCGTGTACGGCCTGCCTGTAGATCCCGGTCTCGATCGTCGAGATGCGCGGGCCGCCCAGCACGAGGACCACGCCGAAGCTCGTGAAGCAGAACGAGAAGACCAGGAGAGCGGAGGCGGCGACGGAGGGAAGGAGCAGGCGGGCGGTCACCCGCAGGAACGAGGAGGCCCTGCCGGCACCGAGCATCCGGGCCGACTCGCCCAGGCGCGGGTCCAGGCTGGCCCAGGCGCCGCCCACCATGCGCACGACGATCGACGTGTTGTAGAAAGCGTGCGCGAGCACCACCCCGGCGACCGTCCGGACGAGCGTGACCCCGAGCAGCCGATCGGTGAGGCCGCCGGGGCCAAGGAGCGCCACGAAGGCCGAGCCGACGACCACGGTCGGCAGGACGAACGGGATGGACAGGAGGGTCCGCAGGACCCGCTTCCCTGGGAACCGGTAGCGCGCGAACACGTGAGCGGCCGGGAGACCCACGGCCAGGGTCAGCAGGGTCGACAGGGCAGCCTGCCCCGCGCTCGCCAGGAGGAGCCGGGCGGCGCCGGTCTGCTCGAGCAGCCGGGCGACGGCGGAGGCGCCGGACGCGGCGACAGGGCCCAGCCCCAGGGCAAGGATCCTCGCGAGCGGGTACAGCAGGAAGAGTCCCAGGTAGAGGACGGGGGCGGCGCCGGCGGCAGCGGACAGCGTGGCCGCGGCCGGGCCTGCCGGACGCCCACCCGCGCGTGGGGAACGGCTCACTGCAGGACCAGCCGTGTCCAGCGGGAGACAAGCTCCTCGCGCCTCGCCTCGATGAGCGCCGGGTCCATGGACACGGGCTCGGGGGGGATGGGGGCGAAGCGCGCGAACAGGTCGGGCAGCGCCGCGGTCCTGTTGGCGGGATACACGAACATCTGCAGCGGGATGTCCTCCTGGAACCTGCGCGAGAGCATGAAGTCCACGAACCTCCTCGCGAGATCCCTCTCGGCTGCCCCCTTCAGGACACCCACGAACTCGACCTGGCGGAAGGAGCTTCCCGGGGCCATGACCACCCCGGTCGGGGGCTCGGAGGGCTTCGGCTCGGAAGCGAAGAACACCTCGGCCGCGGGACTCGTCGAGTAGCTCACCACGAGCGGCCGCCTGCCGGTGCCGGCGCCGCTGAACTCGTCGTAGTACGCCTCGTTCCAGCCGTTCACCACGAGCACGTCGTTGGCACGCAGTCCCTTCCACCACGATTCCCATGTGACGGGGCCGGTGTCGCCGAAGCGCGCGACCGTGGCGAGCAGGAAGGCCAGTCCGGGCGAGGAGGTGGCCGGGTTCTCGACAACGAGAAGACCCCTGTACGCGGGCCGCACGAGGTCCTCCAGGGACCTGGGGACGGCGAGACCGCGGCGCTCGAAGAATGCCCGGTCGTAGTTGAGGCACACCTGGCCCACGTCGACGGGCAGAAGCCTGCGGGAAGGATCCAGGAGCAGGTCCGCGGGGATCTCGGCGAGGGCCGGCGAGTCCCAGCGGCTCGAGAATGTCCGCGGCCAGCGCCCGGCTCATGAAGGTATTGTCCACGCCGAAGATGACGTCCGCGAGCGGACGGGCTCCCGCGAGGATGGCCTTGTTCAGCGTCTCCCCCGCGTCGCCGCCGGCCGTGAAACGCAGCTCCACGGCGTTTGCACGCTCGAACTCCTCGATCAGCCCCTTCGTGGCCGAGAACGACGAGTGGGTGAGCACGCGCAGGATGCGCGGCGCGGCTCCCGCGGGAAGCGGGGAGGCGAGAACGAGGGTCGCTGACAGGACCAGGACACGGACCATTCCCCACCGCATCGGTGCACCTCCGCCCAGGACAGCTCGCGTGGGGACTGCTGTGTCATGCTCCCTGCGCTGGCATTACCCAGATCAGGTTCAACGGGTGTGATCTCAGGCCCTTGCGCCGCGTCCGCGGCGGAAGAACCACCCCACGACACTCAAAAGATACTGCCCGGCGTCGGGTGGGTCAAGGCGCCGCGCGCAGGGCGGACTCGAGCGCGGCCCCTGCCAGCCCGATGGCCTGCGCGAGGATGTTCTGGCTCAGGACCGGGTCGTGGAACCCCGTGGAGTTCTCCGAGAAGGCGAAATCCCAGTACCACTGGGCCCGGCGGAGAGACTCGCGCGCCGGGGCAAGCCGCGCGTCGCTCGCCCCCGCGGCAGCCGCCCCGGCAACGGCCTCGTGCGCCCGCACGAGGGTCTGGGCCGCGCTGCGCTGCAGCGCGAAGACCGAAGCCTGGATGTAGCGCACCCGGCCCAGGATCCACTCCTCGGTCTTGCCCTTGTGGCACGGAAGGCAGACCTGCGCGATGCGCAGCAGGGGGCTGGTCACCCAGTGCGACGTGTAGGTGACCCCTTCCTCCGTGACCTTGGGCATGTGGCAGGTCGCACAGGCGACCCCCGCGGATGCGTGCACGCCGCCGGCAAAGACCTCGTAGTCGGGGTGCTGTGCCTTGAGCAGGGCCGTCTGTGAATCGGGGTTGCGGTAGTCTGCCTCGAACCCTCCCGGCCTCGACGCGTAGTGCTCGTAGATGGCCTGGGGTGTCGTGCCCCTGTCCCACGGCAGGACGACGCGGGAGCTTCCCGGCTCGACGTAGTACTCGCTGTGGCACTGCGCGCAGACGTAGCTCAGCATCGCTGCGCGCGGCGCCGCGCCAAGGTCGATCCCGCCCCGCTGTGCCGCCTCCCGGAAGGCAGGCTGCACCACCCGCAGCGCGCGCGTGGAGGGGTCATGGCAGTTGACGCACGAGATGGAGGGGTGCGCCTCGGCCGTGTAGTCGCTGAGAGGCCTGCGGGCGTACGACCACCCCTCCCCGGCAAAGATGTCGGCGATATGCGGCGTCTTGCAGGTGATGCAGGAGGCAGGCGTCTTCGCCGAGAGGCGGCCCGAGGCGACCAGGTCGTCCCACGACCACGCGTGCCCCCTGTCTTCCGCGTAGTCGTCGGCAAAGGGACTTCCCTTGTAAACCGCCCTGATCTCCGGGACCAGCTCGGAGCGCTGGCGCGGAACGCTCCCGCCGTATCCCGTGGGCGAGGCGGACATCTGCAGGTTTTTCGTGAACGACAGGGTCCGCAGCCGGCCGGCAGGATCCTCGGAGCCGTCGGCGGAGGCAGGAGTCGCGCTGCCGGTCGCCTGCGGCGTCGAGGCTTTCGGGGTTTTCGGGGCGCATGCGGCGAGGAAAGCGACGGACAGGATCAGGAGTGCACCGATGGTCCGGGTCATGGTCAGCCTCCCCGGCGAGTATCTCCCGCGCCGCGGGGCTGGTCAACCGAGGCGCGCGCGCAGCCAGTTGGCCATTGCAATTAGCCGGTTCGCCAGTGACTCCTGCCGCGCGTGGCGGTCGCCGGTGGGCATGGAGGTGCGGATGTAGGACACGCCATAGAACAGGAGGTCGCTTCCCATCGGCACGATGAGACAGTCGCTCACGAACCCGCCCGGCTGGACCAGGGGGACGAACACGACGGTGACCGTCGATGTGTTGCGGATGCGCACCGCCACGTGGTCGACGGCGGAGGTGAAGTGCTGGGCGTAGGTGTTCTTTCCGTAGCTCTGGTCCTGCTGGAAGGTGTACAGCGTGTCCTCCGGGGGAACGTCGCTGAACACGGGATCCGGGATCGGCACGACCTTGCGCGGGGAGGCGATGGCGAACGACTCCGTGAAAAGGACCCGCTGCTGCTTCCTGCTCGCCGACCAGTAGGTGATGCCCTTGAGCGTGCTCGCCGCGTGCAGGGCGTTGTGGAGACGGAGCCTGCCGTCGGGGGAGCCGAGGTCTCCTGCCAGGCCGCGGAGGACGACCAGCACCTCGGCGCCGACCGTGGGCCGGGCGGCACGCACCTCGTCGGCCAGGGATCGCGGCCGAGGAGACAGCGGGCACGGAGCGAGACAGTCCCGTCGGCAGGCAGCGGCCGCACGACCGCAGCGCCAGCCTCCAGCTCCTGCGCCAGGGCGACGGGCACCAGTGCCTCCAGCCGGGACTGCGCGGATGCCGGTGCGGCGGCGGCGAGGGCGAGCACCACCGTCTGGATTGCTAGCGGAACGAATCTCATGGTAGTCTGAAAATAGCCCATGGCCAGAGAGACGACAAGGCGCGCGCAGAGCATTGCGATGACGGGCGGCGGCACCGCGGGGCACGTGTTCCCGGGCCTCGCCGTGGCGGAGGAGCTGTCCCGGCAGTGGCAGGGCAGCGTGTTCTGGATCGGGGAACGGCGGGGATCGAGAGGTCCCTCGTCGACCGGGCGGGGCTCGCGTTTCACTCCATCCCCGCCGGCAAGCTGCGCCGCTACTTCTCGCTGAAGAACTTCACCGACGTCGCGCGCGTCCTTGCAGGTGTCCTCTCCTCGATCCGCGATCCTGCGCCGGGAGCGGCCCCGGCTGCTCTTCTCGAAGGGCGGCTTCGTGAGCGTGCCGCCCGTGGTGGCGGCGCGCCTGCTCGGCATACCCTGCATCACGCACGAGTCCGATTTCGACCCCGGCCTGGCTACCCGCATCAACATGCGCTTCTGCGAGGCGGTCTGCGTGTCCTGGCCCCAGACCCTCTCGTACCTGCCGCCCGAGGCCGCGCCGGCGCGCCGTGGTCACGGGAAACCCCGTGCGCGCGGCGCTCGCCTCCGCCGACCCGGCGCGCGGCCGGGCATTCGCCGGCTGCGCGCCGGGCACGCCGCTGGTGCTGGTGATCGGGGGCAGCCAGGGCTCGTCCTTCCTGAACGGACTGGTCGCCTCGTGCCTGCCGCGGCTGCGCGCGGCGCGCCTTCGTGGCGCACCAGATGGGCGAGCGCGACTATGCGCCCGCTCTCGGCCCGAACTACTTCGCGGCGGGCTTCATCGCCGACGAGATGCCCCACCTGCTGGCCGCGGCAGACCTCGTCGTGTGCAGGTCGGGGGCGAACACCCTGGCCGAGCTCGCCGTGCTGGGCAGGCCGTCCATCCTCGTGCCCCTGTCCGCGTCTGGCAGCAGGGGAGACCAGCTGCGAAACGCACGGATGTTCTGCGAGGCAGGGGCCGCCCTCCTTCTCGGGGAAGAGACGGCCGACGGGTCCGCCCTGCTGGCCGCCGTGACGGACCTGCTCGACGACCCCGCGCGCCTGGCGGACATGGGGCAGAGGGCCAGGGGCCTGGCCCGCCCCGACGCCGCGGCCGCGATCGCCGAGAGATTCTCCGCCGCGCGGTCCCCCCGGGGAACCCCGCGGACGGGCTGCCGGGGGCGAGCTGATGTTCGAGAACATCATCGGCCAGCGGCAGGTGGTCGCGACCCTGTGCGGCGAGGTGGCCGACGGCCGCCTGCCCCGTGCCGCGCTTTTCGCCGGTCCTGCGTACAGCGGCAAGCTGTCCACGGCGCTCGAGCTCGCCCGCGTGCTGTGCTGCAGGGAAGGCAGGGGCGAGTGGTCATGCCGGTGCGGCTCGTGCATCTCACACAAGGAGCTGGCAAACCCGCACACCGTCCTGCTGGGCGCCCGCTATTCCGACGTGGAAATCGCGGCGAGCGCCGACGCGCTGCTGCGTGCGCGAAAGCCCGCGACCTGCTACCTGTTCATCCGCGCGGTGAGAAAGCTCACGCGCAGGTTCGACCCCGCTGTCTGCGACACCGACGAGCCGCGCATGAAGTCCGCCCAGGCGAAGGCGGCCCAGGTGGAAGGACTGCTTCTCGACCTGGACCCGGAGGCTGAGCTGCCGGCAGAGCGGGCGCTTGCCGATCTCACGGCGGGAATCATCGAGGCATGCGCGCAGCTTGCCGAGATCGCTCGGACCGAGACGATCGGCGTCGGCCAGGTGCGGCTGCTTTCCGCGTGGGCCCACGCGACCTCGGAATCCCGCAAGGTCGCGATCCTCGAGAACGCCGACCGGATGCTCGACTCCGCGCGAAACGCCCTCCTCAAGCTGCTCGAGGAGCCGCCCGAAGGTGTGAATCTTCTCCTTCTCACGACCCGGCGCTCGGCCATCCTCGCCACCGTGGCCTCCAGGCTGCGGCCCTACGTGTTCGCCGAACGCACCCCGATCGAAGAGGCCGAGGTCCTGTCGAAGATCTTCCGCGAGGCAACCCCGACGCAGGGCCTGCGGGGGTACTTCCTGGCATGGAAGCAGATCAACGCGGAGGCGCTCGCGGGCCTGAGCCGACAGTTTGTCGAGAGGGTGCTGCAGCCCGACCCCTCGACAGACATCCTCGAGGACCTGGGTGAGGTTTTCACGAGCCGGCGTACCCAGAAGGAGGCGTCGGTCTCGTTCCTGGAGGAGCTCACGCTGCGCCTTCGGGAGCTCCTGCGGGCAGGCTCGGTGCCCGCTCGAGCTTCTCGAGCGGTGGACGGCCTGGGCGCGCGAGGCGGCGGCGAAGATGGAGCAGTACAACGTGAGCCCGCCCGCCGCGGTGGAGGAGCTTTTCCTGCGCATGCGCTCCTCCTTGTCGGATGCCGTCACGGGGGCAGGGCCGTCGGTTCAGCCGCCCTCCGCGGGGGCCGGGGGCGCCGCGTGAAGAGGTTCATCCAGAGGGCCCTCGAGAAGCTGGACAGGCTGGACACGCAGCAGATCGGCGCCCTGATCGGGCAGCTGTCCGAGCAGAACGAGCTCATGGACATGGTGCTGGAGTCGATGACCGACGGGATCGTGGTCACCGACGCAGACAACCGCGTGATCCTGTACAACCAGGCGGCCGCGAGGCTGCTCGCCCTGTCGCGGGGAGGTGCTGGAAAACGCCCTCTGGGAGGCAGTGGCCGACAGGGACCTCGCGGGGTATCTCTTCCAGAAGCTGCTGGGCCAGGAGACCGTCCACGACAGGGAGTTCACGCTGGGGGGCGGCAGCCCCCGGATCCTCTCGGTGAGCATCCTGCCCCTCGTGCGGGAAGGAAGCGTCCAGGGCAGCCTGGTGCACGTGGAGGACGTGACCGAGAAGCGCTCGCGCGAGGCCCGCCTGCGCAGGGCGGAGAGCCTCGCCTCGCTCACCACCCTCGCCGCGGGGGTGGCGCACGAGATCAAGAACCCGCTCGGCTCGATGGGCATCCACCTGCAGCTCGCCCAGAAGAAGATGGCGGGCAAGGAGCCGGGTGGACGCCCGCGACGATCGAGCTCGCACCTCGCGGTGATCGGCGAGGAGGTCGACAGGCTGAACCGCATCGTCGTCGACTTCCTCTTCGCGGTGAAGCCCATGGACACGCGCCTCGAGGACGCCGACATCAACGCGGTGGTGCGCGAGCTGCTCGAGTTCGTGCGCCCGGAGCTGGACCAGGCGGGCGTGCGCATCGACTCGCGCCTGTCCACCGGCGTGCCCCTGCTCCGCTCGACGTCCGCTTCGTCAAGCAGGCGCTGCTGAACCTGATAAAGAACGCGGTGGCCGCGATGGCGGCGGGCGGCACGCTCACGGTCGGCACGGAGCGGGCGGACAACGAGGTGCAGGTGAAGGTCTCCGACACGGGGTCGGGCATCCCCGACGACATCATGGACAAGATCTTCGAGCCCTACTTCACCACGAAGCCGTTCGGCACGGGGCTCGGGCTCACCATCGTGTTCAAGATCGTCAAGGAGCATTTCGGCGACATCTCCGTGTCCTCGCGGGACGGCGAGGGCACCACGTTCACCATCACGCTGCCGGTCCCGACAGAGGGAAAAGATCCTGATCGACTACAACGGGGGCGGGGCATGACGTTCACCATCCTCGTCGTCGACGACGAGCAGAACATCCGCGACGGCCTGCGCGAGGCGCTCGCGCTGGACGGCCACGAGGTGGTCGACCGCCGCCGACGGCGAGGAGGCGCTGGCGGCGCTGGGCCGGGACGAGGTCGACCTCGTGGTCACGGACCTGCGGATGCCGAGGCTGTCGGGGGAGGAGCTGCTGCGCACCGTCGCGGCAGGCTAGCCCACCGTGCCCGTGATCATCCTGACGGGCCACGGCACCATCGAGACCGCGGTGCAGGCCATGCACGACGGGGCCTACGACTTCCTCACCAAGCCCGTCGACCTCGACCGGCTGTCGCTGCTCGTGAAGCGCGCCCTCGCCAACCGCGAGCTCGCGCTGCAGAACCGGGCGCTGCAGGAGGAGGTCGAGCGGCGGAGCTCGTTCGCGACCATCATCGGCCGCAGCGCGGAGATGCGCGAGGTCTTCGAGCTGGTGCGCCAGGTGGCCCCTGCCCGCACGTCCGTGCTGATCACGGGGGAGAGCGGGGTGGGCAAGGAGATGGTCGCCGAGGCGATCCACTACAACTCGCCCCGCCGCGACAAGCCGTTCATCAAGGTGCACTGCGCCGCGCTCACCGAGACGCTCCTGGAGAGCGAGCTGTTCGGGCACGAGAAGGGCGCCTTCACGGGGGCCGTCGCCCGCAAGCGCGGCCGGTTCGAGCTCGCCCACCTCGGCACGCTCTTCCTGGACGAGATCGGCGAGATCAACCCGACCGTCCAGGTCAAGCTGCTGCGCGTGCTGGAGGAGAAGCGCTTCGAACGGGTGGGCGGCGAAGAGACGGTCGAGGTCGACGTGCGGCTCATCGCGGCCACCAACCGGGACCTGGCGGAGGCCATCGCGAAGGGCGCCTTCCGGGAGGACCTGTACTACCGGCTGAACGTCGTGAAGATCGACGTGCCGCCCCTGCGCGAGCGCAGCGACGACATCGCGCTGCTCGTGGCCGCGTTCCTGAAGGAGTTCAGCCAGGAGAACGGCAAGAGCATCGACGGCATCGACCCCAAGGCGCGCGGGCCCTGCTCGGGTACTCCTGGCCGGGCAACGTGCGGCAGCTTCGCAACTCCATCGAGAGCGCGGTCGTGCTGTGCAAGGGCAGCGTGATCACCCTGGAGGACCTGCCGCCGGGGATCCGGGGAGAGCAGGGCGGGGACACGGTGCGGCTGGCCGTGGGGTCGACCCTCGCGGACGCCGAGCAGGAGCTCATCCGGTCCACCCTCGCGCGCGAGGGCGGCAACAAGAGCAGGGCTGCCGAGATTCTGGGTATCGGGCGGAAGACCCTCCACAGGAAGCTGCAGGAGTACGGCCTATGAAGAAGTCCGTCGTGCGTCGGCTTTTCCCCGCGTCCCTGCTGTTCTTCCTGACCGTCGCGCTCCTTGTGCTGTGCGTGGTGGCGATGGTCCTCATCGACTCCGCGACGGCCGGCGACGGGGAGTACCTCGCGCTCCTCGACGGGGCTCTGCGCGATGCCGCCGGCGCGGCCTCCGGCGCGGAGGCCGCGGCCGATCCCCAGGCGGAAACCGCCGCTCCTTCCCGTCGGCTCCTGGACCTGCTCGGCCGGGCCGACGCGGAGCTTCGCGCGATCCCTTCGCAGCCGCGCGGTCCCGATCTCGCCCGCGCCCTGGCGTACACGCCCGCGCTGCGCCGGCAGATGGACGAGCTGCGCTCCTCGGTCCTGGGTCGGTGGCAGGACGCGGTCGACGTCCTTCGGAGCGGCGGCGCATATGGTCTTTTCGGCGGGCGGCTGTCCCGCCTGCGCGCGGCAATCCGCGACGCCGCGGCCGAGCTCGGCGCCGTGCGCAGGTCGGCGCTGCGGGTCGCGCTGTCGCTGTTCGGGGTGTTCGCGGCCTTCGGGGCGGCGAGCGCTCTGAGCTACTCGCTGTACTCGCAGGTGGGCCTGCGCAGGGACCTGGAGCGCGCCGCGGCGAGGGCCCGCGGCTTCGTCGGTGCAGTCGCCCTGCCGGCGACGGGCGGGACAGACCAGGTGGAAGAGCTCTCCCTGCTCGTCGAGGCCCTGGGCGCAGCGACCGGGGGCGTGGCGCTGGCCAGGGAGAAGATCGAGCGGCTCGCGCGCGAGGCGCGCGCGCTTGTCGAGGCGGCGGACAGGACGGTCGATGCGGCCCGCGGCCAGTCGGAGGCGGCGGCCGAGGCGGGAAAGGGCCTGCCCGGCATTGCCCGCGCGGTGCGCCTGGCCGCGGAGAGCGGCACGCATGGGCTGGAGGCGGCCCGTGATGGCGGCAGGGCCATGGAGGGCTTCCTCGAGCGCGTGCGGGCAAACGTCGAGGGGACCCGGACGGTCGAGCAGAGCACCTCGCGGATCGAGGAAGTCGTTTCGCTGATCGGCGACATTGCCGACCAGACGGAGCTGCTCTCGCTCAACGCGGCGATCGAGGCCGCGCGCGCGGGGGAAGCGGGGCGGGGGTTCACCGTTGTCGCCCAGCAGGTGCGCAAGCTGGCCGACCGCAGCGCGCGCGCCGCCTCGGAGATCTCGGAGCTCATCCAGGCCGTTCTGGACGTGGTCAACCGGATCTCGGTCGGCTCGCGCGAGGCGCTGGAGGCTGTCCAGGCACGGCAGAGAGAGCTGGACGGGATCGGGAGGTCCGTCCTGGAAGTGACGTCGCTTGCCGAGGAGGCTTCGAAGCAGGCGGCCCCGACAGCCGCCTCAATCGAGAGAATCCGCGGCCTGGCCGCGGAGACGATCCGCGGCGCGCAGGACCTGGCGGCTGCGGCACGGACGGTCCAGGACACGGTCGTGCAGCTCGGGCACGGGCTTTCCGCGGCACCCGTCGCTGCCCCGGTGGACGATGCCCCGCGCGGTCAGGCGGGACAGACCCTCGCCATCGCGCCCGTCACAGAGCCGGGCGGGTCGGAACTCCTGCTCGACACCGAGGGCGGGCTCGCGGAGCTGCCGCCGGCGGCGCCCGAGGGGATCGATGCACGCGCCATGCCCGCTGACGAGGCCTTTCCAGTGGAAGAGGCGGCCGGGGAACAGTCAGCGGGGGCGCCGCTGCCTGTCCGCCGCGCGCCGGCGGCCATCGACGAAGACGTGGAAGAGCTCGAGTCGGTCGAAGAGTAGACGTTCGGAGAGGGCCGCGGCCCGACGAGGGGCGGGGCGGCGGGTGCTCAGCGGCGCGGCAGCCGCGCTGAACGGGCCGCCACGGATCGGGCGGGGGTCGCCCGGGCCGTGGGTGCGGGACTGCTCGCCCTTGCCGTCACCAGCGCTGCCTGCCTGCGCAGCACCATGTACAGCGCGACGTTCACCGCCCAGACGGCCGCGAGGATCGTCAGCGAGATTTCCCACCGCACGATCGAGGCACCGACGGCCGCGGCGCCGACGCAGGCGCAGTACCCGTAGAGCACGGCCAGGATGGTCCTCTCCCGGAGGCCGAGGGAGAGCAGGACGTGGTGGATGTGCTCCTTGTCCGGCGTGTGCAGCGGCTGGCGCCTGCCTGCCCGACGGAAGATCGCCGTGAAAGTGTCGAGCATGGGGAGGGAAAGGGCGATGAGCGGAGCCAGGAGGGAGCCGACGGACACCGCGGCCCCCGCGCCCAGGAGCGGGATCACCGCCAGGCTGAAGCCCAGAAGATAACTTCCCGAGTCTCCCATGAAGATCCGCGCGGGGGGAAAGTTGAAGAGGAGGAAACCCCCCACCGCGCCCAGCAGGGCCGCCGCCACCAGGGCGCCAGAGGCGCTTCCGTGCAGGAAGGCAGCCGCGCCGAGGGAAAGGGAGGCGATGCATGCCATGCCGCCCGCCAGCCCGTCCATCCCGTCGACGAGGTTCACCGCGTTGGTGATCCCGACCAGCCAGGCCATCGTGATCAGCCACGCGAGGATCCGCAGCACGACGCTGCCGGCCGAACCGGCGAGGGGCACGAGGTAGCCGCCCGCCGTGACCAGGGCGGCGGCTGCAATCTGCAGGCCCAGCTTCAGCAGGGCGGGAAGGTTGGAGAAGTCATCGACCAGCCCGGTGCCGCTGATGAGGATGACGGCGGCGATGACCACGGCAGCCCGGGGCGTGAACACCCCGGCCCAGGAGCCCGGGAAAAACGCCGAGGCGAGGATTGCCCATGCAAGGCCGGAGACGGAGAATGCGATGAATATGCCGACCCCGCCGAGGCGGGGGATCAACTCCCGGTGAACCTTCCGGGCGTTGGGATGGTCGAACCAGCCCCTCCTGCGTGCCACGCCCAGGACGATCGGGGTGATCGCGGCACACAGGAGCAGCGCCAGCGCCCCGGCCCCGGCAAGCGGGATCCATAGCTCCATGCTGGGGCGAGGATACGGGGGAACGCCGCTCCTGTCAACTCAGGTGCCGGATGCGCGCCACGGGGAGGCTGGCTGCGCTCACCGCGGGGTATCGTCGAAGTCGTACGTGCCCGTGAAGACGTAGAGCGCGGGCCCTGTCAGGTACACGTGGTTGTCCGACTCGTCCCACTGCAGGTACACGGTCCCGCCGGGCAGGCGGGCAAAGGCCTCCCTGTCGCTGAACCCGTGCACAACCGCTGCCACGATCGCTGCCGCCGCGAAGTCTCCTTCGCCGGCCCCGGCGGAAGGCCGGCCCCTGCGCGGGTGGGGCCCACGTGCGGACGCGCAGGTTTTCCCTGTCGCGGACCTGCACGAAGCCGATGCCCATCCCCTCGGCGAAGTCGGGGTGGGCGGCAATACGCCGCGCCGTGCCCGCGACGGGGAAGGAGAAGTTCTCGACGAAGACCACGGCCCACGGCGTTCCCAGGGACACGGGGGTGTAGGAGACGGTCCGATCGCCGACGATGATGCCGCGGGAGAACGAGGAGGCAGGCTTCTCGCGGATGACGGCCGCCTGCTCGGGCCCGAAGGGCATTCCCACGTCCACGCGGACGTTGACGCTGTCGATGACCGTCGCCCGCACGGTCGGGCCGCCCGCCTCCATGCGGAAGTCGTTGTCCGAGACCAGGCCGGCGTCGGAGGCGTACCGCGCGACACAGCGCAGGGCGGACGAGGCGAGCAGGGCCGGCTCGCCGGACGGGGACCACCCGCGCACGGCGAGCCGCTCCTGGGTTCCGCGCGCAAGCACCGCGAGGGCCGTGCCGCCCACGCCGGTGGTCCTGGCCAGGATCCGCGAAGCGAGCAGGGGAATGTCCATCTCGGCCGCAGGGGGCTCATCCTCGTCGCGGGGAACCCTGTCCAGCACGACGAGATCCTCGCCGCTGCCCTGCATCTTGAGGAAGTCCACTTCCATCGTTGTCACTGTAGCACGCCGGCACCCCGCGGCACATCCCCCGCGGGGGCCCCCGGCCGAGGCGGGGGGTGTGCTACGCGGGAGAGAAGAACTCCGCGTGCAGGCCCCGCACGGACTCCTCGGTGTTCTCCACCGGCACGACGAGGGAGAGGTTGATGTCCGAGGCGCCCAGCGAGATCATGCGCACGGGCGTGGTCCCCAGCGCCTTGAAGACGCGCGCGAGGAACACGGTGTCCTTCCACAGACCCTGGCCGACGAGGCACACGATGCTCTTGTCCGTCTCGACCCCCACGGTGCCGATCTCGGACAGGTCGCGTGCGATGGCATCGACGGCAGAGGCGTTGTCGATGGTCACCGAGACGGAGACCTCCGAGGTCGCGATGAGGTCCACGGGGGTCTGGTGCTTCTCGAAGATCTCGAAGATCCGTCGCAGGAAACCGTAGGCGAGGAGCATGCGGGAGGAGTTCACGCTGACCAGGGTGATCCCCTTCTTGCACGCGATGGCCTTCACACCGTTTGCCGGCGCTCCCGCGACGATCATCGTGCCGGGATCGGCCGGCCTGAATGTGTTCTTGACCCACACCGGGATCCCGAGGTTGACCGCCGGCTGGATGGTCGAGGGGTGGATCACCTTGGCCCCGAAGTAGGCGAGCTCGGCCGCCTCGCGGTAGCCGATCTGCGCGATGGTGCGCGCGTCGGGCACGATGCGCGGGTCGGAGGTCATGATGCCCGTCACGTCGGTCCAGATCTGCACCTCCTCGGCCTTCAGGGCGGCGCCGATGATCGTGGCGGTGTAGTCCGAGCCCCCGCGGCCGAGGGTCGTCGTGGCCCCGCCGGTCGTGGATGCGATGAAGCCCTGCGTGATGGCCAGGAGGCCGGGGCCCGTGCGCATGCGCGACGAGACCAGACGCGCCGTGAGGTCTTCGATCGGCGCGGCCTGCGTGAAGTTGTCGTCCGTCTTGATCAGCTCGCGGGCATCGTACAGCTCGCCGTCGATGCCGCGCTCGCGGGCCCGGTGTACGAGGATGACGGTGGACAGGCGCTCGCCGAAAGAAAGGATGGCATCGTTGCTGCGCCGGGACCATTCCTTCAGCATGGCGAGGGCCTTGATGATCGCGGCAAGCTCCGCGAACACCGCCGCGAGCTCTGTCTCGCACTGGGCGAGCTCTGCCCCGGCAAGGAATGCATGCGCGCAGGCCGAGTGGCGAGCGCGGAGGGCATCGAGGATTTCCATTGCACCGTGGTCGGACCCGGTGCCGACCAGCTTCGCGATCTCCTGGAGCTGGTCGGTCACCTTGGACATTGCCGAGGCCACCAGCACCGGGCCTCTCTCGATCTGGTCGGCCGCGATGGAGATGGCCTTGTCCATCATCTCCGCGTTCTGGACGGACGTGCCGCCGAACTTCAGGACGATCATACCCCGCCTTTCCTTGAGGCCATCCCGGGCTCTTGTCCGACAGGCGGCCTTTTTGTGTTCTCCCCAGCTACCATATCCTGGGCGGTGTGTCAACGATATTTATACAAGTCACGCATAATATTTCAAATGCCTTGATTATTTCCCCGCCTGCGGCATAATCGTGCCCACGTCATGGACATCACCGTCGTCGGACCCGGAGCAGTGGGCACGCTCCTGGGAGGCCTTCTCAGCCTCAGGGGGCACCGCGTGACTTTCCGCTGCCGGCAGGACCAGGGCTCCGCTCCCGCTGGGCGGGGGCTGCGGATCATCCTGCCCGGGGCGGTGGCTTTCGGGCGAGGCGGTTTTTGCCGGCCCCGGCGGGCCCGTGCGCAAGCCCGGTGCCGTTCTGGTCACCCTTGGCCGTCACCACCTGCACGCGGTCCGCCGGCCCGACTTTCCCCGTCTGATCGGGTGCCCGTCGCTTGCCGACTGTCCGCCCGTTGTCTTCGTGAACCCGGATCCGCAGGAGCCCGCCCGGCTGGGATTCGCCCCGGGGGCGGGCGCTGCCTCGCTGTGTTTGACGCTGATGAACGCCGTGCAGCTGCAGGCACAGGAGGCCGAGCTGACGGGCCCGGAAGCGGTCCTCGTGGTCACCAGGGGCTCCCCCGCGCAGCGGCTCCTCTCCGGACTTTCTGCCTACGGCTTCTCCATCCTGCCCGTGGCAGATCCCGTGCCGTACATCGACTCGCTCCTGGTGAGCCAGCTCCTCTTCCTGCCCGTCGCCATGTGCGGAATGACTCCGGGCCTCTTCCTGTCTTTCCCCGAGGGACGCCAGCTGGCCCGCGCCGTGCTGTCCGAGGGCCTGGAGGCCATGGAGAAAGCCGGGCGGACGATTGCGCGGCTGCCGGTGATGGATCCGCAGGAGCTCCTCGCGCGGATGGAGAGGAAGCCCGGCTCTTTCGCCGGGGCCCGCGCACTGCCTGACAGGTCGTTCAACACGGTGCTGCAGAGCTTCCTGCGCGGAAGGCCTGCCGAGGTTGCGCAGCTGAACCGCAAGGCGGTGGAGATCGCCTCGGGGGCAGGGCTGCACCTGGACTGGAATTGGCGCGTGCTGCAGAAGGTGGGAAGGATCTCGAGCCTCGGGTTCTACCCCGGCCCGGCCGAGCTTCTCAGGGCCATCGCGTAGGGCGCCACGGCGCGAGGAGGTTCATCATGGACAGCGGTTTCGCTGACAGGATCGAGGCGGCGTGGACCTCGCTCGGGAGGTCGGGAAGGCACCGTCCCGCCGTCGGTCTCATCCTCGGCTCGGGCCTCGGCGACTTCGCCGAAAGCGTGGGCGGAGAGAAGGTCCCGTTCGCCTCGATCGCCGGTCTGCCGCGCTCATCCGTCGCGGGTCACGCGGGGGTCCTGCGCATCACCGACGGGCTGGCCGTGATGCAGGGCAGGGTCCACTACTACGAGGGCACGAGTCCATGGACGACGTGGTCCTGCCCGTGTTCCTCCTGCACCGCCTCGGGCGTGCGGACGCTGATCGTGACCAACGCGGCCGGCGGGATCAACCGCGTCGTACGCGCCCGGCGACCTCGTGCTGATCCGCGACCACGTGAACCTGCAGGGAGTCAACCCCCTGCGGGGCCCGAACCCCGGACCCGGGCCCCGGTTCCCCGACATGAGCGCCGCGTACGAGCCCGCGCCTCCGCGCGCTCGCCCGGTCGGTGCCGCGAGACCCCGCTGCGCGAGGGGGTCTACGCCGGCTCTCGCCGGACCCTCCTACGAGACGCCCGCCGAGATCCGCATGCTCGCGGCGCTCGGGCGCCGACCTGGTCGGCATGTCGACCGTGCCCGAGGTGATCGCGGCCTCCTCCCTCGGCATCGAGCGTGCTCGGCATCTCCTGCGTGACGAACATGGCCGCGGGCATCCTCGACGCAGCCGCTGAGCCACGCCGAGGTGATCGAGCGCGGGCGCGAGGCCGGCGCCGCGGTTCGCGCGCCTCCTCGGCGAGATGGTGCGACAGCTCGGGGCTCGGGCTGGATGCGGGCTGAGCAGCGGCTCGCGCCCGAGGCGATCGAGGCGATCCGCGCAGGCCATCGCGGAGGCGGGCGGCAACGAGGTCTTCCTCGTCGGGGAGCTGGACGAGGACGGGCGGGTCGCGTCGGTCACCGTCGGCGCCCGCGGCAGCGACGAGGCGGTGCCCGGTGCTGCGCCCGCACCTCAGGGACGGCGACGCGGTCATCCACAACCATCCCTCGGGCGGGCCTCACGACCCAGCCGCGCGCGACCTCGCGCATCGCCTCGCGGCTCGGCGACGAGGGCATCGGGTTCTACATCGTGGACAACGACGTGCGACGAGGTCTACGTCGTCGCGGAGCCCGTGCAGCCGCACGCGAGGTCTCCCCGCTCGACCGGGAGGACCTCGCCGCGCGCCCTCGCTGCCCGGGGGCGCGCTGAGCAGGATCTCGTCCCGTGGTTCGAGGAGCGGCCAGAGCCAGGTCGGCATGCTCCGCGCCGTCTGCGACGCCTTCAACGGCGACGGCATCCGTCGCCGTCGAGGCGGGCACCGGGGTCGGCAAGTCGCATCGCCTACCTGCTGCCCGCCGTGGCGTGGGCGGCGCGGAACGGCGAGCGCGTGGTGGTGTCGACGAACACCATCAACCTCCAGCAGCAGCTCGTGGAGAAGGACATCCCGCTGGTGAAGCGGGTGCTCGGCGGACGGACGACCGAAGGTCGCCCTGGTGAAGGGACGGGGCAACTACCTCTGCCTGGCACCGGCTCGCCGAGGCCGCTGGAGGAGACGACGCTCTTCGAGGAGCCGGACGCCGGAGCTGCCCGCCATCGGGGAGTGGGCGCTCACGACGGACACGGGCGACCGGACCGACCTCTCGTTCTATCCCTCGGACGAGACCTGGTCGAAGGTCTGCTCCGAGGCCGACGCGTGCCTCGGCCTGCGCTGCAGGCACAGCGGAGGGCTGCTTCGTGCTGAAGGCGCGGCGCGAGGCGCCTCGGCCGCGCCGTGCTCGTCGCCAACCACCACCTGCTGTTCGCCGACCTCGCCTTCCGCCTGGCCGGCGGCGGGGTTCGACGACCCCGCGGTGCTGCCCGCCGTTCCGGCGCGTGATCTTCGACGAGGCGCACAACGTCGAGAAGGCGGCCACCTCGTTCTTCTCGCAGAGCTTCTACCGCTTCTCGCTGATGCGGTACCTGAACCGGCTGCACCGCAGGCGGAAGGGCAGGGTGACGGGCCTGGTGCCGACGCCTCGCGAAGATCTCGGGCAGCAGCGCGCGTCGAAGGGCGTCCCCGGCCTGATCGCGCGAGTCCGCGAGACGGCCGAGGCCCTCGACGCGCGCTGCGCTCGCCCTGATGGGCGAGGAGGGGACGATCCTCCTCGAGCCGGGCCCTGCCCGCGTCTTGCCGAGGCCGCCGGGAGGCTGCTGGCGGACCTCTCCTCGTCGATCCGCGAGCTGGTCGAGGCGTTCGCGGAAGCCGTCGAGAAGGCTGGGGGAGAAGGCGCGTCCCGCCGAGGCGGAGAACGTCGATGTGGGAGTGCCGGGTGCAGCTCTCCCGGCTGCCGGGATCGCGGACGTCTGCGACCGGTTCCGCGCGGGCGAGATCGGCGCGAACGACATCTTCTGGATGGAGGCGCTGCGCGGCGCCGGGGACGAGAGAGCCGGAGCGCAGCCGGCGCGCCTGGTGATCACGCCCCTCGACGATCGGGCCGCTCATGCGCGAGGCCGTGTACGAGCCGTTGCCGGACGGTGGTCTTCACGTCCGCCACGCTCACCGTGGCGGGAAGCTTCTCCTACTGGGCGGGGCGCATCGGGCTTGGACGCCGGGCGGCGCGCGGGAGGCGGACCGGGAGCCGGTGTTCTGCTCGTTTCCCGTCGCCGTTCGACTACCGCGAGAACGTGCTGCTCGGCGTGCCGACCGACGCCCCGGCGCCCGACGCCCCAGGGCACCGGGAGTTCCTCGTCGCGGTTCCTCAGCGAAGGCGCCTGCTGGCGAGCCGCGGGGCGGGGCTGGTGCTCTTCACGTCGTACGCACTGCTGCGCGAGATGCACGAGGCGGTGCGCGCCGGCGCTCGCCGCGCGCGGGCATCCGTCTCATGCGCCAGGGAGAGGAGGACAGGGCGCGCCTGCTCGAGCCGTTCCGCGCACGAGACGCTCGAGCGTGCTCTTCGCCACCGACTCGTTCTGGGAAGGGGTGGACGCGCCGGGGGAGACGCTGCAGGTGGTGGTGCTGTGCCGGCTGCCCTTCCGCGTGCCCTCGGAGCCCGTGCTGAAGGCCGGATGGCGGCCATCGAGGCGGACGGCGGCAACCCCTTCGTGGAGCTGTCGCTGCCCGACGCGGTGGTCCGGATGCGCCAGGGCTTCGGCAGGCTGATGCGCCGGCACGACGACCAGGGGCGTGGTGCTGGTCCTCGATTCACGGATCGTGACCAAGCGGTACGGAGAGGTGTTCCTCGAATCGCTGCCGCCCACCCGCGGGCGATCGGCCCCGCCGCGGAGGTGCTCGCCGCGGTGAACGGCTTTTTCGGCTGACGCCGCGCGGCAGAGGGTGGGCGGACCTCCGGCCGTTTTGGGCAAAAAAAGCGGGAGCGCGGCATGCCCGCCGCGCTCCCGCGTTCCGTGCGACGAAAGGCACGTGCTACTCGACCTTCGCCAGGATGTCCGCCGCCTTCAGGATCAGCTGTTCCTCGCCCCCGACCTTGATGGTGGTGCCCGCGTACTTGTCGTAGATGACCTTGTCCTTCGCCTTGACCTTGATCGCCTCGTCGTCGCCGACGGCGAGAACGACGCCTTCCTGGGTCTTTTCCTGCGCGGTCTGCGGAATGAGGATTCCGCCAGCGGTCTTGGTCTCCATCTCGACCATCTTCACGAGGATGCGATCTCCGAGCGGTGTGACCTTCATAGTCAGTTGTCCTCCCTTGGTTCTTCGTCTGCCTTTGATCTCACACAGGGCGTGCGTTGATTTGATCAAAATATAACGACGGCGCGCGCGCATCGTCAAGGACTTCTTTTCGCTTGCCCGCGGCAGGCCTCAGCATTAACTTTCCTTAACATGAGGCCGACGTCGTGGGCCATGGATTTCGACAGGGGACTCGGTGAGCTTTCGCGGCACAGGCCTGCGCAGGCCGTTCGGTTCCTGCAGAAGTCCCTCGCCGACTGCCCGCCCTCGCGCGCCTCGACCTCTACAGCATCAGCTTCTACCTCGGGGTCGCCCTGCGCAGGCTGGGGTACAGCCAGTCTGCAATCCGCAGCTGGCTCTCCTGCCAGCGGCTGAACAAGCGGGGGCACATCAAGCGCATGCTCGCGCGGATCACCAACGGCTACGGCATGGAACGGATGGCATGCGAGGAGCTGGACGACTGGGAGGCTTTCGCGTCGGTGCACCTTGCCCGCTATCTCGGCGCGAAGAACAGGCATGGCTTCGCCACCGAGGCGGAACGGGACATGGTCACGGACCTGATCCGGGATCACTGGAAGTCCCTCGAGGGGTCGGGGGCGCTCCAGGGCAGGACGTGCAGCGAGAAACTGCAGATGTACCGCGCGGTGCGGATCGTTTTCCCGACCGTCCTCGGAGCAGAGCCGCTCGTCGCCACGCCCCTGATCGCTGTCGATTTCCGTGCCCGACGGCGTGTGCGGCCCGCGGACAGGTGCCCGTGCGGGTCAGGGCTGCCCCATATCTGCTGCTGCGGCAGGGTGCAGGGCCAGGAGGAGCTGCAAAGTGGGAGTTTTTGAGCCACAATGGCCGTGTCTCACTTGGAGTGTATCAATCTGACCCAAGAGAGGCAACAGCTTCTTCTCTTCTTCGCAACCGGCATTTAATTACTTATAGTGTAATTATTTGCAGATCGCCCATTTGTCGATCATGGCACGATCCTTGCATTACCTCAGCCGAGAGGTGCATATGAGCACTACAGTGATTGCAAACAAAGACAGGCGAACAAGTCGGGGCGGACGAAAACATCCTTTCCCTGTACCTCAAGGAAATCAACAAGATCCCGCTCCTCACCAGGGAGGAAGAGGAGACGTACGCCCGAGCGGCTGCCAAGGGCGACCAGCTCTCCAAGGAAAAGCTGATCCGGGCCAACCTGCGGTTCGTCGTCAACGTGGCAAAGAAGTACCAGAACCAGGGCCTCCCCCTCGCGGACCTCATCAGCGAGGGAAACATCGGGCTCATGAACGCCATCGAGCGGTTCGACGTGGAGAAGGGCTACCACTTCATCTCCTACGCCGTGTGGTGGATCCGCCAGGCCATCCTGAAGGCGATCTGCGAGAAGTCGCGCATGATCCGGCTCCCGCTGAACAGGGCCAACGAGCTGGTGCAGATCGAGAAGGTGCGCAAGGATCTCCAGGGCGAGCAGTTCCTCGAAGCGGAGACGGACATGATCGCCAAGAAGCTGGACCTCGACCGGGAGCACGTCGCCGACCTGTTCAACATCTCCCGCGATCTGATCTCGCTGGACACGCCGGTGTACTCCGAGAAGGACTCCTCGCTGCTGGGCGACTTCGTGGAGGACCGCAACCACACGACCCCCGACGAGGTGGTGGTCTCGAACTCGCTGCGCCAGGACATCAACGGGGTGCTGGCCACCCTGTCCCAGAAGGAGTCGGAGATCATCCAGTACCGGTTCGGGCTGAACGGCAAGCGGCCGATGTCGCTGAAGGAGATCGGCAGCCGCTACCGGCTGACCAAGGAGCGGATCCGCCAGATCGAGAAGAAGGCGATCAAGCGGCTGCAGCACCCCTCCCGCAGCCACCTCCTGCGCGCCTACATGTAGGGCGTCACCGAGCGCGTAACCGCGAGAGCAGCCCGGGCAACCGGGCGGCTCTTTTTTGTCGTCGGGAATGCGCGCGCGCGGCGGGCAGCCCCGCCTACTCCCCGGAAAAGAGCTTCCTCCGCGCCTCGGCGAACATGCGCGCGGCATCCTCGGGGCTCATCTCGGTCTCTGCCTGCTCCAGGAGAGGCACTCGGCAGGCAGCTCGTCGAGGAAGGGCGAGGGGAATGCCTCGACCGGCTTTCCCATGCGCCGCCGCGACGCGCACCAGCTGAGGTACAGGCGCCGCTCCGGCCCTGGTGATGGCCACGTAGAACAGCCGCCGCTCTTCCTCCACGGGGGCCCCGGGCCGAGGCCGGCCTCGGGGTCCTCTTCCTCCACCGAGCGGACGTGGGGGATCATGTCCTTCTCCACTGCGGCCACGAACACCACGGGAAACTCCAGACCCTTGGCCGCGTGGATCGTCATCAGGTTGACCCTGCCGCGCAGCCTCGGTTCCCTTCTCGTCCAGGCTCGTCACGGCTCGCCAGGGCCACCCGCGTGAGGTAGTCGAAGAGGGTGGGGTTCGTCCTGTCGGGGTCGTCCTCGTAGTCGGCGATGGAGCCGACGAGCGCCTCGACGTTGCCGAACTTCCACTTCACCACGTCCTTGTTGCGCGCGTCCTTGTTCTCGCTCACGAGGTGGCCCCAGTAGTCGATCTCCTCGACCAGCTCGCGCAGGGTGTCGGCCATTTTCTTTCCTGGCAGGAACTTCTCGCGATACTCGCTGATCAGCTCGGCGAACTCGCCCACCGCGGTGCGCAGCTTCTCCTCCACGCCCGAGGCTGCCTCCGCCGGCCCCGAGGCGATCGGCGAAAACGCCGAGAAGAGCGAGCAGTGCCGATGGGCCGCGAGCTCTGTCGCCTTCTCCAGAGCCTTCCTGCCGATGCCCCGCCGCGGGGTGTTGACGACCCGCAGGAGGCTGGTGTCGTCGTCAGGGTTGGCGACCAGCTTGAGGTAGGCGAGCGATGTCGCGCACCTCCTGGCGCTCGAAGAAGCTCATGCCCGCCCGAGACCTGGTAGGGGATTCGCTCCTCGAGGAAGGCCTCCTCGATGGCCCGGGTGAGGTGGTTGGCGCGCAGGAGGACGCCGAAGTCGCGGAACTTGAGGAGTCGCGGATGCGCAGGGTGCGGATGCGCGAGACGATGTGCGCCGCCTCCTCGGCCTCGTTGTCCGCCGCGAACACCTCGATCAGCTCCCCCTCGGGCAGGCCGGTCCAGAGCTGCTTGGGCTTCCTGCTCGTGTTTTGCGAGATCAGGGCGTTGGCCGCCCGCAGGATGATCTTGGTGCGAGCGGTAGTTCTGCTCGAGGGTGACCTGCCGGAATGCCGGGAAGTCCTTCTCGAAGCGCAGGATGTTCTCGTAGCTCGCCCCGCGCCAGGAGTAGATGGACTGGTCGTCGTCGCCCGACCACGCAGACGATCGCCCGGGGCCCGGCGAGCAGGCGCATCAGCTCGTACTGGGCAGCGGAGGTGTCCTGGAACTCGTCCACCAGGATGTAGCGGAAGCGCTCGTGGCAGGCCTTCTGCGCCTCGGGGAACTTCGACAGCAGCTCGATGGGCAGCATGATGAGGTCGTCGAAGTCCACCGCGTTGTAGAGCTTGAGGTTCTTCTGGTACTCCTTGAAGAGCGGCTTCAGGTGCTTCGTTTCGGTGCTTCCAGGCCGCGCGGCCCGTCTTGACCGCCGAGACGAGCCTGGGCTGCCGCCGCGAGGTCCAGGGTCTCGGTCTTGATGCCCAGCTCGCGGGCGGTCTCCTTCAGCAGGCTGGCCTGGTCCTGCGAGTCGTAGATGCTGAACCGTGTCCCTGTAGCCCAGGAGGCCTCCGTGCTCGCGCAGCAGCTGCACGCCGAAGGCGTGGAAGGTGGAGACGGTGAGCCGGGCGAGCTTCTTCGGCACCAGCTCCGCGGATCCGCTGCGCCATCTCGCGGGCCGCCTTGTTGGTGAAGGTGACCGCGAGGATCTCCGACTGCGGCACGCCCTTCGCCAGGAGGTGCGCGATGCGGTAGGTGATGACCCGGGTCTTGCCCGAGCCCGCCCCCGCGATGATCAGCAGGGGCCGTCGATGGTCTCGACGGCCTCGATCTGCTGCTCGTTGAGGAGGGAACGGAAGTCGACTTCATCCGCCGGTCAGAGTCTTCAGGAAGAAGGAGAGCGCCTTGATGCCGAAGTACGCCACCAGGGTCACGACGATGCCCGCGACGACCACCCCGGCGGTGATGGCCAGGAAGGACTTCTTCGGGTTCATCCCCAGCACCCAGGCGCCCAGAGCGCCGGTCCAGGCCCCGGTGATGGGCAGGGGGATGGCCACGAAGACGGCGAGGCCCCAGTAGCCGTACTTCTCGACCTGGTCATGGACCTTGCGACGGGCCCGCTCGACGATCCGCTCGAAGGCTCCTGGCGTACCATTTCCACCGGGACAGAAGCCTGTGGAGGGTGGAAATGAAGAGCAGGAGGAGGGGGGAGACCAGCGAATTGACCGCCACGCACAGCAAAAAGGCGGCAACGACCCCCATTCCGTGGTAGAGGGCGTACGGGATGGCCCCTCGCAGCTCGGAAATCGGCAGGAGTGAGAGCAGGACCGCCCAAAAAATCACCGAAATGTCCATTCCTCCCTTTCTCCGCCATTTGACAGACCGCAGCATCGTACCATACAATGCCGCCATGCAACTGTTCTCGCCCTTCTGTCCCAGTTGCAGGGAGAACCTCGCCCGGAACGGCGATTCCTTCACCTGTTCCCGCTGCGGAAGGGTCTACCCGCTGAAGAACGGCGTAGTCGACTTTCTCACCTCTCTGCCCCTCTCGGACATCCAGGTCGTCGTCCAGAAGACCTTCGACGCCATGTCGCCGTCCTACGACAACGCCATCGTGCGGCTCGTCGAGAGCCTTTCCTGCCCCTGGAGCACCTACACGGCCCGCCTGGAGGCCTTCATGGCCGACGCAGGGGGCAAGATCATCCTCGACGTGGGCTGCGGGACCTCGTTCCCCGTCGGATCGTTCATGCCCCAGAACTCGATCTACCTCGGCATGGACATCTCCCTCGAGATGCTCGGCCACGCCCGCAGACCTGCTCGGCGACAACCTGAACGTCGCCCTGTGGAACATCGACGCCGAGAGGATCCCGCTGCCCGACACCTGCGTCGACCTCTGCCTCGCCCTGATGTCGTTCAACGTCTTTCCCAACCCGCAGAAGGCGGCCGAGGAGCTGCGCAGGGTGATCAAGAAGGACGGCAGCGTGTTCGGCACCGTGTTCATCCAGCCGCCGCCCGACGAGATGCTGAGCGAGCGCCCCGTCGACCCGGGCTCGTGCGCGAGGTCTTCTCGATCTTCGACTCCCGCCAGTGGGACCTCTCGATCGAGACGCAGGGCGGGGTTCTGTTCTTCCACCTGAAGAGAGCGGCGGCCCAGTAGGGCGGCGCTGCGGCTGGACGACGGCCGGTCCAGGGCTTTCCCAAGGTGCCTTGCGGCCTGCCTGTCAGCTACCTCGTCACCGTCACCTTGCTCAGGCCCCGGGGCACGTCGGGGTTGATCCCTTTGGCCAGGGACAGGTACAGGGCCAGGAACTGCCCCGGGACCACGCTGAGCACTGGTGCCAGCCACTCGGGAACCTTGTCCGGGATGGGGAACCTGGCCTGGGCGAGCTTCAGGACCTCCTCGGAGTTGCTCACGACGATGAGCTCGGCCGATCGCGCGGCCACCTGCTCGGTGAACTCCTTCAGGTGCGGGAACAGCTCGCCCGCGGGCGCGATGACCATGACGGGGAACCCCGGCTCGACGATGGCCATGGGCCCGTGCATGAAGTCGGCCGAGGAGTAGGGCAGGGCCGTGACGTAGGTCAGCTCCTTGAGCTTCAGGGCGATCTCGAAGGCGATGGCGTAGGAGTACCCCCGGGCGATGACAACGCACCTGTCCATGTAGCGGTAGCGCTCCGCCCGGGGCGGCACCGACTCTGCGGCCATCGGCAGGCCTGCTCCATGAGCGCGGGAAGCTCTTCGAGGCTGCGCCTGCGCTCCTTGTCGCCCTCGAGGGTGACCGAGAGCTGGGCGAGGATGGCAAGGGAGCTGGTGAAGGTCTTGGTCGCCGCCACCGCCTTCTCGACGCCCGTGGCGAGGTGCAGGGGGTGGTCCACGGCCTTCGCGATGGGCGAGGAGAGATCCGTCGTGATCGCCGCGGTGAGCGCTCCCTGCTTTCGCGCGCCCGACAGCACCTCCACGATGTCCTCGGACTGGCCGGACTGGGAAATGCCCAGCACGAGCATGTTTCGCAGGCGCGGCGGCTTCTTGTAGAAGGTGTACAGGGAGGGTGCGGCCAGTGCCACGGGCAGGCCGTTGAACGCGGGCAGGATGTACTTGGCGTAGACCCCCGCGTTGTCCGAGGTGCCGCGGGCGGCGATCATGACGTGGCAGATGTCGCGCGCGGACATGTCCTTGCACAGGCTCTCCACCGCGGCGCGCGAGCCTTCGAGCGTGCGGGCGATCGCCTCGGGCTGTTCGCGGATCTCTTTTTCCAGCTGTGTGGTCATGGCCGCATACTGGCGCGGGGGGAGGCTGTCTGTCAATTCGCCGCGCCCCCGCAGCAGGTGTCGGGTCAGCCTCCCGGGATGATGCCGCCGCCCATCCTCCACCTGCCTCCGGCCAGGACGTGGGAGACGAGGATCTCGCGCATGGAGGAGTCGCGCGGAGCCCGACGCCAGTCCCAGTCGCCCGTACGGGCAAGGGGAACCCCGTAGACGCGCTCGATGGTCTGGGCGTCGCTCGCCCCTCGGACAGGGACCAGGACGAACCTCCGCTGGAAGCGCATGATGTTCGAGGATTCGGGCAGGCGGTGCGCGAGCTGGCTGTCGAGGATCCAGGACTTGCACGTGAAGCCACGAAATCCGTGCTCGGGGAAGTGCGATCGGAAGAACGGGACGGCCTGCCGGAAGGACTCGTCGCAGGCCTCCGGCGTCATGGGCCCGTGGAAGGGCCCCGCGGCGGGGATGTGGACCCCCAGCACCGCGCTGGATGGCCCTGCAGCCTCGATCCAGCCCGCCCTCGGGAAAATGGCGGCAGTCGCCTGAACGGCCCCACCTGGGTCCACCGGGAAGCCCCTGAAGGCGTTCTCATCGACGCTCCAGGTCGCTCGCCAGGAGTCGGGATCTATTGCCCGGTCGGCATCCGCGAACTGGCCGTCCTGCCTGAAGCGCATGCCCTGCTCTGCCAGGGCAACGCACAGCGAGCCGTCGGCGCGCGCTCCAGCGGGGCAGAGCAGGTGGAAGCCCACGTCGTTCACACGCATGTCGAAGTGCAGGCGCCCAAGGGCGAAGAGCCTTCCGCCGAAGTGGTAGACAAGCCAGCACAGCTCGAGAAAGCCTGCTTTCCCTGTGCGAAGGACGCACTCGTGGATCCACAGGTCCAGGTCGCGCAGGGTCGCGGCGGTGATCGTGTCGGGCACGCCCCTGGCGCGATTCACCTGGAACGTGTCACGCGCACCCGAGACCAGGACGGCGGCCCAGAAAAGGCGCGGCAGCCGGGGGACGGGGCTTCCAGAAAGCTCCCCCGGGAGAGGCCAACCCTCGATACCGGGCCGGACATCCAGGCCCGAGCGGAAGATGGTCCACCACCCGTGCCAGGCGAGGTCCAGGAAGGCAGGGGTGGAGCGGATCTCCGCTGCTGCGGCAACGCACCCTTCCGTGGTTTCCGGGCGAAGGCCGATTTCGCCACAGGCGTCGCGGATACCCGCATCGGACATCCACCCCCGGGGAGCATCCGCGCGGGCGCGATGCGCCTCCGGCCAGGTCTCGGCGAGAATCGGGGGCAGGGCATCGATGCCGAGGGCATTCAGGACCTCGGCAGGGTCTCCTGGGATTCGCTTTGTGCTCACGCGCGGCCGCTCTTTCGCACCGAGAGTACAACGGCGGGAAGGGGCACGCAATGCCGCAATGCCCACGTTGTTGACACGTCGGGGCGCCGGGCTATACTGCGCACAACCATGACACACCGTGCAGCGCTTTTCGATCTTGACGGGACCCTCCTCGACACCCTCGAGGACCTGGGAGAATCCATGAACGCCGCCCTGGCCTCCATGGGCTACCCCCCCCGCGGCCCGGAGGAGCACAGGCTCTTTGTCGGCGACGGTTTCACCGTCTACGCCCAGCGGTCGCTTCCCCCGGGAGCCCGGGAGGACCCGGCGCTCGTGAAAGCCTGCGTGGACAAGGCACTTGCCGTGTACTCCACACGCCTCACGCTGAAGACCCACCTGTACGAGGGAATAGCAGGGCTGCTGGATGCGCCTTGCGGCGCGCGGCATTGTCATGGCCGTGTTCTCCAACAAGCCGCACGAGGCGCTGGTGCAGGATCATGGCCCATTACTTCGGCAGGTGGACCTTCGTCGCCGCCCGCGGCGCCCAGGCCCCGGCCCCACGCAAGCCCGACCCCACGGTGGCGCTGGAGATCGCGCGGATTGCCGGCATCGAACCCCGGGAGTGGATCTACCTGGGAGACACGAACACCGACATGGAGACCGCCCTGAGGGCGGAGATGTTCGCGATCGGCGTGTTGTGGGGCTTCCGCTCCCGCGAGGAGCTGGTCGATGCGGGCGCTCAGGCGCTCGTGGCCCGACCGCTCGAGGTTCTCGACCTTCTCTGAGCCCCGTCCCTACTTCGGCAGGACCGCGACCGCCTCGATCTCGACCTGGAAGCCGCCGGGCAGGTCCGCCGCGATGGTGGAACGGGCAGGGCAGGGCTGGGGGAAGTAGCGCGCGTACACCTCGTTGAAGGCCGCGAAGTGGGCCATGTCGCCGAGGAAGGCGTTCACCTTCACCACGTCGGCCATGGTCGCACCGGCGGCCTCGAGGATGGCCTTCACATTCTCCAGGCACTGGGCAGCCTGTCCGGCGACGTCGGCTGGCACCAGGCCCGTCTTCGGGTTCTTCGGGCCCTGGCCCGACACGAACACCATCTGCCCCGAGGCAACGATGCCCTGGGAATACGGACCGATGGGCTCCGGCGCCCCGGCCGTGAGGATTTGCTTCTTCATGAACGTCACTTTCCCAGCTCGGCGGCGATGAGCTTTCGCCAGTCCGAGGACTGATCGATCGCATAGCCCGCGTTGAAGGATGCCCTGGCAGCTTTCTCGTCCCCGAGACCCCTCTGGGTCACGCCGAGGAGGAGGTACGCCATTCTGCGCAGTCTCGCCGGAGGGTTGCCCGCCGCGATGAGCGGCTTCACGAGTGCCTGGGCGCCCTGGAAGTCGAGGACGTCGACCAGTATCTGCGCCTTCATCAGCATGAAGAGGGCGGTGTAGTCCTGGTCCAGCAGTTCGGGAGGAGTCTGCTCGAGCACCCTGTACGCTCTCAAGGGCTGCCCCGCCATGCTGTACACAGTGGCGAGGAGGTACCGCGGCTCTGCGGTGAGCCGTGGGTCCGGGGCGAGTTCGATCGCATCACCCAATTCGGCAACAGCCCTGTCCAGGTTGCCGAACTTGATCATGTCCTCGAGGACCATGGTCCGTGACTTCTCCATGTAGCCTTTCCAGATCTCCGGGCTGAGAGGCGCCGGCGGCTCCTGCCCGGTTTCGCCAGTCTCTTCCACCCACACTGGGGATGATCCGGAAGTGTCGCCCGTCGCCGCTCTGGTTCCTCCAACGAGGCGGAGGGCCACCTCAGCGCGGATACCTTTGTACGTGTCGGTGCCCGCTCTCGAGCCACCAACCGTACCCTGCTTCACGCGCTCTTGCGCCAGCGCGCTCGCCTTCTGAGCCACTGCACGAGCGAGCCCTGTACCCTTGAGCTTCTCTCTGGCCTTGACCAGTTCGGCCACCTGGTAAATGTTCGGCTCGAGGAGAGTGAGGCGAACGGCGCCGCGAGTGAGTTCCACCGAGGAAGCCGGCCCAACGCGCAGGCTTGCGTCCGGGGCAACGGTGTCGCCGATCGCGAGGGTCTTCCACATCCTGCCCGGCCTTGTCCTTCGGGATTTTCAGTTCGATGGTGCCGTCGAGGTAGTCCACGGAGAACGCCTGGGCGAAGACCCCCGTCGCAAGGACGAGAGTGAACGCTGCGGCGATGAGCATTGACCTTCGCATTTCCCGGCCCCCCCTCTTGTTCAACTATACCACGCCAGGCCGCGGAATCAAAGCTGTTCAGTCGACCTTCCGCACACCGCCCTCCCGGTGACACCAGGCCCGAAAGCCGGTGTTGAAACGTGCGAGGGTATGGACATGATGAAGATGATTCCGATCTGTGCGATTCTCGCTGTCACCTGCGGGTGCATGGTGTTCTCGTTCGGCGCCCTGGAGGAGGAGACCTTCTCGTACACGGGTATCGAGACGGTCGAGGTGAAGGGCGAGTTCCTCGCGGTCGACGTGAGCGCCGCCGACTCCCCCGGCGTCGTGATGACGTCGGCCCTGCCGGACGAGTCGGTGAACGGGCCACGGCACTTCACGGTGAAGCAGGAGGTCGTCGGCTCGCGCCTGCGGGTGTGGGTCGAGAGAGACCCGCTCGTGGCAGCCATCATCGGCGGCGGCAGGCTGTCGTTCAGCGTTCCCCAGGGCACCGTGTTGTCGGTCGAGACCGTGTCGGGGAGCGCCAGCGTGGACGGACTCGACGACCGCCAATCTGCGGGTGGTCACGGTGTCCGGTGCTGCTTCTGTGACCGGTGTCAGCGCCCCGCTGGCTGCCTCCACCGTGTCCGGCAGCCTGACCGTGAACGACTTCGAAGGCCGCATGTCGGCACACACGGTCTCGGGCGCCATCGACTGCCAGGGAATCAGGCTGGATTCCGACTCGTCGCTCGGGACCACCTCGGGGGCGATCTCCGTGCTCTTCACCGGCGGCCTCGAGGGTACAGCTTCGACCTGTCCTCCGTGTCGGGGGCACTCGTCGTGGGCAACGATCAGGGCGGAAAGGGCCTGCGGATGGGCACTGGCCCCGTGCGCGTGCGCGGCGAGACGGTCTCGGGAGCCCAGAGCTACAGGTAGGAATCGGACGGCCGCCTGCGCGGCCTGCGCGCAGCCGGCCCGCGCCTACTCCGAGCGGGTCCTTGAACAGGTTGCACTTCGCGGCCCGCGAGGGCCGCGATCTTTCCCTGGTCAGCGTTCGTCTTTCTCGACTTCGGCAGCCAGGTCCTGGAGCGCCTTCTGGGGGATGTCCAGGCGAAGGTTGCCCGTTGCACCCGTGGAGGTCTTCTTGGAGATCGCCTCGACGGGGTCGCGGGTGCCGAGCTGGTCCAGGTGCTGGCCCACCTCCCGGTAGGCGTCCCGGAAGGGCACCCCTCCCAGGGTCAGCTCGAGTGCCCTGTCGGTGGCGTAGATCTCGGGCACGAATCCCGCGCGAAGCTTCGCCGGGTTCACGACGAGCTTCTCGATGGTCAGGTCCATGACCCGCACGATCGCAAGGCCCGTCTCGCAGCCCCTGAAGAACGCGCCCTTGGTCTCCTGGAAATCCCTGTTGTAGCCGCTGGGCATGGCCCGGATGATCCCCTTGATCGCCGCGAGGTCAGCGGAGACTGACGGCGCTCTTGGCGCGGGCAAGCTCGAGGCCGTCGGGATTGCGCTTCTGCGGCATGATGCTCGAGCCCGAGCACAGCTCGGGCGGGAGGGTGAAGTAGCCGAACTCGGGCATGGAGTACAGGATCAGGTCCTGCGCCAGCTTGCTCAGCGTGAGGGCGGTCTGCTCGACCGCCTCCAGCACGATGGCCTCGAACTTGCCCCTGCTGTTGTTGGCGTACAGCACGTTGTTCTGCACGCGGGCAAAGCCCAGGAGGCTCCGCCACCATCTCCCTGTCCAGGGGGATGGGCACTCCGTAGCTCGCTGCCGATCCGAGGGGACAGGAGTCGATGAGCGCGAAGGCGGCCATGGCACAGCCGCACGTCGTCGAGCAGCTCCTCGGCGTAGGCGCCGGCCCACAGGCCGACCGATGAGGGCATGGCGATCTGCATGTGCGTTCGCCCGGGCATGGGCGTCTTCGCATGTGCCTCGGCGAGGTGCAGGAGCCGTGCCGCCAGCGCCAGGCACGCCTTCTGGAAGGCGAACAGGAAACCCTTGCTCCACAGGCGGAGCGCGGTGTTGACCTGGTCATTGCGGGAGCGGCCCGTGTGGATGCGCTTTCCCGCGTCGCCGAGGGCTGCCGGTCAGGTGGTTCTCGATGGCGGTGTGCACGTCCTCGTCGGAGCGCTGGATGATGAACCTGCCCTTGTCGTTGGCAGCGATGATCGCGCCAAGCTCCCTGGTGAGCGCCTCCAGCTCCGCGGGCTTGAGGATGCCGATCTTCGCGAGCATCGCGGCATGGGCCATGCTCGCCGCGCAGTCGGCGTTCACCAGCCGGGCGTCCAGCAGGTAGTCCTCGCCCACGGTGAACGACTCCATCAGGGCATCGAGGGTGTAGGTCTTCTCCCAGAGCTTCGCCATGGCCCCGAGTCCTAGTGGGGGCGGGCACGGCTGTCAATCGAACGGGGCTTGCAAATTCGTTGCCCCGTGCTAAGGTGTTCATGAAGTGAACAGCACGCTCGACATCGACCCAGAGCTGGGGATCCTCAGCAGGATCAGGGAGTGCGCGGGTCGCCCGTCCCCGCACGTGCGGCAGCGGGAGCTCGCCCGTGCTGCCGGCATCTCGCTGGGCATGACGAACAGCATCATCAAGAGGCTCGTGCAGAAGGGATGGGTCTCTATCCGCCGGGTGAACAGCCGCAACATCCAGTATGCAGTCTCGCCTGCTGGCCTGCGGGAGATCGCCCGCAGGACCTTCCTGCTCATCCGTCGCACGGTCCGGGATATCGCATCGTACAGGGACGCTGTGCACAGGGTGGTGAAACGAGCCCGCGACAGCGGGTGCACACGGGTCGTGCTCCTTGGACGGAGCGAGGTCGACTTCATCGTCGAGCACTGCTGCGGGCTGGAGGGGCTGCGCTTCGCCCGCGGCGGGGACCCCCGCGAGCCGGGCACCTTCGCGATCTACGGGGAGGGCACCGGCGGGCATACGAGCGAGGGCTCGATGCCGAACGCGGCACGGCTGGCTGATCTGGTGGTGCCGGGTCCGACCGTGCCGCGGCGGCGGCCGGGTTCCGGGATGGTCCGCGCGGGCGGCAGGGAGCGGAGGCGCGGGGGATGAGACTGAGGCAGCGGCACATCGGCTCCGCCCTGAAGAAGATTCTCACGAACACGTCGTGGCTGGTGGTCGAGCGCGCCGTCCGCCTGGTCACGGGGTTCCTCGTCGGGGTGCTGGTGGCCCGGTACCTGGGCACCGAGCGCTACGGGATCCTGCAGTACGCGATCTCGCTCGTGTCGTTCCTCGGCATCTTCGTGTACCTCGGGCTGCAGGGCGTGGTCGTCCGGGACCTCGTGGCGCTCCCCGGCCAGCGTGACTCGCTGCTGGGCACCACCTTCATCCTGAAGTCCATAGGGGCCCTCGTGGTCTACGTGTTGATCGGCGCCCTGTCGCTGGTCCTGGGGGCACGGGGGTGGAGCGAGACCGGAGTCGTCCTGATCGTCGGGGCGAGCCTGCTCCTCAGGCCCCTCGAGACGGTGAACTACTGGTTCGATTCCCAGGTGCAGTCGAAGTACACCGCGCTGCGGCAGATCTTCACCGTCGGCATGACGTCGGTGGCGAAGCTGACCCTCGTGCTGGTGCGCGCCCCCCTCGAGGCCTTCGCATGGACCGTGTTCGCCGAGGCGGCGATCGGCGGGTTCTGGATAGTGCTTTTCTACTCGCGCCGTGTCGGGTCGGTGTTCGCGTGGCGATTCACGCTCGCGAAGGCGCGGGAGCTGCTGGGGCAGTCGTGGCTTCTCATCCTGTCGGGCTTCCTCGCCACGGTGAACCTGAAGGTCGACCAGATAATGCTGAAATGGATGACAGGGAGCAGCGAGGTTGGCATCTACGCGGTTGCGGTGACCCTGTCGGAGGCCTGGTACTTCATCGCGACCGCGATCGCGACCTCGGTCACACCGTCGCTGATCAGGGACCGCACGGCCGATCCTGCCCGCTACAACGCGCGGCTGCAGAAGATTTTCGACCTGCTGTTCCTCCTCGCTCTCGGCGTCGCGATCGTCGTGACATTCGGCGCGCGTCCGGCAGTGCGGATCATCTACGGCGCTGCCTACCTCCCCGCGGCGACGATCCTCATGGTGCACGTGTGGGCCGGGCTGTTTGCCTTCATGCGGCAGCTGTTCAGCAAGTGGCTTGTCATCGAGGGGCTGCTGCGGTACTCGTTGTACAGTCACCTGATGGGCGCGCTGGTCAACATCGCCCTCAATGCACTCTTGATCCCGCGGATGGGGGGCCTGGGTGCCGCGGTCGCGACGCTGTTCTCCTACGCGAGCTCGTCCTACATTGCCGTTTTTGCGTATCGCAGGACCCGCCCGGTCGCGGTCATGATGAGCCGCGCGATGCTCTCGCCGGTGCGGCTCGCGGTGCGGCTTGTCCGCGCGGCCCTGCCGAAGGGCTCGGAAGGGAAGGGCCCCAGGTGAGCAGTCTCGAGGGGAGGGTCTCATGGGTGTCTTGAGCCGGTTCAGGCCGGTGGCACGTCGGCTGTACGGCGCGGCTGTCACGGGATGGCAGCGGGTGCAGACTGCGCTCCTGCCCCTCGCGACACTCAGCGGGCTGTTCAGCGCCGCGTATTACCTTTTCGTCTCCCGGTCGTTCTGGCGCGAGAACCGTGCGGTGGCAGCGGGGCTCACCGCCTACCATCGCGAGATGCGGCGAACGGGATCGACGATCTACCTGCTGCGGCGAAACATCCACCGCATCGAGAAGGGCTTGATCATGAAGGCCCGGCGCGAGGTGTTCGCCGTCGACTACATCGGCGCGACCGTGAAAGCCCTTGCAGCATTCTCGGGCACCGCGCCGCAGGGGACTGCCCGTGAAGTAGACTGGATGTGGGGCGTGCTGCGCGAGTACTTCTCGTGCGTCGGCGATCATCCGGCGATCCACGAGGCCCGGCGCATCTTCTCCGGCATCGGCACGCGGGGGGCACCGGCGGCGTTGGGCCCCTTCCCGGCCGGCCGGCTTGCGCACAGCGCGGTCTCCTACGAGCAGTTCCACGGTCTCGCGGCCAGCCGGAAGTCAGTCCGATGGTACCTGCAGAGGCCCGTGCCGCGCGAGGTGATCGACAAGGCTCTCGCTGTTGCTGGCCTCTCGCCCAGTGCATGCAACCGCCAGCCCATCACCTTCCACGTGTTCGACGACCGGGAGGCGATCGGGCGCGTGGCCGGGCTCGCGAGCGGCGCGGAGGGCTTCGTGGAAAACTTCCCCGCCCTCGTCGTTGTGACCGGACAGCTGCGGGCGTATTTCAAGGAGCACGACCGCCACATCATCTACATCGACGGTTCCCTCGCGGCGATGGCATTCATCCACGCCCTGTTGACGATGGGGGTGGCGAGCTGTGTCATCAACTGGCCCGACATCGCCCGCCGGGAGCGCCGCATGGCCGCGCAGCTGGGGCTGGGCAGCGATGAGCGGGTCGTGCTGCTGCTCTCGCTGGGCTACCCCGACCCGGATGGGCTGGTGCCCTGCTCGCAGAAGAAGGACCTGCAGGAGCTGAGGAGATACAATGCCTGAAATCATAGAGGTGAAGGGCACGGGGTTCACGAACAAGGGCGCCGAGCTCATGCTGCATGCGGTCGTGGGCGAGGTGCGCCGCCGCCTGCCCGGCGCGGAGCTCGTCGTGACCCCGACGGGTGCAGCCACGCCATTCGCCAAGAGGGGGGCGCTGGGCCTGTCCCAGAAGCTCTGGTACCAGCGGCTGGGCATCCAGTGGGGACGGCTGGGCGGCTGCATCCCGCGTGAGGTCCGGTCGCGCTACGGGATCCGGTTGGACAGCGAGCTCGACGCGGTCCTGGATGCGTCGGGGCTCGCGTACAGCGACGCGTGCAGCGAGGCCAGCATGCGCGCGACGGCCAGGGCGGCTCGGCACTGGCGGCGCTCTGGCACGGCCCACGTCCTGCTGCCCCAGGCCTTCGGGCCTTTCTCGCTGGCAGCGACCCGGCAGTCCGTGACCCGGATCGTCTCCGACGCGAGGCTCGTGTTCGCGAGGGACCCCGAGTCCTATCGCCAGCTCGTCGCCCTGGTGGGGGAGAGTCCCAGGATTCGGCAGGCGCCCGATATCACGCTCGGGATCGCGGGTCGTTCTGACCCTCGGCACGACGGCCTCAAGGGTCGGGTGTGCATCGTCCCGAACGTGCGGATGCTCGACCGAACGGACCCGCAGATGGCCCGGCTGTATATCCCCTTCCTCCTTCAGTGCATCCGGCTTCTTGACGCGCGGGGGGCGCGGCCGTTTTTCCTCATCCACGAAGGCCGTGAGGATGAGCAGATCGCGGCAGAGTGCGCCCGGGCAATCCCGACAGAGGTCGTGCGTGAGGAGGACCCGCTCGTGTTGAAGGGACTGATCGGGAACTGCGCGGGCATGATCGGGTCGCGGTTTCACGGGCTGGTCAGCGCGCTCTCGCAGGGGGTGCCGGCACTGGCAGTGGGGTGGAGCCACAAGTACGAGATGCTCTTCTCGTCCTTCGGGTTTCCTCAGGGGATCATGAACCTGACAGACGACGAGGCAATGGTGGGCAGCAGGATGTCGCTTCTCCTGGACTCCCCCGCGACGCGCGAGATCTCGGTGCAGCTGCAGGCCCGGGCTCACGAGCAGCGAGGGGAGCTGGCCGCGATGTGGGATTCTGTTTTCGAAGCGATCCGATGAGGGCCGCAGGCCGCGGGTAGCCGGAAAGGACGAGCACATGGAGCTGAACGGCGTGTCGGTCCTCGTGACCGGGGCGGATGGATTTATCGGGAGCCACCTCGTGGAACGCCTCCTCGCCGAGGGGTGCAGGGTGCGGGCGTTCGTGTACTACAATTCCTTCAACTCGTGGGGCTGGCTGGACAGTCTGCCGGCGGAGACGCGAGCGCGGGTCGAGGTGGTGAGCGGAGACGTGCGCGACCCCCACGGGGTGCGGGCGGCAATGGCGGACATCCAGATCGTGTTCCATCTCGCGGCCCTGATCGGGATCCCCTTCAGCTATCACTCGCCGGACAGTTACGTGGAAACGAACGTGAAAGGCACCCTGAACATCCTGCAGGCCGCCCGGGAGGTCCGCTGCGCGCGCGTCCTCGTGACCTCGACCTCCGAGGTGTACGGGACGGCGATGCGCGTCCCGATCGACGAGGAGCACCCGGTGCAGGGTCAGTCGCCGTACTCCGCGACCAAGATCGCGGCCGACAAGCTTGCAGAGTCGTTCTTCCGCAGCTTCGAGCTTCCCGTCACCATCGTGCGGCCGTTCAACACGTACGGGCCGCGCCAGTCGGCCAGGGCCATCATCCCGACGATCATCTCGCAGATCCTCGCGGGGCGCTCCGAGCTGCACCTGGGAGCGCTGTCGCCCACCCGGGACCTGAACTACGTCGCGGACACGGTGGCGGGGTTTGCAGCCATCGCTCGACACGAGTCGACAATCGGCGAGGAGATCAACCTGGCCAGCGGCCGGGAGATCTCCATGGGGGACCTGGCAGCGATGATCGGGCGTCTCATGGGTCGTGAGATCACCGCGGTGCAGGACGCGGAGCGGCTGCGCCCAGGGCAGAGCGAGGTCCGCCGGCTGCTCGGGTCACATCGCAAGGCGCAGGAGCTGACGGGGTGGCAGCCGCAGTACACGCTCGAACAGGGTCTCGAGCTGACGATCAGCTGGTTCCGCGAGGGCCCGAACCTCGGCAGGTACAAGGCAGATGTCTACAACGTCTGAGGCCCCGCCGGCGCGCGAGTCGTGCCCCGTTGCGGGTCGACGGATCCTGGTCATTACGGATCTCGCGCCGCAGCTGCTGAGGAGTTACGGGAGGGTGCCGGCGCTGATCCGCCATCTCCGGGCGTGGGGTGCCGAAACGGTCACGCTGACCGAGCGGCTCGGCAGTGCCCCGGCAGCTGATCTCGGTCGAGTGATCCAGTGCCGCCGACGCGGTCCGTGGGGTCCTGTGGGAGGCCTCCTTGGCCGCTCGCACGCCGCGGGCGAGCCCCGGCCCGGGACGAAGGCCGCGGCTGCGGGCCTGCTGGGCCGCCTTCGGGCGGCGCTGCGGGGAAGCCTGTCCCGCACGCTGAAGTCGGTGCTCTGGTTCCCCGATGAGCATCGCTGGTGGATCCGCGATGCCGTGAAGGAAGGGGCGAGGCTGCTTGCGGGGGGACACTTCGATCTCGTGTTCAGCTCGGCCACGCCCGCATCCGCGCATGTCGTGGCCTCTGCCCTGAGGCGGCGCTTCCCGAACCTCGCCTGGGTCGCCGAGTACCGGGACCTGTGGTCGCAGAACCATGACTACCGTTTCTGGCGCGTGCGGCGACCGCTCGAAAGGATGTTCGAGAGACGGGTGCTGCGGCGCGCGGCGGCGATCGTCGTGCTTTCGTGTCCCTGGGCCGCCCGGATTCGGCTGCTGTGCGGCCGGGCGCCCGTGCGCGTTGTCCAGACGGGATTCGACGAGAGAGCGCTCGTGTCGCGGGAGGCGAGGAGCCTGTCGCCCGAGTTCACGATTACCTTCACGGGCCGCCTCTACCCGGGGAAGCAGGATGTGCGGCCGCTGCTGCAGGCCGTCCGTGGGCTGCTGGACAACGGAACCCTGGCGGAGGGTGTCGTGCGCCTGCGGTTCTTCGGGCCCCGCGACGATGAGCTGGCAAGGGCCATTCGCCGCCGCGGGCTGCAGGGTGTCACGGAGCTCCCGGGCTGGGTCCCCGCGGAGGTGGCAGTCGAGATGCAGCGCACGTCGCAGGTCCTGCTGTTTCCGAACTGGGAAGACGGGGCCCACCGCGGCGTCTACACCGGCAAGATCTACGAGTACCTTGCGTCCGGCCGACCCATCCTGGCAACGGGAGGCCACCCGGACGTCGTGGCCGGGCTGCTGGAGTATACCGGCGCGGGGATCGCGGCGCGCAGCGTCGCGGAGATCACGGACGCCCTCGCGTCGTGGTACCGTGAGTTCACGGACACAGGGTCGGTGAGGTACCGCGGGCGGCCCGAAAGAATCGCGCGGTTCACCCATGAGGCGATGGCACGGCGGATGGCGGGAGTGTTCAGCGACGCGATCGGCCGCGGGAATCGTCCGGTCGGGAGGGCGGAGACGAATGCGTAAGGACATACTGGCTGACGGCGTGCGGCTGATGCGGGAGCTGTACCCGGGCAGGGAGACGATCGCGCTTCACGAGCCGGTCCTGGGCGACCCGGATCGTCGGGTTGTCGAGGCCTGCATAGACTCGGGCTACGTGTCGAGTGTTGGTGCGTACGTGGGCCAGCTGGAGAAGCTGGTGGCCGGCTTCACGGGCGTGCCGTGGGCCGTGGCAACGGTGAACGGGACCGCGGCGCTGCACGTGGCACTCCTTCTCGCCGGGGTCCGCGCGGGGGACGAGGTGATCACGCAGCCGCTGTCCTTCGTCGCCACCTGCAACGCCATCGCCTACTGCGGAGCGCGGCCGGTGCTCGTGGATGTTGACCGCCGCAGGCTGAGCCTGTGCCCGCAGCGGCTGGAGAGATTCCTGCGCGAGCACTGCGACCGCGGGCCCGACGGCGCCTGCCGCAACAGGCGGACCGGGGCGGTGATCCGGGCCTGCGTCCCGATGCACACCTTCGGACACCCCGCGGACGTGGACGCGCTCGTGGCGGTCTGCGACCGCCACGGCATCGCACTGGTGGAAGACGCTGCCGAGTCGCTGGGCTCCCTTTCCGCGGGACGGCACACGGGGGGGTTCGGTCGACTGGGGATCCTGAGCTTCAACGGCAACAAGATCGTCACCACCGGGGGTGGGGGCATGATCCTGACTCACGACAAGACGCTCGCCGACGAGGCGAAGCGGCTCACGACGACCGCGAAGGTTGACCATCCCTGGGAGTATGAGCACGATCGCGTGGGATTCAACTACCGCATGCCGAACCTGAACGCGGCGCTGGGGTGCGCGCAGATGGGCCGGTTGGACCAGTTCATCGCCCGTAAGCGGGAGACTGCGCGCGCCTACAGGGGTTTCTTCGGCGAGAGGGGCATCGAGACGATCGAGGAGGCGGCCTCGTGCAGGTCGAACTACTGGCTGTGCGCCGTTGTCCTGCCGTCTGCCGCTGACCGTGATGAGTTTCTCCGCTACACGAACGAGCACGGCATACGGACAAGGCCGCTGTGGAAGCTGGCGCCCGACCTGCCGATGTACCGCGACGTGCAGCACGACGGGATGGAGACCTCGCGGTGGCTGTACGAACGCGTTGTCAACCTGCCGAGCGGGGTCCAGTCATGAAACCGCGTGCTCTCATCCTCCTGGGGGGCGGCGGGCACTGCCGCTCGTGCATCGACGTGATCGAGCGGGAGGGTCGCTACCGGATCACCGGCATCCTTGATCGGCGCGAGCTGGTCGGCACGGCGGTTCTCGGCTGCCCGGTCATCGCAACGGACGAGGAGGCGGCCGGCCTCGTGGACGGGTCGACGTCCTTCCTCGTTACTGTCGGGCAGATCAGGAGCGCGGAGATCCGGGTGCGCCTCTTCGAAATGCTCGTGCGGCTGGGTGCCGACATCGCGACTGTCGTCTCGCCCAGCGCCGAGGTGTCGCGGCACGCGGCGCTGGGGAGGGGCGCGATCGTGATGCACCACGCCGTCGTCAATGCCGGCGCCCGGATCGGGGAGAACTGCATCATCAATTCCCAGGCCCTGGTGGAGCACGACGCCGAGGTCGGCGATCACTGCCATGTCTCGACCGGCGCCATTGTGAACGGAGGGGTTCGCGTGGGGGAGAGGTGCTTCATCGGGAGCCATGCGACGTGCGTCCACGGCTGCGTGGTTCCCGCCCGGTCGTTCCTGCGGGCGCACAGTCTTTTCACGGGGGCGCCCGCGCAGGAGGAAACGTGAAGGAGAAGCGGCGGCTGGAGGACCTGACGATATCTCCCGGTGCGACGCTCATCGAGGCGCTCCGCACCATGGACAAGGCCGGGCACAAGCTCCTGCTCGTGATGGAGGCAGGGCGCTTCGTGAGCGTGGTGAGCATCGGCGACGTTCAGCGCGGCCTTCTGAAGGGGGTCGGTTTCGAGGCTCCGGTGAGGGAGATCCTGCGGCGGAATATCACGATCGGCCGCCCCGGGCAGCCCGCGCGGGAGGTCGAGCGGATGATGCTCGACCAGCGCATGGAGTTCCTCCCCGTTGTTGACGAGGAGCGGCGGCTCGCGGGTGTCGTCTTCTGGGAGGATGTCATCGGGCCGACCTTCTCGCCGGGCGCAGCCCTCCCGGGAACCAGGGTTGTCATCATCGCGGGCGGCCAGGGGGTGCGGTTGCGGCCGCTCACCTACGTGATCCCGAAGGCGCTCATCCCTGTCACGGAGAAGCCCATTATCCACGAGATCATCGACCGTTTCCGTGCGCAGGGCGCGGGCGAGTTCCTCGTGAGCGTCAACTACAAGGGCGACATGATCGAACGGTACTTCTCCGACCTGGGAGCCCCCGGGATGTCGATCCGGTTCCTCTACGAGGACTCCCCGACCGGGACGATCGGGAGCCTGCGCGCCATGCGCGGGCACCTGGGTGAGACATTCTTCGTGACCAACTGCGACATCCTCGTGGAGCAGGACTACGGGATGATCCTCGACTACCACCGGTCGAACAGGAACATCATGACACTCGTCTCCGCCGTCAAGAACGTCCCCATCCCCTACGGCATCCTGGAGACGCGGGAGGACAATCTCCTCGCCGCCATTCGTGAGAAGCCGACGCACGTCCTGCAGGTGAACGCGGGAATGTACGTCCTCGAGCCTGGCGTTCTCGGCCTGATCCCGCCCGACGGATCCTTCGATGTCACCCAGCTCATCGAGGCGCTGCAGGCACGCGGCGACAGGATCGGGGTGTTTCCCATCACTGAGCGGTCCTGGATGGACATCGGGGAATGGAGCGAGTACCTGCGGACGCAGCGGATCCTTCGCGGGGACAGGATCGAGTGATGGGCGAGCGCTCACCAACGCGGGTTCTCGTGCTGGGGGACAGCGGTGCGGTGCTCATCCGGGCCACGATCGACGAGATGGTCCGCCGCTGGCCCGAGATATCCTTCGACGTGCTGGACTGGAACCACCCTCTCCCCCTCGTGCCTGCGGGTGCGCGGCGGGAGGTGCGGACACGGACGGCGGATGCCATCGAGAGACTGCCGCGCCCCCTGCGGCGCACGGTGAAGCTGATCCGGTTCACCTGGCGGGTGCTGCGGCTGGGCAGCTATGACGTCTGCCACGTCCAGTACCTGCACCCGTTCTACCGGGTCACTGTCGGGCCGCTCCTGCGAAGGTGCCGGCGTCTGCTCGTGACAGTCTGGGGAACGGACGTTCGCATCTCGACCCCGTTTCAGAAGCGGCTCCAGGCGGCCGTGCTGCGCAGGGCCCGGCTTCTGACGTTCAGCGGCGAGTCGGCACGCGACTACTGCCGCACGGTCTTCCCGCCGCAGGTGCTGCCGCCGACCAGGCTCGTGCGCTTCGGGCTGTCGCTCCTTCCCGAGATAGATGCCGTGGGCGACGCGGAGGTCGCCGCGTTCCGCGCCGCGGCAGGGATCGACCCGGGGGCGGTCATCGTCCTGTGCGGATACAACGCGAGCCCGAACTGTCGCCACGGGCAGATCATCGATGCGCTGCGGGATGCCCCCGACCTGCCCAGCCAGCTGCACTTCCTGTTCCCGCTGACGTACGGGGGCCCGCCGCGCTACGTGGCGGAGGTCCAGGACCGACTGCGCCGCAGCGGCCTGCGCGCCTCGGTCGTGCAGCGGTTCCTGACCGACCACGACACGGCGGTTCTTCGCCGGGCCTCCGCGGTGCTGGTGCAGGTGGCGGGGGCTGACCAGTTCTCGGCGTCGGTGCAGGAGCATCTTTACGCGGGCGGCACCGTGATCGCCGGCGCGTGGCTGGACTACACGGCGCTGGAGGACGCGGGGGCATCGTTCGTGAGGGTATCCTCCGCCGGGGAGGTCCCCGGCGCCCTGCGGCGGATCGCGCAGACCGGTGGGCCGTCGCCCGAGGCGGTCGAGCGCAATCGACAGTCCGTGCGCCGCCTGTCTTCCTGGAGCATCGCGGCGCCGCAGTGGAAGGCTGCCATGGACGAGTGCCTCCACGCGGAGGGAGAGCTACTCGGAGTGGAATAGCTCCCCGGTGTGCCGCTCGACGAACTCGTAGCGCACCGTGTTCTCCAGCCCCACCCGAAGGGGCACAGGGGCCCGAAATGCTGTCTTCGCCGCGACAGAGGAGGCGAAGGACGTTTCCATGCAGAACTTCCGGACGCGCAACGCGCTGATCGGAAAGCGTTTGCCCGTCACGGCGCTCGCGAGATCGAAGAGGCTGCCGACGGCGGAGCCGAACCAGCGGGGGAGGCGGATCACGCGGGATTCCCTGCGCCCCATGATGGAGCGCACGGCGGAGACGAGGGCGCTCATGTCGAAGTCCGGCTTGTCGATGTAGTTGAAGAGGTGCTCCCCGGGCCCGAAGCCGAGGCAGTGCTCGAGATACGCGGCCACGTTTTCGACGTAGGCCATCGACTTGCGGTTCCTGCCGTTCCCGATGATGATGCACCATTCTCCCGCCACCTGGCGCAGGAGGTTGTACACGTTGCCCCTGTTCTTTTCGCCGAAGACGACGGTGGGCCGGACGATCGCGAGGGACCTGCGCGAGGGGTCGTCCTGGAGCCATCCCCTGTAGACCTGCTCGGCTTCGAGCTTCGTACGCCCGTACTCGTTGAAGGGATGCGGCGGGCCGCTCTCATCGGTGTCCGGGGGGGCCGCGCCGTAGACGGCGACGGAGCTGGTGAAGACCAGCTGCGCGATGCCGGCCTCGACGGCGGCCGCGCAGACGTTGCGCGCGCCCTGGACGTTGACCTCGTCGTACAGCCTGCGCGGGAACACGTCGTCGCGGTGCTCGGCGGCCAGGTTGATGATGGTCGTGCACCCTTGAACGGCCGCGCAGAGCGCGGAGGCGTCGCGGATATCCAGGCAGGCGTACTCGGGGATGCCGCCGGGGTCGGGCTTCCTGTCGATCACGCGCAGGGCAACGCCGCGTCGCTCCAGGCGCGCTCGGAGGCGGGAGCCGATGAACCCTGCCCCGCCGACCAGGGCGACCTTCACAGGCCGCCCCCCCTGCGCGCGCCGAACTGGCGCAGCTTGGGCGCGAGCCGGAGAAGGGGGTACCACGGCGAGACGGCCAGGCCGTTGCTGCGGAACGCCCGGATGCAGTTGCGGTTTCCCACGATGATGTTCGCGAGGGACCTGTTGCTGAGACCTCCTGTCCGCATACGGACGATGAGCTCGTCGAGGTACTCCGCCCTGACCCTGTACTTCTCGAGGATGCGGAGCATGAGCTCGAAGTCGGCGGAGACCTGGAAGTCGGGCTGAAGGTACCCGCAGCGGTCATACACGGCGCGGCGGACGAAGAAGGTGGGGTGCGGGGGGTGCCAGCCCCGGGAAAATGAGCCCGGGGTGTGCTCGCCGGGCTTCCAGTAGCGGACGATCCTCGCGGGATCTTTCCTGTCGACATACGCAAGGTTCCCGTACAGAGCCTCGATGTCGGAGGACTGGAACCTGTCCATCACCCGCCGCAGCGAGGATGAGTCGGCATAGACGTCGTCCGCGTTGAGTATCCCGACCACGTCGCCTCGCGCGAGGTGCAGCCCCTTGTTCATGGCGTGGTACGGTCCGGCATCCCTCTCCGAGACAAACGTGGAAATCCGGTCACGATACCTGGCGATGACCTCGGCGGTCCCGTCCGAGGACTTCCCGTCCACGACGATGTACTGCAGATCGACCCCCGACTGGCCGAGGACGCTCTCGAGGGTGTCGGCGATCGTGTCGGCGGCGTTGTAGCAGGGTGTGACGATGCTGACCGTCATTGGTCCTCGACCTGCAGGCAATCGCCGCGGACGGGCAGGGCGAACTTCGGGTTGTTGCCCGCGATCACCACCGTGACCTCCCCCTTGACCGTCCTGCCTTCGAACACCGCGGCCAGCTCGGCGAGCGGACCCCGCCGCGTGCTCTCGAACTTCTTCGTGAGCTCGATGCAGACAGCCGCCTGCCGGTTGCCGAGGACATCAAGGGCATCGCGGAGGAGGACAGGGAAACGGAAGGGAGAATCGTAGAACACAAGGGTGTGGGGCGAGCCTTTCTCCATCTCGAGAAACCGCCTGCGCGGGCCGGGTTTGCGGGGCGGGAAGCCTTTGAAGGTGAAGCTGGAGGTGGGCAACCCGGAGGCGAGCAGCGCGACCTCGATCGCGTCGGCGCCGGGGATCACCTCGACCCGGTATCCGCGGGTGAGGGCGTCCGAGATGATGCGGTAGCCCGCGTCGCTGATGCCGGGGTATCCCGCGTCGGCGCACAGCCCGACCGTCAGGCCCTCGGCCAGCAGCCCGAGGATGCGGCTGCCTGCGTGGTCCTCGTTCTGCTCGCGGTAGGAAAGCAGGGTCCGGGGGCTGGGAATCCCGTAGGCGGCGTAGAGGGTGCGGGTCCGTCGTGTATCTTCGCAGGCCAGCGCGTCGATCCGCCCCAGGGTATGGATCGCACGGTGGGTGATGTCGCCGAGGTTGCCGATCGGCGTGGCGATGACGTACAGGGTCGAGGGGGTGAGCGGGGCAGGGGGCGCGCTGCCGGGCAAGACTGTCCATGGCCGCAGTATACGGTGTGACGGCCGCCGGTTTCCAGCAGGTCGCCGCCCCCCGCGGCGCGCATGGGTGCTTGGAAAAAGCCGGTGGGCGGTATAGGGTACCCGCGGGCAGGTTCCGCCCTGCCCGAATCCGTCAGAGTGGGGGGGTCCAGCCGGTGAGGAGACGGTCGGCCGCGGAGAGGAGGCTCTCGCCCATCGAGATGCTGCTCTGTCTCATCGTTCTCACCTTCCCCGTGAACTATGAGCTGTTTGCAGGCCTGCGGGTTGTGGACATCCTGATCGTGTGCCTCATCGTCGTCGCGCTGCCCGCGATGCGGGTGCGGCTGTCGCTGAGCTTCTACCTGGCGCTCCTGTTCCTCGGCCTGTACACCGTCTCAATCCTCTGGAGTCTCTTCGCGTACGACATTGTCACCCCGACGAACCTGCTGTTCATTTTCAAATACCTTGCCGTCTTCCTGTTCATCTGGGTGCTCGTGAGCGTGCCCATTTCTCCTGCCGGCGTGCGGCTGATCAGCCGACTGCTCTTCCTCGTCTTCGCGCTGCTCGTTCTCTACACTTTCTACTTCGTGCTGCGCTGGGCGCGCGGCTCCATGAAGGGCAATGTGCGCGTTTCCTTTCCGTTCAGCAATGCGGAAAACCCCGGCAGCGGTGACCCGCACCTGTACGCCGTCGTGCTGTCGACCTGCCTGATCGGGTACCTGTTCTACCCCCGACGGCGGACTGTGTGGACGATGCTCGTGGCGGCGGCGGTCGCGGGTGTGACGGTTGCAGCGATCGTGCTGAGCGGATCGCGCATGGGGCTTGTCTCCATCCCCGTCACGCTGCTGGTCTACGTGATCCGCCGGGGCTGGAGCGCCCTGCTTCGCCTGCGGTTTCGCGTGCGCTGGTCCTCGCTCGTGCTTGCTGCCCTCGCGGCGTGCCTGCTCGCTGTCCTCGTGAGCAGGCTGCTGTCTGTCGACAACGCCCTGTTCACACGTCTGACCACGCGTGCATTCAACTTCGACCCGTCCCAGGACGGCAGCCTCGCCAACAGGATCACGAAGACACGCTTCGCCCTGGAGCGCATCTTTAACGGGCCGCTGCTCCTGGGCATCGGGTTGCAGAGCACCATGTACACCTGGTTCGACGTGGGATACGCGTCGGTGCTCTACACGACTGGCCTCCTCGGGCTCACAACTGTCCTCGGGTGCATCGCGGCGTTCCTGCGTGAGCGAAGGGCCGAGGCGGTGCGCTTCCTGTCCTTGCCCGCCTACCAGGCGCTGGAATACGGCTTCATCAATCTCCTGACGTGCGCAATCGGCTCGGAGTTCTACCTGGTGACCCGGGGCATGGTGCCCTTCGCCGTCCTTGTCGGCCTGTTTGTGCAGATGATTCGACACGGTGACGGGGGGGACCGGGAAGGTGGGCACTCCCTCCGGCCCGCTTTCTCCGCGGGCCCTCCGCATGAGGCGCCGACGTGACGGCATCTCTCGCGCCCGTGCTCTCGGTGCTGATGCCGGCGCGCAATGCGGAGGCTTTCATCTCCGACGCCGTCGCGTCGGTCGCGGAGCGGTGCCCCCTCGCCTGGGAGCTGCTGGTCGTGGACGACCGTTCCACCGATGCGACAGCTGCCGTGTGCCGGGGGCTTGTCGAACGGTGGCCGCAGGTCCGTCTGCTTGCCAACCCGGGGGCCGGGAAGGTCTCCGCCCTGAATAGCGCGTTTGCCGCATGCCGCGGTGGGCTGGTGACCACGCTCGATTCCGACGACTGTCTTCCCGCCGCGTACTGGCGCTACCTGGCGGGGAGCGACCTGCGTTGGGACGCGATGTGCCGGGACTACCTGCTCGTGGACGAGTCGCTGCGGGCGCTGGGGGCGTACCATGTCTCCCGCAGGTTCTTCGACGCGGGCTTCGAGGAGGTGCTTGACGGGTTGGTCAGCCTCCCGCGCGCATGCTGGACCGTGCAGAGGCATGTGGCGGAGAGGATCTTCCCTGTACCGGCGGACCTGCCCTTCGAGGACGTGTGGTTCTCGCTCGTGATCAAGAGGTATGCCGCGGCCATCGAGCATCCGCGGCGTGCCATGTACCTCTACCGCCAGCACCCCGGCCAGACCTACGGCGGCGTGCTCAACTACGGGCCGGGAGTGACGGTGTTCAGGGCGGGCAGGCTGCTGGAGTACGCGCGCTCGCTTCCGCGGCATGCCGCGCGGCTTGGCATCGTCATCGGGGGCAGGCTCGATCGGACAGCTCGCTACTTCGAGACCCTCTCGAGGCGGCACCTTCCACTCGGCTCCCTGCTGAAGGCACCCCTTCCAGCCCGGGAGAAAGGCTCGATATTCCTCCTGCGCCGGCTCTGGCCGCTCATGTCGTCGGCCAAGAGGCTGCAGTGGGCTGTCGACGGGCTGCGCCGTCGTGCAGGCGCGCCCAGGGGCGCGGGCGGTCGCTGAAGGGAGCAGCGGCAGCCCGCCTGTCGAGAAGGTCAGGGGCTCGCGACTATGCTGCGCCGTGCGTCAGAGACGGGGTAGTTCCCCCCGATCCCGATCCCGCCTCCGAGAGTCAGGCCGAACCATGCCTCGCCGTCGCTCACATCGAGCTCGGGCGCGGCAGAGAAGCTCAACCACTCCACGGGCGTCCAGCGCAGCTCCATGACTGCCTGGAACCACTGGGCGAGGTGTGCGGAAGCCACCTGCGGGTCGGCCTCGTAGGCCGTGGTCGCGAGGTTCGCGGAGGGATTGCGCGCGAGCTGGCGGAGCCGCAGCCCGGCGTCGAGGCCCCAGGGGGTCGACAGGGTGAGCGCCGCGGTGGCCCAGGCCGCCCCGGGTCCGTAGGGCGAGGTGAGCGGGATGAACCTGCGCACTCCGTCGATGTCCATCCGGTAGATCGCGCGCGCCATCGCCGAGGAGTCGTCGAAGCTCCCCCAGAGGTAGTGTGTCCAGCCGCCCTCGAGCCGGGCCGAGATCTCGACCCCCCGTGCACGGCCCTGCCACTGCATTCCGAGGATGAACCCCGGGACGGTCGGCACGCCCGAGTCGTTGACGCCCGCGCTGCTCAGGTTGATGTCATCCAACCCGCCCTGGCCGTAGATCGTCAGTCCCCGGAAGGGGACGATGCTGAAGTCGGCCACCATGGAGAGGTTGTTCGGGACGATGTTGGTCTGATGCCAGCTGATGACGGGGAAGAAATCGACGGCCTGGAACGCGTTGCCGGGACGCACGGCAAGATACTGCGCGCCTATCCCGAACCTGAGGAATCCGAATGAGTATTCGAAGTAGTGGGTGTTGGACAGGATCACGGTCCGGGCGAAGGCATAGTCGGCGCTGCCCGGGTCGACATCCGGGACGGCCTGCCGGTTCTCGAGGGTCGAAATGACAAGGGTCATGGTGAGGGGGCCGAAATGACCCTTCAGGTCGAGCGCGTCAATGAAGGGCAGCCGCTTCGAGAGGAGGAGGGAGTCCTCGGGGGATGGCCCGATGTGAATCGGCTGCCGGCCGAAGGTGAGCTCGAAGGGTCCCCGGGCAGACCGGAAATAGCCTTCCGTGATGTTGTTGTTCTCGATCGCGACGGGGTTGCCCGACACCGAGGGGAAGAAGTTGCTGTCGATGGGGCTGCGGTTATACTCGCGCCGCAGGGCGACCGCGATCGCGAGGGCCGTGGAGTTGTCGAGCTGGAAGGAGAGTCGAAGGAGAGCGAGCGGGTCGACCACCTCGACCAGCTCGACGAAATCGCTGACCGAGAGCGCGTGCGCCGGCGGACGGAAGTAGTGCTCGTACTGCATCTGCAGGTCCACGCCCACCCGGGCACCATCCTGTCCCTGGAGTGCCTGCAAGGCCGAGGAGAGCTCATCCTGCACGCCAGGGCCGCCGGAGCCGAGGGCCGCGAGCGCGGCAACGGCCGCGGCTGGCGAGAGCGGCAGCGAGGCGGAGGGCAGCGCGAAGCCGCTGTCCGCCGAAAGCCGGGCGACGGCGTCGGAGAGCTCCTCGACGACGGGCGGGAGGATGCTGTCGGCCGCGGCGGCGCTCGCAGACAGGTGCAAGAACAGGCCGCACAGGGCGGCCGCAAGGCAGCGATATCTCATAGGTGTGCCCCCGGTCAGGCTACCACAACCCGGGGGAGGAGCCAAGCCGGGCGTGGCATGCGGAATGTCCGCCCCTGGTTTGATCCCCGCCTCCCGCCGTGATAGACTGGGAGTGATGTCGCGCGCCCGTGCAGCCGTCCTCCTCGTGCTTCTTCTCGCGTTCCTTGCCGCCGTGCCGGCCGGGCGGCCGACCCGGCCCTGCAGATCGAGGTGAGCGCGGGGGGCAACCTGGCGAACACGATTCCCTATGGATCGTCCTCCGCCCTCCTCTTCGACGATCTTGGCCTGCTCCTGTCCTACAGGTCCGACAACCTCTTCTTCTTCATGGACGGCGGGCTGAGAAACGACGGGGTGTACTCCCCCGAGGCGTCGTACACGGTCGGCCATTCCATCGACCTGAAAAACGCATTCGTCGAGCTGGCCGTGCCCCGGTTCTCGCTCTCGGCGGGGCGCCGCACCCATTCCGACGTTGTCGAGTCGCCCTATTCGCTTTTCATCTCCTCGAGCCCGATCCCTGCGCTCGTGGCGGACGCCCGCTACGAGGATGACAGGTTCTTCTACGAGACCCGCTGGGTGCAGCTGAACTATCGCTCCACGCTGTACCTTGACGACGATGGGAATCCGCCTGGACCGGGGGATGAACTACAAGGTCTACGGCTTCAAGTTCGGCAACGTGCGCTTCGGGATGCAGGACTCGATCGTCTACGTGGGGCGGAGCCTTCGACGCGGAGATACTTCCTCAGCCCGATGTTCCAGTACCTGCAGCAGCAAGTCCGCTCGACGGCGGGAAAGCCCTGGACGGAGGACAACAACTGCAACAGCATCAACGGTTTCTTCGTCGACGTGCGCACGCCGCGCGCGTACGCCTACGCCCAGGTGCTCGTCGACGACATCAACCTCGATTTCCTCGGGTTCTGGGGACGGCTGAAAATGCCGACCAAGCTGGCCTGGTCGCTGGGCGGGCGGATGGACTTCCCTTTCGGTACCCTGGGCGTCTACACCGCGGGCGCCACCAAGTACACATTCGAGGCCACCTACACGGATGCGACGCACTACAGCCTCTATCCCGTACGAGTACACCTACTACCCCGCCTCGGAGTACTGACCTGGCGGACGGCACGCCGATGACCCTTGACTACACCCGCAACTACATCGGCTACGAAGTACGGCGAGAACGCGCTGTCCTTCCGGGTGGACTATCGCACGGATTTCGCCCCGTGCCCCGTGACACTGTCGGCGGCAGTGGAGTACGTCATCAACGGCAGCAAGTCGCCCTCGAATCCCTGGCACGAACTGGACTCGTGGACCGAGCTCGACTACCTGTACCACAGCCATACCTACCTGCTCGAGGACCCCCAGCTCGAGCACACCGTGCTCGGGACTGTCGCAGCGGCAGTCAGGTTCGGGAGGCTCGAGGCGAGCGCACGCGTCAAGCTGGGCGGTCGATGGAACAGCCTGCGGTTGACCGAGGTTGTCGCGGGCGAGCCGAAGGTGTACCTGCCCGTCGGCCCGGACAGCCTTCTCTACGAGGTCCGCCTCGGGGTGGCATGGCGCTTTTTCCGATAGCCCGGCGGGCATGGTGAGCTCTGCGACAGGGCTTGCGGTCGCCCTGCTGAGCGCGGCTGTCGCGCTCTCCCCGTCGTGGGGGGCGGCCGCGCAGGTGGACCTTTCCGCCGTCGAGGGGGCCACGGTCTGGGGCAGCGACTTCGCCGAGTACGAGGAGGGCGACCTGCATGCGCAGGATGCCTCCTGGACCGTGCCGCAGCCTGACGGAAGCAACGGCTCGGCCACAGTGGCTGTCATCTCCTCGCGCAGGGTGCTTCGGCTGAGGGGCGAGGGTGTCGTCGCGTCGAAGCGCCTCCCTCCCGATGCACCGGGCATCGCGGTGGCCGGCCCCGTGACGCGGATCGCCATCGAGATGGGCTTTCCCGGCTCTTCCCGCGCTGGGCAGCTTTTCACCATTGACGCCGCAATCGGCGAGGGGATGCGAGTGCGGGCCATCCTTGCTCCAGACGGCACCGGCACCCTGGATGGACGTCGGTTCCGCTGGAAGGCGGTCGGTGGGCCTCACGCCATCGTGCTGGAGCTCGACCGGGTCTCGCGGAAGGCTGTGCTGCGGATCGATCGCACCGTGGCGGTCGAGCAGGCAGTTGCGCGGCTTGCCGCTGCTGGTGTCACAGGGTTGGAGCTCTCACTCGCCGGGGGGCTGGAGTGTCTTGTCTACTCGGTCCGTCTATCGGTGGTCCCCGAGGCAGAAGTGTACCTGTCTTCCGAGCTTCGCTCGGGATACCTGCAGCCGGGCACTGAGACTTTCCGGGTCGCACGGGGGCAGAAGCTGTTCTCGGATCGTGACGTGAAGCTGCGGACCGTCCCCGCGGGGTTGTCAGGCCAGGTCGGCGTGCGGGCCCCCCTGAACCGTGAGCAACCACTGAGTGTCTATTGCTCCACACCGGGAACACTGTTTGCCGTCCTGTGGACGTGGGATTTCGGCTTCCTGCCCCACCTGCCGCAATCCGCGGCCTCGACCGTGAACGGCTGGAGTGCGGGGGCGGTGACCCGCCAGGCAATCCGCGATGCTCCCGAGCCCTTCTCGACAATGCGCGTCTACAGTCGCGAGGTGGGCAAGGGGGCGGAGCAGGTCCAGCTCCTGGACTACGTGGGGCAATGGGTGATCGTCGGATTCGCGCCGTCAGCCACCGGAAGGCAGCCGGGCGGCCAGCCACCGGCGTGCACCCTCCGCGGCGGGCGCACGCGGCACAACGTGGTCGCACCGGGCCAGGAGGTCGCGGTCCAGTCCGACGCGCCGCTCAGCCAGTACCGTGTCTTCAGGAACGGAAGCCTCGTCGCCTCCGGCACGGACCCCGTCTTCCATGCCCCGGAGGGCCCCGGACGCTACGCCGTGCTGGTGTCCTTCAAGGAGGGCAACCGCCTCGTCCCGCTCACGGTGGGGCTGGGCGGGCCTGCCCTTTCGGGATGGGACAAGGGGTTCTTTCCTCTTCACTTGTACGACGGATACGGGTACACGGGGTTGTTCTCCCCAAATCCCCGCCTGGTCCTCGACCTGCAGACCATCGCGATGTTCGAGATGGGGGCCAACACCTTCTTCCTGCGCGGGCGAAGCGAGCTCGTGGAAGCCCTGGGCGGGAGGACCCTCCTGAACATCCGCAGGCTCACGACAGCGATCACCCGCGAGGTGCGCGACGACGAGGAGGCTGCCGCTGGATTCGCGGGTGTCCTGCGGGACCTGGGCGAGCCTCCACCCGGGATCATCGGGTTCTACGTCGAGGACGAGCCGAAGCCGGAGCAGGCGGGCCGCATGGCCAGGCTGGAAGGGCAGGCCCTGGAGATGCGCCTCGGGGTCCCGCTCCTGTATACCCTGCACGGCAAGCCCGCGGTCGCGTTCTGGAAGACCGCCGGAACGACCGTCCGGATGACCCGCTCGTACCCCGTCCGCAAGAGCGCGAGAACCAGTCTTCGCGCGCAGATCCGCAGGGAGCTCGCAGACTACCTCGCGGCCTGTCAGCAGGACGCCCCCGCGGCTCCGCTCTGGCTTGTCGCCCAGGCATTCGGGGATGACGGGCGCCCGAACCTCTGGGATGCCCCGAGCCCCGGCCACGTCAGGCTGATGACCTCCCTCGCTCTTGCGCGCGGCATCCGCGGGCTGACTTTCTTCTGTTACGACTCCAGTCCCCGGGCACGGGAGTCGCTCAACGGCGTCGCCCGCTGGCCATTCGTGCCGGAAGACGGGCGCTACGAGGAGGTCTCGCGGATTTTCCACGAGATCGAGGCGAACCGGGGGTTCCTGACGTCCGTCACCTGGGTGGGCGCCTTCGACTCCAAGGACGAGGGCTTCGACATGCAGGAGATGCGGGGGAGCGACGGGGAGTCCTACGTGTGGATCACCAACTGGGACACCGAACGGCAGGCACGGTGCACGGTCGCCCTGCCAGCGACCGGGAGGAGCCTCGCGATCGACGTTCCCCCGGCCGGCAGCCTGGTCATCGACCTGCGGTCCGGCGAGCCTGTCCTCTCCATGGGCGGCGCCCCTGCCGTGAGAGTCCTCCCCTGATGCCCCGTTCACGACCGGTGGAACTGCCGCCCCTGCGCAGTTCACTTGCGTGTCCGAAGGAAATACCGCATCCTGTAGCCCCATGACGACTTTTCGAACGTGTGTGATCGTGGCCTCCAACAAGGACCAGGCAGCACGGATACGGGACCAGGTCGCCGTGCGCGCCGAGGCGGGGTTGTACCCGCGCGAGGTGGTCTTTCGTGTCCTCGCCGATCCCGAGGAGGGCCGCGTCGGATCCGGCGGCGCGACAATTCTCGCCGCCTGCGAGACTCGCAGCTTCCTGGAGAACGGTGATGCAGTGCTCGTGGTCAACGCGGGCGGCGAGTCCCGCCGGATGCCCACCTACGCACCCGAGGCCAAGCTCTTCGCGCCCCTGCCGCTGCCGTCTTCCAGCAGGATAGCGCCCGTCGTCCTCGACCAGCAGCTCGGCTTTTTCCTCCGCTACCCCTGGAACGCGGGCGAGATGGTGGTGACGTCGGGCGACGTCACGTTCGACTTCGAAACCGGGCTTCTTCCACCGGAGAGGGGGGAGGTCTACGGATTCGCCAAGTCAGAGTCGTTTGACCTCGGATCCCGGCACGGAGTCTTCAAGTTCGACAGGAAGAGGGCCACCGTTGTCGACTTCTTCCAGAAGGCGAGCCCGGCCTCACTTCGCGCGGAGGCGGCCCTCGAGGGTTCAGGAATGTGCGCGGTGGACATGGGGCTGGTCGGATTCTCGCGCGCAGGACTCCAGAGGCTGTTCGCGCTCGCCGAATCGGCCATCGGGCGCGGGACCACGCTCGTCGACCAGCTCAGGGCCGGGCGCCTCAGCGTGGACCTCTATGTCGAGTTGATCATGGCGTTCCTTTCCGGGATCCCGCGAGAGCGCTACCTCGAGAAGGTCAGGCCGCACTCCATCCTCGAGGAATCTGTCCTGGACCGCATCCACGGCGCGTTCCAGGGGGCCGACTTTCGGGCCTTTCTCACCAAGCACACCCAGTTCATCCACTTCGGTTCCCTGCACGAGTACCCCGCCTCCTGCGAAATCCTCGCGTCGGGGGGCGTCCTCCCGTTCTACGCGGGCGAGGATGCGGAACTGCGGCCCCTGTGTTCCGAGGCGGCCGTGCAGTTCAACTCAGTCGAGACCACCTGCGTCCCGCTTCCGGGCGCACGTCACCTCTGCCTGGAATCATGCGCGCGGACCCGGATCGATGCAGCGGGCGGCCGCAACATGTTCATCGGCCTCGCCGACAGGACCTTCGTGTCGCCGATCCCTGCCGGCATCTGCCTCGACGAGCGCGTGACCGAGGCCGGGAGGTTCCTGCTCGCCTACGGGGTGGATGACACCTGGCGGCCGCAGGCCGACCTGCGGCAGGTGACCTTCTGCGGCAGTTCCCTCGACACCTGGGCGGGGGAGCGGGGAATTGACCTGGGGGCGATCCTCCCCGCGGATGTCGCGCAGGGCAGGTCCGCCTGCGACCTGTGGGATGCGCGGCTGTTCGTTGCGGGAGGGGACGAGCGGTTCTGCGAGGGGTACTGGAGCCCGTCGGCCGCGGACGCCGCGTGGCGCAGCCGCTTCCTGGAAGGGCCGCGCGCGAGCATCCGCCAGGTCGCTTCCGCGGAGAAGCTGGCCGATCGCGAGGAGAGGCGCGCGGTGATCCGCCAGCAGCTGCTGCGGGAGGGGATCATGCGTGGCACCGGGTGGCTCTCGATCCCCGCGTGGGACTTCCGCAGGGTCGTGGAACCGCCCGACGTCGAAAGGCTGCGGGGCATCTGCGCCGCCACGGACGACGACCTCGTGAGGATGTACCGTTCCACCCTGCTCGATGGCGTACGCCCGGGCTCGGGAAAGCGGGACGTCAGTCGCCGGTCTCGGCGTCGACTACCTGGCGGGCAGCCGGCGGCTTGCCCGCCTTTCCCGTTCGGTCAAGCGTGACCAGATCGTGTGGGCGCGCTGCCCCGTGCGCCTCGACATCGCCGGCGGGTGGACTGACACCCCGCCGTTCACGCTTCGCGAGGGCGGCGAGGTCGTGAACGTGGCCGTGAACCTCAACGATCAGCCGCCGATCCAGGTGTTCTGCAGGCCGACCGACGAGAGGTCGGTCCGGCTGCATTCGATCGACCTTGGGGAAGGGGAGACGGTCCGCAGCTTCGCCGGGTTGGAGGACTTCCGAAACCCCAGTTCCCCCTTCGCGCTCCCCAAGGCCGCGCTGTGCCTGCTCGGGCTCACGCGCGGCGAGGCGCGCGGCGATTCGCTCGAGGCCGCCCTCGACCAGGCGGGCTGCGGCCTGGAGATCTCCGTGCTCAGCGCCGTCCCCAAGGGCTCGGGCCTGGGGACTTCCTCTGTCCTCGGTGCGACGATCCTGGGAGCCCTCGAGCGTTTCTTCGGCCTGGTCGTGGACAGGGACGAGCTCTTCCGACAGGTGCTGCAGCTCGAGCTGATGCTCACGACGGGCGGGGGATGGCAGGACCAGATCGGCGGCGTGGCTGGCGGCGTGAAGTTTATCTCCAGCCGCGCCGGCATCAGTCCGACGCCGATCGTGGACCAGCTCGATCCCTTCGTATTTTCAAGCCCCGAATCCTCGTCCCGCTTCACGCTGTACTACACGGGGATCACGCGCCTGGCGAAGGACATCCTGCAGGACGTCGTGAGAAGAGCCGACAGCCTGGAGCCTGCCTACCTCTTCACACTCCGCTCCCTGAAGCGCCTCGCGCGGCGCGCGCGCGAGGTCATATCGCGTCGGGATCTCACAGGCCTCGCCGAGGTCCTGAACGCGTCCTGGGAGGAGAACAAGCTCGTGCACCCGAGCACGACGAACGAGGAGGTGGAGAGCCTGCTGGCAGGCCTGCAGGGCCTGTACGCCGGCATGAAGCTCCTCGGGGCAGGAGGCGGGGGGTACGTCCTCTTCCTCTCCGAGTCCACTGACAGCGCCCGCCGGCTGAGGGACAGGCTTGCCGCGTTGGAGCATGAGCGTGCACGGGTGGTCGACATGGGCATCAACACGGAAGGACTCCGCGTCACTGTCAGCTGACCGGTCGCCCGGCCGCGTGCCCAGCCTGTTTGCCGCCTGCGGCTGGCGCCGAAGGCTGCGCCGCTTGAACGCGTTCACGCCGCGGTGGTACCCTCTCCTCCGGTCCTCTCGCTCGCCTCGTCGTTGTGAGCCCTGCCCAGCGCAGGGGAGAAAGTGAGGTGCTCGATGAAGAAGGCCTTTCTCGTGGGCATCAACGACTACCCCGGGTCGCAGAACGACCTGCAGGGGTGCATCAACGACAGCACGAACGTCTACGACATCCTGGTGAAGTACCACGGCTTTGCGGCCGCCGGACATCACGCTGCTATCCAACAGGCGCGCGACGAAGAAGGCAATCCTCGACGGGCTGCAGAAGCTGGTCGTCGGGGCGCGCGCAGCGGCGATGTGCTCGTCTTTCACTACTCGGGGCATGGATCTCAGGTGCGCGACATGGAAGGCGACGAGCTCAAGGACGGGAAGGACGAGATCATCTGCCCGTGGGACTTCGATTGGGACGGCACCTACATCAAGGACGACGACCTGGCCGCGATCTTCGGCAAGCTGAAGAAGGGCGTGCATCTCGAGGTCATCCTCGATTCGTGCCATTCCGGGACCGGCACACGGGAGATGCTCGTCGACAGGACGACGATCGGCCTGGCAGGGGCCGACCGCGTGTTCCGTCGGGGACCTGTGGTCCAGCAGGTGGTGCATCAGGCCACGCTACCTGGCTCCCCCAGCGGACATCGCCCTGCGCGCCGACGAGATCTTCGGCGCCGAGCTGCCCGTCCGCAAGATCGGAAGGCTCGAGGGGATCAGCCACGTGCTCTGGGCAGCCTGCAGGACAAACCAGTATTCGGCCGACGCGGAGATCGGCGGAAGACCGTCGGGCGCCTTCACCTACTTCTTCTGCAAGCACATCAGGGACGCGGGGGGCAGGGTGGGCGGTCGGACCTGCTGAAGAGGGTACGCGCCTCGCTGAAGCACGAGGGCTTCTCGCAGGTGCCGCAGCTCGAGTGCGCGGAGAAGGACGGGCGAGAGGAGGTCTTCGCGTAGACGAGCAGGCCCGGCCAGGGCGCTTGAGATAAGGGGTTGCCGTGCCGTCCTGTTACCAGGCGTTGTTCTTGCCGGACGAGGTGACTTTCCCCTCCACCCGGGCGCCTCGCAGGTCGGCGTTGCTGCCGTTGATGAGGACCGGGCCCAGGATGCTGAGCTGGGTCATGGTGCAATTGTTGCCGAGGATGGTGACGCGTCCCCGGATCCGCGTTGCCCCCGCGCCGCGGCCGACAATGGTGACCTTGTTGGCGCGGATGGTGAGGTCGCCGACGTAGTCGCCTGCTTCCAGGCGGATGGTCGAGTTGTTCGAGAGGGGAGGGAGGGACAGTTCCCGGGTGGCCCGCGGAGCGTCCTTCGGCCCACCGCCCTTTCCACCGGCTTTTGCCAGGCCCGGACCCGCGCCCGGGATCCACAGAGTCACGCAGCCGACAAGGGCGACCACGAGAAAAGCACCCACGGCTGCCGCGGCAACGACACGCGTGACCGATTTCATCGGGGTACTCCTTCCCGGCCCGGGGGGCGCCAGGGATGTCCTGGAAATGACAGGGCGGGCTATTTGAAGCCGTGCAGCGCGAAAGCACCTGGCAAGCGCGACGTTCGCAGAGAGGACTTTTCGCGTGAGGGAAGTGGAGGGAGTCGAATCTGAAAAGAACAGGCTGCACGGCGTCGCCCCGTGTGACGTCCTGTTCACAAATGTATCACGGCAAAGGGAATAGCTCAAACATCTTGCGTCAGAAGGTTCCGCCCTGTTGCGTCTTGTAGTGTGGGAATTGGTCCCACTACGGGTCACTTCGGCGTGGCGTGAAGGCACTCGCGGCCTCGGCGGGTCACGTCGGGCCGCCACGGCGAGCGGTCTTCAGTGATCGACTCGGGGCTTCGTCTCTCTCGTGAAAGTCGACTGAACCCTCAGCGAGGAGCGGAGATACGGTATCCAGACCGCCGAGAAGACTGCATACGCGATTATGCCCAGAACTGCCTGGAAAGCGTCCAGCCCCAGGGCAAGCCCAAGGGCGAAGTCGACCACCTGATACGCAAGGGCGTAGACCAGCCAGACGATGTATCGCCTCGGGGCTGCTCGCAGCTTGGCCAAGAAGAAGTACAGCGCGACACCACCGAGCGCGACCCAAAGGGCATTTCCGACGATCTCGTAGACGACGACTGCCGCACGAAATGGGTTGTACCCGCCTGAATGTGGCGAGACGAGCACTTGCCATCCGCCGCTGCTGAAGAACTGCGTGAAGGTCAGGGAGTTCCGCACTACGTTGATGGCAATCGCGACAATCAGGTTGATGAGTGGGACGAGGAGCCATCCTCCTATGCCGCTCGGACCGGCGAGCTCGATGCGCATCCTCAAGCTTCACCTTCTTTCGTGCCTCATCAATCTGCTCGGGCCCCACATTCCTCGCGGCCAGCTCGGCGTCTATGATCTCCAGCGTCTGCCGCAGGTAGTCCTGGCGCTTCACTGTCGCGGCCTCCATGAGGTCTTCTGTGCTCTTCGAGTGGTAGCGCTGTCTCAGCCCCTCCAGGGGATCCACTTCCATCCTTCCCACCTCCTGACCTGCGTGCAGACGCACAAGCTCACCAGAGTGTCCACAGTCCTCGTCGCAGCGTTTCTGGGGATCCGAATGCGATTGGCCGATAGCTCGGCAGCAGGGCGAACAGGGTGCCCGCTCTTGACGGACATGCCCGAGTGAAGTGCGGTGAATCGAATGGGGGAAGCCCTCACTCTCTTTTCCTCAGCCCACAACTCCTTCACAGAAGAGCACGGATCTACCGCCACGTCAAGAAGATTCCCTGCGGTTGGGCAATACCCGCAGGCAGCAGCGGGGCATGGAGCGCCGTCTGGCGCACGACACGAGCCAGCCCGCCAATGTCCCACCGAAATCCCCCGCCCGAATCCCAGATTCGGTGCGGCAAGGCGAGCTGCCGTTTGCCAGTCTGCTGTGGGGAGGATCGAGCAAAAGCAGTCTCCGCCGTTCCCATGAATTCCTTGTGGCCTTCATGCGACTCTGGGCGGTCGTACTGCAGGGAGGAATGACCAAGCGCGGCGATCTCGTCGAGATGGAGGTGGCGGGAGTCGAACCCGCGTCCTGGAGCGTTGACCAAGAACCTCTACAGGTTTATCCGCCCGTTAGTACCTCGGCGGGGAGTTTGGGAGGCGGCGTCCCGCTCCCCGCCAAAGCCTGCTTTAGTGTCCCCGCTCGTGCACAGGCTCACGCGCGGGTAAGCCCCGGTTTGTTACAGGCACCTCCAGATGCTCGGGACCACGCTCCGGAGACCCGTGGCCGCAATTAAGCAGCCAGTGCGAAATCTGCGTTGTTGGCAGTTTTGCTTGTTGCCATTTTTAGGAGACTGGCGCTCCACCTGCAGCCCAGGGCCGAACCGACCCCAGTCGAGACCGTTGCACCCCCGAGCACATCGCCGCAGGCGATGTGCGGAGCCCGACAGCAACGCGAAGCGCTGCGGAAGGGCCGACGCATACGAGCGGGTCAGCTCTACTTGATCCGGAACTCCCGTTCCAGCTCTCGCTTCTGGTCTCTCTTTCGAATGTCGTCGCGCTTGTCAAAGAGCTTCTTTCCTCGGGCGATCCCGAGCTCGCACTTCACGATACCACGTCGAAGATAAAACCGCAACGGAACCAGGGTCAAGCCTTTCTCTTCCGTCACCCGCCTCAGCCGCTTGATCTCCTTCTTGTGCACGAGGAGCTTTCGCCTGCGGGTGGGGTCGTGGTTGAACCTGTTGCCGAGCGAGTAGGGGGTGATGTGGAAGTCGACCAGCCACAGCTCGTCGTTGTCGACGGTGGCGTAGGAGTCGGCGAAGGAGAACCGTCCCTCCTTCATCGACTTCACCTCGGTGCCGACCAGCACCAGGCCCGCACTCGAAGGATTCGTCGATGGAGAAGTTGTAGCCGGGCCTTCCGGTTGACCGACGAGGACCTTGACGCCCTCTTCTGACTTGGACACGCGCGTCTCCGCGGCCTAGGGCCGGGCCAGGGCGACCCGGAAGCCCAGGTACGGCGTGCACCAGTCGGCGGGCTGGGAGCCCCGGGTGTACACCTTCACCTGGTCGCGCGCATTGTTCCAGGAGCCGCCGCGAACCACCCGGTCGCCGGAGTCGGGGATCGACGGCGGCGAGCGCGCGCGTTCTTCTTCGGGTCCAGCGAGGAGAGCAGGTACGCGGCGGGAGCGAAGCTGTCCGCGCACCACTCCCAGACATTTCCCACCATGTCGCGCAGGCCGTAGCCGTTGGGCTCGGAGGTTCCCGCGCGCGAGGGCCCGGTGATGCCCTTGACGGAGAGCACGGCAGCCCCTGGCTTCTCGCCCAGGGGGTAGGGCATGCCGCGCAGCCCTCCTCGCGCCGCCCATTCCCATTCCGCCTCGGTGGGCAGCCGCACGATCACAGCCGGGCGAGAGCGACGCCAGCCTGGCTGCGAGCCACTGCGCAGTAGGCGGACGCCGCGTGGAAGGAGACGCCTGGTGACGGGGAGGTCTTCCGGCCCGGCAGGCGGTCGGTCGTCGCTCCAGTCGGCGAGGTACTGATCGGTTGCCAGGCCCTTGCTGAGCAAGCGCGTCGCGGTTGGAGGGCTGCCAGTCCGGGTTCTCATCGAGGAAGGCCTGGAACTGGCGGTTGGTGATCTCGGTCTCGGCAAGGAAGAATGCGTCGACAGCGACGGGGTGGGGGAGCGTCTGGTCGATGGTCTTGCCGAGGTTGTCCAGCTTCTCGTCGTTTCCCATGACGAGAGTGCCCGAGGGCAGGGCGCGGAAAACGACACCCTGCACCGCAGGGCCGCGGGTACCGCCGGCAAGTCCCTGTACGGCGAGCGGTCCCTGGTAGTACCGCAGGAGCGCCTCACGATGGGACGCGAGGTACCTGGCCGCCCAGGGCGTTGCAATCAGCTTGCGGCCATTGTCGCGAGAGAGGCTGAGGAGCAGCCAGGCTGGAAAGTTGTCATAGTCCTCTTTAGCTTGTATCGCCTTCTGAACCAGGGAGACGAGGGCAAGGGGAGTCATGACCTGGGCGTCGGAAGCGATTCGCCCGCCAGCCAGAACTGCCTCTCTCAATTGCGCTTCAGTCTGTACAGAATACATGCAGTCGTAAACAAAATCATACAGACCTGCTCGATTCTGAGGCGCCTTGTACGCTGCCCAGGCTGCATCTGAGATGATGGTCGGGACGGAAGGGTTCTTCTGGAAGTCGAGGAGAGCCCACTCGGCCAGGCCTAATGCGTCTCGACAAGGGCAGCTCGAACGTCTTGCGCATGCGGTCGGGTACGATCAGGGTCGCAAAAACCCTGCCCCTGACCTCGATCGTCGAGGAGGCCGGGGTGAACCAGGGACGCGAGACCCCGATCGTGTGCCCGCCCTTCTTCACGAAGATCGTGCAGGGGGTGGTTCCGGCAAAGATGCCGTCCACGCTCACCGTGGCCCTGCCGGGAACCGAGGAAACAGCGACATACTGTCCGCGCCTGTGAAGCCCCGGGTAGAAAAGCAGGAAGAACACGAGCAGCATAAAGGCGACGGCGTACAGCCCTGTCAGGTAGAGCCCGGCCGGATGCCCAGGATGGGCTTCAGCCGGACCGACACCTCCGATGTCGCGGGGCGGCTTCGCCCCGGTCTTCATCGGCGAAGGGGGAACAGCCGCCCCGCTGCGGTCCCTGCTGGGCATCGGGGCGCACCTTGCCCGTGACGGTCGTTTCTCGGCATGCAGGGAGTATAGGAAGGGGCCTTTGGCTTGTCAACGTTTTCGGCCCCCGTGCTATCCTCGCTCGCGGAGAAAAGACAGGGAATGACCGACAGCAGCACGACGTCCTGGCAGCGATGGGAGACGAGCCTCGTATCCCTCACCGAGCGCTACCTCACCTGGAGGAAGCGGCGCAAGATCGCGCGCAAGGAAAAACAGAAGAAGAAGAACCCCATCGTGGACTGGGTCGACGCCATCGGCTCGGCCGTCGTCATCGTGCTTCTCATCAACCAGTACCTGCTGCAGGCCTACCAGATTCCCTCGCCCTCCATGGTTCCTTCCCTGCTCGTGAGCGACCGGATCTTCGTCAACAAGCTGGTCTACGGCCCCGAGCTCATCCCCGGGCATGCTGAAGATGCCCGGCTTCCGCGCCCCCGCACGCGCCGACGTGATCATCTTCGAGAGCCCCGAGTACATCTCGAGCGGCCCGCTCATGGACATCCTGCAGCGCGTTGTCTACATGGTCACGCTCTCGATCGTGGACATCGACAAGGACGAGAACGGCCAGCCCAAGCATCACTTCCTCATCAAGCGCGCCATCGGGCATGCCCGGCGACCGCATCCGCATGCGGCAGGGAAACGTCGAGATCCGCACCCCGGGCGAGGCGGAATGGAAGACAGAAGCCGACCTCAAGAAGGACCTGGGCTTCACCTACCCGAACACGCGCACGCTGGGTGCCGAAGAGTACCCGTCTCACAGGGTCGCGGGCGACGGCCTACGCGCTCGAGCTCGGCGACCTTCCCGTGAGCGAGGAGCAGAGGAAAGCTCTGGCCCGCTACTTCGTCGTGAACCGCGACGCCTCGGGCAACCTCACAATTGCGCCCTACAGGATCAGCGACGAGATCGAGATCGAGCTGTGGAAGAACGGTGCCCGCTGGGCCCAGGAGCCGTACAACCAGTCCTTCAAGGCGAACTGGCTCGCGCTGCAGGAAGGCCAGCGCATCCCCGACGACAGGCTCTTCCCCATGGGCGACAACCGGGACAACTCGCGCGATGCCCGCTACTTCGGTCCGGTGCGCCTGTCGAAGGTGCTCGGCAAGGGCCTCGTGCGCTACTGGCCGCTCCCCCGCCTCGGCGGGGTCCGGTAGGCCCGCGGTGCGGACCGGGACGGATCATGATCGGCTCGGTCGAGCGGTATTCCTCCTCCATGCGACGCAGACGCGGGAGCTTCCTCGGCTCGCTCGTCTTCCGCATCATCGTGATCGCGCTGGCCCTGTACCTCGTTGCATCTCACTTCCTGGTCTCCACGTCGCGGATCGAGTCGGTCTCGATGGCTCCCACCCTCGAGCCGGCAGACAGGGTTGTCGTGAGCAGCCTGGCCTACGGCCCGCGCGTGCCCTTCTCGAACGCCCGCCTGCCCGGGATCGGCGCGCCCCAGCGAGGCGACCTCGTCGTGATCCGCCCGCCGTTCGTCGACGAACAGCCCTTCTTCCGCCGCCTGCTCGAGCCGGTGGCCGCCTTCTTCACGCTCCAGAAGGCCACGCTGCACAGGGACATCTACGGGGCACGGGTGAACGCCTCCATGGTGAAGCGGTTGGTCGGGATGCCGGGCGACACGGTCCGCCTGCGGAGCTACGCGGCGCTCATCAAGCCTGCCGGGGCCACGCAATTCGTCCCCGAGTCCGAGCTGCTGCCATCCCGGCCCGCGGCCGCGGCGCCCGTGCTGCCGAAGGGGTGGGACTCGTCCATGCCGCTCTCGGGGACGGCTGCTGACCTCGTGCTCGGCCCGGACGAATACTACGTGCTGGGCGACAACCGGCAGGAGTCGAGCGACTCCCGATCCTGGGGACCGATCCCGCGATCGCGCATCCTCGCCCGGGTGATCTACCGGTACTGGCCCGTCCACTCAATTGGGAAGCCCTGAGAGCCCGCTCCCCCGCATCTCCCTGTACGTCCACGTGCCGTTCTGCGCAGGCAAGTGCCTGTACTGCGACTTCTTCTCAGTGCCGAAGGGCACGGTCTCCCGCGAAAAGGAGAAGGCAGTCGCGGCGGCCACGGTCGAACAGGCGGAGTTCTTCCAGGACGTGATGGGAGCAGGCTCCGCGCTCGAGACCCTCTACGTCGGGGGCGGCACGCCGAGCGTGCTCTCCACGGAAGCGCTTGCGGTTCTCCTTCGCGCGTTTCGGGGCGCGCCCGCCAGGGAATGGACGGTGGAGGCGAACCCCGAGTCGCTGAGCGAGGCATTCCTTGCCACCTGCGCGGATGCAGGGGTGACACGGCTCAGCCTCGGCATCCAGAGCATGCATGACGGGGACCTCGGGCTGCTGGGAAGGCCGGGATGCGCTTCGGGACAACCAGCGGGCGCTCTCGCTGCTGGCCGCGCGCTGGGCAGGGGAGGTGAGCCTCGACTTCATCGCGGGGATCCCCGGGCAGACCGCATCGGGGCTTCGCTCGGATCTCTCGGCGCTCGACGAGGCCCGCGCACGCCACGCCTCGCTGTACTCGCTCACAGTTGAGCCGGGCACCGGCCTCGCCGCGGCCGCCGAGGAGGGCAGGATCAGCCTGAATGACCCCGAGCGGGACGAGGACCTGTGGTTCGCGGGCAGGGACGAGCTGGAACGCCGCGGGTTCGGGAATTACGAGATATCCAATTTCTGCCTGCCGGGCAGCGCGTCGGTGCACAATCTCCGCTACTGGAACCTCGAGCCGTACCTCGGCGTGGGGCCGGGCGCAGTATCGACCCTCCCCAGCGCGATGCTCGCGCGCATCCTGCCGAGGCTCGGCCTCCACGGCCCATCCGCGGCGGAGGTGGTCTGCAGGCTCACCTGCCCCCACAGCATCGACGGGTTCCTTGCCGGCCCGGAGGGGCTCTGGGGGATACGGGCAGAGCCGATCGCCGCCGGGGAGTTCCTCCTCGAGACCCTCATGATGGGCTTGCGCCTCGCAGAGGGCATCCCGGCGGACAGGCTCGAGCACAGGTTCGGCAGGAGCTTCGAGGAGCTGTTCCCCGGGCTCTGGACCCGGTGGGTCGAGCAGGGGCTTGCCCTGCCTGTCGACGGGAGGCTGCGGCTGTCGGGCCAGGGCCGGCTCGTGCTCGACGCGCTTCTCGCGCAGATCGCCGCTCGGATCTCCAACCTGCCCGGCCCACCGGCTGACGGTGAGCTGGCCATAGCGGGGCGATCCCGTCCCGCGAGGGGCAGGCTCCGCGGCCGGGCGTGCGAGCCGGTTCTTGACGCGGGCACCGGCCCCGTGGTATCGTACGGCCTGCAAATCCACGCGAAATCCAGAGGAGAAAAGCGAGCATGTCCGGCCATAGCAAATGGCATACAATCAAACACAAGAAGGGGGCCGCGGACGCCAAGCGCGGCCAGATGTTCACCAAGCTGATCAAGGAGATCAGCATCGCCGCCAAGCTCGGCGGCGGAGACCAGGCAAACCCGCGCCTGCGCACGGTCATCCTCAAGGCCAAGGCCGCGAACATGCCCAAGGACAACATCGACAGGGCCATCAAGAAGGGCACGGGCGAGCTGGAGGGCGTGAGCTACGAGGAGATCCTGTACGAGGCGTACGGTCCGGGCGGCGTGGCCATCCTCATCGACATCCTCACGGACAACAAGAACCGGGCTGCCGCGGAGATCCGTAACCTCCTGAACAAGGGCGGCGGAAACCTCGGCACGACCGGCAGCGTGGCGTACCTGTTCAAGCGCAAGGGCCTGATCAACTACGACGCGGCGAAGTACAAGGAAGACGACATCCTCGCCGTGGCCATCGACGCGGGCGCCGAGGACGTCTACAGCGACGAGGATTCCATCGAGGTGACGACCAGCCCCGAGGACTTCGAGAAGGTCATCAAGGCCCTGGAGGCCAAGGGCTTCGCGCACAGCATCGCGGAGATCGTCCGCGTGGCCGACACCACCGTCACCCTGGACAACGACAAGACGCAGAAGGCGCTGAAGCTCGTCGAGCACCTCGAGGACCACGAGGACGTGCAGAGCGTCGCGACGAACCTGGAGATCCCCGACGGTTTCGTGATGAGGAATGAGGACGCTGATCGGGATCGATCCCGGCCTGGCCTCCACGGGCTGGGGCGTCGTCCGCTTCGACGGCTCCCGCTTCCGCCACGTGGCCCACGGGGTGATCGCGACCGATTCGCAGACTCGCTCCCTTCCCGGCTCCTGCTCATCCACGAGGGGATCCGCAAGATCCTCACGAAGTTCTCCCCCGACGAGGCCGGGGTCGAGGAGCTGTTCTTCTCCAAGAACATCACCAGCGCCATCCCCGTGGCGCACGCCCGCGGCGTGGTGGTTCTCGCCCTCGGCCAGAACGGGATCCCCGTCGGGTTCTACACGCCCCAGCAGGTGAAGCAGGCGGTGATCGGCAAGGGCCGGGCCGAGAAGGACCAGGTGCAGCGGCTCGTCGCCGTGCTGCTCGGCCTGGAAACCGTGCCCGCTCCCGACCATGCCGCCGACGCCCTCGCGGTCGCCGTCTGCCACGCAAGAGGTCGTCCTCCATGTTCAACAGCCTGTCCGGTGAGGTAACGCAAAGGGCGAGGAGCGCCTCTGCGTCAGCACCGGCGGCGTGGAGTGGGAGCTCACGGTGTCCCGCAAGGCCTCGGGGCGCCTCCGCCGGTGGGCCAGTCGGCGCGCGTCTACACGTACCTGCTGCACCGCGAGGACTCGATGAGCCTCTACGGCTTCTGCGACCCCGCCGAGCGCAGCCTGTTCCTCGACCTGCAGAAGGTCGACGGCGTGGGCCCGCGCGGGGCCATGAGGATCCTCTCGGGCATCGAGCGGAAGGAGTTCGTCGAGGCGCTGGACCGCGACGACGTGGATGCGCTGTCGCCTGGTCCGGGCATCGGGAAGAAGACCGCCCAGAAGATCATCCTGACGCTGAAGGGCAAGCTCACCCCCGCGGACGGGGGGTCGGGAAAGTCGTCCGAGGACGACATCGCCACGGCCCTCGTGGGCATGGGCTTCGACGGACGCACGGCGAAGGCCGCCGTGGCCGAGGCGCTGAAGGCAATCGCCGTCGAGGGGGCTCCGCGCCGAAGGGCGAGGACCTGGAGCGGGAGCTGTTCCGCAAGGCCGTGGCCATCGCGGGCGGCGAGGAGGCCAGGAATGAAGGACCGCGAGAACGTGTGAAGGCCGGATCGCGAGCCCCGGGTTCAGCGAGAGCGAGGACCGGGAAGAGCTGACCCTGCGCCCGCGGCTGCTCGCGGAGTTCGTCGGCCAGGCCCAGCTCAAGGAGAACCTCTCGGTCTACATCGAGGCCGCGCGCCAGCGCGGCGAGCACCTCGACCACGTGTTCCTCTCCGGCCCCCCGGGGCTGGGCAAGACCACGCTGGCCGCCATCGTGGCCAACGAGCTGGGCGTGCAGTTCCGGGCCACCTCGGCGCCGGCCCTCGAGAAGCCCGGCGACCTGGCGGCCATCCTCACCAGCATCGGCGAGCGGAACATCTTCTTCATCGACGAGATCCACCGGCTGAAGCCCGTGGTCGAGGAGATGCTGTACTCGGCCATGGAGGACTTCGAGATCGACGTGGTGATCGGCCAGGGCCCCGGCGCGCGCACCATCAAGATCCCGCTGCCGCCGTTCACCCTCGTGGGGGCCACCACCAAGACGGGGCTCGTCTCCAGCCCGCTGTACTCCCGGTTCGGCATCCCGCTGCGCCTCGACTACTACGAGCCGGCCGACCTCGAGCAGGATCGTCTACCGCTCCGCCGGGATCCTCGGCATCGCCATCGAGGAGGACGCCGACGGCGCTCGTGGCGAAGCTGCTCGCGGGGAACGCCGCGCATCGCCAACCGGATCCTGCGCCGGATGCGCGACTTCGCCCAGGTCTGGGGCACGGGCGTGATCGACCGGGCCATCGTCCGCCGCGGCCTCGAGATCCTCGAGATCGACTCCGGGGCCTGGACAAGCTGGACCGGGAGATCCTGCGCACGATCATCCAGAAGTACGCGGGCGGGCCCGTGGGCTCCGAGACCCTCGCCATCTCGATCGGCGAGGCGGTGGACACCCTCGAGGACGTCTACGAGCCGTTCCTCATCCAGATCGGCTTCCTCAAGCGCACCCCGCGCGGACGGATGACCACCCCGCGGGCGTGGACCACACCTCGGGCCTGAAGGGGACCGGCAGTGAAGACCAGCCGAGTTCTCCTTTGACCTTCCCGAGGCTGATCGCCCAGGAGCCCGCGGCCGACCGGGAGGCTGCCCGCCTCCTCGTGCTCGACCGGGCCACGGGGAGCGACCGACACGCAGCGTGCGCGACCTCGCCGCGTGGATCGAGCCCGGGACCCTCGTCGGTGCTCAACGACACCCGCGTGCGCAAAGCCCGGCTGTTCGCCGAGACGCGCGGGCGGCGGAAGCGTCGAGTTCCTGCTCCTGGAGCGCACGGGGCGGGGCCGACTGGGAGGTCGATCGCTGGCAGGCCCCGGTCGGATGAAGCCGGGAAAGGCCTACCGGTTTGCGGAAGGCGTCACTGGGACCGTTGTCCAGGATCCGACCCCGCGGCGCCGGCTGGCCCTCCCGTGCGGAGGGGCAGGAGACAGGATTCTCCGCTTCGACCCCCCGATCGACGAGGCGTACCTGGAGCGCACGCGGCCACGTCCCGCTGCCGCCCTACATCCACCGGCCGGACACGCCCGCCGACGCAGGAGCGCTACCAGACCGTCTTCTCGCGGGCGCACGGGCTCGGCCGCGGCCCCGACGGCGGGGCTGCACTTCACCCCGGGGCTGCTCGGCGGAGCTTTCGGACGAGGGGCGTGCAGATCGCGTACGTCACGCTGCACGTCGGGCCTGGGGACCTTCCTGCCGATCCGGAGCCGAGGACATCGAGGACCACGCATGCACGAGGAGGCTTACACCGATCTCCGCCGCGGACGAAGGCCGCGGTGGAGGCGGCGCAGGCCGAGGGCCGGCCGGTGCTGGCGGTGGGCACCACGGTGGTGCGCACGCTGGAGATCCGCCTGGGACGGCGCGGGGCTGCGGGAAGGGGAGGGCAGCACCCGGCTCTACATCACGCCCGGGTACCGGTTCCGGGTGGTCGACCAGCTGTTCACCAACTTCCACACCCCGGGGTCGAGCCTGCTCGTGCTGGTGAGCGCGTTCGCCGGCCGCGACGCGATCCTGGCAGCGTACGCGGAGGCGGTGGCAAAGCGGTACCGCTTCTTCAGTTACGGCGATGCGATGCTCATCGCTGATCAGACGGTCGAGCTCGCGGGCCGAGGCCGTCGGCCGATGGTCAGTACGTCGTGTCTGCGTCCATCTTCTGCGAAGGTCGCGCGCACCCTCGCGAGGCGCGCGAGCTGCTCGTCGATGATCTCGTGGTAGTCCAGGTCGCCGGTCTCGATGCGGAAGTTCTCGTCCTCCCACTGCTGGACCTGCTCGAGGTGCACGCCGCGCATGGCCCAGGCCCGGGCCGACCACTTCGCGCGCCTCCTCCCAGTACCCGTAGGCGACCTTGTAGACCTGCTCCGCCGTCTCGAGGCTCTCGAGGTTCTGCCGCTTCCAGGGCGCGTTGTAGAAGTAGGCGACCTGCTTGTCGTACTTGGAGCCCAGCGTGCAGGTACAGGTAGATCAGCTTGAGGTTGACGTGCATGTTGAAGAGGTAGCGGTAGCGCTCCCACTCCGTCTCGTCCTTGATCGTGGCCAGGGCGTACAGCGGGTTGCAGAAGTCGGCCTTCATCGCCTCCTCGAGGTAGTGGATGTTCTCCATCGTGTCGTCGGGGTAGTGGTAGAAGTGCTCGTGGTAGAGCTTGTAGTACTGCTCCTTGTACATGATCCGCCACGCCGAGGCCGACGGCAGCGGCAGCGAGCACGAGGAGCGAGGGCGAGCGACGGCTCTCTTCACACCTTCTGTATCGGCAGGCCGGGCGGTTTCCGTCCAGATCGCCTCGTGGATCTCCTCGGCGGGCCGGTCGCCGTCGAGCATCGAGCACGCGCATGCCCGTGCCCTCGAAGTGCTCGATGGCCCGCAGGTACCCCTCGCGCACCCGGGCCTGGAACCCCGACCCGTCGTACAGCTCGCGGTGCGCCCGCCGGTCGAGGCGCTGCCTGGCTCACGCGCCACCGGCGTGTCGAGGAATACGAGCAGCTCGGGCAGGGGGAAGCCGTCGTTCAGCGCGAGCACCCGCCGGATCGCCGCACTCGATCGACTGGTAGGCGAGGCTGGAGAAGAGGTAGCGGTCGCTGACGACCAGCTCGCCGCGGGCCGCGCGCTCGACGATGCCCGTCCGGGGCCGTGCGACGTGCTCGGTGCGGTCGGCGGCGAAGAGCATGGCGACGGTCAGGGGCAGCGCGTTGACCTTCCGGGCGAGGATCGAGCGGATCAGCCTGCCCACCGGCCCGTCGGTCGGCTCCCAGGTGGCGTAGCGGGCCTTCCCTCGCGGTCGAGCCGCTCGGCGAGGAGCTTCATCTGCGTCGTGGTCCCGGCACCGTCGAGGCCTTCCAGCACGACGAAATTCCGGAGTATAGTCGATGCCACGGGCGAGGATTCTAATGAGAACCGGACGTGTCACCGCTCGCCTGCCTTCTCTCCGCTTCGCCGCCGCGGTGGCCGCGGCGGCCGACGGGCCGCTGGACCAGAGGATCATCGTCGTGGGCAGGGACGACGCGGCGCTCCCGCTCCCCGAGCCCTGGCACCCGCCCGTGTTCGCCTTCCCCGAGCCTGACCTGACGCGGCCCGAGACCCCGGATGCCCCTGTCCTCGCCGCCGCTGGGGGATGGGCCGATTTGCTGCCCGAGGCGGGTTATACTTATGTCGGATGCGCCGGGGCCCCCCGGAGCGTTTCGCGCGGGAGCATGCCCGGCGGTCCCGGCGGAATGGAGACCCACAGTGTTTGACTCATCGTCGCGGGCGGCCCGGTGATGATCCCCATTCTTCTCCTTTCGCTCGGCCCTCGGCCTGATCGTCGAGCGCGCGCTGGCCTTCGTCCGGGCGCGCGAGCCGCGGACGGACCTCGTGCCGTGGGTGCTCGAGCGCTGGAGAAGGGCGGGACGAGCGAGGTGGCCGAGGAGCTCGCCGCGAGCCCCTCGCCCGAGGCCGCGGTGCTCCGCGAGGGGCTGAGTGCACGGAACCTCCCCGCGGCCGAGCGCGAGCTGCGCATGCAGGCCCGGGCGCAGCAGGAGATCGGGAAGCTCGAGCGGTTCGTGCCCTGGCTGTCCTCGCTCGCGAGCATCGAGACCCTGCTCGGGCTGCTCGGCACGGTGACGGGGATGATCCGTTCGTTCCTCGGCCTGCGCCTGTCGGGCGTCGCCGACCCCGCGGTGCTCGCAGGCGGCATCTCGGAGGCGCTGATCACCACGGCGGCGGGCCTCCTCGTGGCCATCCCTGTCTCGTCGCCCTACCACGTGCTGACCCAGGCATCGGACCGCACCACCTCGCGCGTCGAGATGGCGGCCACCGAGCTGCAGCTCTTCTACGCCCAGCGGGGGGTGCGCCGGTGAAGCTGCCGAGGCAGCGGCGCGACGAGGGCGGATCCTGATGACCCCGCTCATCGACATGGTGTTCCTCACGCTGCTCTTCTTCATGGTGAACGCGATCCTGTCGATCAACCCCGCCATCCGCGTCGACCTGCCCGCGCGCCCGCACGTCGCTCGGCGCCCTCAGCGAGGAAATCGTCGTGAGCGTGCGCGCGGACGGCAGCCTCTTCATCGACGAGCGGCGCGTGGCGCGCCTCCGATTTCGCCGTGGAGCTGCGCGCCGAGATCGCGCGGGTGGGCACGCGCAGCATCCTGCTGCAGGCCGACAGGACGATCCCCTACGAGCGGCTGATCGAGGTGATGGACCAGGCCAAGCTCGCCGGCGTGGGCCGCGTCTCTCTCGCGACCGCGAGGAAGCTCTCGCCGTGAACCCGATCCTGCGCCGCGGCATCCCGTGGGCCGCGTCCCTGCTGCTGCACGCGGCACTCCTCGTCGTCCCCTGGCGCATGGGGGTGCTGCCTCGGGCCCGGCCCGAGGATAGGCGCATCGATCTCGTGTTCGACCAGCCGACGCCGCGGGCAGCGAGGCCCGCCTCGCGGCTGCCGGCCCGACGACCGGTCGAGCTTCCCTCGGCGGCAGCCCCGTCGGCGCCGCGAGCTGCTTCGGCAGCGACGGTGCCCACCGCCCTGTCGGGGCCTGCGGCCCCCCTGGGCGACCGCCTGCTCGACCTCGCCGTCTCCCCGTCGTCGCCTTTCCCCTCGCCGCGCGACGTCCTGTCCGACCTTCCTTCCCCCGCGGCAGCCGCGGACTCCGCCGCCTACACGGTGTCGAGCGCCGATCCTGCCATGGCGGAGGTCTCCGTCGCGGCCGCGACGATCGCGTGGCAGGGCAGGGCCCGCGGCGTGATCCGCAGGATCAACCCCGAGTTTCCGCGCATCCTGAGCAGGATCGGCCAGGAAGGCGAGTGCGTGGCGCGCATCACGGTGACCCCGTCGGGCACCGTCTCGAGGGTCGAGATCGTGCACGGCTCGGGATACCCCGAGATCGACGCCAGCGTCACCGGCGCCCTGCGGGGCTGGCTGTTCGCGAAGTCGGAAGGGCAGTCTTCCACCGCCGAGATCAGCTACCCCTTCCGCCTGAGGGCACGCGATTGAGGAAGTCGGCAACCATCGCCGTCACGGCATTCGCGGCTGCCCTTCTCCTCGGGCTCGCCGTGCTGCTCGCCGGTATCCTGAACAGGGAGATCGCGAGGCGCATGGACGAGGCGCGCGACAAAACCATCGCGGAGCTCGAGCAGTTCATCGGGAGGAAGGTCCGCTACGGGTCCATCTCCCCGTCCTTCCTGCGGTCTATCGAGATCCGCGATCTTGCGGTGCTCGGCACCGACGGGACCGGCGGCGCCCCTGGTGACTATCCACCGCCTGCGGCTGTACTACAGCCTGACCCGGCTCATCCTCTCGCGCGACCCTGTCGCCTCGCTGAGCGAGATCCGCATCGTGAGCTCGCGCTTCTCGGTCGATCTCGAGCGGGACCGGGAGCTGGTGGATCTTGTCCTGCGCCTTGCCCAGGGGGCGGGGAACGGAGCGGCGGGAGCACGGACGGGGGCGGGGGCCGCCGGCGCCCTGTCGGCACTGCACGCGCGGCTCACCGGCGAGAACGTGAGCATCAGCGTGCGCGCTCCCCAGGGCGACGTGAACGTCGGGGGACTGTTCTTCGAGGTGGGTGCGCAGGGCGATGTTCTCGCTGTCCAGGCCCGCGGCGTCTGCGAGGCGGTCCTCCCCGGCGGCTTCGCCTTCAGCACCTCGGTCAGGACGCTGGGCAAGGTGGGGCGGGGCCTGGACTGGTCCGACCTGACCGTCCGGGTGCTGTCGTTCGCCTCGTCGATCTTCAGCACGGGACGCCAGACGGTGCAGGTGGTCTGGCGGGGATCCGAGCTTATCGTCAGCAAGATCCAGGACCGCTCGCCCATAGACCTGCGGGTGGCCGCCGACCTGGGAGCCCGCAGGCTCACGCTCGACCTGCGGGCGCAGGAGTTCAGGCCCGACCGCCTGTTCCGACTGGAGGGGAAGTACGCCCGTCTGAACCCCTGGCTGCGGGCGCCGCTCACCGCCTCGGGCAGCGCCGTCTACGGGCTGGCCGACGGCTCCCTCGCCTACGAGGCGGAGCTGTCGGCCCTGTTCGACGACCAGCTCCCCGTGCGCGAGGTACGGCTCGCGTCCCGCCTGCACGGCACGGCACGGCAGGTCTGGTTCGAGCCGCTGCAGCTCGACTCGCCGACCGGCTCCCTCAGCTTCATCGGCAACCTTCTGTTCGCCAACCTGTTCCCCGAAGGACTCCTGACACTCACCGACTTCGACGCGTGGCAGGGAGAAAAGCTGAACGCGAACGTCGCGATCCATCGCATGAGCGGCAGGCTGGAGGTGAAAGGGACGAGCGCCTCGGTGGGCGAGATCGGGTTCGACAGGCTGGAAGCGGCGATCGAGCCGGGTGCCGAGGGCGTGCGCGTCGCCGTGGAGGCATCCTTCGAGGGGGTGCGGGACGACGGGCTCTCTGCAGCGGGGCTGCTCGCGGGGGGCGCCTTGTCCTTCACCGCGGCGCTTCGCGGTGTGCCGGCCGACCGCCTGTACCACCTCGCCACCGGCGCCGTGCAGCTGAGCGGGGCCCAGCAGGACCTCAAGACATTTCTCGGACCGCTCACCCTCACGGCCGACCTGTCCGGCGCGACTGACCTCGTCACCTTCTCGGTGTCCAGCCCCCGCCTGGCACTGTCGCGCGCGGGCGACCCGGACACGGCGCTCTCCGCGGCAGTCCTGTTCTCGAGCGACCGGCTCGCAGTGACCGGCATTGACGGCTCGTGGCAGGGCATCTCCCTCGCCGGCGACCTGCGTGGGCAGCGGGACGCGGCGGACAGGGTCAGGTTCGCCTCCGCGCTGCGCGTGCAGGGCACCCCCTACGAGGTGGAGGGGACGTGGTCGGCGGGCGAAGGCCTCGCGGCACGCGGCTCCTACGGGCTCAGCGTTGCCGCGAGCAGGGGGAGGACGGGTGTGCTCGGGGTGTCCGCCCGCGCAACCGAGCTGCCGCTCCCCATCCCCGGGGGCCCGCGGGCGGTGAGCTTCGACGTGCAGGGCAGTTTCCCCGCCCGAGGTGAGTGGGCGGTGTCAGCGCCCGCCATCCAGGTGTTCGACCTCCCCTTCCTCGAGTCGAAGACGAACAGGATGGAGGTGTCGCTGCGCCTCACTCCCCGGCGCCTGGAGGTGGACCGCATCAGGTTCGCGGATCCCTTTTCGACCCTTGATGGCTCCGCGGCGGCGGACATCAGCGGTCTTTCCGGCACCCTCGACGCGGGCCTGCTGGACCGCATGGTCGTCCTGGCCAGCGCGACCCTCCAGGGGCGGGGCACCGCAGAGTCGTACAGGCTGAAGGGTGACCTGCGCGAGGGGGTCCTGTCGGCCGCGGTCGACTTCGCCGGCTCCCCGATCGCCCGCCTGGCGGCGGCGGCCGTGAAGGGATCGCTCGCCGGCAGCGCCACGGTGAGCGGGCCTCTCTCGGCCCCCGCCCTCGCGCTGGACGCAAGCCTGAAGGAAGGCCGCCTGGGCACCGACCCCCTGGCCATGAGCGCCCGCATCGGCCTTGCGGGCGGCGTCATGAGTGTCCGCGGGCTGTCGGTCGGGTACGTGTCGCACAAGCTGGTGAACGGCGAGGGCACCCTCGACCTGGGGAAGGGCACATACGATTTCAGCGGTGTCTACACCGGTGAATACTTCCTGGACGAGGTGCGCCTTGCCGCCGGGCTGAAAGGCACCTTCCCGGCGGGCAGACCGGCGGGGGTAGGGATGTTCAACAGGGACATCCGCGGCACGCTGGACCTCGGCAGGATCACCGTCAACGGGACTGCCATGCCGGGGTGGGACGTGTCCATCCGCACCGAGGACGGCGCGCTTCGCCTGGACGGGGGGCCGGGGAACTCCGTGCACGGCACCCTCTGGCCGGACATGTCCTTCCGACTGGCCACCGCCGCGCCGCTGCCCCTGTCCGCGGAGGCGAGCGGCCGGATCGCCGGCGACAGGATCTCTGCAACGGTCGAGGTGAGCACGGCCGACCTGCGCGTGCTCAACGCCATGATGAAGAGCCCGATCATCTCGATCACCTCGGGGGCGGCTTTCGGGAGGTTGCAGGTGGAGGGGCCCGTGAACGACCCCGACTTTTCGGGCAGCCTGGAGGTGGTCGGCGGAGGACTCCTCGCCCGCACCTATTGCCCCGACGAGATCGGGCCGGTGAGCACACGATTCGTCTTCGACGGCAAGACTTTCCGCGGCGGGCCGGTGACGGCGACCGCGGGACCGGGAGGGTCAGGGGCCAGGCCGCGTTCACCATGGACCACTGGGTGCCGCTGGCTTTCGACATTTCCTTCGCCACCGAGCCGGACTCGACAGTGCGCGTGGGGGTGAAGTTCGGCAGCCTCGTCGCCGATGGCCGGGCCTCGGGGGGGGCGCACATCGTGGGAGGCGAGCGGCGCACCGACGTCACCGGGTCGGCGGTCGTCTCGGACTGCCGCATCTTCCTCGGCCCGTACCCGTCGGGCGCGTTCGCCGCCGAGGATCCCCCGACCTTCGTCGCCTTCACCGTGCGCACGGGCAAGCGGGTGGAGTTCCTCTGGCCCTCCGAGACCTTCCCGGTTCTGCGCACCACGGCGGCCGCGGGAGGCGGGGTGGACGTGACCTACCGCGGCGACACGGGGGGGTACACGGTGAAGGGGGCCACCGAGGTGCACGGCGGTGAGATCTTCTACTTCGACCGCAGCTTTGTCGTGAAAAGCGGCTCCATCGTCTTCGACGAGACCGAGGCCGCCTTCGACCCCCGCATCACCGCACGCGCGGAGGTGCGCGAGTGGGACTCGGTGGAGAACGAGGAGGTGAAGATCTACCTCGACGCCGACAGCAGGCTCAGCCAGTTCTCCCCGCGTTTCAGCTCCGACCCCTCCCGCACCGACGTGCAGATCCTGGCCATGATCGGCGCGCCCATCTTCGAGCGGGCGGGCGAGCAGGGCCTGGGCGTGCAGGCGCTGATGCTCTCCTCCGACATCCTGTCGCAGTTCGGCCTGCTGCGGCCCTTCGAGCAGAGGATCCGCCAGCTTCTGAACCTCGACATGTTCTCGATCCGGACGCAGATCGTCCAGAACCTCGTGGCGCAGAAGGTCTTCGGCGTGGAGCTCAATCCCCTTGACAACACGGCCCTGTCTCTTGGAAAGTACCTCGGCAACGATCTTTTCCTGGAGATGCTCGTGAGACTGCAGTCGCGACCGGGCGTCGCGGGCTCGTCCAACCCCACCGGTACGCTGACATCGGAGGTGGAGCTGAACATCGAGTGGGCGACCCCGTTCTTCCTTCTCGAGTGGAGCTTCCTGCCGAAGACGCCCGAGACGCTTTTCCTCGCGGACAACTCCCTCTCCATGCAGTGGAGGTACTCCTACTGAGGAGCACACGTCGAGAGCCCAAGGAGCATCTATGACCCGTGCCGCGCGCATACTGGCCCTCCTGCTTCTCACCCTCTCGGCCGTCGCCGCCGGCGCCCAGGCCGCCGAGGGCGAGTGGTACGCGGGCAAACCCATAGCGGACTTTGCCTTCACAGGGCTGGTGACGGTCGAGGCCGACGACCTGCGGGCCATCGTGAAGCCCTATATCGGAATGCCTTTCTCGCTGGACATCCTGTGGGAGGTGCAGGCGAAGCTGTTCTCGCTGGACTCCTTCGAATCCATCGAGCCCAACGCGAACCCCGCAGACGAGGCCCGCTCGGCGGTCATCGTCGAGTTCGTGGTGACAGAGCGCCCGACCATCTCCGCGGTGGAGATCGCCGGCAACGCGGGGCTGCGCACGGCGGAGATCATGGACAGGATCGTCCTGAAGGCGGGTGACCTGTCGAACCCCGGCAAGCTCGCCGCGGACGAGGAGGCCATCCGTGCCCTGTACCTCGACAAGGGGTACACGGATGTGACGGTGAGGGGGTCCACGCTCCCCGGGGCGGCCCCGAACACGGTGAAGGTGGTCTTCCAGGTCAGCGAGGGGCTGCCCACGACGATCCGCGAGGTACGCTTCTCGGGCAACGCCTTCGCCTCGGCCACGACGCTGCGCAACCTGATGAAGACGAAGGCGCAGGGCCTGTTCGACCCCGGCGTCTTCCAGGAGCAGAAGCTGGCCGAGGACTCCGCCGCCATCGTGGAGTACTACGGCAGCAAGGGTTTCGTCGACGCGAAGATCGAGAGGGTGGAGCGCACGATCGAGACGCTGGACAACAAGCGGGCCCTCGTGCTCACCGTGTACGTCGCCGAGGGCGAGGTGTGGAACTACGGGGGCCTCAGCTTCGTGGGCAACCAGGTCTTCTCCACCGAGCGGCTGGCCGCCCTGGTGGCGCAGAAGCCGGGCAAGCCGGTGAACCTCACGAAGCTGCAGGCCGACGTGCAGAAGGTGCAGTCGCTGTATTACGAGAACGGCTACATCTTCAACCCCTTCGACATGAAGGAGACCCGCGACACCGAGACGCGCAGCATCTCGTACACGATGATGATCACCGAGCTGGACAAGGCGCACATCGAGGCAATCGTCTTCCAGGGCAACACGAAGACCGACGAGGCCGTCCTGCGTCGGGGACTGCCCTTCCAGGAAGGCGACATCTTCAACAGGGCGAAGGTCCTCGAGGGCTACCAGTACCTCGTCAACCTCCAGTACTACAAGTCGGTGCAGCCCGACTTCCCGCAGGGCTCGGCCGACGGCCTGATGAACGTCGTGTTCAACCTCGAGGAGGGGAGCACCGCCGACATCAACTTCGGCGTGGTCTTCTCGGGCAGCGACGACTTCCCGGTCTCGGGGACCGTCAAGTGGAACGAGCGGGACTTCCGCGGCAAGGGCCAGACCTTTGGCGTCAAGGTGGAGGCATCACCCCTGAAGCAGACCGCCACCCTGAGCTTCTACGAGCCGTGGGTGTTCGGCGTGCCGTGGTCGGCGGGCGCCTCCCTCTCGTTCGTCCACTCCAACACGCAGGACGTGCTGCAGGACATCCTGGCGCCGATCTTCACCGACGACCAGGCCGACTGGGCGGCCCCCGACCCGTACACCACCCGCGAGGAGTACCTCGACGCGGTGGCGGCAGGCGAGACGATCCCGTCGCAGTACCTGATGAAGTACGACTCGTTCGACCTCACCCTCGGCTTGAACACGGGCTACAGGTTCAAGATCCCCGCCGGGTTGCTCGGCGTGAAGGGGGCCTGGACCCCGCAGCTGCGCCGCATCGACTACGACACCAGCCTGTACCGGCCCTACGAGAAGAGCGTGCGCGACAACCAGGGCAGGTCAGCTTCATCGACAAGCTGTCCGCCACCGTGTACCTCGACGGCAGGGACTTCTACCTCAACCCGACCAAGGGCTTCTACGCGAGCCAGGCGGTCACGTTCACCGGCGGCGTGCTCTTCGGCGACAGGCACTACATCCGCACCGACACGACGCTGGAGGGCTTCCTGACGCTGCTGAACGTGCCCGTGTTCGAGAACTGGAACCTCCAGTACGTGCTCGCCGCTGCACTCCGGGCTCTCGCGCTCCTGCCCCAGTTCCACGCCACGGGGGCCGGGCTCACCTCCTGGGAGTGGGGAGTCGTGACCGACTCCACCGACCTGCTGTACATCGACGGCATGACCGTGGGCAGGGGCTGGCGCCAGACCTACGGCAAGGCGCTGTGGGACAACAAGATCGAGCTGCGCATGCCCATCGCGAAGGACGTGCTGTGGGGCGTGACCTTCTTCGACGCGGCCGCGCTCTGGGCCTCGACCGCCGACATGGCGCAGATCAGCATCGAGCGACTTCTACTTCTCCTTCGGCGCCGGCCTGCGCTTCACGATCCCGCAGTTCCCCATCCGCCTGTACCTCGGCAAGGGCTTCCGGGTCCGGAACGGGATGGTGGAGTGGAAGGACGGCGACCTGCTGCTGGGCACCAACTTCTCCCTCAGCTTCATCATCTCCCTCGGCGGGGACGTGTTCTAAGGAGGTCGTGGTGAAAGGCGAAAGCAGGATCGGCGCCGTCTGCAGGGGCGCATCGCAGCGGGGCGGGACCGGGACCCGCGGCGCGGTGCGTGCCGCCCTGTGCCTCCTCGGGCTGGCCCTCGCGGCCCTGCCCGCGGCGGCCCAGCAGGTCACCAAGGTCGGGATCTGCGACTTCACAAAGGTGCTGAGCACCGCCTACCGGGAGTCCAAGACCGTGCGGGACTGGGAGGCGGCGAAGGCAGACTACCAGAGGGAGGTCGCCTCGACGGCGAAGGAGATCACGGACCTGGAGAACCAGAAGCTCGAGGCCGACAAGGCGGGCAACCGCGACCTGTCCCTGTCTCTGGAGAAGCGGATCGCCGACCGGAAGCTGTACCTCGACAACTACCGCCGCGTGCGCGACCAGCTCCTGCAGCAGCAGGCCGAGAAGGCAATGACGGCCCAGGTCGTGCGCGACATCCTGAGCGCGATCAACCTGGTCTCCGAGCAGGAGGGCATGTCCCTCGTGTTCCGCAGCGACGGCGCCTACGGGGAGTCCATCATCTACAGGGTGCCCGAGGTCGACATCACCGAGAAGGTGATCAAGGAGCTCTTCGCCCGGGCGGGCAAGACCTACACGGGCGGAGGCCAGTAGGGGTGGGGAGGGTCCTCGCCGTCGACACCGGCGACCCGCCGGGTCGGCCTTGCGCTCACGGACCCCCTGGGCATGATCTGCTCTCCCCTGGAGACGATTCCCTTCGTGTCGGAGAGCGCCCTGGCCCGCTCGATACTCGAGCTGTGCGGGCGCATGGATGTGCGCCTCGTCGTGGTCGGGCTGCCCGTGAGCGCCGACGGCTCCGAGGGGGAAGGGTGCGCCCGGGCGCGCCGCATCCGCGAGCGTCTCGTCGCCGGCGGGGTCGCCTGCGAGCTGTGGGACGAGAGCTGGTCGAGCAGGGACGCGGCCGACTGCGCTGCGGGAGGCGGGCACCCGGGGCAGGGCCGCGAAGAAGAAGCTCGACAGCGTGGCAGCCTCGCTCATCCTGCGCGACTGGCTGGACAGCCTGCCCGCGGCGCGGGTGAGCTGAGGCAGCGCAGTGGCCGAGCCGACCCCGATGATGGCGCAGTACCGCCGGATCAAGGAGCGCTACCCCGACGCCGTGCTGTTCTTCCGCCTCGGCGACTTCTACGAGATGTTCGAGGCCGACGCGAGGGAAGGCTCGCCGCTGCTCGAGCTCACCCTCACGCAGCGGCAACGGCGTGCCCATGTGCGGCGTCCCCTACCACGCGGCGGCGACCTACGTCGCGCGCCTCCTCGCGGCGGGCCGCAAGGTCGCCGATCTGCGAGCAGATGACCCCGCCGGGCAAGGGCCTGGTGGCCGCGAGGTCGTGGAGGTGATCACCCCCGGCACCGTGCTCGACGACAGCCTACCTCGACCGGGCGCGAACAACTACCTGCTCGCCGTCGGCCGCGTCGGGGACTCGATCGGGCTCGCCTACGCCGACCTGTCCACGGGCGAGTTCGCCGCCACCTCGTTCCCGTCCGCGCGAGCGCGGAGCGAGCTGCGCGAGGAGCTGCAGCGCCTCGCCCCTCGCGAGGTCATCGTGCAGGAGTCGCTCCTCGCCGAGTGACCCGGTCGTCCGCGAGCTTCTCGAGGAGCGCGAGGGCCTGCTGGTGAACCGCTCCCCGACTGGAGCTTCGACGCCGCGTCTCCTGCGCGAGGCGCCTCGAGAGGCAGCTCGGCGTGGCGAACCTGAAGGGCTTCGGCCTGGGCGACGACTCGCCCGAGGTCGCTGCCGCCGGGCGTGCTCCTGGAGTACCTCGGGGAGACCTCCCGGCGCGCTCTCTCCCACATCCGCACCCTCGCCGTGCTACGGCCGAGCGCACCTTCGTGGGCCTGGACGAGGCCACGCAGCGAAACCTCGAGCTCCTCGCCAACCTCCAGGACGGCAGCCGGCGCTACACGCTGCTCGAGGTGCTCGACCAGACCCGCACCTCGCCGGGCGCGCGGGCGCTGCGGCGGCGGCTCCTCACGCCGCTGAAGGACGCGTGCCGCAATCGAGACGCGCCTCGCCGCCGTGGAGTCGCTTCTACCGCGACCAGGTCGCTGCTCGCGCGCCTGCGCGAGGCGCTGGGCGGCGTGCTCGACCTGGAGCGGCTGGCGGCCCGCCTCGCCATGGAGAGGGCCAACGCCAAGGACCTCCTCGCCGTCAGGTCGCACCGCTGGAGGCGGTCGGGTCCATCGCGGGGCTGCTGTCCGCCTCACGGCGGCACACGCGGGGCTGGCCGGGCCGCTGGCCGCCAGGGGTGCGGGAGGCTGCCTCCGCGGTGCGAGCTCCTGGACCGCGGCGATCAGCGAGGAGCCGTCCATCCTGCTCACCGAGGGCGACCTGATCAAGCGGGGCTTCGACGCGGAGCTGGACCGGCTGCACGCGCTGAAGAGCGACGCCCGGGGGGTGCTGGACGCCTACCTGCAGGAGGAGCGGGCGACGACCGGGCATCGCCTCGCTCAAGCTGCGCTACAACCGGATCATCGGGTACTTCTTCGAGGTCACGAAGTCGAACCTCCCCCTGGTGCCCGCGCACTTCATCCGCCGCCAGTCCCTCGTGGGCGGGGAGCGCTACACGACGGACCGGCTCGCGGACCTGGAGAGCGAGATCAACGACGCCTCCGAGCGGATCGTCGAGATCGAGCGCACGCTCTTCCTCGAGGTGCGCGACAGGGTGAAGGAGGGCGTGCCCTGGATGCTCGGAGCTGTGCGAGGCCGTGTCGCGAGCTGGACGTGCACCAGTCCTTCGCCTTCGCGGCCACCGTGCACGGCTACGTGCGGCCGCGCCTGCGCGAGGGCACGCGCCTGTCGCATCCGCGAGGGCCGGCACCCCGTGGTCGAGGCCCACCTCGCCCGGCGGGGCCTTCGTGCCCAACAGCGCTCGAGCTGGACGGCGAGGGCCGGTCGTTCGTCATCCTCACGGGCCCCAACATGGCCGGCAAGTCCACGTTCCTCCGCCAGGCGGCCCTCATCGTGCTCATGGCCCAGATGGGCTCGTTCGTGCCCGCCGCGGAGGCGGAGATCGGCATCGTGGACGCGATCTTCTGCCGGGTGGGCGCCACGGACAACCTGGCCCGCGGGCGAGTCGACGTTCCTCGTGGAGATGAACGAGACGGCGCACATCCTGCGCACCGCTACGCGAGCGGAGCCTGCTGATCATGGACGAGATCGGCCGGGGCACGAGCACGCGCGACGGACTGGCCATCGCGTGGGCGGTGTGCGAGCACCATCCTCGACGCGCATCCGGGCGCGCACCCTCTTCGCCACCCACTTCCACGAGCTCACGCGCCTCGAGCATCCCCGCGTCGCCAACCTCTCGATGGACGTGCGCGGACACGGGCGGGCGAGGTCGTGTTCCTGAAGCGGGTGCGCGAGGGGCCGTCGGACAACTCCTACGGCATCCACGTGGCGAAGCTCGCGGGGCTGCCGAACGAGACCATCGCGGCAGCCGAGCGGATCCTCGCCTCTCTCAATGCCGCGGCCGCCGCTGAGGGGCAGGGGCAGGGTGCGGCGGGGGCCGCACCGACCCCCGTCGCACCTTCGGGGGACGGCTCGGCAGAGGGCGGGCAGCCCCTGCTGTTCGATGCCGCCGAGCTCGTCGTCCGGGAACTTCGCGGCCTGCGTATCGACGCAATCACACCTCTTGATGCGCTCAACAGGATCGCCCGCTGGAAGGGTGAGCTCGGCAGTGACGGGGACGAGACCTGATCGGGCTGCAATCCTCGACGTCCTCTTCCCCGGGCGGTGCCTCCTCTGCGGCTGCTGGCTGATCCTGGCGGATAGCCGGGGGCTGCCCGTCTGCAGAGCGTGCAGGGAGGGCCTGGCGCCCCTGTGCGGCCGGCGGTGTGCCGTCTGCAGCACGCCCCTGGCGGGGGAGCGGGAGGTCTGCACCCGATGCCGCGACGCCCGGTTCGCATTCCGCAACAACCTTTCCGTCTTCTCGTATGCGGGCAGCGCGCGCAGGCTGGTCGCTGCGTACAAGTTCGGCAGGCGTGTGAGGCTGGCCGGGTACTTCGCTGCCGTTCTGGCGCCCGCGCTCGTTCCCGTGCTCGGAGAAATGCGCCTTCCGCCCCGGGGAACCCGGCCGCGGCGCGTGCGTCGTGCCCGTGCCCCCGCGGCCGGGCAGGCGGGGCCTGGACCCTGTCGAGCGGATCGCGCGGATCCTCGAAAGGCGATGGGGCATCACGGTCTGCCGCTGCCTGTCGCGCACGGGCGGCACGGAGCAGAAGTCCCTCGATTTCGCGGGCCGCTCCAGGAACCTGAAGGGCCGCATCACCGTGCGCCCGGCAAGGGGCGGCGTTCCCCCGCTGGCGGTGCTGCTCGACGATGTGTTCACGACCGGGGCGACCGCCGACGCATGCGCCCGCGCGCTCCTGGAGGCGGGCTCCGTCGAGGTGCGTGTTGTCACGCTGGCGGTCGATTGACAGTTGCCTTCAATTCGTGTATCTTCGGTCCATAAAGAGTCGGCCCAGCGACTCTTTTTTGTTGGGGGAGGGTCCATGTCCGGGCACGTCGACGCCGAGATCCGTCAGGCGATCGAACCCGTCCTTGCGGGGATGGGATTTTCCCTTGTCGAGCTTTCAGTCGGCAGGCTGAAGGGCTCCACCCGGGTGACCGTGATCGTGTACAGGAAAGAGGGCGTGGGCGTCGACGACTGCGCCGAGGCCTCGCGGCTGCTCTTCCCGCGCCTGGAGACCCTGGAGGGCATGACCGACGTGAGCCTCGAGGTGAGCTCGCCGGGCATGGAGCGCCAGATCCGCAGCCCCGCCGAGTACTCCATCTTTCTTGGCAGGGGAGTGAAAATCCTGGCCGGCGAGTCGACGGAGTGGCAGGGCGGCATCATCGACGGGGTCGAGGGAGAGACCCTCTGGCTGAAACGGGGGCGTGAGAGGATGAGTGTCGCGATTGCGGGGATCCGGAAGGCGCGACTGGACTATTCGGTGGAGATCGAGGAAAAGAAAAATGCAGTCTGAGTTGTCGCAGGCAATCAAGCAGCTCGTGCAGGAACGGGGGATCCCCGAGGACCTCGTCGTGAAGACGGTCGAGAACTTCCTGCTCGCCGCGTACAAGAGGAAGTTCGGGGTCATGGACAACGCTGTCGTGCGCTTCAGCGACGACAGCAGCGAGGTGACCCTCTTCGCCAAGAAGAAGATCGTGCGCGAGGAGGACATGGAGGACCCCGTCTACGAGATCCCGCTCGAGGAAGCCCTGGAGCTGAACGAGGACTGCGAGATCGGGGACGAGCTTCTCATCGAGATCAACCCGAAGGAGTTCGACAGGGTCTCGGTGCAGAGCGCCAAGCAGAAGGCCCGCCAGGGGCTGCGCGAGATCCAGAAGGACACGCTGTACTCGGAGTTCAAGGACAAGGTCGGTGAGATGATCATCGGCTACTACCAGCGGGAGAGGAACGGCAACATCTACGTCGACCTGGGGAAGACCGAGGGGATCCTTCCCAAGAAGTACCAGTCTCCCCGCGAGATCTACCACCCCAACGACAGGATCAAGGCCCTGATCTACGAGGTCGTGAAGACCCCGACCGGCCTGCAGATCGTGCTCTCGCGCAACCACGCCGAGTTCGTGAAGAAGATCTTCGAGCTCGAGGTGCCGGAGATCTACGACAAGACCATCGAGATCTGGAAGATCGTGCGCGAGCCGGGCTACCGCACCAAGATCGCCGTGCGCTCCACGCGCGAGGATGTCGACCCCGTCGGCGCCTGCGTCGGGTTGAAGGGCGTGCGCATCCAGGCCGTGGTGCGGGAGCTGGAGGGCGAGAAGATCGACATCCTGCGCTACTCGGTGGACCAGAGGACTTTCATCAAGAACGCGCTGTCCCCCGCCGAGGTGAACCAGGTCATCATTCTCGACGAGCCCAAGAAGCTCGCCCTGGCCATCGTGCCGGACGCCGCCTTCTCGCTGGCCATCGGCAAGCAGGGCCTGAACGTCCGCCTGGCCAACAGGCTCACCGACTGGAACATCGACGTGAAGAGCGAGACCCAGTTTGCCGAGATGGACTTCTCCGCCGACGCCAAGAGGGCCGTCTCCGCACTGTTCGGCGACGCCGACCAGGAGGAGGAGATCCAGAAGATCTCCGAGCTGCCCGGCATCGAGGCACGACTGGTAGAGATCCTCGAGCGCGACAACATCACCGACATCGAGGACCTCGTGGCCCTCACCCCCGAGCAGATGGCCACCCTGGAGGGTATCACTGCCGAGGATGTGCAGACACTGAACCGCATCATCGAGGAGAACGTCGAGATCGTGGAGGAGCCGGGGGCGGAACCGGCCGAATACGCCGAGGGCGCAGAAGGAGCCGAAGCCATCGAGGCCGCCGAACCTGGCGGAGAAGCGGCTGGCCCCGAGGCAGGAGCCGAAGAAGGCGCGGAGAGCGCAGAGAGCGCCGTGGGCGCTGAAGGCGCCGCTGGACACGGCGGAGCCTGCCGCGGAGGCTCCCGCCGAGGCGGCGGAGCTGCCCGCACACACCGGTGTCGAGGTGGAGCAGTCACCTGTAGAGGCAGCGGGGACGGCCCCCGCTGCCGTTGAGGAAGAAACCGTCGAGGAAGACGCCTACGAGTGCCCTGAGTGCGGCACGGCGATCACCCCCGACATGGCCACTTGTCCAAACTGCGGCGTCGGACTAACCTTTGAAGACGGGACCGACGGCGCAGCGGGCTCCGAAGGCGCGAGCAGCACAAAAGCAGGGGAAGAGTAGAGGCGGCATGTCAGAGGAACTGGACAGCAGGAAAAAACCCAAGGCGACCCTCATCAAGCACAAGAAGGAAGAGGACGCACCTCCTCCTCCTCCTGTTGTTGCCGAGGAAGAGACCGCCACCGAGAAGAAGAAGGTGGTCGTGGTCAAGAAGAGGGTCGTGGTGGTCAAGAAGACCGCCGCGAAGCCGTCGGAGGCTGGGGAGCCTTCGGCGGTTGCCGGCGAGGCCGCGGCAGAGCCGAGGCCGTCCGTCCGCGAAATCCGTCCCGGCTCTCCGCATCCCCCGTCTGCTGTGCGTCCGGCCGAGGCAAAGCCCGCCCAACCGGCACACGCGCCGGCAGCCGAGAAGCCGGCCGAAGCACGGCCCGCTCCCAGGACCCCCGCTGCGGCTTCGGCCGCGGCCCCTGCTGCCCGACCCGCGCTTCACGGCGCGCCCACGGCGCACGCAGCGCCCTCGGCGCATGCAGCGCACGCTGCCCCAGCGGCACACGCTGCGCCCGGCGCTCATCCGGCCGCGACCGCCCCCGCGGCTTCTCGTCCGGCGGCGCGCACGGCCCGACAGCCGGGCACGCCCCAACCACGCGTGCCTCGGAACATCCTGCCCATTCCGGCCCTCGGATCATTTCCCAGGACAGCCTCACCCAGCCCCGGCCCTCCGTTCGGGAGTCGGTGCGGGAGAGGATGCGGCTGACACCCTACCCGGCACAGTCCCGCCCGGCCGGCGGACCTCCTCGTCCGGCCGGTGGTCCCCCTCGATCGGGCGGGACCGGGGAGGTTCGACGGCCGTCCCGCGCCGCGCTCCGGCGGCTTCCGCCCCGGCGGCGGCAGCGGACCGGCCCCGGCGTCCGGACCGGGCGGTGAGGACAAGAGGCCGACCGCGAAGAAGTTCTTCTCCAAGACGAAGAAGAAGATCGAGTACCCGAAGCGCAAGCACCTTGAGACGGAAGAGAAGAACGTCCAGACAAAGAAGAAGACCGTCCGCCAGACGAATCCCGTGCCCAAGGAGATCGCCATCACCGAGGGTCTCACGGTGTCGGACCTCGCCCGCAAGATGAATCTGAAGGGCTCCGACCTCGTCGCCAAGCTGATGGGCATGGGCATGATGGTGACGATCAACCAGCAGATCGACTCGGACACCGCCTCCCTGCTCGCCGCCGAGTACGGCTGCAAGGTGAACGTCGTGTCGCTGTACGACGAGACGGTGATCGAGGAGGAAACCGACCGGGCGGAGGACCTGGCACCCCGGCCCCCCATCGTGACGATCATGGGTCACGTCGACCACGGCAAGACCAAGCTTCTGGACGCGATCCGCAGCACGAACGTCGCCGAGGGGGAGTTCGGCGGGATCACCCAGCACATCGGCGCCTACAGCGTGGACCTCCCGCAGGGCCGGATCGTGTTCCTCGATACCCCCGGCCACGAGGCCTTCACGATGATGCGCGCCCGCGGCGCACAGGTCACCGACATCGTTGTCCTGGTCGTGTCGGCGGTGGACGGCGTCATGCCCCAGACCATCGAGGCGGTCAACCACGCGAAGCAGGCGAAGGTGCCCATCATCGTCGCGGTGAACAAGGTCGACCTTCCCGAGGCCAACGTGGAGCTCGTGAAAAAGCAGCTCACCGAGCAGTCACTCGCCCCCGAGGAGTGGGGCGGCACGACGATTTACTGCCTTGTCTCGGCGCTGAAGAAGACGGGCATCAAGGAGCTGCTGGACAGCGTCCTGCTGCAGGCCGAGGTGCTGGAGCTCAAGGCCAACCACGGCACCCGCGCGTCGGGCATCGTTCTTGAAAGCCGCGTGGACCAGGGCCGCGGCATCGTGGCCACCGTCATACTGCAGAAGGGAACCCTGCACGCGGGAGACTCCTTCGTGGCGGGGATCTACTCGGGCAAGGTCCGCGCGATGTTCAACGACAAGGGCGGCAGGATCGCCGAGGCGACCCCGTCGATTCCCATCGAGGTCGTTGGCTTCACGAGCATCCCGAACGCGGGCGACCCTTTCCAGGCGACGGACACGGAGAAGACGGCGAAGACGATCGGCAGCAAGCGCCAGGAGCTCAAAAAGCTGGAAGTGTCGAAGAACGTCAAGAAGATCACCCTCGACAACCTGTACCAGCAGATCAAGGAAGGGCAGATCCAGGAGCTCAAGATCATCATCAAGGGCGACGTGGCCGGGTCCGTGGAGGCCCTGAAGTCGTCGCTCGTGCGCCTGTCCACCCCCGAGGTGCGGCTGGACGTGATCCAGGCCGCCGCCGGCGCGATCAACGAGGGCGACGTCATGCTCGCCTCCGCCTCCAACGCCCTGATCGTGGGTTTTCACGTGCGGCCCAGCGCCGCCGCGCAGAGCCTTGCAGACAGGGAAAAGGTGGAAATCCGCAAGTACAACATCATCTACGACGCCCTCGAGGACATCCGCTCGGCCATGGAAGGACTTCTCAAGCCTGAGCTGCGCGAGGAGCTGATCGGGACGATCGAGGTTCGCAACACCTTCAAGATCCCCAAGATCGGCATGATCGCCGGCTGCCAGGTCGTCACCGGGAAGGTCCGCCGAGGCGCCGACGCGCGGCTGATCAGGGAAGGCATCGAGGTCTTCAAGGGCAAGATCTCCTCGCTCAAGCGGTTCAAGGACGACGCGCGGGAAGTCGAGGAAGGCTTCGAGTGCGGCATCGGGCTGGAGAACTTCCACGAGATGCAGGTCGGCGACACGATCGAGATCTACGAGACCCGGGAGCTGGCCAAGAAGCTCGAGGGGACCCGCGATGGCGGAAACAAGGCTCCGTAGGATCGAGAGCCTCCTGCGCGAGGAAATCTGCGCGATGATCTTCTCGGGAGAGATCAAGGATCCCCGCGTCGAGAGGCTCACCACAGTGACCGAAGTGAACGTGTCGCGCGACCTCGGCCACGCCAAGGTGTGGGTGTCGCGTTTCGGCGACCGCGACGCCGTGTCGGCCAGCGTCGACGCGCTCAACCACGCAGCCGGGTACATCCAGGGGGTGCTCTCCAAGAGGGTCGCCCTGCGCACCTTTCCCCGTCTGCACTTCCTGCGCGACGACTCCATGGAGAACGGGTTCCGCATCGCGAAAAAGCTGCGGGACGTCATGAGTTGACCGACGCCGTCATCCTGCTGGACAAGCCCCCCGGCGTGAGCTCCTTCGCCGCCCTGTCCGCGGTGAAGCGTGCCCTTGCCACGACGAAGGTCGGCCACGCCGGCACTCTCGACCCGTTCGCCGACGGCCTGCTGATCGCGCTGTCCGGCTCGTGGACGCGCCTGGCCTCCCTCGCCTCCGCCATGGACAAGGAATACGTTGCCGCCGTGGCCTTTGGCACCGGTACCGACACCCTCGATCCCGAGGGGACCGTCACCGCCGAGGGGCCGGTCCCCTCGCGGGCAGACCTCGAGTCCGCGCTCCCTGCGTTCATCGGCGGGATCATGCAGGCCCCCCCCGCCTTCTCCGCGGTTCACGTGGGGGGAAGGAGGGCGTACGAGGCGGCGAGAAAGGGCGAGAGCGTGGCCCCTGCACCGCGCGCCGTCACGATCCATTCCCTCCGCCTCCTCGACTTCAGCGGCAGCGAAGCTGTGCTGGCGGTGGCCTGCTCGAAAGGAACGTACATCCGGTCGCTTGCCCGGGACATCGCCGCCCGGCTGGGCACCGTGGCGCACCTTCGCCGTCTGCGCCGCACGCGCATCGGGGGCTTCCGTGTCGAGGATGCCGTCGCCCCCGCCGCGTTTGATCCCGCCCTGCACCTCCTCGCGGCCCGGCGTTTCTTCGAGGCCGCCCCGGGCCTTGGCACACTCGCGCTCACTGGCGCGTGGGCAGACCGAGCCCGTTCCGGCAGGCCGCTCGGGGACGAGTGTTTCGAGCAGCCGCCCCGGTCCGACGGCACCTTCGGGGTGTTCGCGCCTGATGGAGGGCTGGTCGCCGTTGCATCGCGGCGGGGCGGCGCGTGGGCGTACGACGCCGTGTTCCCGGTTGCGGCGCAGGCGCCTCGTCCCGCGGGGGATCTGGCGTGAGGATCCTTTCCTGGGAGGACCTGGTCGGCGGAACCGGCGGCCTCTCCGGGCCCGTGGACCTCACGATCGGGGTGTTCGACGGACTGCACGCAGGCCACCGCGCGCTCATCCGCCAGATTACCGCCGAACCCGAACGCGCCAGCTCGCTCCTGGTTACCTTCCTGCGCAGCCCCGCCCTCGTGCTGGGCACGCGCGCTTTCCCCGGGCGTCATCCTCACCCACCGTCAGAAGCTCGAAAGACTCGCGGAACTCGGAGTCGGGGCGGCCGCGGTCGTTGACTTTTCCGAGGAATTGAGTAAACTATCGGGAAGGATATTTGTCGGCCTGTTGAGGGAGAATCTGGTCATCCGGACGGATCGTCGTCGGATACAACTTCCGTTTCGGAAGGAACGAGAGACACCGACGCAGCGGGCCTTCGGCAATGCTTCGGGCACGGGAACAGAGGTCCGCGTGGAGGAGCCCGTCCTCAACCGCGGGGAGGTGGTGTCGAGTTCCCGCATCCGGAAATCGATCCAGGAGGCCGCGTTCGCCGATGCGCGAGAGATGCTGCTCGCCGACCACGCCATCGACCTCCGGGACGTTCCGGTCCGGCGTCGAGACGACGGCAGCCTGCGCGCGGCGCGCGCCTCGATCGGCCAGGTGCTGCCGCGGGACGGGCGCTACGCAGTGCAGTGCCGGGGCGGGGAGGGACCCGCGGGCACGGGCGCCGAGGCGGAGCTTTTGATCGAGGGAGAGTCGTTGACCCTCGCCGGGCCCGGTGCGGCCGGCGCGGACAGGGTGGTATTCGCACACAGGCAGGAATAGGGAAAGGAGTTCCAGGGAATGGCGCTGACGAAGGAAAAGAAGGAAGAGGCAATCAGGACGTTCGGAAAGAACGAGAAGGATACGGGCGCTGCCGAGGTGCAGATCGCCCTGCTCACCCGACGCGTGGAGGAGCTCACGGAGCACTTCAAGCGCCACCCCAAGGACAACAACTCGCGACGGGGCCTGCTGAAGCTCGTCGGACAGAGGCGCCGACTGCAACGCTACCTTGAGAGACACGATCTCACCAAGTACCGGGAGATCATCGCGAAGCTCAATCTGCGCAAGTAAGCGCAAAGGCAAAGGACGGAAATGGAACATCGTGTCTCATTGAAAATCGGGGACGAGGAGCTCGTCCTCGAAACCGGCAAGATGGCCAAGCAGGCCAACGGGGCGGTCTTCGCCCGGATGGGCGGCTCGGCGGTCATCGCCACCGCCTGCTGCGGCGAGCAACGAGAAGGAGGAGCTCGACTTCATCCCGCTCTCGGTCGACTACATCGAGAAGTACTACGCCGCGGGCAAGATCCCCGGCGGCTTCATCAAGCGCGAGGGCAGGCCCAAGGACAAGGAGATCCTCGTCTCCCGCCTCATCGACCGGCCGATGCGGCCGCTGTTCTCCAAGATGTTCAAGCGCGAGATCCAGGTCGTCCCCATCGTCATCTCCACCGACCTGGTCAACCCGCCCGACATCATCGCCATGAACGCGGCCTCCGCGGCGGTCACCATCTCCGACATCCCCTTCGCGGGACCCATCGGGGCGGTGCGCGTGGCCACGTGAACGGCCAGCTCGTCGTCAACCCCACCTTCGACCAGATCCTCGAGAGCCGCACTCGACATCGTCGTCGCGGGAACCCCCGAGGGCATCACGATGGTGGAGGGCGGGGCCCGGCAGGTGTCCGAGGAGCTCATGATCGAGGCGATCGAGACGCGCCCACGTCACCATCCGGGAGCTGTGCCGCATCCAGCTCGAGCTTGCCGCGGCTGGCGGGCAAGCAGAAGCTGCCCGCTGGTCGAGAAGCCCTCGAGCTTCACGCTGGGGCGCCGAGATGAAGGCATGGGCGATGCAGAAGCTCGAGCAGGCCTGCTTCGTCAAGGGCAAGGAGAATCGCCGCAAGGCGATGAAGGCCGTGCGCGAGGAGGCCAAGGCTGCACTTCGCCGAGCGGCTCGCCGACGCCGACACGCGGCCCGTCAAGGCGCTGTTCGAGGACATGGAGCAGCAGATCATGCGCGCCTCGATCGTCGGGCAAGGGCGTGCGCACCGACGGCCGCGCCCCGACGGAGATCCGGCCCGATCACCTGCGAGATCGACGTGCTGCCGCGCACGCACGGCTCGGCGCTGTTCACGCGGGGCGAGACCCAGGCGCTGGTCGTGACCACCCTCGGCACCGCCCTCGACGAGCAGATCATGGACAACATCGACGGGGACACGCGCAAGAACTTCATGCTGCACTACAACTTCCCGCCCTTCTCGGTCGGCGAGACGGGCCGGCTGGGCTCGCCGGGCGGCGCGAGATCGGCCACGGCCACCTGGCCGAGCGCGCGATCGGCATGGTCCTGCCGAAGAAGGACGACTTCCCCTACACGATCCGCATCGTCTCCGAGATCCTCGAGTCCAACGGATCCTCCTCCATGGCCACCGTGTGCGGGAGCAGCTGAGCCTGCTCAACGCCGGGGTGCCCATCCAGAAGCCTGTCGCCGGCATCGCGATGGGGCTGGTCAAGGAAGGGGAGAAGTTCGTCGTGCTGAGCGACATCCTCGGCGAGGAGGACCACCTCGGCGACATGGACTTCAAGGTCGCCGGCACCGATGAGGGGATCACCGCCCTGCAGATGGACATCAAGATCGAGGGCGTGAGCGCCGAGCTCATGCGCAAGGCGCTGGACCAGGCCCGCGAGGGCAGGCTGCACATCCTGGGCATCATGAACCAGACCATCGCGCAGCCCCGCAGCGACATCTCCGATTTCGCCCCGAAGGTCATCTCGCTCAAGGTGCCCACCGAGAAGATCGGGCTGATCATCGGCCCGGGCGGCAAGAACATCAAGGGCATCAGCGAAAAGTCCGGCTCGACGATCAATATCGACGACGACGGCACCGTCACGATCTACAACCACCTGAAGGAAGGGGCCGAGAAGGCCCAGAAGATGGTGGAGGCGCTGATCGAAGAGGCCGTCGTGGGCAAGACCTATGTCGGGCCCGTGAAGCGGATCATGGAGTTCGGCGCGTTCGTCGAGATCCTCCCCGGCAAGGAAGGCCTCGTGCACATCTCGAAGCTGTCCCCCGAGAGGGTCGAGAGGGTCGAGGACGCGGTCCACGAGGGTGAAGAGCTCACCGTGGTCGTCACCGAGATCGACCACATGGGCAGGATCAACCTCGCCACCAAGGCTGCCGTCGATGCCAACCCCGGGCTGCTCACGGAGCGGGCCGAGAGGCGGCCGCCCCGGCGCGACGGCGACAGGGGTCCGCGGGGACCCCGCCGCGACGGCGACAGGCCCCACGGCTCCTACCGCGACGAGCGGCCCCGGCACGACGGCGGGGACAGGGGTCCGCGGCCTCCGCGGAGAGATGGGTGATCTCGACGGAGAGACTGGCGAACGGGGCGCGGTTGCTCCTGGAGCCGGTCGACCGCACGGACACCCTCTGCATCGGGTACTGGTTCCTCCATGGCTCCCGGGACGAGCGCCCGGGAGAGGAGGGGTACTCGCACTTCCTCGAGCACATGCTGTTCAAGGGCACTGCGCGGCGCAGTGCCCTTCAGATTGCCCGCGACGTGGACAGGGTCGGCGGGATCATCAACGCGTTCACCGAGAAGGAAGCCACCTGCGTCTACGTGATCCTGCCCCGGGAGCACCTGCGGCTGGCCTTCGACGTGCTGTCCGACATGACGGTGAACTCCCTGCTCGACGCGGGGGAGATGGAGAAGGAGAAGGAGGTCATCGTCAACGAGATCCTCTCCGTCGACGACTCCCCCGAGGAGAGGGGGCACGAGCACTACCTGCGCAGGATGTGGGGCGATCACCCCCTGTCGCGGAAGATCACCGGCGAGGTGCCCCAGGTGCGGCGCATCGACAGGGGCACCCTCGATGCATTCTACAGGGGCAGGCTGCTGCCGTCGAACATGGTCGTCGCCGTGGCGGGCAACTTCTCGCCCTCCGAGGCGCGCGACCTGGCGGAGGCCGCCTTCACCGCGGGGCTCCCGCCGGCGGTCCCCCTCGCCCGAAGCGCTCCGGCGCGGCAGAACGACAGCTGCGTCATCACCGACAGGTTCACACAGACCCAGATCTACGCCGGCACCTCCTACACGCTGTCGCGGACCGTGTCGCACTACTACGCCTCGCTCGTCTTCAGCACCGCCTTCGGAGAGTCGATGAGCTCACGCCTGTTCCAGAAGCTGCGCGAGGAGCTGGCCCTGTGCTACACGGTGTACTGCTTCCGCAGCTTCTTCTCCGACACGGGCATGTGGACGATCTACGCCAACGCCACCCCGCAGCTGGCCCTGAAGCTCGTCCTCGGCCTGGACGGTGAGCTCGCGCGGCTGCTGGCCGAGCCGCTGTCCCTGCACGAGGTTGCCGACGCGAAGAGTCACCTCGTGGGGAGCATGATCCTCTCCCGGGAGGACATGGAGACGCGGATGAAGCGCCTGGTCCGACAGTACGCGATGATGGACAGGGTGCTCGAATTCGACGAGTCGGTCGCGGAGCTGGAGAAGGTTTCTGCCCACCAGATCGAGGGGTTCGCGCGCGAGCTGCTGAGGCCCGGGAGCTTCAACCTCCTCGCATTCGGCAGCAGGGGGCTGCGGGGGCTGCGCGGTTTCCGCTTCGGCTTCGGGGAGCGCTGAGGTGGAGGACCCTGTCATCCGCTGCGCGGGCGGCGCGGAGTCACTCCCGGAGTACCAGACCGCGGGGGCTGCGGGCGCCGACCTGCGCGCGCTCCTCGCCGCAGAGGTGGTCATCCCTCCCGGCGGCAGGGCGCTGGTCCCCACGGGGCTGACGCTCGACATCCCCGACGGTTTCGAGGCGCAGGTGCGTCCCCGCTCCGGGCTCGCTGCCCGTCACGGCGTCACGGTCCTGAACGCCCCGGGCACCATCGACAGCGACTACCGCGGCGAGGTCATGGTGATCCTCGTCAACCACGGGGGCGAGGCTTTCCGGGTGGCCAACGGCGACCGGATCGCCCAGCTCGTTGTTTCGCCGGTGGCGCGCGCGGGGTTCGTCCGCACCGACCGGGTCGACGGTACTGCAAGGGGAAGCGGAGGCTTTGGCTCGACGGGACGGTAAGGCGCTGGCGGCAGTCGCGGCCGCTCTCCTGATCTCGGCCGCCCTCGCGGCGGCAGACCCTGCCCGGCGACCTCCTGGGGGAGGCCCGTGCGGTGCTGGCGCGCGGGCAGCCGGCAGCGTCGCTGGAGATGCTGCGCGCGCTCAGGGGCCGTCACCCCGCTTCTGCCTTCGTCCCCGACTCCTGGGAGCTTTCCGTGCAGGCGGCCCTGGCGCTCGGCGACGACTACCTGGCCCGCTCTTACCTTCACCGCCTGGAAAGCGGGTTTCCCGACGCGCCGCAGGTCTTCCGCGCGGCAGCCGCGATCGCCGACGCGCAGTACGCGCGGCGGGCATGGGACACGGCGCTGGAGTACTACGCCCGGGCGGCCGAAGCGGCTGTCCGCGAGGGAGCCTCCGGCGAGAGCGCCGCGGGCACGGCGCGGGATCGCGTGTTCCTCCGCGCGGCGGAGATCGCGCTGTACCATGCGCGCGACGCCCGTGCCGCCCGGCGGTACTTCCGCCTTGTTCGGCAGTCCGGCATCGAGCCTGCCGACCGTGCGCTGTTGCGGGCGCTCCGCGTGCGGCTGGTCTGGGACTGGATCCCCGCCTCCGAGCTGGGCCTTGCCGACTCCAATGTCGCGGCACTGCGCGCCGACGGCGACGACGTCTGGGTCGGCACGTGGAACGGCGGCGTGGCACGGTATTCCCTCTCCTCGCGCCAGAGCACCGCTTTCCCCTCGCCCGCGTTCACGCGGTCCATCGAGGTTTCTGACCGCAGGGTCTGGGTCGGAACGGCAGATGGGCTGGCATGGTATGGCAAGGCGAGCGGCACCTGGGGATTCTCCGATGCGTGGAAGGCCCTCGTCGTGTCGCGTGCCGGGAGCGAGCTGTATGCCGGCACCCTCGGCGACGGTCTTTTCCGCCTTCGGGGAGAACAGTGGGAGCAGGTGGCCGACGGCGAGCTGCCCGGACGGTTCGTCTCCTGCATCGCCGAGGGCCCGGGCGGCGCCACCCTCCTTGTGGGCACGGTGAACCTGGGCCTCATCGTCGTCGACAGGGCCACGGGTGCCATGCGCGGCCTGGAGGAACTGGTGCCCGGGTTCTCCGCGCGCAACATCACGAGCGTCCTCGCCGACAGCCAGGGGAGGGTGTGGATCGGGACCTACGGGGAGGGGCTCTTTCTCTGGACCCCGTCGGACAGTACCCTCGTGCGGTTCAGCCGCGCGACCGGGGAGATCGGCGACGACTGGGTCCTGGCAATCTGCGAGACCCCCCGGGCCCTGTACTTCGGCACCTTCGGTGCAGGGGTGAGCGTGTACGAGAGCTCCCGCGGGGCCTGGAGGCGCTTCGGCATCTCCGACGGGCTCTCGTCCCTGGACGTCACATCCATCGCCTCCCGACCGCCGTACGTGTTCTTCGGGACGCTCGGGGCGGGGGTGTGCGTCTACGAAGAGGCTGCCGATGGCCCGGAGCTTTAGCCGCACCTGGGTGTACGTGGGGAGGGAGTTCCTCCTGTCGTTCTCCGTCGCTTTCGCCTTCTTCTTTTTCATCTTCTTCGTGAACCAGGTCCTGGTGATGGCGGAGGACATCTTCGCGCGCAAGGTCCCGTTCTGGGACGTCCTGCGCCTGGTGATCTACTCCCTGCCCTGGGTGGTGGCGTTGTCCTTCCCGTTCGGCGCTCTTGTCGGCGCGCTGATGGCGGTGGGCAGGCTCACCACCGACAACGAGGTCATGGCCCTGGGCGCGCTGGGCGTCCCTCCCCGCCAGCTCCTCGTGCCCCTGCTCGTGCTGGGGCTCGCCTTCTCTCTCGTGTCCTTCGTGATGAACGACTACTTCATGCCGCTCGGAAACATCCGCTTCGCCGAGATCTACAGGAGGATGCTGTACGCCAACCCGGCCGTGGAGCTGGAGCCCCGCTCGGTCAAGCGCTACGAGGACACCACGATCGTCACCGGCGACGTGGAGGGCGGCATGATCAAGGACCTGCTGATCATCGACAGGTCGCCCGAGAAGAACCGGCGCGTCATCACGGCCCGCTCGGCAGTGCTCGCCGAGAGCCCCGACCAGAAGGGCGCGGTGACCCTGACCCTTGACGGGGTGTTCAGCCACGTGAGCATCCCTGCGCAGGGTGACCGCTACGAGTACACACTGTCCCGGCGGATGATCTACGCCATCATGCTCCGGACGGTCGGCGGGGTGACCATCGGGGGCATGAACCCGTCCTACCAGAGCTCGGTGGACGTGTGGAAGGAGATCAGGAAGAAGCGGGCCGCCCAGGCGGTGGTGGCGGCACGCCACGAAGAGCGCCTGGGCAGCCTGCGGCTCGAGCTCTCGGGGGCGCTGCGCGAGGCCCGGCAGGCAGCGGGGCGCGACCCGTCCCTGGCAGGGCCCCGCCGGGAAGCTCTCGGCGCGACCTGGCGCGACTGGAACGCCGAGGCGGGCCGGAGCGTGCGCGACCAGAGCCTGCAGTCGTACCTCGTCGAGTTTTACCGCAAGTTTTCCGTGCCCGCTGCCTGCATCGTGTTCGCCTTCTTCGCCTTCCCTGTCGGTCTGCGGGCCCGGCGCAGCGGCCGCACTGTCGGTTTCGCGGTCGGCCTTTTCGTTTCCATCCTGTACTGGGGCATGCTGTACGCGGGGATGACATTCGGCGTGCGCATGTCGCTCTCGCCGGCCTTCTCGATGTGGTTCCCTGACGCGCTGGTGCTCGTGGCGGGGGTGGTGCTTGCCGCGGGGAGGCTGAGGCGATGAGCATTCTTCACCGCATGCTGCTGCGCACGTTCCTCCCCGTGTTCCTCGTGGCGATGGTGTTCTTCGTCCTGCTCTTCCAGCTCATCGACGTGTTTTCGAGCATCTGGCGCTACTTCGCCCACGACGTGACCCTGCTCGAGGTGGCGCGCATCGCGCTGCTGTACCTGCCGAAGTGCCTGTCCTTCTCGCTTCCGGTGGCGTTCCTTTTCGCGATCGCGAGCACCCTGGGCGGCTTCTACGCGGGAAACGAGCTGTTCGCGATCTTCGGCTCGGGGGTGAGCCTGTACCGACTGGTCACACCGTTTCTCTTCCTCGGCGTTGCCCTGAGCGCGGCGGGCTTCTTTTTCGAGGACCAGGTCGTCATCCCGGCGTACCGTCAGAAGACAGAAGCCTACGCGCGGGCCGTGAAGCTCGTGACCTCCCTGAGCCAGTCCAACGTCACGGTGACCAGTCCCGACCAGCGCGTGGTCTACCAGGCCGACTACTACAACGACGCGCAGAAGAGGATGACGGGCCTCACCGTCGTGATCCGCGGCCCGGACATGGCGCTGGAGCGCCGCGTCGATGCGGCCGCGGCGGAATGGACGGGCAGCGAGTGGGCGCTGCGGGACTGCCGCGTGTTCACCTGGGACCCGGCGGCGGAGCTGCTGTCCGAGGAGAAGGCCGCCGCCTGGCAATCGCCGCTGGTAGCCGAGCCCCCCGACACGTTCAAGAAGCTCGCCCGCAACGTGGAAGAGATGGACAGCACGGAGTCGCGCCGCTACGTGGCCGCGATCCGGCGGGCGGGGCTTCCCTACCGTGCCGCCCTCACGAGCCACTACCGCAAGTTCTCCTTCGCCTGCACGCCCCTCATCGTGGCGCTCATCGCGAGCAGCCTCGGCAGCACCTTCCGCAAGAACGTTCTCCTCATGAGCCTGCTCTCCGCCCTCGTCATCTCGGTGGGCTTCTACGTGACGCAGATGGTCGCAGCCATCCTTTCGAAGAACGGCTTCATCCCGCCCCTGGCGGGCGCGTGGACGCCGTTCACCCTTTTCCTCATGCTGGGTTTCATGCTATTCCGTTCGGCGCGCACGTAGCAGCGCGCGGGGAGGCGATCGCTTCGATGGATCTGGCTGCTGGGGTGGATTTCGGCGGGTCGTCGGTCAAGGTCGGCCTTGTGGACAGGCAGGGAGGCATCCTCGCGCGCGAGACGCATTCCCATCGACCCGGCGGCGGGTTTCGAGGCGGTCCTCGCGCCGGTGGTGAAGGGCCTGGAACGGTTCCGCGCCGGACTGGGCGGTGCCGACAGGCTCGTCGCGGTGGGCGTGGGAACGCCCGGGTTCACCGACACAGACGGCGTGCTCGTCGGCGGCTGCGAGAACATCCCCCACCTGAAGGGCCGTGCCGTGGGCCGCTTCCTCGGCGAAGCCCTCGGCGTGGCAGGCTTTGCCGACAACGACGCCACCGTCGCGGCGGCCGGCGAGCTTCTCTTCGGTGCGGGACGGGGCTTCCGCCACTTCGTCCTCGCCACTGTCGGGACCGCCATTGGCGGGGGCCTGGTTCTGGACGGGAGGGTCTACCGCGGGGCGCGCGGCTTTGCCGCCGAGGTCGGGCATGTGTGCGTGGACCCCGGCGGCCTGTGGTGCAGCTGCGGCAGCAGGGGCTGCCTCGAGCAGTACGCCTCCGGAACGGCGATCAGCCGGCTCTACGCGGAGAAGACGGCCAAGCGGGGCGGCCGGGAAAGCCTCAGCCCCCGCGAGATCGCCGGGCGGGCAGCCCGCGGCGACCCGGTCGCCCGCGACACCTTCGACGAGGCCGGCCGCTTTCTCGCCCAGGGCCTGGGAACGATCCTCAACGTGCTGAACCTGCAGGCGTGCATCGTGGGCGGCGGGGTGTCGCAGGCCGGGGAGGTGCTCCTCGAGCCGGTGCGCCGCCACCTCCCCGACCACTGCTGGCCGCAGATCCGAGACGGCGTCCAGGTCGTGGCGGCGGGCCTGCTCAACGACGCGGGCATCGCCGGAGCCGCGGCGCAGGCCTTCGAGCGATTGGAGCGCTGATGGCCTTCACGCTGACGGGAACCGACCCGGGCTCGGCTGCCCGGCTGGGCATGCTTGCCCTCGGTCGGGGCACCGTCCAGACGCCCTGCTTCATGCCCGTGGGCACCAACGCCACGGTGAAGGCCATGCGCACGGCGACCTGGAGGGGATCGGCGTGCAACCTGATCCTGGCCAACGCCTACCACCTCTACCTCCGCCCCGGTGCCGAGGTCATCCGGGCTGCCGGCGGCCTGCACGCGTTCATGGGCTGGCCGCACAACATCCTCACCGACTCCGGCGGCTACCAGGTCTTCTCCCTCGCGCAGTTCCGCACGGTGGAGGAGGAGGGGGTCGCCTTCCGCTCGCCACCTCGACGGGTCCCTGCACAGGCTGACGTCCCGAGGACGTCGTGGACTTCGAAGTGCCTCGCTGCGGCAGCGACGTGCTCATGCCGCTCGACGTGTGCACTGCCCCGGGCATCGGCGAGGAGGAGGCGCGCGGAGGCGATGCCGCGCGACCACCCGGTGGCTCGCGCGGAGCAGGCAGCGGTGGCAGGAGGCCTGCGCGCCGCGGGGTCCTGTCCCGAGGGGCCAGTTGTTCGGCATCGTGCAGGGGAACTTCTACCCCGAGCTGCGCGACAGCGAGCGCGGCGCGCACGTCGCACTCGACCTGCCCGGCTACGCCATCGGCGGCCTCTCGGTGGGCGAGGAGTTCCCGGTGTTCCGCGATCTCCCGCACCTCTCGGCCGCGCCTCCTGCCCCGCGACAAGCCGCGCTACCTGATGGGAATTGGCACACCCCTGTACATCCTGGAGGCGATCGAGGCTGGCGTCGACATGTTCGACTGCGTGCTCCCCACCCGCACCGCCCGCAACGCCCAGGTGTTCACCGCCGACGGCCCGATCGACCTTCGAAACGAGACGTACCGTCTCGATTTCCGTCCCATCGACGAGGCGTGCCGGTGCCCGACATGCACCGGCGCACACCCGCGCCTACCTGCGCCACCTCTTCAAGGCGAAGGAGATCCAGGCAGCGGTACTCGCCACGGTGCACAACCTCGCGTTCCTGCAGGTCCTGGTCCGCGGCGCACGGGCCGCCATCGCGCGGGGGGAGTTCAGTGAGTTCAAACGGTCCTTCCTCGACAGGTATTCCCGGCGAGAGGACTCGGGCGGAAATGCCGACCCTGTAGGGGAAGACACATGAGCACCCGACGCAGGGGAGGCAGCGGGACAGCCCCCCGGAAGATCCTTCTCGCGGCGGCCGCGGCCGCCGCCCTCTCGTTTCCTGGTGGCCTTGCCGCCCAGGCGGCGCAGGACGCCCAGGCGGTGAAGGGCGTGCAGGCACCCGTCTCGCTTCCCGCGCGGGTGGTCCGCACCGCCATGTCCCTGATCGGCGTTCCGTACGTGCACGGAGGAGCGGGCAAGGAGGGCGTGGACTGCTCGGGCCTGGTCTACCGCGTCTTTCGGGACACTGCCGGGCTCAGCCTCCCACGCGGGGTGGCAGGCCTCATGGGGTCGGGTGCGCTCGCGCGCAGCCCGATCCACATCGGGGACCTGCTGTTCTTCGACACCTCCGACCGGGGCGGGCCCGACGATCCGACCCACGTGGGCATCTACGCGGGCAACGACAGGTTCGTGCACGCAGCGTCGGATGGTCCGCGCAGGGGAGTGATCGTTTCGTCTCTCTCGGAGGCCTACTACCGGGAGCGGTTCCTCGGCGCGCGCAGGGTCATCCCGTGGAGGTCGCCCGAGCTTCGCGTCGCGCTGTCCGACCAGGCGGCTGCCAGCGTCCAGTCCAACCCCTTCGCATCGCGCGAGAACCTGAAGCTCGTCGTCTCGAGCGCGATGACCGGCGGCGGCCCCGTGGAGCTGCGCGTATACAAGGACGGCGAGGAGACGATGATGCGCAGGATCGTCCCGACGGAGGCGCGGCCGGCGGAGGTCTCCATAGTCCCCGACAGGGGCCAGTGGGAGATACGGGTCACGCGGTTGTACCGCGGCCGCGAGCTGCTGCGCGTGGGCTTCACGGTGGAGGAGTAGGGTGGCCCGCGAGCGGTCCGCGGGCGCCAGCGGCGGGAGCACCGTCTCGACGGTCATCGTGATGCTGTGCACGGCGGCGTCACGGGTCTTCGGCTACGTGCGCCAGGCCCTGTTCAGCTTCTACTTCGGAGCGGCCGGCGCTGCCGACGCCATGAACGCCGTGTTCAACATCCCGAACAACCTGCGAAAGCTCTTTGCCGAAGGGGCGTTTTCGTCAGCTTTCATCCCGGTGCTCTCCACGGCCATCACGGAGGACCCCAGCGGCAGGCGTCCGCGGGAGCTGGTGTCCAGCCTCGTCGGCTTCCTCCTGGTCGTCCTTGTGCCCCTGGTGGGGCTGAGCATCGCGTTCCCCCGCCTGTTCGTCGACCTGCTGCTGCGCTTTGCGGACCCCGAGAAGGTCCAGACCGCCGCCCGGCTGATGCGCTGGATGTTCAACTACATCCTCCTCGTCAGCCTGAGCGCCCTCGTGATGGCAGTGCTCAACTCGCACGGCAGCTTCACCGTTCCCGCCCTGAGCCCGCTCCTGTTCACGGCAGCCACGGTGCTGTCGCTGCTGTTCTTCAACGGGCGGCTGGGAATCCTGGCCATGGGGGTCGGCGTGCTCGCGGGAGGCGTCCTGCAGCTGGCCTTCCAGCTTCCCGCCTTCCACAGGCTGGGCTACAGTCTGCGCCCGAGCCTGCGCTTCGGGAATCCCGACTTCCTCCGGACGGTGAAGCTCTGGGTTCCCTACCTCGCCTCCGCCTCGATCGTGACGATCAACCAGTTCATCGCCACCCTGTTCGCGAGCGGGCTGGAGGACGGCAGCGTCTCCGCCGTGTCCAACTCGGTGATGTTCCTCCAGATCCCCATCGGTATCTTCACGACGTCGGTCGCCACCGTGGTTTTTCCACGGATGAGCAGGGAGGCTGCCCAGGGCGACACGGCAGGCCTGCGCGTGTCGGTGTCCTACGGGGTGCGTTTCATCCTCGTGCTGCTGATCCCGTCCACGATTCTCCTGGCCCTGTACGGCAGGGAGATCGTCGCCGCGACCATGCAGCGGGGCAGGTTCACCCCCGAGCATACACTGATGGCAACGCGCGCCCTGATCGGATACTCGGTCGGCCTCGTGGCCATGGGTGTGTATACTTTCCTGCTCAAGTTCTTCAACTCTCTCAAGAGTTTCGTTGTTCCGCTGGTGAGCGCGGTCTTCATTGCGGCCATCGACATCCTGTTGTCCCTCTACCTCAAGGAGACGCGGCTGCGGGTGAGCGGCCTTGCCTACGCGAACTCGATAGCCTTCACGGCCGGGGCGATCCTGCTGGCTCTCCTGGCCCGGCGGAAACTGGGAAAGATCGACCTGGGTCCAATCCTCTCCATCGTGGGGAAGTCTGCAGCGGGCTGCATCCCCATGACTATCGTGCTGATCGCGGCGCAGAGGCTTCTCCCCGACCTGTGGCTGCGCGCCGGCTCCTTCCGGGGAGCGCTCGCGGTGGCCGGGGTCGCGGCCGGCTGCGTCGTGCTGACCGTCGCCGCCTACGCGGCACTGCGGATTCCCTTCCTGACGGAGTTGCTGAAGCGGAGGAGGAAAGCATGAGACGACTGCGGGCGACCGCCTGCGCGCGGCGCGGCTGGACGCTGCGGAGCACCGCGGCCGCGCTCCTCCTCATCGTGGCGGCGGCAGCTCCCCTGGCCGGGGTCGACGATCCCTCCCAGGTGCGCGAGCGCACCCGCGAGACGCTTCTCTACGGGATTGACAGCGAGGTCCTCGATGTGGTGAAGCAGCTCAAGCTGTCGGCTGACCCATCGTTCTCCGAAGAGCTGGGCCGCGTCCTGGCCGAAGACAGGGGCGCGGAGCTGCGCAAGGCCGTCCTCGAGCTCTTTGCCGAGACCCGTGTGCGGGATGGCGCCCCTGCAGCCCTTGCCATTCTGCGGGAGTGGCAGGATCAGCCGTCCGACCTGGTCATCGCCAGCGTGCGCTATGCGACCGCGGCGGGCATCGAGGGCCGCACAGCGCTCCTCGCGCCCCTGCTGGAGGCGCCCCAGGCGTCACTCGTCTCCTCGGCGGTCGACGCCCTCGGGAAGACAGCCGACCCCGCGGCGGCTGAGCTTCTCCTGGAGCGGCTGGCAGACCCCGACACCGGCGGCCAGGGCCGGGGAGAGGTCATCGCGGCGCTGGGCGACCTCGGCGATCCGCGCGCGGTCGAGCCGCTTCTGGCGATCGCAAGGAGCCGGGACGAGGACAAGCCCCGTCGAATGTACGCGGCAGACGCGCTGGGGAAGATCGGCGATGCGAGGGCGGTTCCCGTGCTGCGGGCCATGTTCGCGGAGAAGGATGCGCTTCTCAAGGCACACGCGGCAGCAGCCATGTCGCGCCTGTCGCCCGGCGAGGCCTTTCCGCTGCTCCTGGAGGGCCTGAAGGACGAAAACTGGCGGGTGAGAGTGGAGTGCGCGCGGGGACTCGCCCGGCCGCTGGCAGGCGCGCAGGCCGACGAGGCTTTCCCCGTCCTGTCCTACAAGGCCCGCCTGGATCCCGTGCAGCAGGTGCGGATCGAGGCCGTGAAGGCCATGGCCGCGACGGGCGGAGGGAAGGCAGGCGCGTTTCTCGCGGGGCTGTTCCGGGACAGGAAGAATCCCCTGGGCGTCCGCGAGGAGAGCCTTGCCGCGGTGCTCCGGGGCGACCCCGCCCTGGTGCTCGAGCCGGTGCGCGCGGTCGTCGCCGAGGAATGGAGCGCCGCCGACCAGCGGACCCTCGAGATGACCGCCCGGGTCGTCTCGGTGTCGGGGTCGGGCGCCATGCGCGAACCGCTCGTGCGGTTCCTCGACAGCCCGAATCCCATTGTCCGCATTTACGGTGTGCGGGGGGTCGCCGCCGCGGGCCTGCGCGACCTGCGCGACAGGATCCGGCAGCTGTCGGAAAAGGACGGGCATCCCGCAGTGCAGCGCGAAGCTGCGCGGGCCCTCGAGAAGATGTAGCGGGGGACGGCGCCTTCCGCGACGCCCCCCGCGTGCCCGGGGTCAGCCCTCGCGCGACACGGACCGCATCAGCCTGTTGATCTCCTCGAGCGGTGACACCCACGTGCGGAAGCTCACGGTCAGATCCCGGCCCTTCGGCGTCGTGAAGGGGATCTCCTGGCCCAGGCACCCGACCACGGGTCCCGACAATCGCGGGAACAGCTCGGGGCGCAGGGGCGTGAACACGTACGTCCCGTTGTCGTTCGTGATTTCCGCGATGCCGAACGGGACGGGGACCAGGAACACGAGGTAGGGCGAGAAGCGTCCGCCGATCCTGCGCGACGACCCCTGCGAGATGCGGTGCACGTTGCGGAACCCGATGTGCGAGTTCTGCTGGCTCACGCGCATCTCGATCTGGGGGGGCAGCGAGGCCGACTGCTGCATCGGCGCCCGGGGCAGGGTCTTGCGGAGGCTGGTGACAGTGGGCCGCACCCGCCGCCTGCTCTCCGCCTCCATCAGGGGCACGAGCTTCCTGGCCCGGGACTGGGCCGGGGCGCGGGCTCCCGCGCGCCCTGCCGCGCCCTTCGCCCCTGCGGCCCTGGCGCCCGCCCCTGCGGCGCTGGCGTAGCCGGCGATCGGGGCCTCGTGCAGCTTGTCCCGCATGAAGAGGAACAGCCGCACGAGCAGGAAGATCACCGCGGCGGCGAGGATGATGTACAGGATGTAGAGGAACGTCAGGCGGGGGATGGGAAGGCCGCCCTTGCCCGTGTACGTGAAGGAGAGGGTCCCCGTGGTCGGGGAGATGCGCACGTCGTCCTCGAAGACGAGCTGGATCCCGCGCTCGTGCTCACCCTTCGGGAAGGAGATGGGAAGCCTGACGGCGCCTCGAGGACAGCCTCCGTATTCGGCGGCACGGCGAGCTGCACCTTCTTTTCCAGCAGCTCCGAGCCCTCACTCTGGATGCTCACCAGCCCCACGAGGATCGGGTTCTCCCGGTCATCGTTCCTCACGCGCAGGGGGACCGCGAAGCGGTTGCCGACCTTGCCGAGGTGACCGGGGAAGGTGAGGCTGGGGAAGCCCAGCGCCATGCCGGTGAGCGCCGTTCCCGACCCGCTCTTGTAGGCTGAGACGGGAACGCCGAGCACGTCGGCGATCTCCTCGAGGTAGCTCTTCAGGCCGTCCTCGCCCTTCGCGGGCTCCGGGGGGACCTTCATGATGCTCACGGCCCACCCGCCTCCCGGATCGCCTGGACGGCCTCCGCGATCGCGGCCGCCACCGCGGCAGGCTTTCCGGCGTTGGGGCTTCCGGGGGGGGATCGTGCACCCCGTCGGTCAGAAGCAGCACGCGCTTCGGGTTGGTCTCGGGCAGCTCGCGCACGTACGTGTGCAGGAAGCGCAGCGCCGCCACCAGGTCGGTGTACCGGCCCAGCGGGTGCAGGAGGAGCGAGGCGGCCGAAGGCCCTCTCGGCCGCCTCTCGGCGTGTTCACCTCCAGGGCGATCTCGACCTCGGGGGAGCTGGAGAAGCGACAGCAGGTGAAAGGTGTCTCCCCGGTGCAGCTTTGCTGTCAGCAGGTCCTGGATGAGGTAGTTCATGAGGTCGTCGAAGTAGGGGAACATGCTCTCCGAGGTGTCCACCATCGACGACGAGGTCCATGTTCTCGGCCGCCAGCGGCAGCGGCGAGGCACGAGGAGGACGAGGACGATCAGGATGCGCGGCGCGTTCGTCTCATAGGTTTTTCAGGTCCGCCTTCTCGATCGGTCTCCACCATGTACTGGAACTCGTTCTGGTTGATCGTGAACGACGAGCTCCTCGCCCGGGCGGTGGTCCCAGAGGGCCACGCCGAGCGGGCGAGAGGTAGGAGATGACGTTGCGCGTCGGGTTGGACTCCCAGGGGCCGAGGATGATGTACTCCTCGACCTGGCCCGTGCTTGCGGTTGCTGCAGGCGCGACGCGGGTGCCGAAGGCGATGCGGTCGGTCTTGACCTCGTTCTCGTTGAAGATCTGCGCCTGCTGGACCTCCTCCTTCAGGCGGGAGGCGGTCACCTTCAGCATCTCCTGCTTCTCCAGGGCGGCCTTGTACTCCGCGTTCTCCCGCAGGTCGCCCTTGCTCATCGCCGACGCCGATCTCCCGGGAGTTCTCGGGGATCTCCACGTCGATGAGGCGCTTCAGGTCCTGCTGCTTCTTCTCGAAGCTCGCCCGGGTCACCAGGAGGCCCGAGGCTGACCTTCTCGGCCTCCGGCTCGCCGAGGAAGCGGAAGTCGGGGTACCGCTCCTTGATGCGGTGCTTCAGCTGGATCTTGATCGACGGGTCGAGGTCCTTCACGTCGTCGACGCAGCGTGTACAGGCGCGTGATCGAGTCCCTGTCGGCGGCCATGAGGAACTCGCAGGAGCCTGCCCTCGTCGAAGAGGAACTCCTGGATCTGCCGGTTGGTCTTGCGGTTGGCGCTCGCGTTCTGCTTGTTGGCGATGTCGCGGTAGGTGATGTCCAGCAGGTGGATCAGGCCGATTAGCACCTTCTCGCGCGAGACGTCCATCCTCTCCAGCCAGCCGCTCGGCGAGGAGGTTGCGCACCATCCACACGAGGCGTCGCGCTGCTCCCGGTAGCGGGAGAGGATCGCCGCGAGCATGCGCGGCCAGCTCGTCCCAGCGTGCGAGGCTGCCACCAGCTCGTCGACGATGTAGCGCGCTCGGGGAGAGGGGGAAGAGGCGCGCGAACACCGCGGGCCAGTCCGGCGATGTTCTGCTTCACCGCGGCGAGGAACTCGCGCTTCAGCTCGGGGTCGTCGATGCGGGCGAAGGTCTCCTCGACGGTTCTCGATGCGCGCGAACAGCTCCTCGAAGCGTCGGCAGGCCGCCCGGGTTCAGGAAGGGGTAAGCGCGACGATCCTCTGCACCAGCAGCCAGCTCGCGACCACGGTCTCGGAGCCCGCCGTGAAGCCCTTCAGGAAGCCGGTGAAGTAGGCGAACATCTCGGCGAACCAGTCGCGAGTCGGGCTCGGCCTGTCCGGCCTGCAGGAACTCCTCGATGGTGTGCACCCGGTCGAAGAAGTTCTTCTCGGCCTTGAACTTGTTGTAGGTCTTCTCCTCGAAGGAGATCGGCTTGTCGCGCACCGTGAACTGGTCGACCTTGTCGGGCACGTTGCCGAAGGCGGAGTCCTTCTTCAGCATGGCGCGGGCCTCGGTGTTCCAGCGCGACCACTCCCCGGCGGTGAGCACGTCGGGGACGAGCTCGGCCTTGATCCGCTTCATGTCCGCGCCGTTGCCGAAGCTCTTGATGATCGGTCTTCAGCGCCCAGGCCGGGTCGGCCTTCACCCGCGCGGCCAGCTCCTCCTTGGGCACGGTGCGCTTCAGCACCCAGATGTGCTCGGGGGCGAGCACCTCCAGGGCGCTCGATGGCCATCTTCAGCGACATCTTGTGCGCGGCCTTGCTGGCGAAGTCGATGATGAACGTGTCGTCCTTGATGGCTGGCGATGCGGCCGATGCCCCAGGTGCGGTGGAAGCACGTAGTTGCCCGTGTCGAAGCTGATGTGCTTCTCGAAGTCGGCGATGGCCTCGTGCACGCTCCGCCAGCTCTGGCGTGAGGTTGGAGATGCGCATGTACTCCTCGAGCTGGCTGTGCGCCGCGTACTTCTCGCGGTAGCACTCGATGATGTCCTTGCGCGCCGCGGCGTTCTTCGGCGTCGTAGGCGAGGATGCGCTTCAGGATCTCGATGGCGGTGTTCCAGTCGCCCTCGTCGCGGTAGTGCGGCACGAGGGTGACGAGCAGGGCCGCGGCGCGCTCGCCGTTGATGTTCTTGGCGATCCGCCGCTCGATGTGGAAGAAGAAGTCGATGTCGTCGGGGCTCGAGGGCGATCAGCTTGTCCCACAGCTCCTTGACGCTGGCGAACTGCTTCTTGTTGATGAAGCGGTGGATGGCCTTCTTGTAGTAGTCGACCGCCGCCGCGGCGTCCCCGTCCTCCTCGCGCTTCTCCCCGAGGGCCTTGACGATGTCCGCCTCCTCGTAGTCGACGCGGATCAGGCGGTCCCAGATCTCGAGCTTCTGCGCGTCCTCGTTCCTGTTCTCGTAGCACTCCGCCAGGGTGCGCAGGGCGTACTTGTTCTCGCCGAACTCGAGGATCCGCTGCGAGAGGAACTCCACGACGTTCCACTTGTGGTTGTCCATGAAGATGCTGATCAGCATGACCAGGTTCGAGTCGTCCACCAGCTCGCGCGACAGGGCGAGGATCCCCGAGAGGTACAGGGCGATGATGGAGTTGCTGGTGTGCTTCAGGTGCTCGTTGGCCAGCTCCCGCACCTCCTCGGCGATGCCCTCGCCGCGCGCCCTGCTCGATGAGCACGTCGAGGTCCTTGAAGTTGGTGATCGTGTAGCTGTTGAGGGTCGCCCGCGTCCACTTCTCCTCGTTCAGGAGCTCGGTGACGGTCTTCAGCAGTTCGGTTGCCATCCTGTGCTCCTCGCGGCTCCGCGTGCCTTCGTGTCAGGATCCGCTCACGTCGTGTATTCCCCGTGGACCCGCGGGTCGAGCTCCCGGATGCGGTCGCGAGGACCTCGTCGATCCCGCTGCCGCTGCTCGCCCGACCGTGCAGGTAGTGGTCGATCAGCCAGAAGTAGCGGTTGAGGAGCCGCGGCACGGACGCCCGCCCGCCGGCTCCCGACTCCTTCTCCAGCTGGAAGATGGCCTGCTTGAGCTTGCCCAGCTCCAGCGGCTTCAGCTCCCGCTTCACGCTGAAGACGCCCCAGATCGCCCCGTACACGGGGATCCACTCCGCGAGCTCCGGTCCCGCGTAGCCCCATCTCCCGCAGCCGTGCCGCCAGCCGCTGGACCAGCGGCGACTCCAGCTCCGCCAGGTCCACCGCCTGCGGATCGAGGAAGAAGGCCTCGCGGAAGAACACCTTCGCCGCCCGCGTCTCGTTCACCAGGGAGTAGCAGTCGGCCAGCTCGGCGAGGATCGCCGCGGTCGCCGCGCTTCTCCCGGTTGGCCCGCTCGAGGCACTCGATCGCCCGCTCGTAGTTGCCGACGCCCTTGTAGCAGCGGCCCGAGCGCGCAGCAGCACGTCCGGGTCGTCGCCCGCCGTCCGGCCCGGCCGCCGGCGAGGTAGCCGGCGAGGGCGGTGGAGAAGACAAGCTGCTTCATGGCTGAACAGGCACCGCTCGGGCACGTCCCCGAGCCGCTCCGCGAAGGCCGGAACAGCCTCCACTGGGCGAGGATCGACTCGCCCTGCTCGAACGGGTCCTTCCGGCGCGTGCCCGCGCCTCCCGCTCGCGCCAGAACGCCGCGCACTTCAGCGCCGAGGCCGCCCCGGGGAAGGCGACGTCCAGCTCGAGGAGCGGTTCGAGCTTCCCGAACGCCTCGGCGTACGCGCCCTCGCTCAGGTCGAGCCAGACGGCGTTCAGCAGGCGCCCGATCGAGTCATCGCGGGATCTGAGCTGTCCCTCGGTCATGGCGGGAGCATGGCGGACCTCCTCCATTATGCCTGCGAAGATCGTACACGGGCCGCGGACTCTGGGCAAGCCCCGGGGCTTCTGCGCACCATAGTTGGAACATGGCGCACGGGTCCTCATCGCCCCCTCGGTCCTGTCCGCGGATTTCGGCGAGCTGGCCGCCGGGGTGCGCCTGGCCGAGCGGATGGGCGGCGACTTCGTGCACCTCGACGTCATGGACGGCTCACTTCGTGCCGAACCTCACCTTCGGGCCCAAGGCCGTGGCCGACCTGCGCCCCGTGACCACGCTGCCGTTCGACGTGCACCTGATGATCGAGCGGCCCGAGGCCTACATCGACGAGTTCGCCGGGTCCGGCGCCGACTTCATCACGATCCACCTCGAGGCCAGCATCCACGCGCACAGGCTGCTCGCCCGCATCCGGGACCTGGGGAAGCGGCCGGGCATCTCGATCGTCCCCGCCACGCCTGCCGGGGCGCTGTCGGAGGTGCTCGACGACGTGGACCTGGTGCTCGTCATGACCGTGAACCCCGGCTTCGGGGGCCAGCAGCTCATCCCGGGGTGCCTGCGCAAGGTGGAGGCCCTGCGCAGGATCAAGGCGAGACGGAAGCTCGCTTCCTGATCGAGGTCGACGGCGGGATCAACCGCGCCACCGCTGCCGCCGTGCGCGAGGCGGGGGCGGAGGTGATCGTGGCGGGCGCGGCGGTCTTCGGGGCTGCGACCCGCGGCCGAGGTAGCATTCCTGCGCGGCGGATGCTAAAATGCGGATATAGTTTGGACGCGGTCGGGTCGAAAGTCTGTAGAGGAGTGAACAGGCCGATGGCACACCCCAGAAAGGCACCCCTTGTGCACGATCGCGGTCGCCCTTGCGGCGGCCGTCTCGCCCGCCCAGTCGCGCGGTGCCACCCTGGCCAGGGCATCGATCTGTTCACGCAAAGGCCGTACGACAAGGCCGATCCCGGTCTCCGCGCGGTGATCCGCGGATCCGCGGCCCAGGCCTCGCAGCCCGACGCGCCTCCTGTCCTCGCCAAGTCGCACATGGCCGTGGGGGACCTCGACGAGGCCGAACGCACGCCTCGAGGCACTACATCGCAACCTATCCGACAGGCCGCCGACTACCCCGAGGCCCTGTACCAGAAGGGACGGCTGCTGTACATGCAGGAGCAGTACGAGCCTGCCGTGCAGGTCCTCCAGGGCTTCCTTTCCGCGTATCCGAAATCGGCCTTTGTCCCCAACGCCTATTTCTGGGTCGGCGAGTCCCTGTACGCCCTCGGCAAGCTCGACGAGGCCCTGACGGTATACCGCAAGGTCGTGCGGGACTTCCCGTCGAGCTTCAAGGCCGAGGCCGCCCAGTACCGGGTCTCCCTGATCGAGCTGGGCCGCCGGGAGGCGGAGCTCGCGAAGCTGCTCAAATGGAGCCACGAGGACTCCCTGAAGACCATCGAGGAGTACCAGCGCCGCGAGCGGGCCTACGAGCAGGCGATCGAGGCCTACCAGAAGCGGCTGGCCGCCTCGTCGACCGGGCAGTACGGGCAGTACGAGCGCACGATCGCCGAGCTGCGCGAGCGAGCTCGCGCGCAAGTACCGCCGAGGCCGAGCCTGGCCGCGGAGCTTGCGCAGGGAGCCGCAGGCGTCACCGTCGAAGTCCCCGCCGACGCGGCGGAGCCTGCCGCTGAGCGACGCAGGCGGCTCTCGCCGAAGAGAGGAGGCCAGCGCGCGAAGGAGCTGCTCGCGCTGAAAGAGGAGGCGCTCGCCCTGAAGGAGGAGTATCTGGCGATCTGCAGGCCGCGGCGCAGCGTGAGGCACCGAAGGAGGCGGAAGTGAGAACGACGGCCGACGGTTCGCCGCCGCGTGCCTCTGTGTCCTGTGCGCCCGTCGGCGCCGGCGCGCTGGACCTGACCGAGGGCAGGCTGCGCCTGACGCTGCACGAGGGGATCGGCACGGTTCTCCCTCTCCTATCTCTCCAACACCCGCGAGAGCGCCTTCTCGCCGTTGCTTGTCGCGCAGGACCCGCGCACGAGCGCGTTGAGCATCGTCGTGGGCAACAAGGTCTACCGGATGGGGGAGGGCGCGGAGTTCGCCGAATCGATCGAGAGGACCCAGACCGGGGCCCGGTTCATCTGGAAGTCCAGCCTCCTCACCGTGATCGAGGATTTCTCGTTCCTCTCCTCCGTCTCCATCGGCCGGCGAACGGCGTGCGCATCGACCTCGAGCTGAAACACCTCACGCCAGGACCTGAAGGTCGGCGTGCGCTACCTGTTCGACACGTACCTCGGCGAGGCGAGCTTCGTGCACTTCCGCACGGATGCCGTTGCCGACGTCACCAAGGAGATCGACCTTCTCGGGCGCGACGCTCCCGCCGTACTGGGTATCCCCCCTGCCGAACGATCCGGAGGGGCTGGGCTTCCAGGTGATGACCTCGGGCGAGGGCATCAGCGTGCCAGACAGGATCGTCTTCGCCAACTGGAAGCGTCTGAGCGATGCCTCGTGGAGCTACGCGACATCGTCGGCCCGCAACTTCAACCTGCTGCCGTACTCGGTGAACGATTCGGCGGTCTGCCAGTACTACGAGCCGCAGAGGCTGGAAAGGGGATCGAGCGACCGTCACGCTGTGCCTGGGCAAGTACGCGCCCGCGGGCTTCGCGCTGAGGAAGCCGCCCCGTCGCGGTCGCCGCGGCCCCTGCGCCTGTCGAGCCGCCCCGGTGGAGCAGCCGCCGGTGATCGAGCAGCCAGTCGAACCGGCCCGGTGGAACAACCGCCCGTGGTCGAGCCAGCCAGTCGAATCGGCCCCGGTGGAACAGCCGCCCGTGATCGAGCGCCCGCCGCACCGCCCGCGCCTGTGCAACCCGAGACACCGCCAGTCGATCCCGGTTCTCGCGGCGGACGAGGGCAGGGCGAAGCTGCGCCAGGCCGTCCAGGTTGACCTGGCAGCCGTGAATGCGCTCATCGCCGAGATGGACGCGGCGATCGGCTCGGGAGCCGGTGTCACGGAGGCCGATCTCGAGCGCCTGCGCTCCGCCATCGCCGCGCTCCAGGGGCGGTCCTCCCTGCAGGGGACGGGGGCCGGCTCCGCGGCTCCCGAGAAGTAGGTCCACGCCGATGCCAGCAGGAAGGGTCTGTCGGACGCACGGAGACTCTTTCGCGCGCGGAAGTATTCCGACGTCATACGGGTTCTCGAGCCTGAGGTCTTCCGCTACCGCGAGAACCACGAGTACTTCTCGCTGCTGGGCTTTTCCTGCCTGCAGACCGGCGACCTGGGGGGCGCCTCCTCCTACATCACCCGCGCGCACCAGCTCAAGCCGGGCGACGTCAACACGCTGCTGGGGCTTGCCGCCATCCAGCTGCGCAAGGCAGACCCCGAGGGCGCGCTGAAGCGATGGCTCGAGGTCCTGGACGAGGAGCCGAGCAACCCCATCGCGCGCAGGGGCATGGCAATGCTGCGGAAGGGGCTTTCCCGTGACGGCCTGCAGGACCTGATCGACTCGGGGCGGGTCCGCCAGCTCTACCCCGCGCAGTCGGGGCGGGGGAGGGCGGCCTGGATGATCGCGGCGGGGGTGTTCGCAGCGGCGGTGCTCGCGTCGGGGATCACCGTGGTGCTGGTGTCCCGACCGCGGGGGCCCGGGCGTCCCGAGGTGGCGGGCATCGAACTGCCCGTCGACCTGCCCCGTTTCACCGAGGAAACAGCGGGCGCCCGCTACACCATGAGCGAGAAGCAGGTCCGCCAGACCTTCCAGAAGGTCAAGGACGAGATGCTCGCGTTCCACGACAACCTCGCCGTGCGCGAGGCGAACAGGATCCTGCTCTCCAACGCGTCCGTGCCCGTGAAGGAAAGGGCCCGGCTGCTGAAGAGCCATGCCGTGCGTCCCAGCTTCACAACCGTGCGCGACCCTTTCCCCTACAGGGAGGTGGCGAAGGAGCCGCTCCTGTACGACGGCTGCGCCGTGGGGTGGCGCGGGAAGCTCGCCAACCTCTCGATAGGGGAGCAGTCCCTCTCGTTCGACCTCCTGGTCGGCTACGAGGCGGAGACGGAGCTTGCGGGCATCGTGCCGGTGACCCTCGACTTCCCCGTCCAGGTCGAGAACGGGATCGCGCTGGAAGTGCTGGGCACCGTGTCCGCGGCCGGCGGGAGCCTCGCGCTGAACGGGATCTCGATCCACCGCCTGGCGAGCCCCCAGGAAACCCGGTGAGGGCTGTGGTCCAGAGGGTCCGCGACTGCGCCGTGCGTGTCGACGGCCGCACGACCGGCAGCATCGGAGCCGGCCTGCTCGTCTACCTGGGAATCGGCCGGGAAGACACCACCGCGACGGTGAAGGTGATGTGCGGGAAGATTCTCAGCCTGCGCATCTTCCCCGACGGGAACGGCAAGATGAACCTCTCCGTGCGCGACACCGGCGGCTCTGTCCTTGTCGTCTCGCAGTTCACCCTCTACGGGGACGTGCGCGAGGGCAGACGGCCGTCCTACACAGCGGCCGCCGAGCCCGGGGCGGCACGACAGCTCTACGAGGCAGCGCTGGTCGAGCTCGCCGCTTCCGGGATCCCTGTCGCGGCCGGCGAGTTCCAGGCCTCCATGGAGGTGAGCTACACCAACATGGGACCAGTGACCATCCTCGTCGACTCGGAGAAGAAGTTCTGATCCCGGGCGCCGCGGAGTTCCGCCGCAAGATCCGTGGGTACTACCGCGCGCACGGACGGGACCTGCCCTGGCGCCGGTCACGCACACCCTACAAGGTGCTGGTCTCGGAGATCATGCTGCAGCAGACAGGCGTCGAACGCGTGACGCAGGCCTACCGACGGTTCCTGGCCCTTTTTCCCAGCATTCGCGCCCTGGCGCGTGCTCCCGTGCGTCAGGTGCTGGCAGCGTGGAAGGGCCTGGGGTACAACCGCAGGGCGCTGTACCTCCAACGCGCCGCCCGGTCCATCGTGTCCGAGCACGGCGGCAGGGTCCCCCGCAGCATGGAGAAGCTGGCGGCCCTTCCCGGTGTCGGAAAGGCAACCGCGGCTGCCGTGCTCGCCTACGCGTTCAACGATCCGGTGGCCTTCATCGAGACCAACATCCGCCGGGTCTACATCCACTTCTTCTTCCCGGGCGAGGCGTCGGTCACCGACAGCGAGATCCTGCCGCTGGTCGAGCGCACGCTGGACCGCGAAAACCCGCGAGACTGGTACGACGCGCTCATGGACTACGGCACGATGCTCCGCTCGGCGGGAAAGGACCCGAACCGCCGGGCCAGCCGCTACCGCAGGCAGGCGCCCTTCGAGGGGTCCGTGCGGCAGGTGCGCGGCAAGGTCCTCGCGGCACTGCTCGGGGCACAAATGCTGGACCGTGGGGACCTGGCCGCGGCGACCGGCGTACGGGACGCGCGCCTCGCGCAGGCCGTGGGGCAGCTGGAGAGCGAGGGTTTCATGTCCGCCGCGCCGGCGGGTGGAGCATCACTCCAGGCAGTCGTCCACGGTCATCGGGGCGAGGAGGGGCGAGAGGGGCATCTCGGAGTTGAGCCTGCGCACCGCATCGGCCGCGAGTGCGACGGACGGCACGACGCGCAGGCAGGGCAGCTGCGCGGCAGCGTCGGCCGGGCAGGGCAGCGTGTCGGTGACGAGGATGTTCTGCAATATCCCCTCGCCGCAGAGGGCCGCCAGACGCTGCAGGGCCGGGGGCGAGAACACGGGGTGCACGACGGCGATGTTCACGGAGGCCGGCTTGCGCCCCGCGAGCTCCCGCACGAGCTTGCACATCGAGTCGCCCGTGTCGATCATGTCGTCCACGATCCACAGCGTCTTTCCCTCGAGGGGCTCGCTCGCGAGGATGTTGATCGACTCGACCCTGTTCGGCGCGGAGTAGTCCCTCTGCTTGTGCGAGATCACGATCCGGGTCCCGAAGGAGGCGGCGAACCTCTTCGCCAGCGCCTCCCCGCCCGCGTCCACCGAGCAGAACATCCAGTGCCGGCGCACCTCGCGTGCGCAGCGTCTCCTTCGTGCGGATGAACGACCGGCACAGAGGCCGTCTTGAGCAGCGCGCTGCGCGGGCAGGTCGTCCACGGCGCACAGCGTCGGGTCGATGAAGGTCTTGGACTTCTCGGAGTGGAGCTGGAAGGTGATGTAGTGGTCGATGCCGAGGCTGATGAGGATCTTGAAGTGCACCCACAGGCCCACCGAGTTGCGCCGGGTGAGCCTGTCCGAGCGCCCGGGGCTGCAGTAGGGCTCGAAGAGGGTGATGCGCCCGGCCTGGGCGCGGCGCAGGGCGTCGACGGCGTGGTAGGTCTCGAGCTTGCCTCTTCGCCGCCGAGAGCCCCCGCCGTTTCGCGCGCCGACCCGGCGAACAGGAAGACGTCGCAGCCGCGGACCGAGGTCCCGAGCTCGACCTCCATCTCGCCGTCGGCGAACTTGACGACACCGCATCTCGCCGCGGACGGGCGCGTCGGACCCTCCCCGGCTTTCGAGCTCCGCTCGCGACCTCGACGGCAGTAGCCGTCCAGCGCCCGGGTGGCAGAAAAGCTTCAGCGACCCCCGCATGGCGGGACTCTACCACGAGCCGACGGCGACGGTCCACGCTGCAGGGCCCGCGGCGGTCAGGGGCAGGCGGGCGGGCGCAGTCCGCATCTTCGCACGAACCAGGGCCGTCACTCGGCGCGCCCTGTCGACGACGGCCTCTCCCGGGACGAGGCGGCGATGGAGAGGCAGGGCTCGAAGAAGTCGGGGCTGCGGGACCGTGCTCGACGACGGCCAGGAAGTCCAGGGCAGGCCGCTCTCCCGCGGAGCGAGTACGCCGCCCGTCACGCGCATGAGCTCGCGACGAGGCCCGCTCCGACGTCCGCTGCGAGGATGGGCAGGGCTTCGCACGGCGAACAGGGGAAGCAGGCGAACGAGCGCGCCGCTGAGCTGCGGATCGCTGAAGGTGCTCCACCTGGCCGCGGCATGTCCGCGAGCGACCTCCCGGTTTGCCGCTGTAGCGCTGCTCGGCAGGGCCTCCACGGCCGTCGTTCGGGGTCAAAGCGGGATTCCAGCAGCACCCGCAGGAGGTGCTCGGACTGGGCGGCTTTCCCGCGTGGAAGAGCCGCCAGGAGCAGGTCGATGAAGCTCTCCGCGTCGAGGGTCTGCCCGCCCGCCCATGGCCGCTGCAGATCTCGAGCCGCGTGTCGAAGTCCCGACTGCGGCCACGGCCTGCGAGGATCGCCGGGTCCATGGCTGCGGTCGCTCGGCGCCGACGAAGGCTCGCCCAGATGCCGTCGCGGCCGCGAGCATGGCGCCGGCAGCGAGCGCAAGGACAAGCACGAGGAGCAGGCGCTCGCGGCAGTGCTCTGGACATCGCACCCGCCTTCCGGCTATACTTATCGGACTGCGCTCAAGCGGCGAAGCAGTTTCCCGCGTGCCTCAGGGCGTGGTGGAAGCTAAGGAAGAGAGGCGGCAGGACATGGCAAAGAAAGAGGTCCCGGCAGCCGAGAAGAAGTCCACCGTGCCAGGAGGAGAAGGCGCGGGCCCTGGAGGCCGCCCGGCTGCAGATCGAGAAGCAGTTCGGCAAGGGCTCGCTCATGAAGCTCGGCGAGGACGCCGCCGGGCGGACATCGACATCATCCCCTCGGGCTCCATCCTGCTCGACGCCGCCCTCGGCGTCGGCGGCTATCCCCGGGGCAGGGTCATCGAGATCTACGGCCCCGAGTCCTCGGGCAAGACCACCCTCGCCCTGCACGCCATCGCCGAGGCCCAGAAGCTGGGCGGCATCGCCGCCTTCGTCGACGCCGAGCACGCCCTGGACCCGTCTACGCCAAGAACCTCGGCGTCAACATCGACGAGCTGTGGGTGTCGCAGCCGGACACGGGCGAGCAGGCCCTCGAGATCGTGGAATCGCTGGTGCGCTCGGGCGCGGTGGACATCATCGTCGTGGACTCGGTGGCCGCCCTCACCCCGCGGGCCGAGATCGAGGGCGACATGGGCGACTCCCACATGGGCCTGCAGGCCCGGCTCATGAGCCAGGCGCTGCGCAAGCTCACCGGCACCATCTCCAAGACGCAGCACCTGCCTCATCTTCATCAACCAGATCCGCATGAAGATCGGCGTCATGTTCGGCAACCCCGAGACCACCACGGGCGGCTTCGCCCTCAAGTTCTACTCCTCCATCCGCCTCGAGGTGCGCAAGGTCGAGACCATCTGCGCGGGGCAACGACGAGGTGGTCGGCAACAAGGTCCGGGTCAAGGTGGTCAAGAACAAGATCGCTCCGCCGTTCCGCAAGGCGGAGATGGACATCATGTTCGGCAAGGGCATCTCGGCCAGCGGCAGCCTCCTCGACGCGGCCGTGCAGAACGAACATCATCGAGAAGGCGGGCAGCTGGTACTCCTACGGCAAGGAACGGATCGGGCAGGGCGTGGAGAACGCCCGGCTGTTCCTCGAGACCAACCACGGCCATGGCGGGAGATCGAGAAGAAGGTCCGCGAGATCCTGTTCCCGAAGCCGGGGAGCGCACGGTTGCCGCGGGCACGGACGGACCCGCCAGGCAGGCCATCGACCCGAGCCGCGGGTCCCGTGCGCCCCGGCGGCAGCGGCCGCCCGCCCAAGGCCGGCCGCCGCTGCCGGCCCGAAGTCGGCCACCGCAGGGGACGAGGAGACGGCCGATGGCACCGAGGAGGAGAAAGGAAGGAGCTCTTCTAGGCCGCCGTGCGCAGACCACGGTCTTCCTCGCTCTCGGCTCGAACCTGGGCGACCGCGAGGCGACCCTGCGCGGCCGCGTGGCAGGCGGCGAGCCGTCTGCTGGCGAGATGCGCGGCTCTCACGCATCTACGAGACCGAGCCGCATGTACGTGACGGACCAGCCCGGCTTCCTGAACGCGGCGGGTGCGGGCGAGACGACTCTCGCGCCTCTCGATGCTTCTCGAGGCGCTGAACGCGATCGAGCAGGCCCTGGGACGGGACCGAGCCCGCGAGGTCCGCATGGGGCCGCGGACGATCGACATCGACATCCTGCTGTACGGCGACCTCGTGCTGGACGAGCGATCGGCTGTGCATTCCGCACCCGCGCATGGCCGAGCGCCGCTTCGTGCTGGTGCCGCTGCTGGAGCTCGCGCCGGACCTCGCGCGACCCCCGCACGGGCCGTCGATGGGCGCAGCTGCTGCCCTCGGTCGCCGGCCAGGCAGTTGTCTTGCACACGGGCCGGTAGTATACTCACCCGCGCTGTCCGACCCCGTTGCGGCGCCGACGGGATTCCGCAGACACTCGAGACCGCGCGAGACGCGCGCCTGGGCAGGGGGCGCGCGCTGCGTGCGCAGGAAAGGAAGAGGGTCCCGCATCGATGTCCGACGCGACTGCAACCGAGAAGCAGCACTTCCACCTCGGCGAGTTCGACGGCCCGCTCGACCTGCTGCTCTTCCTGATCAAGAAGTCCGAGGTCAACATCTACGACATCCCGATCGCCTCGATCACCGAGCAGTACCTCTCGTACCTCGGCTTCGCCACGAAGGTCGACCTGGACACGATGACCGAGTTCTACCTGATGGCCGCCACGCTGCTGTACATCAAGAGCCGGATGCTGCTGCCGGTGGAGCTCGACCTGGACGACGAGCTCGAGGACCCGCGCAAGGAGCTGGTGGAGAAGCTCATCGAGTACCAGAAGTTCCGGAAGCTCAGCGACCTCATGACCGACAGGGAAGGGGAGGTCGAGTGGATCATCGAGCGCACGCAGAGCCAGCGCATCCTGCCCTTCTCCGACGAGGGCATCTGGGAGCAGGTGAGCGTCTGGGACCTGCTGCAGACCTTCTCGCTCGCTGCTCTCGACGCTCTCCTCGGAGCGGATCATCGACCTGTACGAGGAGGTCAGCGTCAACGAGAAGATCACGCTGATCGCACGAGATGCTGGAGGACGCGGGCGAGCTCCTGTTCACGGACCTGCGTGCGAGACGCGCACGGTGCTCGAGGTGGTCTGCGCCTTCTTCGCGGTGCTCGAGCTGGTCAAGGAGCGGCGGATCATGGTGTTCCAGAACCGGCTGTTCGGGGACATCCGCATCAGGGCGCGGGCGGGGAGCCTGCCGCAGCCCGGCAGCGGACAGCGCGCACGGCCCCCGTACCGCGCAGCCAGAGACCGCGGCGGAGGAGCATACGGTCATGGACCTGAGTAGGGAGGCGGCGCTCGTCGAGGCGGTGCTCCTGCTGGAGAGCGAGCCCATGGAGCTGCGGAAGCTCGCCGCGATCACCGGGCTCTCGGCCGAGGACGCCGGCAGGCGGCCTGGCCGAGCTGCGCGAGCCACGCTGGAGGCCGAGGGCCACGGCCTGGAGATCGTCGAGATCGGCGGCGGGTTCTGCGTTCGCGCCCCGCAAGGACCTCTGGGAGTCGCTGCGCGAGCGCTACGGGAAGAGCGCCGAGAACCGGCTCTCGCGGGCCGCCCTCGAGACGCTGGCCATCATCGCCTACTCGCAGCCCATCACCCGCGCGGAGGTCGAGAGCATCCGCGGCGTCTCGGCGGACGGCATGATCAAGCTGCTGCTCGCGCGCAGCTTCATCCGCGAGGTGGGCAAGAAGGACGCCCCGGGCAAGCCGGTGCAGTACGGCACCACCAGGGAGTTCCTGAAGGCTTTCCGGCTGGCAACGATCGCGGACCTGCCCAAGCTGGACGGCCTGGAGAGGGAGCGATTTGAGCAGGAGTGAGAAGTCCTCGGGCGCGGACGGCGCACGGGGGGAACAGGGCGTCCGCCTCCAGGTCTACCTGGCCCGCTGCGGCGCTGGGCTCGCGCCGGCACTGCGAGCGAGCTCATCGCGGAAGGGCGGGTCGCCGTGAACGGCACGCCCGGTCACCCGCATGGGCACGAAGGTGCCTGACGGCGACGTCGTCACCGTCGACGGCAGGAAGGTCAAGCCGCGACTCGGCAGCAAGGTCTACATCGCCCTGCACAAGCCGCGGGGGTACCTGTGCGCCAACGCCGACCCCGAGGGCACGGCCCCTGCGCGAGCGACCTGTTCACGGCGGCCATCAGCGAGCGGCTCTTCCACGTCGGCCGGCTGGACTTCCTCTCGACCGGGCTCATCTTCTACACCAACGACGGCGAGTTCACGAAGATCGTGTCCCACCCCGGCTCGCGCATCGAGAAGGAGTACCTCGTGGAGACGGCCCGGCGCGATCGACGAGGCCTTCATGAAGCAGTACCGCAAGGGCATCTAGGTCGAGGAGGTGCGCTACCGCTGCAAGGCGCTACACGCTGCGGTCGCCGCATTCGGCCCTGATCACCCTGATGGAGGGCAAGAACCGCGAGCTCCGCAACGTGTTCGCCAGCCGCAACATCCGGCTGAAGCGCGTGCACCGGCTCCGCATCGGGCCGTCACGCTGCGCGGCATCTGCAGCCCGGGCGCTTCCGCCGCCTGACCGAGCGGGAGGTGAAGTGGTTCTACGCGCATGGTGGTGGCGCTTGACGGGCCCGGCCGGGGTCGGCAAGAGCAGCGTGTCGCCCGGCAGGGTGGCCGAGCGGGCGGGGTTCCGCGTTGCATGAACTCGGGCAGCTTCTACCGGGCCGTCACCTGGGCGGTGCTCGGAACGCGGGCCGTGATCCCGCCGACCGGCGACGCGGTGGTCTCGACGGTCGCCCGGACGCCTGCGCCTGCCCTGGACGGGAGGGCGGGGTGACGCTCGACGGCAGGCCGCGTCGAGCACCTCCTGCGCACGCGACGCGGTCGACGCGTGGGTCGCCCGGCACTCGGCCATCCCCGAGGTGCGGGACGATCGTGAACGCCCGCCTGCGCGAGATCGCCGCGGGCCGGGACGTGGTCGTCGACGGCCGGGACATCGGGACCGTGGTGTTCCCCGACGCGGAGGTGAAGATCTTCCTCGACGCCGACGTGGCCACCCGGGCGCGCCGCCGTCACGCCCAGGGCGCGAGCGGCCTGTCCCTGGCGGAGATCGAGCGGCCGATCGCCGAGCGCGACACGGTTCGACCGGGACAAGCCCGTCGGCGCCGCCTGGCGGCCGCCCCGGACGCCCTTCTCCTCGACACCTCGCACTTGACCATCGAGCGAAGTTTGTGAGAGAGTGCTGTGACGCAATTCTCGCGAGCAAAAACTAACCCGGGAGACAAACGTCAACTATGAGCACAGAAGACAAGAAGACGACTGCTCCAGCAGTCCGAGACCGACCTGCAGGAGCAGTACGTGCAGTCCCTCCAGCCCATCGAAGAGGGCCAGATGATCCCCGGCCGGGTCATCGAGGTCGACGAGCGACTACGTGTACGTCGACGTCGGCTACAAGTCGCGAGGGCAAGATCCCCATCAACGAGTTCGACACGCCGCCCGCAGATCGGCGAGAACGTCTACGTCATCCTCGTCCGCAAGGAGGGCACGGAGGGCCAGGTCATCGTCTCCAAGCGCAAGGCGGACGAGAAGATGTTCTGGAAGAACCTGCGCAACGCCTTCGACGAGCACAAGCCCGTCGAGGGCACCATCGACCGCACAAGATCAAGGGCGGCTACGAGGTCGACCTCGGCAACGAGATCCGCGCCTTCCTGCCCCGCTCCAAGGTGGACGTGAAGCGGCCCGCCGAGAACTCCGACTACGTCGGCGACGAAGATCCTCGTTCTACATCGACCGGCTCTACGCCAAGGGCAAGACCAACATCGTCGTCTCCCGCCGCGACTGGATGGAAGAGGACATCAAGAAGCGGCGGGAGGAGTTCTTCGCGAAGATCAAGATCGGCGACGTGGTCGAGGGCACGGTCAAGAGCTTCACCTCCTTCGGCGCCTTCGTCGACCTCGGCGGCTTCGACGGCCTGCTGCACATCAACGACATGAGCTGGGGCCACGTGACGCGGCCCAAGGACTTCGTGAAGCTCGGCGAGCCGATCCAGCTGAAGGTGATCCGCCTGGAGCCCCAGGAAGGCACGGATCAACCTCAGCCTCAAGCACTTCACCGAGGACCCCTGGAACCACTTCGAGGAGAAGTACCACGTCGGCGACGTGGTGAAGGGCACACGCACCAAGCTGGCGGACTTCGGCGCCTTCATCGAGATCGAGGAGGGCATCGAGGGCCTCGCGCACATCTCCGAGCTCTCCTGGGTGCGCAAGGTGAAGCACCCCAAGGAGGTGCTCAAGGTCGGCGACGTGGTCGAGACCAAGATCCTCGGCTACGACGTGCAGCAGGGCAAGCTCTCCCTCGGCCTCAAGCAGGTGCTGCCGAACCCGTGGGACGAGATCGACCAGCGCTACCCCGTCGGCATGCGCCTCACGCGCAAGGTCGTGCGCGCCAGCCCGTACGCCCTGTTCTTCGAGATCGAGGAGGGCATCGACGGCGTGCTGCACGTCGACGACATGTCCTGGACGCGCAAGATCCGCAACGCCTCCTCGTTCGCCAAGGTCGAGGACGAGCTCGAGGTCATGATCATCGGCATCGACAAGGAGCGCGGCAAGGTCCACCTCGGCGTGAAGCAGCTCTCCGAGGACCCCTGGGAGTCCATCGCGCGGGCCTACCCGCGCGGCGCCATCATCGACGGCGAGGTCACCAACATCACCGACTTCGGCCTGTTCGTGAAGGTGCAGGGCGGCATCGAGGGCCTGATCCACAAGGCCAGCGTGGTCGACCCCGCGCTCGAGACCCCCGAGGCGGCCATGGCCAAGTACAAGGTCGGCGACCAGGTGAAGGCCGTGGTCATCGAGTGCAGCCCGTCCAAGCAGAAGCTGTCGCTCTCCCTGCGCGACTACGTGCGCAAGGTCCAGCGCGAGGAGATGGACAAGTACATCCACGACGACAGCAAGGAGGACACGGTCGCCCTCGCGGACCTGCTGAAGGACCGGATCAAGGGCTGACCCCGGGCCACGGCAACGGTCGCACGGAGGCGGTGCCCGGGAGCGATCAATCGGGATGCTGCGGTTCACCCCCGACCGCGAGAAGCTCGCGGTGCTGCTCGACATCTACGCGCGCATCAACTCCGCGCTGGACCGACCGGACGGGCCTGCTCACGCGCATCATCGAGAGCGCGACGGAGCTGACCGAGGGCGAGGCCTCCTCGCTCATGCTCGTCAACCCCGAGAACGGCAAGCTCTACTTCGAGATCGCGCTCGGGCCCAAGGGGCCCAGCGTCAAGCGGTTCTCGCTCAACATGGGCGAGGGCATCGCCGGGTGGGTGGCGGAGAAGAACACCGCGCTCATCGTGAACGACGCGGCCGCCGACCCGCGGTTCCGGCGCGACATCGCCGAGCAGATCGACTACCCCGCGACCTCCATCCTCGCCGTCCCGATGCGGCTGAAGGACCGCTGCGTCGGGGTCATCGAGATCCTGAACAAGAAGGGCGGCCGGACGTTCACCGAGGAGGACCTCAGTGGCTCGAGGTGTTCTCCACCCAGGCGGCCATCGCCATCCAGAACGCGGGCACCTACCAGCAGGTGAGCGACGAGCTGGCGCGCCTGCGCGACCAGGTGCCAGACCGCCGGCGGACTGGCACACCTCGTCGGCGAGAGCCGGCCAGCTGAAGGAGAAGCTGGACATCGCCCGCAGGGCCGCGGCGACCGACTCGTCGGTGCTGCTGCTGGGCGAGAGCGGGACGGGCAAGGAGCTGTTCGCCGAGCAGATCCACCTCGCGAGCCCCCGCCGCGAGCGGCCCGTTCATCCGGGTCAACTGCGCGGCGCTGCCCGAGGCGCTGCTCGAGAGCGAGCTCTTCGGCCACGTGCAAGGGCGCCTTCACCGACGCGGTCGTCGGACCGCCGGGGCAGGTTCGAGCTCGCCGACGGCGGCACGATCTTCCTCGACGAGATCGCGGACATGCCCGCTGGCGGTGCAGGCCAAGCTGCTGCGCGTCATCCAGAGCCGCAGCTTCGAGCCGGTCGGCGCGAGCGAGCCTCGACGACGGTCGACGTGCGCATCATCGCGGCGACCAACCGCGAGCTCGAGCGCGGAGGTCGCCGCCGGGCGCTTCCGCGCGGACCTCTTCTACCGGCTGAACGTCCTGCCGCATCCGCATCCCGCCCCTGCGGGAGCGGCGCGAGGACATCCCGCTGCTGGCGGAGCACTTCCTGCGCAGCCACGCCGCCGAGGCCGAAGAAACAGATCCGCGGCTTCACGAGCGCGGCCATGGAGGTGCTGCTCTCGTACGCGTGGCCCGGCAACGTGCGGGAGCTCGAGAACGCGGTCGAGCGGGCGGTCGTCTTCGCCCGCGACGCGCGGATCGACGCCGAGGCCATGACGCTCAGCGGCTCGGGCATCAGCGAGGATGCCTACGCGCGCAAGACGCTGCGCGAGGCGCTCACGCTGTTCAAGAAGCATTTCATCACCCAGGGCCCTCGAGGCCAACGGGTGGCACCAGACACGGACGGCCAGGGAGCCTCGACATCCAGAGGAGCTACCTGTCAGGCTGGTGACGCGAGCTCGACATCACAAAGGAAAGAGGGGTATAGAACTCATGCAGCCAGCGCAGCAGACTCCGCAGGACGGCAGGGCACGGCAGGAGAAACGACGGGTCGGCGACCTCATCGCGCACTGGGTGCACCGGCTGCGCTTCGTGCTCTGGGCCGTTCTCATCGCGGCCGGGGTATTTCTCGTGGGCTACCTCGTCTGGAGCGAGGTGGGAAAGAAGCGCCTCGTGGACTCCACCCTCCTCGCGGAGGGGGCGCAGACCGTGTTCGACTCCTGGGAGAGCGAGCAGGACGAGGCCCGCAAGACGGCCATCGAGAAGGACCTCGCCGACCAGCTGGACAGGCTCGTGTCCCGCTACCCCCGCCAGTACGGGGGGCAGCGCGGGCTGTTCCTCCGGGCCGACCTGCGCTTCCGAAAGCAGGACTGGGACGGCGCGCGCGCGGACTACGAGGAGCTGGCCAGGCGCTTCCCCCGCAGCTACCTTGCCGCCGTGAGCCTTTTCAACGCCGGCGTGTGCGCCGAAGAGAAGGGTGACGCCGACGCGGCCCAGGCGCTGTACATGCGCGTTGCTGACGGCTACAAGGACTCCGGGGCCGTGCCCCGGGCCCTGTTCGACGCGGGCAGGCTGGACGAGCAGAAGGGCGCCTGGGACGAGGCCCGCGCGAAGTACGAGCGGCTGGAGTCGGACTACGGCGCGAGCAGCTGGACAAAGCTGGCCAAGAACAGGATCATCAGCCTGAAGGTCGAGGGAAAGCTGAAATAGCACCCTGCCGCCTGGCGGGGAGGGGAGGGTCGAGCGATGGCGAAGCGCAAGGGGCGTCCCAGGATCTTCGACACGAAGTACTTCGGGCTCATCCTGGGCCTCGTCGTCTTCGCCCTCGTCTTCGCCCTGACGTACGGCACCACGCTGGTGCGCAGCATCGAGCTGAAGACGCTCGACTTCAACTTCCGGATGAAGAACACCTTCACGCGGACGAGGACCCAGGAGGGGGTCTCCGAGGTGCTGCAGAACCCACGCATCTCCCGGGACATCCTCATCGTGGGCATCGACGACAAGGCCCTCGCGCGGTTCGGCAAGTGGCCGTTCCCGCGCTCCCGGACAGCCAACCTCATCGACTCCTTCACCCGCGTCTCGGAGCAGGAGGACCGGGAGCGCGCCCTGTTCATCGACGTCTTCTTCATCGAGCCGGACAAGGTCCCGGCCGATGACGCGGTGCTCATCAGGAGCATCCGGGAGAACGGCCGTGTCTTCCTGGAGACGGTGCTCACCCTCGGGGAGAATCCCCCGGACACGGACGAGGAGTTCTTCGGCAGGCAGGACGTGCTGTCCGAGCGGCTGGGGACGGTCACGAATGTCCGTGGCGACTGGACAAAGGTCAACAGCTTCCTGGGGCTCCAGCCCCCGCTCAAGCCCTACGCACGCGCGACCTACGGCTACGGCCACGCCAATTTCCTGGAAGACGGCGACCAGGTCTACAGGCGACAGCCCCTGGTCGTGAAGCTCTCGCGGCTGGTCGAGGCGGTCCCCCTGGATGAGCTCACGCCGGACTACCCTGTCGACAGGGAGAACTTCGAGCGCCTCGCGTGGATCGACAAGCAGAACATCACGCACGACGTGCCGTGGCCGCTCACGGCCGCGCGACTGGCAGACCTGAAGTCGAAAATGGACAAATCCGCCCCGCTCAAGCGGGATACCGCCGAGGACGACACCACGCGCACCTACCACGTGGTGCGCAAGTACCGGGACTCCTTCCTGCCCTCGGTCACCCTCTCCCTCGCCCTCGAGTACATGCACAAGACGCTCACGGATGTCGAGGTGGTTCTCGGCCAATACATCCGTATACCATCGCCCCAGATCTTCGACCCCGCGACCCAGTCCTGGGTGCCCTACCGCATCCTGGTGACCCCGGCCGGGGTCGACGAGGAGGGCAACGTCACAACGCCCGCCACCTACCGCGAGGTGCCCGAGGTGCGCATCCCGATCGACGAGACGGGCGCCATGCTCATCAACTTCATGGGCGGCCGCTCCGGCGCGAACCCCGAGGAGCACCAGACCTACCCGGTGCGGTCGTTCTCGGGCTACGCCGCCAGCCCCCCGGGGCCTGACCCTGCCACCTGGCCCCGGACCAAGAGGGTGGGCAACACCATCGTCATGGTCGGCCCCTTCTCCCAGGGCATGGCCGCCGATGAGAAGCCCAGCCCCTTCGGACTCATGTACGGCGTGGAGATCCACGCCAACGCCCTCAACACCATCCTGATGGGCAATTTCCTGCACTATGCCGAGGAGTGGGTGACCATCCTGATCCTGCTCGGGGTGATCATGGCCACAGCATTCCTGGTGTCGCGCCCGAGGCTGCAGACGTTGTGGTCGCTCGCCGTGACCGCGGGCATGATCCTCGTCTACTTTTTCGTCTTCATGCTCATCTTCGACCTGTCCGACTACATCATCAACTTCTCGGCCCCGGCAGCCGGGGCATTCCTCACGTTCCTCGCCGTTGTGGCCTACCGCACGGCCACCGAGGAGAGGGAGAAGCGGCACATCCGCGACATGTTCGGCAAGTTCGTGAGCCCGTCGGTCGTCACGAAGATCCTGGACAACCCGCCCGAGCTGGGCGGCGAAGACAAGGAGCTCACGGTCCTGTTCTCCGACATCAGGGGCTTCACCAGTCGATCCGAGCGAATGCCCAGCCAGGAGTTGGTGCGCGAGTTGAACGGCTACCTGACACGGATGACCGACGTCATCATCCTGAAGTACCTCGGCACGCTGGACAAGTACGTCGGCGACGAGATCATGTGCTTCTGGGGCGCACCCGATCCCCAGCCGGACCACGCCCTCATGGCCTGCAAGTGCGCCCTGAAGCAGATGGAGGAGCTGGAGAAGCTGAACACCCTCATGGGGCCTCAGAAGGAGCCGATCCGGATCGGCATCGGCATCAACACCGGCGTCATGACGGTCGGAAACATGGGATCCCCCGGGCGCATGAACTACACAGTGATCGGGGACACCGTCAACCTCGGGGCCCGCCTCGAGGGCGCCAACAAGACATACGGTTCCGAGATCATCATCAGCGAGTACACCTATGCCCAGGTGCGCGACAAGGTCATCGTCCGCGAGCTGGACAGCATCAGGGTGAAGGGCAAGGATAATCAAGTCGTGATCTACGAGCTCATCGACGTGATCGACGGCCTGGAACCGCCGGCCGAGGCCGCGGGGAAGGGGAGCGCGGCGGCGAAGAAGGGGTAGGCCGATGCGCGCCGTCCGGGCAGCTCTCCTGCCCCTCCTCCTCATCCTGGCCAGCACCTGCGGTCTCCCCGGTGTCTACTATCTCGAGCCCCCTGGGCCGCCGGTGACGCCGGCCACGCCCCTCGGGGGGAGTTTCCAGGTGAATACGACGAGCCGCGCGGGGGATATCGCCGTGACTTTTCTGGGCTACGAGTACTACTACAAGTGCTACGGAGCCAACGACGCGTCGCTGACCAACGACCAGATCTACGGGAGTGAGAGCTACGATTACAGCACCCTGCTGGCGCACGGGTTTCACCGGTTGTGCCGGGGCGTTTCCAACGCGAGCGGGCCCAGCGTGGACCCCAGCCCCGGGGCGAGTTCTCCTCCCGTCGTCAATGTCCGCCTGATCGAGCCGGGCGACATCGGGCAGATCGTGACGATCAGCCTCGTCATCAACGACATCAACTGGAGCTACGGGGCGGGGCTGAGCTCAGGAGTCCCCGTTTCGTATCTCACGTACAGCTCGGTGGGCAGCCCGTCGACGGTCGCCATCGAGGTGCGGAGGTTTGTCGCGGACTCAGTGGAGTGCAAGACGTTCGAATCCAACTCGACCTCTGGCAAGCCAACCAACTGGGACTTCTCCGCGCCGGATGCGGACGTCACGACCGCGATGCAGCAGCAGATCATCGACGGGAGCGGGACCATGTACGTCATGGTGTATGCCGTCAGCTACGGCTGGGGCGACGACAACTCCGTCGTGCGGTCCTACCCCGTGTACCTCGGTTTCACGAGCACCCAGGTGCTCTACTAGTGAAAGGGCGCTCCCGGGGACCTGCGCCTGCCGATACTCGGGATGTGCCCGTGCCCAGCAGACTGACGAGCGCGAAAGGGTTTCGCTGATGTGGTTTTACTATTTCAACGTCGGGCTCACCTACGTGACGATCGGCATCGCCTCGGCCGTGTTCTTCTTCTTCGTCGTGAAAAAGCCGGTGCTGGGCAGGTTCTGGGGGGCGCTCATCGTGGGCCTCGTGGGCTCCTTCCTGGGCGGGCTGATCGACCAGCTCTTCGCCAACGTGATCAAGTTCCTGTCCGACTTCAACTCGGTCAACGTGTTCGCCGCGCTTGCGACGTCGCTCCTCATGATCTGGCTGCTCTCCAAGGCGAGCTACCCGCGGTAGGGGAGAGCGGGCCGTGCACCCTGCCCTGAAGAAGCTGCGGTACGCGGGCCAGGATCCCATCCTCGTCATTGGTGCTCCGGCCTCCTACAGGCCCTTCCTCGAGGGACTGGACTGCAGGATCCACAGGGCCCCCAAAGCCAGCTACGCCTTCGTCCAGCTCTTCGCCGTCACGCGGGCTGGCCTGCAGCAGAGCCTTGGGGCCGCCCTCGAGGCACTGGACGGGGACGGCATGTTCTGGATCTGCTACCCGAAGAAGACCTCTCAGAGATACTCGTCAGACCTGTCCCGGGAGATCATCTGGGACATGGTCAAGGCCAGGGGCTTCGAGGGCGTTGCCATGGTGGCCCTGGATGATGACTGGAGCGCTTTCCGCGCCCGACGGGCATCACTGGTCAGGAAGACCGGCGGGAACTGAAAACGCCGCATGAACGCTGCAGCGATCACGGCGGTCATCCTCGGTGTACTCCTCGCCTCGCCCTCGCGATCGCGTGGATTCTCCAGCTGCGGGGGAGACTGCGACGGAACGAAGGAGAGGCTCGGGCTGCCCTGCCGCCCGCGGCGAACGGCCGTGACGAGCATCTCGCGGCAGCCGGCGTGGCGCGCCATGTCTACCGAGCCTTGATGCGCCTCGACGTCGACAAGCATGGTCGGCGCGGGCCGACCCGTGCCGAAGCGCACAACGGCGTGGAGATCTTCTGCTACACAAGCGGGGCCCAGGATGTCAGCGGGGATTTCGTGGACTGGAATTGGCCGTCGAAAGACAGGTGCCGCATAGTCGTCGGTGATGTCAGCGGCCATGGCACGCCCGCCGCGCTCCTGTCCGTGTACATTTCCGCGCTGCTCAGGGGAAGGGCCGGGACAGAGGCAAAGCCCCGCGGCCTGGCCGATCTCGCTGCTGCCGCGAACGAAGAGCTTCACGGGCTGGGGCTTCCCGGGTTTTTCGCGGCGCTGCTCCTGGCGGACCTCAGGCCCTCTGATCGCAGCGTGACGATGCTTGATGCCTGCCTGGCAACGGCCTACCTTTGGAAGGCTGCGGAAGCACGCATTGCGCGGGTGCAGCTCCCGCGGTCGCCTGCGCTCGGCCTGTTCGGGGCATCGGAGATCCGAGCCGCTCACGGGTTCAAGACTGCCAGGATACACCTCGAGGACAAGGACATGCTTGTCCTGTGCACGGACGGCATCTCGGAGTCTCAGAGGCTGGGCCTCCCGGGCGGCGAACTCGAGATCTTCGGGGAGAACCTCGTGCCTGCCGTGCTGCGGGCAGCCTGCGCCGGGGGGCGAATTGACGTCCCGGCTCAAGGCGGCTCGCCCCCCTGCGTGCTCGACTTCTCCGAGGGCAGCCCCAGCCCGCGCCAAGCGGCACTTGCACTGGCTGCAGCCGAGACCTGCTACAGGCTGTCCCAACCAGGTGCACCCGTTGTTGCTGCGAGCAGCTGCCGACCCGAGAGCGAGCTCGACGCTTTCCTCCAGGCGCACCTTGCCGACTACACGACCTGTCTTTCCAGTTCAGTAGGGGACGGCCGCGCCGGAGGAAGGCGGAGCACACGTCGGGTCCTCGCTCCACAGTACGACGACATCTCGGTCCTGGCGGTCCGTTTCACCACACAGTCCTGACAGGCCGTGGCAGAGACGGCGGCTGCTGGCCAAATGCGAGCACATTTATAACTTCCGATAATAGCTATTCTGTCTACTACCAGTTGCACCCGTTTTGCTCTGCATGCCGACTATCTGAATGATTGATGCAGGCAAGACAGGTTGCTGCGGGACGGCCTCGCCGACTTTTCGCACGTGCATGATCCAGAATCCCGGCCAAGGCGGCGGATTCTGCGGGTTCGGAGACTCACGCTCGCCCTGCAGCCCTCACTGCCTGTCGGAAATGTCCTCCAATTCGTAAATTATCGCCGGCCTGTTCATGCCGACAATCCGAATGTCGTCCAGTTCTCGAACATGCACACGGTCCCGGGCCTCTCCAACCGTCCTTTCAGAGGCGATGATATCCGTGAAGTACTGCTTGTTTGCTGAGCTCAGCCTCCAGGCCAGGTTCACGTGAGCGCCGAAGAGCATCGATCCGCCAAAGTCCTTGAGCCCGATATTGATGAGCATGACTGGTCCGGTGTTGATGCCGATCTGGGCATGCAGCACACCCTCTGCGTCGTCAACGCGCATTGCGGAGATTGCTGCTTGCTGTTGCAGGGCGCATCGACAGGCAGCCACAGCCCCGTCAGCATTGTCCGTGTCCCAGTATGACAACATCGACGATCCCGACATCTCGCCGATAGCTCCACCGTTTTCTGTGACGATACGAGCGCTTTCCCGGAGGAACTCGAGGTAGACTCGGGCCGCCTCACGGGGTGTCAGCAGGGTGTCGAGGCGGCCTGCCGTGGAAATGCTGAGTGCCACGACGGAGGCTGTTGTCTCGATGATGTCCTCAGGGTGTCTCCGCTTGAAAGCCATCGTTTCCTCCAGGATTGCCACATTTCAACTTGCGCTGCCTCCTCTGCGGCGATCACGCAATCCACGGCCGGTTCCGGGCCAGGCTTGGCACCAGCAAGGCCGTCCACGCCAGTGACCCTTGTCCCTGCGAAGGTCCGAAAGCAGGTAAACGGTCGACCCACGGCATGTCCCGAAGTCAGCGACCTGCCTGCTTCTTCAGCGGGACAAGGTAGGGCTCGACCCACGGCTTTTTGAGCTGCCGACGAGACAGCTCACTGTACTCCCCAGCCGCCTCCTGCTGCCCGAGCAGCTTCCACAGCCCCGTGGCCAGCTTCGGGTACATCGAGGCCCAGGTCGAGCAGGCCAGGTAGTACGCGCTGCGGTACAGATCGCCCCCCTCGACGAACCCGCGCAGGTCCCGGTTCTCGGCAGCTCCGCGCAACAGGGCTTCGAACGAAGAGAACTCCCACTCCACGTCACGCTCGCGCTGGTAGCGCGCGATCTCGCTGGCACCGGCGATCACGGCGTACAGCGTATGCGAAACGGCCTGCGGGAAGCGCCCCGTGCGGTAGTAGAACCAGCCGAGATCTGCGTGGGCCCGCGTGGCAAAGGATTCGGGGAACCTGTAAAGGCGCAGCACCTGGTCCATGCCCCGGCTGAAGTACAGCGTCTCCACCTGGGCGCGAAGGCGCGAGTTCTGCCCCTTGCCCCAGTTCGGGTCGTCGGCCGTGATGGCCAGCAGGGTGTCCTCCATGAGCTTGTACAGCTCCTGGTCCCGGTAGACGGAGGCGATGCGGTACTGGATGTCGTAACGGGCGCTGCTGACCGACAGGCTGTTCCTGTGGTTCCACGCCTTCTGGTACTGCTGCAGGGCCAGTCCCAGCTCGCCTTCCTCGCGGTACACGTCGCCGATCGCGGTCTCTGCTTCGGGAAGGATTCCCGCGGCGTCGATCGCATCCTTGTACCGCTGCAGGGCCATGCCGAACTCACGCTGCTCGAACAGCGCGTTGCCTTCTTCGTACAGAAGCCAGGCCGGCGCCGGGACAGCCTGGCCGAACAGCGGAACGCAGCCAACGGCAGCCGCGACAACAAGGATGCCGACAAGAAGGCGTCTCATAGCAGCTTTTCGACCTCCTCGCGGAATGCCGCTTCTGCGGCCTCGAAGGGGACCCTGCGCAGGACTTCCCCTCCCTTGAATAGTATCGCCATTTTTCCAGCCCCGGTGATGCCAATGTCGGCCTTCTTTGCCTCGCCGGGACCATTCACTACGCACCCCATGATCGCCACGGTCAGCGGCTTGCGGATTCGCCGTATGAAATCAGTGACACCTTCGACGAACTTCTCAACATCAAAGGAGGACCGTCCGCAGCGCGGGCACGAGATCACGTTCACACCGTCGCTGCGGAGATTGGTTGCGCGAAGTATCTCAGTGCCGGCCTCCACCTCCGACGGGCACGGGGCAGAGAGCGAGACCCGGATCGTGTCGCCGATTCCTTCGCCGAGGAGAGTCCCGACTGCAATCGTGCTTTTCACTATCCCGCCCACCAGGGGGCCCGCCTCGGTCACCCCCAGGTGCAGCGGGTAATCCCACCGCTTCGAGAACGCCCTGTTGGCTTCGATCGTCGTCAGGGGATCGGAGGATTTCAGAGAGAACACCGCGTCATGGAATCCCAGCCGGTCCAGGCTCTCCATCTCGACCTCCGCGGCCTTCACCATGGCGGCGGCCTGGTCCCGCTCCGCCTCGAGCTGCGGGGGAAGCGAGCCCGCGTTGACACCGACCCGGAGGCAGACTCCCGAATCCATCGCCTTGGCGACGACCTCGCGGACCTTCCAGTCCTCCCCGATGTTTCCCGGGTTGATCCGGACCTTGGCGATCGGGAAATCCATGCACCGCAGCGCGAGCCGGTGGTCGAAGTGGATGTCGGCGGCGAGCGGCAGGGAGCTGAGGCCGCAGAGCATGCCCAGGGTCTCGGCCGCCTCCATGTCCGGGCACCGCAAAGCGAACGAGGTCGCAGCCCGAGAGGGCCAGCCGCGCCAGTTCCTCGACGGCAAAGGGCAGCGCCCGGGGGTCCAGGGGAGACTTCCACATGGTCTGCACGGAGACGGGGAACCCTCCCCCGATGATCAGCGCGCCGGCTTTGACGGCCCGGGTCGGGCGTCTCACTGGCAGAACGGACGGCTGGCCGGCTCGTCGCCCATGCGCTGGATCATCCGGATGATGATGGCGATGCCGCTGCGGATGAGCACAGAGGTGGACGCAGTCTTCTTCAGCTCCTCGATGACCCACGCGCGGCAGTCGGCTATCTCGCGGAAGCCTGTCATGTCCATCTCCAGCGAGCATTTCCCGCGTGCGTGCGACGCCGGCGAAGCTCCTCCTCGAACACCGCGAGGTTCTCGCGGTAGACGTAGCCTTCGTCGTGGAACACGCCCTTCTTCTCTTCCCAGTCCGCTTTCGTCCGTGCAGCTCACGCTCGAGCTCGTCGAGGGCCCCGATGATGGCGTCAGGAAAGCACGGATCTTCTTCTCCATCGCTCCCGCCTCCCCCCGGGCCGCCCCCGAGACGGCGCGTGCCGCCGACCCGGCCGTCGCTACGACGGGGACATGCCCAGCATCTCCTTGATCTTCATCAGGCGCGTCGTGTTCGAGCGCTCCAGCTCGTCGAGCTTCGACTCGATGGAGCCGATCGCCTCCTCCTGCTGGGGGATGAGGACGTACTCCAGGGCGTTCACCCGACGGCGCGTCTTCTCGATCTCGGCCGCCACCAGCTCGATCGTCTTCTCGACCTCGGCAAGCTTCACCATCCGCTCGAGGACCTCGCGCACACTCCCCATGGCGAGGTCCAGGTCGTAGTTGGTCGACTGCGTCCCGTAGGACTGCAGCACCCCCTCGATGGAGAAGCTGAACACGGGGACCCGCACGTTCATAAGGTGCTTCTCGCTGACCTCGCAGCGATGCCGTGCACTTCGGGAAAGCGAGCGCGGTGAGAAACGCCTCGCGGGGCATGGACGCCGAGGCCAGGATGAGGCTGCGGAACACCGCGCTCAGCTCTCCGTCGACCGCGGCGCGCAGGTCGCGGTACTCGCGCACGATGCGCATGAAGTCCCGCAGCAGCCCCTCCAGCTTGTCCTTCAGCAGCTTGTGGCCCCGCCGCGCCACGACCTGCTTGCGGCGCAGCTTCAGCAGCTCCATCCTGTTCGGGTTGACCTGGATGGCCATGGCCTACCTCGGCGCCCCCAGCGCTTCCGCTGCCGTCCCGGCTCCGGGGCGCCTTCGGCCCCGAGGTACTTCTTGATGTACTCGGTGCGCACGCGCTTCAGCTCGCCGCGGGGCAGCAGCGCGAGCAGCTCCCAGCCGAGGGCGAGCGTCTCCTCGATCGAGCGGTTCTCGTCGACGCCCTGGTTGATGAACAGCCTCTCGAACTCGTCGGCGAACTTCACGAAGACCCTGTCCGTGGGCGTCAGCGCCGCCTCGCCGAGGATGACCGCGAGCTCGCGGGCCTCCATGCCGCGCGCGTAGGCGGCGAAGAGCTGGTTGGACAGGTCGGCGTGGTCCTCGCGCGTCTTGCCCTCGCCGATGCCCTTCTGCTTGAGGCGCGAGAGCGACGGCAGCACGTCGATCGGCGGTAGAATGCCCTTGCGCTGTAGATCTCGCGGCCGAGGATGATCTGCCCCTCGGTGATGTAGCCGGTGAGGTCGGGGATCGGGTGCGTCTTGTCGTCCTCGGGCATCGGTCAGGATCGGGATCTGCGTGATCGAGCCCTTCTTGCCCTTGATGCGGCCCGCGCGCTCGTAGATCGTCGACGAGGTCGGTGTACAGGTAGCCGGGGTAGCCGCGACGCCCGGGCACCTCCTTGCGCGCCGCGGAGATCTCGCGCAGCGCCTCGCAGTAGTTGGTCATGTCGGTGAGGATGACGAGCACGTGCATGTCCAGCGTCGAAGGCGAGGTACTCGGCGGCGGTCAGCGCCATGCGCGGGGTGGCGATGCGCTCGATGACCGGGTCGTCGGCGAGGTTGATGAACAGGACGGCGCGCTCGATGGCGCCCGTGCGGCGGAAGTCCTCGATGAAGAAGTCCGCCTCCTCGAAGGTGATGCCCATGGCGGCGAAGACGACGGCGAACTCCCCCGCCTGCGCCGAGGGTGCGTCGCCTGCCGGGCGATCTGCGCGGCGAGCTGCGCGTGCGGCAGGCCCGAGCCGGAGAAGATCGGCAGCTTCTGGCCGCGCACGAGCGTGATGCAGGCCGTCGATGGCCGAGACGCCGGTCTGGATGAACTCGGTCGGGTAGTCGCGGCGAACGGGTTGATCGGCGCGCCGTTGATGTCGGCGACGCCCTCGGGGATGACGGCCCCGGACCGTCGTCGATGGGGTCGCCGACGCCGTCGAAGACGCGGCCGAGCATGTCGCGCGACACCGGGATGGTCATGCCCCGGCCGAGGAAGCGCACGGTCGCACAGGCTCGTGCTGATGCCCTGCGAGGCCTCGAACACCTGCACCACGGCCCGGCTCGCCGCTCACCTCGAGCACCTGGCCGCGGCGCACGGCACCCGCCGGCCAGCTCGATCTCGACCAGCTCGCCGTACTTCGACCCCCTCGACGCCCTCGACGAGCATCAGCGGGCCCTCGAGGCCGCGAACGTGTCCGGTACTCCCTGATCATGCGGACACCCTCCGTGCGGCGAAGCTCGGCGAAGCGCGGCGCGGATCCTGTCGCTGCACGCGCCTTGATCGCCTCCATGTCCTCCTCGGGCCGGTACTTCACGCGCGCGATGTCCTCCTGGACCGGGCAGCGCGAGCATCGCCTCCAGCGGCGTCGCCGCCGTCGATCGCCTCGCGGGCCCGGTCGTGCAGGAGCAGGATCGCCGCCGAGCATGTGGAACTGCTTCTGCAGCGACGTAGTAGGTGTCCACCTCGTGGAACGCGTTCTGGTGCAGGAAGTCCTCGCGGATCGACCGCGCGGTCTCCAGCGTGCAGCCTGTCCTCGGGCGAGAGGGCGTCCACGCCGACGAGGCGCACGATCTCCTCGAGCTCCGCCTCCTCCTGCAGGAGGCGCAGGCGCCTTGCCCGCGTCGGCGCAGCCACTGCGGGCGAGACGTCCTCGTCGCAGTAGCGGCCCATCGGCGTCGGGGTACAGCGAGTAGCGAGGTGAGCCAGTCGATGGCCGGGAAGTGACGCTCGAAGGCCAGCTTGTCGTCCAGGCCCCAGAAGACCTTCACCACGCGCAGCGTGGCCTGCACGACCGGGTCGGAGAGGTCGCCGCCGGGGGGCGAGACCGCGCCGATGACCGAGAGGGTGGCCTCCTGGTCGGTGCCGACAGCGGGATCACCCTGCCCGCCCGCTCGTAGAACTCGGCCACGCGCGTGGCGAGGTACGCGGGGTAGCCCTCCTCGCCGGGCATCTCCTCGAGGCGCCCCGAGATCTCGCGCATCGCCTCGGCCCAGCGGGAGGTCGAGTCGGCCATCAGGGCGACGTCGTAGCCCATGTCGCGGAAGTACTCGGCGATCGTGATGCCGGTGTAGACCGACGCCTCGCGCGCCGCGACCGGCATGTTCGAGGTGTTGGCGATGAGCACGGTGCGCTCCATCAGCGGCTCGCCGCGTGCGCGGGTCGGTCAGCTCGGGGAACTCCAGGAGCACGTCGGTCATCTCGTTGCCGCGCTCGCCGCAGCCGACGTAGACGATGATGTCGGCGTCGGCCCACTTGGCGAGCTGGTGCTGCACGACGGTCTTGCCCGAGCCGAACGGGCCGGGAACGCAGGCCGTGCCGCCCTTGGCCAGGGGGAAGAAGGTGTCGATGACCCGCTGGCCGGTGACGAGCGGCACGTCGGGGTCGAGCTTGCGCCGGTAGGGCCGCCCCGCCGCACCGGCCACCTCTGCATCAGGCGCAGCTCGTGCACCGTGCCCTCTGCATCCTCGCAGCTTCCCGATCACGTCGGTGACCGTGTACGAACCGCCTTCAGCTCCTTCAGCGTGCCGGAGACGCCCGGCGGCACCATGATCCAGTGCTTCACGATCTCGGTCTCCTGCACGTAGCCGAGCCGCGCACCCCCGGCAAGCACGTCGCCCGGCGCCGCCGTGGGGACGAACTCCCACGTCGCCTGCCGCGAGATGCCCGGGCTCCTCGATGCCGCGCGCGATGAAGTCCCCGTGGGCCCTGCTGATGACGTCCAGCGGCCGCTGGATGCCGTCGTAGATCTGGCGCATGATGCCCGGGCCCAGCTCGACGGAGAGCGGCTCGCCGGTGTTGACGACGGGCTCGCCGGGGCCGATGCCCTCGGTCTGCTCGTAGACCTGGATCGAGGCCCTGTCGTCCTTCAGCCCGATGATCTCGCCGAAGAGGCGCAGCGGCGCCGACCTTGACGACCTCGTACATCTTCGGGTTCTCGAGGCCCTCGGCGACGACCAGCGGCCCCGACACCTTGACGATCCTACCTGCCATCTTCGCTTTCCCTTCCTGATTGTGTCGCGCCGGCAGCGGCGACAGCCGCCCCGGGGAGGCGCCAGCCGCCTGTTTGCCCAGCAGATCGATTCCCAGGGCCTTCTCGACCGCGGCCGAGATCTTGCGGAAGCCGATGCCGCGTGCCCCGCCCTGGTCGGGCACGACTATGATCGCCGGAACCGCGCCGGTCGGAATGCGGCCGATCTCGGCGAGAACGGGCTCGGCCAGGCCTTCCGTGACGAAGATGATCGCGTACTCCCCCGACTGCGCCAGCCCGCGCAGGGTGGCGAGCGCTTCCGCGCTGTCGTAGGCGGGAAACCCCGCCACGCCCGCGGCGGCAAAGCCGCTCACTGTCGAGCCGTCGCCGATCATCGCGATCTTATAGGAGGGCATCGATCACTCTCTTCCCGATCTCCGCGGCCTCGATCCTGTTCAGCTTGCACAGCAGCACCAGCCGCATGGCAGCCACGTCGCCAAGCAGGCGGGTCACGTAGTACAGCGCGTACTCGAACGACGGCGGACGGAAGCGCCAGTCGCGCATCACGGCAAGTGATTTCTTCTTCTGCGCGAGGAGGACGGCGGACGGGTCTCCCGCGGCCGCGGCGGCCTGCAGGAGCAGACGCACCGGCTCCCGGCTCACCGATGCCAGCCTGCCGCCCCATTCCGAGAGGGCAAGCGGGTACAGGTCCTTGAACGCGGTGGCATCCACGTGGCCCGCGAAGGCAGGGCGCACCGTCGGCCAGGGCACGTGAGCGCGGTGCAGGCGGACGAATGACTCGGCTGTCACGGCGTCGTCGACGCCCGCGTAGTACCCCTGGACGGCGGGGGTGGCGGATGCCGCGATCTCCACAAGCCGCAGGCTCTTCTGCCTGTCAAGGGCCAGCTCGAAGGCCTGGGGATCCTTGTCCGTCTCGTAGTACGCCACCAGGGCCTTCTCGAGCGACGAGGCAAGTGTCTTCGGGAGGGAGTCGAAGCGCATAGTCTCGGCCATGCGGGAGAGGTCGGCCGCGCTCACCCCCCCTTCCGGACCTATGAGATCGGCAACCGTCCGGCCGGTGAGCTTCTGCAGCAGCACCGCCTTCAGGTTGTGGAAGTCCCATGCCAGGAAGGCGAGGTCATTGAGGCTGGGGCTTGGCGAGTACTTGAGAACGAGGGCCTTCAGGTCCGTGGCCGCGGCACGCACGCCAGCCTCCACCCCCTCGGCACCGGGAGCCCTGCGGGCCTCCAGCGCGAAGGGCCCGTCGGGGAGCTGGGCGAGGGTCTCGGTGAAGTCGCGCGCGCCGACAAGCCCCTCGAGCCGGGCCGGGGCGAGCAGCGCCGGCTCGCGGCTGCGGAAGATGCCGCAGAGGAAGTTGAAATCGGGGACCTTTCCCTGGGCGCTCATGTCTCGAACACGACCCTCGCCACCTCGATCTCGGAGTCCCGCACCGCCGTACGGAAGGCCTCGTCCAGGCTGCAGTTCAGCCGCGCGGCGCCGCGTACGGCAACGAAGCCGGCGCGGAAGCTGCCCGGCTCCTCCGACACCGTCACCTTGAGCCGGGCGAGAACGGGCTTCAGCTCGGTGCGGAAGAAGTCCTTCTGCCGGGCAGGGACGACCAGGACGTCCCCTTCCCTGCAGTGCTCCTGCATCTGCCGCTCGACCCAGGCCCGGTAGGGTCCAGAATCGGCCGCAGCTTCCCACGCCCGGGCGAAGACACCGTCGAGCAGCCTGCGGCGCAGGGAGTGGATCCGGTTGGTCTCGACCAGGCGGAAGGCGGACAGGTCCTGCTGGAAGGACTCGCGCAGGCGCTTCTCCGCCCCGGCGCGCTTCTCACCCTCCTCCGCGGCGAGCCGGGCGAGGGAGGCCTCGACGGCCTTTGCCTCCGTCGCGGCAGCCTCGGCGTACGCCGCCTCGGCCTTCTGCCGTGCCGCGTCGAGGATCTTCGCGGCGATGCTGGTCTCTGCCATCGCGGCCTCCCCTACAGCTGGATCGCGATCATCAGGAGGAGGATCGTCGCGATCAGGGCCAGCAGGGCGAAGGTTTCGACCATGGCCGGCAGGATGACCGCCTTCCCGAACGAGTCGGGCCGCTTGGCGACCATGCCCGCTGCGCCGACGGAGGCGCGCCCCTGCCAGATGGCCGAAACGAACTCGCCGAGCATGCACGGGATGCATGCCGCGAAGATCGCGATGCCCTTCGCGAGGGGGAGGTCATACAGGCCGTTGGCTCCACCGAAGACCTGCAGCTTCACCATCACGAGGATGGCCACGACGAGGCTGTAGATGGCCTGCGTGCCGGGGAGGGCCTGCAGGATCAGCATCTGGCCGAACTTGTCAGGGTCTTCCGAGAGAACACCGGCGGCCATCTCGCCGGCCAGGCCGACGCCGATCGCCGAGCCCGCGGCTCCCATCCCTGCCGCGAGGGCGCCCCCGGCCAGGGCCACACCGAATCCGATCGAGAAATCCATCTGCGTACCCCCCTACAGCTCGAATCGATAGTATTGCCCTTCCTTCCGCAGCGGGAGGAAGGGCTTGCCGCCGGTCTTGTAGTACCGGCCGAAGGACTCCAGGTAGTTCAGCCTGAGCGAGTGGATGAAGGACCCCTGCATCGACAGCACGAGGTTCAGCACGTGGAAGAACAGGATGATCGCCGACCCCACGACCACCGTGAACACGGCGGTCACGATCCCGCTCGTCGATATGATCAGCCCGCCGAGGAGGTTGCCCACCATCGCGATGAAGCCGCTGGTGAGGTTGAGGATGGCGAGCCGGCGAGTACGAGAGGACATCGGAGAAGAAGGACACGAGGCCGTAGTACCCCACGATCCCGTACAGCGAGATGATGCCGGTGAGGAGCCTGCCGAAGATGGTCTTCGCGTCCCGGCCCGCGAAAAGCGACGATCACGAGACCCGCCGCGGCCAGGCCGACCAGCCCCGCGGTGCCCACGGCCTTCGGCACCCCGGGCAGGAGCAGGCCCGCCACCCACGCGAGGACCGACACGAGCAGGAGGAACCACGCCCCGTAGTCGAAGACGGCGGCCTTGATGTCGCCCGCGCGCACGCTTCCATAGATGCCCGCGACGATCGACAGGAGCTGGTAGAACACGCCCATGCCGATCGCGATGCCGATGACGAGCAGGAACTGCGACGTCGGGACGAACAGGGGCAGGAAACCGAGGATTTTCGGCCCGCCAAAGGTGTAGCCCGGACTGATCCCGAAGAAGCTCCAGGTGACAATGCCAAAGACCATGGCGGCGATTCCCAGCTCGACGAACAGGGTCAGGAACATCCTGTTGCCTTCGCCGGGCTTGTACTTGCGCAGCAGCCACCACGCCAGCAGGGTCTGCAGCGCGCCATAGCCCACGTCGCCGAGGCACATCGCGTAGAAGAACGTCATCGCGATCGCCACCACCGGGGTGGGATCGAAGCCGAAGTACGGCGGCAGGCCGAACATGTCGATGAGCATCTGGAAGGGCTTCAGGAGGGGCGGGTTCTGCAGCCTGACGGGAGGGGTCTCGGTCCGCAGGGGCGGCCGCAGGTAGACCTGCGCGGAGGGCATCCGGTCCGCGAGCACTCCCTCCAGCTTGCCGCGGTCGCGCTCCAGCACCCACCCCGTCACCGCGGCGGCGTGTCCCGAATGGAAGAGGCTGTTGCGGACGAGGAGGTCCCTGCGCCTGTTGCCGTACTCGTCCGCGAGGGCGCACACGACGGGCCGCATCCTGGCCGCCTCTGCTGCCAGGCGCTCCTCGATCGCCGACATCTTCGACGCAGCCGCGGCCCTGTCGGCCGACGCGCTTTCGATCACCTGGCGTGCTGTGCCTCCCGAGGGCGGCAGGTCGATGATCTCGACGCCCGCCTCCCGCAGCCACTTCTCCATCCCGTCGCGTCCCGCCCCCACGGCGGCGACGATGCCCCAGGCCTGCTTGTCGTCCGCCGTGACGACGGTCCAGGTCACGTCCGTCGACGCCCCCTGCTCCTCGATCAGGGCGGCAAGGGCGTCCTGCTGGCGCCGGGGCAGGCGCACGGGAAAGACCCGCGCGTAGGCGAGCCCGCTCAGGTCCTCCATCCGCGCATCCAGGGAGGCCCAGGGCGCGAGCAGCGTCCGCAGCTGCTCGCGGGCGGCTGACGCCTCGACAAGGCCGTCGTACTCCCGCACTTCGGCTTCCAGCGCCGCCGCTGCCCCGTCAAGGTCGAAATCCCTGTAGATCTCGTGAAAATCCCCTTCCGTGACGTAGGGGGGGGACCCGAAAAATCCCTGCATCATGCCCTTCTTGACGGGCAGGAACCGCTGGTAGATGTCGAGCATGGCACGCGCCTTCGCAAGGACGGCGTCGCAGGCGGAAAGATCAACAGTCGGGCGCACCTCGACCTCGGCTGCCTCCGGCGGCAGCTCGGCGTGGGCGTCGATGACCTGCACAAGCCCGGTGGCTTCCAGGACGCTCACGAGCGCGGGGCTTTCCGCCGCACCGCAGACGATGTCAGCGCGCAGAACCTTCGCGATGGCCATTGGCTATGAGCCGATCCTTTTCAGAATGATCCCGATGGCGCGAGAGGAGTTCTCCCGGACCTGGCGCTCCAGGCGGGCCTGGGCCTCGCGCCCCGCCTCGGCGACCTTCTTCTTCTCCTGCTCGAGGGACGCGTCCAGCTCGGCACGCAGCGACGCGAGCCCCGCCTCGAGGGTCTTCTCCGCGTCCTGGCGCGCCCGGGCGACCCGCTCCTTCGACGAGGCGACGAGCGCCTCGGCCTTCTGCCTGAACTCCTGCTCGATTTCTCGCGCGCGGCTCTCCGCCTGCGCGATTTCCTTGAGAACGTCCATGGCCCCTCCCGGGAAATCTCCGGCCGATCGTATCAAAAAGGGCCCGCCCCGTCAAAGGGCGGGACCGCCGCTACGTGCCCGCATCGGCCAGGACGGCGCTGATCTCACGCAGGTCGCGCGACAGTCTCTCCGCCATTTCGGCGGCCGCCTTGCGAAGCCCGTCCTGGGCGGCTTTCGCCGCATCCCCTCCCTGGCCCTGCACCGACTGGACGGCCGCAGAGTACAGGATCTTCCCGTCCGCGACCCTGATGATCCTTGCCGTCGCCGTGGTCTGGGAGCGGAAGATGTTGTAGGTCTTGCCGTCGACCACGACCTGGTTCACCGCCGTGCAGTCGTTGAGAACCGTGACGAGGTACGAGACATCCTTCTCGACTCCCAACGCCTGGATCGCTTTCGGGTCGCCCGAGAACACGCGCACGAACGAGTCTCCCATGAGCACGCCGTCGTAGTGCGAGAAGTCGAAGGCGACAGCCTTCAGCGCGTTGTACACGGGATCGAGAATGACCGGGGGCTGATTGGTCCCCTTCGGGAAGCGTTCCAGGGCCAGAATGGTCGCGCGGCGGACGGGGGGGACGAATACGAAGTCCCGCTCGATGCCCTGCGGCCGCCAGGTGTACCCGTTCACCGTGACCGCGAGGGCCGCACGGACAACGCTCTCTCCGGTGTCGGAGCCCAGCCGAGCGACCGAGCAGGTCGCCTGCCCGTACTCGTTGGTGGAGACGAACCCGGTCAGGGTCCCGTCGCCCTTCACGAACTCGAAAACGATCGGCGCCCCCGGCACGAGGGTGCGGCCCCGGCCCATGTTGTACGAAAGCACCACGCTGGGCTGCAGGGCCCCGGGCGACCCCACCGCGAGGGTGCTGCCCGTGAGCTGATTCTTGTTCGCGTCCACCCACTCCACGCCGGAGTCGAGGGCCAGCGCGGCGGCAAGCCTGGTCAGCTCCGCCTCCGCGCGCGGCGGACGCCTCTTCGGCCGCGGGAGACGGCTCGGCAAGACCCTGCCGTTCAGCGAGGACAGCCACGAGCTGGCGGGCCCCCTCGACCACGCTGCCCTCGTCTATCTTCTGACGGCCGGCAGCGAGGTACTCCTGCATCAGCCCGGCAGGATCCTTTTCCACGGCGGCAGCACGGCCCGTTCCGGACGGTTCAGGGGCGGACCGGCAGGCGGCCGGCAGGAGGATGAGGATGCAGGCGAAAAGGCAGGCCACGGCCGCCTGCATGCGGCCGCGGACGGTGAGGTCCGAGGACGGGTACCCTGTCATGACATGGCTCCTACCACGACACCGTGAGGACAAGGTCCTCGGGGAGCCGGACCAGGTCTGTCATGCGCGCCGTATAGGTGAGTGTCCTCCCGTCAGCGGACAGCTCTGCGCCCGGGGTGGCGGACACGATCCGCGACGGCGCCTGCACAACGTACGTGAGCGCCCGGCCCTGGAACATGTCGCCCACCATGGCAACCGAGTCGTCGCTGACAGGGCTTTCGGCCGCCCGGGCGAGGAGGACTGACATCGTGCGTCGGCTGCCCGAGGTCTCGAGCCGCAGCCGCATCTCCTGGAACACCTCCACGCGGGCGAGGGCCTCGAGGGACACGAAGGAGATCTCGGCCCGGATGGAGACCTCCAGCTCGTTCTGCGACCGCGTGAAGGACTTCAGCACGAGGCCCGGCACGCCGGCGAGGGCGCGCTGGAAATCCTCGCGCTCGAGCGGCAGGGGAACTGCCGGCGCCTCCGCGGCGGTGCGTCCGAGGTCTGCGAGCTGGCGCGCGATGCTGTAGTCCAGCACAAGCGTTCCGGAGCCGTTGCCATGGATGGAGAGCCGGGTCTCGACGTCCACGCAGGAGGCGAGCAGCACGACACCGATCAGCAGGGGGATGATCTTTCGCATGGCCATTCCGTCCGGATGACTATAGCGGATTCGAGTGAGTCTGACCAGAGACAGGCGCCGCCGGCCCCCCGGGCGGGCAGGGCCGGCTCCGGCTCAGGATGCGGCGGTCTTCCTGTTGTACCAGTTCTTGGCCTTGCGCTTGGACAGCTGCTCCTCGCGGTGAGCCCAGTAGTACTGCAGGGTGCGGGAGTTCTCGCAGCCGTGGCAGATCGCCTTGCCCTGACCGGAACTCCTCTGCGGCAGCCACTTGCCGCAGCGCTCGCACAGCCGCTCGCTCGCGTGCGGGTCGCGGGCGTCGTGCAGGAAGTAGTAGCTCGAGCGGATCTTCATGAGGTTGCGGTGGGAGACCTGGCCCGTGTTGAGCCAATGGTGGATCGTGGACTGCGTGCGCTGGAACATGCGCGCAAGGTCGGACTTGGTCATGCCGTGTGCCGACATGATCCACTCGAGCATCTCGCGAACGAGGCGATCTCCGCGGCAGTTCTGCTGGCATCCCTCTGCTTACCTCGCTACCGTGCATTATCGGTAACGTACGGCCATTTTCTTAAGCGGGCGACCGAGCCGCTTCCCTGCCCTACTCCCACTCGATGGTGGCGGGAGGCTTGCTCGAGACGTCGTAGACGACCCGCCCGATCTCGGGAATCCGGTTCGTGATGAGCGAGGAGATCTCGAGCAGGTCCGGCGCGGCGAAAGGGATACACGTCGGCGGTGATGGCGTCGAGGGAGGCGACCGCGCGCAGCGCCAGCACGTGGCCGTAGCGGCGCGCGTCGCCCGAGACGCCCGACCGACCGGACGGGCAGCAGGACGCAGAACGCCTGCCAGATCTTGTCGTAGAGGCCCCGGCGAGCGCAGCTCGGCGAGGAAAAGCGCGTCCACCCGGCGCAGGAGGTCGCACTTCTCCCGGGTCACCTCGCCGAGGATCCGCACGGCGAGGCCGGGGCCCGGGAACGGGTGGCGGAAGACGACCTCCCGCTTCAGGCCGAGGGCGAGGCCCAGCGCGCGCACCTCGTCCTTGTACAGGGATGGACGAGCGGCTCGATGATCTCGCCCGCGGGCGCGCTTCTCCTCCACCAGGGGAGAGCGCACGTTGTGGTGCGTCTTGATCACGTTCGCCTTGTTCCCCACTCCCTTCCCGGACTCGATGAGGTCCGTGTACAGCGTGCCCTGGGCGAGCAGCAGTCCTGCGATGCCGCGGCGCGTCGATCTCCTCCTCCTGGACCCGGATGAACAGGTCGCCGATGATCCTGCCGCTTCTGCTCGGGGTCCTCGATCCCTGCCAGGCCCGCGTAGAAGCGCTCGGAGGCGTCGACAGCGTGCAGGTGCCGGGCGCCCAGCTCCCGCAGGCCCGCCATGACCTCGTCGCGACTCGCCCTGCCGCATCAGGCCCGTGTCGATGTACATCAGGTGCACCTGCGCCGGGTCGAGGCTCTTCAGGAGCAGCGCGCGCCACGACGGAGGAATCCACGCCGCCCGAGATGAGGAGCACCACGCTGCGCTCGCCCACGAGCCGCCGGCGAGCTGCGCGCGTCTCGCGCCGCAGGAACGCTCCATGTTCCACTCCCGCCGGGCCCCGCAGATGTCGACGACGAACGCCTCCAGCACCTCCATGCCGTACTCGCAGTGGCTGACCTCGGGGTGGAACTGCACGCCCCAGATCCGTCGCGCCTCGTCGGCGAACGCCGCGGGCAGCCCGCCCTCCGAGTCCGCGACGACGACGGAACCCGTCCGGGACGCGCGGTCACCGTGTCGCCGTGGCTCATCCACGAGACGAACGAATCCGCCGGGCAGCCGGGCGAAGAGCGGCGTCGCGCCTCGAGCAGCCGCACGCGCGCCCGGCCGTACTCCTTGTGCCCGAGCGGCTCCACCTCGCCGCCGTGGTCGACGCTCATGCCGCTGCAGGCCGTAGCAGATGCCCGAGCACGGGGAGCCCCAGCCCGTAGATGCGCCGGTCGACCGCCGGGGCGCCAGGCTCGTACACCGACGGACGGCGAGCCGGAGAGGATGATTCCCCGCGCGCCGTCCAACGGGCAGCTGCTCGAGCGGGCAGGTCGCCGGGAACGATCTCGCTGAAGACGCCGAGCTGGCGGATCGCGTCGGCCGATGAGCTGCGTGCTCTGGCTGCCGAAATCGAGGATGAGGATCTTGTCCACGGGCCGGTCGGCGGCGGCGACCGGGGCGGCGGCTTCGGCGCTCACGGGGCGAGCTCCGTGCGCATCTCCCGCGCGATACGCTTCCACAGCGCCGGCGACCGCCCTCGCCTTCTCTGCCGCCTTCCCGCTGTAGTTCGCAGGGTCCGAGAAGAAGGCTGCCGCGTCCGGGCCCCGGCCCGGGCGAGCCCTGCCGAGAGCTGCTCCCACAGCGGCGTGTCCGCGCGCAGGACGTCCAGCAGGCGCTCCCCCGATCTGCTCCGCGCGCAGGGTCGCCTTCCGCACCCGCTCGTGGGCGTCGGGCCTCCCCGCCGCGGCGACGAGGATGTACAGCGCCTCGGAGAACACCAGGTCGCCGCCCGAGCGCAGGTTCTGCGCCATCCGCGCCCTGTTCACCCCCAGGCCCCTCAGCACCGAGCGCATGCGCGAAGCCGCCGAGGCGAACCCCGCGATGTAGTCGGCGACGAATCTGCCCGGAGGCGGAGTTGGTCAGGTCTCTCTGGTGCTCGGAGATCTGGTCCATGAAGAAGCGTGACCACGCGCGGGGCAAAGGCCTTCCAGAGGCTCTTCACGTGCTCGCAGTTCCAGGGGTTTCTCTTCTGGGGCATCGTGGAGGAGCCGACCTGCGTGTCGCGGAACTCCTCCCGCACCTCGCCGATCTCGGAGCGCTGCAGGTGGCGCAGGTCGTCGGCCAGGTTCGCGATGATCCCGAAAGCCGTGTTCAGCTCGAGCAGCAGGCCCAGCAGGTGCTCCGGCTCGGCGAGCTGGGTGGAGCAGTCCGACGGGGTAAGCCCCAGCGGCCGCCAGGAAGTCTCTCTCGAGCCCCACGGGGTCGGTCACGAGAAGCGAGGTGGCGTTGTAGGAGCCGACCGCTCCCGCGAGCTTGCCCCGCAGGTCGTCGGCCGCGCTGCGGATGCGCAGGACGCTCTTGCCCAGGCGCGAGACGTACCCTGCCATGGCGAAGCCGAATGTGATCGGGACTGCGTGCTGACCGTGGGTGCGGCCCACCTGCGGCGTGCCCGCCTCCCCGCGCGCGAGCCGGGCAAGCTCCTGCTCCAGGTCCAGCAGCAGCGGAAGCACCACCGCGCGCGCGGCGTCCCGGCAGCGCAGCGCGTTCGCCGTGTCGAGGATGTCGACCGAGGTGGCCCCCAGGTGCACAAGGGGGGCGAGGGACGCGGGCAGCCTGCGCGCCATGACATTCACGAGAGCGCGCACGTTGTGCTGCGTCTTCTGCTCCTCCGCGTAGACCTCCTCGGGAGCGATGCCGGTCTCCAGCGCCGTCAGGGCGGCCTCGTCGGCGGGGCCCAGGCCGGGCCCCACCCCGTGCGCGGCAAGGGCCCGCACGAGCGCGCATTCCACGCGGACGCAGTAGGCGATGGAGGCATCCTCGCTCAGGACCGACGACAGCGCGGAGAACAGGGCCGGGTCCGAGACGGAGTAGCGGTGGTCCAGCGGGGAGATGTTCGAGAAGATGCCGCGGGATTCCATGCCGTATCCTCCACGGAAGTCGGGGCCGTGTCCAGAGCGCCGGGCAGGGGCCCGGGAGGCGTCAGCTGTCGCGGTAGAGCTCCTCCGCCTCCTGCGCCTTGCCCTCGACAAGGGCTTCCAGCTTCAGCATCTCCTTCTGCAGGTCGAGCATGATCGCGCTCACGGTGTCGGCCGCGGTGCTGTTTCCCCCGACAACGGCGCGGATCCTCTCCACGGCGCCGCTGACCTCGCGGTGCGCCGACAGCTGGTCCTTCACCGAGCGGGAAAGGTCCCCGAGGAAGCCCGCGTACGTGCCCAGGTCCTTGGCGATGGTGTTGAAGATGGCGCCGGCCTCGCCGGGAGGATTCCCCGCCGCTTTCGATCACGGACACGATCTGCTTGACCCACTTGCTCACCTCGCCGGCCGTCTCGGAGGACTTCTCGGCAAGCTGGCGGATCTCGTCGGCGACCACCGAGAAACCGCTCCTCTCGTCTCCCGCGCGCGAGGCTTCGATCGCCGCGTTCAGGGCCAGGAGGTTGGTCTGGTCGGCAATGTCGTTGATCCGCGCAAGGGCGGCGACCATCCTCTCCATGACCTCGCGGATCCCGGCGATCTCGTCGATCACCTTCTGCATGATCGAGGTGCCGCTTTCGGATTGACGCGCTGCCCGGCCGATCGTCGCCGCCGACTTCTCGGTGGACTGCGAGATGGCCTCCAGCGAATCCTGCAGCTGCCCCACGCCCCCGGTGACCTGCTCGATGCCGGCCGCCTGCTTGCGCGCCCCCTGCGTCATCGCGCGCGACACCTCGACAAGGGAGGTGATGAACTGGTGCAGGTTGAAGATCGACGCGGTCACGATGTCCATTGTCATCTTCAGCCGCCGGCTCGCCTTGAGCAGGTCTTCAGTCACCAGGTTCTCCGACAGGGTCACGATGCTCACCCTGCAGACAAGTGTGGCCAGCCCCCCACACAGGGCGCTCACAACGGGCACGATGAGCAGCGACAGGGCCGTCGGCCCCGGGAAGCGCACGATCGCGCTCACCACGGCGAGGGCCGCCACGAGCGCCGCAAGACCGCCGGTCATGATCGTATCGCGCAGCGACAGCCGCAGGATGGCGAGAATCACCAGGGTGATCGTGAAGGCCCATGCGATCATCAGGACGGGCAGGGCGCTGCCGATGTCGGGCGACCCGACAGCGAGGACGGCCATGGCGAGGGCGGCGGCCATGTCCACCGACACGATGAGCGGGTGTACGCGTCCGAGGTCCTTTCCCCGGCGGTGAGCGACGAGGACGAGCACGGACAGCGCGGCCAGGAGGGCGAGGCAGGCGACATCCGTGAACAGGGCGGCGGCGCCCCCGGCGCCGTCCACGAGGGTGTACACGAGGATCGCGGCGCCCGCGGCAAGGCGCGCGCCCGCCGTCACCTTGTCGGCGAGGACGACCTGCACCCGGGTGATCCCCGCGAGACTCTTCACGGTCCTCATGCGCCTGTTGTAGAGGAAAGCACCTGCTTTGTAAAGCAACGCCCGCCGGGCTATACTGGGGCCCGAGGAGGCCGAGCCACGCGGACGGAATCAGAGCTGTACGAGGAGGGCATTGCCGCCGGGCGCAGCGGCGACTACGGCCGGGCAGCGGAGCTGCTCACGATCCTCATCGGCCGCAGCGACAGGTTTCCCCAGGCCCTGCTGTACCTCGGGCGCAGCCGCCACGCCCTCGGCCAGCACGCGCAGGCCGTGCAGGCATTCAGCTTCTTCCTCCGCGGCCGGCCTGATTCGGCGGCGGGGCATTTCTTCCTGGGCCGCTCCTACCTCGCCCTCGGCGACGTCCCCGCCGCCATGCGCGCGCTCCGCCGCGCCCTGGAGTGCAGCCCGCGCATGGCGGCGGCCTGGGGCCTGCTCGGCCTCGCCCTTGCCCGCGCGCGCAGGTTCGGGCGCGCCGTGGAGGCGTTCCGGACCGCGCTGGACATCGAACCGGACAACCCCCGGCTGCTCACGGGGTACCTGAACGCCTCCCTTGTCCACGCGATCCGCCTGTTCTACCAGGGTCAGCTCATCGACTCCGCCGCCGTCTTCCAGGAGGTGCTGCGCCTCCGTGACGCCTCGATCCTGCCGCACCTGTACCTCGCCTCCATCTACCGTGAGCTCGGCCGCGAGAACCTCGCCGGCTTCCACATGGACGCCGCCACCAGGCTCTCGCCCGACGACCCGTTCCTTCACCTGCAGAAGGCCCTGATCCTGCTCGCCCAGGGCGAGGCCGCGGCGGCCCGCGAGGAAATCCGCCTCGGCAGCAGCCTCCTGCGCGCTGCAGCCGCGCCGGCCGTCGATCCGAGGGAGGTCCTGCGCTTCCTCGCCGTCAATCTCTTCCGGCAGGGCCGCTACAGGGAAGCGGTGTTCTTCGCGTCCAAGCTGCTGCGCGACGCCTACGGCGACGCGGGGCTGCACGCCCTGGTCGCCGAGTCCTGCCGGACGATGGGCGAGCTGGAGAAAGCCCGCAATCACTACCGCAGGGCCCTCGGCACCGACCGCGACGCTCCGGAGCTCCGCCACGGCCTGCTCGCCGTGCTCTGGCAGATGGGCGACTACCGGGAGGTTGCCGAGGAGAGCGCGCGGCTCCTGCGCAGGGACCCGCGCGACGAGGTGGGCTGCTACTTCAACAGCCTCGCCCTGTCGCGCACTGGTGCGCCGGCCGCCGAGGCGTTGGAGGCCCTCCAGGGCCAGGTCAAGGCGCGTGGTCCCGACCCGGTCCTCATGGCAGAGCTCGGCGCCGCCTACCTTCGCGCGGGGCTGCCGGAGCTTGCCGAGGGCTGGCTCCTGCGGACGCTCAAGGTCAAGGAGGATGACCCGCCGACGCTGCAGGCACTCGCCGACGTGTACAGGTCCTTGTCCCGCGAGGCGGAGGAAACCTCCGCCGTCCGGCGCTATCTCGCCGTCCGGCCCGCCGACACGGCTGCCCGGCGGCGCCTGCTGCGCCTGCTGCTCGCGCGCGACGCCTTCGCAGAGGCCTCGGAGGAGGTCGCCCGCCTGCTCTCCTCCGAGCCGGACAGCGTCAAGCTGCGCTCACTCCTCGCCCTGTGCCACAGGCGGTCGGGCAGGTACGCCGACGCGCTGCTCCTGTTCCGGGACCTCCTGGCCGCCGAGCCCCGGAACGAGGAATACGCGAAGGGCGCTGTGTACTGCCTGGACAGGCTGGGCAGCCGCGGGACGGCAGCCGCCTTCATCGAGGCGTTCATGAAGAGGCACGGCGAGAGCCTGTCGCTCGTTCTCATCCTCGGGGTGCTGCAGTTCCAGGACCGCGAGATGGAGAAGGCGGCAGCGATCTTTCGCCGGGCCATCTCGACCTGGCCGCGCAGCTGGCGCGCGCACCGCAACCTCGGCATGGTCTACAGGAAGACGGGCAACCCGGCCTTCGCCGAGAAGTTCCTCGCCAGGGCCGCCGCGCTCAGGAAAGAGGAGCGCTCAGGCCCCCGCCCCCGGGCCGCCCGCAGAGAGGGCGGGTAGACAAAAAAGGCGCCCCGCGGGGAGAACCCCGGGGGCGCCCTGGCGGTCCGCGGGGGCCGGACTCTCTCTCAGCCTACCTCTTTTTCTCGATCATCAGCTGGGCGATGGCCAGCTTCGAGAGCGGCACCTGGTAGGGGGAGCAGGACACGTAGTCCAGCCCCGCCTCCATGCAGAAGCGGATGTTCTCGGGGATGGCGCCGTGCTCGCCGCACAGGCCCACCTCGAGGTCCGGCCGGGTCATCTTCCCCCGCTTCACGGCCATTGCGATGAGCTCCTTCACCTGCGGGTTCAGGATCTGGAAGGGGTTGCCCTCCAGCAGGTCGAACTGGGTGTAGTCGGGCATGAACGAGTTGAAGTCGTCGCGCGAGAGGCCGATGGTGGTCTGCGTCAGGTCGTTGGTCCCGAACGAGAAGAACTGCGCGTAGCGCGCGAGCTCCCCCGCGCCGAGGGCCGCCGCGGGCAGCTCGACCATCGTGCCGATCTTGTAGGCGGCGGGCCTGGCCTTGAAGCTGTCGCGCACCTCGCGCTCGACGTCGACGAGGCCGCGGATGTGCTTGCCCTCGATCTTCTTGCCGTAGACGATCAGCTTCAGCTCGTTCTCGTTCATGATGATCGGGATCATGATCTCGGGCTCGACCCGCACGCCTTCCTTCTGCAGCGTGTAGACCGCCTCGAAGATGGCCCGCACCTGCATCTCGTAGATCTCGGGGTAGGACACGGCGATGCGGCAGCCGCGGTGGCCCAGCATGGGGTTGAACTCGTGCAGGGCGTCGCAGCGGGCCTGCACGTCCTTCTGGCCAGCCGCGCGGTGCCCTTCTTGCCCGCGTTCAGGTAGCGCATGAAGCGCTCCATCTCCTGGTCGTTGTGCGGGAGGAACTCGTGCAGCGGCGCGTCGAGCAGGCGGATGATGACCGGGTAGTCCTCCATGATCTTGAAGAGCTTGTAGAAGTCGGCCTTCTGCATGGGCTGCAGCTTCGCCAGCGCCTTCCTGCGCTCCTCGACAGTGTCGGAGAGGATCATCTCGCGGAACAGGTTGATCCGCTTCTCGTCGAAGAACATGTGCTCGGTGCGCACCAGGCCGATGCCGTGCGCGCCGAACTGCGCGCGCGAGCGCCGCGTCGCGCGGCTTGTCGGCGTTCGCCCGCACGTGGAAGCCCGTGACGAACTTCTCGACGAGGGCGAGGAAGTCGAGCATGCCCGACTCCTCGGGGTCCGGCTCGATGAGCTCGGCCTTGCCGAGGTACAGCGACGGCGCGCCGTAGAAGGGCACGTTCAGGGTGACGTAGTCCCCCTCCTTGATCACCCTGTCACCCAGCTGCGGCCCGGTTCCCGCTGATCTTCAGCTCGGGCTTCACGAGGGAGACCTTGCCGTACTGGCGGGCGACGACCGAGGCGTGGGCCGAGTAGCCGCCCTCGGTGGAGAGCACGCCCGTGGCGACCTCGATGGCCTTCACGTCCTCGGCGAAGGAGGCGGGCAGGCAGAGGATCATCTTCGTGTCCTGGCCCTTCTGCTGGGCCAGCTTGTGGGCCTCGAGCAGCCGCTCGGTGGAGAAGAAGACCCGGCCGATGGCCGCTCCCGGGGCGCCGGTGATCCCCCCGTTCACGCAGGGCAGGCCCTTGACGGAGGTGAAGTCGATGATGGGGTGCAGGATCTCGTTGAGCTGTCCCGGCTTGATCTGGGAGACGACGTAGGCGTCGTCGACCAGCTTGCGCGCGTGCAGGTCGAGCAGGAGGCGGATGTCCGCCTGGGTGGACTTTGTCATCACGGAACGCTGGTCGATCAGCCACAGCCTCTTGTTCTCGACGGTGAACCGGATGGAGCGGATTTCCTTGAAGTGATCCTCGACCCGACGGGCCGTGCGCGTGAGGTCCTCGTGGTACTTCGTTGCGAGCTTTCCGATGTCCGCCCCCGCGGCGCCGATGGCGTTGAACTTGTCCTGGAAGTACTCGCCCTGGATGGCCGATTCGCCGGTCACGATGTTGCGGGTGTAGAACTGCCCGTAGAAGGAGTCCTTGCCGTAGTTGCCGTAGACCATGGGCTGGATCAGCAGCGCGGTGTCTTCCTGGTTCTGGTCGTTGATGGCCAGCAGGTGGCTGATGCTCTTCAGCGCCATGGCCAGCTGCTCGAAAGGCCCGTCGAAGAACCCCTTGGGCAGGTGCGCCGAGTGGCGGGCGACGCTCTCCTTGCGTTTCTTCGCGTCCATGGGGGCGGTGAGCTCGGAGTCCAGCTCCTTCACCTCCTGCTTCAGCGCCTTCACGTCCTTCTCGCGGCCCTCGATCTCGGCGATGGCCAGCTCGATCTCCAGGCTGCCGCGGGCGAGGAACTGCATCTCGTGCCAGCCGAAGTTCTCACCGACGAAGCGGATGAACCCCGGCAGCGTGGCGTCGGTCAGGCCGAAGTTGTGCAGCGTGGGGTAGGTGGCGATCACGAGGTTGGGGCTGACCACGATCTTCAGCAGCATGGGGTTGGCGGGGTCCCCGAAGCTCTTGCCCGTCAGCCTGGCCAGTCGGTCCAGCCATGGCGCGAGGGCGCCCTTCAGGTCCTGCTCGCCGAGGTGGGCGGCGACATCGGCGTCGATGACGAAGCCGGGCAGGATGGGCAGGCTCAGGTCGGCCAGCTCCATGGCGAGCCGGCCGCGGATGCCGATGCGCTCCAGGATCTGCGGTGTGCTCACCGCCTCGCCCTTGTAAAGAAATGGATGTTCTTCTTCATGCCTCGTCCTTCCTTCGCGCGATCAGAACAGGTTCAGGACCGTGTTGACGGGCGCCTTGAGGAAGGCCTCGAACATCTGGCTGGCGCCCTGGCGCAGGTAGCGCTGCAGCTTCGCCACGTCGCGGATGTCGCCCCCCGCCACGGCGATCAGGATCGCGCTGCCGTGCTTGACCTTGCCCCACTTGAACAGGGTGTTGATGTCGTGGATGCGCTCGCCCTCGTAGAACACGTACACCTCGAGCCCCGGGTACTTGGTCGTGTAGCTCTGGATGATCTTCTTCCACGCCTCGACGTTCCCGTTGTGGAACAGCTCGTTGGTGACCGGGATCGAGTACATCGGGGTCATCCGCTTGGCAGTCGTGCCGGCCGCGGGCACCGCGGGCGCCGGTGCCGCGGGAGCGGCCACCGCCGGGGCTGGCGCCGCGGCGACGGCCGCCGCGATCGCCCCCGCGGGCGCCTTGCCTGCCCGTGCGGGCGCCCTGCGGGGCTGCCTCACCGGGGCAGGGGCCGGGGCAGCGGCGGCCTTCCGCTGCACGAAGGTCCCCTTCGGAACGCGGCGGGGGCCTTGCCCTTCCCGCCCTCCATCAGGTTCAGGAGCAGCGCAATGCCGTCCTGGTATTTCCTGTCCGTCCCAGTCTCCTTGAAGGCGCCGGCGAAGACGGTGACAAGCTCGTTGCGCTTCAGGCCCTGGCCGCGTCCCAGTGCGCGCGGTTCTTCGGGTTGATCGCCAGGACCCCCAGCTCGGGATGAAAGTAGGCGACGACGAGGTCCAGTCCCCGCCAGCGGCCCACCTCGGCGGCCAGCCCGTCGAGCCCGTCGACGTTCTCGGCGAGGTTGTGCGAGGCGCATGCGTAGCGGTACTTGTCGACCAGGATCGCGTTCACGGTCGGCAGGACCTGGTGGGCCTCGATGGCTTTGCCCGCCAGCCGCTCCGCGAGGATGTCGGCGAGATTGCGTTTCCCCTCGAACTCCCCGATGACGCCCATGATGAACTTGAAGTGTCCGAGGGAGCGGTTGAAGCCGTCCCGCGTGCTCAACTCGTCGAATGCGTGGTGATTTTCAGGCATGTGCTTTTTCCCCCTCGCCGCAAATGAAAATGGTGACCCCCGGAAGGGTCACCATTTCGGTTCAACCCGCGCTCAGATTTCTTTCAGCCCGACGTCCGAGGACCCCCGGCGGGGCCTGCCCCGCTTGGCCGGCTGCGGGCCCTGCGCGGGGCCACGTCGACCACGCCCTGGGCCGCCCGTGCCGGCTTGGCCTCGGCGGCCGCGGGCACGTTCAGCATGTCCAGGTACTCGCCCTTCGCGGCGGGCGCCTCCTCGGGGGTGGCGGCGAACGACTGGGCGATGTCCTTGCGCACCGTCGAGCGGCGGCGCGAGAAGGAGGCGAAGGCCGCGTCCTGGAATCCCTTCGACACGCCGAAGAGGAACTCGTTCAGCACGTTGGACATGCCGTCCAGGGTCGCCTTCTTCCTCTTGATGGAGGTGATGTCCACGTCGAGCAGGAGCCCCGGCTGGATGTGGTACGGGTTGATCATGTACTCGAACTTGAGGAACTGCTTCTCAAGGTGCTGCAGCCGCTCCTCCATGACCCGGCGCTGGATGGGGTAGCGGTAGCCGTACATCTTCTGCAGCTTGTCGCGCATCAGGATGATCCGGCTGCTTGACGTCGTCCTTCTCGGCGATGTAGGTCCGGTTCATCCGCTCGACCTCGGTGTCGCCCGGCGTGCACGAAGGTGACCTCGTTCCAGCTCTTCTCGATGTCCTCGTACAGCGGGTCGCCGGTCTGCGCCTTGACCCGGCGGCGGATCTTGCCCCGCATGCGGCGGGCCAGGTCGCCGAAGTCGACGACGCCCTTCATGAACTTGGAGTCCTCGTAGACCATCTCCAGCACGTCCCAGAGGTGCTGGACTTCGATCTCGAAGCTCTTGGCCTGCACGTCGTAGGCCTTGCGCTCCTCGAGGAGCTGGGCCTGGTCGTAGTACTTCAGGCGGATGGCGTAGCGCTCGTCGGGCAGGTGCGCGTCGTCGGTGTCCTCGTACTCGCGCAGCACCAGCTCGCGGGCGTTCTTGAGGTTCTCGACGTGCTGGTAGCCCATCTTGGAGGTGTCGAGGATGGAGGTGATGGAGTTGATCGCCGTGTTGAAGCCGCGGTTCCTGATGTTCTCGATGTCGATGATCTTCTTGAGGTTCTCGCGGATGTTCATCGGATCGTACTCCTCGGGATCGATCTCGGCGCGCAGGCCCTCGATCTTGTCCATGAGGCTCTTGGCGAAGAAGGTGTAGCGCTTGGAGCTCGGCGTCGTCCTTGTCGTCGGAGGTGTACTTCTCGACCCTCTTCATCTTCTCGAAGAGGATCTCGCCGTCGGCCATCTCCTCGCGGCCCTCGTCGACGATCGTGTCCTTCAGCTTCTCGATCTCCTTGTCGATCATGTCCATGATGTTCTTGGAGATGATGTCCTTGATCAGGAACTCGACGGTGACCTGGTAGTGGAAGATCGGGCTGATGAGCTCGGAGTCCAGGATGTTCACCGACAGCTTCACGTCCGTGACGGTCTTGGGCTTGTAGAGGTTGTCCTTGAAGGAGCACTTGACGATGGAGTACGCGTTCTCGCCGCGGATGAACGCGCCCACGTCGGTCTTCTGGCGCAGCAGGGAGTTGGTCAGGTTCTCCAGGTCGTTCACGCCGCGCTGGATGTGGCCCTGCAGGTGGCCGTACATGTTGACGATCGACTTCTCGATCTCGCCCGTGTTGAACTTGTCCATGCCGCCGACCTGGTCGAGCAGCTGGGCGATCTCCTTCGGGCGTGTAGCGGGCGAGGGTCTTCATCTCCTCTTTGTCGATGAAGTTCCGGACCTTCTTCACCATCTCGTCTTCCGACGTGACGATGTAGCGGTTGAACATGTTCTGGTAGTTCTGGTTGAAGTAGTTGTACAGCTTCTCCTTGATGCCGCCCATGATGTCCAGCCGCTCGGCGACTTCCTTGGGCAGCTTCGAGGCGATGTGGTTCATGACCTTGTCGACTTCTTCGCTCAGGAGGAGATCGATCTCGGCCTGCTGGTCCCGGAACTCCTGCGCCAGCGAGTTTCTCGACCCGACCGCGCTCGGCTTTTCCGGGTGGAACACGTTCGGGCTTTTCGGAAGATCAATTCCTGCCATACGAATCTCCTTTTCTCGGTGTAGTCTCCACTAGTTAACCACAAAACCCCCACCCTGTAAAGCACATTTTTTTTGCTCTCTTCCATTTTAACCCAATTTGGTGCATTCTACAAGCAAGAATTCAGAAAAAGGGGGGGACGTATGGCAAAGCTGAAACGCCGTGCCGCTCTCACGCTGCTGGCAGCTCTTCTCGTGCTCCCGGTCGGCGGCGCGGCGGCCGACACGCGCACCGAGAACATCGACGTGGTCGTCGCCCTGGACCGCTCCCTCTCGATGGAGAAGAAGATCGACGCGGTCAGGAACTACGCGACCACGTACCTCGTCGACCAGGTCCTCATCCCGGGCGACCGTTTCATCGTCGTGGCCTTCTATGGGAAAGCGGACCTCGTCGTCTCCCAGACCATCGGCGGCGAAGCGGACAAGGCCGCCGTGAAGAAGGTGATCGCGGGCCTTCGCGGCAACGGCAGGTTCACGGACATCGGCAACGCGCTGGACGTGCTGCAGGAACAGGTCGCCCCCCTGGAGAACGACGGGCGCAAGAAGTTCATCCTCCTGCTCACCGACGGGATCCAGGAGGCGCCCCCGACCAGCAAGTACTGGTCGAAGGACGGCACGTTCAACCACGCCTTCCTCGCCAACACGAAGACGATCCAGAAGAAGGGCTGGAAGATACAGATCCTCGGCATCGGCACCGATACCGCCGCGCGCGACCTCGCGAGGGAGCTGGACGGGTCGTACAACGAGATCACCGACACCCTCAGCGTGGAGACGCTGCTGCGCACCACCGAGGGCCTCTTCGGCAAGCTCACGCTCGAAGGCCCGGTCTCCGTGGCCCCCGTGGGGGCGGACGGCTCGAGCGCGCTGTCCTTCGCGCTGAAGGCGGACGGGTTCACGGAGGAGCCCCGGGTCACCATCGACGGCGTGTCCGCCCAGGTTGGCAGCCTCACGGCTCCGAACCTCCTCGGCGAGCCATTCGGCTTCAAGGTCCGGCCGGCCGGCCTCACCCGAATCTCCGTGCCCGTGCGCTTCCCCGCGGGGATGCCCGCCGGCGCCGCCTCGGCCGCCCTCGCCTTCACCTTCGGCCCGGGCGAGAGGTTCACGCCCTCCGAGCTGGCCGCCAGCCTGCGCGTCAAGGGCTGGGTGGGGAACAACCTCTGGATCGTGATCGGCGCGGCCATCGTCCTCGCGGCGCTGATCGTCCTGCTGGTGCTCCTCGCCGTCCGCCTCGCGCGGGGGAAACCCTCCCGGTTCGCCGTCCAGGTCGACGGCGACGCCGTGCCCCCTGGAACGGTCACTCTCCCCGCCGGCAGGGACCTGTACCTGAACGAGACGGCGGGGGCCTACACCCTCGTGCGCAGACGCAACGCGCGGTCCATCGCGCGTTTCAGCGGCAGGCGCAGGGCCGTGGTCCTGCAGGTCCTCAAGGCCGACAGGTTCCCGAAGCTCGCGGAACTCCCGCCGGACGCGCGGGGCAAATCGTTCACCGTTCGAAATGAACGGGGCGAGAAGCTCACGATGAAGGTCGTGGCGAAAGAAAAGGCGAAGTAGCCTGAGCACCGCATCCGTCTGCCTCCTGGAGACCGGGCCGTTCCAGGACCTTCCCGGGTTCTCCCCTGCCCTTCCCTTCTCCCTGCTGCCCTTCTGGGGCCGCCACTGCCTCGTCGACTTCGCCCTGGCCAACGTGGGAGCCGCCCACGGGCTCTCGCCGTCCATCCTGCTCGACGAACCAGACCGCGCCCTCGCCCCGGTCCTCGCGAGCCGCTGGAAGAAGCCCTCCGTTCCCGTCCACGTCCTGGACGGGGGTTTCCCCGACCTGGCGCGCAGGCTCGCCGCGGACAGCTCCGAGTTCGTTGTCCTGTCCTCGCTGTCGTGCATCTGCGTCTTCGAGCCCCGCGCGCTTCTCGACCTCCTGCCCGCGGGCAGCGACATCATCAAGCTCTCCGTCCAGAACACGCCCATCGAGACCTATGCGGGCAGGCGGGAGCGCATCGTGGAGATCCTCTCCGCCCGAGCCGCACGCGCGCGGGCGGGGGGCCGCAGCCGAGAGTATCTGTTCCGGGACGTGCTCTTCTCCGCCATCGACCTCATCCAGGACGTGCCCGGGGAAATGCTCTTCCAGAACGACCTCACCGAGTACTACCGGGCCAACATCTGGGCCATCGCCAACTGCGAAGGGACCAGGTACAACCGCATCCTGTCCCGTCTTCCCGCCCGCTCCGAGACGGGCAAGGAATCGCGCGTGGCGGAGAAGGCCTCTGTGCGGGACTCCCTCCTGTCCTCCGGCGTCGAGGTGGAAGGCACTGTTGAAGGCTCCCTCCTCTTCCCGGACGTCGCCGTGCGCCGGGGGGCCGTGGTCTCGGGCTGCGTCGTGCTCCCGGGCAACCGCATCGGCCCGGGAGCAGTCCTGCAGAACACCCTCGTCCTGCCCTGGGTGAGCGACACGCCGCGCACGGGCCCCAATATCGGGGACAGGTGCCAGATCGGGGCGAAGTCCTCCACTGCGAAGAACGCCGACTTCCCCACCCAGGTCCGTGACGGGTTGTCCCTGGTGGGAATGAACGCGGAGATTCCCAACGGCTTCAAGGCCGAGGCGGCCACCGTGATCGGCAGCGGCGTTCCCGCCCCCGCGCTGCGCAGGCTGAAGATCCTTCGCCGGGGCACCAGCATCCTGGAGGGACAGCCGTGAGCCATTTCGACGGGGTGATCGACTTTCTCCGCAGGACGGACAGGCTCGTCATCACCGCGCACGAGACTCCCGACGGCGACGCCATCGGCAGCGAGTGCGCGATGCTGCGCGTGCTGCGCTCCATGGGCAAGACCGCGACCATTCTCAACGCCGATCCCACGCCCCGCAAGTTCCGCTTCCTCGACCCCGACGGCGACGTGCAGGTGCTGCAGTCCGTCGAGCAGCTGCCCCCGGATATCGGCTCGTACACCCTGCTCATGCTGGATACGAGCGACGTGCACAACATCGGGCAGGTGGCGACCCTCGTGCTCCCGCGGGTGCGGGAGCACTACATCATCGACCACCACGAGCAGGACGGCGACCTGCTCACGGGCAACCTCGTCCAGAACAGCTCTTCCTCCACGGCCGAGATACTCTGGCAGGTCTTCCGGCAGATGGGGGCCGACCTCGATTTCCTGACCGCGCAGGCGCTGTTCGCCGCCATAGTCTTCGACACCGGCTCATTCATCTATCCCAAGACGACAGCCCTCACCTTCGAGATCGCCCGCGACCTGGTCTCGCGGGGCGTGCAGCCCAACACCGTGTACGCCAACGTGTACGAGAGCAACTCCATCTCCGCCCTCGTGCTGCAGTCCCGGGTCCTCGCGACCCTCGAGCTGGAGCTCGGCAACGCGGTGGCCATCCTCACGATGCGCGCGGACATGATCCGCGCGTCGGGGGCGTTCTACGAGGAGGCCGACCAGCTCATCAACATTCCCCTGAAAAGCGAGGACATCCGGGTGTCGGTCTTCTTCAAGGAAAACCTCGAGGGCCTCGTGCGCTGCTCGATGCGGTCCAAGGGCGCCATCAATGTTGCCGAGATCGCCCAGGAGTTCGGGGGTGGCGGCCACAGGACAGCGGCCGGCTTCAAGTGCTCCGACTCCATTCCCGCCACGAGGGCGGCGGTCCTCGAGAGACTCTCGCCATGGTTCGCCTGAGACTGCCTGCGCTCGTCGCCGCCGCCGTCCTTGCAGCCGCCTGTGCCCCGCGAGGATCCTCTCCGCAGGCTGCCAGCCCCGTGCCCCGCGTCACGCCGTCCGGCGCCCGAACGCAGGCCTCCGCCGACCCCCGACCCGAGACCGACACTCCCCGCCCCCGCCTCACCATGGACCCGCGGGACACGGTCCTCTCCGTCATCGGCGCCAATCTCGACGCCGACCCGGAGGAGGAGCAGGTCATCGCCGTGAAACGCCGCGACGACATCGACGCGCCCGTCCGGGTCCTCGTGGCCGATTCGGACGCGGCGCAGGGCCAGTACTACTTCCAGAGCTGGGAGACGGAGACCAACGCCACGAACCCCCGCATCCTCGAGCTCTCGGCGAAGGACCTCGTGGGCGATCACGGCCGGGAGATCGTCGTGGGGGGCATGAACCGCGAAGGACGCCTGACCCTGGACGTGTTCCGCGCCGCCGCGCCGTCCTCGGGCAAGGGCCTGTCTTTCCGCCCCGTCTGCCAGGTCGTCGCCGACGAGATCACCATCGAGGAGTCCGAGCGCGACGACTCCTACACCCTCGGGACGAAGAACGGCAGGAGCTTTCCCATCTCCGCATTCCTTCGCGACCCGGAGTCGGACAACGTGATGGACCTCGTCCGCATCACCTACACCTGGAAGTACTCCGAAAACCGCTACGTGCCCGGCCAGGCGGAGAAGATCCCCGGGGAGAAGGTCGAGCAGAAGCAGCTGGAGACCCTGTTCACCACCGGAACCGTGCCTGGCTTCGAGGAGTTCCTGTCCGGCTCCTGGGTGCAGGTCCTGCCCACTCCCGCGGGGGAGAGAATCGGCGCGATCGTCGATTTCCAGCCCCGCTCCCGCAGGATCTCCATTTCCACGGGCGACACGCAGGAGGTGTACGTCTGGCGCGACACGCTGCGCACGATCTACAACCGCGTCATGCTGATCGGCGAGAACGAGGCCGTTCCGAAGATCACCAAGACCTTCTCCGTGAGCGTCGAGACCTCCTCCACCATCGCCCTCAGCGTCCAGGCGAGCGATCTCGGCGACTTCCCGCTCGCCACCTACACCCGCGCCTCCGAGGACATCCAGGCCCGGCTCCTCGCCCGTTCCGGCACCCCCGTGCTTCTCGACGGCGCGCAGCTCTCGGGCCCGTACACGGCGCCTCCCGACCTGACGCTCGACTTCGCCTCCCCCCGGGTCACCTGGTCCGAGGACGGCAGGGCCCGTCAGGGCTCTTACGCCATCTTCACGCTCCAGGGACGCACGATCCTCGACATCCGGCTGCTGGGGCCGCGCCAGGTCCCTGCCGAGAGCCGGACGTTCCTGGCCGACTACAAGGAGAAGCGGGAAGCCAACCGGGCACTCCGCACGCTCGTGCTCACGCCGGTGCAGCTGACAGTCAAGGGATACGAGGAGGCACTTGGCAGCCCGCTCACCCTCTCCCAGTCGGCGGACATCCCCCGCAAATGACGTCGGCAGACCGGGAGGACATGCGGCTGGCCATCCGGAGGATCATCCGTGTGCGCTTCGCCGTGATCGGTGCCGTCTTCGTGCTCATCGCGTCCTCCACTATTGCGGGGCTGGCCGCCGGCGGTTTCCCCGGCCCCAGCGGGCTGCTGCTGCACGGGATCAACGCGGCCACGGTCCTCGGGCTCAACACCCTGTGCCTCTGGCTTGTCGGCCGGGTGCGCAACCTGCGCCCGCTCGTGTTCTTCCAGCTCGCGATCGACGCCCTCAATTTCACCTTCACGCTGTACAAGACCGGGGGTGTTGCCAGCCCCCTGGCGTTCCTGTACCTGGGCGTGATCATGGAGGCGGGCCTGCTCCTCGGCGGCAGGGAGACCTTCCTCGTCGCCGGCGTCTGCGCGGCACTGTACCTCGGCACCGTGAGCCTCGACGTCCTCGGGCTGGTGCCGCACCAGGGGTTCTTTCTCCCCCTTGCAGGGCTCGAGACTGTGCCCGCCTACGCCGCCCTGAGCGTGCTGTGCACCCTCTTCGCCTTCGCCCTGGTCGCCTCACTGGCCGCCTACCTCGCCGCCGAGCTGCGCCGCCGCAACCGGACCTACAGGGCCGCGAATGCGCGGCTTTCCCGGCAGCTCGCCACGCTGCAGCTGCTGCAGAAGACAACGGAGGCGGTGAACTCCTCCCGCAGCATCCGCGGCGTTGCGGATTCGATCCTCGGGCAGCTTCTCGAGTTCCTCCGTCTGGACAGGGCGCTGCTCTACCTCGCCGAGGGCAGGCAGCTGCGGCTGTTCATGGTCAAGCTCAGGGCCGCCGCGCAGCCGGGACAACGGGCCCCGCGCGTGACCATCCCGCTGCGTGAAGGGGCGGGGCTGACGGCGCGGGTCGCCCTGCGCCGCTCCCCGGTCAACGTGAGAAACCCCCAGGACTCGCCGTTCATCAACAGGGAGCTGCAGCAGCGAATCGGCACCAACCCTTTCGCCCTCGCGCCTCTCGTTGTGCGCGGTCGACTGATCGGCGTGCTCGGCATCGACCGCAGCGTCGTCTCCGGGCAAGATCGGCGACGAGGAGTTCCAGGTCCTCAGGATCTTCGCGGCCCAGGCCGCGATCGCGATCAGCGCCCTTCGGAAATGACGAAGCCCGCGAACCCGGCTTTCGACAGGTCCCCGGCCAGCGCCTCTGCAGCGGCACGCGAGAGACCCACGCCGGCGAAGACCTTGAACACCTGCTTCCCGTCCCGTGCCTCCCCCCTCACCAGCGGCGCAAACCCCTTCTTCTCCAGGTCGGAGGCAAGATAGTCGGCGTTCTCTTTCACCTGGAAGCTCCCGGCCTGGACTGCGAACCGGGGCGCGCCGGCTGCGGGAGCGGTTTCCGGGGCGGCCGGCAGCGCGCCAGGGGCAGGCAGAGCTGGTTCGGCAAGGGCCTGCGGGGGGACGGGCACCGTGAACAACACGGGGGACGGGAGCCGGGAGATCCTCCCGGCAGCCAGGGCAGCCTCGGGAGAGGAAGGAAACCGGCGCTCCAGCTCCGCGCGGGCCGCCGCCGCCGCGGCGGGGTTCCCGCCCAGCGCCGCGCACTCCGCGAGGCCCCACGCGGCCGCGAGGGCCGCCCGTGGCTCTGTGGCGCTCCCTGCGGCCCTGCCCAGCTTCACCGCCGCCAGCTCGAGCCGGCCCGACGCCAGGTCGGACACGCCGTCGATCAGGTCTGCCCACGCCCGGGTCGGCTCCGCGCAGCGGCCCGAGACCCTCCTGCACCGCTGACGCGTCGTTCATCGCAAGGGAAAGGGCCAGCCACCCGACCGTCGCCTCGGGGCCCGCCCCGACGTCCATCGCGCGGCGGTACAGGTCGCGAGCCTCCTCCGTGTGACCGCTCAGCTCGGCCAGGCGGGCGAGCGCCAGGAGCGGCTTTGCCCCGAGTTCAGGAAGAGAGGCCAGCTCGAGCAGCTCGGGCAGGGCGGACTCGAGCCGGTACACCGAGAAAAAGACGGATTCGGCGCGCGGATCGGACGGGTTTGCGCGCAGCCACTCGCGGTACAGCCGCCCGGCGCCATCCGAGTCTCCTGCCGCCTCCAGTTGCGCGCCGCTGGCGAGCTGCCCGGCGTCCGCAGCCCGCGCGGCTTGTGCCGCGCAGAGGATCACGAGCGCCAGCGCTGCCGCGGCGGCACGGCGGGAATCAGGCAATCTCAGCCCGAAAAGTCGCGCCGGAGAGATCGCGCAGGCGGACATCGACGAATCTCCCGATGAGCGCAGGGCCCCCGGGGAAGACGGCCATGGCGTCCCACTCGGTGCGGCCGAGCAGCTCCGCGGGGTTCTTCTTCGACAGCCCTTCCACGAGCACCCGGACGGACTGGCCGAGCCGCTCGCCTGCGCGCCGGGATGCAATGCGACGCTGCGCCTCGATCGCCTCGGAGAGGCGTGCCAGCTTGACCTCGTCCGGGAGCGCGTCCTCCATGTCGAAGGCAGGCGTTCCTTCGCGAGGATTGTAGTAGTACAGGAACGCGTCATCAAAACCGACAGTCTCCATCAGCGAAAGGGTGTCGCGGAAATCCCCGTCGCTCTCGCCGGGGAACCCAATCAGAATATCGGTCGTGACAGCCGCCCCGCTGAGAGCGGCCCGGATCTTCCCCACCAGCTCCGCGTAGCGCCCGGCCGTGTACCCACGGTTCATCCGGGCGAGTATCCTGTCCGAGCCGCTCTGCAGGGGGAGGTGCACGTGCCTGCAGAATCGACGATCGGAGGCGAGGACTTCCAGCATCCGGTCGGACAGGTCACGGGGATGCGACGTCAGGAAGCGGATCCATTCCAGGCCCGCGGCGTCGGTCTCCGCGGACACCCGCGCCAGCAGCCCGTCGAACCCCAGGGCCCCGCCCGGTCCATTCCAGCGGTAGGAGTTCACATTCTGCCCGAGGAGGGTCACCTCGCGCGCACCCTGCTTCTCCAGCCTCCGCAACTCGGAGAGGATCTGCTCGGGCGGGCGCGAGATCTCCCTGCCCCGAACGTACGGCACGATGCAGTAGGAACAGAAGTTGTCGCACCCGTGCATGATCGGCACGTACGCGCGCGGCCCGCCGGTGGAATGCAGGGGGGCGAAGTCGTACTCCGCCCCGTCAGCCCGCAGCACCGTGCCGGCCCCCCCGCTGCCTCCCGCACGGCCTGCACCAGGTTCTTCTTCTGGAAAGTCCCCACCACGACGTCGATCTCGGGGTGCTCCGCGGCCAGGGCGCCTTTCAGCCGCTCGGCCATGCACCCGGTGAGGACGAGCGTGAACGGGCGGCCCCGCTTGGCATGACGAAAGTGGCCGAGCCTGCCTCGGATGCGCTGCTCGGCCGTCTCGCGCACCGAGCAGGTATTCAGGATGACAAGGTCAGCCTCGTCCTCCGAGCCGGCCGGCGACCAGCCGTCACGGGCCAGGTCGAGGAGAAGAGACTCCGACTCGGCCTTGTTCATCTGGCAGCCGTAGGTCTCGAGCCAGACTCTCCGCGCTCCTGCCATGGCGCCAGCCTATGGCCACTTGTCGCGGCTGGCGACGCAGGAGACGGGCCGGCCGCGCGGAACGAACTCACCCATGTCATACCTCCGGGTCTCCTGGAATGTACATCCGTGTCGGGGCGCCGTCCACCGCGCCGCAGGCCGGTTCGGCAACGCACGCCGAGTTGACAACGCCCCTGCAACTCCCTAGAGTGGCTTCCATGCATCCGCTGGCCAGGAAAATCGGGCTGCTCGTGTCCCTGTTCTGCCTGGTGCTCGGCCTGTTCCTGCTCGGCTACAATCTGCACTTCATCCCGCGGGAAGCCACGTCCCTCGCGCTCAACCTCTGGCCGGTCCTGCTCGTCGGCGCGGGGATCGTCCTCGTGGTGGACACCGCAGCCAAGCGGAGGTCCACCCGGTCTGCCGGGGTGGAGGCCCGGGTGCACCCGCTTCCCGTCCCCCCTCAGGCGCGCGAGCTGGCCTGCGGCGTCCAGTTCTCGTACGGCCGGCTGTCAGTGGAAGCGGCGCAGAGTGAGCCGACGCTGCGCGCCGAGTACGAGGGCCCTGCCCATCTCCCGGCCATCTCCTCCGAGGCCATCGGGGCCGCGGCAAGCGTGTCGGTGGCCATGAGCCAGCCCATGTTCCCGTCCAACTTCCAGCTGCACAACACGTGGCGCCTGTCCCTCCCCCCGCGGCTCCCGCTGCGGCTGTCGCTCGACCTGCACGAGGCGGGCCTGTTCCTCGACATGCGCGGGCTCGTCGTGGATTCCCTTGAGCTGAAGGCCGACGCCGGTCGCCAGGAGATCTACTTCTGCCGGCCGCTGCACAAGCTTTCCGCCCGGCTGTACTCCTCCAGCGCAGACCTCACCATCGTGCTGCCCGCACGCACGCACGCCCGCGTGCGCCTTCTCAACCCGTTCTGCAGGGTCGACTATCCCCAGGGCGACCTGGAGAAGCGCGGCGACGGGTCCCTCGTCTCCACGAGTGCCGGCGAGGCGGGCGGCAGCATCGACGTGGCCATCGACGGCCCCATCAAGAACCTCGTGCTCGACGTCGAAGACCTCGGCCCGCTCTCCCCTCCCCGCCGGTCGGTAGAGCGCAGGCAGGGGCGGGCCTCCCCCGCAACCGGCACGTCCCGCAAGCCTCCCGCGCGGCAGGCGCGGCGCAAAACTTGAAAACAACGGCCCGACGTGGTAGCGTTTTTTCCATCCGAACAGGGAGCATCACCGTGAACAACCGTCTCCTCGCCCTCGTCGCCGCAGCAGTGCTCGCCCTCTGGGCGGGGTCGTCCCTGTGGGCCCAGGACGCCGCGCCAGCCGCGCCGGCGCAGGTCCCCGAGACAACGCCCCGCGAACAGCCGAAGGAGCCCACCCCCCAGTACGCGCTGGGCGACCAGACCCTCTCTATCAGCGCGGGGCTTTTCGTGCCCCTGTTCTTCCTGGACTACCAGTTCGGCGCTGCCGCGACCCACCTGACAGTGGGCGGGGCGGGCTCGCTCAACTGGATGGGCTACGTGAACAGCTGGCTGCGCGTCGGAGTCGAGGTGGGCGGTATGTTCGCCTTCTCCCCGAACATGAACGTGCTGCTGGCCGTTCCCATCACGGCCAAGGCGTCGTACGTGTTCAGCGCCTACCCGTTCGAGATTCCCGTTTCACTCGGCGTGGGCATGAACATCGTGAAGTACATCGATGCATCCACGATCGACCTCCTGCTGAAGCCCGCGGTATCCGGGCTGTGGGCGTTCAACACCGACTGGTCCTTCGGCCTGAACGCCGCCTACTGGTGGAGCATGCAGTTCTCGAACCCCGCCTCCGAGGGCCGGATCGGGAACTTCCTGGAGATCTCCCTGTGCGCACTCTATCATTACTAGGGGTCCGTACGCGATGAAATCACGCAAGGCCTTTTCGGTTCTCGCGCTCTCCGTCCTCGCCGCGGCGCTGCTCGCCCTCGCCGGCTGCCCCGCCTCGATCTACTACACCCTTGAGAACGAGGTGAAGACCACCGACAACTCCCTCAGCAACGACCTGTGGATCCACGGCGTGGCAAAGCTGGGAGGCGCGTACTACACCGCGGCGGGGAAGGTCTACAAGACCACCTCGATCGCGCCGGTCAGGTGGGACAGCGCCGCCATCCTCACACCTCCGCAGGTGGGTGCGTTGTGCACGTCCATGGTCGCCTTCGGCACGAACCTCTACGGCGGTTTCATCACCCAGGGCGGTTACCTCGGCCTGTACCAGGCCGCCGGCCCCGCCCCGGCAGCTTTCGCCACCACCCCTGTCCACGCGGCATTCACGGACAGGCAGATTTCGCACCTGGCCGTCGTGAACGGTGGGACCGAGATTGCCGTGGTCACGGCGGACTGGGACGCAGCCAACGGAGTGTACGTGTACAACCTGTACGTCAACGCGGCCCCCGACGGGACGGGACAGAAGATCTCCGACCTGGCCGACAAGATCACGGGGGTGGCATGGACCGCCACGAGCGGCGCGTACTGGGCCGTGGCGGGCTCAAAGCTCTACAGGCATGACGGCGCCCTCGCAGAGGTGCCAGTCACGGGTGTCGTGACCGGGGAGACTCTCAACAGCGTCTTCAGCGACGACGAGGCGAACCGGCTGTGGGTCACCTCGAGCGAGGGCTACGTCTACTACTCCCCCGACGAAGGGGCGACCTGGCACAGGAACGCGACGGCCGCCGAGGTGAGCGGCTACACGGTGAGCTTCACGACCATGGCCGGGGCAAGCGGCTCTTCCAGCATGGTCGTCGGGGCCGAGGGGCAGAGCGGCGGGTACGGATACTTCGTCGTGAACGTGACAGGGACCACGGTGACCCTCACGCGCTTCAGCGAGAGCACCATCCTGCTGTACGTCTCCGCCGTGCGGGGGTTCCTCCTCGACGGCACACGCCTGTTCGCATACGCCTTCGGGGTCGACAGGGGCCTGTGGCGCACCGAAAGCTTCACCAGCGCGGACTGTTCGGTGGCGAGCGGCAGCTGGGTGCAGGAGTAGGGTCGGCGGCCCGTTCGGGGCCGCCCCGTCAGAAAGCGTCCTTCAGGTCAGCGGCCACCGGGGCGTAGTACTTCTTCCTCTCGTCCTCGGTGAGCCCCACAAGCTCGTGGCTCATGTAGTGGATCCAGAAGTCCTCGTCGGGAGTGGCAAGCTCGTGGCGCCTGCACCAGTAGTCCGGCTGCACCGGCAGCTGCTTCTCCTGGTAGCGGCGGATCTTGTAGTCGTGCACGGCGACGCGCACGTCTTCCCGGGGGAGGCCCGTGTCCACGATGATCTCGACGAGAGCGTTCACCGTGCGGCCCGAGTCGAAGATGTCGTCCACCAGGAGCACCTTGTCGCCGCTGCGCAGGTACTCGGGGTCGTAGGTCCACCCGTCCACGCGCACCCTGTCCTGGAGGCCCACGTCGTGGTACGAGCGGGCCACCACGGCTGCGTAGTACGCCGGGCGGGTGCCGCGGCGCACGATCTTGAAGAACTCGCTGATGACGTTTCCCATGTACGCGCCGCCGCGCAGCGACACGTAGATCACGTCCGGCGTGAAGCCCTCGCGGTGGATCCGTGCGGCCAGGGCGATGGCGTTGTTTCGAACGACCTCGTAGGGAAGGAACTCCTTGCGCATGGCAGGGGGGATTCTACTCGAAACGGGTGAGGATTTCCATTCCGTCCCCGACCACCGCAACCGTGTGCTCGAAGTGAGCCGAATCGGCCCCGTCCGCGGTGACCACTGTCCACCCGTCGTCGAGGAGACGGATGTCGCCCGTGCCCGCGTTGATCATGGGCTCGATGGCAATGACCATGCCTTCCTTCAGGCGGGGGTTGGGTCCCGGGGATACGTAGTTGGGTACCTGGGGGTCCTCGTGGGGCGCGAACCCGACGCCGTGTCCGCAATACTCGCGCACCACCCCGAAGGACCTGCTCGCGGCCAGCTCAGAAACGGCGCGGGAAATGTCGCTGACGCGGTTGCCCGGTGTCACCTGCGCCAGTGCGCGGGCGAGGCACTCCCGGGTCACCTCCAGCAGGCGCCGACGGGTGGAGGAAACCTCCCCGACGGGGACCGTGACCGCCGCGTCGGAGTAGTAGCCGTTGAGCTGCACTCCCAGGTCGAGGCTCACGATATCGCCGGACCGCAGCCGACGCGGCCCGGGGATGCCGTGAATGACCTCGTTGTTTATCGAGACGCAGAGTGAGGCAGGGTAGTTCATGTACCCGAGAAACGAGGGCTTCCCGCCCCCCGCCGTGATTGCCGAGCGCGCGAATGCGTCGAGCTCCAGCGTGGTGGCCCCGTCCACGACAAGGGGCACGAGGCGGGAGAGCACGGAAGCGAGAAGGCTTCCCGACGCGCGGATCCCGTCGAGCTCCCGCCCGTTCTTGATCCGGATCATGCCGGCCTACTTCCCCGCGTCGTCCTTGTCCCGGTTCCTCTGCTCTTTCTTCTTTTCCTTGACGATCGCACCGAAAGCGTCCTCCGTCTCCGTCCCGAAGGACTCCTCGATCAGCCGGCGGGTGTCCTCGTTCTGCCCAGAGGTGATTGTCACCTTGCCCTCGGTGATCACCCCGGGCTCGACGCTCAGCTTCGGCGTCGTGATGTTCCCCAGGACCTTCCCCGTGTGCAGGAGGCTCACCTCCTCGGAGGCGACGATGTTGCCGATCAGCGTGCCGGCCACCATGACGCGGCGGGCCACGATGTCGGTCTTGACCTTTCCCGTGGGCCCGACGACGAGCTGGTCGTCGGTCTTGATGTCGCCCTGGAACTTGCCCTCGATGAGGATCGACCCGTTCACGTAGAAACGGCCGTCGAAGATCGATCCCTCGCCGATGACGCAGTTCGTCGTGTCGCTCTTGCTCGGCATTGCTTCTCCCCTCGCGAATGATATCATCCTGGTCCCTCCGCCGCAAGGCCGCGCTTGCGCACGGCGTCCAGCACGCCGTTCACGAACCTGTAGGAGTCCTCCGTCCCGAAGCTGCGCGCGATTTCGACTGCCTCGTCGATGGTGACGGTGGCCGGTATGTCGGGCTGGGACAGGAGGCAGTACACACTCATGCGCAGGATCGCCAGGTCCACCTTGTTCAGGCGGGAGAAATCCCAGTTCTCCAGCTCGCGCCGGATTGCCGCGTCGATCGCGGGAAGGCTCTCCAGCGTGCCCTGGATGAGCAGCCGGGCGAAGGCCAGAGTGTCCGCGGCCGCCGCGGCAGGCTTCTCCCCGTCCATCCACGAAAAGTCCAGAAGCTCCGCGAGCCCGGCGCCCCCGACCTCCGCGCGGTACAGCGACTGGAAGGCAATGACCCGACCCCTGCGGCGGGCGCCCATCAGCGTGGCCTCATGCCGGTGCGCGCTACCAGGACAGGTTGTCCTCGACGACCTTGACCTCGGCCTTCTGGCGCAGGTCCTTGACGATCCCCTCCAGCGCACGGGTGAGGGCGTCGCTCTGCGCCTGCCCGGTGAGGTTCTGGCGGATCAGCTCCTTCACCGTCACCTGCATGGTCGGCGGTACCTTCTCGTCGAATCCCAGGAGCTTGGCGTCGAAGCGCTCGTCGACCCGCACGACGTGCAAGCCGATGCTCGACTGCAGCACGCCGCTGGTCTCGCCCTTCTTCAGGCGGAACACGGAGTCGATGAAATCCTTGCCCAGCAGCTGCCGGCGCTGCTCGTCCACGCGGGAGATGTAGCCGTAGTCTCCCTGGCGGTACTTCGAGGCCTGGTCGTCGGAGTACTTCAGCACGAGGTCCTCGAAGGCGGTCCCGCCGCGCAGCTCCTTCAGGATGTCGTCGGCCCGTCGCGCCGCCTTGTCCCTGTCGTCCTTGGCGGTCAGCGATCGGGTGTCCACGAAGATGTGGCGGATCCTGAGGTAGTCGTCAATGAAGAAGTCCTTCTTGTTCGCGTCGTAGTAGGAACGCACCTGCTCCTCCGTGGGCGGCTTCACGGCATCCAGCTCCGCCTTCTTCTTTGCGCGGGCGTAGCTGGTCAGCAGGATCTGGTACTTCATGTTCTTGATGTACTCGTCCCACGTCACGCCCGTGCTCGCAACAAGCTGCCGCAGGTCGGCGTCCGACAGGTCCCGGCCCAGGCCGAGGGACTGGGCGGTGCTCTTCTTCATCTGGTCGACGCGCGCGTTCACCTCCGCGTCGGAGACGACGATCTTGTCCCGCTCGGAGGCCTGCTCGATCAGGGCGCGGGCGATCAGGCCGTCCAGGACCATGCGCCTCTCGTCCTTCGACAGGGCCCTGCGGGCCTGCGTCTCCAGGGGGTCGATCTGGCGGCGGAGCTGCAGCACCGTGATGACCTGCGGCCGGGTCAGGCGCACCGTCGCCACCGTCTTGTCGATGGGGTCTGCACCGGCCGCGGACACCGCCGCGGCCATGATGATGAGGGGGACGATGAGCCTTTTCATGCGGATGTGCGCTCCTCTGCGCTCCCCGGGAGAGCGGCGGCGGGCCGCCCGCGCACGGGCGTTGTCAGTAAACTGAAGCGCTCAGGGATTGTCAAGGCACACGGCGCAGCCGATCCTTTCGGAGAGCTTTTTCACCCCCGGCAGCTTCCTGTCCAATTGTAGCCCCTTGCGCAGGTATTCCAAGGCCGCCTCACGGCGGCCCGCGGTCGCGTGAACCTCGGCGAGCTTCTTGTAGAAGAACGCGTTGTCCTTGCGGGAGAAATCCAGCCCTATCAGCTCCTCGAGGCAGGCGATGGCCGGGCCTGGCTCGAGGGCGGCGAGCATCCGGGTGCACAGCAGCGCGCGCAGCCTGTCCACGACTTCTTCCACGAAGTGTCGGAAGTAGGGGCGCTCCATCTCCCACCTGTACAGCTTCGTGTACAGCGCGTAGGCCTGGGCGAGGTCCCCGCGCGCCTCCATCTGCTCGGCGAGCAGGAACGCACAGTCCATGTAGTCTTCCCGGGACAGGTACCTTTCCAGTGGGAGTCCCCGCGCCCCGGTGAAGTCGCCGGTACAGCTCCAGGGCTTCGTCACGGTGATTCGTGAGCAGGTCGTGGAAGATGAGCGTGGCCTGGCTGGAGGGGTCGTTCGTCCGGGCGCGGAGAAACTCCCGGTAGTCGAAGCGGGGGCGCGTGTCCGCTCTGCCCATCGACCTGTCGTACTCGGCCCGCTTCTCCTGGTCGCCCAGCACGCCGTACGCCGCCAGGAGCAGGCGCATCGCCTCCTGCGTGTGCGCGTCCTGGCTGCCCACGAGGTCCGGGTGCAGCTCCTTGGCCCGCCGCCGGAAGGTCCTGCGAATCTCCTCGGCCGTCGACCCCTGTCGGACTCCGAGAACCTCATAGTAGTTCGTCATCGTCGGGTAATCCTGTGATGATAGTATCCCGACCCTTGCATGTCAAGGCGCAGGGGTGGTACGGTGGCCGCATGCTCGGATTCGTGATCAAGAAGACATTCTTCGACATGTGGGACAACATGTTCCGCATCCTCCTGATGAACCTCGGTTTCCTTGCCGTGCTCGCCATCCTGTTCGTGCTGGCCCCGCTCGCCGGCCGGATCGTCCCCCTGGCAGCCGCCATCGCCGGGGTGGGCGTCGCCGCCCTCGCCGTCTACGCCGGTGCCGCCAGCCGCATGTGTGCCGACATGTCCGACTACAAGCAGCCCGGCGTCGCCGACTTCTGGACCTATCTCAAGGACAGCGCGCCCTCCAGCCTGCTCCTCGTCCTGAGCCTGGCTGTCTACGGGGGAGTCGTGTTCGTTGTCGACTTCCCGTTCTTCGCCAGCGTGAAGAGCTTCCCGGCCTGGCTCGCCTTCGCGCTCCTGTTCTGGGTCACCGTCGCCGTGGTCCTCGCCCTGCAGTACTTCTTCCCCGTCCGGGCCCGCCTCGACCGGAAGTTCCGCAAGGTCGTGAAGAAGTCGTTCCTCCTGCTTCTCGACAATCCCGGGCATACCCTTGCGCAGTTCCTGGGCGGCCTGCTCATCGTCGTGATATCAGTGTTCACCGCCCTGCTGCTTCCCGGGCCGGCCACGCTGTTTCTCTGGTGGAACACCGCCTTCAAGCTGCGGATGTACAAGTACGACTGGCTGGAGAAGAACCCGGGCGCCGACCGGCGGAAGATCCCCTGGGATGCCCTGCTCGTGGAGGACCGGGAGCGGGTCGGAAAGCGATCGCTGAAGGGGATGATCTTCCCCTGGAAGGAATAGCTGCCGTCTACGAGATGCGCAGCCGCCTGCCGATCTCCTCTGCCTCGGTGGGCGAGCGAAGGATGTCGGAGCTCCTGAGGAACATCCCCTCCCCCTCCATGCACTTCATCAGGGCTGCCAGGGACTTCGCGGCCCCGAAGGCGGCCTTCGACACGAAGGCGTAGCACTTGCGGCCCGCCACCGCGCCGGCGGCCGCGAGGAAAGGCCTCACCCCCTCGGGCAGCTTCCCCCCCAGTGGGCCTGACGGCTCCGCACCGATCGCCACGTACTGGTACATGGTGAGCTTCACGCTGGTGTCCCTGGTCCCGTCGAACACGTCGACGATCGTGCCCTGCTTCTCGATGCCCTTCCCGAGCGCGCGGGAGAGCGCCATCATCCCGTCACGATTCCTGCCAGAGAAGAAGACTACCGCCACTCTCATCGCGTTTCCTGCCTTCCGACTTGGTCTCCGTGAAAAGGTTCTGCAGAATGATGCGCGTCCGGCTCACGCAGAAATACGCGGTGATCTGCGCGGGCATCGCGCCCCCCGCCCGCCCCGCCCCGCCCGCGGCCACCGCGCTCACCTCGGCGCGCTCCAGGCGCACTGTAGCATACCGGGGCCTTCCCTTTCTACTTTTGGCCACGGTGAGCTCCAGGAAGCGCTCGTCGGCAGGACGGAACAGCGGTATGCTCTCGTGCACGACGCTGTTCCTGATCCACCGGATCTCGTGCGCAAGGAGCAGGACCCGCCCCGAGTGCAGCGCCCCTTCCGCCTTTGCCAGCTCCAGCATGTCCACCAGCTCCAGGTCCAGGAGGTCGTGGCGGTCGGACAGCCACGCGCGGCGGCCGTTTCGGACAAACGCGAGGGGGCCGCGCAGACCCTGCAGCGACTCCAGCCTGTGGATCAACGCCTGCTCGACCACCGTCCCCGCGAGGATGCACGCGCTTTCTGCGAAGCCGAGGTAGTACGCCTGGTGCATCTGGGCGAGGAGCAGCTTGACCCGGCCGCTGCCAGAGGCGGCGCCGATCGCGATGCGCTGGCAGTCGAGATGCGCCCTGCGGGAAGCGGCTTCGCGCAGGCGCCGCTCGTCGTAGCGGCGCTTGAGCGTCGCCAGGTGCTTCTCTGTACACTCCCCGTCCACCTCGGTAGTATAGGGTTCCCGGAAAATGATGGTCAAGACAATCGCACTCCCCGTCGCCTGCGTGCTGGGTCTCTGCCTTGCCGGCTGCGCCGGCACCCGCAGGGGGCTTCCCGCGCGCGTGCAGTCCGCCGTCCTCGCGCCCGGCCGGCTCGCCGGCCCCGTCTCGCTGCTGCCCGCCGAGGGCGGCCCGTGGGCCGTTTTCTCCGACCGGGAAACCACGTCCCTTGCCCTCGCTCGGGTGCCGGACGGGCCTTTGCCCGCCTCCTTCCCGCCCGCGCGGCTCCTGGACAAGACCGACGCGGCCCCTCCCCTGTCGCCCATGTTCGGGGAGCATGCCGCGGCAGCCTCGGGCGCATCGGTCGCAGCCCTGTACCTGGACCGTGAGCGCGAAGACCACGTCGTGCTCAAGCTCGCCGGCCGGCCCGGGGGAATCCCCTGACTGGCGCCTGGATATCCTTGACCCCACGGGCCGCCCCGTCGCAGTCATCCCCCTGGCCGACGGGCGGTTCGGCTGCGTCTGGGCAACCTCATCCTCCCTGCTGTACAGGCCTCCCACGGGTCCCGACCAGGTTCTGCGCGCCGACGTCCAGCTTGAGGGGAGGAGCTGCTCGATCGATGCAGGCCGCGGCTTCACGGTGTTCGACCGGGTCTCGGCGAAGCTGCTGTGGTTCAGCCTGCACGGCGAGACTTTCGAGTCCGGAGAGATCGACGGCCCGGGGCCCATCCACGCCTCCGTTCTCCTCGCCGGGGGGAGCGGGCGGGACCGGACCAGCCTCCGGGGGACGGCTCGCCGTCGCCTCGTACGACCCGGCATCGCGGCGGATGTTCCTGGACGAGCAGCAGGAGTCGGGGAGCTGGCAGCGCACGACCGTGACCGTGTGCGACGGGACCACCTGGGTGTTCCTCGCGCCATGGGGAACGGGCTACCTGTTCCTCTATGACGAGGTGCGGCCCATGGGAGGAGGCAGGACGCTCCGCGAGCTCAGCCTGCTGGCCCCCGACGGTCCCCGCTACCGGCGGAAGGTCGTCTCCAGCGGGGAGGAGCCGCTCGGGGGTGCTGCCGCGATCGCGGGGGACGGGGTCCTGACCGTCGCGGTGCTCCGCGGGAGCCTCGCCGTCCTGCGCATCGCGCCGCCCCCGCCCGCGGGCCGCAGGTGAGGCAGGGGCCTGCCTACAGCTTCCTGTAGCGGAAGTCGACGTCCGGGTCCTTGACGACGAGGATCGAGCAGCGGGAGTTCCTGAGTATGTCGCGGTGCTGCCTGCTCAGCGCATCGCGGAAGCTCTCCTTCTCCTCGAAGCCCCCGAGCAGGATGAGGTCGGCCTCGCAGTCCTGGGCAGCCTGGATGACCTCCGTGGCCACCGCGCCGCGGCGCAGGACCTTCTCCACGGCCACGCCCTTCTTCTGCGCCAGCTCCTCCACGTAGTTGAGGTAGCGCTGGCCGTTCTCCTCGAGGCTGGCCTCGTACTCCACGCTCTCGTCCTCGACGAAGATCTTCGAGATCAGAAGCTCGCGCAGCGTGGCGGTGTCGACGACGTAGACGGCCACGAGCCTGCAGCGGTACAGGCGGGCCATCGTGATCCCGTACTTTGCGGCGCCGATGGAGGCCTCCGACCCGCTCACCGCAACGACGACGGTCTGGAACAACGCTTTCATGCTCTTTCCCCCAGAAGGCGCGCCTTCAGGATCTTCTGCACGAAAAAGACCTCCCGCTCCCTCTCTTCCAGGACCCCCTCGATGAAAGCACGGATGTCCTCGACGTCGGGGATCACGATCTTCTCGAGGGCGTTGACCCTGCGCTGGGTCTTGCGCACCTCCTTGGCCAGGCGCCAGACCATGGTGCGGATCTCGGCCATCCGCGCGATGAGCTTCAGCAGCTCGAAGAACTCGACCATCGTCGCGTCGCAGGTTCCCGATGTCCCCATGAAAGAGTACTTCAGCTCCATGCGGGGCACCTGCATGTCGATTGTCGGCAGCGGGATGCCCATGAGCCGTCCCTGCTTCTCCCGGACCGTGAACTCGAAGCGGATCCCCTCGCTGATCTCCGCGGCGGACTGCCGGCCCACCTGCACGATCATCCGCCGCAGCGACCCGTACGCCGTGGCCACCCGCCGGTCGAGGTCCCGTTCCAGCAGCTTCACCTGCTCGACCATGCGCATGAGCTCCATCACGAGGATCTCCCGCTTCTGCTCCAGCAGGTCGAATCCCTCGCGCGCGATGGCCAGCTGCTCCTTGACGGCGAAAAGGGCCGACTTTGTCGGGGGAACGTCAGAGCGGGGCATGCCGCGCCTATGCTCCCCTGGCGCCCGCCGCACCGGCGCGGGGCAGGTACTTCTCTATCATCTCCTCGCGGATGCGGTACAGCTCGGGGCGGGGCAGCACCGTGAGGATCTTCCACCCCAGGTCGAGGGTCTGTTCGATGGTGCGGTTCTCTCTCTCCCCCTGGGCGAGGAACTCCCTCTCGAACCTGTCGCCGAACTTGAGGTAGCACTTGTCCAGGTCGGACAGCTCCTCCTCGCCGATCACGGCGGCAAGCGAGCGAATGCTCTTCACGCGCGAATAGCCCGCGAACAGCTGCGAGGCGAGCTCCTTGTGGTCGTCCCGGGTCATGCCTGGCCCGATCCCGTCCTTCATGAGCCGCGAGAGGGACGGCAGGCCAGCCACGGGCGGATAGATGCCCTTCTGGAACAGCTCCCGCTCCAAGACGATCTGGCCCTCCGTGATGTACCCCGACAGGTCCGGCACGGGGTGGGAGATGTCGTCGCTGGGCATCGTGAGGACGGGGATCTGGGTGATGGATCCCTTCGACCCCTCGATCTTGCCCGCCCGCTCGTACAGCGAGGCGAGGTCGGAGTACAGGTACCCGGGGTAGCCCTTGCGCGACGGGATCTCACCACGGATCGTCGACACCTCGCGCAGCGACTCACAGTAGTTGGTCATGTCCGTCATCACCACCAGGACGTGCATGTCGCACTGGAAGGCGAGGTACTCGGCCGCGGTGAGCGCGCAGCGCGGGGTGATCAGCCGCTCGATGGACGGGTCGTCGGCCAGCGAGAGGAACATGACGACATTGGCGAGGACGCCGCTCTCCTCGAAGGTGTCGATGAAGAACCGCGCCACGTCGTACTTCACGCCCATGGCCGCGAAGACCATGACGAACGGCTCCTGCGAGCCCAGGATCCGGGCCTGGCGGATGATCTGGGCAGCGAGCCGGTTGTGCGGAAGGCCGTTGCCCGAGAAGATGGGAAGCTTCTGCCCACGGATCAGCGTGTTCATCCCGTCGATGCACGACAGCCCCGTCTGGATGAAGTCGCGGGGATAGGTGCGCGCGTCGGGGTTGATGGGGATGCCGTTCACGTCCAGGCGCAGCGAGCTGAACGCCTCGGGAAACCCGTCGATGGGCTTGCCCAGGCCGTCGAAGATCCTGCCCAGCATGTCGCGCGACACGCGCATCTCCATCGGTGTGCCCCGGAACTCCACGGCCGAGGCGTCGCTGGACAGCCCCGTGTTCGTGCCGAAGATCTGCACGGCGACCGCCTGCTCGGAGATCTCGATGATCCTGCCGGACCTCTGCCCGCCGTCCCTGTCGCTCACGACGACGAGCTCTCCGAGGCCCACGTCCTCCGTGCGGGCCAGGACGACGATCGGGCCGTCGACCTTCGTGAGGCCCCTCCACTCCAGACCCTTCATCGCTTGTAGCTCCTCTCGAGCTCGGCCATTTCCGTGCCCATGAGAGCGTCGATCGCGGCGAGGGACGCGAGGTCGTCATTCTTCACTGCCGTCTTCGCGCGCACGATCCGCTCCCTGCAGGAGAGGTCGCGGATCTTCAGAAGCGGGGCCCCCATCTGGATAATGGAGAGGGAGCGCGCGTAGAAGTCCATTATCAGCTTGAGGATCCGCACCTGCTTGTCCGGCACGCTGAACATGTCCACCTCGTCGTACGCGTTCTGCTGGAGGAACCCGTTCTTTATCATCTCCGCCACCAGCAGCACCAGGCGCTGGTTGTCCGGCAGGGCGTCCGGCCCGATCAGCTTCACGATCTGCGAGAGCCTCTGCTCTCTCTTCAGGAGTTCGATCGCGCTCTCGCGCGCTGCTGCCCAGTCAGGGTTCACCTTCTGCCACCAGCCCCGGATCTCCTCGGCGTACTCGCTGTAGGAGTCGATCCACGAGATGGCCGGGTAGTGGCGGGCGTTCGCAAGCTCCCTGTCCAGGGCCCAGAAGCAGCGGATGAAGCGCTTCGTGTGCTGCGTCACCGGCTCGGAGAAGTCGCCCCCGGGAGGAGAGACGGCGCCGATCACGGAGATCGAGCCGCGCCTGCCGCCCAGCGTCGTCACCCGGCCCGCCCGTTCGTAGAACTCCGCCAGCCGCGTGGGCAGGTAGGCCGGGAAGCCCTCGTCGGCAGGCATCTCCTCCAGCCGCCCCGACAGTTCGCGCAGCGCCTCCGCCCAGCGGGAGGTGGAGTCGGCCATGATCGCCACGTCGTAGCCCATGTCCCGGTAGTACTCGGCCAGGGTGATGCCCGTGTAGATGGACACCTCGCGCGCGGCCACCGGCATGTTGGAGGTGTTGGCGATGAGGATCGTGCGCTCCATGAGCGACTTCCCCGTGCGGGGGTCCTGGATGCGGGGGAACTCGGTGAGCACGTCGGTCATCTCGTTGCCCCGCTCGCCGCAGCCGATGTAGACGATGATGTCCGCGTTGCACCACTTTGCCAGGGCCTGCTGCATCATCGTCTTTCCGGTCCCGAACCCGCCGGGGATGGCCGCCGTGCCGCCCCGCGACAGCGGGAAGAAGACATCGATCACCCGCTGGCCGGTGACCAGCGGCTCGTCCATGCTCAGCTTCTGGAGGTAGGGCCGCGGCTTTCGAACGGGCCAGTGGTGCGACAGGGTCATGTCGGTGCCCCGGGCCGCGGCGCCCGCCCCGGCGAACCGCACGATCACCTCGGAGACCGTGTAGTCGCCCTCGGGGGCGACCCACTCGATCGTGGAGGAGGCCATCATGGGGAACGGCATCACCTTGTGCATGATGGTTGCCGATTCCCTCACCTCGCCGAGAATCGCGCCGGGTGCCGCCGTGTCACCCCGCTTGCACGAGGGGACAAAGTGCCACTTCTTTTCGAGGGGAATGGGCGGGATCTTGATCCCGGGGGCGATGAAGCCGCCGGACATCCTCTTGATCTCCTCCAGGGGCCTCTGGATGCCGTCGTAGATCTCGCCCAGCAGCCCCGGACCCAGGTGGACGGAGAGGGGCCGCTCGAGGGACACCGCGGTCTCGCCCACCCGCATGCCCGTGTTGTCTTCGTAAATCTGGATCGTCGCCAAATCGCCTTCGAGGCGGATGATCTCGCCGATCAACCGCTTCTCGCCGATCTCGACAACGTCGTACAGCCCGCTGCCCCCGAGGCCGCTCGCCTTGATGATGGGGCCGTTGATGCGGGTCACCTTGCCTTCGATCATGAGGCTCTCACTGTCCCTTCCCGCCGCCCAGGAGCGCGGCGACGAGCTCCTCGCGCCGTTCCTCGAGCAGCCGCGCTGCAAGCTCGTCGAGAGTCGCGCGGCAGCGGATACGGCCGTCGACTGTCGCCACGACAACGCCGCGCGAGGCTGCCCCCCCGAGGGGTCCAGGGCCCGCGGCATCCTCGTGCACGTCCTCGACAACAGCCCGGGGAAGTGCCGCCTCGACAATCCCGCGCGCGGCGCCGGCATCGATGCCCCGCCAGCCCACCGACACGCGCGCTTCCCCGAAGGCCTGTGCCGCCCTGGACAGCAGCGCGCCGAGTACCCGGGCCAGCTCCGCGGGGCTCAGCGCCGCGAACAGCTCGTCGAGCGCTCCGCGCAGTGCTTCCTCGGTCGCCGACAGGCGCGTGCGCATGAAGTCCAGCGGCAGCGAGGATTCCAGCTCCTGCCGCAGGCCGCGGACCTTCTCCTCCGCCTCTGCCGCGATGCGTCCGCCATCGTCGCGTCGCTTCGCCTCCCACTGGGCTGCGATCGACCGGGCGTCCTTCTCCGCGGCCTCGAGGATGCGGCTGGCCTTCCTGCGCGCGTCCTCCAGGATCTGCTGTTCCAGCGTTTCGCTGGTCTTCAGGATCTCCACCTGCCCCCTCCCCTAGACGTGGACGCCCACCGCTTCGCGGATCGCGTCGACGAGGCCGCGCCTGTTCTCGAGGTGGCCCTCGATGCCGGGGATCTCGACGACCAGGGGGTAGGAGCCGCTGAGCTGCCACTCCATCACCAGGTCCGCGATCATCGCGGAAACCTGCTCCGTGATGATCAGCACCCGGGCCGCCCCGGACGAGGTCGCCCGTCGGAAGGCCTCCTCGGCCTCGGGCTTCGAATACACGGCAGTGCCCGGCACGCCGACGAAACGGAAGCCGATGACCAGCTCCTCGTCGCCGATGACGGTGAACTCCACGCGGGACTCCGCGGCCCTATGCCGCCGAGAGGATCATCAGCGCCACGATGAACCCCCAGAGGCAGATGCCCTCGGCCATGCCGACGAAGGGCAGCGCCTTCCCCGACAGCTCGGGGTTCTCGCTCATCGCGGCCATGGCCGCCGCGCCGATCTGGCCCACGGCGATGCCGCCGCCCAGCGTGGCAAGACCCACGGCGATCGCGGCGGCGATGTACTTGATCGTCGGCGCGGTGGCGGCCGCGGGTGCCGCGGCCTGGGCAAACAGGGCGGGAGCGGCGCATGCCACCAGCAGCGCCGCGGACAGGAACAGTCTCTTCTTCACCTCGTACCTCCCGAATGCAGCTTGAACGGCTTGAACTCTTCCCCCGACTCCACGAAGAACTTGGAGAAGAACTCGTAGTACTCCAGCCTGACCACCTGGATGGTCACGATGAGTCCCTCGAGCAGGATGATGATCGCGTTGCCCACGAGGATGATGGCGATGCGGCCGGCGATCCCGCCGGGGGCGCTGCCCACCATGCCGGCGAGCAGGAACACGATGCCGCTGAGAACCGTGTGCGCGAGGGCGAAGGCGGCCACGCGCAGGAAGCTCACCGAGTTGGACACGTAGTAGATCGCCGATTCCATGAGCTCGACGATCCCTTCCATCACGAACCCGAAGACCCCGTCCTTCAGGAGCGGCCTCTTGCCGCCGGCCAGCCGGGCGATCGGCTCGCGGAAGAACAGGACCAGCAGGGGGAACGCAACGAGGGCCACGTCCACCCCGTGCAGCCGGCCTCCGAAGACCAGCCGCACGGCGATGGACAGCACGTACCAGAAGAAGAACGCCCCCGCGAGGCCCGTCTTCGACAGCAGCGCGCGTTCCCAGTTGCGCATGCGCACGTTGTTTATCATGTTGATCACGAGGCCCACCGAGTTGATGACGGCGCCGATCGCCAGCGTGACCCCGAAGAACAGGGTGATCTTCTGGAAACCGCCGAGCTCGATGATCCTGTCGACGGGGCGCCCGGTGAGGACCCCTGTCACCCAGCGGACCACGGGCACGAGAAGCTCCTCGTTGGCGAACACGGAGCCGTAGAGGAACCCCGAGACCATGCAGGCAATCCCCACCACCACGAACACCGTCCCGAAGTTCTTGCGCCGGTAGGTCTCGAAGGATTTCACCCGCCCGCTTCCGATGAGCAGGCCCACGACAAGGCCCACGAATCCCTGGCCCACGTCCCCGAACATGATGGCAAACAGGACCACGAACATGACGGCGACGAAGGGGGTCGGGTCGATCGTCCCGTACAACGGCACGCTGTACGAGAAGACCATCCGCTCGAAGGAGCGCACGATGCGCCCGTGCGCGACAGACACCGGCACCCGGGTCTTCCCCGAACGCACGTCGGGCAGCTCTTCCGGCTCGTAGGAGCGGATCGCGACACGGCCCTGGGTGATCTGCTCGAGGCCCGCCACGACTTCCTTGAACCTTCGGCGGGGGACCCAGCCGCTCACGCGCTGCACGCTTCCCGTCGCAGCCAGGCCCTGTTTGACCGCGTCGATGGACACGTCCAGGTCCAGCTCGTACAGCAGGGCGCGCACCTCCGCCTCGCGCAGGTCGCGGAAGCGCCTCTTCTCTGCGTCGATGCCGGCGAGCAGGTCGTCCACCTCGGCGAGCCTCCCCTGCACGGACGGGAGCACCTCCGCGGGAATCCCCTTCAGGTCGGCGGGAAAGGCGGCCTCCTGGAAAGCGAACTTCTTCAGCTCCGTGTCCAGCGCCCAGCGGCCCTTCTTCGGGGCGATGGCCATGAGGAAGCCGGGCCTGCCCAGCGGGACGATGAGCGCGCGCTTCTCCAGCAGGAGGCGCAGCTCCTCCATCCGTCCCGGTGCGATGGTGCCCAGCCGGAAGCTGAGGTAGGTCAGGTGCTCCAGCTCCGTGAAAGCGACCTTGAGATGCGCGAAGGCGGACAGCTCGTCGACCGTCTGCTTGAGGCTCAGCCGCTGCTGCAGCAGCTCGCCCTCCGTCCCGACCAGGTCCTTCAGCTCCTCGATCAGCGAGTTGGCCCTGTCGCGGAGGGCGTCGCGCGAGGGGGCGGGGGCCGCGGGAACGGCCGGGGCTCCCGCCCCGGTCGAGGCAGGCGGGGCCGCCTCCGTGCGCGGCCCCGGGCCGATGCCGAGGAAGCGGGCCAGGGCGTCGACCTTGCCCTTCAGGTCCGCGATCTCCCGCTCCTCGGCGGTGAGCTCGCGCTGCTCTTTCGTGTCCGCGATGAGCTGCACGCACCCGGCAAAGCCGAGGTAGCGCAGCACGTCGTCGACGTCCCGCTTCAGCACGAGGAGCTCCAGCTTCTTCATCCGCTCTGTGGAAAACATCTCACTGCGCTCCCACGAGGGCGAGGACGTCCTGCTCGCTCACGGAGAGCCGCAGCGCCTCGACGGCGGTGTTCAGGAAGGCGACCTCGTATTTCTTGAGCTTGAAGAACGCCACCAGGGGGGTCAGCGTGAAAGGATCCTGGTGGAACAGGTGGTGGGCCTTCGCGTACAGCCGACGCGTCGCCTTCTGCTCGGCACGGACCGGGTCCGGCGCCTTGAACGACTCGCTGAGCTGGTCCTCCACCAGCCAGCCGAAGCGCCACTTCCGCCAGCCCTCGATAGAGTCGGCGGGTATGTCGAAAGCCTGCTCCACGGCGCGACGGTCCGCGTCCAGGAGACCCGGCACGAGCAGCTCGCGCGCCTTCTCGGCGTCAAGGCCGAAGGCAAAACGCAGCCGCAGCGCCCAGACGGCGTCGGCCAGCGCGATCTCCATCCCCACGAGGCGCGATACACCCGCACGGTCTTTCCGAGGCAGCGCCCGGGTGAGCTCGAGAAGGCGGCGGTAGTACTGCTGGTCGATCATGTTCTCGACCCTGGCAGCCGGGGTCGTGGCGAGGAGCGGGACAACCCACGCGTAGGGGGTTGCCTCCAGGGCCTCCACGGACCCGATAGACGCGAAGTCCACGGTGCCGTAGCGGCCGAGGTCCGGGGCAAGGGCCCCGACCTGCCCGCCGCGGGGACCGGACGAGGCAGCCATCGGCTGCCCCTCCCCGACCCGCGGAAGGGCCGCGGTCCGCAGGAGCGATTTCACGCCCTGGTACTCGAAGGAGCGCAGGATGTGCACCAGGATCTCCGGCGGGTCGCCGAGGCTGTCCAGGACGTAGGTCATGGAGGCGATCCCTGCCTGCGCGACGCGCGTCTCCAGGTCGGCCGTGAGCTGGTGCTCGGGCTTCTCCGCCCTCTCGCCGGGGAACAGCCTGTCGTACAGGTCCTGGACCTTGCGCAGGCGCAGGATGTCGCGGAAATTGGCGCCCACGTAGGTGCGGGCGAGCATCCCGTAGATCTTCGCGAGGATGAAGGAATAGCGGAAAGTGCGGATCATCGAAGGCCCTTGTCGACGAAATCCATCACGACCCGTCGAAGGGCCTCCCTGTCCCGGGGCCGGGATGACAGGCTCTCCCGGAAAGCGCGGTTCTTCTCGTCCCGCTCGGCCGCGATCCTTTCCCTCTCGGCTGCCACGCGGGCCGCCGCCTCGGTCGCGGCCGTCTTCAGCGCCTCGCCGTGGCGGACCTGCGCGTCGGCCTGCGCGGCTGCGCGGCGGCGCCCCGCCTCGGTCTCCGCGCTGGCCACCAGCACCGATGCGTCTTTCTCGACGCCCAGAAGCCTCTCGAGGATGTCGGACATGGCCCCTCCCCTACGCGTCCTGGGAGTCCAGGACCTCCTCGAAGGAGCGGATGACCTTGCTGACCTTGTCCGGCCCGTCGGCCTTCATGACCTGCCCGTAGAAATCGGGGCTCTCGACCAGCAGGGCGATCTTCTTCAGCACGGCCAGATGCGACCCCGCATCTTCCTCGGAGCTCACCAGGAGGAACAGCAGGTGCACGGGCTCCCCGTCCAGGCTCTCGTAGTCGATGCCCTGCGGCGAGATGCCGAGCACGCCGATCACCCCCTTCGTGAAGGGCGTCTTGGCGTGCGGTATCGCGATGCCCCTCTTGATGCCTGTCGACATCTTCTCTTCCCGGCGGCGGATCGCCTCCAGGATGGCGTCGCGGCTGTCGAGTCCGTACTGCGACACCAGCAGGTCGACCAGCTCCTCGAAGACCTCCGCCTTGTCCTCCGCCTCCAGGCGGCACTTGATGCGGGAGGGGGCAAAGAGGTCCTGGAGCCGCAGGGCCACTTACTGGCCTCCGGCCTGCTGCGCCGGCTCGGGCTGGGGGGCCTGCTCTGCCGCCGGAGCAGGGGTCTGCACCCACCAGTCCTGGCTCGTCGTCGTCTGCAGCTGCTGTTCACGCGCCTTGCCGATGACGTTGCCGGACTCGGGAGTACGGTTCAGCCATGCGAGCACGAACGCGCACACCAGGAACACGGCGGCGAGCCCTGCCGTGAGCCGCGTGAGCACGTTCCCCGCCCGCGAGCCGAACGGCGTCGTGCTGCCGCCGCCGAAGATGCCCCCGACACCCTCCCCGCTCTCGTCCTGGATCAGCACCAGGAGCACGAGGAGCACCGCGCTCAGCACCAGCGCGACGAGAATCACGATTGCGATCGCAGACATTGCTGCCGTCCCCCCTTAGCGGTCGTACTGCACGATGGGCAGGAAGGTCTCGGCCTTGAGCGAGGCTCCCCCGACCAGCGCACCGTCGATATTCTTCATCTTCATAAGGTCACGGATGTTGTCCGGCTTCACCGACCCGCCGTACTGGATTGTCGTCTCCTCGGCCGCGGTGCCGTGGAAGAGCCTGCGCAGGACGCCGCGGATCTCCGCGTGCACCGCGTCCGCGTCGCCCGGCGTGGCGTTCTTGCCCGTCCCGATCGCCCACACCGGCTCGTAAGCGATGGTGACACGGGCGAGGTCGGCGGCTGCCACCCCTGCCAGTCCCTGCGTCACCTGGGTCTCCACCACCCGGGCCGTGACACCGGCCTGGCGCTCGTCCAGCGTCTCGCCCACGCACAGGATAACCTCGAAGCCCTCCGCCAGCGCGAGGCGCACCTTCCTGTTGACGAGGGCGTCGGTCTCCCCGTAGACGTGGCGGCGCTCGGAGTGCCCGAGGATGACCACCGTCACCCCGGCGTCGCGCAGCATCCGAAGCGAGATCTCACCCGTGTGGGCGCCCTCCAGCTCCGCGGCCGCGTTCTGCGCGCCCAGGAGGATCCGCGAGCCCTCCAGCGCCCTGCGCACTGCATGCAGCGCCGTGAAGGGCGGGGCGAGCATGACCTTCCTGTCCGTCTCGCCCACGAGGGCCGCCGCGAGCCGGCCGGCGAGATCGGCGGCCTCCGCCGCCGTCTTGTACATCTTCCAGTTGCCTGCGATATACGGGCGTCTCATCTGCGGCCTACTTCTCCTGCAGCGCCGCGACGCCGGGCAGCTGCTTGCCCTCCAGGAGCTCCAGGGAGGCGCCGCCACCGGTGGACACGTGCGTGATCTTCGCGGCAAGGCCGAACTGGTTCACGGCGGCCACCGAGTCCCCGCCGCCGACCACCGTCGTGCCCCTGCAGTCGGACACGGCCTTCGCCACGTCCTGCGTCCCCTTCGCGAAGCCCGGGAACTCGAACACGCCCATGGGCCCGTTCCACACCACGGTCTTCGCCTTCAGGATCCTGTCGCGGAACAGGGACACGGACTTCGGCCCGATGTCCATGGCGACCTTGCCCTCGGGCACCGCGGCGGAGTCCACTGGCTCGGGGGTCGCGGTCTCGGCGAATTGCGCCGCCACCACGTGGTCGACCGGAAGGAGCACTTCGACCTTCGCCTCCTTCGCCCTGGAGAGGAACGCCGAGGCCGTTGCACTGAGCTCTTCCTCCACCAGGGACTTGCCCACGGCGATGCCCTGGACCTTGAGGAAGGTGTACGCCATGCCTCCCCCGATGATCATGGTGGTCACCCGGGGCAGAAGAGACTCGAGCACGGCGATCTTGGTGGAGACCTTCGCACCGCCGATGACGGCGACGAACGGCTTTGCCGGGTTCTCGAACACCCCGCCGAGGAACTTGATTTCCTTTTCCATCAGGAAGCCGGCCACGCCGGGCAGGATGCGCGCCACACCCTCCGTGGACGCGTGGGCCCTGTGGGCCGTGCCGAAAGCGTCGTTGACGTACACGTCTCCCAGGGCGGCAAGTGACTTCGCGAACTGCGGCTCGTTCTTCTCCTCCTCGGGGTGAAAGCGCACGTTCTCGAGGAGCACCACGTCCCCCGCCTTCATCGCCTTCACGACAGCCTCGGCGGCGGGGCCGACGCAGTCGGGCGCGAGGGTCACGGTCCTTCCCAGGAGCTGGCCGAGCCTCTCGGCCACGGGGGCGAGGCTGTTCTCCTTGTCCGGCTTCTTCGGCCTTCCGAGGTGGCTCATGAGGATGAGCGAGGCGCCCTTCTGGTCGAGGATATAGCGCAGAGTGGGAAGCGCCGCGGTGATCCTCGTGTCGTCGGTGATCTTCCCCTCCTTGAGGGGAACGTTGAAGTCGACGCGGACGAGCACCTTCTTGTTCTTCAGGTCGATGTCGCGGACAGTCTTTTTCGCCATGCCCTTGCTCCTTCTTCGGGGTGTGTGACGAGGGGTGAGACCGCCCGCCAATGTACGGAAAAGGCCCCCCCGTGTCAACAGTTCGCGGGGACGGCGGCGGCCCGGCAGGGAGGAGGCGCGACCTCAGCTTCGCGGTGGGCGACGGGTCACGGCGCTCCACACGCGTGCGAGAAGTCCTGCCGGGGCGGGGGTTGCCGCCGTCGCGGGGGCTGTCGTCGGCAGGTCGAAGAGGACCTGGTCGGACACGTTCACCGTGTCGAACCAGCCCTTGCGCGTGAGAGTCCCCTCTGCGACGCCCTCGTCAACCGCGGTGAGCTCGACCTGGCCCAGCACGTCGCCCGGCTCCCAGGCAAGTGCAATCCCCGTGTTGGAGAGCTTCACGCCGCCCTTGCGAACGACCAGGAGGGTATCGCCCTTTTTCATGCCCTGGAAGCTTCCCAGGTCGACAAGGCCCCGGTCCACCTCCCGCGCGATGAGCGTGCCGCGGACGGGAAGGCGGGCCGCGATGTCAGCGCAGACACGGAGGAACGAATCCCGCACCCTGTCGTTGCCCGTGCGAAAGACGGCGAAGCGGGCAACGCGGACCCCCGTGCGGGCCAGGTGCAGGTCCGCGACGGCCGAGAAGCTGCGCTCGCTCTCCTCGAGCCCGAGCACCACGAACCAGTCCGACCCCGATCCCCGTGCGGCGCGGAAGGCCTGGTCGAAGCCGGCCGCGAGCCTGCTCGCGTCGGGCACGGAGACCGAGTCGACGCGCGAGAGCATCGCCGCGAACAGCCGGGCGAGGTCTTCGTCGGCCGAGGGATGGAGCAGCCGGTTGGCGGCGGGGATCGTGAACACGGGCACCGCGTAGCGCGCGCGGGGGAGGTTGTACTGGTCGTAGCCCCAGGAGATGGAGAGACGGTCGGCGAGCAGGCTCGAGAGGGCCTCGATCTCGTCGGACACCCGGGCGTCAGCCGACCCCAGCGAGGCGATCACCTTCAGCTCGCTCAGGTACTTGGCGGGGAAGCCCATCGCGTGGAACACGCCGGCGTACGCCTTGCGGGCCTCCGCCCCCGTCGGGTCGAGGATCAGCGCCCTGCGGTATTCCGCCAGGGCCTGCTCGGTGGCATTGCGGCTCTCGAGGAGGCGGCCCTGCTGCACGTGGAAGGCCGCGGCCCTTCGCCGGGCCGGATCGTCGAGCTTGAGCGATTCCAGGACCGTGTTCTCCTGGCCCAGCCTGCACAGCTCGTCGCCGGGGCTTGCCGTCACGCCGCTCGCGAACGCCGCGATGGCCCGGGCAGGGTCCCCCGCCGCCCGGTAGGCCTGGCCCAGCGTGTACCAGGCCCTTGCGTCGTCCCTTTCGACGGCGACCACTTCGCGGAGCACCGCCGCGGCGTCGGCGGGGGCACCCCTGCGAAGAAGTATCCCGCCCAGGGCGACGCGGGCCCGGGTCATGGTCGGGGCCAGCGACAGCGCCGTGCGCGCGTGCGCCTCGGCCGCCTCCAGCCTCCCCCTGCCCGGCTTCCCACGCTGCGGCGGCCAGCCTCACCTCCGGGTCGGAGGGGTGGCTGCGCAGGGCGAGCTCGTAGGAGCGTGACGCACCCGCGGCGTCCCCTGTCGACTCGGAGAGCAGTGCCTGGGAGAGAAGCGCCGTGCGGCTCTCGGGAGCCAGGCGGAGGGTCCGCGCGTACTGCGCGAGGGCGCTTTTCGCCTTGCCCTCCGCGATGTCGCACTCCGCGAGGGCGAGCCTCGCCTCCAGGTCGTTGGGCAGCTGTTCGAGCACGGGCTGCAGGCGCCTGCGCGCATCCGCGGGCCTGCCCAGTCCGATCAGCGCTCGGGCCTGCAGAACGGCAAGCGCCGTGCTGGCACGGTCGTACTTCAGTGCTTCGCTCACCCAGCGCAGGGCCTCGTCGTACTCCTCCATCAGGAAGAAGCTCTCGGCCAGGCCCGCCATGGGCTCGAGGTACGCCGGGTTGGCCTCGAGGGCGGCGATGTAGCTCTCCACCGCGAGGGGATAGTCCTCCGCGGCCTGGGCGGCGGCGCCCGCCCGGTAGAGGGTGCGCGCGTCCGCCGCGAAAAGTCCGGTCATGCCCGCCATCAGCACGGCAAATGCCGCGATCGCCCGCCTGCAGTTCGTGCTCATCCGATGATCCGCTCCCCTCCCAGCTCCCGCGCGAGCGCGGCCTGGCGCCGCGCCATGGCGCGGCCCTTTCCCTTCCCGTGGTCCATTCCCGCAAGGTGCAGGATTCCGTGGATCGCGAGCCGCTTCAGCTCCTCGTCCAGGGTCACGCCCCAGGCAGCGGCGTTGCGGGCCAGGGTCTCGAGCGAGATGGCCAGGTCCCCCGCCAGGCGGCCAGGCTCCTCGCGGGAAAAGGAAAGAACGTCCGTGGGCTTGTCCAGGCCCCTGTAGCGGGCGTTCAGCTCGGTCATGCGCGCATCCCCGCAGAGGAGCACCGACAGCTCCCAGGGGCCCTCCGCCGTCTTCTCCAGCACCGCCTGGCAGAACCGGGCGAACCGCGGCGTCCACCTCGGCCTGCGCACGCCCTGGACGACGACCTCCACGCTCCCGCGGCGCGGCGCCGGTGTCACTGGGGCATCCTCCGCTCCCTGCGCACCCGCGGGTACTCGATGCGGGTGTGGAAGTAGCCCTCCAGGATGTGCACGAAGCTGCGGCGGATCGCCTCCAGGTCGCGCAGCGTGAGGCTGCTCTCACCCAGCTCGCCGGTTGTGAACTTGTCCATGATGATCTGCTGCACGTCCCGCTCCAGGCGGGCCTCGGTGGGGCGCTTCAGCGTGCGCGTGGCTGCCTCCACTGCGTCTGCCAGCATCAGGACGGCCGCCTCGCGCGTGCGTGGGCGCACGCCGGGGTACGAGTAGTCGTCGCGCGAGAGGCGTGGATTCTTCCCCTCCGTCACGGCGCGGTGGTAGAAGTAGGTGATCAGGCCGCGGCCATGGTGCTGGGCGATGATGTCGACGATGGCCTGGGGCAGCTTCAGGTCGCGTGCCTTCTCGATGCCGATGCGCACGTGGCTCTTGATCACCGCCGCCGACAGGCTGGGCTTCATCTCGTCGTGCCTGTTGAAGGCCTTCTGGTTCTCGATGAAGTAGTCGGCCTGGTCGATCTTGCCGATGTCGTGGTAGTACGCGCTCACCCGGGCGAGCAGCGCGTTGGCGCCGATGGCCTCGCAGGCCGTCTCGGCGAGGTTCGCCACGCTGATGGAATGCGTGTAGGTGCCCGGCGCCTGCGAGAGCATGCGCTTGAAGATCGGCGAGTTCAGGTCCGACAGCTCCATGAGCTTGAACCGGGTCGGCGCGTTCAGAAGCTCCTCGAAGATGGGCAGGAACCCGAGGGTGAGGATGCCGCAGAGAAAACCGTTGGCCGCGCTCCACGCGGCCGCCTGCAGGACGTGCCCCGGCTCCAGGTTGCCCAGCAGGCCCAGCACGACGAGGATGAGCGCATCCAGGACGGCGAGGATCGCCCCCGCGCGCACCAGGTCGATCCTGCGCTCGGCTCCCAGCACCACCGCGGTCCCGGCCACCCCGCTCAGGAACGCGAAGAGGAACGCGGTGACGCTCATGCCGCTCAGCAGGAGCATGGCGAGGGACGAGACGAGGCTGAAGGCGATGCCCACCGGCGTGGAGACCAGGATGGCGACGAGCATGGCCATCGCGCTGGTCGGCACCAGCACCGACACGGGCAGCCACCGCCCCCACGGTGCCAGGCGGGAGGCCAGCGCGCTCAGCGCGACATGGGCAAGCACCATGCCGAGGATCAGGAGCACCTGCCCGTGACGGGCGCCGATGGGCTGCGGCGCCAGGAGGACCAGGTACAGCCCGACGGCGAAGATGCCCAGCAGCAGGAGCGCGCTGCCGGCCATGCCGTTCAGGTCGACGGTCATCGAGTACTCGCTGAGGGCGCGGATCTTCTGCGCCGCGGCCTCGGTGACGATGTCACCCCGGCGCACCAGCACCTGCCCCTTCACCAGCTTCTCGGTGACCGGCTCCACCTCGGCGCGGGCGCGGTTGCGCTGCACACGTGTGTTCGGCGAGTCGTACCAGGCGTTCTCGACGGCGAATCCGACGGCGAGGCCGGCGAGCAGCCGGGCATCTGCCTCGGAGGCGCCCTCCGCGCGCCCCTGCCCCTGCAGCCGCTCGAGCAGGTTCTCCAGCGACAGCACGCCCGGGAGTGGGGCCTCCCGCTTCTCGACCTGGCCGTCGCGGGCGCGCCACACCTCGATCGCCCCGGCGGCGCGGGCCTCTTCACGGTGCCCCGTCAGGTCGACCACTCCCTGGGCGAGCGCCTGCTCCAGCATCACGCGCGCCCTGTCCAGCAGCCGCGCGCGGTCGGCCGCGCCCAGGAGCCGCCGCAGGTCGGCCTCGGGGACCCTCTCGGGGAAGTCGAGCTGGACACGCAGGATGATCCTGTCCACGGAGGTCCCCTGGGCGGCAAGCCGCTGCAGGGCCAGGGCGAACCTGTCGAACCTCTCCAGCGCGTCGGCGGCGATTGATTCGTTCAGGGCGAACACGGGGGGAACGAGCCTCTCGCGCGTCTCGCGCCGGATCTCCGTTGCATGCTCGTCCACCCAGGAGAAGTCCCGCCCGACGACGTAGTCCTTGTCCGCCACGTCCCCGGCAGGAAAGGTCTCGGGATTCGAGCGCAGTGACAGGCTGGGCAGCTGCGTCGAGGCGATGATGACAGCCAGTCCTGCCGCGAAGGTGACGGCCACGGCGGTGGCGGCCCGCTTCTGCAGGCGCACAGCCTGCCACGCCCGGGTCGCCGCCGCCCAGGCGCGGAGCTTTCTACTCCTCATGCGCCGTCTCGTAGGCGTGCACGATCTTGCGCACCAGGGGGTTCCGCACGACGTCCTGCTCCTCGAAGAAGGTGAAGCTGATCTCGCGGATGGGACGAAGGATGGGTATGACCGACAGCAGGCCCGAATCGGACTTGCGGGGCAGGTCGATCTGCGTGATGTCTCCCGTGACCACGGTCGTCGAGCTCTCCCCGATGCGGGTCAGGAACATCTTCATCTGCTCGCGCGTCGTGTTCTGCGCCTCGTCCAGGATGATGAACGCCCCCGACAGCGTCCGTCCCCGCATGTAGGCGAGTGGCGCGATCTCCAGGATGCCGTTCTCCTCCAACCGGCGCACCGTCTCGCCGGGCACCAGAGACTCGATCGCGTCGTGCAGCGGCCGCAGGTAGGGGTCGATCTTCTGGGCCAGGTCGCCGGGGAGGAATCCCAGGCTTTCCCCCGCCTCCACCACGGGGCGGGTGATGATCAGCTTGCGCCGCCCCTGGGTGAGCACCTGCCGCAGCGCCTGGGCCACGGCAAGGTAGGTCTTGCCGGTGCCGCGCCGGCCCCACGCCGAAGCACAGCTCGGACCTCTCGATCGCCTGCAGGTAGACGGCCTGGTTGTAGGTGCGGGGGTAGACGGATCGGTAGCCGTTGGGAATTGCGACGACGGTCTGCTTGAGCAGCTCGGCGCGCCCCGCGTCGCCCCCCGAGAGCGAGCCGTGGATCGAGCGGATCAGGTCGGGGCCGGGCAGCTGCCCCAGGCGGATGTGGTCCTCCATCTGGCGCAGCAGGAGAGTGAAGGTGCGGCCCGTGTCCCCGTCGCCGGAATCGAGCATGATCTCGTTTCCCCGCGAGAACACGCGCGCCCCGAGCAGCTCCTCGATGATGCGAAGGTTCCCGTCGTTTGCCCCGCAGATCTCGGGCAGGATGGACTGATCGCTCACCACGACGGTCAGTGGTTTCTCCATGCAGCTCACGTGGCTTTCATGGTAGTGCCTTTGCCCTGCATCCGTCAACACGGGGCGGCGCGGCGCCGCCCCCTCAGCCGCGCAGGTTGAGGCCGGTCGTGTCCTGGTGCACGCGGCTCTTGATCTCGGGGACCGGCGAGCCATTGCACCAGGATCGAGAAAGTAGGGGTCCACTGGTACTGGCGCTGGCCACTGGCGAGGGTCACCAGCTGCGGGGTTCCCTGGTACTCGAAGGTGAGGTCCCAGTCGTGCAGGTGGTGCACCGCCTTGACAGCGAGGCTGCGGATCTTGAATCCCGACTTGTACCTGTCGGAGATGTTCCAGAAGTTGTACGAGGCCAGCAGGTCCGTGAGAGGGTTCACCCAGGTCTCCCCCACGGCCTCGGGCCAGCCCGGGATGTACCTGTAGGTCTTGCCGTTGCTCGACACGGATGTGAAGCTCAGCTCCAGCAGCCTGCTGACAGTGAGACCGAGCCTCAGCGAGAAGTCGAACATGCTGTCCGTGTAGCGCTGCAGGTTCACGTTCCACGCCGTGCTCACCGTCGAGTCGAGGCGGATCCGATCCTTCCACCCCCAGCGCGGCACAGCCGTCGGCGCCCAGGCCAGCCGCAGCGTGGAGGGCAGCAGGACCTTGTCGGTGCCGGTCGTCTTCCACTGGTAGGCTCCCCCGTCCCACGCCACGGGCAGCAGCCGCTCGGCGGTGAATGCCGCCGTCGCCCCCCACCCGGAGAGCTGCGTCACCGACCTGTCCAGCCCCGGCGAGGCGGGGTCGGAGAGAAACTGCAGGTCCTCGCTGACCGTGACCAGCCCGCCCAGGAGCAGCGACGAGGAGAGGCTGAGCGGCTGGGCCTGCAGCACCCCGGCGGTCTCCTTCACACCCCCCTGCGCGCGGGCCTTCCAGGCACCCACGCCGAATGCAAGCTGGGCGGAGCCGACGGTTGCCAGCGGAGGCAGCTGCAGCGCCAGGGACAGCGTGTCGGTCTGGCCGAAGGCTGCGAGCTGGATCGTCGACTGCAGCGAATGCTCGGGCACCGTGGCCTGGTCCCACGTGAACACCGTCGGGGTGAACACGGGGGCGGCAACCGTCCCCGTGAAACCAAGCTGGTACAGCCTCCAGCCGAGCCGATACGACAGCGAGGAGCCCGCCATCGGGGCCACCGATTGCAGGGGGCGCAGCGTCGCGGCAAGGGTGGTGCGAAGCTCGAACCTGTCCTGCTGGTAGTCGCGCAGGAGCAGACCCTGCCAGTCGGGGGGAGTCACAGCCGACGGGTCGAAGCGGAGGCGGTAGTTTCCGTCGGCGCTGAGCGCCGCGGAGACCTCGGCCTGCCTGTCCAGCAGGAGGGCGGTGCCCGTCAGGCTCGAGGTGCCCCCCGTCTCAAGGGTCCTGTAGAGAATGGAGCTGTCCACGTCTTCCTTCGTGGTCCACGCCCTGCTGTCGAAGGTGTGCTCCAGGTTGGCGCGGGGCTGGACCTGGTAGGACAAGGTCAGCGTGGATTCCCCGGCCGCCGCGCTCACGGCGAGGTCCGCCTTCCGCGCTGGTTCGCGGACCGCGAAATCTCCCTGCGTCTCCACGTCCGGCGGGGACGGCTCCTGCGGGTACGGGGGACGGAGCTCCGCCGAGTTGGCCCCTGCCGCAGCAGCCCCTGCCGTCACGGCACCGGGCTTCTCTCCCGGCGGCTGTGGGCCGGCCGCCCCCGCGGGCGGCTGAGCCCCAACGGCGGCCGCGGCCGCCGGCCGTTTCGACAGGTCGAGCTTCAGAATGTCTCCAGAGAACGAGACAGAGGCGGTGGGCAGGGTCACGCTGGACGGGTAGTAGAACGTCTTGCCGGGGTCCCAGTACTCGGGCTGGGTGTACACGTAGGGCGCATCCCTGCTCTGCCAGGCCACCTTCGCGTTGAGGGTCGGCATGGTGAGGTTCACGCGCCGGAGGGCAGGCCCAGCAGCCTGCCCAGGTCCACGCTGCCGGCCAGGTCCCACGCCAGGGTCGTCTTCTTCGCGACCGTGGCCGCGGCGGCCGTCGGCGTGGTGAGGACGTCAGTGAGCGCGAGCCCCTCTGTCCTGTTGAAGTAGTCGCTGGTGAAGGACGGGTCGGAATAGTACTCGAACCGCCCGCTCAGCGAGTACCCCGTCCCTGCCTGCTTGATGGTGCCTTCCATCCCGAAGCGCATCGGGAGGGAGACCCCGCCGAAGCTCGAGCTGTTCCAATAGCTCTCTCCCTCCCAGAACTGGGACCAGGTCGTGGAAGTCGAGTTGGACGTGCTGTTGCCGAAGAGGCTGCGGCTCACCCCGATGCCGGCCTTGAAGCTGGCAAGGGGGGGAAACTCGCCTTCCAGCCCGGCAAGGATACCCAGGCGGGAGTAGGCATCCAGCAGCAGCTTCAACGTGTTCCCTTTCTGCGGGGCGGTTCCCTGGCCGCTCACTTTGCGCAGGAACAGCCCGTGCAGCTCGAGGGCGTAGTCCGTCGCACCCGCCTCCTCGAGCTTCAGGAAAGACAGGGGGTTATCCTGCTCCTTCTCCTTGCGGCCGAGGAGGTACGTCGTGGTCTGCACGTAGGTCCCCTCCCGCTCCCGGTAGCCCAGCGCGGGGTTGAAGAACATGCTGTCGCCCGGCCAGAAGAAGACGGGCAGGTACAGCAGGGGCACCCGGCCAACGTACAGGACCGCGCTCTGGATGGCCCATTCGCCCGGGGCGAGGATCCACACCTTGCGGGCGCGGATCTGGTAGTGGGGGTCGGCAGGCTCGTCGCAGCTGGAGAAGCTCCCGTTCTCCATCACGACGGTGTCGTTGGCCAGGCGCGAGATCGTCTCGCCGGTGAAGAAGTAGGTGACGGCGACCCCGTTGCGGGAGGAGGTCTTCGAGCTGCGGCCGTCGTAGAACACGGCCTCGGAGGTCTCCATGTCGAAGGACAGGCTCGCTCCCTCGAAGTTCTCCGTCTTCCCCCCCCTGGTGAGCGAGTAGCTCACCCCGCCGTCGGCCGTCACGACGCCCAGGGTCTGGTTGTACAGGATGCGCGACGCGCGGATGGAATGCACCGCGCCGGTCTCCCCGTCGCGGACCTCCACCACCACGTCGCCCGTCAGGGTCACGTACTTCTCGTCGATGTCGGAAATGGTGAAGTACTGCGACTCCCTCGCGGAGCGCACCGTGACCGTCCTTCGGGGAGCAGGCCCGGGCTTCGGCAGCTCGACCTTCAGGGCCGCCGCAAGCCTCTGCTGCAGCTCCGTGCGGCTCCCTGCCTCGTCGAGGCCCAGCGTGCGGCACCAGGCGACAAGCTCGTAGTAGCTCGCCGATGCGATGTCCGAGGCCAGCGTGGCGGCGGCGAGCTCCCCGGCGGCCGTCGGGGCCTCCCCGACCGTCGGGGCCTCCTCGACCGTCGGGGCTGCGGCGCCGACGGCGGCTCCTCCGCCCAGGCAGCAGGCACCAGGAGCAGCAGCATCGCGGCGAGCAGGGCGGCTGTCACGCGGGGGGCGCCCCCTTCCCGTTTCGCAGCGCCTTTCGCAGGTATCGGCCCGTGTACGACCGCTCGGCGCGCGCCACCTGCTCGGGGGTGCCCTCGGCCACGATCCTCCCCGCCCCCGTCGCCGCCCTCGGGCCCGAGGTCGATCACCCAGTCGGCGCACTTGATCACGTCGAGGTTGTGCTCGATCAGCACCACGGTGTTGCCGTTGTCCACGAGGCAGCTGCAGCACCTCCATGAGCTTCTTCACGTCGGCGAAGTGCAGCCCCGTGGTGGGCTCGTCCAGGATGTAGAAGGTGCGCCCCGTGCTGCGCCGCGAGAGCTCGAGGGACAGCTTGACCCGCTGCGCCTCCCCGCCCGAGAGGGTCAGCGCGGACTGGCCGAGCTTGACGTAGCCCAGGCCGACCTCCGACAGGGTCTTCAGCTTCCCCGCGATCGGGGGGATCGCACGGAAGAAGGCGAGGCCCTCCTCGACCGTCATTTCGAGGACCTCGTGGATGTTCCTGCCCTTGTACCGCACCTCCAGGGTCTCGCGGTTGTAGCGCCTGCCCTTGCAGACGTCGCAGGTGATGTACACGTCGGGCAGGAAGTGCATCTCGATGCGGATGGTGCCGGCCCCGTCGCAGTTCTCGCACCTGCCGCCCTTCACGTTGAAGGAGAACCGCCCCGACTTGTAGCCCCGCGCGCGATTCGGGCAGCTGGGCGTAGAGCGTCGCGCAGCGGGGCGAACATGCCGACGTAGGTGGCAGGGTTCGAGCGGGGCGTGCGGCCGATGGCGGCCTGGTCGATGTTGATGACCTTGTCGATCTGCTCTGCGCCCTCCAGGCCCGCGAAGCTGCCCTCGGGCAGGCGGCTGCGCATGATCCTGTTGGAGAGAGCCGGGAACAGGAGGTCCGAGAGCAGCGTCGACTTGCCCGACCCCGACACGCCCGTGATCGCTGTGAGCGTCCCCAGCGGGAAGCGCACGTCGATGCCCTTGAGGTTGTGCTCCGCCGCCCCGCGCAGGGTGAGCCAGCTCCCGCTGCCCGGCCTTCGCGCGGCGGGCTTGGGGATCGCGAGACTTCCGCAGAGGAACTGACCGGTGAGCGACTTCGGGTTCGCCGCGACCTCCTCGGGCGTGCCCTCCGCCACCACGTGGCCCCCGTGCACGCCGGCCCCCGGGCCCAGGTCGACGATGTGGTCGGCGGTGCGCAGCGTCTGCTCGTCGTGCTCCACGACGATCAGCGTGTTGCCCGCGTCGCGCAGGCGCGTGAGGGTCTCGATCAGCATGGCGTTGTCGCGCTGGTGCAGCCCGATGGTCGGCTCGTCGAGGATGTACAGCACGCCGACCAGGGACGAGCCGATCTGCGTGGCCAGGCGGATGCGCTGCGCCTCGCCGCCCGAGAGCGTGGACGCCTTCCGCTCCAGGGTGACGTACGACGAGCCCGACGTTGCGCAGGAACGCCAGGCGGGACTGGATCTCCTCAGGACCTGGCGCGCGATCTTCTGTGCCGTCGGCTCCAGTGCAAGCCCGTCGAGGAAGGCGAGCCCCTCGTCCACCGACAGCCGGGCCAGGTCGTGGATGTTCTTCCCGCCCACGGTGACGGCGAGCACCTCCGGCTTCAGTCGCTTCCCGCCGCAGGCAGCGCAGACCGTCTGCGTCATGAACCCTTCCAGCCACTCCTTCACCTGCTCGGAGCTGGACTCCAGGTAGCGGCGCTTCAGCTCGTTCAGCACCCCGCGGAAGCCCGACTCGTATTCCCACTTTCCCCGCCCGTCCCTGCTCACGTAGCGGAAGTCGATCTTCTCGCTCGTGCCGTTGAGCAGCGCCTCGAGAACTCCCGGGGGAAGGTCGCCCAGGGGCGTGTCGAGAGTGAAGCCGAAATGACGGGCGAGGGCCTCGAACTGGCTGCGGTACCAGTTGGCCTGCGGGTTGTAGGGCGCTATCCCGCCCTCGTTGAACGACAGGCCGAGGTCGGGGATGACGAGGTCGGGGTCGAAGTCGAGCGTCATGCCCAGCCCCGTGCACGAGGGGCAGGCCCCGAAGGGGTTGTTGAACGAGAACAGGCGCGGCTGCAACTCGGGCACGCTGATGCCGCAGACGGGGCAGCTGCTCTTCTGGGAGAACAGCAGCTCACGCTCTCCTTCCCTGTCTTTCACGAGCGCGACGAGAGTTCCGCCGGACGACGTCCAGGGCAGCCTCGACGGATTCGGAGAGGCGCCTGCGCAGCGTCGGGGGCCACGGTGAGCCGGTCCACCACGACCTCGATGGAGTGCGTGCGCTTCTTGTCGAGGCTGATGGGCTCGTCGAGCGTCCGCACCTCGCCGTCCACGCGCACACGCACGTAGCCCAGCCGGCGCGCGTCGTCGAGGACCTTCTGGTGCTCGCCCTTCTTCCCGACCACGACGGGGGCGAGAAGCGAGAGCTTCGTCCCGGCCGGTAGCACGAGCAGCGCATCGACGATCTGGTCGACCGACTGCTCCTGGATCTCCCTGCCGCACTGCGGGCAGTGCGGGATGCCCACCCGGGCGAACAGGAGACGCAGGTAGTCGTAGATCTCGGTCACCGTGCCCACGGTGGAGCGCGGGTTCCTGTGCGTCGTCTTCTGCTCGATCGCGATGGCGGGCGACAGCCCCTCGATGGAGTCGACGTCGGGCTTGTCCAGCCTGCCGAGGAACTGCCGCGCGTAGGCCGAGAGCGACTCCACGTAGCGCCGCTGACCCTCGGCGAAGACGTGTCGAACGCGAGGGACGACTTGCCCGATCCGCTGAGCCCCGACACCACGACCAGGGCGTCGCGCGGGATCTCGAGGTCGATGTTCTTGAGATTGTGCTCGCGGGCTCCCCGGATGATGATGCTCTTCACGCGCACGCTCCCGTCGAACGGGCGCGCGGCAGCCGCACGGGGAGTGGCACCTGCTGGGGGTCCGCGCTGTTCATCGCGCCATAGTAGCGGCGGGGACTGGCCGTGTCAGCCCCATCGAACACCGCTACGTCTTGAGGGTGACGACGGTCTTCCCGTACCCCCCCTCCTCGGGGGTCGAGAAGTGGAAGTCCGCCACGACGGGCAGCCCGCGCAGGTGCTCGTGAATGACGGTGCGCAGGATGCCTTCCCCCTTCCCGTGCACGACGCTGAACTCGCGAAGCCCATACACAAGGGCGCTGTCGACCTGGCGATCCAGGGCCCGCACCGCCTCGTCCGCCCGCATCCCGAGCAGGTGCAGCTCGAGCACCGGCGGATCGATCTGGGCGGCCGCGGTGTAGCTGACCGACGGGGGAGACATCCCCGGCTGTGGGCCCGGCGCCGCCGGCGCCAGCTCTCCCGGCAGGAGCGAAAGCCGCAGCGTCTCCGTCTCCACCAGCCACCTCCTGCCCTTGTCCCGGCGCAGCACCCTCCCCCTGCGCCCTGAGCGGCGGATGAGCACCTCCATGCCCTCGCCAATCTCGAAGTCGCCCGGCGGCAGCAGGGCCTCCTGGTCGTTCTGGACCCTGTCCTGCTCCCCGCCGATCCTGTCCCTGATCGCGGAGGCCAGTCTGCCGAACTCCTGGCTCGCGGCGGGGTCGGAGCCGCGTTTCTCCCGCAGCTCGTCCCATTCCCTGCGCGCCGCCTCCAGGAAGTCGCGCAGGTCTTTCAGACCGTGGCGACGGAGCTCCAGCTCCTTCTGCCTCAGCGTGAGCTCCTTGAGGTCGGTCTTCCGCCACTTCTCTCGCAGGACCGTCTCGCGCGCCTTGTGCTCCTCCTCGGCTTCGGCCAGCTTGCGGTGGCGCTGGGAGAGGTTGGCGACGAGGCGCGAGATGTCGGTGCGCTCGTCGCTCAGGTACGCTTCGGCGTTCTGGAGAACATCCGCCGGGCATGCCCGTCCGCCGCGCGATCTCCAGCGCGTGGCTCTCGCCCGGCACTCCCATCAGGATCCTGTAGGTGGGCGCGAGGGAGTCCCTGTCGAATCCCATGGAGGCGTTCTGGACCCCGCCGGGTCGCGCCGTAGTTCTTCAGGATGCCGTGGTGTGTCGTGGCAAGCACGATGCAGCCCGCCTCCAGCAGCCTGTCCAGCAGGGCCATGGCAAGCGCCACGCCTTCCTGGGGATCGGTGCCGGCGCCCAGCTCGTCGAGCAGGACGAGCGACCGTGTCCCGACGGAGCCGACGATGCCCGCCAGGTTCTTCACGTGGCCCGAGAACGTGGACAGTGACTGCGCGATGGACTGCTCGTCGCCGATGTCCGCGTACACGCCGTCGAAGACCTCCATCTGCGATCCCTCCCCGGCCGGGATCTCCATGCCGAACTGGTTCATCAGCGCGAGCAGCCCCACCGTTTTCAGGCTGACCGTCTTCCCGCCCGTGTTCGGGCCGGTGATGATGAGGACCCTGTCCTCGCCACCGGCACCGATCGTCACGGGCACCACAGGCCGCCCCAGGAGGGGGTGGCGCGCCTCGCGCAGGCGGATCGCGCCCTCCGCGTGCTCGGCCGGCCGGCAGTTGTGCTCGATCGCGTAGCGGGCCCGCGCCATGAGCGTATCCAGCCGGGCCGTCCCCTCCACCAGCGCCCCGATCTCTGCCGCGCGCGCGGACACCGTCGCGCTGAGGTCGCGCAGGATCCTGCGCACCTCCTGCCTGTAAAGGCTTTCCTCCTGCACGACCGCGTTGTTCTTTTCCACGATGTCCAGCGGCTCGATGAACACGGTGGACCCGCTGGCAGACATCTCGTGCACGATGCCCTTCACCCTGCCGCGGAACTGGGTCTTCAGCGGAAGCACGAACCGGCCGTCCCGCTGGGTCGGGAGCGAGCCCTGCCACCAGCCCCGCGAGGCCTGGTCTTCGAGCATCGACTTCACCGAGCGCTCCACCTCCTCCCTCCCCCGGCGGATGCGCTCACGGATGGCGGCAAGCTCGGGCAGGTGCCGCTCGCGCAGGGCACCCTCCCGGTCGACGACCCGGAAGATCGCGCGGGGCAGCTCGTCGAGCTCGGGGATCGCCTCTGCCGCGGCCGCCAGAGGCGCGTGCTGCGTCATCTTCAGGATGAACCGCCGCAGCGTCAGCGCCGACACCAGGAACCGGCCCGTTGCCGCCAGCTCCTCACCTTCCAGCTGCAGCCCGGGCTTGCCGAGGCGGGGCAGGATCCCTTCGAGGTCGGGGAAGTCCATGACCGGCACCGTCTCGCCGGATTCGAGGATCGCCCGCGCGGCGAGGGCGAGACCGTGGGCTGCCTGGACTTCGCCCCTGTCCGCCAGGATGGGCTGGGCGGAAAGGAGTGCCCGTCCCTGGGGGCTCGCGCAGAGAGAGGCGAGCTGCTCGACCACGCGGGGGAACTCGAGAAGGGCGAGGGTGTGCTCATCCACGGCGCAGCTCCCTGATGATCCGCCTGTAGCTTTCCAGCCGGTCGACGTGGATCTCGCCCCGGTCGGCCGCCGCCGCAACGGCGCAGCCGGGCTCCCCATCGTGCAGGCACGAGGGATGGCGGCACCGCGGCACGTGCCCGGCAAAGTCGCGGAAGTGCCCGGCCACCTCGGCGGGCACGATGTCCGCGAGCTCCAGCTCGCGGATGCCGGGCGTGTCGATGATCCGCAGCCCCCGCGCAAGGAGCAGGAGCGCCGGGTAGTTTGTCGTGTGGTTTCCCCGGTCGTGCTTCACGGAGATGTTCCCGACCCTCTGCCCAAGGCCCGGCTCGAGCGCGTTGAGGAGGGAGGACTTGCCGACGCCCGACTGCCCCACGAAGACCGCCGTCGTGCCCGCGAGCCGGCCGGCCAGCGCGTCGATGCCGTCGCCCGTCCGCGCAGAGCAGCGCAGAACCTCGTACCCCATGTCCCTGTAGTGGTCGAGCCTCTCCTCGACCTCGGGCCCCGGCCCCAGGTCCTCCTTGTTCAGGAGGATCACGGGGACCATGCCGCCCGCCTCGGCGGCCACGATCAGCCTGTCGATGAACCGGGGGCGAAACGGGGGCGAGGCAGGCGAGGTCACGCACACGGCGACCTGTGCGTTGGCCGCGAGGGCCTGGGGCGCCCTGCCCTTCTTGTTCCACCGTTCGAGCACCGTGCTGCGGGCAAGCAGGCGCACGATCCGTCCCTCGCGGCAGCTGAGCGCGTCGGGTTCGAACTCGACGGTGTCGCCCGCCGCGATGGGGTTCCACGCGCGGGCGTCGGCGCGCAGGACCTTTCCCTTTATGCGGCACTGCACCCGGCGGCCGCCGGCGAGCACCGTGTAGATGGAATGCATGCCGAAGAGCACCTCGCCCGTCATGGCAGGAGACCGCCGAACTCCAGCCCGAAGCGCGCCGCCCACATCCTGTAGCGCTCCTCGACGGGTTGCTCCCCCGTCACGTACAGGACGCCCCCTGCCCGTTGCCCAACGTCCGGCTCCGCTCCCCCAGTCGGGGCAGCCTGCGCCGCGAGCATCCGCACCGCCTGCCGCGCCACCCCTTCGAGGGAGTCGATCACCGCGATGCCCCGTTCCGAGAGCACCTCGAGGAACTCGCCCTGCAGGTGCAGGAAGTGCGTGCAGCCCAGCACGAGGGTGTCGATCCCCGTGAACCGGGCAGCCTCCTCCTGCACGCGTGCCAGGCGCCCTGCCCGCGTGGAGCCCGGCAGCTCCCGTTCCACGTAGTCCACAAGGCCGGCCGCGGGCAGGCCCACCACCGTGCAGCCATCGGCAAAGCGGGAGACCAGCTGGCGCAGGTACTTTCCCTCGACGGTTCGCTGCGTGGCGAGGATCCCGAAGCGGCGTCCTCTCGAGGCCGCCGCAGCGGGCTTGACCGCCGGAACAACGCCGACGAAAGGGATCGGGAACGCCGCCCGCAGCCGCTCCAGCGCGACGACCGAGGCGGTGTTGCACGCCACGACGACCAGCGCGGGGTCTTCAGCTTCGATGAGCCGCCCGGCCGCCGACTGGACGGCAGCGACGATCGTCGCGCGCGGCTTGCCGCCGTATGGGAAGTTCTCCCGGTCGGCGAGGTAGACGCAGCGAGTGTTCGGGGCGAGCTCACGCGTGCGTGCCAGGTAGGGCAGCCCCCCGATGCCGGAGTCGAGGAAGGCGACGGTCCTACGGCTCATTCCCGAACAGCGCGTCCAGCTTCTTCTTCGCGTCGCTCGCGGCTCCCGTCCGGCGGGCCGCCTGTCCGGCGGCGGGCGCGCCGGCCCGGAAGGAGAAGAACGTGCAGAATGTGCGCCTCTCCTTGTCCGTCACCTGCTCCTCGACACTCTCCGCGCAGTCCCAGTGGGAGCCGGGGCTGTAGAACCTGCAGTTCCTGCAGACCTTCAGGTCCCGGCGGCACGAGGCGCAGGTGGAGTCGCGGAACACGGCGCGCGGGTCCTCGACCGGCGTGCCGCAGAAGTGACAGGCGAACATGGGGTCAGGATACCCCAATTCCGCGCCGGGGAACAGGCCCCGCGCCGGGTCGGCCCGTTGCGCCGGGCACGGCTTCGATTGTAGCGTGCGGCCATGTTCACGGAGCTGCCCTGTCCCGTCCCGGGCTGCGACGGACGCCTTGTCACAGGCCTCGGCACCTGCGCCGCGCACCTGGCCGACGCCGGCGAACCCGGGCGGGTCCTCCTGGAGGCTGCCGCGGGGGCTGGACTGCGCGATGCGTTCATGGGGGGAGTCCGGCTCGCAGGGCTGGACCTCGCGGGTCTCGCCGTCTCGGGGTGCGACTTCAGCGGCGCGCGCTTCGAGCGGGTGATCCTCCGGGGAGCGACACTCGGCCTGTGCTTCTTCGACGGGGCGGAGTTCCTCGACTGCGACTTCAGCGGCTCGACGATCCAGAGCTGCGTGCTTGCCGGTTGCCTGCTGGAGCGTTGTCGTTTGGAGGACTGCGAGATCGTGCAGTGCAACCTCCTGGGCGCGCGGTGCACCGAGGTGCGCTTCGACCATTCCAACCTGTACGATACCCGCTTCACCGGCTCGCTGCTGCGGGTGGTGAGCGCCCGCGACTGCAACCTGACCCGGGCGCGCTTCGACGCGGCGCACCTCGGGTCGGTGGATTTCAGGGCCTCCAACACCAACCAGGCCGTGTTCGTCGACCCCCGGGACGAGCGGCAGAACGGCGCCCGCGCGTGAGGTTCTTCTCGCTTTTCTCGCCGGTCGGCTTCTCGAACTCGTACCTCATCGGTCCCGACGGGGGTGGAGACGCCCTGCTCGTCGACCCGGGCGCATTCGGCGCGCAGCTTCTGCAGGCCGTGGAGGGACACGGCCTGTACGTGCGGACAATCTTCCTCACGCACGCCCACGATTCGCACGTCCACGCCGTGCGGAGCCTGCTCAAGGTCTACCGGGCGACAGTCTACAGCAACCAGCCCAGTGTCCTGGACTTCCCGGCCCGGCACGTCGGCGACGGGGAAGAGGTGTCTGCCGGGGGCTTCACCGTGCGCGTCCTCGAGGTCCCCGGCCACTCCATCGACTCCGTCTGCTTCCTCGTGGGGTCGATGCTCTTCACCGGCGACGCGCTGAGCGCCGGTGCCGTGGGAAGCACGCGGACGGGGTACGCGCGGGGGGTTCTCCTGTCGTCGATCAGGAAGAAGATCCTGTCGCTGCCCGACTCGACGCTCGTGTTCCCGGGCCACGGGCCGCCGTCCCGGGTCGGCATCGAGCGCAGGTACAATCCCTACCTCGGCGACAGGCTCTGAAGCTCTCTCAGGACGCCGCGGAATCGCGGGGGGAGCGGGGCCTCGAAGACCCGCGCCGCCGCCTCCCCCGGGCAGCACGATCTCGAGCGCCCGGGCGTGGAGCATCAGCCCGACGGCGGGAAAGCGCTCATCCGGGTGTCCGTACAGCGGGTCGCCGAGGACCGGCGCCCGCAGGTGGCGCATGTGCACGCGCAGCTGGTGAGTGCGTCCCGTGCGCGGCCGCAGCGAGACCAGCGAGTAGCCGGGGTACTCCCGCAGCACGCGGTAGAAAGTGACTGCCAGCCGGCCGCCCGTCCGCACACAGGCGAAGCGCTTCCTGTCGCGGGGGTGGCGGCCCAGCAGTGTCTCGATCCGGCCCGACGGGGACGGCAGCTTCCCTTTCACAATGGCGATGTACCGCTTCTTCGCCGTGCGCGCCCGGAACTGGGCTGCCAGGTGTTCGAGGGCGCGCGGGTTCTTCGCCACGACGATGACGCCCGAGGTGTCCTTGTCCAGCCTGTGGACGATGCCGGGCCGCGCCTCGCCGGCGCCGAAGGCCTCGGCAAGCCCCGCGCAGTGCCCCAGCACCGCGTTCACGAGGGTCCCCGACCAGTTGCCGCTGCCGGGGTGCACCACCATGCCCTGGGGCTTGTCGATGACGAGGGCCTCGGCATCCTCGTACAGGATGGAAAGGGGGATCTCCTCGGCCGCGAGGGAGAGGGGCGGGGCATCGGACCATGTCACCCGCACGGCGTCGCCCGGCTTCAGCCTCCGGCCGAGTCGGGCTGCCTGGCCGTTCACCTCGGCCGCCACCACCCGTGCCCGGACCTGGCTGCGCGAGAACAACCCCATGCGGTCGGCGATGAACACGTCCAGCCGGACCCCGGGGGGATCCTCGTCCCCCACCACGGCCTCAGCGGCGTGCGTGCTGCTCATTGATGCGGCCGATCACCCAGTCGACACCGGCAATCAGGAGCGAGGCGGACAGCGACGAGACCACGAGCCAGGTCTTCTCGTTGGTGCTGTACTGCTGCGTGCTGCCGGGGCGGAACGGCCAGGGGGCGTAGGAGGGGTCAAGGCCGCTCGCCACGAAGCGGTACGTGTCGTAGGCCTCGAAGGTGAAGAACATGGAAAACGGGACCGATCCGATGAAGATGATCTCGGCCCTGCGCAGGCTGCGCACCCACGGGGGAAACTCATCCGTCCCGTACGGGGTGGGTGTGCGCTCGTCGGCCAGCAGCGACGCGCGCACGGCGGCTGACCAGTCCCAGCGCTCGTCGGCGCGGACAGGCCTGGCGGCGCATGCAAGGAGGCAGGCAAGGACCGCGGCCCCCGCCGTTCGCCAGGACCTCACGGGCGCGTCCCCGGCGCAGGCCTGCTGCCGAAGAGAGCCGTGCCCAGCCGCACCAGGGTGGACCCCTCCTCGATCGCGATCTCGTAGTCCCCCGACATGCCCATGGAGAGGGTGTCGAAGACGGGGGAGCCCAGCCGCGCGGCGCAGGTCTCGAACTGGCTGCGCAGCGCCGCGAAGGCGCGGCGGACCTCCGCCGCGTCCGGGGTCAAAGGGCCGACGGTCATCAGGCCCCGCACCCGCAGGCTGCCCAGCCCGGCGACGGGCTCCAGGTCGCGCAGCAGCTCCTCGGCGCTCCTGTAGCCCGACTTCGTGTCCTCCCCGCTCGTGTTGACCTCGAGAAGCACATCGATCACCGTGCCCCTCTCCGCCGCGCAGCGGGCAAGGGCCTGCGCGGTGTCCAGCCTGTCGATGGACTGGACGCAGCCGAACAGCGCCGAGGCGGCGCGGGCCTTGTTCCTCTGCAGGTGGCCGATGAGGTGCAGCTCCCAGTCCCCCGCCAGCCCGGTGTACTTCTGCTCAGCTTCCTGGACCCGGTTTTCTCCAAACAGCCGCAGCCCCGCGGCCAACGCCTCCTCCACCGTGGAGGCGGGACATGTCTTCGTGACGGCCATCAGGCGCACGCCGTCCGCCGGGCGCCCGGCGCGGGATGCCGCGCCTGCGATCCTCCCTCGCACCTCCGACAGCCTGCCCGGCAGCGACTCTACCACGAGTGGGTCCTCACCGGCGGGTAGGCGCGCGCCACGGCCAGCGAGAGAGGAAGGCCCAGCACGATTCCCGCCGCGCTCTGCACAAGGTTCCCCGGCGCCTCGGCGAGCGCCGGGCCCAGCCCGATGAGAAGCGCCCCGCCCGCGAAGTACCCGGCGGCCATCACCGCCATCCCCACGACGCCGGCGAGCACGCCCACCACCACGCTCCTGGGCCGCACGCGGGCAATGAGCCCGATGACCAAACCCTGCAGGCCGTGCACAAGCAACGAGATGGGGGACCACTGGGCAAATCCACCGATCAGGTCCGCCAGGGCGGTTCCCACGCCCCCTGCGATCATCGCGGAGATCGGGCCAAAGGTGTAGGCGGCAAAGGCAATGGCAACATCCCCCAGGTTGAAGTACCCGCGCGCCGGGGAGGGGATGCGCACAAACAGCGTGAACGCGGCGGTGACGCCGGCGAGCACGGCAATCGTCGAAATCCTGAACGCCGGAGAATCCAGAGGGCTGTGTTCTTTCATCGATGGGCTCCCTCGCCAGTATACGCGCGACGGTTCGGTTTGGAAAGAACGTCAGGCCCGGACCAGCAGCACCGCGAGCAGGCACACCGCCGACAGCCCCGCCGCGACCGCGAGGTCCGCCGCGAGGGCGCCCCCCCTCTTCAGCTCGGCGAAGGAGCTGCGCGGGTTGGGTCGGCCGAACCCCCGGGACTCGAGCACCATCGCGAGCACGGGAATGCCCTTGACGGCCTGGATGAGTACCGAGGTCAGGATGGGCAGGAAAGTCTTTGCCGCCCCCCGCCATGCGTGTCGGGCCCCCGAGGCAGGCCCGCAGCGCAGCCTGTGCGCGTCCTGGACATTCCTGTAGGTGGAGGCGAGAGACGGGAGGGAGCGGAACGCGATGATCACCACCAGGCACGCCGAGTAGGGCAGGCCGAACCACCGCAGCGCGAGCACGAGGTCGTCGAGCTCGATGCTGCGGAAGGCGGCAAAGAAGGCGAGGCTGATGCCCCCGAAGCGCAGGATCATGGCCAGGGCAGCACGCAGCCCGCCGCCGGTCACCAGGGCGAAACCCCGCACGGCGAGCAGCACCGTGCCGCTCCTGTGGAACAACGGCGTGAGAAGCGCGATCAGGATCAGCACTGGCAGGATCGGCCGCAGCGGCACCGTGAGCTCTGACGGGCCGAACGCCGCCCCGATGACACCCAGGAGAAACGCGACGAGGCAGGCGCTCACGACGACGGGAGCGGGGATCAGGAGGCTCACTGTCACCGGTGCGAGGAGGAGGAGCTTCGCGCGCGGATCGAACCTGTGCAGGAAGCTCGTTCCCGGTTTGAAGAAATCCACCGCCACTACGGACCCACCCCGTGCGGGGAAGCAGGGGAGACGGAGTCCCCGACCAGCCGCCCGCCCTCCATCGACACCACACGGTCGCAGACACCGGCGGCGTACTGCGCGTCGTGCGTGATGAGCAGGACACACGGGATGCGCGCGCACAGCTCGCGCGTCAGGTCCGCGAGCTCCCGGAATGACAGTCCCGAATCCACCTCGTCGAGAATCAGCATGTCCCGTTCGAGAAGCCAGTACGTCGCGGCCTGCAGCCGTCGGCGCGCGCCGTAGCTCATGAGCGCCGGGCTGTGCCAGAAGATCGGGAAGCGCAAAAAGCCGTGCTGCCTCCCGGACGAGGTCCTCAGCCTCGCGCCTGCCGACCCCCCTCATCGCGAGCCCGAGCCCCAGCTCCTCCTGCACCGTGGGCAGGTAGATCTGGTGATCGGGATTCTGGAACAGGTAGCCGATCCTCCTGTTGAGCTCCTCGCCCCTGGCCGGGCGGAACCCTCCCCCGTCGTTGAGGGCGACCACGCCCGCTCGTGGGGTGAGCAGTCCGCAGAGCACCTTCCCGAGTGTCGACTTCCCCGACCCGTTGGGTCCCACCAGGCCGCACACCGTGCCTTTCTCGACCACGAGGCTTTCCACATCGAGGGTGAAGCCATCGGAGTCGGGGAAGCTGTACCGGATTCCCTCCGCCTTCAGGAATGGATCGCCGGCTGGCCTGGGGCCGCGCGCCGCTCTCTGGCCTGCACCGACAGCGATGCCATGCTCGCGCAGCCCCGAGCGCAGCTGGTCCGTGACCGGGCGACCCGAGACAGAGGAGACGGTGCCGGCAGACAGGATTCCGAAGCTGTCGCCCCTCTCTTCGAGCAGGGCTGCCCACCGGGAGTCAAGCACGAGGGTGGTCCGGCCCCTGTCGCGCAGGATGTCCATGATCCGGACCTTCCAGTCCGCATCCAGCTCTTCGAGGGACTCGTCCAGTACCCAGACGGCTGGATCGATCGCGGCAAGGCAGGCGAGGAGCAGCCGCTTCTTCTCCCCGCCCGAGAGAGTCGAGGGGTTTCTCTTCGTGAACGCCGCCAGGCCGACAAGCCGGAGGCTCTCCTCGATTCTGCGGGCGATCTCACCGCGCGGCACCCCGAGGGATTCCAGGGCGAAGGCGACCTCCGTGTCGCAGCGCGTCGTGAAGACCTGGCTGTCGGAATCCTGGAACACCAGCCCGATCGCCTCGACGAGATCCCAGGGCTGTGCGGCGCACACGTCGATCGCGCCGCACCGGATCGCCCCATCCCGATCCCCGCCTGTGAACCGCGGAACCAGACCCACGAGCATGCGCGACAGGGTGGTCTTCCCGGCGTCGGCCGCCCCGAGGAGCACGCCGGTCTGCCCTGCATCGATGCGGAAGGTGAGGCCTTCGAACAGGCACCGCGGCGGCTCGTTTCCAAGGGGCGGATATGTGAAGCGCAGCCCGTCGACGCGAAGATCTGTGCAGATCATGGGATCTCACCATCGTAGGGAGGGGGTTGACCTGCGTCAAGGCCGGGGGGGCACTATGGTGGCATGTTCCTGGGTGTTGCGGCGGGTTCACACGACATCTGAGGCGACAAGGCGAATGGAGGCATGACCATGGCGGGGATCGACGCACGCAAGAAGAAGGTGGTGGCGGATATCATCCGGCAGCTGCACGACGGGCTTGCCGTCGAGCAGGCGAAGGAGCGCATCCTGCGCGAGGTCGGCACGCTGAGCTCGGCGGACATCACCACGATCGAGCAGTCGCTCATCGACGAGGGGGTGTCCCCCGACGAGATCAAGAGGTTCTGCAACGTGCACGCGCTCCTTTTCGAGGCGGCCCTCGAGGAGAAGGTGGCGACCCCCGAGTCCTCGTCGCACCCGGTCAACATGCTGCGAAGGGAAAACCGCGAGATCGAAACGCTCCTTGCCGGATTCAAGGCCGCCGTCCAGGAGCTTGCCGGCCCCGGGCGCGCGCATGCGCTGGCCGCCGTGAAGAGCCGCCTCGAGAAGCTGGCAGGCGTGGATACGCACTACGCCATCAAGGAGAACGCGATCTTCCCGTACCTCGAGAAAAACGGCTTCCCGGGGCCCTCCAAGGTCATGTGGGGAAAGCACAACGAGGTGCGCGCAATGATGAAGGACGCCTCTGCCGCGCTGGCCCGCGGCGAGGCGGACCCCGCGGCGCTCACCGCGCTGGCAACCGAGATCGAGGGGATGATCTTCAAGGAGGAGAACATCCTGTTCCCCGCCGCCCAGGAGCGCATCAGCGTGAAGGAGTGGGTCGAGATCCTCAAGGCCTGCGACGAGATCGGCTACCCGTACGTGCGCGGATCCGCGCTGCACGAGGCCCTCGTCGAAACGGGGAAGCTGGAGGAGCAGGCCGCGGCCCTCGGAGCGGGCGAGGTCGTCATGCCCAGCGGCAGGCTGTCGCTGGAGGAGCTGGTGTCCGCGCTCGACACTCTGCCCATCGACATCACCTTCGTGGACGCCAACGACCGGGTCAAGTACTTCTCGCAGTCGAAGGAGCGGATCTTCGTCCGGGCAACGTCGGTGATCGGCAGGAACGTCGAGAACTGCCACCCGCCCCAGAGCGTCCACAAGGTCAAGGCCATCGTGGATGCCTTCCGGGCCGGAACCCGCGAGCACGCCGACTTCTGGATCCGGATGCACGGCAGGTTCGTGTACATCCGCTACTTCGCCGTGCGCGGGGCCGAGGGCAGGTACCTGGGCACCCTGGAGGTGACGCAGGACCTCACCGAGATCATGAAGCTGGAAGGGGAGCGACGGCTCCTGGACGACTGACAACCGCGGGCAGGAGGAGAGACGGTCATGGTGACTGAGCTGGCGAAGGACGTCTTCTGGGTCGGAGTGGTGGACTGGGGCCTGCGCCACTTCCACGGCTGGGAGCTCTCCACGCATCGGGGCTCTACCTACAACGCCTACCTGGTGAAGGACAGGAAGATCGCCGTGGTGGACACCGTGTGGGGGCCTTTTGCCGACCGCTACATCGAGAACCTCCGCGAGGTGGTGGACCCCGCGCAGATCGAGTACGTGGTGGTGAACCACGCCGAGACCGACCACTCGGGCAGCCTGCCCGCGCTCATGCGCCTGTGCCCCGAGGCGACGGTGGTCGTCTCGCCGCGGGGAAAGGACAGCATCCCCGGGCATTACCACCAGCAGTGGAAGCTGAAGGTCGTGAAGACCGGCGACTCGATCAGCCTGGGCGAGACCGAGCTGGTGTTCGTGGAGGCGCCGATGCTGCACTGGCCCGACAGCATGTTCACCTACGTCAAGGGGCGCAGCCTCCTGCTGTCCAACGACGCCTTCGGTCAGCACTACGCCACCTCGATGCGCTTCAACGACCAGGTGGACCAGGAGGAGCTGTACGAGGAAGCGGTGAAGTACTACGCCAACATCCTCACCCCTTTCAGCGAGCTGGTGCTCAGGAAGATCGACGAGGTGGTGGGCCTCAAGCTGCCCCTGGACATGATCTGCCCCAGCCACGGCGTGATCTGGCGCAGGGATCCCCTGCAGATCGTCACCGCCTACCAGCGGTGGGCCAGGCAGGAGCCCGCGCGCTCCGCGGTCATCCTGTACGCAACGATGTGGGAAGGGACCGGACGCATGGCGGGGGCGATCGGCACGGGGCTCGCCCGGGCCGGGGTTCCCTACAAGATCTTCAACATGGGAACGACGGACAGGAACGACGCGATCAAGGAGCTGTTCAAGGCCAGGGCGGTCCTCGTGGGGTCACCGACAGTGAACAGGGGGCCCCTGGCGACGCTGATGCCCGTGCTCGAGGACATGCGGGGGCTTCGCTTCAAGAACAAGATCGGCGCGGCCTTCGGCTCCTTCGGGTGGAGCGGCGAGGCCCTGGGCCTGCTGGAGGAGCACCTGAAGGCGGCGGGCATCCCCCTCGCAGCGCCGGGGGTCAAGGCCCCCTGGCAGCCCTCCACGGCCGACCTGGCGGCGTGCGAGGCGCTGGGCGCGGCGGTGGCGAAGGAGATCCTGAAAGCCTGAGCGGGTCCGGGGCCTTCAGCCCTGGCGCACGCCCCTGCCGTCCTCGCCGGTGGGGGCGTCCTTTTTCCGCGGCCCCTTGTACAGCTTGACGACCCAGTAGGCAAACCACAGGAGCGAGAAAAGCAGCGGGACGCCGACGATCACGATCTTGAGAAAGGCGGGGCTCACGGACTCACAGTAGCCCATCGCGGGCGCGCGTTCAACCCGGCACCGCCCTTTGCCCTCCGGGCTGATCCGGCGCTACATTGTGTGCATGAGGAAGATGCAGGACGCTGACGGGGCACGGGTCGGGGTGTTCGACGTGAACGGCGCCACATGCCCGTCGTGCGCCTTCACGATCGAGCGGGCGGGCCTGCGGGTACCCGGCGTCAGCGACATCCGCGTGGACGTCAACTCCCGAGAGATCCGCGTCCGCTACGACGGCAGCCCCGCGGCCCTCGACGGGGTGAAGGACATCGTCCGGCGGCTTGGCTACCTCGCCACTCTCAAGTCCAGCGGGGCTCCCGGGGCGTGAAAAAGGCGCCCCGGGAGGTCCGGGGCGCCTTGTCAAAACACCGCGCTTACAGCTTGTAGAGAACCCCGATGCCGTAGTTCGAGGCCCAGCCGACGTAGCCGTAATCCAGCAGGAGGAACAGCTTCGGGTTGAGCTTCCACGCGAGGCCGTTGAACGAGGCGAAACCGAAGTTGACGCCGCTCCAGCCCCAGTAGGTGCCGGTGGTCCCATAGACCCCGAGGCCGAGGGAGACGTACACGTCGAACTCCAGCGACTTGCCGAAATTGAACCCCGTGTGAAGGCTGGCAAGCGGAGCAACGCCCCAGTCCACCCACCCACCGCCGATGAAGAGCGGGAGCTGGACCACGCCCCTGCCCATGATACCCCACTCGAAGGGCATCGGGCCGAGGTTGAACTTCCCGACCACGTACTCGGCTCCCACCCCGAGGCTCAATCCCGAGTAGCCGTACAGGCCAACCGAGCCGTACAGGTTCACATTGCCCGGCTTGTGGAAAGCCGCGAACGGGGCATCGGCGAATGCGCCGACAGCGCCGGCCAGCAGCAGCACTGCAACCAGCACGACAACAATTCTCTTCACAGTCGTCCTCCTTGCGTGAGTAGTCACTCGGTCAATTGTCCCCCAAACACGCGAAAAGTCAAGCGCCGGCCGCCGCGCCCGCGGTGCTCTCCCGCTCAATAGGTCCTGTGCAGCAGCCGGTCCGCCACCGCGTGCAGCGTCCGCCGCGCCCCGGTGTCCGGCGAGCCGGGCGATCTCGCGCAGCGACCTCTCGGTGTACGCCCTCGCGAGGCGGCGCGCGCCCTCCAGGCTCCCCCTCTCGGAGATCATCCCGACGATGCCCGCCAGGCGCTCCGCCGTGTAGGGAGGATCGGCGAGCGCCGCGGCGAGGCTCCCGTCGTCGGCGCGCAGCCCGAGGACCACGGGGAGGGTGAAGATGCCCTGCGCGAGGTCGGACCCCGTCGGCTTGCCCGTCTCCGCCGCCGTGCCCTCGAAGTCGAGGATGTCGTCGATGATCTGGAACCCCATGCCGAGGCTGTAGCCCAGCCTGACCAGCGTCTCCCGGACACCGGGGTCGCACCCGCTCTCGCGGGCGCCGACGTGGAAGCTCAGGGCGAAGAGCACGGCGGTCTTCCCGGCGATCGTGCGCAGGTAGCGCCGCAGGCTGGGGTCGACCCGGTAGCGGTCGCCAGCCTGGCGTATCTCGCCCGCGCAGATCTGTGCCACGAGCGCGGCCATCGCCCGGGCAGTCCCCATGTCCGCGAACTCGGCGACGAGGGAGAAGGCGGCGGCGAACAGCCAGTCGCCCGTCAGGACAGCGGCCTTGTTGCCCGCGAGCGCGTGCAGCGTCTGGATGCCCCTGCGCACGGAGGCCTCGTCGATGATGTCGTCGTGCACGAGGGTGGCCAGGTGCAGCATCTCGACGGCCGCCGCGGCACGACGCACGCGCCCGGATCCGGCGCGCCGAAGCTCGCGGCGAGCAGCACGAAAGCGGGCCGCAGCATCTTGCCATTCGACTCCACCAGCCGGCGCACGGCGGCCGCCACGGGGCCGTCGCCGCCTCCCGTCCTCGGGAGACGATCTCCCCGCGCACGCGCTCGAGCAGGTCCGACAGCTCCGGGTGGCCTTCCCAGAAGCTCCGCATCGGCTATTTCTTTTTCTTCTTCAGCGTCGGCTCGTCCACGTAGAGGTAGGTGCGCTGGGCAAGGCGCGTCCCGTTCCACCACTTCTGCAGCCAGGGCATGACCCAGTGGTCCAGCCCGAAGCCCCTGCCTGCCCCGCCGATCATGACGAGCGAGACGGCGATGTACCACAGGATCTCCTTGCCCGCCATGGCCCCGAGCAGGAACATGATGCTCAGGCCGATGGAAACGACGGCGGCGACCGCGGTGAAGAGGCCGCCCACGAGCGCGAGACCGATGAGGACCTCGGCGAGGACGATCACGACCTGGAAGAAGAAGGGCGCCTTCGAGACCAGCGCGTCCACCAGCCAGGTGTACAGCCCGGCCGGCTGGCTCAGAAGCGCAGCCCCCGCGCCGCTTGCGGCCGCCGCGGAGGCGGCAGCCGTCGCGTCGGCAGCCTGGGCCACCGCGGCTGTGGCCGCCGCGGTCGCATCGGCGGCCTGCACCGCCGCCCCGGTGGCCGCGGCTGTCGCTTCCGCCGCCCCCTCGCCCCACCCCGCTGCCGAGGCCGAGGCAGTGCCCTCCGTGGCGATGATGAAGATCTTCCCGGGCGTCAGCCACCCCTTGGTGATCTTGCCGATGCCCTCGATCAGCCACATGACTCCGAGGAACACGCGCAGGACGGCCATCCAGTACCCGCGGGTGTTTGCAGCCGCGAGGCTGCCGAGCACGGAACGCCCGTTCTTGATGTCGAGGAACTCGTGCTTCAGGTACTCCCAGACCTGGTTGATCCCCGCAACGCCGAGGAAGTGGATCACGTTGATCAGGTGCTTCGAGGCGATGGCAAAGATGCCCGTCAGCGGGATGCCCAGGACGTGCGCGACGCCCCAGCCGGCGCCCAGGGACACCATGTTGCCGTGGTAGCTCGAGCGGAAGGCCTTCTTCGGGGTGTCCTCGATCTCGGCGACGATGTTGTGCGCGGCGGTGTCGGCCGTCTGGACGGCGGTCTCGACGATCTGCGGCAGCATCTTCTCGCCCTCGGTGAAGCACACCACGTCCCCGACCACGTACACGTCGGGGTAGTCGGTGGTCTGCATGAACTCGTTGGTGTGCAGTCTCCCGTGCCTGCGCGCGATGGAGAGGCGCAGGCTCGAGGCGAACTTGCAGGCCTTGATCCCCGCTGTCCAGATGAATGTCTTCGTGGCGATGCTGCCCTTGCCCCCCAGCAGCACCTTGCCCGGCTCCGCTCCGGTGATCGGCGTGCCGAGGAGGAACTCCACTCCCCTCCTCTCGAGGTAGCGGCGGGCCTTCTTCTGCAGCTTCTCGGGCATGGTGGGAAGGATCTTGTCGACTGCCTCGATCACGACGATGCGGACCTCGGAGGGGTCGATGCCGTGGTCGCGGCACAGCTGCGCGCGCCAGTCCTTCAGCTCGCCGGCCAGCTCCATGCCCGTGAATCCCGCTCCCGCGATCGCGAAGGTCAGCAGCTCGGCCCGCTTCGCGGGGTCGGTCTGCTTGGAGGCCTGGCTGACCATGTCGTGGATGTGGCGGCGGATCGCCACCGCCTCGCCGAGGGACCACAGCGTGAAGGCGTTCTCCTTGATCCCGGGGATGTCGTAGAACTCCGGCTCGGCGCCCACGCCGATCACGAGGTAGTCGTAGGGGTATTCTCCCACGCTCCCGACCAGCTTACGGGCCTTGAAGTCGATGGTCGTGATCCTGTCGGTGACGAGCGTGACCTTCTTGCCGCCGAAGATCTTGCGGAAGCTGATCTCCACGGCCCCCGGCTCCACGCGGCCACCGGCAACCTCGTGCAGCTCCGTCATGAAGGTGTGGTACGGGTTCTTGTCGACAAGGATGATCTCTATGTCACGGCGCTTCTTCAGCTTCCTGTACAGGCCCTTGACGGCCTCCACGCCGCCGTAGCCGCCGCCAAGTACAACGATGCGCGTGTGTGTCATGGGTGTCCTTCTCCGGGAAAAACTATTCGTGCCCGGCCCGCAACCGACCGGGACCTTTCATGTTCCATGGCCCGGGCAGGTTTGTCAAGGCGCCCCGACGCGTGGTATAAGCGCGGCATGCGCCTTTTCCGCGGTTTTTGGCTCTGTCCGGCCATGTCCCTCGCCGTCTGCCTCCTCGCCGCCCCGGTCCCTGTCGCCGCGCGGGGAACCGCGGAGCAGCCGCGGTCACGGACCGAGGTCGGGCTGCTGGGCACTTCGTGCACCATCACCATCTACGGCGGGTACTCGGAAGCCGCCCTCGATGCCTCCTTCGCCCGCATCGCGCAGATCGAGCAGCGCATGACGGTGAACAGGGAGGACAGCGAGGTCGTCAGAGTGAACCGGGAAGCCGGAAAGCGTCCCGTCCAGGTGTCGGCCGACACCTTCGCGGTCATCTCCCGGGGCCTTGAGATCTCGCGCGCGGGTAACGGCGCCTTCGACATCACCGTCGGGCCGCTCGTGAAGCTCTGGGGCATCGGGACGGCCGCGGCCCGCGTCCCGTCAGCCGCCGAGATCCGCCGCGCACTCGCGCTCGTGGACTGGCGCGGCGTGACCCTGTCGCAGGCCGACTCCTCGGTGTTCCTCGAGCGGAAGGGAATGGCACTCGACCTGGGAGCGATCGCCAAGGGCTACGCGGCCGACGACGCCGTCCGCATCCTGCGGGAGCACGGGGTGAACAGCGCGCTTGTCGACCTGGGCGGCAACGTCCTCACCCTCGGCGCCAAGCCCGACCGGTCCCCCTGGAAGATCGGCGTGCAGAACCCCGAGGAGCCGCGCGGCACGCACATCGGGATCGTCGACGTCGGCGAAACGGCCGTGGTGACCTCGGGATCCTACGAGCGGTTCTTCGAAGCGGGCGGCCGGCGCTACCATCACCTCCTGGACACAACGACCGGCGCTCCCGTGGACAACGGCCTGACGGCGGTCATGATCATCTCGGCCAGCTCCACGACCGCGGACGGCTGGTCCACCCTCGCATTCGCTCTCGGCCTCGAGCGCGGTCGGGCAATGGTCGAGGGGTCGAAGGGAGAGGTGGAGGCGCTTTTCATCACGAAGGCCCGTGACGTTTTCGTGACGCCGGGGCTTCGAAAGCGCTTCCGGCTCGACAGACCCGCGCTTCACGCTCAGGGAGTGACGGGCCCCCCCGCCTGCCGTGGGGCCTGCCAGCGGCACACCCTGCGCTGCAGCGCGTCGATGAGCAGGAACAGGAGCAGCCCGGCCAGCCCGAGGGCGAGGATGCCCGCATACATGTCAGGATAGGCAAGCCGCATCCAGCTTTCGACGACGAAGTATCCCAGCCCCCGACGCGTCCCGAAAGTCTCCGCGAAGAACAGGACCGCCAGTGCCGTCCCTGTTCCCACGCGCAGGGCGGACAGCACCTGCGGCAGCACGGCCGGCCAGGTCACGAAGCGCGCAGTCTGCCATCTGTTCGCGCCCAGGGAGCGAAGCGAGACGAAATACTGTCCCGGGATGTCCCTTGCCGCGTCGCGGACCGACACCAGGACCTGGAAGAACAGCACGAGAAAGACGATCGACACTTTGGACGCGTCAGCAAGTCCGAACAGCAGCATGACGACGGGCAGGAGCGCGATCTTCGGCACGGGGTACAGGAGGTAGGTAGCGGGCGAGAGCGCCCTCCCGACTGCACGCGAACGGCCCATGACAAGACCGAGCGGTACCGCGGTCAGCAGGGCGAGGGCCAGCCCCGCGGCGATCCGGGCGAGGCTCGAAAGGGCGTGCAGGCCAAGGAGCCGGGGCGCAAGCTCGACGAAACGGAGAAGAACCGGCCAGGGGCCTGGAACCACAACCCCACCCGTGGCGACCGACAGGAGCCACCAGGCAGGAAGTAAGGAGAGAGCAACCGCAATTCCAGCCAGATTCCACTTGAATCTGTATCTTTCAGTGCTCATTTGGGACAACCCTGTGCTTTTCCAGTGAACTTCGTATCTTTCTCTCAAGCTCGAAGAAATCACTTGAAGTTCTGAACCCACGCGATCCTCTCCCAGGATTTTCGAAATGCTCCACGATCCGTGCCGGCCTGCCAGCAAGCAGGGAAATGGAGTCGCCAAGGAACGCCGCCTCCTCAATGCTGTGTGTCACGACCACGCAGCTCACGGGGCGCTCCCGTAGCAGGCCCACGAGCAGGTCCTGGAGCGTTTCCCGGGTCATCGCGTCCAGTGCCGAGAAAGGCTCGTCCAGGAGCAGCAGGTGAGGCTGAAGGGAAAGACTCCTTGCGATGGCGAGTCTCTGCTGTTCGCCCCCGCTGAGCTCGGCGGGAAAGCTCCCCGCGCGGCTGGAGAGCCCGACATGGCCGAGCAGTGCGGCTGCGGCAGCCATCCGCTCGCGCCTCCCCGCGCCCCTGATCCGCAGGCCGAGGGCGGCGTTTTCCGCCGCAGTGAACCAGGGGAAGAGACCGTACTGCTGGTGCACCAGGCTGATCCGCGTGTCCCCCGCGGCGACTGCTGACCCATGGAGCAGGGCATCGCCCGCGTCCGGGGCCTTCAGCCCGGCGGCGACCACCAGGAGCGTGGTCTTCCCGCATCCAGAGGGCCCGATGATGCACTCGGTACGGCCCGCGGGGACCTGGATCGAGACACCCTCGATGACCCGCCCCCTGCCGGGATAGGAGGCACAGAGGTCACGGAGTTCGAGCATTGCCGCTTACGAAGGAGCCGAGGACGATGTCGTCCCACGCCGGGAGCTTTTCGATGAGCCCCTTCTGTTTCATCCACGACGCCACGTCCGCCACGTCGGCAGCCGTCGGCACAAAAGCCCGTCGGTACCGGGGGAACCGAAGGCTCTCGCGCACGGAGGCGGGAAACTCGCATCGCAGGGCGACCGGAGTGCGAAAGGCGTCGGGCCGGGCATGCAGGTCGGCCACAGCACGGTCGTAGGCGCGGTAGAAAGCGGCGATCTCCGCCGGCTTCTCGGCGAGCGCCCTGCCCGTGAAGAGGATGACTCCCACCGTCCGGTCGAGCCCGGAAGAGTCGGCCAGGAGTCGCGCGCCCCGCTGCACGGCTGCCGTCGAAAGCGGCTCTGGGAGGCACGCTGCCTCCACCTGGCCTGCCAGCAGCATCTCCATGCGCACGGGCACCTGCACGATGGGCACGAGCTGCACGGAGGCGGGATCGGCCCCGGCTGCCTGCAGGAGCCGCTCGGTGACGTAGAACACGATGCTCGCCTCCAGGAGCCCCGTGGGCACTTTCCGCGTCCCGACGGCCTTCCAGCCGGCGAGATCGCCCAGCGCCGATCTCGGCGCGGCGAGCAGCCCGAAGTCCCCCTGCGACGCCGAGGTCACCATGGTGCCGGCGCTCCGGTTCCACCCCTGGATGGCGTTGATGAGGTCGGAAACCGTCCCGTCGATCGCGTTCGACTGCAGCGCGGCCTCCCTGTACATCTGGCTCTGGAACAGGGTGAGCGTCACCCGGACTCCCTCGGCCTCGAAGTACCCCCTCTCCTCGGCAGCCACGAGGGGCGCTGAGTTGAGCGCGGGCATGAGGCCGACTGCAAGGTCTGCGCGGGCGGAGGCGGCCGCGACCAGCGCGGCGAGGGAGCAGGCAAGGAGTCTTTTCACCGGGGACACCTCATGGGCGGGGCAGGAGCCAGGCGGCGCAGTACAGCGCGCCGTACACCAGGTGGTGAAGCATGACCAGGGGAATCAGAGAGCGGGGACGCTGCAGGTGGCGGACGACGACCAGGGTCGCCGGGACGGCCGCGGGCATCGCGGCCAGCGTGAGCCAGGGGCGCGGGAAAAGACCCGCCGCGGCCAGGACCCAGGGACCGGCATAGGCCAGCAGGAGGAGGGAGACGTACAGACCCGCGGCGGCCCGGTAGCCGATGCGCACGCTCAGCGTCCGGATCCCGTGGCGACGGTCGGCACCGAAGTCACGGATCTCGTTCGTCAGCAGGATCAGAGACACCAGGATGCTCACCGGGATCGAGATCCACAGGGCGGGGACCGAGAGAACCCCCGCTGTCGCGTAGTAGGAGCCCTCCACCATCAGCACGCCCATGAGGAAGAAGACAAACGCCACGCCGAGGCCGCGGCGCTTGTAGTTGAACGGCTCCCCGGTGTAGAAGTACCCGCCGACAAAACCGACCGCGCCCAGGGCGACGAGCCCCCACCCCGTCCGCCACGCGAGGAAAAGGCCGACGGGCGCCACCAGCGCGAAACAGGCCAGCCCCGACAGGAAGATGAACCACTCCAGCGCGTCCCGCTCGGCACCGAACACGGCGAGGTGCGCGATCTTGTCGTCAAGTCTCCGCTGCTTGAACTCGAAGAAGTCGTTGACCAGGTTCACGCCGGCCTGCAGGGCGATGCCGGCCGCGAGCACGAGGACCGAGTGCAGGAGGCTGCCCCGGCCGTCCCGCCAGGCCAGCGCCACCCCCAGGAAGCACGAGAAGGCGGCGATGACCAGCGAGGCGGGCCGCAGGGCCTTCACCCACGCCCGTAACGTGCGGGCATCGAACGCTGTCCGCGCGAGGGCGGGGATGCTCGGCAGGGTCATGACGGGAGAACAGTAGCAGAATCGAAAGCGCGGCGCAAGAAAACCGCGACGGCCGAGGCGGGAGCTACCAGAGGGGGTGCGGCCTGAGCAGGGTGTACACGAGCGCGGCCCAGGGGACGGCCACGATGGCGAGAAGCGCCAGCGCCCCGGCCCACGTGGTGCGGCTGGCCAGCGCATCGTGCGGCCCCTGGTCCTCGGCCCCCGCCTGCACCTCTTCCAGGAGCCGGTCGATGCTGCCGATCAGGTCCCTGCGCTCGACCTTCGCGCGCAACCCCATGATCCGCTGGAAGTAGAAGAGCGATCTGCCTATCAGCCCGCCCACGCGGCCCGGGATCTGCAGGTCCTCGCGCAGGCTGAACTGGGATATCGCGATCATCCCGACCAGCGCGGTAGCCTTGGCCACGCCGTTTCGCAGCGCCGCCTCCGTGATCGGCCTGCCGGCCACGGTCAGGAGGACCCTGCCCGTCGGGACAAGGAGGTTGAAGAGCACGATCCCCACGGTGACGACGATCGTCTGCACAGCCCGGACCCTGCGGCCCCCTGCCGCATTCAGGCCGATGAAGAACAGGATCTCCAGCGCGCGGATACCCGCGTCCTGCTGGAAGAGGAACGCCGGCAGAAGGAGCGCTCCCGCGGCGAACAGCGCGCGGGCGGACACAGCGCCCCGCAGCAGCCCGCCGCGCGGGGGCCGCGTGCCGCTCACAGCCGCTCCCGGAGCGCGGCCAGCCACCGCGACCTGGCGCTGAACCGCTCCGCGAAGACTCCCAGGAGCGCCGCGGTCGCCGTCCCGAGGGCGAGAAACGGCGGCGCGATGAGCCACGCCCCCTCCCCGAAGATGAGGAGGCGTGCCAGCACGACCTGGGAGGCGTTGCTGAACAGGGCCCCCAGGACGCTCACTCCGAGCAGCGAGACCCGGGTCTTGAGCAGGCGTCGGGCCGCGAGCATGGCCAGGCCGCTCGCGAAGGACCCCACGGCCGAGAAGAGGAAGACGTACGAGACGAGGGTCCCGCTCACCAGGCCCTGCCCGACCACCTTCAGGAACACGACGCCCAGGACGGCCGACGCCGGCAGCAGGTCAACGGCCAGGAGGATCGGCAGGTTCGCGATGCCCACGCGCAGGAAGGGAACCGGCTTGGGAATCAGGAACTCCAGCGTGGAGAGGAACAGGCACAGTGCGCCCAGGAACGCCACGAGGTCCTGCCGGCCGGACAGCCTGCCCGGCAGGAGGCCGACTTCTTCCGACCGGACCGCCCTACCAGGAGCTGTCATCGAGCTTCTCCCCCGTTGTGCCGCGCACCCGCACGAAGACCCTGTTCGGCAGGCAGGCGATCCACTGCCCCGGTTTCGACACGGCAGCCATGGCGACGCAGAGCTTGTCGGGGCACGGCGAGTCCACGACGCGGGCCCCGCCCGCGTCAATGACAACGATCGTGTCGCCCAGTGGACCTGCAACGGGCAGGCGGCGCTCCGCCGAGAGAGGGTATATCCATTGCTTTCCAGAGGCCTCCACCACGACGTCGCCTGCCCGGGAGGGTCCCGCGTACGCGAACCACGCGGAGGTCCCCACCACGACGGCCGAGAGGATGATCGCGAGGTAGTCGAACAGCCGCAGCTTCATCGGCGCATTCCCCGGCAAAAAAAAGAGGGTGCCGCGAGGCACCCTGAAATGGGCGGCACAAGAGTTGAACTTGTGACCCCTAGCGTGTCGAGCTAGTGCTCTAACCAGACTGAGCTAGCCGCCCCGGACGGCAGTCCGACCGTGCCGCAAAAATAGCCAAAGACTCTGCCGCTGTCAAGCCGGCGGCACCTCCTGTGCCCCTGGCAGGCGCGGCGTCGCCTCAGCGCGCCGTGAAGTCCCCCGGCTGGATGAACACGATGGTCGAGGAACCGCGCACGTCCATCGAAAGAAAGGAGATCGCATCGCGGAACCGCTTCACCTTGTACACGTAGGTGATGGGAGGGTCCAGCCTGCGCAGGGCAGCGTTCGTCGGTTTCCAGGACTCGATGACGAAAGTCCAGGTGTCGCCCTTCTCTGTGAGCACGCCGGAGAACACGGCAGTTCCATCAGAGGACTCGCGCTGGAGGCGGAACGCCCCTCGCGAGAAGGAAAGCGTGTCGGTCAGGTCGGTGCTCTGCCAGCTCCATGCGCGCGTGTACACCGTGCCCGCGCAGGACGCCAGGAGCAGCACGGTCGCGGCAACGGCTGTCAGCAGGACATTCCTCTTCATCTCTGCACACCTCCCTCTTCACGGGCCCAGGCCTTGCGGACGAGCCGGGCCGGGTCGAGAACGATCACCGCTGAGCCATCCTCCGCGACCCCTCCCCCGGCCGCCCAGGGGCGGCACTCCCCGCCAGTGCGGACGAGCGTGACGGTGCGCACCCCGCCGTGCTCATCCCCGGCGAGGCACGCGCGCCTGCGGCCCGCGCGCACGATGACACCCGCCAGCTCGGGCTGGCCAGCCCCTTGCCGCGGCGCGGAGGGCGCGAAAAGGCTCTCCAGGAGAAGCACGGGAACTGTCTTCCCGTCGCGCGAGACCGCGGTGCTCCGCCTCACGTTCATGCACTCGACGACCGCGGCGCCGGGAATCCCGTACCACCGTCCCCCCGCCCGCAGGAGCAGGCAGCGCGACGCCCCCGGGAGAACCGGAACCTTCACCTCGGCGGCCGCCCCGCGGCCGACTTTTCCGCCAACCCTGGCCAGGCGTCGACCCGCCTCCTCGACGGCGGCGGCAGCCGACCCGGTCCGCTGCGGCCTGCCGCCTGAGAGCGTGAAGGTCACCCAGTCGTCCTGCTGTCGTGCGTCAAGCGACAATTTCGCAGAGCCACGCCGCGCGTTGCGGCCCGGCAGGCGGGCTTCCGCCAGGGCGACCAGCGCAGCGCGGACCTCGCTCACGAGGGAGGAGTCGATCTCCACGTCCAGCCCCGACACCTCCACCGTCGCGCGGGGCGCGAGCGCACGGGACACCGTGCGGAAGACGGGGCCGACCGGAACGAGCCGCGCGCGCGCGGCCGCGTCGCGGACCTCGCGGGCCGCACCCGCGCAGGCCGAGGCGGCGTCGGTCACCTGCCGCCCGGCGGAGGCGAGGCCGTCCTGCAGCCGGGCCACGAGCCCCTCGGCTGCGGCGAACCTTTCCATGACCGAGCGCGCCGCCTCGGTTGCGGCAGCCCCCGAACTACACGGAGTCGAGAAGCCCCGGCATCTCCCGTGCAGCTGTCGCCATCACCTCGTGAAAGCGCAGGGCAGCCTCGCGCGCCTCCCCGAGGAGGGCGCCGGGCGAACGGGCGCCGGCCGTGAGCGCGGCGGCGGATCGCTCCGCCTCCAGGGCTGCCCGGGTCACTGCCTCAAGCCGCGACGGCTGCACCCGCAGCAGCCTGCGTCCCGGCGGAAGCAGGGCGGCGGGCGCTGCCCGTCCCCGCAGCTCGCCGAGGAGCGCGTTCGCGGCCGTGAGGTCGGCCTCCCCACCCTGCGCGGCGCGCGCCGCAGCGCGTGCCGCCTCGGCGAGCATCACCGCGGGCCCTTCGCCCGCCCCCCCGTCCCGCATCGCAGCCGCCGCCTCGCGGATGAGTCCCGCAAGCTCGCCCAGGCCGACCAGGCCTGCCGCCTCGGCCTCGGCGCGGAGCGAGTGGGCAGTGCGGAACACCTCGTCCAGCGCGTCGACGGGAACGGAGGACCCCCGAAGGCCGTCCGCGTGCGCCGCGAGCGCGTCGGCGAGCCGGCGGGCCTCCGAGAGGCTCCCCTCGAGGAGGCTCGTGTTCTCGGTATCGAGGTAGTCGCTCATCCGAGGGGTATTGTACGCGACCTGCCCTCCAAGTCAAGGCTGGAGGCTGCGGCGGGGGCGCAGGCCGCCTCCTCGTTGACCACGGCCACCGGTCCCGTGTAGTATGGGCGGCCGAGGGAGGTGACTGTGAGCATCCTCGTGGTCGAGAGTTCCCCGTCGACGCGGGAATCTCTCTGCTACACCCTTCTCTCGTTCGGCGTGAAGGGCATCCCGGCCGCCTCGCGGAGGGCGGCGTTGGACATGGTCCACGCCACCGCCGACCTCGAGGCAGCAATCATCGACATCGACAACCGCGATGTCGAGGGCTCCGCCCTGGTCGAGGAGCTGCGCGGCAGCGAGAAGACCCGCGGGATCGCCGTCATCGTCCACACTGTGCAGTCGGGCAAGGACTTCGTCATGACAATGATCGAGTCCGGGGTGGCCGGTTACCTGCTGAAGCCCTACGATCCCGCCCGGGCACGCGACAAGCTCGGCACAATCCTTTCCAAGCTCGCGACTCATGATGGCCAGAGGAAGCATTTCCGGGTCCGACCCGACCCCGACGACCTCGCCCGAGCGCACTTCCGTCTCACCCCCGGGGCACCCCTGTACTCCGGCAGGATCGTCGACGTCAGCCTGGGCGGCATGGCAATGGAGCTGCTCACGCCCCCGGCCGAGGGCCTGCTGCAGCCGGGCACCCGCATCCCGCGCCTGGAGTTCGCGCTGGGAGGCAGGGAGCTCGCCCCGCAGGCCGCTGTGGTGCTGCTCAAGGCGCGGGTTCTTGCCCTGCGCTTCGAGCCCATGGCACCGGCAGACACGAAGTCCCTCGAGAGGTATATTTTCAAGAAGATATCGTCCTGAAAGAGGAGGACCCTGGCATGGCGACACGCGGGCGTTCTGTGGTGCGGGCAACCTGCCTGCTCGTTTTCCTGCTGGCCGCCGGCCTCGCCGGCGCCGCGAATGTCAACGTCGCTCTGGACCTGCTGACCCACGGGTACTCCAGCTCGGGCTTCAAGCTGCAGAGCGTCGGGCAGATCGACCTGACCGTCGACGGCGGGTACAAGTTCGGCGGCCTCATCGGGCTGACCCTCCAGGAGGGCACCAGCCTGGAGTCGCCTACTGCGGCGCTGGATTTTGACAGGGTCAATGTCGGCATTCGTGACCTTTTCGGACTGCCCCTCGACTTTGCCTTCTTCATCGGGGGAAGCGACGTGCTGGCCCGCGGCGACGCCTTTCCCGCGGTCTTCGGCACAGTCCCCATCGGGACAGACTACCGGGGCCTGATGTACTTCCCCGCCATGACCCTCTCGACGGTCTACAACGGGGGCATCCACGCGGTCCGGGGCACGGGAATCAAGATCGACTTCTACCCGAAGCGCGAGACGACCCGCCTGAGCCTGTACGCGTACGAGGACACGGCCGCCGCCTTCGGCGGGGCTCTTGGGAACTACTCGGCTGACCTGCGCTACATGGGGAGCTACGGCGCCCTGGCGGTCGAGGGCTTCGCGGGGTGGACCTTCGCCCCCTCCCTTGCGGCGATGGGCTATTTCCGCGGCGGCGCCATGGTCCATTTCGAGACCAGGAATATCGAGGTGCTCGCCCAGGCAGGCCTCCCCAAGTACGATCCCGCATCCACGCCGTTCGGGATGGAGCTCTTCTACCTCCTGTTTGAGCCCAGCCTCCACCTTGGCCAGTTCTCGATCGTCCCGACCTTCTTCTGGCACCCCGCGGCCTACCTGCAGCAGGACAACCCGGGCGAGGAAGGGGCCTTCGACGTGAACCTGAACCTCTTCTTCGGCGACCTGGTCAAGACGAGCGTCCGCGCTGGCCTCGAAGGCAACTTCTCCATCCTGACGTCCACGGGAGTGTTCGAGGTCCACGCCGCCCCCTATGTCGGCTTCACGACGCCGGGGGTCCTCTGGACCGTCCGCCTGAACGCCAGGCTGTGGCCCTTCGCCTGGGCCGACATGTTCGACGGATTCGTGGGACTGCGCGCCGAACTCTGAGGCTCTCGCGCCCGCGCGGGCACACGCTGGCCCGTGCAGGGCACGCTGGCCCCTGAGTGCATGGACGGCCCAGGTCCCACCGGGGCAGGCAACAATCGCGCAAAAGAGAAGGCTCCCCAGGCGGGGAGCCTTCTTCGTTTCCGTGCTGTATCGTGCGAGCGGCTTTACTTCTTGGGGGCTGCCTCGACGTGCATCTTCTGCTTCTCGAGGTAGCGGAGGACCTGGATGTTGCCCAGGCGCTTGAGCTCCGCGAGCCTGCGCGCCTCGTAGCGCTTCTGGAGGATGTTCCAGATCGCCTCGTCGTTGATGTCGCGCTCGGTCTCGATGATCGCCTTGTCGTAGGTGATCTTGATGTCCTTGATGTAGGTGACGAAGTCGCCGCCCTCCTGCTGGGAGTCCCTGTAGACGATGATTCCCATCAGCTTCAGGTGCGGCGTGCTCTTCGGGTACAGGGGGTACTTGCGCAGCTCCCTGTTCCTCACCTCGACGACGTAGTTGGGGTTGTTCCACGTGAGAGTCCGCCAGCCGTCGAACTCGAGGTAGTCCATGAACATGACCTGCTCGTTCCCGTCCTGGTCGGCGACCACGACGCCCAGCCCGTTGGGGAAGTTGGCGCCGTACACGGTGATCGACAGGCTCTTCACGACGCCCACGTTCTTGACGACGCCGTAGCCGTTGAACTTCTCGCCCCTGCCGAGGTCCTTTGCGTCCGTCCTGAGCTGGTCGCCCTGGAGGGTCTGCTTGTCCGCGTAGGCGGGGATGTCGAAGGGCGGCTTGATGATCGCCCACGAGTTGAACGACTCCACCGGGAAGTGGATCCGCACGCCGAGCACCTTCTTGTTGGCGATCTCCTCGCCGTTGAGGGGCTTGGCCTTCGCGGAGACGGGTGACTCGCGCGTGGTGGTATCGCTCTGGTTTTTCACCGAGCGGGCAGACGATGCGAGGGTCACTTCCCAGTTGTTGAGGGCCAGGGAGGTCTTCATCGCGGCCTTCTCCTCGTCTGTGAAGGTCGCACCGGCGACGTTGCTGAAATCAACGAGCGTCGCCGCGTTCTCGGTCGGGACCTTGCTGTTCCCGAGCGCCTGGTCGGCCGCCAGCTTGGTGAAGTCGATGAGCACCGACTCGTCGGCGAACAAGGCAACCCCTCCGAGGAGAAGCCCGACGACAACGATGAAATACAGCCGCTTCATGCATTGCTCCTTTCGATCAATAATGGGCAATCCGCGTGTTCCGAAGACAAGTATAGCGATGCACCCGGCGTTGTCAAATTTTTTTCTTTTCCCGGGCGCGTGGAACCTGTCCGTCGATAGTGACGGACAGCTCGCGCAGGCGGGGGAAATTGACGCGCAGCGAGCGCGCAAGCCCTTCCAGCGCGGCGGCCCCTTCCAGCGGGGTCTCCGGGTCAGGCAGCGCCGCCGCGGGGGAAAGGTCCAGGAACAGGGTCCCCTCGCGCACCACGAGCCCCTGGACGGACACGCCGCGGGGGAAGAGGCGTGCCAGGTCGGGCCGCATCGGCCCCAGCAGCGCCCCGTCGACGACCTCCCGCACGCCTTCCTCGAACGAGCGATGCCGCGGCACCGCCCTCTGCTCGGCCACCAGGCGCGTGCCAAGGTGGTCCGGGAAGAAGAGGACCCTGCTGACCTTCCCGTTGCCCAGCAGCAGGAACAGCAGCAGGGAGAGGGCGGCGGCGCCCAGGAACACGGCGCCGGCGATGGCGGCCCTGCCGCGCACGCGGGCCTGGAGAATGAAGTCGAGTCTACTGAACACGGGGACTCCCGCCGCGTTCGAATCGCGAGATGAACGCGCGCACCCCAGAGTATATGCCCTCGGCCAGGTCGTTCAAGTACGCCGGCTGCGCCAGGCGCGCGGCCTCCTCGGGGGTGGAGATGAAACCCACTTCGATCAGAACGGCCGGCATCTTGGTGTTGCGTACCACGTACCAGGACTCCTCCTTCAGCCCCCGCGACGGGGACACCCCCCCCACCGACCTTTCCAGCCCGGCAAGGATGTCCCGGGCGAGGACGATGCTCTCGACGGTGATCTCCTCCTCCAGCATGCTGTTCAGGATCGGGATCATCTCCTCGTCCACGCCGTCCTTCCCGCCCTCCAGGAGGTTGCGCTTGTACTCGGGCGGGAGGTACCACACCTCGAAGCCCGTCGGCTTCGAGGCCCGGTTCAGCGTCGCGTTGGCGTGCACCGAGATGTACAGCACCGTGTCGGCGGTCTTCGCGAGCAGGGCGTTTGCCATGTCCGCGCGGTCCTCCAGGGAGATATAGGTGTCGTCGCCGCGGGTGAAAAGGATCTGCTTGTCGGGGTATTCCTCCGCGAGCCGCCTGCCCAGTGTCTTCGACACCGCCAGCACCACGTCCTTCTCGCGCACATCGACTGGAGGCTTCCTCGAGGCGTCCCTGCCCACGGCACCGGGGTCCTTCCCCCCGTGCCCCGGGTCGATGAGCACCGATCCGATGCGCAGGCGTTCCATGGCCCGCGCCAGGCGCTGTCTGCCCACCGCGTCGCTCACGGCCGCCACCGCCTCGGCGGTCAGGAACACCGCCCCGTCCCGCAGCGTCGGCGCGTCGATGTTCACCTTGACCGCATAGTCCACGACGACGAAGGGCACGCCGACCTGGAGGGCGATCCTGTCATCACCGGCCTCGATCACCCCGAGCCCGCGAAGCGGGTCCCACTCGAGGCTCCCGCCCAGCTCAGCAACGAGGGCGAGGAGTTCCTGCTCCTGCGCCTCGAGAAGGGGGGGAACGGCCGTCCCCAGCAGGAACAGCAGCAGCAGACATGGCAGCGCGACAGGACGTCTCAGCCGCATACCCGCCCGAGGTACGCGGCCAGTTGCCCCTTCGCCGCCGCGGCGCGCACGCTGTCGGCGAGGTACAGTGCCCCTTGCCGTGAGCCGCGCAGCAGCGCCCGCCAGAAGAGGCGGCCGAGGGCGAAACCCGGCCCGACGGGGCCCGCGCGAAGCCGCGCTCCACACTCCGCGAGTGACAGGCGCACCGCCTCGGCGAAACCCGCCCCGTGCCAGTCCAGCTCGGCGATATCCTCCCAGCCCTGCAGGGAAATCACGGCGATTTCGTCCGCCGGGTGGAAGGCAGAGGGGTCGCCCGTCCATGCGGGCAGCCCGGCAAGACGGGCGGACGAAGATCCCGCGGCCGCGGGAAAGGCGTCCGTGCCGCCGGCGAACAGGAAGCCGTCGGTGCGGTCGTCCAGGGGCTCCAGCTGGACCGAGATGCACGAAATCGCGGCACGGGCGGCCGCGATTGCCCCCTGCCTCTCCTCGTGCACGCTGATGACGTTGCCGCACTTCTGCACGTTGTTGCGCGGGAAGACTACCGCCGACCCCGGCCGCACGCGCAGGAAGACCTCCGCGACACCGTCTCCCGCCCGTGCCCTGTCGACGCCCCTCACCTCCCGCACCGTGCCCGGCAGCGAGATGAAGGCGCGTTCGGCCGACACCCGCTTCACGCGCGGGGACAGGTCGCCCGGAGGAAGCCCCACGGCGATGTTCAGCGCGGCTCCTGTCACGTCCACGCCCGAGGACAGGGGGAAGGTCCACCCCGACATGTAGCCCCCCGAGAGCCTGGCCGCGATCTCGCCGATCATTGCTCCCCGCGGGGTGATCTTGATGTCGCCCTTGGCGGCGCCCGTGTGGATCCCCAGGGCACGGATACCGGCGCGGAAGACTTCGCAGGCCTCCCCGACCGTGCGCGACCCGAGGTCGGTGGGCATCGTGTGCCCCAGCTCGACGAAGCAGGGAGGGAAGAAGATGTGGCGGTCGGCAACTCCGCAGACGGTGGCCTCCCCCCTGGAGACGACGGCATCGAGGCTGAGCTCTTCCCCCTCCATGAACTCTTCCACGATGACGCGCGAGGAACGGGACAGCGGCAGCGCCTCGCGGCATGCCGCCTCCAGGTCGGAGATCTCATCGACCCTGCGCACCCCCCGCGCGCCCATGTTGTCAACCGGCTTCACGACGAGCGGGAAGGAGAACCCCCGCACGCAGACCGACGGCTCGCCGTCTCCCGACCAGCAGGCGAAGCGCGGGCTGGGCACCCCTGCGGCGGCAAAAGCTTCGCGCATCAGTGCCTTGTCGGTCGCCTTGAGGGCGGTTTCGTAGGGGATGCCCGGCAGGCCCAGCTTCTCCGCCACCCACGCGACGGATGCCGAAAAGTCCGTTCCCGCGGTGAACACGCCGTCCAGCCCGCCCTGGCGCCCGCAGTCGCGTGCCAGCGACACCAGGCCGTCCAGGTCCTTGAGGTCGACGTGGGCAAACCGGTCGCAGAGGCCCTTCCCTTCAGCTTCCGGGTTTCCGTCGGCGACAACGACCCGCCACCCCCTCCCCTTCGCGATGCGGATGGCAGGGATCTGCATGATGCCCGCGCCCAGGATCAACACGGTTCTCATCCGCGCGCCTTTCCGCCCTTTCTCCTGACAGGGGAGGAAGCACCCCCGCCCTGCCGCCTCGGGGCAGCCCCGGATCCCCAGCGCGTCGCGGTAAGCCCGGCCGCAGCCGCACCGACCCCGAAAGCCAACAGGCCGAAGCCGACTGCCGTCGAACCGGCGCGGCGTCGGGCGTCCTGCATCGCAAGCTCGAGCGACGAGGTCTCGACGGCCACCCGCACCATGCCATTGCAGAAATACGAGACCGAGGGGTCGAAGAAGACTATTGGAGAGTAGAAGACATACGAGCCTGCCCGCTGCGCAGGGTCAAAGGCGGGGTAGCTGCGCACCGGCCCGAGAGCCTCCACCTCGGCGGAGAGCGCCTGGTCGATCTCCCGCCCCAGCGCGAAGAGGGCCTGCCGGGCTTCTGACAGCTGCGGAGGGATCCGCCCCCGTGGGCCTGCCCGTGCGGCATTCAGCGCCGCCCGCCCCTCCGCGTACCTGTTCACCCTGTCTCCGAGGGCTGCCCGCAGCCGCTCTTCCACCTCCCGCTGGAAATCTCCGATGACGCCCTTGCGGCCCAGCTCGTCCCCGGCAGACTCCTCCGCGGGGCGGAAGGCGCCGCTCTCGCGCACGCTCTGCCAGGCCTCCTCGTCGCTCGCCAGCACGTAGTCGCGCACCGAGCAGCGCTCCGAGTTGTAGATCTCGTCCTGGTGGGGACCGGTGATCGTCACCGACGTCGCCTCGGGCATGGAGCGCCTTGCCGCCGTCAGGTCACGGATCGTCGCGTAGCCCTCGGCGCGGAGCGCGACCTGGCCGGCTGCAACGGAGGCGAGAGACCGGGTCAGCACCTCCGCGCGACCCCGAAAGGCCTCGGCAGCGGCGCGCTCGCCTCTCCTGGCGGCAAGGATGCCCGGGGGGACTGCCGCGACACCGGCCACGACGAGCCCGATCGCGCTCACGAGCAGGATCCGTGTCGCACGGGGATGCCTCTGCCGCCGCGCAGCTTCTCTCATCGACCTACCCTCCTGTTGCCGCGCACCCGCACTGCATACGCCTCGAAGGTGTCGCCGAGCCGCAGTGCCCGACTGACGGCAAGAACCATCGCTCTGCCCGCCCGTCCCCGTGCGGCGAGCCGACCGAGCAGGCCGGGGAACCGCTCGGGGTGATGCCCCGTGATCCGCACGCGCACGAGCCGGAAGCCGCGCCGCCCCAGAAGCGGCCCCAGCGCACCGGGCGAGAAGATCGTCGCGTGGTCGAAGGGGCTTCGCTCGAGGAACCGGCGCCGATCGGCGAGAGCAGTGATTCCCCTCCCGTTGGGCGTCGAGAAAGCGAGCACGCCCCCGGGAGGCAGCAGCCCCGCGGCCTTGTCCAGGGCAGCCCCCGCGTCCTGGAAGTGCTCGATGACGTACCACATCGTGACCGCCGCGATCCTCCGGGGCAGCGCCTGCCGCGGGAGGCTCTCGAAAGCCCCGCGCACCGCAGGCATCCCCAGCCTCTTGCGAACGTGCCTCACCGCGTGGGCCGAGACATCGACCCCGATACCCTCAAGCCCCGCTTCCCGCAGCGCCGCGAGGAAAGGGCCGTAGGCGCATCCCACGTCGACCACCGCGCCGCGGGGACCAGCCTGCAGGAGCCGCTGCACCTCGCGCACCCTCGGTGCGCACAGCAGGCGGATGGCGTCGAAATCCTCGAGGTAGGTCCGCCCGTACTGTGACCGGTATTCCGAGAAGAAGTACTCCCTGCCGTACCTGCCCCCCCGGTGAACGAAGTCCTGCAGGAAGAACACCCGGCAGGCAGAGCAGCGGCGGTACGTCCTGTCCGAGAACCGCGCGAGCACCCTGCCTCCCGGGGTCCCGCAGACCGGGCAGGTCTCCCGGGCACCCACAACCAGGGCCGACAGCAGCCCCGCGAGGCTCGTGTTTCGGCGGCCCGCGATCTCCGTGTTGAACCTCTCGACACAGGCGTGCAGCACATCCGGGTCGCGCAGCAGCTGGCGCAGCTTCCCCGCGCGTGGCTTGCGCCGGCCACAGTCAGGGATGCCGGCTGTCCGTCCCAGCAGCCGGTGATAGCTGCTGGGATGCGCGAGTATGACCGGCGTGCCTGAAGCGAGTGCCTCGAAGGCCGTGACCCCGAAGTGGGTGAACACCAGGTCGTGCTTCCACAGCTCGCCGCGCAGCTCGCCGCCCGCTTGACGGACACGGACGCCCTTCGGCCATTCGCGCGCGGCAAAGAGCGCCCCCTGCACGACCGTCACGCAGGAAGGGTCCCACAGCCCCGACGTGACCAGCGCATCGAGCAGGGCGCCTGTCAGGTTCTCCCGGTCCTCCCCGCCGAAGGTGACAAGGATGCGGCGCAGCTCTCCCGCGTGGCGGCGTCGGCGGGCAGGCAGCTCGAGCAGCGCGGGGGAGGCGGCGTTCGCGGGCGACCGACCGGGGGGGCCCGGCAGGGTGTCGATGAGGAAAGACGCCGATTCACGAGCGCCTCCGCCCTCGTCCACGAACACGCAGGGGCCCAGCCGGGCAAGATGATCTGCCTCCTGCGGCGTGGTGGACCTCTTGTCCACCACGACCATGTCCCAGCGGCGGCTTCCCTCCCCCGCCCCGACGAGGCCGGGGCCTGCTCGTTCCCTTCCACCGGCTGATCTCGCCGGCCAGGTACTCACGGGCCGGTTCGTCCATGGCCGTGGTCAGGAACCAGGAGTGGCCGTCCAGGCCCCGCGCGAGACGCAGGCACCTCTTCAGGTGGCCCACGCCATCGCCCGCCCCGGCCGCTGGCACGAGCAGGTACCTCCGCGCACCCGTGCTCATGCCTCCCTCCCCCGGTTTCCCGGGCCGGAGAGCCAGCGGACGACAGCCTCGACCTCGATGGGCGATCCGGTGTACAGGTCCTCGAAGAGCCTCTTCATCCGCTGGTAATCCTGCGGGGTGTCCACCGTGACCCTGCCGTCCGGCATGAAAGCCCAGGCCGGGGGCCGCTCCTCCACGATGCGGAACAGGTCCCTGTGCCGGTAGTGGTACGTCGTGATGTGCTCGCGCTCGGCCTTGTCTACGGCGTCACGCTCGGCACGGAAGAGCGCCCCGGTCTCCACGGCCTCGACGCCCATCCCCCAGGGCAGGTCCAGGTAGTGGCTGAGGTCGGCGCGGGCCTCGTCGTGGACCGCGAGGATTCCCGATGCGAGCTTTCCCGACGTGAGCGGGTTGTCGCCGGTCACCCGCACCACCCTGTCCACCTCGTACTGTCGGCAGGCGGCGCAGAAGCGGGCGAGCACGTCCTCGGGAGACCCTACAAACAGCAGGAACTCCTCGGCGGCGGCCAGGGACGAAAGCCTCTCAGCGCTGGCTGGGTCGGTGAGCAGCGCGTGCACCTCGGCCTCGACCGGGCGCACGGCGCGCATGACGTGCTGGATGACCGTGGCGCCTGCCAGGGGCAGGACGGCCTTTGACGGCAGCCTGGTCGATCCAAGCCGCACCTGGATGAAGACGCCGGTCCGCACTCAGGCCCGTCTCCCACCGCTCGATCACGTCCCGCGGGTCCCTTCGGAACCGGGAACGATGCCGCTTCACCCACGCGCGCGCCGCGGCGAACTCCTTGACCGCGTACAGGGGGCCGTTGTCCGACCGGAGCATGAACTCGGGCAGCTGCCACAGGGGAAGCACGCCCACCTGCCCGCGGATGCGCACCGCCATGTTGCGGCAGGTGAAACCCCTTGTAGCCCTCGTCGGGAGTGGTGTCGTCGGCGGGAGGGGTCCCGGTGTAGACGACGCGTCATCCGTGTCGTGCCCAGGATCTTCTCTCCCCACAGCCAGGCCCGAAGCCCGAAGTCCAGCTTCTGCCAGTAGGGATTGCCGATGCCGGTGTCGAAGCCGCCCAGCAGCGAGAACCTCTCGCGGTTGTACAGCCCGCAGTAGTCGAACGGGAACAGGCACTTCTCCCCGTCCTCCCGGGGAGGGCGGAACTGTCGGCGCGAAGCCGCCGCTTCCTGCCGCCCGGGGCCTGCCAGGTGGGGATGGCCTCCCGCTTCGGCGTTCCTTGCGCGTGGGGAGCGCGCACGCGGCCCCCAGCTTCTCCACCCCCGCGAGGGTCTCGCGGCTGAAGGGCAGGGGCCGCAGGTCGCTCCAGAGGCACAGCACGAGGGGCGCCCGCGCCTCGGAGATGCCGATGTTGATGAGCTCTCCCGCCGCTGCAGCCCTCGCGGGCGAGCAGGAATCGGACCTCGGGAAAATCGCGGGCGAGCTGCTCGATGTCCGGGGATGCCGGTTCAGGCTCCGCCCAGATGACCTCGCCGAATCCCCGTGAGCCGCAGCTCGCGCAGCAGCTGGCTTCTGAACAGCCTGTCGCCCCGGGCGAGGACGAGAAAAGTGACGTCGTAGGGGTACTTGCGCAGCCTGTCCCAGCGCGGCCCGCCGACCACCGTGTAGGGAGCCTGGTGCCGCCGGCAGGCCCCCGCGCTCAGAAATTGAACGTGTAGTACTCATCGCACCTCGCGCACCGATCCGGGGTAGTCGCGCGCGACGTGCGGACCGGTACAGCGGCGCACCGCGCTCCCAGATCACGGCGAGGTCCTCGGTGAGGGCGTTTCCCAGCACGCGCGCCGCCCGGCGTCTCCTCCCTGCACAGCGGGCACCGTGCCGTCCATGAGGATGGGCAGGTCCCGCCCCAGGTGCCAGCAGGGGAAGCGCGTCACGGGGGACAGGTCGGCAACCCGCCGGTCGGGCAGGTCGCCGCAGAACGAGTCGTACTTCTGGATGATCACGTTCTCGGTCCGCGTCTTCCACGACTTGTAGAACGACCTCCAGGTCCTCTTCGTTGTCCTTCATCCGCACCGCCTGCACCCACGTGCGACCCGGGGAACAGCGCCGAGGAGCTCGTCGACCGTCGCGGGGGCCTCGTCGAAACCGTCGCCCCGCAGGGCGGTGTACGTCGCCTCGGGAGGCGCCGTCCAGCGACACGATCCAGGTCGGCTCGCGCGCCGAGCGCTGCACGGATGGCGGTGCAGGATCGCCCGGCTTCCACCCGACCCCGGATGTCTCCACGACGAGGTCGATGCCCGGGGTGCGCGAGGGCGGCCGACACGAGGCCGACCGGGTCGGGGTGCAGGGCAGGGCTCGCCCCAGAGCGAGATGCCGACCACCGCGTCGCCCGCGAAGGCCTCGATGCGGTCGAGGAGCCCCGCAAAAGTCTCCAGCGGCATCGCTCCCGAGCGTGCACGCGGATCCCCGCCGAAGGCGGGGTACGGGCAGTAGGAGCAGGCCTGCGGGCAGCGCTCTGCGACCTGGACAGGGAACCAGGCCGGGAGCGTGCGAAGGATCTCGGGGGAGTCCTGCAGCACCCGGCAGGCGGAGGCCGCGTCGCTCCCGCCCCGCTCGATCACGCCGCTGGAGCAGGAGGAGATTGCCGCTCGGTGTCCGCGCAGAGCGATCGCCCGCAGCAGGCGAAGGTCGACGGCCGAGATCTCGGTCTCGATGTCGAAGGAGTTGATGTCCTTGCGGATCACGGTGAAGAGCGACTCGCGGTCGCGGGCGCGCTTCGCCTCGCGCCATCAGCGGCCAGGGAGCGCAGCCGCCCGACCGTCTCCGCGCGGAGGATCTCGGGGGCGAGCCCCGCAGGGGTACCCGTCCGCGAAGGTGTAATCGGCGAAGTACCGTCCGGTGGTTCGCGTGCATGCGGGCTGCCAGGCCGGCGTCGAGAAGCGGGCAGTCGGCGAAGAAGTAGAAGACGTCGTCGAAGCCTTCAGCGGCGCTCACCAGGGCCGCGAGCAGGTCCGCCGGTGGACCAGGAGGGCCGCTGGACAGTCCGTGCCAGCGCCGCCGGCCTGCACGCCCGCGGGGAGCGGCCGGGACAGCAGGAGCACGACGTCCTGCACGCCGGGCAGGCCACGGGCGAAGTGCGCAGGGCTCGGTCGAAGGCGCTGGCTCCCCCGCCCAGGGGTCGCAGCGCGGGGGCGCGCAAGGTCCGATCGCGTTGACGACGGCGATGTTCTTCATGCTTCTGGTGCAATTATCGACAGAATCGCAGAGAAGTTCAAGGAAGCGGGGGGCGAGTTGCCACCCGCGGCGCGGAAGTTGTACCCTCGCGCCATGCCCGGGGACTGCCGCCGACAAGGATCTCACCGTCTCGGAGATCACAGAGCTGCATCAAGGGGACGCTGGAAGACGGGTTCCCCTGGGTCACCGTCGAGGGGGAGATCTCCAACTTCCGGCCGTCCAGCACCGGCCACTGCTACTTCAGCCTCAAGGACAGCGAGGCGATCCTCTCCGTGGTGATGTTCCGCGGCCGGCTGGCCGGCCTGCGCTTCCAGCCCGCCGACGGCACTGCTGGTGCGCGCCTCGGGCAGCATCTCCGTGTACGCCAGCGCGGGGAAGCTACCAGCTCATCTGCGAGAGCCTCGCCCGGCCGGCGAGGGCGACATCCTCGCCATGCTGGAGGAGCGCAAGCGGCGCCTCGCCGCCGAGGGGCTCTTCGACGAGCGAGCGCAAGAAGCCCCTGCCCCTCTTCCCCTCGCGGGTCGCCGTGGTCACCTCGCCCACGGGGGCCGCGATCCGCGACATCCTGCGCGTGCTCGCGCCGGCGGAACGCCGGCGTCGACGTCGTGATCCTCCCGCCCCCGTGCAGGGCGACGGCGCCGACGAGCGCATCGCCGCGCGCATCGAGACCGCCAACCGCATCGGCCATGGCCGACGTGCTCATCGTGGGCCGCGGCGGCGGCTCCCTGGAGGACCTCCTGCCCTTCTCCTCGGAGGTCGTGGTGCGGGCCATCGCCGCCTCGCGCATCCCCGTGATCTCGGCGGTCGGTCACGAGATCGACGTCACGCTGGCCGACTTCGCCGCCGACGTGCGGGCCCCCACCCCGTCGGCCGCCGCGGAGATGGTCTGCGGCCTCCCGCGCGGAGCTGGCGCAGCAGGTGCGGGCGCTGGAGACGGAGATCTCCTCCTCGGTCTCCCGGCGCGTGGAACGCGTGCGCATGCTCCTCTCCCAGTTCGTCCCCGCGAACCTCGCCCGCACCGTCTCCGCCGTCCTGCAGCCCCTGTTCCAGGCGCTCGACGACGGCCGCGACGGACTCTCCCGTGCCATGGCCGACCTCGTCCGCGACCGGGCGCACAGGCTCGCGCTCGCCTCCGCGCGAGCTCGCCTCCTGCTCGCCCCTGGACATCCTGCACCGGGGCTACGCCGTGGTGACCCTCGAGCGGACCGGGAGGGTGCTTCTCTCCCCGAAAGGGGTCCGCAGGGGCGATGCGATTCGTGTGCGGCTGGCCCGCGGAGGTCTGCGGGCGACGACGGAGGAAACCCATGCCGGCGAAGAACTTTGAGGACAGGCTGTCGCGGCTCGAGAAGCTCGCCGAGAAGCTGCGCGAGGGGAAGATCGCCCTCGAGGAGGCCGTCGCGCTGTTCGAGGAGGGGATGAAGCTCGCCAAGTCCCTCGAGAAGGACCTTTCGCGCGTCGAGCGCAGGGTCGAGATCCTGACCAGCGAGCCGACGGAGGACGGGACGGATCCCGCCCTGTCGCTGTTTCCCGAGCTCTCCGAGGACGAGAAGGAATAGTCCGAAGCTTACGGGCTCCCGGCGCGGAACCCCGGGGGAAAGACCACGACCGAGCCCTCGAGGGCCCCGACCTCGCCAAACGCCCCCTGGTTCAGCTCCAGCGCGTAGCGGCTGGAAAGCCGTGACCGCACGGTCTTCTTCGAAAACGGCTGCATGTCCGCCATCTCGAGGATCCTCCCGTCCGTGGAGAGGAAGGCGATCGAGAGCGGGATGCCCGTGTCCTTCATCCAGAACTCGAGGTGCTCGTCCTTCTCGAAGACGAAGAGCATACCCTCGCGCGCGCCCAGCGACGCGCGGCGCATGAGGCCCTTCTGTCTGTCGGCCTCCGTGCGGGCCACCTCGACGGTGAAGGCCTGGCCGCCGACCGTGAGGGTGATCCTCTCCATGCCGCGGGATCCCCCGGACGTGCACGCCCGGGCGGCAAGCACGAGCACCAGGCACGCGGCCGCGGGCAGAAGGCGCCGCATCCTACTGCGCATGCACGAGCCATCCTTTCAGGTACTCCCCCTCCGCGTGCGCGGAAGCCACGGGGTGGTCGGCGTCGGCCTGCAGCTCGCGCAGCAGCCGCACGCTTCGACCGCAGCGCTGGGAGGCTTCCGTCACGATCTGGCGGAAGAGAGGCTTGTCCACGGCCCCCGAGCAGGAGAACAGCAGCGCGAACCCCCCGGGCGCGACGGCCTTCAGCGCCTGGTGGAACAGGCCCACGTAACCCCGCACCGCGCCCTCCACCTCCGCCCGTGCGCCGGGCGAAAGGCGGCGGATCAACCACCACCACGTCGTGCCTGCCCGGGTCGCGAAGGTATGCGAGTGCGTCTGCCTGCACCCACTCCAGGGCGTCCTCCCGGAGCGACGGGTTGAGGGCCGCGTTGCGCCGTCCCGCCTCGACGGCCCGGGCAGAGCTGTCCACCGAGACCACCCGGGAGGCCCCCGCGGCAGCCGCCCGCAGCGCAAAAGCCCCGGTATACGAGAACAGGTTCAGCATGGTCCTTCCCGCCGAGAGGCCTGCCGCAAGCGTCCGGTTTGCCCGCTGGTCGAGATAGAACCCCGTCTTCTGGCCCCGCGCGAAATCGACCGCGAACCGCACTCCCGCCTCGCCTATCACGCTGGTGCCGTCGCCATCGCCGGCCAGGTACCCCGCGGGGAGCGCAAGCCCCTCGACCTGGGCGTGGTGCTCGTCCCGCTTGAGGAAGACCCGCGTGCCGGGGAACGCATCACCCAGGGTCCCGACGATCTCGCCGGTCCTCAGCTCCATCGCCCGGGTATGCAGCGACAGAACGACGGTGTCACCGTAGCGGTCAGCGATGATCCCCGGGACATAGTCCCCCTCCGCGTTCAGGAGACGGACCCCGTCGGAGTCGATGCCCAGCCGCTCGCGCAGGGCCAGGGCGGCGCGGATCCGCTCGGCGAGCCAGCCCTCGGCAGGCTCCCGCTCCCCGTAGCTCACCATCCGCACGGCGATCATGCTCTGGGCCGAGTAATCACCCCACCCGATCACCCGTCCGTCGGCAGCGACGACAGACACCAGGTCCCCCCCGGTCGGCTCGCCCGACAGGCCCGAGAGGGTCTGGCGGTAGATCCAGGGATGGCGGCTGCGGAGGAGGACGGAGTCCCGGCCCGCGCGAAGGGCGACGGACGGGCGGGGGACGGCCGGATCAGAACTGCTCAAGGAACTGCTCGCGCGACAGCTTCTCCAGGTCCTCTGCCGCTGCTCCCTGGCTGACAATCCGCGCGAAAACCGCGGCGTCGATGTACTTGACAGTGAGCGGCCGCTCGATGGAGAAGCGCACGTCCTCGGCAGCCCAGACCGATTCCTGCGGACTGAGGCTGGAGGGCTGGCCGTACTTCGTCGAGACCGTCGTGAACAGGCTGTAGTGGTCGACCTTCTGGGTGTCCAGGACCAGGATCATGATGAACAGGCGGCTGTCGACGAACTGGAAATAGGCCCTGCGGACCCACGCCGTGCCCGGGCACTCGATCAGGACCTGTGCGGACTGGGGGAGGAAGCTCACGTCCGGCTCGCCCCTGTAGCGGAACAGGGGGTCGGCGGCGATCGTCTTCTTCACCTGCTCGAGCTCCATGCCCAGCGAGACGCCCCGGAATGCGCGCGGCAGGGGCTGGGCCGGGCTGCCGGGCGACTGCGCCCAGGCCGGCGGGCACAGCAGCAGCGCGAGGACCAGAACAACCGGGGAGAAAGTCCGGCAACGGGCAGACGGGCTGGTGGCGATAGTCACTGGGGCTTCCTGCTTCAAGTATCGGACATACAGGGCATTTTGTGATAGAGTCAAGGCATGAAGTGCGGACTGTCGAGGTCGATCCTCCTCGCCGCCGTCCTGGGCCTTCTCTCGTCGCTCCTTCTTTCGTGCGCTACCCAGTCCGGCAGCACGCTGCGGTCGGTCTCCGCGGTGGAGTCCTCCGCCGCGGAGACGGGCGAGACGAAACCCGCCAAGGTTCCCGAGTCCTCGAAGAGCAAGAAGGGCCTCGAGGTCGTCTCCAGCCCTTCACGCGCCGAGGTCTACCTCGACAACGCCTACCAGGGCCAGACGCCGCTCCTGCTCGATGGCATCCACCGCGGCCGTCACTTCCTGCGCGTGTCCCTGCCCGGGTACTACGAGGTCGGCCGCTGGATCGACTTCTACGGCGACTACGTTCTGTACGAGGTCGCGCTCCTCCCCATCACTGGATTCCTGGACCTGACACTGTGGCCGCCCGAGAGCATTGCCACGGTGGGCGGCGACCGTGTCCCCCAGGGCATCTCCGAGCTGCCCGTGGGGACCTACCCGCTCGTTGTGCGGGCTTTCGGCTACGGGGACTACCGGGACACCATCAGCGTATTCGAGCGCGGCGTGACGACCGTCGACGTGGCGCTGGCCCCGACGGACTTTGCCTTCTCGCGCGCATCCGCCCTGCGCGCCACGGTCAACCCGGAGAACCCCGGGGTGCTGGGCTCCTTCGAGGTCTCATTCAGCGTGACGGGCCCCGGCACCGCCGAGGTCGAGGTGCTGGACGCGGGAGGGCAGGTTGTCTTCTCCGCCTCCCTGCTCCCGTTCACCACGTGGGACCAGTCCTTCCGCTGGAACTGCCGCGATCGCGAGGGCCAGCCCCTGCCCGACGGCCCCTACACATTCCGCCTCACGGGGAGGGGCGCCGAAACCGCCGAGGACATCCGGGCCGAGATCGCCCTGGCGATCGACCGCACCATGCGGACCGCGCCGCGTGCCCTCTGGAGCGGAGCCGCGGGGCTTCTCTACGCACACGCGGCCGACGTGCTGCCCCCCGGCGGACTGCAGGTCTCCTTCCTCGCCGCTGCGTTCTCCGACGGCCTCACCCTTCGGGCCCCTGCCGTCCTGGGTGCGCGCTTCGGTCTCAACGGCGGGGTGGAGCTCGACGCCGCGGCAGACCTCATCGTTGCAGGAGACCACGCCCCGTTCGGTGCCTCGGTCTTCGCGCGGTATGCCCTCGTCCAGCCCCATGGCCCCCTGGGCGTCGGTGCGTCGCTCCAGGCGGGCTTTTCCGCCCAGTACGACCCCCCGGACGGAGTGCTGCTCTCCGACACCTTCGCGGACTTCTCCGCGATCAGCCTCGGCCTTCCACTCGAGATCGCTCTCGGACCCGTGCGGCTGCTGCTCTCGCCGACCGTGGCCGCCTCCCTCTGGACGCCGATGTCCGGCTCCCGCGACCCTGCATTCACCGCGTGGATGTACCTGCGGACCGGCCTCCTGCTGGACTTCGGCCAGGTCGTGGCGGGCGTCTCCGCCAGCGTGCGCACGCTGCCCTTCGCCGCGGGATTCCCCGGCCTCGGGCTGCCCGCCCAGGCGGGTGCCGAGCTGCACTGGCTGATCCCCAACACCCACCTGCTGGTGTCCGCCATCCTTGCCTCCGAGATCGCGAGCGCCTCCGATTTCTACCTCATGGGGGGCGCGGGACTGGGCTTCCTCTACTGAGTCGCCTCCCGAACCGGCCGCTCGCTCACGGCGAGAGCAGCAGCAGGGCGAGCAGGACCACGGCGGTGATTGCCAGGACCACCCCGGCCCAGGCGTAGAAGCGACGGGGCAGCCGCACCAGGGGGCCGTGCCCTCCGTCCCGGCCCGACCCTGGCGGCCGTCGGACGCGCCCGCGGGCACTTCGGCGCGGGGCACGGTCCGCGAGGGTGGGCTGGAGGTGCCCGCAGGCGGGGCACCCCGAGGCAAACTCCCTGTCGCTGCCCTCGAACCCGCAGCGGGGGCACCGGACTGCCGTGAACTGCTTCAGGCACCGGGGACAGCGCGGCGTGCCGGGGGCCACCTCGCACCCGCAATTCGCGCAGAAGTACCTCGGCATGACGGACGACTTGTGCTTCATCTTCAGATTGCCACCCGGCTCGTTCTCCTCTATACTTCGGCACGAATGGAAACAGCGATCATCGGTCTCTCGCGTCGCCGGCCGCACGACGATCTTCAACGCCCTGACGGGACAGAACAACCCGACCGGAGATGCCGGGACGGGACGAAAGCAGCCGTCCATCGCCGAGGTCAAGGTACCCGACCAGCGGCTGGACAGCCTTGCTGCCCTCTACAGTCCCAGGAAGCTCACCCACGCCTCCATGCGGTTCCGGGACCTCATCCTCGAGCACGCGGACAATGGCACTATCGCGCCGGCCGGGCTCGCCGAGGTGCGCAACGCCGACGCCATCGCGATCGTCATCCGCGCCTTCCAGGACGAATCGGTCGTCCACCCGCTGACGGATGCCAACCCGCTCCGCGACCTGCGGGTCGTGCTCGATTCCCTCGTCTTCGCGGACTACGAGGTCGCGGAGAAGCGCATCGCCCGGTTGGACAAGGAGGCAAAGCGTGACACCCGGGAATACCACGTCCTGAAGCAGGCCGTCGAGCTCCTTGGCGCGGGCAAGCCGCTCGGCCGGGGGTTCTTCGCCCCCGAGGACGAGAAGCTCTTCGCCGGGTTCGCTTTCCTCACCTCCCGCCCCCTTTTCGCCGTGGTGAACACGGGAGAGAAGACCACGCCCCACGCCGATCTTCTGGCGGAGGCCGGGATCCTGGGTATCGACGCCTTCCCCATCCGCGGCGACATGGAGGCCGAGATCTCGCTTCTCCCGCCCGCCGACCAGAAGGAGTTCCTGAAAGACCTCGGGATCGAGGAGCCGGCCCGGAACGGTTCCTGCGCCACGTGTACACGACGCTTCGCCTCATGAGCTTCTTCACCGTGGGTGAAGACGAGTGCAAGGCGTGGAGCATCACGGACGGCACCACGGCGGTAGGCGCGGCCGGCAAGATCCATTCCGACCTCGCCAAGGGCTTCATCCGCGCCGAGGTCGTGCCCTGGAAGGAGATCCTCGACGCGGGAAGCTACCCTGCCGCGAAAAAAGCGAACAAGGTGCGCCTGGAGGGCAAGGAGTACCTCGTCAAGGACGGCGACGTGCTCCTCATCCGCTTCAACGTGTGACGACCCCCGCGGGGAAGTCGGCAAGCTGCAGCGACGTGAAGTAGAACTCCTCGAAGACCGACTCATGGCCGTCGTACCGGCACGAGCTGAGGTCGATCGAGGGATTGGGGCCCGCTGCTGCCAGCGCCTCTGGGGGCAGCTCGTCGAGGCCGAGCACGATGCTGCAGCTGCGGCCGTAGGTCGCGGCAGAGCCGACGAAGCGCGGCACCGCCTTTCCGCTGGCATCGGGCGACTTCTGCCACAACACGAAGGCGCCGTTGCCGTCCCTGGCATAGGGGAAGAAGCTCGAAGGTGACCGCGTTCTCCCTTCCCAAGGTCCTCTCGCCGAACACGTAGAAGAAGTACGAGACATCGGGGGAGAACCCGTCCTGGGTGCGGACCGTCAGCTCCAGGGCGCCGTGCCGCAAGATCCCTTCCACGCTGTCCAGCCGAGTGCCCGGCTCCCCCCAGTAGCGGGACTTGGCGATGGGGAGGACGCTGAACCCGGCCCTTGACTCCCTGGTGAACACGACGGGGCTGTAGGAAGGCGAGAAGGCAGCCACCTCCGCGGGCTGGTCGGTCGGAACTGGCTCTTCGGCTGCGGCTTGCTCGACGGCGGGCTCCTCTGCCACGATTTCCTCGGCGACGGGCTCCTCTGCCACCGCTTCCTCGGCAGCTGGCTCCTCTGCCACGATTTCCTCGAGCACGGGTTCCTCGGCAGCCGCTTGCTCGACGGCGGGCTCCTCTGCCACGATTTCCTCGGGGACGGGCTCCTCGGCACCGCTTCCTCGACGACCTCCACGCCGATCTCCTCGATGGCGCTTTCAGTGACCTCCTCGACCGAAGGCGGCTCCGCTGCCGGGGTCTCAGCCGCGACCGTCGCGGCGCCTGTTCCCACGCGCTCCAGGTTCACCAACCTGCCCGGCACCTCGAGGTATCGTCAGCAGCGCCGGGCCGCTGAACAGGGCGTAGAACCTGTCACCCGGGCCGGCATCGACCTGCACCGAAAACGCGCGCACGGGCAGCTCCTCCTCGCCCTCGACGAGGAAGAATCCCACGACCAGGTGAGCCCCTGCCTCCAGCCCTGTCAGCGTGACGGGTGCGTCCGGATCGAGCGACCGGAACGGGAAATCCTCTGAATCCTGCCCGAAGTATTCCTGGACGCGCGCGGCAAGCTGCCTGCTGCCGACGGAGAGGTCCTCCAGGCCCGGCGGATCCACGGCGTACCAGAAGACAGCCGCCTCCTGGTTCTGCAGCGTGACGGAGGAGGTCTCGCTCCACGACGGCAGTGCGGCCGCAAGGGCAAGCAGGGAGACCAGGATGATCCTTTTCATCTCATTTCCTCTTCATGACAAGTATCGTCAGGTCGTCGTACTGGAGGTCCTCTTTCGCGTGCGAGAACACCACGTCAGCCGGGCTGGGGCTGCGTGGCGAGGCGATGCGCGAAGTACCTGTCGTACTGCTGGAAGTGCTGCTTCAGAAACGCCTCGATCTTCTCATCGACCGCCACGCGGTCCTCTTCCCGCGCGTTCGGATCGGGTATCATCCGGTAGACCTTCTCCACGGCCGCCAGCGCAAGCACGGCTTCCTTGTGCGTGCCCGCGCAGGCCGTGAAGTCGAAAGTCAGCTCCTCGCCGGGGACCGGGCTGTGCGCGCGCTGCAGCGCATAGCGGCCCCGGTTGAACACCGCGTTGAGCACGTCTGCCATCCGCTTCTCGCCGAACTCCTCGGCGTCCTGCCCCTTCTCGTGGGTGCCGAGATGGGTCTCGCCCTTCTGCAGCCCCGGTTCGTCGCAGGTGATGACCTGGAAAGAGGTGTCCCGCAGGTGGCGCTTCGCCTCCTCGAAACCGTCTGTGTAGAAGAACAGGACGTCGCCCGGATCCAGCCTGTAGTCGATCTGGCGGAAGCCGCCCTTCATGTCCACCAGGGTCCCGTCGAAGACCCCGGCCGCCGGTGCCTGGGGGAGGGATTCGTGGATCATGCGTCTTTGGGCCGCCTTGAACACGTGAAGCTTGGTATCCCCGGCGTTGCAGATCGTCGCGACACCCGTCTGGGCGTTGTAGAGGCACACCGTCAGGGCGGCAAACCTGCCGGTGAACTTGCGCTCCTCGACCCGGTCGTTGATCGTGTACACGAGCCTGTCGATCCGCATCAGCTCCTTCTGAGCGCGCTGGCGCTCTGACGGGTCCCGGATCGCGGCGATGTTGTCCTTCCGCTTGAGCCAGTCGACGAAGTAGTTGGTGAAGAGCGTGGCGACCTCCACCATGATGAGCGCGCCCGAGACAGCCTTCCCGGACACGTCGCACTTGATCAGGGCGTAGCGGAACTCGTCCAGCTTGCGGAAATCGAAGTAGTCGCCCGACACGACCCGGGCGCCTTCGTAGTACCCGTACAGCGCGACCGAGGGGCTCTCGTCCTCGGCAACTGATCCCTTGGCCCCGGAGGCGGTCTCGAGCAGGGGCAGGAACTTCTTCTGGATGTCCTTGCCGATCAGCAGCTCCTTGTTCGCCCCGGCCGCCTTCACGAGCCCCTGGGTCATCTCGTTCACCGTCTCGGCGAGCAGGCCGATCTCGTCGCTGGTCCCGACCTGGATGGTGTGGCTCTTCAGGTCCTCCTTGTCCTCCGTGTCGCGGATCACGGCGACGCCCTTCATGAGGCGGCGGATCGGCGTGACGGTGATGTTCGCCAGGATGATGGCGCCGGCAACCCCCAGCGCCACAGCGAGCAGGGCGATGAGGCCCGCGGTCCGCACCAGCTCGTTCTGCGCATCGGAGATGTTCTGCCGGATGTTCGCAGTCCCGACGGCGAGGCGGACCATGCCCTGGAAGAACGAGCTGTCGGTGGGAACGAAATAGACGATGGGGTAGTAGAAGACGTACGTGTCGGCCGTCGTCCGCACATCGAACTCGGGGTGCGAGCGGAACGGCCGGAGCTCGGGCAGCTTGGAGGCCGCGATCCTGTCCAACTCGGACGCCTTCTGGGCCATCCTCACGACAACGGCATCCTGCCTGGCCTTCGGTGCTTTCGAGCTCTTGAGGGCGTCCAGCTGCCGGGACAGGTCATCGTACTCCGAGACCCCCGCGGCGAGCTGGCCGCGAAGGGCGGTGTCCACCTCCGTGCGCAGGGCTGCCGCCAGCCCCGCCCGGGCCAGCTCGTCGTCCACCGGTTCGACGGCCGAGTCGAGCGTGCGGTTGTCCCTCAGCTCCTTCCACTTCTTCTCGTCGCTCGCCCAGAGGAAGTCCTTCTGGTTCGCACCGGCGGCGGGTCTCGATCTCGTGCCCGCAGGCCCGCTCACGGTCGCATACAGAGACTCCCTCAGCGCGGCGCGGCCCGCCGGGATATCCCACACTGTCGAGTATCCCAGCTCCTCCAGGCGAAGCTGCCCTGCCGCGGAGGCAGCCATCGACCCGATCAGGATCTCGCTCTGCTTCTGCAGCCCGGAGGCGAGCACCTCCTGCTGGTTGTTGGTCATCTGGTAGCCCAGCGGCACCGCGACGATGAGCACCACCAGGATGACGAGCACGACCACGAGCAGGGTGAACTTCAGCCTCAGCCCAATGCCCTTGCGCCGCAGTTCCTTCATCCTCTTGTCCCTTCTCTCTCTCCCGCGCATGCCCGCCGACGGGCGCCCCTCGATCAGGGCAGTCACCTCGGCCGTGAGCACGGCACCCTCGCGCGCGAGGGCCGTGACGCGTCGAGCCCCCAGCACGATGAGCACGGCCAGGAGCGCCACCAGGGCGACGACGAGCAGGCTTTCCGTGCTCACCGAGATGCCCGGCACCTCCCCCGCGCCCCAGCGCGGGAGCGCGATCTCGAAGTTGCCGATCTTCACCGTCCCGGGCGACCGGAAGCTGAGCGCATACCCGGGGTAGAACCAGGGTTCGGTGCCGCGCGTCGGGTGAACGATTCCGATCCTGTACAGTCCCGGTGGATCGCTGTTGGTCAGGAGCGGACCGTCGATGCGGCCGTCCGACACCACCTCGATGCCGCTGCCGGCGGCAAACGTCAGGTCGAAAGGCTCCTTCCCGTCCCTGTCCAGCACGACCTTCTCGACGCGGCCCGCGCTCAGGAAGCCCTTCCCCCGGATGTCGAGGCTCACTGTGCCGAACTGGTCAGCGCGTTCGCGCACGCCCCAGATCACCGCGAGAGGCTTGAAGTTGGCAAGGAATGCGAGGACCGTGGAGGCAGGCCCGACGTTTCCCGCGGCGTCCACCGCCTGCACGGTGAAAGCCCAGACACCGTTCTCGAGGTTGCGGAAGCTCTTCGATTCGGCCAGGACGACCTGGCCTGGCGAGGGGACGCGCAGCCCGGGAGGCGCCGACCGGTACTCCTCTTCCGTTGCCGCCAGCCTCTGGCCTTCCCACCTGTAGGCACTGACATCGGGCGAGGGCCGTCTCCACACCAGGTCCACGTCGTTTGACGCCAGGGGTGTGACGACCCCGGGAGCGAGGCCCGCGAACTGCACGGGTCCGGGTGCCGTACCGTCGTGAAGGAAGCTGACGGTGAGCGGCGCGCTGACGTTTCCGGCGCCGTCGACCGCGGTCACCGAGAACGTCCAGGTCCCGTCACGATCGGTGTCCACCTGCGACGCGAGCCGCGCCGACTCGCGCCCGGGAACGGTTCCCGATCTCGTGGTCACGGTCGTGACCCCGTCGCTGAAGGTCCAGGCGTAGCGGTACTCCCTGACGCCCGCGCGGTCCTCGACACGGTTCCATTGGATCGTCGCTGCCGCCGCCCGGTGTATCCGCCGGGGCGAGGGTCGACGACGGCCAGCGTCGGGGTCGCGACAGTGGTGTCCGGGCTCCTCTGGACGAGGGCCGTGGCTGAACCGCTCTCCCTCTCCCAGAACAGGTAGAGGGAGTCCCCGAGGATGGAGGCGTGCGGGAACTGGGAGCTGCCTTCCATGTCCTGCTGCTCGGGATCCCCGCGCCGCGGGCGCTCCTCGAGCATCACCCGCGGACCGCTCGTGCCCTCCTCGGCGTACAGGATGTACACCCGGCCGCGAAATGGCACGATCCGCGCGAAGCGCGCCGCGCCCCTGCTCACCTTCTCGATGCCGCCCGTGACGCTGCCGTCCGCCCCGATGCGGCTGAAGAACACCTCGGGGCTCCCCTCGTTTCCCTGCGGGTTGCGCTCCCAGGCCAGAGCCAGGCCGTCCGGCAGGGCCGTGAGCCGCGGGCGCTGGTTGCTGAACTCCGCAGGCTCATTCGCCTCGGTCTTGAACGCGGCCGCGGTCGTGATGGCCCTCGGCGGCTGCCAGGTCCGGCCGCCGTCAGGACTCGACGTGATGTACAGCTGGTACTGCTGTCCGTCAAGGTTCGCCTGGTCGGCCCCCGGCGCCTGGAAGACCACGAAGTCCCTTCCGCCAAGAGCTGCGTGATCGGGCTGCAGCTGCAGACCCGCCCCGGGCCCGTCCCCGGCGACCAGGGGAGTGAAGTCCGACCAGCGCCGCCCGTCCGGCGACGTGGCGACCACGAGGACGACCTTGTCAGCGGCCTGCCCGCCCGAGGCGCGCGCGGCGAGCAGGATGAACCCGCCAGCAGCGGACTCGAACAGGCTGGGAGCGACCAGAACCTCCCCCGCACCGACCAGCCCCGCGGACTCGAAGGTCCGGCCCGCGTCGCTCGACAGCATGACGGCGATCCCGCGATCGGATCGCGCCACCGCGACGAGCACCCTGCCCCGCCTGTCGACGGTCATCGAGTAGACGCGCGGTTCCACGCCGCCTTCGTGCACCCTGTACGAGACATCCGGGTGCACCGCCCGGTTGGGCCTGGACCAGGTGGTCCCGTCGGCCGTCGTCATGAGCACGACTGTCGTCTTTCCCTCGAGTCCATTCCTGTCGCGTGGCGTGATCTCCTGCCACGCGAGGGCCATCAGGCCGTCCGCGGAGGACGAGCTGGTGTGCCGGATGAGCGCACCGGATGCCAGGACGACAGGGTCCTGCCAGTACATGACCTGGCCGACGGCCGCGAGGTGCGCGAGGAGAAAGACGACGACGAGGCAGGCACGGCGGGTCGGGTTCACAGGCGCAGCCTCGCCCTCAGGACCGCTGCCATTCGGAGCAGGGGCGGGTAGTCCCTGTTGAACCTGAGAAGGTCCTGCACGATGTCCCAGCTCTTGAGCTCGTTCTCCTCGCCGCCGGCGTTCAGCAGCGACAGGGCCTCCTGGTAGCGGGCCTCGTCCTGCCTGCGCAGCCCTCCGGCCGTCGGGGCGTCGCGCAGGAGCACGAATTGCTGGCGAAGGGCCTGCGCGTCCCGGTAGACCGCCCGGGCCCGGGTCTGCTCGGGCAGCACCCGTCCTGCGGCATCGGTGATGTCCCGCTGGGGGACCGATGATGCGCGCGTCATGACATCTGTCAGGCGGATGATCGCCCCGTCGTAGCTCGCGGGGTCTTCCCGCCTGAGCAGGCCGCGCGCCTCGGCGACGGTCCTCTCCCACTGGGTGAGCTGCTCGGTGGTGGGCAGCGAAATGCCATACACCTTCTGCTGGAGCTGTCGAAGGGCGGCAGCCACAGCCGTGCGCAGCGCCTTGTCGTCCACCACCTTGTCGTAATCCGCGAGCGCATTCATGGCCGCGGTCTGTTCCGAGCGCGTGGAGCTGGCGGCGGCCACCCGGCCGGCCAGGGAGATCGCGTCCCTGACCTCCTTCTGGAACTCGGCGGGGTTTCGCAGCCTGCTGATCCGGTACTGGAGCACCCTCGCCTCCGCGTAGTTGCCCGCCACCGCGAGCACGGAGGCAACCTGGGCGTCGGCCTGCAAGAGCAGCGCATTCCTGCGCTCCAGCAGGACCGCGACGCGGGAGTCCCTCGGGTCGGTCGTGCGCAGCCGCTCGGCCTCGGCGGACAGGCGCTCGGCCTCTGCGTACGTCTCGTTGGCGCGGCTCATCAGCGGGCTGGTGACGTCCACGCGGGGATCGTTGATGTCGAGGATTCTGTCGCGGCTCGCCGCGATGGCGTCGCTCACCCGCTTCTCCCAGGCGCTGATGTTGTCCCGGTATGGCTTGTATCTCTCATCCTGCCCGCGGGACAGTCTCTGCAGGGTGTCCTTGGCCTTCTCGAGGGACTGGCGGGCCGCGTAGTACCTTTCCCGCTCGAAGGAGGCAATCGCCTCGTTCGTCAGGTCATCCACGGCCTTCAGCTCCTGCTTGAACCGTGCCTCCCCGATCCTTGCCCGCAGGGCGGGGATGTCGGTCTGCTGCCGCCAGTCCGCCGGGGCGTTGTACTCTCTTTCGAGCGAGGAGATGAACTGTTCCATCGCCGCCCCGGCCAGGCGATCAGCCGTTTCCACGTCACCCCGGTCCAGTGCTTTGCCTGCGTTCACGAAAGCCGACTCGGCTTCGCGCCGGCCCCGCTCTGCGAGGAAGACGTTCTCTTCTGCCCTGGCAGTGAGGGTTGCGACCTGCCCCGCCTGGTCCGCGACGCGGGAGAGCAGGTCGTCGACCTGCGAGGTGAGCAGCCGCATGCCGGGGCTCTGCACGACGAATTGAAGGTCGGCGCCCCAGCGTCCTTTCCACCCCTGCGCGTCCCTGGCAAGCGCATCGAAGCCCTTCTGCGCCGCGTCGAAGGAGTCCAGCGCCTGGGAGGGAAGACGCTGGATCAGCTCTCCGGGACCCGACGAGGGCTTGCCGCCCCGGGTGCCGTTCAGGAGGTCCTCGCCGCGCAGCCGGGCTGCCGCGGAGGACGCGTAGCGAGGCTCGAACCCGGCAGCCTCTGCCCGGGCAAGGGCGACCGCGTAGTTCAGGTCCCGCCCCCTGAGCTCCTCGGCCAGTGCCGCAAACCTGTCCGCCATCTGCAGCGCGGCCTTCGCGAGGGCAGCCCCGTCCATGCCAGGCTCTGCCTGCCCGGACCAGCGATCAGAGCGCGACTTCCACTCCAGCCGCAGGCCGTCCGCCTTCACGACCAGCTCCTGGGAGCTCCTCCGCGCCTGGGCGGACGGCTGGTCGAGCGGCGGCAGCGCGGCTGCGCCCTGGCGCAGCGACACCAGGGTGCGGAAGGCAGCGCTCTCGTCCGCGCTTTCCTGGCTGGCAAGCGCTGCCGCCCGAAGCTGCTCCAGCTCCGCCCGGTTGGACGCCGTGAAGGTCCACCCCGCGGCTTTCAGGAGCCTGCCTGCCTCGACCGCCACCAGGCTTCGGTAGGCAGCCGGCAGGAAAGCCCCGCCCGCCCCCGCGAGGGCAGCCAGGTCGCCCGTCTTCGCCGCCGCGTCGTAGCCCTTCAACGCCGAATCGAAGCTGTCCGCCGAGAGCGCCACGGCCGCCTCGGTGGAGGCGCGCGCGCCACGCTCCCACAGGAGGCGCACGGCCCCCAGGATGCCCTCGTCCCGTCCTTCCCTGCCCGTGGCGAGGATGAGCATGTAGCGGGGATACAGGTCCTCTGTCGCGTCCCTGCGCGAGGATTGCAGCGCCTTGTCGATCCCTGCCAGCTGGTCTGTCAACCGGCGGATCTCCGCCTCCCGGGCCGCCAGCTCCTTCAAGGGCGCTGCCGCGCGGGCATGGTCGGCTGCCGCACGCTCGGGGGCCGACCCCGACGGCAGGGACTGCACGGCCGCTGCCACGGCGCGCACCTCCCCGTCCGCACCTGCCGCCGCCGCGGCCGCGGAACGAATGCCGGCGAGGACGTTCTGAACGCCCGTGACGTACAGGGCAGCTTCCTTCAGGGCGAGGAACGCGTCGCGCTGCCCGGCGAAACCTGCCTCGGCAGGGTCATCGATCGCCACGAGGTAGGCCGCGATCGCCTCCGCGTACTGGCCCTTCTCCAGCAGGACGGCGACGGTCTCCATGTAGGCGCCCACGCCGCGCGCCGCGCGCAGGTCCTTGATCTGTCTTTTCTCGAAAGCAAGCGGCTTGTAGGGATCGGATTCCTCCATGCGCGTGATCAGCTGGTCAGCCGCGTCGATGTCCTTCCTGTCGATCGCGGCCAGCAGCTCCCGCTTCAGCCCGTTGTACTCGCGCTCGTGGGCCATGATCTGGTCGAGCAGCACCTGGGTGGGGTCGACGAGCTCGGGGTTCCTGCGCCGGATGTCGACGAGGAGCTTCTGCGCCGCGCCGTAGTCCTTCGCGCTGATCAGGGCCTCGACATCCTGCAGGCCGGCCTCGGAGCTTCCCCGGGAGAACGCGGGTGCCGCGCAGAGGAGGAGGAGGCAGACGATGATCCCCAGGGCTTTCAGGCTATGCGTCGGCACGGATACCCACTCCCCTCCATTATCGACAAAAAGGCCCTCCTGGTCAGCCCTCGGGTGGACAATCAGTTCTTCCCCGCCGTCCCCGTAGAATTATAGCCCCCCGGGATGTATACTATGAGCAGATGCGCGGCCTGCGGGTGCTCACCGTTCTCATCCTGCTGGCGGCACTCGCGCCGCTCGCGGGTGCGGCCGGCGAAGACTTCTACAACTGGTGGACCGGGCTCTGGCAGAACTTTGTCGACCCCAACACCGGCCTCACCGTCTTTCCGACGCTGACCATCCCGATGGGCGGCGGGCTGGAGGGCATGGGGACCGCCTACACGGCGATGGCCCGCGACTCGGGTTTCATAGAGTCCAACCCCTCGGCGAGCTCCGTCCTGCAGAACACCGAGCTTTCCTTCTTCCACCACAACTGGATTGCCGACTCGACGGTCGACGGGGTGGTCTACACGATCCGCTTCAACGACCTCGGCATCGGCGTCGGGGGAAAGTTCCTCGCCGTGCCATTCACCGCCTACAACGATTGGGGTGACGCCACCGCGAAGAGCTACATCACGGAATCCGTCGCCACGCTCAACGCCTCGTACAACTTCTTCTCCAGCTCGAAGTTCTTCGGCCTGGCCGCCGGCGCCAACCTGAAGGCGGCCTACCGCAGCGTCCCTGTCGAGTTCGCACCGAACCAGTCCTCCTTCGCGTTCATGACTGACCTGGGCCTGCTCTCCCGCTTCAACTTCCTCAAGCCGTACTATTCCCGCTCGAAGAACTTCTCCGTCGGGATCGCTGTCAAGAACCTGGGGATGGTCACGCATGCCGACGAGCAGCTGCCCCTCATGGCCACCGCGGGCCTCGCCTACTCGCCCTGGAGGCCCATGGTGATCTCCTTCGATTTCAACCTCCCCTTCAGCCTCGACCCCGTCGCCGCCCCCGCCGAGTCGCCCAGCGCGGCAGTCGGCACGACCGTCGAGGTCGCACGTTTCCTGTCCGTGCAGGGCGGCGTGCTGCTCAAGGCAGCCAACCCCCGCATCAGCCTCGGGGCGACCATCGACCTCGCCTCCATTGCCCTTGTCCCCCTGGGCATCGTGGCGACCTACAACCTCGATCTCAGCGGGAAGGCGGGACCGGCTCGACAAGTTCAGCGTGGAGGCCAGTGTCAACCTCGGCGACCGCGGCAGAGGCGCCCAGGCCCAGCGGGCGGAGGAGCTGTTCCTCCTCGGAGTCGAGCAGTACGCCGACGGCAAGTACGCGAAGGCGGTGGAGCTCTGGAGGCAGGTCCTGGAGATCGACCCGACGCCACCAGGCTGCGGCGGACAACATCCGCACGGCCGAGGAGGCCCTCTCGCTGCAGCGCGACCAGTCGCCGACACACCCGAGTAGCGCGTGCGGGACCCCGGCTACCCGACGCCGTCGACCACCCCATCCCCGAGCAGACACTCCGTCGGATTCCCGCTGTACCACCAGATCCTCGCGGAGATGCAGGCTCGCGGGCGAGGCGTACGTGTCGTCGCGCCACCTCGCGCAGTTCTTCCGCATCGACGACACGCAGGTGCGCAAGGACGTCTCCCTGATCGGCTACAAGGGCAAGCCCAAGGCCGGCTACTCGATCCTGCGGCCTGAAGCAGGCCATCGAGGAGTTCCTCGGCATCAACTACGAGAACACGGCGATCCTCGATCGGCGCGGGCCGCCTCGGCTCCGCCCTCAGCCAGTACCCCGGGCCTGGCGCAGTACGGGCTGCGCCTCGTGGCCATCTTCGACAACGACCCCGCGAAGATGGGCAGCGTCCTCGGCGGCTTCACGATCCTGCCCGATGGAGTCCCTGCAGAGGGTCGTGCGCAGCTTCGACGTGGGCATCGCCATCGTCTGCGTGCCCAAGGCCGCGGCCCAGCAGGTCGCCGCCGGGTCGTCTCGCTCGGCATCAAGGCCATCTGGAACTTCTCCCCCACCCAGCTCACCGTGCCTTCGGACGTGTCATCGTCGCAACGAGAACATCGCCATCGGCCTCGCCATCCTCTCGCACTACCTGAAGCGGAGGCAAGGCGGCGGCCTCCCGCCGGCCGCGGCGCGCCGATCCGGGAGAACCCTCCCGCAGAAGCTCATCGACATCTTCACGCGCGACCAGCCCAAGCGGGAGTTCCTCGTCCAGATCCTCGAGGAGACGCAGAAGGCGTTCGGCTGGATCTCGCGCGAGTCTGTCAGCGCCATCGCGGATTTTCTCAGCATCCCCCCCGAGCAGGTCGTCGAGACGGCCGCCTTCTACCCCGTCTTCCGGCTGGAACCCCTCGCCCGCTGGCGCGTGGTCGCCTGCAGGGGGGAAAACTGCGCCCGGGCAGGTTCGGTCCCGCTCCTGGACGCGATCTCGCGCGAGCTCGCCATCTCCGACGGAGAAACGACCGCCGACGGGCTGTTCTCGCTGGAGTCCTCGCCCTGCAGGGGCATGTGCTCCCAGGCCCCCGCCGTCACGGTGAACGACGAGCCGCTGCGCTTCGCCGACGTCGAGGGGCTGCTGCGGCACCTGCGGGAGCTGCGGGCCTCGGCAACGTCTCCTTCTTGACACCCCCGCGCGGGGCGGCTTCACTCCCCTGCATGCACAGCGACATCCCTGCCTCCTTCGACGGGCTCGTGGCCCTCGTCCGCAGGCTCCGCGGCCCCGACGGCTGCCCCTGGGACATCTCCCAGACCCCCCGCACCCTCCGCGGCGGCCTCGTGGAGGAGGCATGGGAGTGCGTGGCCGCGGTCGACGCGGGCGACGATGAGAACCTGCGCGAGGAGCTGGGCGACCTTCTCCTCGACACGGCGCTCCTCGCCGTGGTGAAGGAGCAGGAGGGCGCTTTCAGCGTGGAGGAGGTGCTGCGGGGAGTCTGCGACAAGATCGTCCGCCGCCACCCCCACGTGTTTGCCGACGCGGTGGCGGACACCCCGGCTGATGTGCTGGTGCAGTGGCAGCGGATCAAGGACGGGGAGAAGGGCCCCCACCGCCCGGCGTCGGCTCTCGACGGCCTTCCCGGTTCCCTTCCCCCCCTCGAGCGCGCTTTCGCGGCCCAGAAGAAGGCAGCCAAGGTCGGCTTCGACTGGGCTGACGCCGGCCCCGTCTGGGACAAGCTCCACGAGGAGATGGGGGAGCTGCACGAGGCCGTCGCCTCGGGCGACCCAGCCCGGGTCGAGGACGAGGTGGGCGACCTGCTCTTCACCGTCGTGAATCTCTCGCGTCTGCTGAAGATCGACCCGAGCCTTGCGCTCGCCGCCACCGTCCGCAAGTTCGAGCGGAGGTTCCGCGGCGTCGAGCAACGCCTGCGCGCCGAGGGGACCCCGATCGGCGAGGCCGGGCTTTCCCGGATGGACGCGATCTGGAATCAGCTCAAGGCCGAGGAACGCGCTGCCGCAGTGCCGGGAGAGGCCGCCGGCCCGCCGGCAGCGCACAGCACGTCGAAGTAGGAGGCCGGGGCTCCGCCCTCCCCGGTGGCGAGGGTGCGCATCCGCCGCACCGGGCCGCGGGGAGCCTCGCTCATCTGCTCGAGCTCTTTCCTGATCGTGCGGCCGCCGCCCATCTGCAGGAGAAGCGTGCGGTCGTCCACCCTGTACTCGGAGCCCCACTGCAGCGACATGAGTGAGCGCCTGCGCGCCCGCGGGTCCTCCACCGTGAGGTCCGCCCGTGTCACGCGCAGCCCCGGCGGCAGCGCGCGGTTCATCCGCTCGGCGAACCCGCCCGCGTCCTCGACGTCCTCGAGGACCACCGCCGCGATCTCGTCCTCCGAGTCGATCCCGAGACCGAGCGGGCTGGCGAACTCGAGCCGGGGCTTGGGGTTGAAGCCCTCGGTGAACCGCGCTCGGACTCCCGCGCGCACCAGCGCCCGCTCGAAGACGCTCATCAGGTCCAGGTGCGAAATGAAGGAGGCGGTGCCGGTCTTCGATGAAGCGGAAGAGGAGCCGCGGGCCCGGCGGACGGGGGCCGGCAGGTGCCGCAGGCGCTGCGGTGCCCCAGGGGCCGCAGGTTCCGCGGGTGCGGTGACCGCCGCGGGCTCCGGTGCCCCCACCGAAGCGCCCTCCGGCAGGTCCGAGACCTCGCTGCAGGAGAGACGCCAGCCCGATGCCCGCCCAGGGCAGCGGCTCGTCGGCAGGGCGCGGCCGGCAGGTCTCGCCGATCACGTCCCAGCCCGCCTCGGCGATCACGGCGCGCCACAGGTCGGCACGGAGGTGCTCTTCCCACGCGTCCAGGCGGGCCCCGCGCCGGTAGGCCGCAAGCACGAGCAGTCCCGCCCGCTCGTCGCCACGCGAGACGATGCCCTCGAGGAGCGAGAGGAACGGCGCGTGGTAGCCGATCTTGAACCCGTCGACCTTCAGGCCCTTGACCACGGCCATGATCCGTGCCAGCGCCGTGCTCCTCGCCGAGCTGCGCGGCCCGCTCGTACGGCGTGTGCGGCTTCGGGATGAAGGAGGCCACGTTCACGTTCAGCGACATGCCCGTGGCCGCGCGCACGCACGCGGAGGAACTCGACGATGGAGGAGGACTCGTCCTCCCCGAAGGAGGCCGGCAGCCCGACCATGAAGTAGAACTTGGCGGCCCTCCAGCCCTGGCTCTTCGCCTCGCGCAGGATCTGCACGACCTTGTCGAGGGTCACTGTCTTCCGCACCGCGAGCTGCCACTCGGGCAGCGGCGGTCTCCACGGCGAAGGTGAGCCCGCTCTTTCGCACCTCGGAGATCTCCTCCAGGAGCTGCAGGGCGAGAGAGTCCACGTGCAGGGACGGCAGGGAGAAGGAGACCTTGCGCGGGGCATACACGGCGTTCAGCTCGCGCACGAGGCCGTGGATCCCCCGGTAGTCGCCCGAGGAAAGCGAGGAGAGGGTGATCTGCCGGTAGCCCGCCTCGCGCACCAGCGCGTGCGTCTCTGCCGCGGATCGCATGCGGACTCTTCTGCCGGCAGGGCCTGTAGAGCACCGTGGCGTGGCAGAACCGGCAGGCGTTGGGGCAGCCCCGCATGATCTCCACCGTGCCGTGGTCCTGCACGACGCGCACGCTCGGGACCGGGAACGCGGCGGTCTCGCGCCGCTCATGCGGCGAAGCCCCGCCAGAGCGCGCGTACGGACTCGATGCCTTCCCCGGGTGCCAGACCGAGGGATCGCCGCGCAGGAACGCGAGCATGTCCGCCCGGCGGGCGCCCCGCGCGCTTCATCGCGGCGAGGGTCGAGAAGGCGCCGCTCGATCCATCCCTCGGCCTCGCCGATGAACACGCAGTCGACGAAAGGACCCCAGGGGACAGGGTTGGTCGACGGCCGGGCCGCCCGCGATGCACGATCGGGTCGCCCTCGCCGCGTTCGCGCGGCCTCGAGCGGCACGCCTCCAGGTCGAGGATGGCGAGCAGGTTGGTGAGGGTGAGCTCGTAGCCCGAGCGAGAACGCCGAGCAGGTCGAACCGGCTCAGCGGCAGTCCCGTCTCCAGGGAGAACAGGGGCAGCCCGGCGGCGCGCAGCTCCGCCTCGAGGTCGGGCGCGGGGGCGAAGACCCGTTCGCAGGCGACGCCGTCGAGCCGGTTCAGCCGGTTGTAGAGGATCCGCACCGCGGCGTTGGACATCCCGATCTCGTAGAGGTCGGGGTACGAGACGGCGACGCGCAGGACAGCCTGCTCTTCACGACCGAGCCGTACTCGCCCCCGACGTAGCGGCCCGGCCTCTCGACGCGCTCGAGGATCCGGCGCAGTGCGGGCGACGGAAACCCGCGCTCCGCGGCGGGACCCTCCGCCATCAGGAGGCCCCCCGGAGCCGCGAGCCGGCGGGCCCGATGTTCATGAGGATGCCCACGCCGGCCAGGGCCGTCCACAGCGAGGAGCCGCCGTAGGACAGGAAGCAGCAGCGGGATTCCCGTGATCGGCATGATGCCCATCGCCATGCCGACGTTCACGAGCAGGTGGAAGAAGATCATCGTCAGGATGCCGGTGCCGACCAGCAGCGCGTAGTCCTCGCGCGCCGCCCAGATCAGGCCCATGCCCCGCAGCAGGAGCACCACGAACAGCCCGAAGACGACCAGTGCGCCCAGGAATCCCCACTCCTCGGCGAGGATGGAGAAGATGAAGTCGGTGCTCTGCTGCGGCAGGAACTGGTAGTGGCTCTGCGTGCCGTGCAGGAAGCCCTTGCCGAAGAGGCCCCCCGAGCCGATCGCCGTGACGGACTGGATGATGTTCCAGCCCGCCCCCTGCGGATCGAGCCGCGGGTTCACGAAGATCACGAGGCGCATGATCTGGTAGTCCTTGAGCACGAGGCGGACCAGGAGCGACAGGCGGCACCGCACGAAGCCGCCGGCGGTCCACGAGATCCAGAAGAAGTAGCGCCGGCGGAAGGAGCGGTACCCCAGGGCCGCGAGACCGGCGACGACGACGGCGGCGGGGAGGAGGTACTTGAGGATGTCGGGGTCGGCGAGCACGGCGAGGAACGACGCCCCGGGCCGACCCGGAGTGCGCCCGCAGGCTGGGCGACGGCGGCGAGCACCAGGCCGAACACGCCGACCAGGACGATGAACCAGAGGTGGCGGGCCTCGGCGCCGGCGATGAAGGCCATGACGAGGAAGACGGGGATGAACACGAGCGCGGTGCCCATGTCGGGCTGCAGGAGGATGAGCCCCATGGGCACCAGGATGATCAGGAGGCCGAGCAGGAACCGCGGGAGCTCGCGGATGCCGTTGCCGATCCCCGCAAAGTACGTCGCGAGGAAGAGGATCGTCGAGATCTTCATGAACTCGGAGGGCTGGATGCCCAGCTCCCCGACGCCCAGCCACGACCGCGCGCCGTTCACGTCTGCCCGAACACCAGCGTGATGACCAGCAGCAGCAGGTTGCCGCCGTAGATGTACAGCGAGATCGCGCGCAGGCGGCCGTAGCCGAAGAAGGCGAGGAACACCAGCACGCCGACGCCGAGCACGGCCCAGATGATCTGTTTCAGCGTCTCACGCGAGACGATCGCCCCCTCGGCTGTGACATTGCTCGAGTAGATGAAGAGGATCCCGATCGCGACCAGCAGGAGCGCGCTGCCGCCCAGGATGGGATCCAGGCGGGATGCCAGCTCGCGCCGCCTCAATCCGTCCTCCTGATTGCCTCTGAGTACCAGGGCTTCACCGTGGCGATCGCCTCGTCGATGCCCTGGTGGGCGAAGATGGCCTGGAGGATCAGGTTGGCCGCCTTCGGCGCCCACCACTCCCAGTTCTCGGACGCCTCGACCATGACCACGACCACCACCCGCTCCTCAGGGTCGTCCGTCTCGTACGGGGCGTACGCGGCGAACCACGAGTGCCACCGGCCCTCGATCCCGATCTCTGCGGTGCCCGTCTTGCCGGCCACCTCGACGGCCTGCGTGGTGATGACCGGCGCCGCCGTTCCCTCCGTGATCACCCCCCGCATCGCCTCGGCCACCATGCGGAAGGTCTCCTTGCTCACCGCGGAGGTGTGCAGGATCTCGGGCTGGACCGTGGAGACCACGGCCCCGGTCTGGGGATTCCTCGTCTCCTTCAGCACGTGCGGCCTGTACACCACCCCCTCGTTCGCGACGAGGGCCACCATGTTCGCCATCTGCAGGGGAGACATGGTGACGAAGCCCTGGCCGATGGACAGGTTGAGGGTGTCGCCGCCCACCCACTTCATGTGCCGTGTCTTCTCCTTCCACTCCGGGGTGGGCAGAAACCCCTGCCGCTCCTCCGGGAGGTCGATGCCCGTGGGGGCCCCCAGCCCGAAGTCGCGGGCAAAGGAAGTGATCGTGTCGACGCCCAGCTCGTTGCCCATCGTGAAGAAGTACACGTCGCAGGACTGTGCCAGGCCGCCGAACAGATCGAGGTAGCCGTGCCCCTTCTTCTCCCAGCAGTTGAACACCCTGTCTCCGAACTCGAGCTTTCCCGTGCAGCGCACCGCCCGGGTGAGGGGGATGGCGGCGCCCTCGATGATCGCCGTGGTCATGACGATCTTGAACACGGATCCCGGGGGGTAGACCGACTGGATGGCCCGGTTCAGGAACGGGAAGGAGGGGTCGGTCGACAGCTTCGAGAAGTACGACGAGCTGTCCGGGGCGAAGAACAGGTTGGGGTCGAACGAGGGATAGGAGACCAGGGCGAGGATCTCGCCCGTCGAGGGCTTCAGCACCACCACCGAGCCGTTGCGCGGGCCGAGGGCCTGCTCGCAGACCTCCTGGATCCGCCTGTCGATGGTGAGCACCAGGTTCAGTCCCGGCTCTGGCGGCACCACCTCGTCCTGCTCGCCTTCCAGGCGCCGCTCGCGCACGTCGACCACGCGGTACTTCTTGCCCGCCTTCCCTCGCAGCAGGGCGTCGTACTGCTTCTCGATCCCGCTCTTGCCCAGCACGGTGCCCGACGCGTAGCCGCGGTTGTACAGCACCTGCAGCTCTTCGCGCGTGATGTCCCCCACGTACCCGATCACGTGGGCGAGCCCCGCCGACTCGGTGTAGCTGCGGATGGGCTTGTTGCGCCAGCTCACGCCCTTGAACTGCTCCAGGTGCTCCGCGATGTAGGACACCGTGGAAAAGGGAACGGCGCCCTTCACCTCGATGGGCTGGTACAGGCCCAGCGTCCGGGGGGGGAAGCGCTTCTCGATCTCCTCCCGGGGCACTGCGAGGAGGCGTGACAGCCTGTCGAACAGCTCGTCCCGCTCGGCGGCAGAGAGCTCGCCGGGGACCACGTCGATGGCGAAGGAGTCCACGTTGAAGACGAGGGGGTCGTCGCCGTTCCTGTCGAAGATCTCCCCCCGGCGGGCCGGCAGCGGCGTCTCGCGCTGCGAGACGTCCTTGGCGCGCTGGCGGAACTCGCCCCCCTTCACGATCTGCAGCCAGAACAGGTACAGGGCCAGGAGGCCGATCGCGACGCAGAAGGCGGCCGTGACCGCGAAGAACCGCCGCCGCTGGAGCCGCTCGCCGCCCTGCATCAGGACCCCTCTTTGTCGGCCTGCTTGAAGATCCTGAAGAGGTTGAGCAGGGCGAACAGGAACGGGGCGAGCACGCCGTTGTAGCCGACCTCGATCCACAGCCGGCCCGTGAAGGTGATGAATCCCGAGGCGGTGATGCCGAAGATCGCGGACACGACGCCGGCGAGAACCCCCTTGAGGATCGTGGCCACGACGGTGAGGACGATGGGCATCAGGAAGGGGTCGACGAAGACATTTCCCGAGAACGCGCCGTACAGGTAGCCGATCACCGTCCTCAGCAGCGAGTGGAAGCCGAGCGGGGAGACGTTCATCAGGTCCTCGAGGAAGCCCGAGACGAACCCCGAGACCTGGCCGACCATCGAGCCGCGCCGCAGCGACACGAACACGAGCACGATCAGGGCGAGGTCGGGTCGCACCCCGCGGATGGCGATCTTCCCGAGGAGGGTCGACTGCAGCATGATGCACGCGCCCACGGCGAGCAGCGTGAACAGCGTCACCTTCAGGTCCCTGTTCACCGCGGGGCCTCGTCCGGGGGCGGGGGCTGCGTCGACGAGGAAGACGGTCTCCAGCCGGTCGAAGTCGATGATCGGCTCGACTGCCAGGTCCAGCGACGTCTCGTAGGCCGGCGCGCTGATGTCGCGCACGCGCCCGATGTTGATCCCCTTGGGGTACAGGCCGCCCAGCCCCGCGGTCACCACGAGGTCGCCGTAGTCGATCTGCGGCGCGGCGATCTTCTTCACGTAGCGCATGACCAGGGTGTCGCGGTCCTTTCCCTGGCCGCCCACGAGGCCCTCGTAGCGGCGTCGTGTCGAGTCGGGCGGACACGAGGCACTGCGGGTCGTAGAGCGGCAGGACCTGGGCGGAGCCCCGGCCCACGCGCACGACCTTGCCCACCAGGCCCTCGAGGTCGTCCTGGAAGGCGACGACGGGCATTCCCTCGCGGATGCCGTGCCGGGAGCCCTTGTTGATCGTGATCGTCGAGAACAGGTTGTCGGTGTCCCTGGCGATCACCCCGGCCGCGATGCTGGCCGGGGCAGCGACCTGGCGAACCCGAGCTGCTCGAGCAGCGCGGCGTTCTCGCGCCGCAGCTCGACGACCTCGCGGGTGGCCCGGTCCATCTCCTGCAGCCGCTCGCGGGCCGCGCGAGCTCCTCGCGGGCCGCGGCGAGCTGGCGGATGGAGCCGGCGGTGTCGCCGAACCAGCGGAAGAACCCGGTGAAGCCCTTCTGGAAGAACCCGGCCACGGACAGGCCGATCTCCTTGGGCTTGAGGACCACGGTGCGGTTGGACACGAGCGAGGCACAGCAGGAGACACGAGATCAGGATGGCGAGGGTGACGCCCTTCCTGCGACGGCCGACGAATCCTTCGAACAGCCCGGCATGGGCGTCAGGTCTTCACGTTGAAGTACTTGGAGTTCTTTTCCTTGACGAGGCTCTCGAGGAACTTGCCCGCGCCGAGGGCGACGCACAGCAGCGGGTTCTCGGCGAGGATCACCGGCACGCCGGTCTCCTTGGCGATGAGCTTCGGGAAGCCCTTCAGCAGCGAGCCGCCGCCGGTCATCACGATGCCCGCGCTCGACGATGTCGGCGGCCAGCTCGGGCGGTGTCTGGCCGAGGGTCTTCTTGATCTCCTCGATGACGGTGTTGATGGGCTCCTGCAGCGCCTCGCGGACCTCGACGGAGTCCATCTCGAGCTTGCGCGGCAGGCCCGGTGATGGCGTCGGTGCCCTTGATCTCCATCTTCTCGATCTTCTTGTCCGGGCGAGGCGTTGCCGATCGTGATCTTCACGTTCTCGGCGGTCGACTCCCCGATGATCAGGTTGTGGACGTTGCGCACGTGCTTGATGATGGCCTCGTCGAACTCGTCGCCGCCGACGCGGATGGCGTTCGTGACGACCATGCCGCCGAGGGAGATGACGGAGATCTCGGTGGTGCCGCCGCCGATGTCGCAGATCATGTGACCGGCGGGCTCGAGGATGGGGATGTTCGCCCCGATGGCCGCGGCCATGGACTCCTGGATCAGGTAGACCTCGCGGGCGCCGGCCTGCTCGGCGGAGTCGCGCACGGCGCGCTTCTCCACCTCGGTGATGCAGGTGGGAACGCCGATGACCATGCGGGGCTTCACGAACCAGCGCCGGGCGATGACCTTCTCGATGAAGTAGCGGATCATCTTCTCGGTGGCCTCGAAGTCCGCGATGACGCCGTCGCGCAGCGGGCGGATGGCCACGATGTCGCCGGGGGTCTTCCACAGCATCTTCTTGGCCTCGGTGCCGACCGCGACGACCTTCTTGGTGCCGCGCTCCATGGCGACGACCGAGGGCTCGCAGAGCACGATGCCCTTGCCGCGCACGTGCACGAGGGTGCTGCACGTGCCGAGGTCGATGCCGAGGTCCGTGGAAAACGCTTCGAACATCCTGTCCCAGGCCATCGGGTCCCTCCCCCTCGCCCGCGCCGTCCCGCCGTACCGTGAACAGGCGGAGCTTGCCCCGTAGTGCGATCGGAGTCGAGTGCGAAGGCGGCGCGCCACTCCGCCCGCGCCCTTCACCGCGTCGTTCATCTTCGCGTACACCTCCCCGAGGTAGAAATGCGCGTCCGCGGACTGCGGGTCGATGCGCACGATCGCCGCGTACTGCTCCTCGGCCTTGAACAGCTCGCTCCTGTCCAGGTAGATCTCGCCCAGGAGGAAACGCGCCCGCTGCTCGATGGCCTTGTCTTCGGTCTTGTTGAGGGTCCGCAGGAGGTAGTCGACGGCGTCGCCGGTCCGCTTCATCTGGTAGTAAGTTTGCCCGATTGTCAAGAGCAGGATGTCGCTCGCGTCGTCCTGCGCAGCGCCCGCAGGAACGCCGCGAGGCCCTTCTCGAAGTCGCCGAGCTGGGCCGACGGCAAGCCCGATGTACTCGTAGGAATCCTTCTGCGACGTAGCCCCGGGCGAGGGAGCTCTCGATGTAACGGATCGCCAGGTCGTAGTAGTACTTGCCCTTGTGGAAGTAGGCCTTTCCGAGCACGTAGTCCGTCTCGCCGGCGAACGGGCGTGCCGGCCAGGCGGGCCCGGCGCAGCGCCACGATCGCCTCGTCGAGCAGGGGCAGCCGCTCCTCGGCGCGCGCCCTCGCGACACGGCGTTGTAGAAGGCGGCGAATCCGCGGTAGGAGAGGGCGCTCGGGTTCAGCGGGTCGCCTTCAGCATCTCGTCGGCGGCGGCGATCACCTCGTCGTACTTCTCCGGCTTCCACAGGTCGACAGCTTCCCCGCGCGCGTCCGCGCGGCGCCCGCGGCGGGGAAGAGTCGGCACGGAACCGCGCAGGACGAAGAACAGCACGATGCACGACGGCGAGGACGACGGAAAGCGACGGGGATGATCGTGTCGCGCGCAGCCTGCGCCCGCGCTTGCCCGAGGCGGTAGTGATCGTATTTCAGGATCGTTCGCATCGTTCATACCAGAAAAAAGGGCAGATCGATAAGCCGGGTTCTGTCGAGGGTCACCATCTCTCTCGGCGCCGCGGTCTCCCGCGCGCTCGTGCAGCCTACCCGCAGGGTGCCGGGCAGGCGGCCCGGCCGGCGAGCAGCCCCCTGCTGCTTGGCTTTGCTCCGAACGAGGTTTTCCGTGCCCCGGCCGTTGCCGGCCGGGCGGTGGGCTCTTACCCCGCCTTTTCACCCTTCCCGTCACGCCGCCCGCAGGCGGCACGCTCAGGCGGTTTGTTTTCTGTGGCACTTTCTGTGTCGGCAGGGACGCGCTTTCGCGCGTCACCGCCGAGCCCCGGGCGTTGCCCGGCGTTCTGCTCTGTGGAGCCCGGACTTTCCTCCCGCGGCAGCCGAAAGCCGACGCGAAGCGGTGACCTGATCTGCCCCCAGCCCATTATCGGCACTTCCCCGACGATTGGCAAGCGGCGGCGCCGCCTGCGCGCTTCGCGGCTGTCTAGACCTCCTCCTCCTCCTCGTCCTCCTCCGCTCTTCCTCGTCCTCCTCCTCCTCCTCGTCCTCTGCCTCCTCCTCCACGATCGCCGTCTCGAGGGTCTCGTCCTCCTCGTCCTCCTGGTAGAAGAGGATGCGGCAGCAGTAGGGGCAGAACTCGACGTTCTCGCCGAGGCGGACGGTGTTCACGAACTGGGGCGGAAGGATCATGTAGCAGCCCGTGCACACGCCCTTGTGCAGCGACACGATGCCGATGCCGGACTTGCTGCGGATGATGCGCTCGAACTTGAACAGGATGTCCTCGTCGAGGCCGGGGGTGATCTTCTTCTCCTCGCCCTGCGAGCTTCTTCAGCTCCGCGTTCTTCTCCTTGATCTTGAGCTTGATCTTGGACTGCTCCTCCTTGACGTCCTCCTCCTGCTTGCTGGATCATCATCTCTTCCTTCTCGAGGGCGTTCCTCAGCTCCTCCTCGAGAGTCTGCTCCCGCTGCAGCTCCTTGCGCAGGCCCTGCTCCTTCTCGGTGGCGTCCTTGATCTCCTTGTCCAGCGCCTCGTACTCGCGCTGCGTCTTGATGGCGTCCATCTGGCCCTCGTAGTCCTCGCGGGACTGCTCGGCCTCGGTGAGCTTCTGGCTCGATCTCCGTCAGGCGCGCCTGCGCGCCTGCGCGCGGCCAGCGCGGTCCTCGGCGAGGACTTCTTCAGCCGGTTCAGCAGCTCCGTCTTGGTCGCGAGGGACTTGGGGATCTCCTGGATCTCCCGCTCCACCTCGAACTTGCGGGACAGGACGTCCTGCAGGGCCCTCAGCTTGTCGTATACGGTCCGTGCCATCCCGCACTCCTCTCGCTAGTGTTCCAGGTAGTCCTTCAGCCGCCGGCTGCGCGTGGGGTGGCGCAGCCGCCGCAGCGCCTTCGCCTCGATCTGGCGGATCCGCTCCCGGGTCACGTTAAAATAGAGGCCGACCTCCTCCAGAGTCAAGGAGTACCCGTCCTCCAGCCCGAAGCGCATCTTGAGCACCTCCTGCTCGCGGGGGGCAGCGTCGTCAGCACGGACTCCAGCTGCTCCTGCAGGAGGCGGAAGGCCGTCATGTTGGACGGGCTCTCGACCTCCTTGTCCTCGATGAAGTCGCCCAGCAGGGAGTCCTCCTCCTCGCCGATGGGGGTCTCGAGCGAGATGGGCTCGCGCGCCACGCTCTTCACGGCCTTCACGCGCGTCGGTGGCCCAGCCCAGCTTCTCGGCGACCTCGTCGTCGGTGGGCTCGCGCCCGAGCACCTGCATGAGCTGGCGCGACTCGCGCATCACCTTGTTGATCTGCTCGATCATGTGCACGGGCACGCGGATGGTGCGCGCCTGGTCGGAGATGGAGCGGGTGATGGCCTGGCGGATCCACCAGGTGGCGTAGGTGGAGAACTTGTAGCCCTTGCGGTACTCGAACTTCTCCACGGCCTTGATCAGGCCGATGTTGCCCTCCTGCACCAGGTCGAAGAAGTGCAGGCCCGCGGTTCGTGTACTTCTTGGCGATGCTCGACCACGAGCCGCAGGTTGGCGCTGATGAGCCGGTCCTTGGCCTCCTTCATCATCATGCGGCCCCGCTCGATCTCGTCGGCCATGGCGAGGATGTCCTCGATCTTGTTCTCGAAGACCGTCTCGTAGCGCTGCAGCTTCTTCTCGTCGGCCTGGTACATGCGCAGGGCCTCGCGCACCCGCTCCACGGACATGCCCGTGTGCTTCTCCAGCTTCTCCCTCTCGGAGGACAGGGTCACGCGGCGCACGAGGTTCTTCGTGTCGCGCGGACCTGCAAGGTGCAGGCGCTTCTCCATGCGTGCCATGTCCCGCTGGATGGCACGGATGCGCCGGGCGGTCGCGATGAGCCGCTCGGCGATCGCCGTGATGTCCTCGGGCCGCAGCTCCACCTTCTTCAGGGAGTCGGTGAGCCCCCGACGCTTCTGCTCGAAGGACTCGTCGAAGATGTCGCCGCCCTCGCTCTCGGTCTGGCGCTTCAGCTCCATGTACTTCTTGACGCCGGGAAGGTGGTCCTTGAACGGCTCCTTGTAGAAGGCGCCCAGCCGCCGGCGCTCCGCCAGCATCTCCGAGGCCTCCTGCTTCGTCATGTTCATGTCGCGCGGGTCGCGCAGCGAGGAGGCCCGAAGGCCAAGGCGGAGGAACTCGCGCACCAGCACGCCCGAGTCCTTGATCACCGCCTTGATGATGTTTTCCCCGTCCTCCATGCGCTTGGACAGCTCCACCTCCTGCTCGGCGGTCAGGAGGTTCTCCTTGCCGATCTCGCGCAGGTACAGGCGGATCGGGTCGTCGACGGCGGAGTCTTTGTCGCTGTAGATGAGCTTCTTGCGGTCGCGGACCTGCTTGTCCTCCTCGATCTCGAGGCTGATCTCCTCGTCGGCGAGGCGGATGTTGTGGCTTTCCAGAAGGGAGATGACCTCGCCGATCCGGTCGGAGTGCAGGATCTGGTCGGGGAGCAGCTCGCTCACCTCGTCGTAGCTCACGGTCTTCTTGCCCTTGGCGTAGGCCAGGAGCTTGCGGATCGAGGGGTCGTTGCGGATGTCCGCCGCGGCGGCCTGTGCCTTTCCGGGAGACTCGCGGGCGGCCTTCGCGGCAGCCTTCACCCTGTCGGCCGCGCGGGAACGCGCGTCGGCCCGGTGGCCGTCCGGCTTGCGACCGTCGGCCCTGTGTGCCTCGCCGGGGCGGTGCGGGCCGGTCGGTTCCTTCGCCGGGGCTCGCCGTCCAGTCGCCACGGGGACATGCGGACGCGCGCCCTGCTTCGCCGCGGGCCGGGCCCTTCCCCCTCCCGCGGCCGCCACCGGCGTGCCCGCTGCCTTCTTGTGCTTCGTCGTTCCGTGCGTCTTCACACGCCCCCCCGGCGCCGGGCTGTCGATCCCCCCGGGAGACTCCCTTGCTTCGCCAGCTTCACTGTGCGCCCGCGCCCTGCCCGCCCAGCCCTGCCAGCTCGCTGTCCAGCTGCATCTTCTCCGCCAGCAGTTCCCGTGCCCTCGCCGGGTCGGCCTTGCCGCCTTCCATCCGCCGCAGCTCGGCGCCCAGCATGTCGCTCCTGCGCCGCAGCGCCCGCTGCCGCAGGCGTTTCACCCCGTCGGACACCATCCGGTCCGGGTTCATGTCGAACTCCCCGCTGGAGGCCCTGCGGATTGCCGTTTCCCGCAGCACGGGGTCCTCGATCCGGGCCACAAGCGAGGTGAACTCCTCCTCGCCGCCGCGGAACGACTCCTCCAACGCGACGAAAAGCGCCTTCGCGCGCTCGTCGTCCAGGTCTGCAAGGGTCACCCCGGCGTTGCGCACCAGCGGGAACAGGCCCTGGTTCGCGGCAACGGTCAGCATGAGGAACAGGTCCCCCGGCATCCCTTCCTCGGGTCCCGCAGCCCGCGCGACGGGAGCTGCCGCGCCCGGACCGCGTCTCTGGCGCGCCTTCCAGGCCGCGAAGTCTTCCCGCACGGCCCCGGGGTCCGCGGCGATGGCGTCGGCCGCCAGGCGCAGGTAATCGTCGGCCCGCACCCGGGAGGCGAGCTCGTCGACGAAGCCGAACAGGAAGTCGCGGGCCCGCTCCTTGCCCTCGGGTCGGGAGACGTCGTGCGCGGCCAGCGCCTTCTCGACCAGCCAGGGAAAGCTGTCTCTCGGCCGGCCGACCAGCTCTTCCAGATCCGCCTCCCTGCCCTTCTGCACGTAGTCGGCGGGGTCCATGCCCGCCGGCAGCTCCACCACCTGCGCGATGAGATCCTGGCGCTCCAGGAGGCCGACGGCCCGGAAGCTCGCCTTCAGCCCCGCCTCGTCCCCGTCGAAGGCCACCACGCCCCGCTGCGCCGAGCGCTTCAGCAGCCGCACCTGCTGTTCGGTCAGTGCCGTGCCCAGCGGCGCCACGCACTGCGCGATGCCCGCCTGGTGCATCGCAAGCACGTCCATGTAACCTTCCACCAGGACGAAGAAGCCCGCCCGGCGGATGGCCGCGGAGGCCTTCTCGATCCCGAAGAGGTTCTCTCCCTTCCGAAAAAAGGCCGTCTCGGGGGAGTTCAGGTACTTGGGCTGCGCATCGCCCATGGCCCGACCCCCGAAGGCGAGCACCTCGCCCCGCGCATTGCAGATCGGGAAGGTGATCCTTCCCGCAAGGAGCGCCGAGCGGCGGCCTGCCTGCGCGCCCCGCCCGGGACCCTCGAGGAACAATCCCGTCTTCGCCAGGAAGTCCTCCGAGTAGCTCTTCTCGAGAAGGAAGCGGTGCAGCCACTCCCTGTCCGCCGGCGCCCAGCCCAGCTGAAACTCCCGCACCGTCTCCGCGGTCACGGCCCGCCCGGCAAGGTAGCGGCGCCCCGCCTCGCCCTGCGGGCTTTCTGTCAGAAGCCAGTGCAGGCTGCCTGCCACCTTCCTGTACAGCTCGAGAAAGGCGTCCCTGCGGATGCCCGCCCTCTCCTCGTCCTCCCGGGGGATCTCCACGCCCGCCCTGCGGGCCAGGATTTCCACCGCGTCGGGGAACGCGACCTTCTCCACGTCCATCACGAACTGAAACAGGCCGCCGCCCTTGTGGCAGCCGAAACAGTAAAACACCCCCTTGTCCGGCGTCACGCTGAACGAGGCGGTCTTCTCCTCGTGGAAGGGACACAGCCCCCAGTACCGTGCGCCCTTGCGCTGCAGGGCGACGTACTCCCCGATCACCTCCGCCATGTCGAGGCGGCTCTGTATCTCCGAGATCGCGCTCTCTGGTATCCTCATACCCCTACGGTTTCTTCAGATAGAGGTACTTCGCCTGGTTGTGCTCGCTCAGGTCTCTCGAGAAATGGTGCCTCCCCGTCCGCGGATCCCGCAGCACGAAATACAGGTAGTCCGTGCGCGCGGGGCGGAATGCCGCCCCCAGCGCAACTCTGCCCGGGTTGGAAATCGGCCCGGGAGGCAGACCCGCCCACTTGTAGGTGTTGTACGGCGAGTCGATGCGCTTGTCCTCGATTGTGATGTATTCCGGGTGTGCCTTCTGCTGGATCTCGGTGATAATATATTCAAGAGTCGCGCAGGATTCAAGCCCAATGTTCCGCCGCAGCCTGTTCACGAACACCGAGGCGATGCGGGGGGCCTCGTCGGCCAGCCTGTACTCCCTCTCCACGATGGACGCCAGGGTGACCTTCTCCTGCAGGGCATCGGGCGCCAGGCCCTTCCACGACGGCTCCACCTCGTCAAGGACCTCGAAGAACCTCCGCACCATGACCTCTGCCAGCGTGTCCGCCGGGAACGGGGACGGGACGAAGTAGGTGTCGGGGAAGAGGTACCCCTCCAGCCCCCCCGCGGGCACCCCCAGCTCACGGGCCAGCGCCGGGGACCTGGCTGCCTCGAGGAACTCCGCGGCCGTGCAGATCCCCTGCGCCTCGAGGTGGGCGGCGATCTTTCCCGCCGTCCAGCCCTCGGGGATTGTCAGTTTGCCCAGGCTCTGGGCGCCGGAAACGAGCAGGTCGTGAACGGCCGCGGTCGAGGCCCCCGCGGGGATGCGGTAGTAGCCCGCCTTGAACGACCCGGCCGTGCGACGCGCCCGTCCCAGGGCGTCGAGGAAGGGAGCCCAGCGGATGAACCGCTCCTCCTGCAGTCTCTCGCTGATCCGCGCGAGGGTCTCACCCCTGCGGATGAGGAAGAGCCGGCCCCCCCGGGATCCTGCGCGGAACGGGGGGCCGGGCTCGAGTTCAGCCAGGCGGCGACGGCCGCCAGGCAGGCGAGCGCGCCGAGGACGATCGCCCCGGCGCGCGCCAGTCGCGAGACGGTGGGGCTCATCGAAGGAGGATGAACTCCACGCGCCTGTTCTTCCAGATGTTGTCCCTGTCGCCGAAGTCGACCACCGGCGCGGAGGCGCCCAGCCCCGCCGTCGTGATGCGCGCGGGATCGATGCCCTCGCGGATCAGCGCCTCGCGGATCGCGTCTGCGCGCGACTTCGACAGCGGCACCAGCTCGGCATCCTCCTTCGACCAGGAGGACTTGTTTTCCCAGAGCACCCTGTTGGCGTGGCCCTCGATCCGGATCTTGTACTGGCTGTACTTCTTGAAGATCTCGGCAAGCCTCTTCACGACCCAGGTGTTCTTCTCCGCCTTCTCGGGGTCCACGTTTGTGAAGTCCGCCTTGTCCGCGACGAAGGTGATGCTCGCGATCTTCACCTTGTACTTGTCTCCCACCTTGATGACCAGCACGTCGACGGGGATGGCCTTGCTCACCGTCCCCGCGTTGCCCAGCTCGTCGCGGATGGAGAACTTCAGGACGTAGTCCTGGGCGGCCTCCACCAGCTCGCCGGTCTCTGAGACCCCGTTCCAGATGATCTTCTCCGACGGCGCTCCCCTTCCCGAGAACCTGTTGAAGTAGTGCTTCTCGGGATCGAGGATCTCGAACTCCCACGCCGTGATGGCCACCTGGGAGTCGACCTTCAGGCCGGATGGTGAGCTCATCGTTCACCCCGTCGTTGTCGGGCGAGAACGGCAGCCCCTCGAAGCTGATGTCCACCTTCGGGGCCGTCACGTCCAGCGCGAACGGTGCGCTCTTCGCCTCGGCCACGTTGCCCTTCGCGTACTCCACCTGGAGGGTGGCCACGTAGGTGCCCTCGGGGGCGGCCTGGAACCCGCCCTTGTCCTTCCCGTCCCACGCGACGCTCGCGGGAACGGCAGAGGTGCCCGTGACCTCTTTCTGCACGCCTGCCGTGGCACTTGCAACCGACAGCTTCCAGGACTTCACCCCGTCCTTCAGGGTGACCACGGTGCTGAAGGTGATGTCGTCGCGCACCCCGTCGCCGTTGGGCGAGAACCCGTTGGACGAGGCGGTCAGGTACACGGGGGTCGGCCGGGTGTCGACCTGGATTCCCCGCAGCTCCTTCGCCGCCGAGGTCCCTGCCCGGTTCTGCGTCTTCACGACGTACACGTAGTACCCGTCGGGTGCCCTGTTGCCGTTCTCGTCCTTGCCGTCCCACGAGAAGTCCGCCGCCTTGCCCTTCCAGAACCATGTCGCGGACCTTCGCGCCCTTGGAGTCGCGGATCTCGCCTTCCCAGAGGTCCTCCTCGCTGGAGGTCTGCCTGATCGCGATCGCCGCCAGCCTGCTGTCGGCGTCGGGGGAGAACAGCAGCGCGTCAGCCCGCACGTCGATCTGCGGGATGCGCGTGTCGATGAAGAAGGGGTTGGAAACCACGAGGGGCTTGTTGCCGTTGGCGTAGACCACCTCGAGCTCGGCCGTGTAGCGGCCGTCGGGCGACCTGCCGCCCGCCTGGTCGAGTCCGTCCCAGGGCGTCTCTTCGGGGGCCCTGTTGCGCCCCGTGAAGGTCCGCACCGCGTCGCCCTTCGCGTTCCTGATCCGTACCGTGTACGCGTCCACCCCGGTCGTCACGCGCAGCGACGGGATGATGCGCAGCCTGTCCTTCATGCCGTCCGCGTTGGGCGAGAAGTACTCCGCGTCGGTCGACACGCGAACAGGGGTCTCGCTGGTGTCGATGCGGATCGCGATGGTCTGCGATGTGCCCGTGTTGCCCGCCCTGTCGGTTGTCGCCAGCGTGTAGGCGTAGGGGCCGTCGACGAGCGGGGTCCCGGTGTCGCCGCGGCCGTCCCAGGCCCACTTCGCGTCCGCCCTGCCCCGCCACACCATGGTGCGCACTTCCTTGCGCGCCGCGTCCTTCACCGTGCCCGTCCAGAACACCTCCTCCGAGGTGTCCTGGAAGAGGGTCACGACGTCCTTGTTCCCGTCCCCGTTGGGCGAGAAGACATCGTACTCCGCCTTCGCGGCAGCCGTCGGCGCGGTCACGTCGATGGTGATGACCGGCGACTCCGCCTTCGGGTTGTTGCCGTTCACGTACAGGACGTCCAGCTTCGCCGTGTAGCCGCCCTCGGGCAGGACGGCCCCGGCGTCGTCCTTGCCGTCCCACACCACGGTCCCCGGGACCGAGAGCGTGCCCGCGAAGGTCCTGCGGGCGGTACCCTTCGCGTCGACGATGACGAGCGACCACTTCTCGATGCCCGTGGCCGGGGCGTTGATCCCGAAGGTCACCGCGTCCTTCACCCCGTCGCCGTTGGGCGAGAGGAAGGACATGTCGATCGAGAGCTGGGCCGGGGTGGCCTCGGTGTTCGACGATGATGTTGTCGAGGCTCGCCGACGCGGTGTTCCCCGCCCTGTCGGTGGCAGCCACGGTGTAGCCGTAGACGCCGTCGGCAACCGTGATGCCGCCGTTGTCCTTGCCGTCCCACTGGAAATCGGCGGGGGCCGCGTTCTCGAGGGGGAAGCTCTTCACCTCGGCCCCCGCGATCGTGCGGATCGAACCGGCCCACTTGTCCTCGACGCTTCCCTCCTGCTGCAGCGACAGCGAGTCCTTGTTGCCGTCCCCGTTGGGCGAGAAGATGAGGTACGGGGCGCTCACGGCCACGGAGGGCGGAGTGTTGTCAACGACCACCTTCCCGACCGCGCTGCGCCCGGTGTTGTCGTTGTCGTCCCACGCCTCGACGAACTAGGTGTAGGCCCCGTCGGCCACGACCGCGCCGGCGTCGGACTTGCCGTCCCAGCGGATGGTCGGCGGGACCGCGATGCCCTGCTTCACGTACACGAGACGCGACCAGATGCCCTTGAGATCCCTGTTCTCGGGCCTGTCCTCCTTGTTCAGGATGGTCCGCACGGGGGCCCCCGCGGCGTCCTGGATGACGAACCTGTAGCCCTTCACGAACCGGGCATCTGTGATGCCGAGGTCGAGCACGAGGTCGTCCTTCACACCGTCGAAGTTGGGCGAGATGTACTTCTCGGCCGCCGCGTCGACGGCGATCTGCGGCGGCGTGGTGTCGCGCAGCCCGAAGGGCACGGTCACGCCCGCCCCGAAAGCCCAGATGCCGTCCTGCAGGGGCGCCGAGGCGAGGGTGGTCCTCATCTCGTTCACCTCGAAGCCCTTGCCCTTCATCTTGAGGTTCTTCAGCTTGAGGGAGGCCCCGAAGGTGATGGGGATGTCGCGCGCCGGCTCGGCCCCCAGCGCCTGGCGCAGGTCGAACACGCCCGACGCGTCGAGGAAGAAGATGTCGGCGACTCCGAACTCCATGCCCAGGCTGGCGCGGAGGTCCTTGAACGTGGGGAAGCTGATCTCGGGAGAGAAGCTCAGGCGAAGGGCATCCGTGCGGACAAGCGAGAAGGCCGCACCGACCGCCGGGGTGAACTCGGGAGGCCGGTTGAGCACTCCCGGGGTCACGGAGTAGTCGTACCCCTTTCCCATGTTGCGGATGGCAACACCCCAGCGGAAGTCCTTGAAGGCGCCCAGGTCACCGGGGAGGTGCAGGAAGCCGAGGTCGACGCCCAGTCCCCACTTCACGCCGAGGGGGCCGCCGCCGACGGCGCCGCCCAGGCCCGCCCCGATCCACAACTTCGGGTACAGGTCCTTCGCGAAGGAGGCGTTCAGGGACCCGAAGGTGCCCCAGCTCAGCTCGTTGAAGTTCGCGCTGGCAAAGCGACCGGACGCGCTGAACACCCCGGCGCGGGTGGGGATGGTGACCCCGCCGTTGATGATGTTGCCGATCCAGCCCGGCTGCGACGAGGCACCCAGCGCGACGAAGGGAATCCAGCTGAGGTCGAGCACGACGCGCTGCTCTCCCGCGCTCACCGCGGGGTTCAGGAGAGCGCCCTGCGGCGAATCGAGGCTCGCCGAGCCTTCGCCGCCGGCGAGGATCTGCGCGGAGGAAAAGTCGAGAAGCCCGCTCTCCGCCCACACGCCCAGGGCGCACAGGCAGGAAAGGGCGAGCGCAAGCAGGGTCTTTTTCATTTCAGCCTCCCATTACTCTGTAGGATACTGCCAACGGGGTTCGGTTTCAACGATCCCCGCGGCCGGCCCCGAGCGGGCCCCGGCCTGCCCGCGGGCGCTCCTCCTCGGACCGCGCCCGAAGGACGTCCATCTCTTCTATCGTCATCCGCCCATAGAGCGAGCTTTCGATCCCGCGCAGCAGCTGCACCAGGGCAGGCGCCAGGCTCCCCTCGCGGCCCTTCAGCAGGATGTACAGCTCCGTCTCCTCGGCCTCCGACAGGCTGATGCGGCTCACGATCCGACCCTCATACGGCGATCTCCATGCCCTCCTGGGCGGTGAGAATCTCGAGCGGTCCCGCACCCAGCTGGCCGAGGTGAAACCGCGCGCGGCGCGCCATGCCGTGGATCTTCCTGTCGTCGGACCGGGGCTCGTGGTGGAAGAGCACGAGCTTTTTCACTTTCCACTCCACGGCCAGGTTCACGGCCATTGTGTAGGCTGTGTGCCCGTAGTCGAACTTCGAAAACGATTCCTCCAGCGTGTACTGGGAGTCCAGGATGAGCAGGTCCGCCTTCTCGAAGAAAGCGCGGTTTTCCGCGCGGCCCTGGAACTCCCGGTCGGTGACCTCGGAGTCGGTCGCGAAGACCACGCTCCTGCCGTTCTGGTCGACGCGGTAGGCGTACGAGCCGCCGGGATGGTTCATCCGCTTCCAGCGCAATCCCGCCCCGCCGATGCGCACCCCTTCCCCCTCCAGGCGCACGAAGCGCAGCGTCGCGTCCATGGCGTCCATGCCGACGGGGAAATAGGGCTGCCGCATCTGGTCGCGCAGGACCCGCTCGATCGACGGCATCGGGACTCGCGAAGGTGAGGCGGTTCTCCTTCACGCACGCCGGGCCGAAGAACGGGATGCCCTGCAGGTGGTCCCAGTGGAAATGCGTGAAGAAGATGGGGAACTCCCGCGCCGGGTCGCGCCGCTTCTCCAGCGACACGCCAAGCTCGCGCAGGCCCGTGCCTGCGTCGAAGATGAGCAGCCGCCCGTCGTCGGTGCGCAGCTCGAGGCACGTGGTGTTGCCGCCGACGGTCCCGAAGATCCACGGGGGAAGCCCCGCGAGAAACCGCTCCCGCGAGCCCGCGTCCTCCAGGTCGGCGGGCCGCGCCCTCTGCACGACGGCGGCGATCCTGCTCCGCACCTGCTCGGGTGTGAGCGGGGCGGGGATGGAGCCCCTGACGCCCCAGAACGGTGACTCTCACCTCAGCCCTCGAGAAAGCCGGCGCGCACGCGCCGGCGCACCCATCGCTCGATCTCCGCCCGCGAGTGCACCCGCCCCTGCCCGATTCCCGGGCAGTGCGAGGCCGTCTGCTCCCACTCCGCGCGGGAGGACAGGGCGGAGCTCCAGAAGGGGAAGCTGCGGCACTGGAGCGGACGGGCCTCGTAGACCGAGCAGCCCTCGTCTCCCCAGAACACGCAGTCGAGGTTGGGCTTCTCCTTCAGGCTCAGGCGCGTGACGACGCCGAAGGCGACCTCGCGGCAGTAGCGGCGGCGCAGGTCCGCCTCGCGTCATGGCGAGGGCTTCGGCGAGAGAGCGAGGTCGCGCGGGGAAAGGAACACGTACCCGGGCGTGTGACGGCAGCATTCGAGCAGCGCGTGCACTCGAAGCGCAGGCCCTTGTCGTAGAAACAGGTCGTCGCTCACCTCGGGCCCCTCAGACGAACAAAAAGCCTCCTCCGCGATGCGAAGAAGGCCCCTGGGGAGAGAAGGATTCGAACCTTCGAAGGCTTAGCCAACAGATTTACAGTCTGCCCCCTTTGACCACTCGGGAATCTCCCCCAATCCCTGAATCAATACCCGCAAAACCGCCCAGGTGTCAAGCATCTCGAGCCGGCCCCGGGGGCGGTGATGGCCACCCCCGGGGTGGCGTGAGCCACCTCTCGGACTTGAACCGAGAACCTCGAGATTACAAATCACGTGCTCTGCCGGTTGAGCTAAGGTGGCGTCAGAACCGGCCGCGAACAGGGACCGCAGCGGCCCCGCGGGCCTCGAGGTGAAAGTACCACGCAGCCCCCGTGCCGTCAAGGCGCGGCACGGCCGGCGCGCTGCGGGCATCGCGCTCCCGTCAGAAGTAGGGCGGCAATTCGGACGAGTCGAGGATGTCCCCCTGCCCGTAGGTGAGCACCTCCGTGTAGTCGCGGAACACGGCCACGGTCTGCTCGAACTGGGCCGAGAGGCTGCCGTCGGTGGTCACGAGCGTCCACCCGTCGCTCGACACGCGCGTCTGCTGCCCCCCGAGGTTGAGCATGGGCTCGATGGTGAAGACCATCCCGGGCACGATGCGGGTGCCCGTGTCGCGCAGGCCGAAGTTGGGGACCATGGGGTCCTCGTGCAGCGCGCGGCCGATGCCGTGGCCCACGTAGTCCTCGATGACCGAGCAGCCGTGCCTGCGCGCCGCCTCCTGCACAGCCTCGCCCACGTCGCCCAGCCTGCCCCCCGCACGCGCCGCACGGATGCCGGCCAGGTTGGCGGCCCATGCCGCGCGCAGGAGCCTGCGCGCATCGGGCCCGCCCCCGCCGACCAGGAACGTCCATGCCGCGTCGCCGTGCCAGCCGTCCACGCTCACCGTGATGTCCAGCGTGAGCACGTCGCCTTCCTCGAGCGCCGCGGGGGTGGGCACGCCGTGGGCGGCCACGTTGTTCACCGACGCGCAGATGCAGCCCGGGAAGCCCCGGTAGCCGCGAAGGGCCGGCTCCCCGCCGTTCTGCACGAGGAACTCGCCGGCCAGCCTGTCCAGCTGCTGCGTGCTGATCCCCGGTCGGACCCTGCCTGCGAGGAACCGCAGGCAGCGCTCCGCCACCCGGCATGCCCTTCGGATCCGGGCCACGTCCACGGAAGTCTTGAGGTTTATCCCCTCGTCCATTTCTCCCCCGCGAGAGAGGATTCGTACAACGGCATGTAGCCGCTTTCCAGGACCCTCTCCCACGTATATCGGCTGAAGACGCGGTCGAACCCCTGCCTCCTGATCCGGGCGAGCCGCGCGGGATCATTGCGGAAGATCTCCGCGGTCCGCGCGACCGCCCGCGCGAGGCCGCGGGCGCTGTGCTCGTCGTACGAGAAGCCGGTGACCCCGTCCTCGACCTTCACGAGGCCCCCGACCCTGTGCACGACCGGGATGCTCCCCAGGAGCTGCGCGTGGAAGTCGGTGAGGCCGCAGGGCTCGTACACCGACGGGATGAGCAGGAAATCGCTTGCCGCGTCGATGAGCTTCGACAGGGCCGGGTCGTACGCCTGGAGGAAGAAGACCCGCCCACGGGCGCGGCGGTCGTCGGACAGCGCCCGCAGCGCGTCCTCGGCCCACTTCTCGCCCTCCCCGAGCACGACGAACAGTGCCGAGGGGTCCTCGGCAATGCACAGGCGCAGTGCCGCGGCGAGGACGTCGACCCCCTTCTGGCTGGTGAGCCTGCCGATGAACGCATACAGCGGCACGCCCGGGTCGCGCAGGCCGCCGCCCCCTTCCAGGCGATCCGCCAGGAGAAGTCGGCAGCCCCGCCTGCCCTCCAGGTCCCCGGTGAAGGGGTCGAACCGGAACGGCAGGCCGGTCTTCTCGGGGAGGCGCGGGTCGTAGGGGGCCGGGTCCACGCCGTTGGTGATGCCCGCGAGCGGGATGCCCTTCTCGCGCAGCGCCCTGCCCAGCCCCGCACTCCGCTCCTTGTCCTTCTCCTCGAGCATCTCCCTGGCGTACTGCTCCGAGACCGTGTTCAGCGCGGCGTAGTGACCCGCGAGCAGGAACGGGTCCACGGTTCCCCCCAGCATCCCCTTCTCCAGCACGTCCTGCCCGAGTCCCGTGAGCAGGCGAGCGAACTGCCTGTCCCAGATCTCCTGGTGGTAGCCGGCGCCGGCATTGTGGATGGTCACGACGACCCCCGATGCGCCGTACCGAGCGGCGTACCGTGGAGTCTCGCGAAGAAGTGACGGCAGGAGCGCGGCGTGGCCGTCGTGGCAGTGGAACACCGCAGGGGTTTCATCGAGGCGGAGCGCCCCTTCCAGGGCCGCGCGGACCAGGATCGCGTTCATCTGGTTGAAGTCCCAGTGCCCTGTTCCGCGCTTCTTGTGCGGGTTGTCCTTCTCGTCGGCGGCCGTGTACGTGTAGACTCCCCGTTTTTCCGCGAAGCGCGGAGAGTCCACGAGCAGGATGCGCACCCCGTCCATCTCCGTCTCGCGCAGGCTCACCGGCTCCTCGGCAACCGCCCAGGGGGCGTCGAGGGCAGGCACCGGCAGGGTGAACGACACAGTCTCGCCGGGAAGCACGAAGCCCCTCGCCAGCCCCCCGTACAGAGGCACCACCGCCGTGGCCCGCACGCCCGAGGCGGACAGAGCGCGCGCAAGCCCGGCGGCCACGTCCTTCACGCCCCCCGCCTCCGCGATCCCCGCATACTCCCTGGCCACGTGCCAGACCGACGAGACCTTCCTCAAGGGCGCGCCTCGCCGCCGGTTGCCGCGGAGGCGGGGGGCAGGTCGGGGCGCAGGGCGGCCGCGCCGCCGAGGTACACCGGGACGGGCGCGCGGCGCCCCCTGGCGTTGAACGTGAGGAGCACGCGGATCACGCGCGGCATGCCGCCTTCCACGTCGGCTTCCTGGACGCAGAACAGCGGGGTCTCTGCGAACCCCTGCCGACGCAGCCCGGCGGCCGGGTTCGCCGCCCGCAGGTCGGCTGTCACCGAGAAGACGATGCTCACGATGTCCCGCTCCTTGAGACGGTTGGCCTCCAGGAGGTTCCCGACAAGGAGCGCGGAGGCCCCCCAGATCGCATCGCGTGCGTCCTCGCGCACCTGGACCGCACCCCGCACGGACATGGTCATGGCTGCCTCACACCACGGAGGAGAGGATGGCGCGCCTCTCCTCGACGGAGAGCTCGCGGGGATTGCCCGACATGCTCGAGCCGAGCGACCGCTCGGCAAGCTCGGGCACCATCGAGGGGGGGATCGAGAACGCACGAAGATCCGCCGCGAGCCCGTAGGCGGAGAGCAGGCCGCGCACCTCGGCAGCGAGCCACTCCACCGGCTCTTCCGCAGAGGCCCCGGCAGCGCGGGCAAGCTCCCCTATGGCCGGGCCGATCACCTCCGCGTTGGCCCGCAGGACGGGGAGCATGAACACGGCGCACAACAGGCCGTGCGGGATGTCATACGTCCCGCCCACCCCGGCCGCGAACCCGTGCGCGGCCCCCAGCCCGCCGTTTGCGAGGGCGATGCCGCTGGCGAGAGAGCCCCAGCAGGCCGCGGCCCGCAGCTCGATGCTGCCGGGCGCGCCCGGTATGCCGCGCAGCGCCTCGAGCATCGGGCCGAAGGCCCCCGCCACGACCGACCGGACAAAGGGCGTCGACCGGCGCGACACGTACGCCTCGACAAGCTGCACGAGGGCGTCCAGGCCGCACGTTCCCGACACCGCGAGGGGGAGGGACAGGGCGAGACGGGGATCGGCGAGCACGCACGACGCCAGGAGGTGGGGAGAACGCAGGCTTCGCTTGACGCCCATGGACTGGACGCGGACGACCGCGTTCTTGGTCACCTCGGCACCGGTCCCCGCGGTGGTCGGCACCGCGATCCAGGGCAGGCACGGCCCCGGCACCGGCACGCTCCCCTCGACCCCCTCGAGGAAGCGCTGCACCGGGCCCCCGTGCGCGAGCAGGGCCGCGAGCGCCTTGGCAGAGTCGAGCACCGATCCGCCGCCGACCGCCACGACGGCGTCGGGTCTCCACGGGGCCGCCGCGTGGCACAGCCGGTCAACCGTCCCGGTCGTCGGTTCCCCTGCGGGACAGGCAGCCCGCATGACCTGCCGGCCCTCGAGCAGCCGGTCCAGCTCGGCGCCCCACGGAGAGGAGGATAGCCAGCGCGCGCCGCTCACGACGAGGACCCGGGAGGCGCCGCCGAGTGCCGACGGCAGCCGCGAAAGCGCCCCGGGCCCCACGTGGACGGCCGGCGGCATTTCGATGGTGAAAAGATCCATGCGGCCGACCATACCAGCTTCTCAGGCGCGCAGCCAGGAGCGCAGCCACTGCAGCACCAGCAACAGCGCGAGGCAGACGGCGACCGAGAGCGCGAGCATGACCCACCGGCCGACGAAGGCCCGCCGCTCGAGGGAGGACCTCTGCGCCAGCATCACGGCAAGGAAAAGCCCCGAGATCACCTCGAGAGAGAGAGAGCCGGCGAGGGCGGAGAGCAGGAGCCCCTGCGTCGAATCGAGGAACTCCTGGGTGTTTCCGACGATGAAAAAGAACAGCAGGAGCGCCGATGCGGCGAAGAAGAAGACGACCGCCCGGCCGGTGAAGCTGGACAGGCGGGAAAGAATCGGGTACTCTTTCATCCGGCCCGAGTATACGGCATGAGACGCCACTGGTACATCCCCGCAGCAATCGTCCTCGTGCTCCTGGTGGTCGGTTTCCTCGCCGGCTGGCTGCAGCCCGCCCTGGGCCCCGACACCTGGGCCGTGCTCGCGACGCGAAGCGGCGAGGTGGAACCCGCCGTGGTCCCCCCGGGTGGCTTCACGTGGCGCATCGCGCGCCTGGTGCCGGGACTGCTGACCGTCCACCGCTTCACCCTCGGCGTACAACGCGTGGACCAGTCCGTCGCTGCCAGCCTCCCCTCGGGCCCCGCGTATTCCTCGCTTGCGGGTCAGCCCGTCGATTTCTCCTTCGAGGTCCGCCTGTCGGTGCGGTATCGCATCCGTCCGTCCGCGCTGCCCGACCTTGTCCGCACCGGGGGGCTGCGCCCCGACAACCTCGGCGACTGGTACGATGCCGTGAACGCGGAAATCCCCCGCCAGACCCGCGATATCGCGCTGGACCCGGACAGGACCTCCCCGGAAGCCGGCAACGGAGACACCCTGGCCGCCGGGATCACCGAGGCGCTCCCCGACCGCTTCCCGTACCTGGAGCTCCTCACCGTCACCCCGGTCGTGGTGAGGGCGCCCGACCTCGACCTGTACCGCGCGCTCAAGGAGTCGGGGCTGCGGGTCATCGCCGCGCGCGAGAGCTCGATGAAGGCACTCGCTCCCCGCATTGCCGCCGAGGAGGCGGCCGAGGAGACGGCTGTGCGGCGCCACGAGGCGAGCATCGCCGTGCTGGAGAAATACGGGGAGCTGCTGGGCAAGTACCCTGCCCTCATCAAGTTCCTGTTCCTGACCACCACGCGCAACCTCTCCGCGAAGGACCTGCAGGGTGTGGACGTCCTGCAGGCGCTGAACGCCCTGGACGCGCTGGACTAGGCCAGTGGAGGGCGGGTACTTCCTCAGCTTCGACAAGATGTCCTACGTGCAGGGCAAGCGTCCCCCGGCTGCATCCTGTGCATGATCCGCGACAGGAACCCCGACGTGGTCGACCTGAGCATCTACCGTGACGAGATGTTCATCGCCGCGGTCAACCTGTACCCCTACAACCCCGGCCACCTCATGGTCTTCCCCAGCCGCCACCTGGAGGACGTGCGCGAGTACACGGCGGAGGAGGAGCGGCGCCTGTGCGGCCTGCAGCGATGGCTGCTCGGCCTGCTGGACGGCGCCTGCGCGCCGCGGGGGTACAACCTGGGGTACAACATGGGCGGGGCGGCGGGCGCGTCGATCGAGCACCTCCACCTGCACATCGTCCCGCGCTACCCCCGCGAGACCGGCATCGCCGACCTCCTCGCGGGACGGCGGGTGCTGGTGGAGGACCCGCGCGAGACAGCCCGCCGCCTGCGCGAGGCCGCCGCTCAGGCCCCCTTCTCGGTCTCCAGCACCTGATCGATCAGCTTCAGCGCCGCGCCGATGCCCTCTGAGCGTGCGTTGAGGATCTGGCCAAGGGTCTGCATCTTCCCCCGGTAGGAGTGCAGCATCTTCAGCAGCGACCGGGTCGAATCGAAGGTGCTGGTGCGGATCTCGTCGAAGATCCGGCGGATGCCCGCGAGGTGCTCCTGCGCCTTGTCCACCAGGTCGCGCGCCTCCTTGTCCTTCTGGGAGATGAAGGCGCGGTAGCTCTTCTGCAGGAGCAGGTCCGTGCCGACCCCGTGGCGGAACCGGGCGAACTGCTTGCCGTCGTCCTCGTCGAGGGAGAGCGACCTGTCGAACAGCACGATGCGCGCCTCCAGGTCCTCCAGGCCCGACGTGCACTGGTTGAGACGGGTCTGGGTGATCCTGTTGGCAGCGAGGGCGGTGTTCGCGACGATCTGCGCCGCCTCCTGGATGGTGCCCTTGTACTGCTGCAGGATGTAGTTGTACGCGAGGGACAGGCTGCGGAAGTGCGTGAAGAACGGCAGCCCCAGCCTGCGGAAGTCGAAGTCAGGGATCTCCTTGTAGAAGGAGAACTCCACGACGCGTCCGCCCTTCAGCAGCTCCTGCACCTTGCGGCCGATCACCCTTTCGCGGATCGTGCCCAGCTTCTCCTCCAGCTCCTGCCCGATGCGCTGCTTCAGGCTGGCCGCGTACAGGCTGCGCAGGGACAGGCGGGGCGGGTTGAACAGGAGCTGGTACCACGGGTCGCGGCGGAAGTAGCGGATGAGGTCGAGCAGCGGCACCTGCGCCGAGAACGACTCCACCTCTTTCCCCAGGGCGGACACCTCCGCCCGCATCCGGGCCAGCTCTCCCTCGACCTTCGCGGTGTTTCCCTCCCCGGACGGGGGCAGGCCTGCCTGCGCCATGAGGAAGAAGGCCGCCGGCTCCTCGGCGTACGGGTACTCGGGGGAGGACCGCAGCAGGTTCCCCGCGGCGACGTGCAGCTTCTCCAGCAGGTCGATGGTCAGCATGGCCGAGGCGTGCTCGAAGGGGGGGTACTTCGCGTCGGCAAGGTCGGGGAGCAGGAAGTTGAAGTAGCGGAACAGGCTGGCGAAGGGATAGGAGGCAAGGCGCGACAGAGCGAGGTGCACGCGGCACTGCTCCTCGAGCTGCAGCACCAGGCTCTCGGGAACCCCGCGGACGTACTCGGCCATCCGGGCGCCCAGCTTCTTCCGGATGTCGTCGGTCTGGCCGGTCTGGGCGAAGATCTCCTCCATCTCCGCGTCGCTCACGAGCTGCTCGACCGTGGTCTTCGCCTCCTCGTAGCGTTTCTCGACGAGGAAGGTGAAGGCCGCCCCGCGCACCGCCTTGTCCGAGCTGAGCGCGCGGTAGAACGGGAGAAGCGGCTGCAGGCGGAGGTAGAGGTCGTAGACCTTGCGGGCGAATCGCGGGGAGAGGTCCGGCGTCTCAAAGCCCGTGAGGTTCGGGTTCACCGACCGGATGCGGGCCTTGAGCATGCGCAGGCGGATGTCGAGGTAGACGTCCCGCGGCTTCTTCCCCGAGATGAAGGTCCGCAGCCAGACCAGGAAATGGACCCACCAGCCCGCCTTGCGCAGCTCGTAGTCGATGATCTTCTCCCGCTCGTCCTCCCGCAGCTCGACCGGGACCGCCTCGTCGGTCTCCTCGCGCTCCAGGCGCCGCGAGATGCGCTCCAGCAGCTCGCGTCGCTCCTTCTCGGGAAGCGCCGCAGAGAGCTCCTCCAGGCGGCTCCTCTCGATCACACCGGGACCTCCCGCACAACGCGTATCATCAGGAGCCGTCCGTTCCCCGGGGAGATGCGAAATCGCGACGAAACCACACGTTGCTGATGCCGCAGAATCCCCGGCGGAACACAAGGCCGTCCAGGGGCCACGCCAGGCCCTCGGAGTGCATGCCCGAGACCTCGGCGCCCAGGGGCAGGAGCGACACTGTGCTGCCCTGCCAGTCGTCGATCGCGCACGGGCGATCGACCAGCCGGATGTCCTCCTGGTCGGTCACCCAGCGGCGCGGCGGGCGCTCGCGCTCGAACAGCACCGCGACCGCGAGGAGGTGGTCGATGCGGCCCCCTCCGCCGCCGGCGATGGTGATGTCGGTGCACCCCCGTTCTGCGAGGATGCGCAGGCCGATCTCGGTGTCTGTTTCGTCCTTGTCGTGGGGAAAGAGCAGGACGCTCTCGGGAGGAAAGCCTGCGAGCAGGCGCGGTCCGGGAGAGAATCGATGTCGCCCAGGACGAGGTCGGGCCTCAGTCCCAGGCGCAACGCGAGCACGAGCCCCGCGTCAGCGGCCGCGACCAGGGAGAAGTCCACCGGGTCGATCCCGAGGGTTTCTCTGTCCGGCCCGGACCCGCCGACGCACAGCACGCCCTTCACGGGCACCGCGCTCCCCTCCCGCACGGGGGCTACCATCCCCTTTCCCCCCGCCCGCGCAACACTGCGATTCCTCTCAAGCTCCAGCGGATTGTTCCGAGGATCAGAGAGGGAGCCGTGGGCGGCCCCCGTACACATCGCCCGGACAGGGATGTCCGGGCAGGACGGATCAAGGAGGATTCGATGATCATCAATCACAACATGAGCGCCATCTTCACCCAGCGGCAGCTGAAGTTCAACAACATCGCCGCTGACAAGGACATGGAGAAGCTCGTCGTCGGGCTACCGGATCAACCGGGCCGGCGACGACGCCTCGGGCCTGGCCGTGTCCGAGAAGATGCGCTCGCAGATCCGCGGCCTGCGGATGGCCGCGATGAACGCGCAGAACGGCATCTCGTTCATCCAGACCGCCGAGGGCTACCTGCAGGAGAGCCAGGACATCCTGCAGCGCCTGCGCGAGCTGGCGGTGCAGGCCTCGAACGGCATCTACTCCGACCGAGGACCGCATGCAGATCCAGGTCGAGGTCTCGCAGCTCGTCGACGAGATCAACCGCATCGCCTCGCACGCCCAGTTCAACGGCATGAACCTGCTCACCGGCCGCTTCGCGCGGGCCATGGGCGAGAACGTGGTCACGGCGAGCATGTGGTTGCACATCGGCGCCAACATGGACCAGCGCGAGCCAGGTCTACATCGGCACGATGACCGCCCAGGGCCTCGGCGTGCAGGGCACCAACGGCCTGCCCAGCACGGCGACCTTCATCTCCCTGTCCTCGCCGGACAGGGCGAACATGGCCATCGGCGTCCTGGACGAGGCCCTGAAGATCGGTCAACAAGCAGCGCGCCGACCTCGGCGCCTACCAGAACCGCCTGGAGTACGCCATGAAGGGCCTGTCCGTCGGGGCGGAGAACCTGCAGGCCTCCGAGTCCCGCATCCGCGACGCGGACATGGCGCTAGCAGATGGTCGAGTTCGTGCGCGACCAGATCCTGGTGCAGTCCGCCACGGCCATGCTGGCCCAGGCCAACACCAAGCCGCAGACCGTCCTGCAGCTCTTCCAGTAGGCAGCAGGCCCGCCCACAGGGCCAGCCGCGACAGACCGCCCCGGGGCCGTGCAGCCCCGGGGCGGTTTTTTGTTGACATCGCGCCCGCCGATCCCGCTATACTTCACTGCGAGATGCGCATCCCCCCCGTCGCTCGGAGCTCGCCTCGGTCTTCCGCGAGCACGGCCACCAGTGCCACCTCGTCGGCGGCGCCGTGCGCGACATGCTCCTGGGCCGGCCGCCGGGCGACTTCGATATCGCCACCGACGCCCCGCCCGAGCAGGTGGTCGCGCTCTTCCGCAGGGTCATCCCCACCGGCATCCGCCACGGCACGGTGACCGTGCTCTTCCGGGGGCAGCGCGTTCGAGGTCACCACGTTCCGCACCGAGGGCGGCTACAGCGACGGCCGCAGGCCCGACACCGTGGCCTTCACGCCCTCGATCCTGGACGACCTGGCGCGCCGGGACTTCACGATCAACGCCATGGCCTGGGACCTCGAATCCGGCAGGCTCGTCGACCCCCACGACGGGGCCGGTCGACATCCGGCGGCGGCTGATCCGCGCCATCGGCGACCCCGTCGAACGGTTCCGCGAGGACGGCCTGCGTCCCCTGCGGGCCTGCCGGTTCGCCGCGCAGCTCGGCTTCACGGTCGACGAGCCCACGCTGGCGGCCATCCCCCGGGCCCTCGACGTCCTGCGCCGGGTGTCGGCCGAGCGGGTACGCGACGAGCTGGCTGAAGATCCTGCAGGCCCCGGTCCCCTCCGTCGGCCTCGAGCTCATGCGCGAGACCGGGATCCTGCCGGTCGGTCCTGCCCGAGCTCTGCGAGGGCGACGGCGTGGCGCAGGGGGAGCTTCACTGCTGGGACGTGCTCACCCACTCCTGCGCGCGTGCGACGCGGCGCCGCGCGCGGTCCTCGAGCTGCGCCTCGCCGCGCTCCTGCACGACGTCGGCAAGCCCCGCGCGCGGGGGGCCGTCCGTCCGGACGGCCGACCTTCCACGGCCACGAGAAGCTGTCCGCGCGAGATGGCCTCGGAGATCCTGGAGCGCCTGCGCTTCCCCAACGCAGCGATCCACAGGCGTGGCCCACCTGGTCGGCCAGCACATGTTCAACTACCCGGAGGAATGGTCCGACGCGGCCGTGCGGCGGCTCATCGCCCGGGTCGGCGAGGACTCGATCGACGACGTCATCGCACTGCGCCGGGCCGACCAGGTCGGCATGTGCCCCGAGAACGCCTCCGCCTTCCCGGAGGGCCTCTCGCGGTTCGCTGCCCGTGTGCAGCGCGGTTCGGGAAGGCGCACGCGCATTCACGGTGCGCGAGCTCGCCGTGGACGGGACCGACGTCATGGCCGGCCTCGGCATCGGCCCCGGGCCGCGGTGGGCATCATCCTCTCCGCGCTGCTGCAGGCCGTGCTCGACGACCCTGCGCATGAACGAGAAGGAGAAGCTGCTCGATATCGCGGGAAGGTTGTACAGGGAAAGAATGGGGGGAGACTAGCCCTGCGGCGCCGGCCGGGGATGCCGCGGTCGCCGCTGGCCGAACCTGCGCTGCCGGGCGCCGGGCGGCCTGTCCGGGGACTCGCGGGTCGGGATGGGTCGCGGGACGGCTCGGGCCGCGACGGGCTTCTCGGCCGCGTGCAAGGCCCTCGTAGGCCAGCCGGGCGGCGTCCTGCTCGGCTTCCTTCTTGTTCTTGCCCTTGCCCGCGCCGTAGGACCGCTCGTCGACGTGCACCTCGATCCAGAAGGTGCGGTCGTGGTCGGGACCCGTCTTCTGCACGACCCGGTAGTGCGGGTAGGTCTTCATGCGCTTCTGCACGTGCTCCTGCAGCAGGGTCTTGTAGTCCTTCGCGTGGCGGTCCTCGAGCACCTTGTTGATCTCGGGGATGAGCAGTCGCTGCACGAACCTGCGCGGCGGGCAGAAGCCCGAGTCCAGGTAGTAGGCGCCGATGATGGCCTCGAGCGCGTCGGCGAGGATGGCCTTCTTGGTCCGGCCGCCCGAGTACTCCTCGCCCTTGCCGATGAGGATGAAGTTGTCGACGCGCAGCCGCCGGGCGATCTCCGAGAGGCTCGCCTCGCTCACGACGAAGCTCTTGATCCGCGCCAGCTCGCCCTCGGGCTGGTCGGTCAGCGTCTGCGTACAGGTACTCGCTCACGACGAGCCCGAGCACGGAGTCGCCGAGGAACTCGAGCCGCTCGTTGTTCTCCACGTGACTCGCCCGACTCGTTGGCGCAGGACCGGTGGGTGAAGGCCTGGTTCAGGCGCTCCAGCTCCCGGAACTTGATGCCCGCGTGCTTCTCGAAGAGCTGGAGCTCCTTCTTGCTCTCCGGCCGCATCGCGGTCGGCCGTCCGTCTGATCCTCCTGAACAAGTACCCCTCTATTTCTTCGCTGCGAGCTGGATGTACTCGAGCGCGTCGTGCACGGTCTCGAACTCGTTCGCCTTCTCGTCGGGGATGCTGATGCCCAGCTCTTCCTCGATGGCGTACACCAGCTCGTAGGTGTCGAGGCTGTCGGCGCCGAGGTCCTGCCGGAACGACGAATCGAGGGTGATCTTCGCCTCGTCGATCTCGAGCCTGTCGGCGATGAGCTTCTTCATCTTCTCGAACAGTTCGTCCATACTGTCTCCTCCTGTGATTCGCTTTCTTCGGGGGATCTGTCGCTCACGGCAGGTTCAGGCCATCTCCTCGGGCTTCAGCACCTGCTTGCCCCGGTAGAACCCGCATTTCGGGCAGACCCTGTGCGGCATGACCCGGTTGCCGCAGTTGCTGCACTCGACGAGGGTCGGGACCGCAAGACGCATGTTGGCGGAGCGTCTCTTGCGCCCCCGCGCCCTCGATATTCTTCTTTTCGGCAGAGCCATTGTCCATCACCTCGAAAGTGGATTGATTTGGTAAAGCTACGCGAAAACTACACCACCTGCCCGGGAATGTCAAGACGCCCGGCGGGTTCGGCCTGCGTCGGCTGGCCGAGCTTCTCCTGCAGCGCCCGCGCGACGATCGGCGGCACCATCCCCGTGACGTCGCCCCCGAACCGGGCGATCTCCTTGATCGCGGAGGAGCGCAGCACGGAGTATTTCTGGTCGGTGGGCAGGAAGATCGTCTCGATGCGCGGGTTCAGCGACCTGTTCATGAGGGACAGCTCGAACTCGTAGTCGAAGTCCGCGAGCGCGCGCACGCCCCGCAGGATCATGTGGACGCCGTATCTTCTCGGCGAAATCGACGATCAGCCCGTCCCAGATGGCCACCGACACGTTCGGCAGCTCTGCGGAGAGGGCCTTCATCATCTCCCGCCTCTCCTCGGGGCTGAACAGGTGCGCCTTCTCGATGTTCGCCGCGATCACCACGACACCTCGTCGAACAGGCGCGACGCCCGCCGCAGGATGTTGAGGTGCCCGTTCGTCGGCGGATCGAAGGTGCCCGGCAGCAGTACCTTGAACATGCCCCCACACTATCCGGGAGGGGTGGCCCGCGCAAGGCCCCGCCACCCGACGCGGCGCAGGCACCCGAATTATGTTTTTGACAAAGCATCCACCGGTGGATAGAATTGAAGGGGATGACAGCGGGCAGCCGGGCAGGTCTCATTCTGGTTCCCGTCCTGTTCGTTCTCCTTTCCTGCGCAACGGGAAGGGGACGGGAGCAGTCGGCGCCGGGCCCCGGGCCGGCGCCCTCCGAGCCCGCGGCCGTCGAACCGGGGACCGGGGAGCCCTTGCCGCCCGCAAGCGGCCCGCCGGCGGGGTTTGTCGCGACCGAGGAGCTGTACCGGCGCACCTTCGACGAGATTGCCGCCGTGATTGCCGAGCTGGACGGGATCATCCGGGAGCAGGACTACGAGGCCTGGCAGGCCCACCTCAGCCGCGAGTACATCGCGACCACGGGCAGCCCCGAGTTCCTGGCGCAGGCGTCCAAGAGCGCGCGGCTCTCCTCCCAGAAGGTGGTGCTGCGCTCGCTGCGCGACTATTTCGTGAACGTCGTGGTCCAGAGCAGGCTCCAGGCCGCGCTGGACGAGATCCGCTTCGTCGACGAGGACAACGTCAAGGCAATGACGGTGGTCGGCGACGAATCCTACATCCTGTACTGGCTGATGCGCGAGGACGGGATGTGGAAGATCGGCATCGTGCAGGATCGGTAGACCTCGGCAAGGGGAGCAGACTATGAGAACGAGCGTCGTGTGCGCGGCCGTCGCGGTCCTCCTGGCCTTTGCGCAGGCCCTGCCCGCGCAGCAGAAGGCGGCCGGCCCCAAGGAAATCACGATCGAGGAGCTCTTCCTCAAGAGCATCGAGTTCCAGATCCTCCGCGAGAAGGCCTTCTCCGACGACTACGAAATCAAGATGAACGCCCTCGACGACCTGGACAAGAAGATCAGCGATGGCTCCATCGGCGACAATGCAGCACAGGTCGATTTCGTGCTCGAGTACCTCGCCATGGAGGGCTCTGGACGCACGACGAGGGAGAGCGGGCGACTGGTGAACAATTTCCCCGAGGTCCGCCGCCAGGCTGCGAACCTGCTGGGCAAGATCGGCACGGAGAACTCGAAAAACGCGCTGATCAGGGTGCTGCTCATCGACGAGGAGCCCATGGTCAAGGCAGAGGCGGCATACGCGCTGGGCGTGGTCGGGCTCAACAAGGACAACGAGGTGGTGAAGGTGCTCGCCTTTGCCCTGGACAGGGAGGATCCCTCCCGGCCGGACAACAACTTCGCCTATGCCCTCGCCCTGGCCATCGAGAAGCTCGCCCAGAAGGGTCAGGGCATCTCCGACCCCGCCGCCTACCGCACGCTGGTCAAGATTGCCCAGGGCAACTACCTGCGCACGGTGAAATCGAAGGCGCTCCAGGTCCTCGACGAGCTGAAGAAGACGAACTCGGCGGGTTCAGCAGGAGACGACGACGGTCTTCTTCCAGTCCTGCGGTGCATCCTTCTCCTCGTAGCTGATGCGCTTGCGGATGGTGAACTTGTTCGCCCCCCGGCCGGGCGGAACTGGAGGATTCCGAACGTCCCGCCGCCCAGGTAGCAGAGCTTCTCCTGGGGGGCAAGCTCATTCGCGTCGCGCAGCTCCTTCATGATGCACTCGAAATGGGCCGGCTTGCCGCTCACCCTGTGGGTCAGCGCCGATGGCAGCTCCCGGACCGGCTTCCCGCACACAGGGCAGTCTGGCGCAATTCTCGGGACGAGCGGCTGGTACGGCGCCTCCTGGTCCTCGCGCTCTGCCTGCACCGCGGGGACCTGCCCGTCCCTCTCGCGCCTGCCCCTTCCGCGCCGACGACGGCGGCTGTCGCCGCCTTCCTGCCCTTCCTGGCCCGCCTCGGGCCTTTCCCCCTGCTGCCTGTCGCCCCGTGGTGAGCCCTGCTGGCCGGGCGCCCCGCGCTGGACGGGACCTGTCTGCCGCCTTGAAGGCTGCCCCTGTCCGTTCCTCGCGCGTTGTTCTGCGTCCTGGGGGCGCGGCCCCCGGCCCCTCGGGCGCGGCTCACCGCCCTGCGGGCGAGGGTCTCCGCCCTGTGGCCGCCGATCTCCGCCCTGGGGGCGCGCCTCTCCGCTCTCGGAAGCGGGCTCTCCGCCCTGGGGGCGTGATTCTCCGCCCTGGGGGCGTGATTCTCCGCCCTGGGGGCCCTCCGCTCCCTGGCGGTGCCTGCGGCGGTTGTTCCGCCTTCGAAAATTGCGCGAGCTCATGACCTAGTCTCCGTGCTCGAGGCTCTTCGTGAGGTCCTGCGCGATCTTCTGGATTGCCGCGAGCAGGTACTCCTCGTCGTGGATCTTTCTCTTCAGCTCAGCGATCTTCTTGGGGTCTGTCCTCTTCGCGATGCGTACCACTAGTCCACGCTCCCGCCGAAGGCGTCTTCCAGGTGCTCGATGCGCCCGCCGGAAAGAAGAACAACGTCGAACCGCAGCCGTCTGCCGCCCATCTGCGGCCGGCAGGCCAGGAAGTGCCGGGCGGCCAGCTGCAGCCGCCGGCGCTTGCGAGGCCCCACCGCGTACTCCAGGTCGGCTTTCCCCAGCCCCCTCCACGACTTCACTTCGACAAACGCGATCACCCCCTGGTGCTCGGCGACGATATCGATCTCGCCGCTGCGACAGCGGAAGTTCCGCGCGAGGATGGAGTAGCCGCGTTCTGCGAGCCAGGCAGCGGCCGCCTCCTCGCCGCGCAGGCCGCGCCCACGCGCCCTGCCCGCCGCGGTTTCCGCGGCTGCCGCGGTTGCCGAAGCTGCCGTTTCAGCCACGGGGCGCCCCCGGGACCGCCGCGCCTCCGCCCGGCGCCTGCGCGGGGCCGAGGGCCTTGGGGTCCACGGCCTTCACTATGAATAGCGTCTTTCGTGCCAGGAGGTCGACGGCGTCCCTCTCGCTCAGGCTGTTGCCGTACTCGTCGATGATCAGCTCCACCACGGGGCGCAGCGGCGCCTCCGTGTGGATCTCGGTTACCCGGCCGATGGCCGAGTTGTTCAGTTGCACGATGCTGCCGATCGGGTAGATCCCCATGCTCTCCAGGAACGCCTTCAGCACACGGGGGTCGAAATGCCGCCCGTTGTCGCTGAGGACGTTCTTCATGGCCGCGTAGCCGATCATCGAGTTGCGGTGGGGCCGCTCGTTGATCATGGCGATGTAGGCGTCGGCGACCGCCACGATGCGCGCTCCCAGATTGATGTCCTCGCCCCGCAGGTGACGGGGATACCCCTGCCCGTCCCAGCGTTCGTGGTGCTGCAGCGCGATGACCCCGATCTCCTCGGGGTACTTCAGGTCCTTCGCGATGAGGCGGTACGAATGGATGGGGTGCGTGCGAATCTGGTTCAGCTCCTCGGCGGACAGCTTCTCCTTCTTCCTCAAGATCCCCTTGGGAACCTTCACCATGCCGATGTCGTGCAGCAGGGCGCCGGTGGCGAGCTGGATCAGCTTGTGGCCTGTCAGCCGCAGCACGGAGCCCATGATCGAGGACAGGATCGTGACGTTGACGACGCTCGCCGCGATCTTGCGCTCGATCCTGCCGCCCATCAGGATGAGCTGGATCATCTCGCCGCGCGCTTCCTTCATTCTCTCGAGCAGCGAGTTCACGGTGGCGTCGATCTTGGCCCGGTCCAGCTCCTCGCCCTTCGCCACGGCGTTTGCGATGTGCTCGTATTCGTCGATGGATCGCAGGTACGCATCCAGGGTGCGCTTGTCGGAAGGCAGGTCCTTCATGACCGAGCCGCCCAGCGCGGCGGCCCCGGCAGTGCCGGCCGTGATCGGCGAGCCCTCGGTGCGCACTTCCGCGATCTCCCAGCGCAGGAGCCTGTCGATGTCCTTCTGGCGGACGGGGACGCCTGCCGGCACGAGGACGTTCTCCCCGTCGACGAAAACCGGCTTGTCGAACATCATCCCGTCGCTCAGCTGGGTGGTCGGTATCGTCTTCATCTCTCGCTTCTCAGGCTCATGACGAACGCCAGCAGCTCCGCCACGACCTCGTAGAGGCTTTCTGGGATGAGGGTGTTCACGTCCAGCCGGGCCAGCGTCTCCGCCAGTTCGCGGTTCTCCACCAGGGTGACCCCGCTCTCCCGCGCGATGGCCACGATGGCCTCGGCGAGCCGGCCCCTTCCGCTTGCGACGACGAGGGGCGCGGGGAGATCCTCAGTGTACTGCAGGGCCGCGGCAGCCGCTGCCTGCCCTGTCACGCGCTACCCCACCGCATCGACGCTCCGAAGGGCTGCCCCCTCCCACGACGGGGAAAATCCGTCGAACAACGCCCCGTCATGTACAGTATCGTCAACTTCCACGAGCATGTTATGGAATTTTGCCCTCAGCGTGTCCAGAGCACCGCGAAGGGCACGCCGCGACGGCTGCGCGTCGTCGAAGACGGACATGCGCGGGGCGCGCCCCTCCATCGCAAGGCAGAAGTGCAGGCCGTCAGCAGACAGCACGAAACGTTCGAGCCGGTCCGCGCGGCTGTCGTACAGGAACTTCATCGTGCCCGCCAGACTCTCTCCGCCCTCGGTGAAAAGAAAGGGAACCACCACCCACGACGAGGAGCCTCCCCGCGCGTGGTTGAAGGCCTGCAGGGCCGCGGGCCGCGATGCGCCGTCCACCGCGAGGGAGGAGGCGAGCCGGCGCACCGCGGCCCCGCCCCGCGGCAGGGGCCTGCCCCGGAACCTGCGGGGGTTCTCCCCGCCCTTCTCTCCAAAGGACAGCAGCGAGAGCAGCCCGTCGAGGCCGGGGCTGGACAGGTCGATCCGCTTCTCGACGGCGAGGGCGGCCAGGCGCGCGGCCCTGCGCGGCTCGAGCTTCGACCGCGCCAGCACCGATTTGATCCGGTCCACGGTTTCCGGCACGATCGGCCTTCCGCTCTGCAGCAGCGCATGGGCGATGAGCTGGGTGAGAGGAGTGTCTGGAAGCCCCTGCCGCAGCAGGGCGGCGGATGCGGGGTTTTCGAGCCCCTTCTCGATCGTGAGAACGATGCGCCCGGAAGCGTATCCCACCCTGGCGCGGAGAACGGCGCCCGGCGAGAGGTCGAGGTCGGAGGCCGCGGGATACACCCTGCCGCCGATCCCGACCGCCCACTTGTTCGGCCCCAGGGCCTTCAGCACCGAGAGAAGGACCGACTCCCCCGGCCGCAGGACACCCCCGGGCCGGGGAGAGATCTGGATGTGCCCGCCCGCGACCGCCGGCGTCATGACTGTCCTTCGGCCGCGAAAGGCGGCACGTCGCCCTACTTCGCCTCGGACGCCTCGGCCGTCCCGACCGCCTCGGCAGATCCGGTCTCGGGGACCTTCTCCCTCTTGCGGTGGATGAGCTCCTGGACCTTGGCGGCCTTCCCCGAGCGGCCGCGGATGTAGTACAGCTTCGAGCGGCGCACACGGCCCTCGCGCACCCGCACGATTTTCACGATCTTGGGCGAGTGCAGGGGGAAGATTCTCTCCACGCCAACGCCGTAGGAGATCTTGCGCACCGTGAAGGTGGCCCGCAGGCCTTCGCGCTTCATCGCGATGACGATTCCCTCGAAGACCTGGACGCGCTCGGTCTTGCCCTCGATGATCTTGAAGTGCACCTTCACCGTATCGCCAATACGGAACTCGCCGGTGTCCTGCTTCAGCTGCTCCGCCTCAATCGCCTTGATCATGTCCATTCTCGTCTCCTTCTTCCCGGCGCCGTAGGCGCATTTCGTCCGGCAGCCGGTCCAGCAACTCCCTCGCCTCAGCGGGCAGGTCGCCCGAGGCGAGGAGGTCCGGCCGGTACCTCCGTGTCTTCTCTATACTCTTCAGAAGCCGCCACCTGCGGATCTTCTCGTGATGCCCAGACAGCAGCACCTCGGGCACCCGCATGCCGCGGAAGTCCTCGGGCCGCGTGTAGTGCGGGTACTCCAGGAGCCCACCGGAGAAGCTCTCCTCCTCCAGCGAGCCCGGGGTGATCACCCCGTCGAGCAGCCGGGTCACGGCGTCCACAACAACCATGGCCGCCACCTCGCCGCCCGACAGCACGTAGTCTCCCACCGACATCTCGTCGGTGACGAAGGCGTCGATCACCCGCTGGTCGACCCCCTCGTAACGCCCGCACAGGAGGATCACCCCTTCCTCGCGGGCAAGCTCGCCGGCCGCACGCTGTGTGAACTGCCGACCCGCCGGGGTCAGGTACACCACGCGCCGTCCCGGCGCACCCTCCGCCCGCACGGCCTCCAGGGCCGCCGCGATGGGTTCGGGCTTCATCACCATTCCCGGGCCGCCCCCATAGGCGGCGTCGTCGCACACGTGGTGCCTGTCCGCCGCGTAGTCGCGGATGTCCACGCACCGGACAGTCACCCGCCCCCGCTCGATCGCGCGGGCGAGGATCGAGCTGCCGAGGAACCCCTCGAACAGCCCCGGGAAGAGCGTCAGGATCGTGAACGTCACGGCACGATCCCGCGGTCCCGCAGCTCGATCCTGCCCCCCCGCACGTCCACCTCGCCGACGAAGTGGTCGATGAAGGGCACCAGGAAGACTTTTCCCGCGGGGCCCTCCACCTCCAGCAGCTGCGACGCACCAGTCTCGAGGACCGCGCGCACGCTGCCCAGGCGCTCCGGCCCGAAGTACAGGCCGCAGCCGCAGAGGTCCGTCGCGTAGAACTCGCCCCGCTCCAGCGGGGCGGCCTCGGCGCGGGGAACAAGTATCTCGAAGCCGCGCAGAAGCCGCGCCTGCTCGGGACTGTCCACGCCCTCGAGCTTCATCACCGCGTGCGGGGTCTTCGCCCGCACGGACTGCACGGCCGCCCGCCTCTCCTCCGTCCCCCGACGCAGGAGCACCGCCCGCAGGCGGCGCAGGTGGTCGATGCGCCCCGAGAAGCTGCGCACCGTCACCTCGCCCTTCAGGCCGTGGGTCGCCGTGACGACCCCGACCGCCAGCATCTCCATCAGTCGAGGATCTCGAGCACCACCCGCTTGCCGGATTTCGTCGCCGAGGCGCTGAGCAGGGTGCGGATCGCCCGCGCGATGCGGCCCTGCTTGCCGATGACCTTCCCGATGTCGCTTTCCGAGACCTTGAGCTCCAGGATCGTGGACTTCTCACCCTCGACAACGTTCACCACAACGCCCGAGGGGTCGTCGACGAGGCTCTTCGCAATGTACTCGACGAGGTCCTTTTCCACGGCGATCTCCTTTCGGCGGGCGCGGCCCCCTACGCCTTCGCCTTGCGGGCGAGGATCTGCCGCACCGTGTCGGACGGCGTGGCGCCCTTCGCCAGCCAGCTCTTCATCTTGTCCTCGCGGATCGAGACCTGCTTGTCCTTCTTCTCGATGGGCTGGTACAGGCCGATCTCTTCCAGCACCCTGCCGTCGCGCGGCGTGCGCGAGTCCATGACCACGATTCGGTAAAAGGGCCTCTTCTTGGTCCCATACCTCTTCAGCCTGATGCGTACACTCACTCCCGTCGTCCTCCTCTACGCGCTGCCCGTCGCCGGCGTCCCCGTGTCAGTTCTTCCCAGCGCCGAGCTGCGACAGCACCCGGGCCTGGTATTTGCCGTTCCGCGACATCTTCTTCATCATCAGACACGTCTTCTCGAACTTTTTCAAGAACCTGTTCACCTCGAACACCGATGTGCCGCTGCCGCGCGCGATGCGCGCCCTGCGGCCCGGGCCGATCATGCGGTAGTTCTTCCTCTCCGTCGGCGTCATGGAGAGGATGATGGCCTCTTCCCGCCGCATCGCCGCCTCGTCGATCTTCTCCTCGGCGCCGGTCCCCTTCAGCCCCGGGATCATCTCCACCAGGGACTGAAGGCTGCCCATCTTCCGCATCCGGCGGTACTGGTCCAGCATGTCCTCCATGGTGAAGGTCTCCGAGGAGAGCTTGTCCTGCAGGACAAGCGCCTCGCCCTCCTCCATGGTCGCCTGCGCCTTCTCGACCAGGCTCACCACGTCGCCCATGCCCAGGATGCGCGATGCGATCCGCTCGGGGTGGAACGGCTCCAGGCCGTCCAGCTTCTCCCCCGTCCCGATGAACCGGATCGGCTTCCCCGTGATGCTCTTGATGGACAGCGCCGCCCCGCCCCGCGTGTCGGAATCGAACTTGCTGAGGATGACCCCTGTCAGGCTCACCCTCGCGTCGAACTCCTTCGCGATGTCCACGGCGTTCTGCCCGGTCATCGCGTCGGCCACCAGCAGGGCCTCGTCGGGCTTCGCGGCGTCGCGGATGCGGACCAGCTCCGCCATCAGCTCGTCGTTCACCTGGAGACGCCCCGAGGTGTCGACGATGACCGCGTTGTACTGCTCCCTGCGGGCCTCTGCCAGGGCGTGCTCGACCACCCGGACGGGATCCGTGGCCTCCTCCCGGTGACACGGCACCCCGGCCTTCTCGCCCAGCACGGCGAGCTGCTCGACCGCCGCCGGACGCACCAGGTCCGCGGCGACCAGGAGCGGCCGCCTCCCCTTCTCCCGCAGGTGCAGCGCGAGCTTTGCCGCGGTGGTCGTCTTGCCCGAGCCCTGCAGGCCCAGAAGCAGGATGACGGTCTGCGTGTCCGGACCCTTCAGCGCGAGGGCCTGGTGCTCGCCGCCCAGCAGGCCCACCATGCGGTCGTACACCAGCTTCACGAACTGCTGGCCGGGCGACACGGAGCGCAGGACCTTCTCGCCCAGGGCCTCTTCAGTGGCCTGGTTCACGAACCGTCTGACCACGCGCAGGTTCACATCCGCCTCGAGAAGGGCGATCTTGATCTCGTTGATCGCGTCCTGGATGTTCTTCTCGGAGATGTGGGCCTTGCCGCTGATCTGCCGCACGAGGTCGGTCAGCTTGCCGCTCAGTTTCTCAAGCATCGGGTGCGTTTTCCGTAAGTATAGAGCTTGCAAATATATACCGAGATCGCCGCCGAGTGTCAAGGCGGCCTCCCCGGGCAGGGGCACCGGCGGCCTCAGCGCACCGTGAAGAAGTGCTCCTCTATGTAGCGGACCCGCTCGCGCGCCTTCTCGGCGAACGCGCTCTCCGGCCAGGAGGCCAGGAGCCCGCGGTACACGTCGCGCGCCCGGGCGATGTCGCGCAGGGGCGAGTCTGCCTCGTACAGCAGCCCCGTGAGCCACTCCGCCTCGTCCCGGAAGCTGCCCCCCGGGTAGCGCCTGGCGTATTCGGCTGCCAGCTCCAGGCCCACGCCGGGGACACCCACCCTCGCCTCGAGCCGCGCGGCGTGGATGAGCTCGGCCTCGATGGAGAGCTCCCGGATGGCCAGGAAGGGCTTGAGCAACGCCATGAAGGCCTTCTGGTCAGCCCTCGCGAGGGCCACCCGGACCACCCCCAGCGTTCCCTGCTCTCCCGCGAGGCCCTGCATCGCGAGGTTTCGCGTCCAGTATTTTTCCGCCGCCTCCAGGTCGCCGCCGGCGAAGTACAGCGCGGCGATGCGGTCGTTCAGGTAGCCGTTGCCGTCCTCGTACCCCTTCAGGAACTCCAGCAGGGCGGCCTCGCGGGCCCCAAGCCCAGCCAGCTTTTCCGCGTAGGCGTAGTCTCCCTTTGCGCCCGCAACTGCCGCAGCCGGAGCGCCGGCAGGGACGGCCCCCCCGACAGCGGCCGCGAACTCCCCCTCGGGCACGACATGCACCCGCACGGTCTCGCGGACAGACCTCCCGGTGGAGTTGTCCTGCTGGAGGAAATCGAGGTCGTAGGTGCCCAGCTTCAGGGCCTTGAAGGTGAAGGACGACCTGGTGTCCCTGGTCTCCTTTCCCTTGAAGGACATCCCGTCCCTCTGGGCAGGGGCATCGGGGAACCCGAGGAAGAGAAAAGACCTGCCCTCGAGGCCGATCTGCAGCTCATCACCCTGGCGGGCGTAGATCTCTCTCATGCGGGACGAGCCTGAAGACGGGGTCGAGGCACCTGGAGCCGGCTCGGGAGGAGACGATCCGACAGCAGCCGCGGAAGGCTTGCCCGCCTTCGCGCTCTGCGCCGGCGGTGCGCCCTGGGCCGACAGTGTGGGCTGCGTCGCAGGGCCTTGCTGTTTCGCCGACGGGCCCGCGGGAGACCTGGCAGGCGCTGCAGCAGGGGCGGGGGCTGGCGCGGCTGTCGCCAGAGGCGCCGATGACGGCGCCTCTGGCTCAGCGAGACTGGGGGCTGCCGCGGGCACGGTCTCTCGGCCAGGGGCGGGCGAGGCTACCTCCACGGGTACAGGGGCGACGGTGGACTCTCCAGCGGGGGAAGGCACGGCAGGGGGAGAGGGGGCCCGGGGCGCCTCGAGGGCAGGGCCCTCCCCGGCGGCCGGCGGGCGGATCCGCATGTCGTGCAGCTCGACCGTGAGCGGCGTCTTCTCGGCAGGCACGCCCGCGCATCCCACGAGCGCCGCCGCGGCCGCGGCGAGCGCATGCAGGAGCAGCATTCGCCTCATCTGTCCCCTCCCGGACAGCGCGAGTATAGCCTCAAACCCTACGCGGGGGAAGCCACGGCCTCGCCGCGCGCCTTGTTCTCCAGGCGGATCGCCACGAGCTTCGAGATCCCCGACTCCTCCATGGTCACCCCGTACAGGACGTCGGCCCCGGCCACGGTGCGCTTGTTGTGGGTGATCACGATGAACTGCGAGTTGGAGGCGAACTCCTTCAGCAGGCTGATCAGCCGGCCGACGTTCTCCTCGTCCAGCGCGGCGTCGATCTCGTCGAGCAGGCAGAAGGGGGACGGCTTCACCATGTAGATGGCGAACATGAGCGACACGCCCGTGAGGGACTTCTCGCCTCCCGACAGCAGGTTGATGTTCTCCAGCTTCTTGCCCGGGGGCTGCGCGAAGATGTCGATGCCCGACTCCAGGACGTTGTCGGGATCGGTCAGCTTCAGCTCGGCCCTGCCCCCGCCAAAGAGGCGGCGGAACACCGCGTGGAAGTTCTTCTTGACCACGTTGTACGTGTCGAGGAACATCTCCGAGGACTCCGTGCGGATCTCCGTGGTGACCTTCTTCAGGTCTTCGCGCGCCTTGCGCAGGTCCCCCAGCTGGCCGGTGAGAAAATCGAACCTGTCCTTGACCTCGGCGAACTCCTCCGGCGCCATCAGGTTGACCTGGCCCAGCTTCCGCATCTCCTCGCGCAGCTCGGCCAGGCGCGGCCGCAGGTCCCGGTTGGGCTCGAGGTCGGGGATGCGCGTCTCGTACTCCGACAGGTCACGCGAGAAACGCTCCTGGAAGCTGGCGTGCAGCTCGCGGATCTCCGTGCGGATCTCGGTCACCTCGATCTGCATGCGCTCGATCTCGGCCTGCACCTTCGACAGCGCCGCCGTCTTCAGCTTCAGCTCCTCCCCGCGCGCGGCGAGCTCCGAGCTGCGCGAGGCGATTTCGGCTTCCAGGCCGGCCAGGGCGGCCTTGGCCGCCTTCGCGTCCTGCTCGATCCTGGCGCACTCGTCCTGCACGGCGGCGATGCGCTCGCCCGCCTCGGCGACCTTGCCCCTGGTCTCCTCGACCTCGGCCGCCACTTCGCGCAGGCGGTGCTCCTGCTCGGTGTGCTCGCCCGCCAGCCTCTCGATTTCCTGCTCGGCCCCCGCCTTCTGCGTCTGCAGCCGCGCAAGGTTCACCCGCAGTCCTTCCAGGGTGCTGCGGTACTCCTCGATCCTGTCGCGCAGGCCGAGGTTCTCCTTCGCAAGCTCGTCGTTCCTCTGTCGCCGCTCGGCGATCCCCGCCGCGTTCGCGTTGATGTGGTCGTCGATCTCCCGCTTCTTCGTGATGATGCCCTCGGGCGCGAGGAACTCGTCGAGGAACGACGGGGCGAAGCTGCGGTACTGCTCGAACATGCCTGCCAGGACGGCCAGCTTCTCCAGGGCCGCCTTCAGCGTGGCGATGGTGTTCTGGACGATCCTGTCCCTGTCGGCGCGCGAGGCGCTTTCCAGCCTGCCGGCGTCCTCCAGCAGCGACACCTTGCCGCCGAGCTGGATCTTCAGGTGCTGCAGCGTCTCCGCCATGGAGGCCTCCAGCCTGCGCCTTTCGAGCGGAGGAGTAGCCCATTTCCTTGAGCCGCTGGTCGAGCTGGGTGACGATGTCCTCGGTGATGACGCGCAGGTCGCCGCGCAGCTCCTCGATCGCGGCCTCCAGGCCCAGGATCTCCTCCTCGTTGGCCCGCGCGCGCTCCTCGTTCGCCTTCACCTGCGCTGCGAAGCCCTCGATGTCGCGGGTGAAGCCCTGGATGTTCGCCTCGGTCTCGCCGATGCGCGCCGCCAGCTCCGCCAGCCCTTCCGTCTTCCTGCGCGACTCGACGTCCAGCTCGCTCCAGCTTGCGCGCGGACGTTCTTCTCGCGCGCGGCGTCCGCCTCGATCGTCCGCTCGAGCTCCGCGACCCGCTCGCGGAACATGCGCGACCTGGTTCTCGCGCGGTCTCCCTCTCCATGTCGAGCTGGAAGATCTTCTTGTTCGACTCCACGAGCTGGGACTCCATCGAGTTGACGAGGTCGACCTGCCGGGCGATCGCGCCGTTGGCCGCCTCGATGGTCCGGGCGAGCTCCTCGCGGCCCTTCCCCTTCTCTTCCAGGCGCGCCTCGCTCTTCTTCTTGTCCTCGAGCAGGCCCTTCAGGCGCAGGAGCTGGATCTCGAGCTCGACCTCGAAGATCTTGTCGCGCAGCGCCCGGTAGGCCTCCGCCTTCTCGGCCTGGGTCTTCAGGGAGTTGTAGCTGCGCCGCACCTCCTCGAGGATGCCCTCGACGTGGCGCATGTTCTCCTCGGTCTTCTCGAGCTTCCTCTCGGCCTCCTGGCCCCGCACGCGGAATCGCGTGATGCCCGCCGCCTCCTCGAAGACGTAGCGCCGTTCCTCGGGCTTGTGGGAGAGCAGCTGGTCGATCTTGCCCTGCTCCATGATGGAGTAGGCCGACTTGCCGATGCCCGTGTCGAAGAACAGCTCGCGCACGTCGCGGAGCTTCACGGGGTTGTCGTTGATGAAGTACTCGCTCTCCCCCGAGCGGTACAGCCGCCGGCGGATGGACATCTCGGGCAGGTCGAGGGGGAGGATCTCGTTCTGGTTGGAGATGCAGCAGGGTCACCTCGGCGACGTTCAGGGGCTTGCGCGTCTCGCTGCCCGCGAAGATGACGTCCTCCATGTTCTCGGCGCGCAGCGACTTGGAGGACTGCTCGCCGAGGACCCACTTCATGGCGTCGACGACGTTGCTCTTGCCGCAGCCGTTGGGTCCCAGCAGGGCCGCCACGCCGTCCGAGAAGTCGATCTGCACCTTGTCCGCGAAGGATTTGAATCCGAATATCTCGAGAGTCTTTAAGAACACTTCCGCTCCCAGTCGAAAAGCGTTACTATGGCCGCCGTATTTAACACCCAAAACCGGGGGTGGTCAAGGAGGCACGTCAATTCGAGGCGATGGGGCCGGGAGAAGCTCTGGTCTGCGGCGTCGACGAGGCCGGGCGGGGTCCCCTGGCCGGTCCCGTGACCGCGGCGGCGGTGATCCTGCCGCTCGACTTCCCCGTCGACCTGCTGGCGGACTCGAAAGCGCTTTCCGCGCCGCGCCGGGCGGCCGCGGCGGAGCTGATCCGCGACAGGGCAGTGGCCTGGTGCGTGGGCTGGGCCACGCACGAGGAGATCGACGAGCTCAATATCCACCGGGCCACGCTGCTCGCCATGGCGCGCGCCGTGCGCGGCCTGGCGGTCCGGCCCGAACGGATCCAGGTCGACGGCCTTCACTGCCCCGACACCGGCATCCCGTCCCAGGCGATCGTACGGGGCGACGCCACGGTGCACGCCATCATGGCAGCCTCGATCCTGGCAAAGACGAGCAGGGACGCGTGGATGGAAGGGTACGCCCGCATCGAGCCTGCCTACGGGTTCGACAGGCACAAGGGATACCCGACCGCCGAGCACAGGGCCCTCGTGCTGCGCCTGGGCCCGTCGCGCATCCACAGGAGGAGCTTCCGGGTCAGCCCCCCTTCTTCATGAACTTGACGGCGGCCTCGAACCCCTCGAGAAACGCGTCCAGGTCCTCCCGGAAGACGACGACCTGCCGCCGCTCGAACTGATCCTCGCCGTTTTTCTTGCTCTCGACCACGTTGAGGAAGATGTCCCCTGTCCTGTTCTCCTTCACGTTGAAGAAATACGTCCGCTTCGCGGTGTTCGCCTTTGACGAAAAGACCTCGCCTCGAGTGCCCATCTTCCACCCCCCCTCGTTCGCACGGCCACGCAACGATGATACAGCCGGGCCGGGCCGCAGGCAACCTCCTTGACTCCCGGGCCGCCGCTCAAGTAGATTCACGATACCCGTACCGCGCCCGTCGTATAACGGTAATACCCCAGCCTTCCAAGCTGGAGCAGTGGGTTCGATTCCCATCGGGCGCTGTCATCAGCCTGCGCGTCTCCTCGAGGGGCTTGCGCGGGACGACGCCGCGACGGCCGACACAGGAGGAATGCCCCATGGCAAAGGTGAGCTGGAACAGGACCTGGCAGGAGAAGATGCGGAAGAAGAGCCGCGGCAAGAAGGGCAAGAACCGCCTGCGCAAGAAGAAGAGGTAGGTCCCTCCCGCTTCTATCCCGATGGGATTCCTGAAGGATCTTCGCCGAGCGCGCATCCTGAGGGGCGCCCTCCTCGGCGAAGAGGTCTGGGCAGACGTTCTCGCACAGCACCCCATCTTCAACCGGCTGTCCCTGGAGGAGCGTGCTCGCCTGCGCGAGCTCGCCACGCTCTTTCTCCGCGAAAGGACCTTTGAGGGGACGGGCGGTTTCGAGCTGGACGAGTTCTCGAGGGCGGTCATTGCCGCACAGGCGTGCCTTCCGATCCTGGGTCTGGACCCCGACTGGTACTCGGGCTGGAGGTACGTCGTGGTGTCCCGCCGAGCGGAGATCCGGGACAACGTCGAGGAGGACAGTGCCTCGGTCGTTCATGAATATCGGAGCGGCGACCAGGGAAGCTCACACTCGTACGGCTCAGTGACACTGTCGTGGAAGAACGTGCGGGAGTCGGGCCGAGGGGACGGTTACAATGTGGTGATCCACGAGGCCGCCCACATCCTCGACGGGCGAGACGGCGCCATCGACGGCCGCCCGCCCCTGCACGAGGGCATGAACCCGACCGAATGGCTGGAAGTGTTCTCGCGCGCGTACGATGACCTGCGCCGCAGGACACGGAAACGCGGCAAGTCCCGCCCCAGGATCGACGAGTACGCAGCGGAGAACGACTCGGAGTTCTTTGCCGTAGCGAGCGAACACTTCTTCGAGACACCGCGCCTGCTGCGCGGCGAGTACCCCGACGTCTACAGGCTCCTCGCCGCGTTCTACAGGCAGGATCCCCTTGGGCGGAGAATCCCGCCCTAGGGCGGAGAATCCCGCCCCAAATGACGGGGGGTGCCGCCGCGCCCGCTCAGCTCTTGAGGGGCCTGACCGCGCTTCGCACGGCAGAGGCCACGATCCCCGCTGCAACCACCGCCCCGCACGCGATCGCCGCGATGAAGACGGTCCGGCTTGCCGCCGAATCGTCGGCCGCCCGCTTCAGCGCGATTCCCGCCAGGGCCCACACGACCACGAGCCCGTAGCCTACGTCCCTGCGGACAGCCAGGATCACCCCCGTGACCGCCGCGGCAACGGCGATCATGATCACGGCCCATACCTCGGGGGAAAGGCCGAAGCCGTTCCAGTTCACCGTCACCAGGAGCGCGGTCGCGTTTGCGATGGTCGCCACGGTGATCCAGCCGAGGTACACGCTGAAGGGCAGCCGGAAGAAGAGCCTCTCCGCGGTCTTCGCCCTGCTCCTGCCGGTCCCCAGCCGCACGTAGATGACCAGGAGCGACACGAGGAGCACCAGCATGGCCACCAGCGACCAGCCCACCAGCCTGTAGTGCCAGAGGAAGATCCAGCCGATGTTCCCGACCGAGGAGAGCACGAAAAGCCACCCGATGCGGCGGGTGCCTTCAGGACCCTCCTGCCCCGAGGAGAACAGGCCCCGCGCCTGCCCGATCGAGAACAGGAGCAGCAGGAGGTAGATCACGCCCCAGACCGAGAAGGTCAGGCCGGAGGGGACGAAGAGATTGGGGATGGCATCCGACAGCTCCCCGGGGGTCCTGCCATTGATGCCGACGATCGAGGAGAGCGCGTTCACCACGACCACGGCGATGAACGCCAGGATGTTGAAGACCTGGACAGCTTTCATGTTCGTTCTCATACGCGGAAGGTACTGCCCGGGGGCGCCGCGTGGCGATGCCGGGGGCAGCCGCCCGCTACTTCTGGCCTGCCCGGGCGGGCTCGTGGACCCGGAAGGTGCCGAGAAGCCCCACAAGCGAGACCGCGGCAGTCACCACGAAGAGCACAGGCCAGGAGAACGCGGTGAGCAGCCACCCCCCCAGCAGCGGCGCGACGAGCACGACCCCGTTCAGCGTGTTGGCCAGCCCCACGTACACGGCGCGCTCCCGGCCGGCGCGTGGTCGAGCAGGTAATTGGTGAAGCCGGCCATGTTGCCGTTGTTCACTCCCCCCAGCAGGAAGAAGATCGCCCCCAGGATGACCGTGAGGACGACCTGGCTGCCCAGGGGCGCCAGCACGACCAGGGCAATGCCGGCAAGAGGCAGCAGGAGCGCCATCACGGCCACCAGCCGTATCACGCTCGTCCTGCCCCGCTTCTCGCTCAGGAGGGCCATGAGCGGGGCAGAGACAATGCTTCCCACAACCTGCGCCGCCGTGAACACCCCCACGCTCTGCGGACCCAGCCGCAGCACGTCCAGGCCGAACACCATGTAGAAGGGAACAGCGAGCCCACAAGCGCCGACCAGGAGGCGCACGACCACGAGGGTTCGGAACACGCGATCGCGCTCGAGCATCCGGACGCACAACTGGGCGAACGAGCGCAGGGGAAGGCGACGGCGCTCGTGAGGGTCGGGAGGAACCCGCAGGCACGACAGTGCCCCCAGTTCGAGGGCCATGAAGACCGCCGAGGCGCCGACCAGCAGGGCATAGGAGCGCGGGAAGCCGAGGGATGGGGCGGCGAGCACACTCGCGACGATGTACCCGACCCCGATCCCCCCCGCCCCTGCCAGCAACTGCGCGGTACCCACGAGGCGGCCGCGGTTGACTGCCGAGAGGGTCGTCGAGAACAAGTCGAACCAGGGCAGGGACCCGACGGCATCAAACGCGAAAAGCAGGGTGATGAGCACGAAGAAGCCGGCGAGGGCGATCCCCGGCGGCCGGTGCCGGCAGCCAGGAGAAGCGGGGCCACGAGGATCAGGGCGATCCTGCTGCCCAGGAGAGGCACGAGCACGTGCCGCCTGGAGATGGTCGTGCCGGAGAGCGCCCATGCCACGAAGATCTGCGGGATGAGCCATGCCCCGTTCCTGATCGTTTCCACCAGGCCGATCAAGGGCGCCGACGGGGTGAGCGCCCGCACGAGGGCGGGCATGACAGTAGCCGGGTTGACCAGGGCGAGCCCGAGCCCGAAGAATACCCAGTCACCGAGAAACGCGAGAAAGCTGCGCTTCTGTTTTCCTTCGATGAACCCCCGCGTACAGTGCCCCCGTTCGCGCGGGAGCATAGCACGCGGCCACGAGCAGTGTCAGTGCGGTGTCTGTCCGTGCCGGTTCAGTCGACGGCCACCATCACGCTGCTCGCCTCGATCACCGCACAGGCATAGCAGCCCTTCAGGACGTTGCGCGCGCGGCCTTCATGGCTTCCCCCTTCACTCCTCTAAGGCACTCCAAGAAGCTCCGCGGCGGACAGCGCCATCACCTTGGCCGCGCTCACCAGGTCGTCGACGGGAACGTACTCGTCCCGGCGCGTGCGCTGCCCTCAGCACGCCGGGACCGTACAGGATGCAGTCCGCGATGCCCCCGTTCAGGATGACGAATCGCTGGTCGTCGATGCCCGGGCTGACCAGGCAGTGGCTGGGCCGGTGCAGGACCGCCTCTACCTGCCGTTCCCACGTCTTCACGAAGCTGCTCTGGGCGTCGACGAGCACGGGCTCGGCCGCGTACACCTCGTGCATGCCCACCTCAAGCCCTGGATCCCTCTCCCGCAGCGACTGCAGGAGCTCCTGTATCTCCCCCCGCACCTCCGCGATATCCTCTTCGGGGCCAAACCACCTGTTCCAGAAGGAGGCGCACAGGGCGGGGATCGTGGCACCGGGCTGCTCCCGGGCGGAGCCGTCGATCCAGATGGGAGAGAGGCTCCCCCTGCGCGAGCCCTCCGGCTGGATGGGCAGCCGCGACACGCGGGTTTCGATGTTCGGTCGCAGCTCCGTGATCATCGCCTGCATCACGGCCTGCATCTTCTCGATCGCGTTGACCCCCAGGTGGGGCATGCACCCGTGACCGACCTTGCCCCGCGTCACGAGCTGAAAGAAGATCGCCCCCCTGTGTCCCACGCAGATCCCGTCCACGTCCAGGCACTCCGTGATGACCACGAAGTCCTGCTTCCCCCTGCCCACAAGGCCCTCCCGCACGAGGTAGCCCAGCCCCGTCTCGCCCTTGTACTCCTCGTCCACGGTCGCCGACTGCTCGACGGTCCCCGCAAGCTTCACGCCCGCTCTCCTGATCGCCTCGGCTGCGAAAAGCGAGGCAGCAAGACCCGATTTCTGATCAGTGGCTCCCCTCCCGTACACCCTGCCGTCGCGCACAATGCCCGCGAACGGGTCCAGCGACCACCCGTCGCCGGGAGGCACCGCGTCGAAGTGTCCCGTGAAATGGATGACCCGGCCCGGCCCGTGGTCCCTGCTGCGGGCGAACACATTCACGCGGGGCGGCAGCTTTCCGCCAGGTGCCGTTGCGGCCAGCTCGGGAGCGACAGCGGCCACGTAGTCGGCCGGGACATCGACAACGTGCGCGTCGTAGCCGTGCTTCCGGTAGGTGGCAGCGAGGAGCTGGGCGCATTCGGGGTAGTTGGTGCCGGGAGGATCGGTCGTGTCGATGCGCACCAGCCTGAGAAGAAAGTCGACCATCTCCTCGCGGGCGGCTTCCACCTCTCGTTCGATCCTCTCCCGATCACGCGTGGACACCATGGTTCACCCCCCCCTGCCTACAGCAGCTTCGCGATCATCCCCTTCCCCTGCGCGGCGAACTCGGGGATCGCCGTGAGCCGGGCGGCGAGTTCGCGGTCCCGGGAACGGCCGTGGAAGAGGTCGAGAACGCGGGCGAGCGGGAAACCGTCCGGGTGTCGCTGCACCAGGTCGAAGCAGTCACCGACCCTGATGAGACCCTCCTCCAGCGTGCGCATGTGGAAGCCGCACTTCCCCGTCTCGCGCGCGCGTGAGGCAAGGCCGTCGATGCCGGTGAGCTTGTCCAGAGTCACACAGGGGTCGCGCGCGATGCTGACCTGCAGGAGCGCCTGGCCGACGCGGAAGATGTCGCCGATGCACGTGTCGTCTTCGCTGACACCTTCCACAGTCAGGTTCTCGCAGAAGGCCCCCGCGGCGAGATCCCAGCCCTGCGAGGCCTTCCACCAGGGGTAGTGCTCGGCAGGGTAGACGCACGCCGCGCGGTCCGGACCACCATGGTACTTGAGATTCGCGGGGCCGTCATTCTCGAACCCGTCGACCCTGAGAAAAGCCGCCTCGACGCGCGACTTGGCCCCGCCGCTGCGCAGCGGGCCGCCCCGGGGCGGAGACCGTCCGTGGCTTGCCCACGAACACCGCTGAGACTGTCACGCTGCTCCTCCCGAGCCCTCGCTCACGGATGATTCCCTCGTCATCTTCCGCATGCACCCCCCCCGGGGAACAGAGTGGCCCGACAGCAGGTCGGGGTCAAGGCATAGGCCCCCCAGCGCGACCCGTGGCCGGGCGCGGCCGACTTCGATAGAATGCGCGGGACAGGAGGCAGCCGTGACGTCACGCGAGCGGGTCCGAAAGGCGATCAACCACGAACAGCCAGACAGGGTCCCCGTCGACCTGGGAAGCACGCTGGTCACTGGCATCGCGGCGAGTGCCTATGCGCGGCTCAAGAAGGCCCTCGGTATCACCGGCGGCGCAACGAGGGTCTACGATCCCTTCCAGATGCTCGCCGAGGTCGAGGCCCCGGTCAAGAAGGCCCTCGGCGTCGACACCTATGGCATCCAGCTGCCGACCACCATGTTCGGGTACATGAACGAGAACTGGAAGAAGTTCACGATGTTCGACGGCACCGAGGTGGAGATATCTGGGCACTTCGAGTACGACGTGCTGCCGAACGGCGACATCGTCCAGTACCCAAAGGGCGACCGCTCCGCCCCGCCCTCGGGCAGGATGCCAAAGAACGGCTTCTACTTCGATGCCATCGTGCGCCAGGAGCCCATCGACGAGGCACAGCTCGATCCCCGGGAGTGGGCACGGCAGAACTGCGCTCCCTACACCCAGGAAGAGCTGCGGTTTCTGGAAACCACGTCGAGACAGTGGTTCGAGAACAGCGAGTACTCCCTGGTCGGCAACTTCTGGGGTGCGGGCTTCGGCGACATCGCACAAGTGCCCGGTCCGGCGGTCCTGCACCCGAAGGGCATCCGGGACCCCGAGGAGTGGTACGTTTCCACTCTCACCCGCGCGCAGTACATCACGGACATCTTCGGCTGCATGTTCGAGGTGGGCATGAAGAACCTGCAGGCCTACAAGCAGGCCGTCGGCGACAGGATCGACGTGATCGTGATGAGCGGCACGGATTTCGGCTCCCAGGCCGGCCCGTTCATAGCCCCCCAGGCGTACAGGGAGATGTTCATGCCGCTGCACAGGAAGATGAACGACTGGGTGCACGGGAACACGAAGTGGAAGACCTTCTTCCACACCTGCGGGGCGATATCGGAGTTCCTGCCCGACTTCAAGGAGGCCGGGATCGACATCCTGAATCCCGTGCAGGTATCAGCGGCGGGAATGGAGCCCGATCAACTCAAGAAGAAATGGGGCAGGGACTTCGTGTTCTGGGGCGGCGCCGTCAACCCCCAGCGGACGCTCGCCTTCGGCACACCCGAGGAGGTGCGTGCGGAGGCGGAACGGAATGCCCGCATCTTCTCGCAGGGCGGCGGCTTCGTGTTCAACAACGTGCACAATATCCAGGCCACCGTCCCCACGGAAAACATCGTGGCGCTGTTCGATGCGCTACGGGGGAATCAACCCCGATAGGCCGAGGCCTCTCCGCACCCCAGGGCTGGAGTCCCGTGGCAGGGCGGTCGCCCGAAGGCAGCCGTGGCACAGGCAGGAACGCACGCCGGCCCGTTGGGCAGGGGCAGATGCCACTGCGAATTGGGATTGACTCTTCCACGCCTCCCTGCTACCGGTGAAGAGAACGACAAAGGGGGCGCATGTGCGGACTATCAGAAGGTTGATCCTGTTCGGTGTCATCGCTCTGAGCGCGACGGGCTGCGTCACACAGTCAACGTCGGAATCCGATATCCAGGCCGTCCGCCCGGGGATCACGCACGGGGAGTTCAAGGCTCTCGTGACGAACTCGCCGGCAGCCACCCTGGAAATCGCGCGTGACGGCCGAACCTATTCAGTCGAGGTCTATGCGCTGAAAGTCGGCACACAGACCGTGACAGTGATGAGGGATGTCTGGACCACGCGCCGGACCTATTCCGTTCCAGAGAGGAAGACCGTCCCGATTTTCAGTGACTACGCGTTCGTATTTGAGGATTCCCGCCTGATTCTGGCAGGATTCCTTCGCGACCTGGAAAAGGCCGACGACGAGTTCGCCAGGCAGCTTGCCTCTGCAATAGCCGCGGAGCGCGGCAGGAAGTAGATCGAACTCCGAAACCCCTCCCAGCCGTCAGGGAGCGTGCCGATGTCCGGGAATTGCCATTCCGCCAGTTCAGCGTTCGCTGCGGGGACGCAGAGGACGGGTCCGAAGATCTCCTGGTGGAAGATCTCCATCCAGGGAGTCACATCCGCAAAGACCGTCGAAGGCACGAAGTTGCCTGCCGAGAGCGCAGGTTCACGGCAGGGTGTCCCCCCGGCAACGAGCCGAGCCCCCTCTTGCTTTCCCGTCTCGATCCAGCGCCGGACCGTCTCGCAGTGCTGCCTGGAGATGAGCAGCCGGAAGTTGACGCCGGCGTCTCCGTCAAAGCCGTCTGCGGCCGTGAACCCCCTGCAGCGTTCAGGTCGAACGCGTGGGCAGCCCACTGCATCGCTGTCTTCATACAGCTCGTCGAACAGTGGTCCCCGGGCAGGAATGTCGCGGTGGAAAGAATCTCCGAGAACGGAGAGCCAGCCGTAGATGAAATACAGCCATCCGTCCCGGACAGAGAGCCGGCTCACTGTCGCCTGCCCGCGAGCATGGAGAGTCCTCGCCCATGCCCGTTGCGTTCACGCCCAGCGACCCAGGTGCAAGCGAGCGAGCACCGCGTCATTGTCCTGCGGACTTGGAGCGTGCAGGTATTCGATCGGACAACCGGTGTGCAGCCTCGAGTGAATGTGACGCATCTCCTCGAGCCTTCCTGTGCTCCTCCTGGACAGGAAGAGCCGTCGGGGGCGATCCGCGCCGTGCTCGGACCGCCCCAGGAACGACCTCGAGGCCATGCTGCTCCCCCCCTGCCCCGATGAGCCTGCCGTCGCGCTTCGAGGTCGAGCTCGGCGAACAGGTCACGGCTCGCCCTCAACAGGCCGGTCGTGCGGGTCGTCACGAGCGCTCCCAGGGATAGCGGATCTCCCTCGATGAGCTCGACGACTTGACGGAATCGCTCGACCGTGTCATGCAGGGCAAGGTCGATGCCCTGTATCCTGCAGTCACCGAACCACAGATGGCGCGCCCATTCGGGGAACACGCGCATGATCATCGAGTACGCGGTGCTCACCCCGACGAAGGAGGTCGTCGGGTGCGCGGCAGGTTTTCGATGCAGATGCCCCATGCGCCACCTCCAAAACCAGCGGTTTCGAAGGCGAGATAGAGGTGGGGAAACCTCTTCTCGCCTTTCCAAGATTGGGAGGCGGCACTGCTCGGCGATGTGTCCAGTTGTGGCCAGTAACGCCGGCACCCATCATGGTCAAGGCCCCTGCTCTGTGACGAGAGACCCTGGCGCCGCAGGCGCTCCGCGGGTCTTCAGCTTGACAGAAATGCAAAGGTTCCATACTAAACCTGTGACTACCCACATCCTGACTATCAGTCGAAGTAGGGGCTTCACACAGCAGCAGCAGACCGTTGTCTCGGCCGCCGCGAGCCTGACTGTTGTGCTCACGTCACTGCGGCCGGAGGCGGAGGAATGCGTGGGGGCACGGAAACTCTTCACCGTCGCCGGATCGGGAGCTCTCGGAAAGCAGATCGAGGAAGGGGCTCCCGCCGACGTGTTCTTCTCCGCGGCGAGCGAGGACATGGACATCCTCGGCGCCGCCAGCCTCCTGGCGGTCGGCGATCCGGATTCGGTGCCTGCCGGCCGGTATGCGACGCAGGCGCTGACCTCCCTCGGCCCGTATCAAGGTTCTGCTCCCGTGGGCATCGCCTTCCTGACCGACGCCTTGTCGGTGAGACCGAACATCCCGGCCGTGCGTCTCTACCAGTTCCCGAGAGCGCCCTCGCCTCTCCGGTCCTCGCCCCGGTGGCAATTGTTGCCGGCACGCTGCACACGGACGAGGCCGCGAGATTCATACAGTTCCTCCAGGGCCCGTCGACAGCATCGGCGTTCACGAAGACGGGCTTCGTCATCAGATGAGCCCACTGGAGCCGGTCCTGCTTTCAATGCGAGTGGCGCTGGACGCGAGTCTCTTCACCTTTGTGCCTGGCCTCGGCCTTGCGCGGCTTCCTTGAGCTTCGGGAAGATCTGGCCATGAGCGTCATCCTTGTCACCCATAGCCAATCGGAGGCCCGCATGCTCGGCCACCGCATTCTCGAGCCGAGGGACGGGTCGGCTATCGACGACGCAGAAGGAGGTTTTTCCCAGTGAGCAGCGAGGTCATTCGGAAAGTCGCCCAGAGCCCCGGCGGGGTCGCGCTTGCCACGGTGGTGGCTGTCGAAGGGTCTGCGCCCGGACGGATGGGCGCCAGGATGTTGGTGCGAGCCGACGGCTCAACCGTGGGGACTGTCGGGGGCGGGCGCGTCGAGGCGGGCACGATCGAGCTCGCCCGGCAGTGCATCGCGGAACGGCGTTCGAGCACACTGCGCGTCGAGCTGACAGGCAACTCGGCCCTCGGCAGCACCCTGATCTGCGGGGGCTCCGTGGCGGTTGCAGTCGATTTCGTTGCGGACACGGCTCCGTTCAAGGCTGCCGCGAAGGTCCTGGAGCACGGGCAGCCGGTGGTCCTGGTGCGCCCTGGCGGGAGCGGAGTCGACGCGGCCAGGGGGCAGGCCGCCGTCGCCGTCCTGGGCTGGGATGGCGCTATTCTCTGGGGAGAGGGCCGCCAGTGCGATGCAGCGGTTGTGACAGCCGCTCTCGACTCGGGGGTGCCCCTGGTCTCGGAGGCGGATGGGCTGCTCTATGACCCGGTCGCACCGCAGGAGGGACTCCTCATCCTGGGAGCAGGCCATGTCGGCCTGGCCCTTGCCCGGCTCGCGGTGGACCTGGACTTCCACGTGACAGTCGGGGACCCGCGGCCCGACTTCACGAACGCCGGAAGGTTCCCCGATGGGGTAGAAACGGTCTGCGACGAGTTCTCGCACATCGTGGAGGGATACCCCTTCGGGCCCACGACGAGCATCGTCATCGTGTGCCCCGATCACCTGGGGGACATCGAGTGTGTCCGGGCGATCCTCCCCCGTGAGTACCGCTACGCTGGCTTCATCGGCTCGCGGCGGAAGGTCGCCATGATCCTCGCCCAGGTGAAGGCCGAAGGTTTCGACCCCGCGAAGGCTGACGCGCTCTCTGCGCCGATCGGGATCGACATCGGCGCAGAAACGCCTGCCGAGATCGCCGTCTGCATCCTCGCGGAGATCATCGCAACCCGGCGACGCTCGCCCGCACTGGCCAGATTCGCCGAAGAAAGGGCGAGGCGACGCGGATGAAGCGTCGGAGGCAGACGACCCTGCTCGAAGCCCTCACCGCAGTCGTCCCCCGTCACGATGAGAGAAACCCAGTGGTCGCCTTCGTCGGCGCGGGCGGGAAGACGAGCGCCATGTTCGTGCTGGCCGACGAGGCGTGCCGCGAACTGGGGGCGAGGGTCATGGTGACAACGACGACGATGATCCGAGACCCCCGTCTCGAGGACGGTCGACGCTGTGACAGGATACTTCTTGACCCCCACCTTCGGTCGTCCGCCGGCAACGAGGAATGGAAGGGGTATCCCCGGCGACCGGGGCCAACCCGCGCGAACGCGCACGCTGCAGGTGGTGAACTCACTGTGGCAGCCTCGGAGGAGCTGACGGGACCAGGAAAGCTGCGCGGCATCCACCCTTCCTGGGCCGAGGGAATGGCGTCAGAGTTCGACCTGGTGCTCGTGGAGGCTGACGGCGCCCGCGGCCGCAGCATCAAGGCGCCGTCGGGCACGGAGCCCGTTCTCCCATGGGGAACGGACCTTGTCGTCGGCTGCATCGGTCTGGACGCGCTCGGGGCCCGCATGGATCGCGCCACTGTCCATCGCAGCGAGATCTTCGGCCCACTGGTCGGCTGCCCGGAGGATGGCCGCATCGGTCCGGAGCATGTTCTGGCCCTGGTTCGCTCTCCGGCAGGCCTGTTCAAGGGGCGTCCGCGGCCAGCGTGCAGCGCCCTGATCCTGAACAAGGTCGACGCGACGACGCAGGACCGATTGGAGGAGCTTGTCACACTGCTCGACGATCAACGGCCCGATCTCGCCATCCTCCTTGTCTGTTCCCTTCGCGGTGGCGCCAACCCGCTCGTGGATGTTGTCGAACTGGGTACCGCGGCTGTTGCATCGGGGGAGCAAGCATGATGACTCACGAAGCGGGGCTGGTGGTTGTGCGCGGTGCCGGGGACCTGGCAACAGGAGTGATCGTCCGCCTGCGCAGGGCAGGCTTCCGGGTGGCGGCCCTCGAAATCGCCAGACCGACAGCGATCCGCAGGTCGGTTGCGCTTTGCGAGTCGATGTACGACGGAGAGGCCGAAGTGGAGGGGGTGAAGGGGCGACGGGTACGGGACGTCGCCGAGGCGGTGGCTGCGGCAGGCTCGGGCATTGTTCCCCTGCTCGAAGATCCAGAGTGCACCCTCCTCGTCGCCCTGAGGCCAGCCGTGCTCGTTGACGCGATCATCGCCAAGAGGAACACAGGCACATCGATCCGAATGGCGCCCATCGTGGTCGCCCTCGGGCCAGGATTCGAGGCTGGCGTCGACGCGCACGCTGTCATTGAGACGAACAGGGGACACGACTTGGGGAGAGTGATCCTGAGTGGCCGTGCGGAGGCGGACACGCGTACCCCGGCGACCATCGCAGGAGTCGGAGCAGGGCGGGTCGTGCATGCGCCGCAGGCAGGGACCACCGAGGAGATCCGCCGAATCGGGGATGCAGTCACCGCGGGCGAAGCGGTGCTCCGCATCCGCACAGCCGGCGGCTCGGCTGTCGAAGCCCGTTCGAGCACGAACGGCGTGCTCAGAGGGGTCATCCGGAGCGGGCTCCATGTGGCCGAGGGACTGAAGGTCGCCGACGTCGATCCGCGAGGCATACGCGAGCACTGCTTCACGGTCTCCGACAAGGCACGGGCCATCGGCGGTGGCGTCCTCGAAGCCATCCTGGCCTTCGGGTATGGCCGCTGATAGGACTGACCGGGGGAACAAACACGCGGACCCGGGCACAGAGGCTGGCGGCGCGGGCGAGACCGGGTGGAAGGTACTGTAGGCGGCGAAGAGATCGAACTCCCGACCTTCTGGGTGTGAAGGCCAGAGACTGTCTTCGACGCACCCCTGCCAGCCGAGACAACAAAGGAAAAGTCAGACAGTTCTCGCTTGCCGCCTTGCATAGGTAGACAGGGTCTTCCTGCGAATAGAGTGTGCATTCGTCCGACAGAGCTGAAGGTACTCGATCTCCTGGACAGGCCTGAATTGCGAAAGCAAGACCGGACTGACGAAACCAGCATTCCAACTTTCTGGCAGTCACAGGCGCTGATGATCTGACCTGAGATAATGTCCGCTTCGGGTGACCGGCCGCTCCAGTTGACATCTGCCATAGCGGGTGTAACATCCAGGTGGTCGCTGCTCGCGTCGGCATGTCAGTCAGCTCGTGCTACTACCCCAACCAACGTGAGAAGCCCTGGAGGATGACCCCCGGAAAGAGTCAAGTCCAGGAGACGCATCTCACTCGACTCCGGTCGCGCAGACCGTGAAGAGTGAGAGCGTCATGACATGGAAAACGTTGAGGAGGTAGAGAGAATGTGCAGGAAGAGTCCGATTCCAAGATTGGCCCTCGGCATCGCGATCGTGGCCACACTCATCGGCTGTGGCCAACGAGAACTGAAAGTTGCTCTCATCGGGTCCTCACAGATGGGCAACGCCTTCGTCACGGCGCTCTACAGCGGCGCGCAGATGGCAATTGACGAGTGGAACGCAAGAGGGGGCGTCCTGGGAATGAAGATCGTCCCCGTGCCCGGCGACAGCAACGAGAACCCAGATGGAGCGGCTGCGGCAGCGCGCAGAGCGATTGATACGGAGCATGTGCACTACATCATCGGCGACGTCTACTCAGCCCCCTCCATCGCCATCTCCGAGGTCGCAAACGCAGCGAAGGTCATTCAGATCAGCCCCTCCTCGACCCGCGCTGGCCTGACAGTGGATGCCAGCGGCGCGACGAAGCCCTACATATTCCGAGCCTGTTTCACCGATCCCGCCCAGGCCAGGGCAGCCGCGCTTTTCGCCAGGGGAAAGCTCATGGCGGGGAAAGCATTTCTCCTGTCGAACGTGAGCGATCCATACTCGGCAGGTCTTGCAGAGACATTTGAGTCTGCCTTCGTCAAGGCCGGCGGCACAGTTGTCGGCAAGGAGCACTACGCCGCCGCGTACTCCGACTTCGCCGCCATCATCGGAAAGGTCAAGGCTGCCAGGCCCGACGTGGTCTACCTGGCTGATTCCTACGTGATTGTGAATCCCGCCCTGCGACAAGCGAAGGCCCTGGGAATGAATGCCCCGTTCTTGGGCGCGGATGCCTGGCTGTCGGAGAGCCTTGATCTGCGGGCGTGCGAGGGCAGCTACTTCCCCGAGCATTACTGGGCCGCGGATCAGAGGGCGGAGGTCAAGGCATTCATCGCCGCATACTCCGCGAAGTTCAAGGGCACCCCGTACTTTGACGAAGGCGCCCTCGTGGCGGGGTGCTCCTATGACGCGGCAAACCTGCTGTTCCAGGCGATCACTAGAGCAGGGAGTGACAACGTCGAGAAGGTGAAAGCCGCCCTGGAAGGGGCCTCGTTCAGCGGCGTGGGCGGCAACCTGACATTCGACGCTCACCACGATCCCGTCAAGGACATCGCCATTCTCCATGTCAGCGGAGGAAAGATCGGCTACGATTCGGCGATTTCGCCTTGATTCGCACGGTGTCACGGCAGGGCAGGTTGCGGTCGCACCTGCCCCGCCGCCGTTGACAGTCGAACCCTGCTTTCGACAGCAGGGGGGCGGACAGCCCAGTGAAACAACGAACACAGCCCCGGGCGGCGAGGGGATCGAACCCCCGACCTTCTGGGGGTAAAGGGCTAAGGCTCTCTTCGACGGTCTGCTACGAGCTACCACAACCAATGAAGAGTTAGGCGGTCGCCTACTATTGTTTTCTACGGGCTAATAGGGATTTCGTGCGAATAGAATCTGAAGTCGATGGCTGACAACGTGACCTCGCATAGGTGAAAGCGGTCTGGTCAGTGCGGACCTCTGCGGGAGTCACGCCAGTAGCTGGATGCAGTTGGGCCTGTCGTCTTGCGAGCGCCCGCACCCATCCTCCTCGAGCCGGCGAAGGAGATCTGCCAGCCGCACATCCACCAGATGTGCCGGTCTCATGGCATGGCGAGGAAGCCCCAAGTTGCGGCGTCCACGATGGGTAGGTCTGGAGCTGTTGTCCGGCCAATCCGGCGTGAGTATTGACATGTCGAAGGTGCGGGGCATACGATTATGGCTGAAGGAAAGGAGGGACAAGGTTCATGACGTGACAAAAACATGACCCTGATTGATTCGTGGAATTGAGAAAGCTTCTGCAGCAGTCTTACCTACTCTGCCGTTCACATCAGTTGTCAACCACCACTTTCTAGCAGCGCGAGTCCTCTGCGTGTGACTCGATTGGGAGTCGGAGGTTGCAGAGATGAAGAAAATGACAATCGGGCTGGGCGTGCTTCTCATCATCGCTACCGCTATGCTACTGCCAGGCTGCAAGCCAATACCCTACTACCTCGAGAGAGTCTACAAGGCCTACGGAAAGGTAACGGGCGAGTCTGATGGGACTGGCATCGGGAGCGTGGCGGTGTCCATCGGAGACTTCCTGTATTCTGACCTCACCAACGGATGGGGAGACTACGACTTGGAGCTCCCGGAGGGCACTTGGAGAATCACCTACAAGCCCCGGAGCAATCCAAATCAGCCAGCGGTGCACGACGAAGGCGAGGCTATAGTGACGGTCGGGCCAAGCACTCCGAACGTGAGAGTTGACGTGGCGCTGCCCCTCCGGAAGTACGCGGGCAACTGGGCCCGCACCATTCCAGAGCAGGGTCTGACGGAGAACTTGACTGTCGCTTGCTGGTGGGACTCCGGCACTGGCAACCAGGGTACGAATCTCAGTATGTCAGTAGTGGAAGGCAGCGGTGCGGCCTGGAGTCTCGCAGGATATGTGTTCGCAACATCAGAGTCTCGGCTCGACTTCTGGCCCGAGTGGACCGGTGATGAATGGTGGGATGCCGTTCTGGCACAATTCGGGGCCGCCGGATTGGGAAACGGTGTCAATGAAATCAATCTCCCCTACTCCATAGTCGAGACTGAGACTGGCAGGCAAATCACGCTGACCATTCCTACTCAAGCCGGATTGGAGTACCACACACTGGACTGGACAGGCCAGTGACGAGGAAGCAGGTGACCGGTCAGGATGACTGGCCGGTCGCGTTCTCACGGGAGCTGAGGGGGTAACAATCGGTGGATTCAGCCCTTACGCAGGCGCGTCCTCACCCCTTACCGAACCCCGGCGCGCCTCCGGCACCCTTGATCCCATGTGATGCCGATTATGAGTGGGGGCCTGCGGTTTTCGTGAATGAACCCCGGTCCACAATTGACATTCACAGACTCAGCGTTCGGTACATCGTGCACTCCCCCGTAGGAAGAGAATAGACCAACGATGGGCGGCGAGGGGATCGGACCCCCGACCTTCTGGGTGTAAAGGGCAAGAGCACTCTCCGAGGGTCTACTACGAGCTACTACCACCAATGAACAGTTAGACGGTGTCCTACTACAGCTTTCGACGGGCGGATAGGGATTTCGTGCGAATACAGTGTGAAGTGCCGTGCCGAACGATCCTCTCGTCGCGGATTGACCCTGCGTCCGCCAGGTCAGGAGTTGGAGCGTCGCCTCGTCGGACTTCAGGAAACCCCGCGCAGTTGATCAGCCACGAACCTGCACCTCTCGGCCACGACGTCGCGGCCCCGGCTCAGACTGTCTGCTACGTCGTCTCTCCGATGCACCTCAACGCGCGCTGGGAAGGCGAACCACGAACGTAGTCCCCTTGCCCGGTTCGCTGCTGAAGGAAATCGATCCGCCGTGACTTTCCACGATATTCTGGCAGATCGACAGGCCGAGACCGATGTTCTTCTTGCTCATTTTGGTCGTGAAGAACGGAGTGAAGACGCTTTCCGCGATCTCGGGGGGTATCCCGCAGCCATCATCGGCGATCGTGACGACCGCCTCGCCAGTCTCCGCGGCCCGTTCGACGACCACGGCGATCGATCCCCTTTCGAGGACGGCCTCCACGCTGTTGAGTATGAGGTTGATCAGGAGTTGCTTCAGCTTGTTCTCGTCCCCAGGCACGAGGACGGAATCCAGCGCACGACGCGTGAGCACGATGCTCTTCTCTCGGAGCCGATGGCTCAGCAGGGTTGCCGTCTCTTCTACGAGGACTGCCATGTCGATGTTGCGCACAGTGTTTTGCTGCGAGCGGGAGTACGAGAGAAGCGATCCGATCGTGTCGACGATGCGCGCCAGTTCGTTCTCGATTTTGTCAAGATTTTCCCTCGCCTCCTGGCCCAACTCAAGTGACTTCAGCAAGACAACATAGTTGTTGATGATGCCAAGAGGGTTGTTGATTTCGTGCGCAACCCCAGCCGCCAGTTCTGCCACGGAAGTGATCTTCTCGGCTCTCAGAAGATACTCTCTGACGAAGTGATCCATCGAGACGTCCTCGAGCATCAGGATCGTTCCGATGAAGTCCATATTCTCGTTGCGCATCGGGAAGGTCTTCAGCTTGATGAACTTGTCCGCATCAAGCTTGAGCTTGCTCCAAGTGTGGCGCTCCCTCCCACGGATTCGCTCTGCGATATCAGCTCTCTTCTCGGTGCCGGCCGTGGAAAACAGGATATCGACTTCGGAACCCTGCAGATCCTTCTGCCTGATCCCGAGAATCTTTCGAGTGGCTTTGTTCGTCATCGCGATGCGCCCGGAGGCAGTGAGGATGATGATTCCGAGGGGGAGATCGCTGATCAGTGTCTCGTTGAAGAGCTCGACGAGGAATAGCTCCTTGTCCGCCTTTTCTTCGGGGCTCACATTGAAGATGAAGTTGTACGCCAGTTGCAGCACGCGGAACCGATCCATGTCATGGACCGACTCGGTCCCCTTGCGAGTCCCATCTTTCAAAAGCGTGACCCGATCCGCGATTGTGAATACTTCGTCCAGGTTTGGCGCGATGTAGAGGATTCCCCCTCCGCCGCGCTTACGGTCCGAGAGCACGTGAAACAGCGTGTCCAACTCTTGTACGTTGAGGCGGGAGGAGACCTCGTCCAGGACGAGGATCAGTGGATCGAACAGCAAAGCGCGTGCGATCTCCACCATCTCCCGCTGGCTGCTGGAAAGGGTGGCTGTCGGGGCGTCGAGACTGATCGCAACTCCTAAGAGAGAGAAGACCTCGTTGCAGCGCGCTCGAAGCGAGCGGAACAGCTTCGGCTGTAGGAGACGTCCCCCACCCCTTCCTGCGTAGATGTTCTGGATCACGGTGAGGGAAGAGATCGTGTTCGGGTACTGGTGAACGATCCCTATGCCTGCCCCGAAAGAGGATTGCGGAGTCAGGAAGGCGGACTCCTGACCAGCGACGACGATCTTCCCTCGTGATGGCGTCACTTCCCCGCTCAGAACACGGACGATGCTCGATTTCCCTGACCGCCGCTCCCCGACGACCGCGTGTAGTTCTCCGGGGTACAGGTCCAGGTCAATTCCCTTCAGGGCGGCGACATCGTCGAAGGCGACGTGGATGTTCTGCAGCTGCAGGACGGGAGCACGCGCCTCAGTGCTCACTCGATGCCGAGCCTCTTCATCTGGTTGTACAGGGTTTTCCTGTGAATCTTGAGCAAGTCCGCCGCCTTCTGTCTTATCCCGCCGCAACGTGCCAGTGCATCCAGTATCATCTGTCGCGTTAGTTGATCGTGTGCTCCTCCCAGAGTATCTGCTGGGGCCCTCACCCCCATGTCGTAATGACGAGGAAGGTCCTTGACGCCAAGGGTTCCCGACTCGTTGAAGATGACAGCCCGCTCGATACAGTTCTTGAGCTCCCTCACGTTGCCCGGCCAGTCGTGGTCGAGAAGAAGCTTGTCGACCGCCGGATCGATGGTGTCAATGCACCGGCCATAGGTCCGGCAGTGCTGTTCCAAGGAAAAGACGGACCAAGACCGGGATATCCTCACGGCGCTCCCGCAGCGGGGGGAGTGCAACCGTAATGACCGACAACCGGTAATAGAGGTCCTCTCGAAACTCCTGGTTCTTGATTCGCAAAGGGATGTCCCTGTTTGTTGCGGCCATCACCCGGACGTCGGTCTTGATCACCGATGTACCCCCGAGCCTTTCGAACTCCTTCTCCTGAATCACTCGCAAGATCTTTGCCTGGATTTCCAGGCTCATGTCCCCGATCTCGTCAAGGAGAATGGACCCTCCGTGGGCGACTTCGAACTTGCCATGGTGAACCCGACGAGCATCCGTGAACGCACCCGGTTCAAAGCCGAACAACTCGCTCTCGAGCAGCGTGTCGGGAATGGATGCGCAGTTGATCTTCACGAACGGCTGATCGCGTCGGCTGCTCTGTGAATGGATCGCGTTCGCCACAAGCTCCTTCCCAGTGCCGCTTTCCCCAGTGATGATAACGGAAGCGTTGGTGTCCGCGATCTTGCGGACCTGCCTGAGGATTTCTATCATGCGCGGGTTTCTTGTCACGATGTCTGGAGGCGGAGCGCCAGGCGCACTACCGGCCCCCAGGCGAACCAGGCGCTCGATTTCGCCTACCAGCTTCTTGATGTCAATCGGCTTCTGGAAGAAATCGTGCGCACCGGCCTTCATCGCAGCCACTACGTTTTCGACAGATGGATACCCCGAGATCATGATCACGGGGAGTTGAGCGGCACGCGCTCGAACCTGCTGGAGCAGATCAAGCCCGGAGAGCTTCGGCATCTTGATGTCCATTATCAGCAGGTCGAAATGCTCTCGTTCTAGCATGTGTATCACTTTGAGCGGATCAAGGACGAAATCGGAATCGAAACCGAATGAGCGAAGAATCTTGGCAAGCGAGATGCACATCTCCCGCTCGTCATCGACAATCAAGACGCGTTGTGCCATCGCGCAGGATCATAGGAGAGAGACAGCCAGCAATCAAGTCCGCGACTGCGAATGGGCGTGCAACAGCTTGCACGCGCCATGTGCATGTCGATGCCTGCTTGCAGGAGCTTAGATTCCAGGTTCCGGCTACCGGATTCGCGAGGTTCTGGTAGGTCTTTCCATTACAGCAAGATAGTGAGTTCGTTTGCAGCGCCATCTGCTGGCACGCTTCTTGTCACTCGAAGGTCGAGGGGCCGTCGGCTTCTACGTCATTCGTCGAAAGGAGCTGCGTTATGAGACACATGCACAAGGTCGTTGTTGTTGCCTGCGCACTGCTCATGCTCATCGGTGCGTCCACCGTTTGGTCGGCCGGTGGCGGAGAGGCCAAGGGCGGAAAACAGGTTGTATTGGGCTACACGCCGCTGTCGATGGGAATCGCATACTTCAACGACGTCGTGGTCGGCATTCAGAAGAAGGCCAAGGAACTCGGCGTGAAGGTCATTATCAAGGACCCGCAGCTCGATGCAGGCAAACAGTTCACAGCTGTCGAGGACCTCATAACGGCCGGCTGCAACGTGATCGCGATTTGCTCGATCGATATCGCCACGGCGCAGTCTGCCGTCAATTATGCCAAGGAGAAGAAGGTTCCCGTCATCTCCCACATTTCGAAATTCGAAGGCGCAAATGCCTATGTCAGCCTCAGTGAGTATGACTATGGCTTCGCCGCGGGCAAGGGCGGTGCAGACTACATCGTGAAGAATATGGGAGGCAAGGCTAACGTCGCGATCCTCGATGCCGACGACCTCGGAGGCGACCTGCTGCTGCGCGGCAAGGGGCTGCAGGAGGGGGTTCTATCGGGCGGCCCCGGAATCAAAGTTGTGGCACGGACGACTGCCTGGCAGGAAGACAAGGCTCTGAACGCCATGGAAGCGATCCTGAAGGAGCACCCTGAGGTCAACTTTGTCGTGACGTCGAACGAGCCGGGAGCATACGGTGCGCTTGCAGCCGCAGAGGCAGCCAACCGAAAAGACATCAAGATATCTGCGATCGGCAGTGAGGATCGGCAGCTCGACCTGATCGCCGCGGGCAAAATCGTTCACGGCATTGACCCCTCGCCAATCTGGACGGGCGAGAAGATCGTTGAGTATGCTGTCAAGATGGTTCGCGGGGAAGAGTTCACCAAGGAATCGATGGTACCCTTCGGGAAGGTGACACCCGAAAACGCCGCGCAGATCAAGGCCGAGAAGGCCAAGATCAAAGCCGAAGTAGGAATGAAGTAGGCGCACTGCGGAAGAACCGGGTGTGCTGGCCCAGCACCCCGGTTCCTTTTGCTTTCTGCCCAAATGAGGGAAGCGGAGACGACAGGCGAACACATGAAAGCGGCAACGATGGACATCAGAGTCGCGCTCGCGACGAGAGACATCTGCAAACACTTTCCGGGCGTACAGGCGCTCGATCATGTGAGCCTGGAGTTGCGGGAAGGTGAGATACACGCACTGGTCGGGGCAAATGGTGCTGGCAAGTCGACCCTCATCAATATCCTCTCGGGATACTTTCCACCGGACTCCGGCCAAATTCTGTTGAACGGCGTCCCGGAGACCTTCCACTCCTCCGGCGAGAGTCTGCGCAAGGGAATCGCGACTGTGCACCAAGAGATCGACATCGCCGGAGGCCTGACAGTCGCGCAGAACATCTTCCTCGGAAACGAGAGGACCTTCACTCGCTTCGGGCTGATCCGCCGCCGGCAGATGAACGAGGCGGCGGCGTGTGCTCTGGGACAGCTCGGCATACAGATCGACCCCGCGACCCCGGTCCGCCGGCTCTCTACCGGGGGCCAGCAACTGGTCATGATCGCATCGGCGCTCGTTCGCAAGGCGAAGGTCATGATCTTTGACGAGCCGACCTCGGCATTGTCGGGTCACGAGATCGACAACCTCTTCCGCCAGATCAAGGAGCTCAAAAACAGTGGAGTGTCCGTCATCTACATTTCCCATTATCTGGACGACATTTGCGACATCGCGGACCGAGCGACAGTCCTTCGAGACGGAAAGATGGTGGGGGTCCTTGACCTCAAAGAGTGCGGGAAGCTCGATCTCATCAGACTGATGATCGGGCACGACGTGAAAGAAGCGAGTAAGACACGGAGTTGGGCGTCGAGTGAGGAAATCCTTCGAGTAAGCGACCTCTCGACTCGGGACGGCAAGGTCAGTGGGGTCAGTTTCCGCTTGAACCGCGGCGAGATCCTGGGTCTGTTCGGAGCAATCGGTGCGGGGCGATCGGAGCTCGCAAAGGCGATCTTCACCGGAGACCGGCTCGCCGCCGGGGCGGTATACCTTCGGGGAGACGAAGATCTTCAACTCGGATGCGAGAGAAGCCCTGGAGAGAGGAATCGTCTATTCTCCCGAGGATCGAAAGGGAGAGGGCCTGCTTCTTGACCTGAGCGTGATCAAGAACATCACGCTCTCTATCCTGCGGCGCGTCTCGACACTCGGCGTCATTCGGAAGCGGGTGGCGAACGCGATCGCCGCCCGCTATGTCACGCAGTTGAACATCGTGACGCCGAGCATCCACAAGGAAGTGCGTCAGCTCAGCGGCGGGAACCAGCAGAAAGTGGTTTTGAGCAAGGGGCTGGCGACAGAGGCCGACATCCTCTTCCTCGACGAACCCACAGTGGGAATCGATGTGGCCACAAAAGAGGAAATCCTGGATATCATCCTCGACCTTTCGAGAAGTGGAAAGTCTGTGGTCCTCATCTCGTCGGAGGCATCTGAACTCATGAAGGTGTGCGACCGGATCGTCGTAATGAGGCATGGCAAGGTCCAGCGCGAGCTGCAAAGGACAGAGTTTGACAAGGAACAGCTCCTCGACGCAGCGGTAGGAGGAACGACATGAGCGCGACGAACAATGGGGTGACGCAGCGAACGAGCCTACGTGATACCCGCAGGGAGAACTTCTGGTCGGTGTATGGAATCCCGATCGTGTTCGTCGTCATTTGCGTCGTGCTCAGCTTCACCACCCGGTCTTTCGCCTCCATCGACAACGTCATCAACATCCTTCGGCAGATCTCGATCCTTTCCGTGGCAGGTGTGGGCACAACCCTCATCCTGATTTCGGGAGGAATCGACGTATCGCAGGGGGCCGTCATGGCTGCCTCGGGAATGGCGGCCATGGCATTGATTGCTCATGGGGGATGGCCGTATCCCCTGGCGACAGTTGCGGGACTGGCGGTTGGGCTTGTCGCAGGTCTGTTCAACGGGCTGATCATCACCAAGGTGCGTATTCCACCTTTCATCGCGACCTTGGGCACCATGTCCATTCTGCGTGGCGTGGCTTTCGTTTACTCCGGAGGGTACACCGTCTACGGGAACTACATCCCCGAAGGGCTTCCAGGCGATTGGACGGGGATACGTCAGCTTCATCCCGATCCCGGTTATCATCATGCTCATCATGTTCGCGGTTGCCTACTTCTTCGCGAACTACACGAGCCTCGGGACCTACACGTACGCGATCGGATGCAACGAGAAGGCCAGCAAGCTGGCGGGCATCAAGGTCGATCGCGTCAGGATTATCCTGTACGCGATCGGCGGGCTGACGGCAGCCCTCTCCGGAATCATCCTCACGGCTCGCCTGAACTCCGCCCAGGCAAATGCCGCGAACGGCCAGGAGTTCGACATCATCACCGCGGTCGTGCTCGGCGGCACAAGCATCTACGGCGGCAAGGGGAAGATTCATCGGACCCTGCTTGGAGCTCTGATGATGGGTGTGATGAGTAACGGCATGACGCTCCTGTCGATCAACACCTTCTACAGGATGATTGCGAGCGGGGCGAGTTCTTATCATCGCCCTGGCGCTCGACCGCATCAACACGAAGAACGATTGAGGAGAGACGAACATGGACGAACGCCAGATCACTGCCGCGCAACGGAAGGCCGTCGGGATGCTGGACCGGGCGGGGATCGTCCTCAGCCCCAGAGAGAAGCTCCGCGTCGAAGTGTGCGACTACAACCTTGGGCAGCTTGACCAGATCGGCACCGAGATCGTGATCTATGTCAACACGGAAAGGGTGTGTGCGAAGGAGCTCGTGCTTTTCCCCTGGCAGATATGTCCCGAGCACATCCATCCACGGATTGGGTCCTATCCTGGAAAAGAAGAGACCTTCCGCTGCCGATGGGGCGAAGTGTATCTCTACGTTCCGGGCGAACATCAGTCCTTCACCAAAAGCACGCAGTTCCAGTGGAAAGGAAAGACCATTTTCGAGTGTGGCACGAAATCATCCTTAAGCCCGGCGAACAGCACACGCTCCTCGAAAAGACGACGCACTGGTTCCAGGCCGGACCAGAGGGGGCGATCGTCTCGGAGTTTTCGACGAAGAGCTTCGACAGCCGCGACATTTTCACGGACCAGGAGATCACGCGTCTGTCAAATCTCCAATAGGCAGAGTCCGAACCCCTTGCTCAGGCTTGAGCGCAAGGGGCGGCAGCCTGACGCCATCCGCCCCCTGACTGACGCTCACGTCAATAGTGGCAGGACCGGCCTCATCGACAAACGCGCGCATGAGTTCCAGGTCGACGTCGAAGAAGTGGTCGGATGGGGCCAGGATGTATCCGCCTCCGCCTCCTGCCTCGGCGAAACACCTGCGTACCTCCTGCCGGGTGTGTCTGGCCGAACAGCCGACAAGGAAATGGAACTGGTCAAAGCCGCCGATCATGCAGACCCGTTCGCCGATACGGGACTTGGCTTCGGCAAGGCGGGTGTCTCCCCCCATCTCGGGAGGCGTAAATGTCTCCATCGCATCCGGGCCCATGTCGGCGATCCGCTCGAGAATTGGCATCATCCCGCCGCAGGTATGGTAGGTGACACGCTGTCCCATCTGGTGGGCGAGGTCGATTAGGGGCGCGTCGTACGGGGCGACGAACTGGTCGAATAGCGTTGGAGAGATGACTGTGCTCGAAGCGTCACCTCCGCCGAGGATCAGGAGATCGTATGGCGCACCGAGCAGGGACTCGATGTACCCTCTCTTCCTCTTCTGGAGAACCTGCGAGGAGGGTGTGCACCCAGTGGGATCATCAAAGGTTTCCATGATGAGCTTCTCGATGCCCACGAGGACAGCAGCATCCTGCCAGCAGCCAGGCTGGCCGTATCCGTCGAACATCGCTACGTGCCCCATGACGATCCCATCCTCGCCAAGGTTCCTTGCTGCATCTCGGACCGCACCGATGTCGCACCTCGGCGCAGGCATATAGGCTCCCAGCACATCGACATCGGACTTGGCTTTGAGAAGGGGTTCGGTGACCCAGGTGGTGTACTCGTTGCTCTGCAGGGTCATTGAGAGTGTCTTTGCGGGTGTGACGATGTGGAATCGCTGCGTCGGAAACTCGTACCCGGGAGCTCCTCACACGGAACTCCCAGCCAGAGGCGGCAACCCTGTCGATGTCCCTGCTTTCCTTCTTGACCAGGAGTGGGTCTCTGTACTCGCCGCGCGCCGCATCTGGCGTGAATCCCTCCACCCACAGGATTCGATCGAAGCCGTATTGCCGAAGGAACTCCTGATCTGAGACGCCGCCAACGTGCTTCTTGAGAAAGTAGGTCTGCACGAAGTGAAGCGGCGCGACGGGAAGCCTGTCGGGCGCCCTCCTGTCGATCGCAGACAGGAGGCGTTGTCTGGAGGTCATGTGGTTGCTCCTTGACGGGGGAGTCCATCGCTGGTCAGCCCCGCAACACGCGATGGGCTACAAGAAGTGTGCCACCGCTTCTGAGGCCGCCGAATCGTCACATGTTTCAGTTCTTTTCCTCAGAAACAAATACGTAGATACTCGCGGTCGGGTGGGTGCTCCTGTGGGAGCAGGAGCATCTGCGTGCAACATTCTCCACGTCGGAGACCCTGCACGTGCACATCCGGCGCCTCTCCGGGCGACGTTCACGGATCAGATCATGTGCAGCGACGTTCGCGCGGGCTGCCTGGAGTGCATAGCTGTCCTCCTCAGGGGTTGGGCTGCGCCACCTGCAAGAGTGCCCTTGACGACACCATCCCGCGGGACGTCGACCGTCACGGGGAAGTCACCCGAGCCCGGGGCCTGCGTACTCGTCGAACGAGTGGCAACCCCGTGTCATTTCTTGTGGAATATCTGACAGCAAAGACACAGGAGTGGGCGGCGAGGGGATTCGGACCCCCGACCTTCTGGGTGTAAACCAGACGCTCTAACCAGCTGAGCTAGCCGCCCGGCGCGAGACAGGCGTGCCCTGCCCCACAGGAAAAGCGAGTGAGAGGATAGTCTCGCCCGGAGGCGATGTCAACGCGCGGGGGGCTCGGCGCGTGCGCACCCCGCCATCCGGCGCGGTCTGTCACCGCCGAAACGTGTGCTCCGTCAGGCCGGAGATCTCCCCGACTCTCTTGTTCACCATGTCATGGAAGCAATTCGGCAGATGGTCCTGGTGACCCCGATGGATCACGACGCACTCCATGCACCTGCCGTGGTACTTGCAGTCGACGGTGCAGCTGCAATGGTCGGCAACCGAGCTTTTCACCTCGGCGACGAACCGATCCTGCAGCTCATGGCCCCGTGCGTCGTCCCCGCTGCGGAAATGCGCCAGCGCCGTCTTTTCCTGCTGGTTGTTGTCGATGAGCATCAGATCCTCCCGGTGCAGAGTGATCGCAGGCGGGCCGCCACGCACACGGCCCGCCACGTCGGGGGACTGTACCTGGTTTGCCTTCGCGTGTCACCGGCAGGCGTGGCCGGGTGTGCGGCGGGTGCTCTCCTACTGGAACACCGAGTCGTACACCAGCCGCGGCGAGTAGGTCCCATCAGTGGCTGTGTAGCTCGTGTCGAAGACCTTCGTTCCCGCGACACCGGTCGCCGTCATGTCAATTCGGTAGGTGCCGGGTTCGATACTGTAGAACCACTCGGTATCGTCGGGAGCGATGGTCACCGAGTTGTTGTCGGTGACGCCCCCGGAGATGGCAACGAAGTTCACCGACGTAATGGTGTAGACCGAATTGTTCTTGATGCTGACAGTAGCCGTCCCCGGGAATGTGCAGGCACCGAGCAGCACGAGTGCCGCTGCCGCAAGAACCCACAAGACGATCCTCTTCATGTGACTTTCCTCCCCTGGCTGTTCGGGCGTTGGCGCAGGAGCGCCTCTTCCTCAAGCGTATCCCAATCCGCAGGGTTTATCCTGACCCCTTCTCCGTGCAGCGCATGTCGAAGATGGTATCGAAGCGGAGAGCGAGGAGGGTCCTGGCGAGCTGGGGGTTGCACTTGTCGAACCTGATCGTCCGGCCCTCGGCGAGGGCCATCTTGCGGGCCATCAGCAGGACACCGATTGCGCGGGAGCTCATGGTCTGGACCTTCGCCAGGTCCAGGAGGATGAGGTGCCCGGGGGCCGCGATGGCCTGGTGCAGCGCCGTGCGGAACTCCTCGACCGTGTCGCCGATGATGTTGCCCCGCGCCTCGATCAGGGTGTCGCCCGTCTGCAATTCTCTCGTGTCGATCATCAGTGCCCTCGGCGGAAAGGTACTTCAGCCCGCAGCTTTGGGCAACGCGAATGCCGGCGCCGGTGCGCGACCGAAACCGGTCGAGGGCTCCCTCCCCCAAAGGAACACGGGCGGCCGCTCGGGCTCCGCGTCAGCGTCGGGAGAGCCCGCCCCGGCCGCCGGTGCCTCCCCTGCCCTGCGCGACACCTTCACGAGCGACTCGACGCTGATCGCGAGGGCTCCCAGGTCCTCGTCGACCCTGCCGTGGATCAGGAAGGCCCAGCCGTCGTCCAGCAGGGCGAAGTGGCGGCGGAAGGCGTCGGGGAAGAGCACGGTCTCGAAGACGGACTGCTCGTCCTCGAAGCTCACGAAGATCATGGGCTCGCTCTTCTTCGTGGCCACCTCCTTGCCCGTCACGAGGATCCCGCCGATCCACACCTTCTGGCCCCTGCGCGGGGGATGTCGGGCGAGCGGATGAACGGCGACAGTCCCCGCTGGCGCACCAGCCTCTCGATGCGGCCGCGGAACAGCTCCAGGGGGTTGCGCGAGACCACGATGCCGAGGGTGCGCACCTCGTCGGCGAGCTTCACCCGCGGGGCGTAGTCGCCCACCAGGGGCGGCGCGGGCGGCAGGAAACCGAAGCCCGTCCTCCTTCTCCATGTTCAGGTAGCGGAAGAAGAGCTGCGGCCGGGTGCACCCGTCCGCGACGGAGTCGAGCGCCGCCCGAGCGGATGAGCACGCGCAGGTCGGACAAGCGGGGCGTCGGTGCGCCGGACGAAGTCGCTGGAAACCGGCGAAGGGCCCGCCGCGCCCGCGTTCCCCGATCAGCAGCTCGACGAACTCGCGCCGGATGTCCTTGAGCTGGCCGAGCCCCACGCGCAGGCCGGGGCCGGTACGGCGGCAGTCACGGCGGCTGCCGCGGGCGCAACGGTCTCCACCGTGTACTCCCAGGCGCTCGTGTTCACGTCGGGCGGCAGGATGGGGAAGCCCATGCGCCGGCACTCGTCCAGGTAGGTCTGCCGGCCGTAGAAGCCGCCGCCGTTGTTGATGACCGAGGCGATGAACTCCAGGGGGTAGAAGCGCTTCAGGTAGGCGACCCTGTAGGAGACCTGCGCGTAGGAGGCGCTGTGCGCCTTGCAGAAGGAGTACCCGTCGAAGGAGAGGATCATGTCCCAGACCTTGCCGAGGTATCCTCGGCGACACCCCCGCGCCCGGGCGCCGCGGAAGAACCGCTCGCGGAAGTCGGGCAGCGTCAGCTCCCGGTCCTTCTTGGAGAGGATCTTGCGCAGCCGGTCCGCCTCCTCGATGGGAAAGCCCGCGAGGTCGATGGCCACGCGCGAGACGTCCTCCTGGTAGACCATGATGCCGTAGGTCTCGGCGAGGGTGCCCGCGACGAGGGGGTGCAGCGGCTGGTAGGGGGCGCCGTGCAGGCGCTTGACGAAGGTGCGGATGTACTTGTTGGCCGCGGGGCGGATGATGGAGCTGGCGATGACGAGGTTCTCGTAGTCGCCCGCGCGCATCTTGCTCAGCAGCTGCCGGGTGGCCGGCGACTCGACGTAGAACACCCCGAGGGTCTTCCCCGCCGGCGATCAGGTCGCGGCGTCGGGCCGTCCGCGAGCGGGTCGAAGCTCTCCCAGTCGATGCGCTCGCCCGTCGGCCCGCCTGCCACCAGCGCGATGGTGTCGCGCAGCACGGCGAGGGAGCGGTTGCCCAGCAGGTCGATCTTGACCAGGCCCGCCTCCTCGGTGGCGTCCTTCTCCCAGGCGATGACCGGGTAGCCCAGCGGCGAGGTCTGCACGTGGGTGTAGTCGGTGATGGGCCCGGGCGTGATGACCACCCCGCCGCAGTGCGTGCCGAGGTTGCCGGGGCATGCCGCGGATGCGCGCCGCGGCCTCCCGCAGGTCCGCGGGGATCTCCTCGATCCTGCCCATGCGGAACGAGCGCACCAGGCGCGCGATCTCCTCCTCCGGCGATGCCCAGGGCCTTGGCCGGGTCGCGGAGGGCCGAGCGCGGGCCGAAGGTGACGTGGTTGGCCACCATGGCCGACCTGCCCGGCGTACGTGTCGAAGACGTACTTCAGCGTCCTGTCCCGCTCGTCCCAGGGGAAGTCCACGTCGATGTCGGGCGGGTCCTTCCGGCCCCTGTTGAGGAAGCGCTCGAAGAACAGGTTGTAGCGCAGGGGGTCCACGTGGGTGATGCCCAGCAGGTACGAGACGATGCTCGACGCGGCGCTGCCCCGGCCGCAGGTGCGGGGGCACTGCCGCACGATGTCGCGCACCACGAGGAAGTAGGAGGCGAAGCCCTTCTCGCGGATGATGGCCAGCTCGTAGTCCAGGCGCGCGCGGATGTCGGGCCGCATGCCGCCGTAGCGGCGCACCGCCCCCTCCTCGCAGAGACGGCCGAGCAGGCCGCAGGACTGCCTCGTCGGTCAGCCCCTCGAAGGCGGGGAAGACGAAGCGCGGGCTGATGATGCCCTCCGCGCTGGCCTCGTCGGCGATGGCCTCGGCGTTCGCGAGGGCCTCGGGCACCGCGGAGAAGAAGCTCTCCATGGCGTCGGGCCCGGTGAACCGGTTGCGCTTCCCGGCACCGTCTCGCGCTGGCCTGCCTCGCCCGCCCGCAGCTGGCCAGGGTGGTGTTGAGGTCGATGGCGCGCAGCAGCGGGTACAGCCGCTCGTCCGAGTCGTCGAGGAAGACCGTGTCGTGGACGGCGGCGGTGCGAAGGCTATTCTCGCGGGCAAACCTCGCAAGTGCCGCGAAAGGCCTGCCATATGTCAGCTGCAGAAAGAGACCCTGCCTTTCCCGCTCCGCCAACGCCGCGGCCACGTCGGGGTGGGGCGTGAGGATCGCGAGCCCTTCCCAGCCGTTTTCGCGGAGGTCCGCGACGGGATCGTAGCCGACCGCCTCGCCCCGGAGGACAGACGAGAGAAGCGCGCAGGCCCTGCCGAAGCCTGCCCTGTTCATCACGTAGGCCGCGAAGAGCTGGCGTCCGCCGGTCTCCACCACGGTGCCCGCCACGGGCTTCACCCCTTCCCTGCGGGCGGCAAGCAGGAACCGGATGAGGCCGTAGAAGCTGTTGATGTCGGTGATCCCGACCTCGGGAAGGCTTTGTTCCCTGGCAAAACGGCAGATCTCCTCTGGAGACCTGCAGCCCCTCAGCAGGGAGTAGTTCGACCTGAAATGGATGTAGGGTGCCTGCATATACTATACATTAGTATAGTATATGCGATCCTGCTTTGCAACCCCCACCGGGGGTCTTCCCGCACGCCACGGCCCTGCGCGCGTGCTGGACGAGGCAGGCCGGCTCCGCTATAAAGGCTGCACCGTGAACACTCACCCAGCGGACAGCGCCTCGTGACCCTTGCAGCAATCGGCCTGCTGGTCGCATCCGCCGTCCTGCATGCCCTCTGGAACCTGCAGGGCAAACGCGACCAGCCCAGCCCTGCGTACTTCCTCATCGCCAATACCCTCGGCACGCTGGCATTCGCCTGGGCCCTCATTCCCACGGCCCGCGCGATCGGCTGGTTCCCCCCGCAGCTGTGGCTGCTCATAGGCCTCACGGGCATCTTCCAGACCGGGTATTTCATTGCACTGGCGGGCACCTACAGGGCGGGGGACTTCTCGGTCTCCTACCCCATCGCGCGCGCTGCCGCGGTCCTCATCATCGGCGTGGTGAACACCCTCCTGCGAAACGGGACCGGGCCCAGCGCGCTGGCGTGGGCAGGAATGGTGTGCATCGCGGTCGGGCTGCTCCTGGTCCCGCTGGAGAAGTTCTCGCGGTTCAGCCTTTCGCGCTACCTGACCCGGGGCACGCTGCTCGCCCTGGCAGCAGCAGTCTGCACGGTCGGCTACTCGATGACCGACTCGCGCGCCATGGCGATCCTCGGGGCCATGCCCGATCCGCCCTGGGGGCGGACCGGGGTGACCCTGCTGTACTCGGTGCTCGAGGCGGTCAGCACGTCGCTGTGGCTGGCCATCCCGGTGCTCGCGATCCCGCGCCAGAGGGCACTCGGCCGGGAGGTCCTCGAAACCAACTTCTGGCGCACCGGGCTCACGGGAGCATCGATCTTCCTGACCTACACCCTTGTGCTCCTGGCCATGCACCTCGCCCGCGACGTGAGCTACGTCGTGGCATTCCGGCAGCTGTCGGTCCCGATCGGGGCCGCCCTCGGGGTCATCGTGCTGAAGGAACCCCTGCACCCTCCCAAGCTCATCGGCGTCGCCGTGGTCACCGTCGGCCTGCTGCTGGTCGGCCTGGGCTGAACCGTCAGGCTGTGTACTCCGTGTACGGCAGGCCGCAGCTCTTCGCCACCCCGGGGTGCACGCACTTGCCGTCGAAGGTGTTGATGCCCGCGCTGCAGCGGCTCGTTCGCCTTCGCAGCGGCCTTCAGGCCCAGGCCGGCGATCTGCAGCCCGTACTGCAGCGTGACGCTGGTCAGCGCGATGGTCGAGGAGCGCGCCACGGCGCCGGGCATGTTGGCCACGCAGTAGTGCACGATGCCGTCCACGATGTAGATCGGGTCGTCGTGCGTGGTCGGCTTGCGAGGTCTCCGCGCAGCCGCCCTGGTCGATGGCCACGTCGACGATCACCGCGCCCTGCTGCATGATCGACAGGTGCTGACGGCGTGATCAGCCGCGGCGCCGTCTCACCGGTCACCAGCACGGCGCCGACCACGATGTCGGACTCCTTGCAGCACCATCTCGACGTTCGCCTCGGTGGCGTAGAGCGTGGTGATGGAGCTGCCGAAGATGTCGTCCAGGTACGCCAGGCGCTTCGCATTGATGTCGAGCACCGTCACGTTCGCGCCGATGCCGACCGCGATCTTGCAGGCGTTCGTGCCCGACCACGCCGCCGCCGAGGATGCCCACCTTGCCGCGCTGGACGCCGGGCACGCCGCCCAGCAGGATGCCGCGGCCGCCGAAGGCCTTCTCGAGGTACTTGGCGCCTTCCTGGACGGAGAGCCGGCCCGCGATCTCGCTCATGGGCGTGAGGCAGGGCAGCGACCGGTCGGCGAGCTCGATGGTCTCGTAGGCCACGCCGGTCACCTTGCGCTTCAGGAGCTCGCTCCGCCAGCTCCTTGTTGGCCGCCAGGTGCAGGTAGGTGTACAGGATCTGGCCGTCGTGGAACAGGCCGTACTCCTCGGCCAGGGGCTCCTTCACCTTCACGATCATCTCGGACTGCTTGAACAGGTCCGCCTTGTCCGCGATGATCGCTGCCCCCGTTCACCTCGTACTCGGCGTCCTCGTAGCCCGAACCGACGCCCGCGCCCTTCTCGACCAGGACCTCGTGCCCCGCCTTGACGTACGCCTTCACGGATGCGGGGTCATGCCCACCCGGTACTCGTGCCGCTTGATCTCCCTGGGAACACCGATCCTCATGCAAAACCTCCCGTGGGCGACAGAATGCCTGCCCCGCTCCCCGACTGTATCCCAACCCTTGACTCGCATCCAGAGCAATGCCGATCTTGTCAGTGAGTCATTGCATGCGCATACGTCTCCGACTGGCTGCATCGATATTCGCGGTTCTCATCTCCATTCACGCCTCGGCGCAGGGCGTGCGTGTGCAGCCGGGCGCCGCGCAGTTCCCCGAGCTGCAGCCCATCGCCGAGGCAGCGGAGCTCTCCTCCCTGGATGGGCCCTTCGCACCCGAGCAGCTCGCGCGCGCCGCTGTCGCCTTCTCCGGGACTGCCACGGACCCCGCGGCAGCGGCAGGAGTCGATCCTGCTGCACGCGCGAAGGTTCCGGTCGCAGTCGCCGGCCGAAGGGACCAGCGCGGGATTGCAGAGGGCGCCCTCGAGTACCTGCACGAGCGCGTGCTCACGCGGTACGCGGAGCGGGCCACGAGCGTGGACGAGGCGGTCCGGACGGGCCAGTACAACTGCGTCTCGTCGGCAGTCCTGTACGCGATCCTCGCCCGGGCAGCAGGCCTGGACGTTGCGGCAGTCCGCACCAGGGACCACGCTTTCATCTCCGTCATGGTCGACGGCTCCCCCGTCGACGTGGAGACCACGAACGTGCACGGCTTCGAGCCGGGAAAGAAGAAGCAGTTCACCGACTCCTTCGGCGCCGTCACCGGCTACTCGTACGTGCCGCCGTCCAACTACAGGGACAGGACCGCCATCAGCCTGAAGGAGCTGCTGGGGCTGGTCCTGTACAACCGCGCCTCCGAGGCGGGCCAGGACGGCAGGTACCGCGACGGCGTCAACCCCGCGGTGAGCTCCTACGCGTTGACGGGCACCCAGGAGTTCCGCGAGGCGATGCGCGTCGCGGTCTCGAACTATGCCACCTTCCTCGCCATGCGCGGAGATTTCGACGCGGGTCTCAGTTTCCTCGCGGCCGTGCAGACCACGTGGGGAGCCGAGCCCGATCTTGCCCGGCTGCGGGCGCGAAATCTACCCACAACCAGGCGATCAGCCTCGTGGACAGAGGCCTCCTCGACGAAGCGGACGCCCTTCTGAGGGCACCCGCCTCCCGCGCGACGCTTGGGGACAGCGACTGGATGGACCTCTCGGTCTACGTCGTGCAGTCCCGGCGCCGAGGCAGTCGCGCGCAGGTCGGGGGATGCGGCAGCGTCGGAGACCGTCGCCGCGGGGCTCGCGGCTCTCGGCAGCGACCGCGAGCTGCTGCGCATGTACGAGGCCTACGTGCACAACGCCTTCGCCCGTCTTTTCAACGCGCAGAGAACCGACGAGGCACGAGCCGTGCTCAACAGGGGATTGGAGGTGTTCCCCTCCAGCGCCATGCTTCTGCGGGACCTGGCAAGCTTGACAGGGCACAGGTGACGGTGTAAGCCGGGCGCCATGGCATCGACCGACGGGACGAGGATCGGGGTTCTCGGGGCGGGCGGATGGGGCACGGCGATCGCGAAAGTGCTCGCCGACAAGGGCCAGGCCGTGCGCCTGTGGTCGAGGGAGCCCGACCTGGCACAGGAAATCAACAGTCGGCACACCAACGGGCGCTACCTTCCCGGCGTGACCCTCCCCGCCCTCGTGACCGCCACCCCCGACATCGCCGAGGCTGCCGAGGACCGCGAGTACCTCTTTCTCGCCATCCCGTCCATGTACCTGCTCGATGGCCTGAAGAACATCCTCTCGTGCGCCGACATCCGTGAAGGCCGCACCCTGCTCGCGGTGCTCACCAAGGGCTTCATCGACACGCGCCACGGCATCAAGCTCCCCGTCGATGCGCTGGAGGACTACCTGCCCGGCCTGTACAAGGGCAAGCTGGTGTACATCTCGGGGCCCAGCCACGCGGAAGAGGTGGCCCGCGGGAAGATCACCGGGCTCATCAGCGCCTCCCGCAGCGGCAGGAACTCGATCCGCTTCCGCCAGCTCCTGGCAGGCGGGAGGCTTGTCGTCTTCGCGTCGCTCGACGTCCGCGGCGTGCAGATCAGCGCGGCGCTCAAGAACGTGGTGGCAATTGCATTCGGGATGCTGGATGCGCTCAAGGAGTCCTCCGAGGAGTTCGGCGACAACACCGAAAGCCTCCTGCTCGCCGCCGGCCTCAACGAGATCAGGACCGTGGGCAGGGCCATGGGGGCGACGCACCCCGAGACGTTCACCTCGATCGCGGGCGTGGGCGACCTGGACGTGACCTGCCGCAGCATCTACGGCAGGAACAGGAGGTTCGGCCGCGAGGTGGTGCTGAAGAACCTCATCAGCCGGCTGCTCATCCATTGACGACGTGATCGCCGGCATGGCCGGGTTCGGCTACATCGCCGAAGGGGTGGCCGCGGCGAAACACCTGCACGCAGTCGCGGCCCAGAAAAAGCTCACCCTGCCCGTCTGCGGGGGCGTCTACCGCATCCTCAACAGGGAGGTGCAGCCGCTCGCGGAGCTGGAAAGCATGCTCGGGAGGATCTCGGGCGGGACCAGGACGGGCACCAGGCTCCACCTGGCCCAGCGGATCCGCCTGCGCTGAGGTTCCCTACCCCCGCGCGGCGTGGTAGCGCTGGAGCGGCGTCACTCCCATGGCTTTGCCTCTCAACGCCTGGATCGCCTGCACGTAGGCCTCGGCCCCGGGCGCCGTGGTCACCACCGGTACCCCGCGGGCGATCGCCGCGGGCCTGATCGTCCCCTCGTCCTGCCGCGACGCCTGCCCCGTGGGGGTATTGATGATGAGCTGGACCTTCCCGCGCGGATCTTCTCGAGCAGGCCCGTGTCGCCCGCGCTCACCTTGCCCACCACCCCGGCGTCGATCCCGTTCCGTGCCAGGAATGCGGCCGTGCCTGCCGTCGACACGATCGTGAAGCCCATGTCGGCAAGCTGGTGCGCCACCGAGACGATGAGCTGCGTCTTGTCCCTGTCCTTCACGCTGATGAAGACCGTCCCCGTCTCGGGAACGGTCTGCAGCGCACCGAGCTGCGCCTTGCAGTAGGCCCTGCCGAAGTCGGTGTCGATGCCCATGACCTCGCCTGTCGACTTCATCTCGGGGCCCAGCACGATGTCGACCCCGGGGAACCGCACGAAGGGCAGCACCGACTCCTTCACGCAGATGTGCCGGGGGATCACCTCCTCGGTGAAGCCGATCTCCTCGAGGCTCCGTCCCGCCATGACCTTCGCGGCGATCTTGGCCAGCGGCACCCCGATGGCCTTCGAGACGAAGGGGACAGTGCGCGAGGCGCGCGGGTTCACCTCGAGGATGTACAGCTCCCTGTCCTTCACCGCGTACTGGACGTTCATCAGTCCGACCACGCCGAGCTCCCCGGCCAGCAGCCGCGTGTAGCGGCGGATCTCCTCCAGCATCCAGCGCGGAAGCGTGTGCGACGGCAGCACCATGGCCGCGTCGCCCGAGTGCACCCCCGCCTCCTCGATGTGCTCCATGATCCCGCCGATGACCGACAGGCGGCCGTCGCTCACCAGGTCCACGTCCACCTCGACGGCATCCTCGAGGAACCTGTCGATCAGGAGGGGCCTGTCGGCCGACACCCAGCTCGCCCGGCTCATGTAGCCGTCCAGGCCGGCGTCGTCGAAGATGATCTGCATCGCCCTTCCGCCCAGCACGTAGCTGGGCCGCACGAGCACGGGGTAGCCGATGCGGCCGGGCAGTCTCGAGGGCTTCTGCCGTCGTGACCGCGATGCCGTTCTCGGGCTGACGCAAGCCCAGGGACCGGACGAGCTGCGAGAACCGCTTCCTGTCCTCCGCCCTGTCGATGGCATCGGGGCTTGTGCCGAGGATCGGGACGCCCGCCGCGGCCAGGCCCACGGCGAGGGTCAGGGGCGTCTGTCCGCCCAGCTGCACGATGACCCCGTCGGGCTTCTCGCTGTCCGCGATGGCGAGCACGTCCTCGCGGGTGAGCGGCTCGACGTACAGCGTGTCGGAGGTGTCGAAGTCCGTGGAGACGGTCTCGGGGTTCGAGTTCACCATGATGGTCTCGATTCCCATCTCCCGCAGCGCGAATGCCGCGTGCACGCAGCAGTAGTCGAACTCGATGCCCTGGCCGATCCGGTTGGGTCCGCCGCCCAGGATCATGACCTTCCTGCGGGACGACGGGCGGAACTCGTCCTCCGTCTCCCAGGTCGAGTAAAAGTACGGGGTCGAGGCTTCGAACTCCGCCGCGCAGGTGTCGACCAGCTTGTAGACCGGTGTGACACCGAGGCGCTTCCGCGCCAGGCGCACCGTCTCCTCGTCCGTGCCCGCGCGGGAGGCGATCTGCGCGTCGCTGAAGCCCATCCGCTTGGCCTCGCGAAGCTCGCCGGCAGAGAGCATCGTTCCCGCGGAAAGGCTCTCCTCGAAAACCTCGATCTCCTTCAGGTTCTCCAGGAACCACGGGTCTATGGCGGTGAGCGCGTGCACGCGCTGCACGGTCCACCCGCGGGCGAGCGCCTCGCTGACGTGGAAAAGCCGCTCCGCGCTCGGCACGGCCAGGGCCTGCTCGAGGCCGGCCTTCGACAGGGACGGCATGCCGCCCAGGCCGGTGCGCTTGATCTCCAGGCCGCGGATCCCTTTCTGCAGCGCCTCCTTGAAGGTGCGTCCGATGGCCATCACCTCGCCCACGCGACTTCATCTGGATGCTCAGCGTGGGGTCTGCACCGGGAAACTTCTCGAAGGCGAAGCGCGGGATCTTCACCACGCAGTAATCCAGGGCCGGCTCGAAGGAGGCGGGGGTCGTCCTCGTGATGTCGTTGGGCAGCTCGTCCAGCGTGTAGCCCGACGGCGAGCTTGGCCGCGATGCGCGCGATCGGGAACCCCGTCGCCTTCGAGGCGAGGGCCGAGGAGCGCGACACGCGGGGGTTCATCTCGATGACGACCATCCGGCCCGTGCCCGGGTGCACGGCGAACTGGATGTTCGACCCCCCGTGTCTCGACGCCGATCTCCCGGATGCAGGCGATCGCCGCGTCGCGCATGCGCTGGTACTCGCGGTCGGTCAGGGTCTGCGCGGGGGCGACGGTGATCGAGTCGCCGGTGTGCACGCCCATCGGGTCGAAGTTCTCGATCGAGCAGACGACGACCACGTTGTCGCGGCAGTCGCGCATCACCTCCAGCTCGTATTCCTTCCAGCCCGCGATGGACTCCTCGACGAGCACCTCGCCGATCATGCTCGCCTCGAGCCCCCGGCCCGCCAGCTCGTTCAAACCGCGCGCGTCGCGCGACCACCCCGCCGCCCGTGCCGCCCAGGGTGAAGGAAGGCCGGATGATGACGGGGAAGCCGAGCTCCGCGGCCGCGCGCCGGGCCTCGTCGATGGAGTGCGCGAGGCCGCTGCGCGGCACCTCGATGCCGATCGGGCTGCATCGACTGCTTGAACAGGCTGCGGTCCTCGGCCTTGCGGATGGCCTCCCTGTCGGCACCGATCAGCCGCACGCCGTGGCGCTCGAGGATGCCGTGCTCGGCGAGCTGGATGGCGATGTTGAGGCCGGTCTGCCCGCCGAGGGTCGGCAGCAGGGCGTCGGGCTTCTCCGCCGCGATGATCTTCTCGAGCATGGGCACCGTGATGGGCTCGATGTAGGTGGCGTCCGCCATCTCGGGATCGGTCATGATGGTGGCGGGGTTCGAGTTGACGAGCACCACGCGGAAGCCCTCCTCGCGCAGGGCCTTGCACGCCTGGGTGCCCGAGTAGTCGAACTCGCAGGCCTGGCCGATCACGATGGGACCGGTGCCGATGATCAGGATCGAGTTGATGTCGGTTCTCTTCGGCATCGCCCTACCCCCGCCCGGCGGCCACGAGGTCCGCGAACCGTGCGAAAAGCGACGCCGCGTCGTGGGGCCCCGGCGCACGCCTCGGGGTGGTACTGCACGCCGAACAGGCCGCAGCTCCCTGTCCTCCAGCCCCTCGCGGTGCCGTCGAACAGGTTCACGTGGGTGGCACGGGCTCCCGGGCGCACGCCGGTCCGCAGGGACTCCATGTCCACGTTGAACCCGTGGTTCTGCGCCGTGATGGCGATGCGTCCCGTGTCCAGGTCCTTCACGGGATGGTTGCCGCCGTGGTGGCCGAACTTCAGCTTGTACGTGCGGCCGCCCAGCGCCAGCCCGAGCATCTGGTGGCCGAGGCAGATCCCCAGGATCGGGACCCGTCCGAGCAGGCGGCGTACGGTCTCGACCACGTACGTGACGGGCTCGGGATCGCCGGGACCATTCGAGAGCAGCAGGCCGTCAGGCCCCGGTGCCCAGGATCTCCTCCGCTGTCGTCGAGGCCGGGACCACGGTCACGCGGCAGCCGCCGAGCACGAGGTGACGGAGGATGTTGCGCTTGACCCCGCAGTCCAGGACCACGACACGTGACGAACAGGCGCCGCCCTCGCCCCGGGCAGCCCCTCCGTCCCACTCGTAGGGGGTGTCGAAGGTGACAGCCTTGACCAGGTCCTCGCCCACGATCCGTGGGGCCCCGGCGAGGCGTTGCGGCAAGCGCGGGAATGTCGCGCTCCCGGTTGGAGATGACGCCGTGGTGGCGCCGTTGATGCGCAGGTGGCGCGTCAGGGCGCGGGTGTCGATGCCCTGGATGCCGACGACGCCTTCCGCGGCGAGCCAGGAATCCAGGTCCTCGGTGGAGCGCCAGTTCGACCGCGAAGCGCTCGCCTCGCGCACGACGAAGCCTTCAAGCCAGGCGGCGCGCGACTCGTCGTCCTCTGGATTCATCCCGTAGTTGCCGATGAGCGGGTAGCTCATGGCGACGATCTGGCCCTGGTAGGAGGGGTCGGTCAGGATTTCCTGGTAGCCGGTCATCGAGGTGTTGAAAACGACCTCGCCAAAGGCCTCACCCTCGGCGCCGAGCGCCCGGCCTTCGAACAGCGCGCCGTCTTCGAGGAGCAGAACCGCCTTCATCGGGCCTCCGGCCTTGCGGCGACGGTAGCGACCGGGCACCCCCCTGTCAAGCAGAGCCCGTTTGCGCTATGAATCAGGGCGGAATGAAAGCCCAGTTGCGCATGGATGCGCGCCCCGTGCTCCTGTATACCGCCTCGGCGGGCGCCTTCGCGGTGATCGCCGCGCTGCTCCTCCTCGCGCGGCTGGTTCCCACCCTCCTGTCGGTGCTCGCCGTCGTCCTGCTCTCGGCCGCCGTCGCGGCAGGGCTGGCGGCGGAGGTGCTGGTGTGGCGTGCACGGGGCATCCGCTCCGTGGAGATCGACGGAGATGATCTCACCATCTACCGGGGGAGGACCCTGGCGGACCAGGTCGTGCCCCGCGCTTCCCTCATCGCGCTGCGCGTTGTCCGGGGTGGGGCGCCCGGACTGCGGTGCTGACCCTGAAGAGCCCCCGGCCGAAGAAGCGCATCGTCGTTCGCATCGGCGAGGAGGCCTTCCCCCGGGAGCTGTTCACGAGGTTCCTCGCCGTCCTGGAGACCTGGGGCCGCGAGTCCGGGCGCCACGGCTGACACGCGGCTCGGCCGGGTATATACTCGCGCCGCACCGGGAGGGTCCGCCCATGCCGTACATCAGCGAGCTGATCGGGAAGCCCGTCGCGGACGTCGACGGCATCAGGGTCGGGTACCTGCGCGACATCGTTGCCGGCACCCGCGGCTCCATGGCCCATCCCCAGGTCGTGGCCCTCGAGGTCAAGCGCGCCTCGGGCGTAGTGCTGGTTCCCTTCACAGAGGCCGCAGCGTTGGTGGCCCCCGCCATCCCGCTTCTGCGCACGCTGGACGCCGTGGCCCCCTACTCCCCCGCCGAAAACGACCTCTTCCTCGTGCGCGACGTTCTCGACCAGCAGATCATCGACGTGAACGACGTGCGGGTCGTGCGCGTGAACGACCTCGAGCTGACCCGGGTCAACGGGGTCTTCTACCTCGCCAACGTCGACATCGGCTCCAGCGGCCTGCTGCGCAGGCTGGGCCTGCTGCGGAAGAAGGCCCGCCCCCGACGCAGCGCGGGACCCGGACGGTCCCCCGGCATCATCTCCTGGGACGACGTGGAGCCCATATCCAAGAACCGGCAGCTGCGCCTGAAGGTGCCCGGCGAGAAGATCACGGAGCTGCACCCCGCAGATCTCGCCGAGATCATCAGCGACCTCGGGCGGGCCGACGGCAGCACCCTTCTCGAGTCGCTGGACCCCAAGACGGCGGCCGGGGCGCTGGAAGAGGTCGAGCCGGACTTCCAGGCCAGCCTCGTGAAGTCCATGCCTGACGAGAAGGTCGCCGACGTGCTGGAAGAGATGTCACCCGACGAGGCCGCCGACCTCCTGGCCGAGCTTCCCGAGGCGAGGAGCGAGTCGCTGCTGGACATGATGGGCAAGCAGGATGCGGCCGACGTGCGGAAGCTCCTCTCCTACCCCGACGACTCGGCGGGCGGCCTGATGACCACCGAGTTCATCACGGTAACGGCGGCGAGCAACGCCTCGCAGGTCATGAAGACCATCCGACACAGCGCCCACGAGGCCGAGACCATCTTCTACGTGTACGTCACCGACAGGAAGAAGCACCTCGACGGCGTGTTCTCCCTGAAGGAGCTGGTCCTGGCCGAGCCGAAAACCCCCGTGTCGCAGTTCATGCACGAGAGGGTCGTGAGCGTGAACCTGCGCGACTCGCAGGACGAAGTGGCCCAGGTCGTGTCCAAGTACAACCTGCTCGCCGTCCCGGTGGTGGACGACGAGGGAAGGCTGCACGGCATCGTCACCGCCGACGACGCCCTGGACAAGATCATCCCCACGGCGTGGAAGAAGCGCCTGCCCCGGCTGTACCACTGAGGCGGCCATGCGGATCGGCACGCGGTTTCGACCCCTGTGGGCCCGCCTCGCCCTGCTCGCCTCGGTCGTCGGCCCCGGCATCATCACGGCGAACGTGGACAACGACGCGGGGGGCATCACCACCTACTCCATAGCCGGCGCCCACTTCGGGTACTCCGTCCTCTGGATCATGCCCCTGGTGGCGGCAGCGCTGATCATCGTGCAGGAGATGAGCGCACGCCTGGGCGTGGTCACGGGCAAGGGACTGGCCGACCTGATCCGCGAGTCACTCGGCGTGCGCATCACCGCGCTCGTGGTGGGAATCCTTGCCTTCGCGAACCTTGCGAACACCGTGAGCGAGTTCGCCGGCGTGGCCGCCGGGATGGAGATCTTCGGAGTCAGCAAGTTCATCTCGGTTCCCATCGCCGCGATCCTCGTCTGGCTTCTCATCGTGCGGGGGAACTACAAGATCGTCGAGAGGGTGTTCCTCGTTGCCAGCGCCATCTACCTCACGTACATCGCCGCCGGCTTCCTCGAGCGTCCAGACTGGCCGCTCATCGGAAGGTCGCTCGTGACCCCGACATTCCGCTTCGAGAGGAGCTACATCACCATCCTCATCACGATCATCGGGACGACGATCGCGCCGTGGATGCAGTTCTACCAGCAGTCGGCGATCGCGGACAAGGGACTGAAGCCCTCCGACTACGCCTACGAGAGGATCGATGTCGTGATCGGCTCGCTTTTCGCGATCGGCGTGGCTGTTTTCATCACCATCTCGTGCGCCGCCACCCTGCACGCTGCCGCCGGCCGCATCGACACGGCCAAGGACGCGGCCCTGGCGCTTCGATCCCTCGCGGGGCCGTACGCCACGATCCTCTTCGCGGTGGGCCTGCTCAACGCCTCGCTTTTCTCCGCGGCGATCCTGCCGCTGTCCACTGCGTACGTGTTCTGCGAGGCCTTCGGGTGGGAGTCCGGAGTGAGCCGCAGGATACGGGAGGCCCCCGCTTTCTTCGGGATTTACACGGCGATCATCGCGATCGGGGCCGGGGTCATCCTGCTCCCGCTGCGCTCCCTCGTCCAGGCCATGATCCTGAGCCAGACGCTCAACGGCATCCTCCTGCCCCTCATCCTGGTGGTGATGCTCATCCTCGTGAACAACCGCCAGCTCATGGGCGACAGGTACGTGAACGGGAAGGTCCTGAACGGGATCACCGTCGGCGTGATCGTACTCCTGACCGGCTTGACCCTGCTCCTTGTCGCGAGCGCCTTGAAGGGCTGAGGCGGCAGCCGTCTCAGCCCTTCAGCCTGCGCACGGGCTGGCGCACGATCGTCTTCAGCTTCGCGGGGGCGGTCCTGTTCGGGTCGCCTATGTAGATCTCGTGGTGCGGGCCCGCGAACGTGCAGCCCTGCTCCCGAAGGAACGCGTGCAGTCCCTCGATGGTCGGCCGCTCGGCCGCGTAGGGGCCGACGTGCAGCACCTGCGCGCACAACCCTTCCGAGAGCTTCTCCAGCCGCACCTCGGCCAGCGTCTCGAGCTTTCGCTTCTCCATGAGCGCCGTGCGCGCCGCGGCGAGCCTCTTCGCGGTCACGCCCTTCGGCACGAGGATCATGAGGGTCCAGCGCCACTCCTTCTTCCTGCCCTCGAGGAACACGGCAGGGTCCTTCGCGTGGAACAGCCCTTCCAGCGGCATGACCGTGAAATCCAGCCCCTCCCCCTTGAGCTGGAACTTCAGCGTGTAGGCCAGGCCGTAGAGGGCCTGGATAGCCGCGCGGAAGTCCTGCGAGGTATTGGGGTCGCCCTTGCCGTCCGCCATCAGGTACTGGAGCGCAGGCACCTTCACGAGCACCGGTGTGCGCGGGACGGCGAGATACAGCTCCTTCAGGGTCTTCTTCATGTCCGTTACAGCCATGTGCTCCTCCTCTTCATGCCCTGCCCCCGCCCCTGCCGTGGGGCAGGCTCCCCATGTCCCCCCTCCACGGGCGGATGATGGCAGGGATAGTGTCCCACCCCAGCCGCCGGCACGCCTCCACCCGCACGTGCCCGGTGAGCAGCTCGTACACGGGAGCCTGCCGCCCCGGGGCCGTCGCTGCTGGTCCGTCCATGGGGCTGCGCATGACCACCACCGGCTCGAGAAGGCCGTGCACAGCGATGCTCTTCATGAGCTGCTCGAGCTCCTGCGCCTCCGCCTGGACCGGCGCGGTGCGGATGCTGGCGAGGGGGATGTCCTGGATGTTCTGCACGGCGCCCACCACGGCAGCCGCGCCCGGCTGCGTGCCCGCGGGCCGCTCTACCGCCGCGTCCACCTCTTTCATGTCACGCCCGGCACGGTAGGAGTAGATGAAGGGAATCGCGATGTCCACTGTCGGGTCCTTCTGGATCTCCTCGAAGATCTTTCTCTGGATCCTGTAGGCGGTCTCGGCCCGCTCCCTGACCCGGGTCTGGTAGCGCAGCTGCATGTACACCCCGTAGTCGTACAGGTCGGAGCGGATGTACGGCTCCACACCCGTCTCGGCGATGATCTCGGCGGTGATCTCGCGGGCGACGCCGAGCAGGATCTTCTCCGCCGTGTCCCAGATGGAATCATAGGTGATGCGGACCACCACCTCGTCGAGCATGAAGGGCCGTTCCTGCCCCATGGAGTAGTTGATCACGACCTCGTTGAAGAGCATCGCGTTGGGGATGAGCACGGTGCGGCCCACGGCCTCCTCGCTGCCGATGGAGCCCCCGACCTGGTCGAGGGTCGTGTACATGACCCCGACGTCGAGCAGGTCGCCCGTCAGCTCGAGGCCGGGAAACTGGATCCTGTCTCCGGGCCTGTACGGCCTCTTCAGCGACACCAGGATCCATGCGGCAAACCCGCTCACCGGTGCCTGCAGCGACCAGCCGAGAATCATCCCGCCGAACAGGGAGAAAAGCGTGCCGAAGCTGGCCAGGCGCCCTACCCCCCAGGCGATGAACAGGATGACGGCGATCCAAGCCGCGAGGCCCAGGACCCTGCCGACCATGCTCCCTTCGACACGGGGCCGTTCGCGGAGCACGAGGATGCGCGTGGCCAGGAGCGACAAGAGCCTGGTGCCGGCAAGGACCGCGGCAGCAATGCCCGCGAGCCGCGGGGCCGAGAGCCCCGAGGCGAGGGGAAGGAGCCCGGGGAACAGGAGGTCCACCGCGAAGCCGGCCGCTGCAACGGCCAGCCACGCGAAAAACGCGATCACCGTCCTCTGTGTCGGCCTGCCGCCCATGGGTCCCTCCTGGATCCCGCGGCCCCGCGCGACTGCCGGCGGGAGCGGCCGGGGCGCTCAGCGCGCTGCCGCGACCAGCTGCCTGCCCTCGTCGAACGCGCGGAAGTTGATGTCGTGGAACTTCGGCTTCACCGCTGCCGGATCGCCTCGCGCCAGCACTCGTCGGGCAGGGGGAGCGCCGTGGACATGGCGCCCAGCAGCATCACGTTCGCGGTGCGCGGCTCGCAGAGCTTCTCCGCGATGCCGATCGCGTCGACGTAGAGCAGCCTCGGGAACACGCGGCGCAGGCGCTCCTCGGCGTCGGCCGGGTACGACCGCCTGGCCCGAGGAGACCGTGACGGGGATGATGGCCTGCGTCGACACCACGGCGAGACCGTCGGGCGCGAGGAAGCGCCCGAAGCGCAGCGCCTCGATGCGCTCGAGGGACGCGAGCACCCGCGCCGTGCCCTCGGGCACCAGCGGGCTGTAGACCTTCGCGCCGAAGCGGATCTGCGCGACCACCGATGCCGCCCCGCTGCGCCATGCCGTGCACCTCGTTGGTCTTCACGTCGAGGCCGGCGAGCAGGGCGGCCCGGGCCGTGATCTGCGTCGCGAGGAGGATCCCCTGGCCGCCCACGCCGACCATGACGACTGCTGACGACCTCAGGCTTCATGGCATTCCCCCGAGGCGATGCCGATGGCATCGGCTGGGACACACCCTGCGCACATGGCGCAGCCGTCGCACAGCGTCTCGTTCACCCGTTCCGCTCGTCGACCACTCGATGGCCGGGCAGCCCAGCTGCAGGCACGCCTTGCACTGCGTGCAGAGCTCCTGGTCCACCCTGTGCACCGGCCCGACGGGCTTCTCGTGTGACAGCGGGCACGCGGCGCGCGAGACGATGAGCCACGGCTCGTCCGACTCCAGCGCCGTGCGCAGCGTCTCGATGGTCGGCTTGATGTCGTAGGGGTTCACGACGGCGATGTTCTTCATGCCGCAGGCGCGGCCGATGTCCTCGATCGTCGCCTCGACCGTCTCTGCCCCGGCGAGGGTCGTGCCCGTGCCCGGGTGCTCCTGGTGGCCGGTCATGGCCGTGGTGCGGTTGTCCACGACGATGATGACGCGTCGCCCCCCTGTTGTAGGCGATGTCGAGCAGGCCCGTGATGCCGGAATGGAAGAAGGTCGAGTCGCCGACCATGCCCACGACCTTCCGCGGCTCGCCCGGCCTTCTGCATGCCGTGGGCCATCGAGATGCCCGCGCCCATGCACAGGATGGTGTCGATGCGCTTCAGCGGCGGAAAGACCCCGAGGCTGTAGCAGCCGATGTCGCCCGTGACGACCACGTCGAACTTGCCGAGGGCGTAGAAGATGCCGCGGTGCGGGCAGCTCGGGCACAGCACCGGCGGCCGGGCCGGCAGGTCCGCGGCCTCGGGGCACGGCGCTGTCCGCCGCGGGCGGCTCGCGGCCGTTCGAGCGGCGCCAGCACCGCGGCCAGGCGCGTCGGCGAAAGCTCGCCGATGCCCGGCACCAGGCCGCGGCCCTCGCAGGCGATGCCCAGCGACCGGACGTGCTCCTCGAGGATGTCGTCGAGCTCCTCGACGACGAGCAGCCTGCTTCGACCCCGGCGGCGAACTCGCGGATCAGCGCGTCGGGGAACGGCCAGGCCCACCCGAGCTTCAGCACCGAGGCCTCGGGAGCCAGCTCGCGCACGTACTGGTAGGCGATGCCCTCGGCGATGATCCCCAGTGACCGGTCGCCCCATTCGATCCGGTTCGCGGGCGAGGTGTCGACGGCCTCGGACAGGACGGCCGTGCCTCTCCTCGACCGCGTCGCCGCATGCCCCGCGCCCACAGCGGGATGGGCACGAACCGCTCGGGCTTCTTCTCGAAGCCGATCGTCCTCGCCGACGGCTTCCGCTCCCCCACGACCACGGCGCTGCTCGAATGGCTCACCCGGGTGGTCGAGCGCAGGATCACCGGCGTGCTGTACGCCTCGGAGATCTCCAGCCCCAGGGCGAGGAAGTCCTTGGCCTCCTGGGAATCGGAGGGCTCCAGCATCGGGCACCTTGGCGAAGCGCGCGTAGTGGCGGGTGTCCTGCTCGTTCTGCGAGGAGTGCATCCCCGGGTCGTCGGCCACGCAGGCGACCAGGCCGCCGACCGTGCCCGATGTACGACAGGGTCATCAGCGGGATCGGCCGCCACGTTCAGGCCCACGTGCTTCATGGTGACGATGGCCCGCGCCCCGGCGAGGCGACGCGCCGGCCGCGACCTCGAAGGCGACCTTCTCGTTGGGCGACCACTCGCAGTAGATGTCGTTCCCGAAGCGGACTGGCGGCCTCGAGGATCTCGGTGGACGGCGTGCCGGGATAGCCGGTGGCCACGGTGACCCCGGCCTCCCAGGCGCCGCGCGCGATCGCCTCGTTGCCGGAAAGCAGGACGCGGGACGATGGTGTCTGGCTCATGACAGGAAACCTTGTACCCCTGGGCCGCGGAGGTGTCAACCGCGGCGCGCGGACGCCGTGCCGGGATTACTCCGCTGTGACGGCCTGCGGCACCCGGGCGGGCAGGTCCGACACGGACCAGTCCACGTACTCGCGGGACATGGAGGACAGGGAATCGAGGTGCGAGTACAGCGGGAACTCCACCCTCACCTGGTACTCGAGCAGGGACCGTTCGTTGGCGCCCCTGCCGCTCAGGCATTCCTCGATGTGCGACCGCATCTCGAGCAGCCGTGTCGCGAGGCTGCGCAGGAGGTACGCCCGCTCGACCTGCGCGCAGGGGCTTGTGCCCCGTGTCTGCGCGAGCCGGTCGACCAGCTCCTTGAGCTCTTCCTCGCTGTTCTTCAGCCTCGTTGTCCAGTCCATGGAAAATCCCGTCCTTCCATCCACATTATCGGAACAGGGGTCGGGATTGTTGACCGATTTCCGGTCGGCTGATAGTCTGGAAGGATCACCACGCGGGCCTCCCCGCAGATCGGGCACAAGGAGACGTCATGAGAAAGATCGGTGCTCTCGTCCTGGTGGGCTTGCTTGCCGTGTCGGCCGGGGCCTTCGCCGCAAGGAGCGGCCTGGCCCTCGGCGCCGAGGCAGCCTCGTCCAACTTCAGCAGCTGGGGCGGCAGGTTCGTCGCGCACTTCCCCAGGGTCCCCCTGTACTTCGGGCTGGGCGGCTACATGGGTGCGGCGGGGTTCGGCCTCGACCTGACGGGCGACTACTGGGTCAGCCACGGGCACGTCGGCAGCGTGTTCGACTACTACATCGGGGTGGGCGGCTACCTCGCGCTGAACACCTCGCCGTTCGCCTTCTCGCTGGGCGCCCGCCTCCCCCTGGGGCTGCAGGCATGGGTCCTGGGCAACGACCTGCTGGAGATCTTCTTCGAGATCGCCCCCGCCTGGATCCCCGTGAGCAGCGCCGGCTTCAGCGCTCTCAACTTCGAGGTCCAGCCCGCGCTGGGGTTCCGCATCTGGTTCTGAGCGCGACCGCGGTCGGCATTCTCGAGTTCCCCGACAACGGCTTCGCCCGAAGCGTTGCGGAGGGACTGGCCGACCTGGAGCCGAGATTCATCCGGGCAGGGAGCGTTTCCCTGCCCGCGGCTCCCCCCTCCCGGCTTCTCGTCGACAGGGTCAGCTTCTGCGATCCGTTCCTGCGCGAGATCGTGCGCGCGTGGTCGCTCGCGGGGGCGTACGTCCTGAACGATCCCTTTGCCAGCCTCGCTGCCAGCAAGCTCTCCGACCTCATGTGGTGCGACAGGTTGGCCATCCCCCGGCCGCGCACGGTCCTTCTGTCGCGCATCGACCCTGTGGAGGGCACGGCGGAGGTGGCGGAGGAGCCGGACTGGGAGGCCGTGATCGCCGAGGTCGGCCTTCCGTGCATCATCAAGCCGGTCGACGGCTACGCCTGGCAGGACGTGCACAGGGCAGAGACCCCGCTCGACCTGGTCGCGCGCTACGAGGAGCTGAAAGGCAGGCGCGTCCTGCTCGCGCAGGAGCTGGTGGCCTGGACCGACTACTACCGGGCCTTCTGCGTGGGCGCCAGGGACGTGCGCATCGCAAGCTGGCTCCCCCGCCCCCTGGACGCGGGGGTGTACGCGGAGCCCGACAGCGCCCGGCTCGCGGGGGTTGGTGCCTTCATCGAGCAGAAGACCGTGGAGCTGAACGCGGCTGTGGGCCTGGACTTCAACAGCGTGGAGTGGTGCGTGACCCCCGATGGCCGAGCCGTGATCATCGACTCGCTGAACGAGGTGCCCGACGTGCGCCGCGAGAAGCTGCCCGGCGGACTGCTACGAGTGGATCGTGGAGAGGTTCTGCGCGTGCGTGCGCGAGAGGCTCGCCGGGGGAAAGCCGAACAGGCGGGCCGCCGCCTCAGGACTGCCAGACCGGCCCGGCGTCGGGCTGACAGCAGGATCCGCCGCACCAGCTCCTGGAAGCTCACCCCCGCCATCGTGCAGATGATGGGAAGGTCCGAGTGCTGCGGGTGCAGCCCCGCCAGCGGATTGACCTCGATGAAGTTGGGTATCCCCTTCGCGTCCATGCGGATGTCGACCCTGCCCGGCGTCACGGGCCCCGATGGCCCGCCACGCCTTGAGGGCGAGGTCCCTGCACTGAGCAGCCTCCGCCCCGGTGGCGAGGGTGTAGCGCGTCTTGTCGTCGCAGTACTCCTTGTTGACATAGGTATAGGCGTGCGCCTCTGCCTTCTCGAGGAAGATGACCTCCATGGTGCCGACGACCTCGGCCTCGGCGCCCGTGCCGATCACTCCGGTCGTGAACTCCCTCCCGGAAAGGTAGGTCTCCACCAGGACGGGCTGTCGGAAGCCCGCCAGCAGCCCCGCGCAGACCGCCCGCAGCTCCGCGGCCGACCCGATGCGGGAGGCCGGGGTGACGCCCTTGCCCGTTCCCTCCCCGAGGGGCTTGGCGAAAAGCGGGTACGGCAGGTGAATGGAGTCGATGTCGGCCTCTGCCTCGACAACCGCGAAGTCCGGGGTCGCCACCCCGGCGTCCCGCACGACCCTCTTGGTCATCGCCTTGTGCAGCGAGACGCCCAGGGTGACAGGGTCCGAGAAGGTGTACGGGATGCGCCAGGCGTCCAGCAGCGCGGGCACCAGGGACTCCCGCCCCATGCCGTACATCCCCTCGCAGATGTTGAACACGAGGTCCCAGCGCTTTCCCGCCGACAGGGCGGTCACCAGGGCACGGTGGTTTCCGATCCGCTCGGTGTCGTGGCCTTCCCGGCGCACGGCCTGCTCGATCGCGTCGATGGTCTCGTCCCTGTCGAACTCGGCGGTTTCCTCCTCCGAGAACCCCTGCGCGAGGTACTCGGAGCGCATGTCGTAGGTCAGGCCGACGGCGATTTTCCTCACGGGCGAATCCCCTTCTGGCGCGACACTATACGCCCGCACCTCGGTTTGTCCAGATGCGCCTCTCCGTGCTACAGTGGGGTCCGGCTGCGGAGGACGGCGGCCCGGGCTGCCAGGACTGCCGCATGCGGGGAGGCTCACCATGTCGGACACCGCTGCAGGGATCACGCGCACCATCCTCGCGGAGCTGTTCCGCGCCGATGGAGACTCGCCTGTCGCAGTCAGGCTCTGGGACGGCACGGCCTGGCCCGACGACAGGCCGCGGCGCGCCACGCTCGTGCTGCGCCACCCCGGGGCGCTTCGCGCCATGTTCGGCAGCGGCACGGAGCTTGGGCTGTCGGAGGCCTACCTCTACGACGACTTCGACATCGAGGGCGACGTGGAGGGAGTCTTCGGCCTGGCAGACATGATCGCGGCGGGCACGGGGGGATGGCAGAAGAAGCTCAAGGCTTTCGCCGCGCTGCGCAGGCTCCCGCCGGCCCCGAGGCGCGCCGAGGGCGGGCGAGGCCGCCCCCAACTGAGCGGCAGGCAGCACTCCGTCGAGCGGGACAGGCAGGCCGTCCGCTACCACTACGACGTGTCGAACGATTTCTACGCGCTGTGGCTGGACGACCGGATGGTCTACTCCTGCGCGTACTTCCAGTCCCCGGAGGTCGACCTCGATTCCGCCCAGGTCGCCAAGCTCGACTTGACCTGCCGCAAGCTGCGCCTGCGGCCCGGCCAGCGGCTGCTCGACATCGGGTGCGGCTGGGGCGGGCTGGTCATGCACGCCGCTGCCCGTTTCGGGGTCGACGCGACGGGCATCACCCTCAGCCAGCCCCAGGCCGACCTTGCCAACCGCCGCATCGCCGAGGCCGGGCTTGCAGGCAGGTGCCGGGTGGAGGTCCTCGACTATCGAGAAGTCCGCCCGGCGGCGCCGTACGACGCGCTGGTGAGCGTCGGGATGTTCGAGCACGTGGGCGAGAAGCTGCTGCCCGCCTACTTCCAGAAGGCAGCGCAGATCCTCAGGCCCGGGGGGGTCTTCCTGAATCACGGCATCGCCAGCAGGGCCACCGACCCCGCCTGGCACGGACCGAGCTTCAGCGACACCTATGTCTTCCCGGACGGGGAGACGCTCCCCATCAACGTGACGCTGCGCGCGGCAGAGATGGCGGGGTTCGAGGTCCGCGACGTCGAGAGCCTGCGGGAGCACTACGCGATGACGCTCCGCCACTGGGTGCGCAGGCTGGAGGCGCGCCACGAGGAGGCGCTGCGGCACGTGGAGGAGCCGACCTACAGGGTCTGGCGCCTGTTCATGTCGGGATCGGCCGATGGCTTCAGGACGCGCAGGCTCAACCTCTACCAGTCGCTCCTCGTCCTGCCCGGGGAAGGACGGCGCGAGCGGCCTGCCCCTGACCCGCACGGACTGGTACACGGCCCCATAGGCGGCACCGCGGTTCCCCTCAGGGTACGATCCCGCGTGTCTCCTCTTCGACGATCCGGGTCAGGTCGTTCACCGACTCGAATTGCCTGCGCTCCATGAGCCAGCGCGAACCAATGCGGATGGCAGCGCGCTCGGCAACCGCGCGGGTTTCCAGGTCCTCGATGCTCTCGATGTCCCAGACATTCACGATGCCCATCATGCGACGGAGGAACTTCACACCGCCGTGACCCGCGGCCTCCTGGAGCAGCCTCCGCACGGTCTTCGCCCGCACCCTGGCGAACGCCTCCGCCCCGCCGGGATAGTCCCAGTAGCCTGGCGTCATCAGGTCCCCGGTCGGGCTGTCTCGCCACTGGGCGTCGAACTTGCGCGCGAAGCCTTCCCACACGTCGCGGACCATGCCCAGACAGGTACCCCTGGTACTGCTCTCTCTCCTCCCGGTCGCGCGTGTGCCCGAAATGGGAGAGGGCGTTCAGCACGAGGTTCTGCAGCAGCGCCCCGACGTCGTAGGCGATGGGTCCGAAGTAACAGAACTCGGGATCGATCACGCGGGTGTCGTCAGCATTCAGCATGATGCTGCCCGTGTGCAGGTCGGCATGGATGAGGGCCTCCGCGTGCGTCATGTACGCCTCTTTCATCTCCGCGATCTCGATTTTGAGCGCGGAATCGGCGCGAACGGCACGGACCTCCTCCTCGATGAGGGGGTTGCACTTGTTCTCGGGGGAGGCCATGTACGGGTGCGTGTAGACGAAGTCTTCCTGGAGCTTGTTCAGGTGCGGGTTGATGAACCGCGCCTGCATGTCCTTCCTGGCGGGGCCGGCCAGGCTGAAGTCCGACGTGCGGAAAAGGACGGTGGCCAGGAAGGTCGTGATGTGCTCGACAAACCGGGGAAACCTCTGGCGGGCAACGAGAGGCTTCCTCATCACCTCGTGCCTGCCGAGGTACTCCATGACCACGAGCGACATCTCCTGGTCGTCGTCGTAGACCTCGGGCGACAGGCCGGGGCACAGGGCGTTGTACAGCCTCAGCGCCTGTGTCTCGAAGCGCATCCTTTCGCGGGTCAAGGGCCACGATTCCCCCGCGACGCGCAGGTACGGAAGGGCCTGCTTGACCACCACGGCCCTGACGGGCGTGCCCCGGTCTTTCACGATGAACACCTGGTTGAGGTTGCCGTCCCCGACCTCGGTGACAGCGAGCCCCGCATCGAACCCCAGCCTTTCCGTGATGGCGGGCCGTGCGCGAAGGTACCCGGGAAGCGTGCTTTCCTTCAGAGGCATGTATCCCATGACTGTTCTCCACCTTCCGCCATGAGAGTGCCTCGCCATGCTGACTTGTGCAACCCAGTTGGGTGGCAGTGTCGCCCGACATGAGAGATCTTCCTCCCGAGGCATGTGGACGAGCCGACCCGCACGGGCGGGTACACGGCCCCATGGGCTGCACCGCGGGCCGGCAGGGGTGCGCGTCAGGGCCCGCTGGCAGCCTCGATGGTGAAGCATGCGCGCACGAGCGGCTTCTCGTCGTGGAACACGCCGATCTCCAGCTGGGCCGGCCGCGGAAGTCGCGGATCGTCTGACGGCCAAAGGACGAACTGTATCTCGCCAGCAGGGACGAAGGCAGCCCGCGCACTGTGGGGAGGGTCGTCGGACGGCCCGCCGCCCGCCCTCGCCTGGCCGTCGGAGGCACCAACAACTTCGACCACTTCGAACAGGTGGCCGGGGTAGTTCGAGATGAGCCGGTAGGCGATGCCGACGAACACCCCGTCCTGCGGCATGATCGTGCGGGTTTCTGTCCCGTAGTCCACGGCCTGCGCGGCATGCCACTCAGAACCGTCCTCGCCCTGCAGGGTCTCGACCTCGCCGACGAAGGTGCCGATCCACTTCACGTCGACGCGGAGCACCGCGGGAAGCGGCGGTGCCCGCTTCTCGGGAGCTGCCGCGGCCCTGCGCTCGAGCCAGGCACCGAGGTCCTCGGCGCCTTCCGCCGCGGGCTGCCACCAGGTGAACCGGCGGGACGTCAGGAAGCGCATGGTCTTCCTGAAGCAGTCGTGCACCGCGGGCCCCAGGCAGGCGCTGATCGCGGCCGGCTCCTCCCCTTTCCACGCCGCAGTCACGGCAAGGGCGAAAGCGAGGGTGTCCTCCCGCAGGTAGCCCAGCCTCCCAGCCTGCCAGGAGTGGTAGGCCAGGAAGCCGACCTGCTCCCCGCCAGTCCTGTAGGTGAATGCGCTGTTCGCCGACATGATGCCGAACCCGAACAACACCGGCAGCAGGTCTGCAAGCTCCTCCGCGTGCTCGTCCTCCCGTGCAGTCGCGCGCAGCAGGTGGTGCGAGTACTCGTGTGCCAGCACGGCCACGAGCGCCTCGGGGCTCGCCCCAACGAAGGAGGCGAGGTCAACGAGGACGACAGGCGCCGACCGCCCGCCGTCCGGCTGGTCCGACGCCGCTCCCGGGGAATAGTAGACTCCCGCGGCACCGCGGCGGGTCCAGCTCCCCTCCGCCCGAGAAGACATCAGGCGGTCCGCCTCCTCGGCTGACTCCTCGTTCACGAAGAGCGTCTCCAGCCGGACGGGGAGGTCCATCAGGTCCTGCACGCGCTCGGCCAGCCGCGTGCATCCGGCAATCGTGCCATCAACGCTCGCCTCCGCAAAGGCCGCCTGGGGAATGAGCGTGGGGTAGAGTCGAAAATCTGTCTCGGGGAACCACCCCCGCAACTGGGTGAGCATCTGAAAGGCGGCCAGCGCCTCGGCCGGATCGATCGGAAGACGTGCAGGCACCCCCCACATTGTTCATCCCCTCTCTTCCCGGACCAGCTCGCCCGGCCATCGATCCTGCACCGTGAGCGCAGCGCATGGCAAGTGTGGATCCACGGCCGGCCCCTGGGAGCTCGGGTATTCCCTCCGGGTGTCTGTTTCGGCTACAGTGGCCGCCGCGATGCCCGATTCCCCGCCCGCCGCCCCTCGCGTGACATCTCCGGCACGCCTGTTCATCGGCCTGTCGACCTTCCAGGTCTTCGCCATGTTCCGGCGCGGCTTGTTCTACAGCTACCTCTCCATCTACCTGCACTACTACCTGGGGCTGAGCGTCACGCAGACAAGCCTGTTCGCCACGGTGCCGATGCTTCTCAACGTCCTGTTCCAGACCTTCGTCTGGGGGCGGCTGTCAGACAGGTTCCAGAAAAGGCGCACCCTGGTCATCGCGGGAGAGCTGGTCGCGGCCGTTGGAACGGTCCTGCTCTACTTCCTCCATCACCGTGCGCCGGACAGGCACGCGGCAGGCTTCGTGATCATCTGGGGGCTCACGGTCATCGAGGTCTTCTGGTCCATGTCGAACATCGGGTGGAGCGCGTACATTTCCGACGCCTACCCGCCCGAGCGGCGCGCATCGGTCCAGGGAAATCTCCAGTCGCTGGGAGGCCTGGGGCGCATCCTCGGCGTCTGGGCGGGCGGTGCGTTCTACGACAGGTTTGGGGGGGGCTACGAGGGCTGGGGATTCGCCGAGGGCAGTCTGTTCTTCGTCTCCTCGGCTGTCATGGTGATCTCGGTCATTCCCATGTTCTTCGTCCCGGAAGGCGGCATCCGCCAGAGGGCGCAGGCCGCGGCGGCGGTGAGCACGCCGCTGCCCGCGCAGCCTCCCCGCGACAGGGGATGGGCAGGGCCGTTCGCACTGTTCCTCGTGGCAATGACGCTTGTCAACTTCGGCAGGAATGTGACATCGGTCATCAACTCCCAGTACCTCGTGCTGGACACCGGCTTCGGCGTGTCCAGCGCCACCCTCTCGACCATCATCAACATGCTCTCCCTCTCGATGGTGGTCGCAGGTTTTGCGGTGGGCAGGTGGGGAAAGAATGCTCGAAGCGACATGCTTCTCATCGGCGGCACCCTGGCCGCGATGGTCATGCTGCTCCTCTTCGAGGCAGCGCGCCAGCTGGGCTGGATCTACATCGCCGGTGTGTTCGGCGGGGTGAGCGAGGTGCTCATCGCCGCCGCCTCCTACTCCATCGCATCCTCGCTGATCCCAGCGGAGAAGCGGGCCACCCTCTTCGGCCTGTTCAACGCCACGCTGTTCCTGAGCTGGGGCGCCTCGTCGACCCTCATCGCAGGGCCGCTTGTCGACTCTCTGGTCCGCGCGGGGCGCCCCGAGCTCGTCGCCTACCGCGCCTCGTATATCGTGGGACTCGCGATCACGGGAGCCGGGCTGGTCATGCTCCTCGCGCAGAGCAGGACGAAGGCCTTTCGACAGCGCCTTTCCGCCGCACGATAGATCCTGCCCCGGGAACAGGGGAAGGGAGGGCGGTCAGCTGTCGCTCATTCCACCCAGTTCGACCACGGCCGATTCTCTCCGCTGGCAGCGGCGCGGGAGCTGTCCGCGGCCTCCCCCCTGATGTAGGAGAGACTTGCGGCGGCCTGGGCATCGATCTGCGCAAGCTGGTCGAGCGTCCGCATGGCGTCCGCCCCCTTCTTCTGGTCGTACAGCGCGCGTGCAATTCCGGCAAGGACGGCCGGATTGCGGGCATCCGACTTCCTGGCGCGGTTGAAGAATCCCAGCGCCGTGTCCGGGCTGCGGCGCAGCAGGGCGATGTTCCCGAGGTTCATGAGGGCCGGGGCGTATTCCGATGCCGCGATGATGCCCTTGAACTCCTTCTCGGCCTCGTTGTACATCCCGTAGCGCGCGTACAGCACACCCAGCCGGTTCTGAAGTCTCGGCGTCCTGCCCGTGCTCTTCATCTGCTGCCGGAGCTGCTCTACCTGCGGATTCAGGTCAGCGAGCACGAACTTCTGGTACTCGGGGCCGTAGGTGGTCAGCGTGGCATTCCAGTCAGGATAGATCAGGCTGGGGTCAGCCTCGCGGATGCCGACGCTCTCGAATGTCTTCCAGGCCTCCCGCACCGGGTACAGCGCCGCCTTCGATCCGGCCTCTGCCCACTGGCCGATGCCGCGCTCCCACGCGGCCACGAACCCCTTCGAAATCATCGTCGTCTCGACGGGGAGGTACGCCTTTCCATCCTTCACGATGAACTTCTTTGAGGAATCCTGGAAGGATTTCGCGACTTCCTGCGGCGGCATGGGGAGCTGCAGCGCGGAGTAGATGTGGCCGGGAACGGTGATGAATGCCGTCTCGATTCCCACGGCCTCCATGAGCGCGCAGTACAGTATCGTGAGGTCGTCGCAGTCGCCCGAGCGGTACTGCAGGGTCTGGCGCGGGAACTGGATGAAGTCCACCTCGGTGTCGCTGGCCGACTTGCTCGCGTAGGACGAGCCCGGGTCGACAACGTAGTTCACCCCGTACGCTGCCAGGCCCTGGAAGAGCGCCATGGCCACGCGGAACTCGAGGCTCCCGCCCTGGCGGTCGTCCTCGCGGACCCCGCCGGCAATCTCCTTCGCGAAGCGAAGCACCGCCGGGTCCTTCGCCGTCACGAAAGCCGCAACCTTGCGGTCATCGTCCCAGGTCATCGCGTTCCTGTCGTAGATCCGGATCGACTCCGTCCGTTCCTGGCTCAGGACATTGTCGCGTACGGAGTAGGTGACGGTGAGGATGCCGGGGACCTTGGTCCCCTCGGTGACGGTGAGGATCCTGTCGCTGAACAGGGCGAACAGGGGAACGTCCGTCGATTCGCCGCGGCGCAGCTCGGCGACCGGTGGGCTCTCCTTGGCGGTATCCATGAACTCGGGCAGCAACAGGGAAACCGTGAGGTTCGTCGCGGTCTGTTTTCCCCGGTTCTCGATGCGGACGGTCCCGATCCGGCTCGTGTCGTAGTACTTGAAGAGGATCGGGAACACCGGGACAAGCTCCGGCTGCTCGATGAACAGGAAGCCCTTCGGTTTCTGGGCCGTGGGCACCCACACGCCCGACAAGCGCACACCGACTCCCGTATACAGCGGCGTGCCGTTTGTCAGAAGGCCAATGAACTCGGCGCCCGCCCCGAGGCGGAAGGCAGGCACCAGCTGGAACTCGACTCCCGGCGCGGCGGAGGCAAAGAAGTTCATCCGCGCCTCGCCTCCGTAGACCCCCACGTAGGTCCCTGCCCGTGCATCGAGGAGCAGGCCGACTCTTTGAACCGGCTCCCAGCGCACTCCCGCGGCCGCGGAGACCGCCACGGCGGACAGGAGGGTGCCGGCCTTTGTGGGGAGTGCGTAGTAGCCGACTGCCCCGCCCACGTGCAGCAGCGGCAGGGGCGGCAGCGCCCACGTTCCGGAAAGTTCTGCTCCGCCTCCGACGCCGTAGAGCACGCCGCTGCCGCCGATGGGCAGCGCCAGCGACGGGGTGACATGCAGGTCGATGTCCTGCGCGTGCAGGCCGGCGGCCGCAACCGCCGCGGTCAGCACAAATGCGAGTATCCAGCTTTTCCCCACGGTCCTGCCTCGCTGCATCAGAGTCTGCGGCGTCACGGATACTGGATCCACGTGGACCAGGTCTCCGCCGACGCGGCATTCGTGTCGGCCTCCGAACCGAAATCCGAGATATTGCCCATCACGTAGCCCAGTGAAGAGACCGCCAGGGTCCCGATCGAGCTCGCGGCGGTCGTATCCTGTCCCAGCTTCGGCACACCCGAGGAGGATACGGGACGCCCCGAGGCATCCAGCTTCAGAACCCATGTGTTCGTGGTGGTTCCGAAAGACACTGTCGTCCCCGTGACAAGGTACCCGCCGTCCTCCGTGAGCGTGACACCGTAGGCCGAATCGTCGGACGCGCCGCCATAGGTCTTCTGCCACGTGATCGCTCCCGCCGAAGTCCAGCTTCAGCACCCACGCGTCCTTGCCGCCCGCCCCGTACGAGGCAGTATTGCCGGCGACGATGAAGCCCCCGTCGGCAGTCGGCTCGACCGCATAGAAGGCATCGTCGGATGCCTGCGTGCCAAGGTATTTTGCCCAGGTGATCGCGCCCGCGGAGGTGAGCCGCAGCAGCACGGCGTCGAAGCTGGTCTGCAGGGTCGAGATGCTCTTGGAGGTCCCGGCCACCACGAAGCCGCCGGCCGACACAGACTTCACCGCATAGAACCTGTCGTCGTTGTTCGCGGACGAGCCGACGAACCTCCAGGACCCCGAGGCATTCCCCGCGAGATCTGTAGCGATCACGAAGCCATCGTTCGTGCCGGAGTCGTTGAGATACCCGGCAATCACGAAGCCGGTCTCGGTGCCGCTTGCAGGGATCGTGTCGAGGCCTGGCGTCAGAGCGGACCCCGGCATGCCGTACCGATAGGCAGCCAACGATGCACCGTTGCTGTAGGTCCTGACGAGAACGGGGCTCGCGAAAGCAGCCATTTCGCCGTACCAGTCGCCCGAGAACGCGAAGCTTCCATCGGTGAGCCTCATGGCAGCCGACAGGTCCATGTCGTCCTGCGCTTCCATGACCTTGTTCGGCGTGAGGCGCTGTGTCCAGGCGTGGGTGCCGTCGCTGTTGATCTTCACAATCTGCGTCCAGTTCTTCGAACCGCTCAGGTAATGGCCGCCAGTCGTGATGACGCCCCCGTCGACTGTCGTGGCAATCGGGGTGCCGAAATCCATTGCAGCCTGGGTGTAGTACCGTGTCCACTGCAGCGTGCCGTCCAGGGAGATCTTGCTGAGGCGGCGGGTCGTTGCCGATGAGCTCTTCGAGACCATGAAGTAGGACCCGTCGGAGGCCTGCACTGCCCCGTGGGCAGCCTCGTTGTAGCTGGTCGACCCGTAGGCCCTCGCCCACGCGATGATGTAGCCCTGGCTGGCGAGCGTCGAGTTCGCCCAGTCGGTCTTGTACGCGATGGCCCTGACCGTGAGTGTCCGCGAGACCGTGAACGAGCCCCCGTACACGGTGCCCGTCGTCGAGGTGGGAGCAGAACCGTCCGTCGTGTAGCGGATCGTGGCCCCGGTGGTGGCCGTGGAAATGCTCACGGTGAAGGTGTTCGACGGATTGGCAGCAGCGGGAGATATGACAGGCGTCGCCACGGTGCCCGTGATCTTGAACCAGTGCGTCTGGGGATTGCTCGGCGTCATGCCGTCCTTGAAGGCCACGGCGATGATCGTGGTCGTCACATCCGGCGTCGAAAGAAGGATGCCCGCCGGGTCGTAGACGGAGCCGGTCGTTTCGGTGGGGACTGTGACGCCATCGGTGGTAAAGCGGATCGTGGCGCCAGCGGTCGTCGTGGAGAGGTAGATGGTCTGCGCGGCCGTGTAGACGCCGCTCGTGTGGCTGAAGTCCACGTCCCCTGGCTGGTAGACAACGAAGTTCGCCTGCACCGAGGCGGACTCCGTTGTCAACGTGACGGTGGTCGACGCCACCGCTGCGTTGGCGATGGATACCCCGTCGCCGCCCAGCACCCCCCAACTGTCGAAGCGGTATCCGGAGTCGGCCATTGCCGAGATCGCCGTCGCCGCGTTCGGTAGCACGTAGCTCACGCCGGATGGATCCGTGCTCCCGTTCGAGCCGGCGAGGACGGTCAGCTCGAGCTTTCCCAGGTTCTGGACATCGCGGGTGATCTTTTCCAGGAGCGTGTCCTTGCACCCGAGGAGGGCTGCTGCCACGACGGCTGCGAGGGCGATCGTCTTCCAGGCGCCACGACGGTTTTCCATGCTTCGTTTCTCCGTTTCCAGGACTCTTGAGTCAACAGTAGCACACCTCGGGAGCCCTTTCACCTGCCCAGGATGGTCACCTGGCGCCTGGGGGAGGCCGTGAAACAAAAGAGCCCGCGGCAGGCGGGCTCCAAGGAGAGCGAGCGAAGGGAATCGAACCCTCGACTCCAGCTTGGGAAGCTGGGGTAATGCCATTTTACGACGCTCGCGTACGCGTGCCTTGCGGCACGAGCATGAATGTATCAGCAGCGGGCTGTTCTGTCAAGTTTTGGAGCCCGGCCGAACCTCGGCAGAAGCTGCCCCGTCCTAGAACACCACGTCGGCGGCCTTCTCCCTCGCCAGCTCCTGGTCCAGCACGGACAGCACGATCTCGCTCCCCTCGGGAACGATGTACGGCACGGCGATCGGCCCGCCCGGGTGCTTCATGGACAGCAGGGTCACCGTCCCCGTCTCGGAGACCACCTCGATGCGGATGTCGACAGCGATGGGGTAGTCGGGCAGCGTGTACCTGAAGAGGCCGAACACGTTGTCCTTTCCCACGCTGGCGGGGGCCGCGATCGTGAGCTGCACCGTCTGGCCGTAGGCGAGAGTCTGCTCCGCCTCGGGGTTCTGGTCGGTGACAGTGCCGGCCTGTGCCGGCTTGGCCGCCTTGCGAACCGAGAAGATGAACGGGATGCCCGCCTTCATCAGCTCGCCGATCGCTTCCTGGAAGCTCTTGCCCTTGTAGCTCCCCACCTCGATCACGTTCCCGCCCTGCCCCTTGCTCACGACGAACTCGAGCGTTGTCAGTCCCGAGATGGCTGTGCCCGGGCTTCGGGGTCTGCGCCAGGATGACACCGGGGGCAGCGCCCTCCTCGAAACGGTAGATCACCGGCTCCTTGATCACGAGGTTCGGTATCTGCGTGGCGAACATGGTCTGCAGGTGGCTGCGCACCTCGTCCAGGCCCTTCCCCACGTAGTCCTCGACCTTGTCCAGGACGGGGCCCTTGCTGACGCGCAGGGTGATCCGCTTGCCCGCCTTCACAAGGGTGCCCGGGGCGGGCTTCTGGTCGATGATGAGGTTCCTGTCCACCCTGGTCGAGAACTGCACCTGGATGTCGGGGTACAGCTCCTTGCTCTGCAGGTCGATGAGGGCGGCGACCAGCTCCTTGCCCTGCACGTTGGGCACGAGCGTCTCCTCCTGGCCCCGCACGGCGATGGAGAACGTGACGGCGCCGACGAGGATCATGAGCCCGATGATGCCCACGAACAGGAACACGGTCAGCTTGAGGTTGCGCATCTCAGGGGCGTCGCCCTCGTGGGGCAGCACCTTGCGGGCCGCCTCCCGGATCCACTCCCCGGCCTTGATGATCCAGTTCCGCACTGTCCAGAAGAAATCCCTCATCTCATCCTCCGAGCCGGGCGCCGACGAAATCCGGGTGACCGTTCAGGAACGAGCGCCAGTCCAGCGGCTTCTTGAACTGCAGCTGGAGGCGTTCGACGGACAGGATGCCCGTCGCCCGTGCGCACGAGAATCCCGCGCTGCCTGTCGGCGGCGACGACGGTCCCCGGCAGGTCGGCCGGGGCATCCGCGGCCCCCGTGAAGGTACCCGTATACACGGCGGTTTTCAAGAGCAGGAGGGATGCTCCCTTCCAGGTCGTGCCCGCACGGGGCCACGGGTCGTAGGCACGGACCTTCCGCTCGATCACGACGGCGGGCTCCGACCAGTCCACGGCCCCGTCTTCCTTGCGCACCATGCGGCAGTAGGTGGCCCTGCGACTCGTCCTGGGGCGTGCCGGGGGCGGCGCCCCCTCGCCGACCGAACTGAGCACCCCCGCCAGCAGCTCGGCGCCCAGCTCGGCCAGGCGTCTGCGTGAGTGACCCGGTGGTCTCGTCGCCTCCCAGGGCCACAGCACGCTGTGCGAGGATGTCGCCGGTGTCGAAGCGCTGGGCGATCCTCTGGATGGTGACGCCGGTTTGCGCGTCGCCCGCCAGGATGGCCGCCGGGACGGGGGAAGGCCCGCGGAAGCGGGGAAGGAGCGACGGGTGCACGTTGATCCCGCCCAGCGGGAAGATGGCGAGGAACTCCGGCCGGAAAATCCTCCCGAAGGCGGCAACGACCAGAAGCTCGGGTCGGAGGGCACGCACCTCCTCGATCGCGGCCGCGTCGAGGCGGTCGGGCTGCAGCACGGTGAGACCCAGCTCGAGGGCCTTCTTCTTGACGGGAGAGGCCTCCACGCACCCGCCGCGGCCCACGGGCTGGTCGCAGCAGGTGAGGACGGCGCCACCTCGTGAGGCCCGCGCTGCGCTCGAGGGCGGGAAGCGCGAGGGCGGGTGATCCGGCGAAGAGGATGCGCATCAGAGCCTGAGCTTGTCCTCGTACTCGGCGAGCAGCCTTCCCCTCTTCTTCGCCTCGAGCCTGTCGACGAAGAGGATCCCGTTCAGGTGGTCGAACTCGTGCTGGATCACACGCGCGAGCAGCCCGTCGACCGTCCAGGGTGAAGGGCCGGCCCTTCTCGTTCCACGCCTGCACGCGCACCGCGGCAGGCCGCTCGACGTCGGCGTTGACGCCCGGGGATGCTCAGGCATCCCTCCTCGTAGGGCACCTCCTCGATCGAGGTCTCGAGGATGTCGGGGTTGATGAACACCCGCGGCTTGTCGCGGGGGACCAGGGTGATGAACAGGCGGATGAGCTCACCGACCTGCACGGCAGCCAGGCCGAGGCCGCGCGCCCGCTCCATGGCCTCGAACATCCCGGCTGCCAGCTCGGCGATGATCGCCGTTGATGTCGGGGATCACGGCGCGAGGTCTTCTTGAGAATCGGATCTCCGATGGTGAGTATGTTCAGCATTGTGCGTTCGCTCCGTGTGCCTGCAATTCAATAGTAGTAAAAATCCGCGGGGCCGCCAATAGCGAGGCCGGCCAGGCCGGCTCACAGCAGCGCAAGCGGGTCGACGTCGACCTCGACGTGCACGCCGCTCGCCGGCCTGAGCTCCTCGAGGAGCGCGCCCACGCGTTCGTGCGCCTCGCCGAACCTGCGGCGTGCGGACGATGAGGTGGTCGCGGTAGTTGCCCGAGATCCGCGCGATGGGGCACTCGGCAGGCCCGAGCACTTCGGCCGCGCCCGGCCAGCCGGGCCGCGAGCGGCCCGCCGAGGTCCGCCGCGGCCGCCGCGCTCTTCTTCTCGCTGCTGCTCCGCACCACGATCCTGATCAGCCTGCTGAACGGCGGGAAATCGAGCGCGCTGCGCGTGTCCAGCTCCACCGGGTAGAACTCCTCGAGCTTTCCCTCCCGCGCCAGGCGGATGGCGGGGTTCTCGGGCCGAAAGGTCTGGATGAGCACGGTGCCGTCGGGGAGCGTCCGCCCCGCCCGGCCCGACACCTGCACGAGCAGGTCGAAGGTCCGCTCGGCCGCCCGGAAGTCGGGCATCTGGAATCCGGTGTCCGCGTTCACGATGCCCACCAGCTTCACGCCCGGGAAGTCCAGGCCCTTGGCCACCATCTGCGTGCCGAGCAGCAGGTGGATCTTGCCCGTCGCGGAAATCGGCGAGCGCCTGCCGGAGGACCCTGCGCTTCCGCACGGCGTCGGTGTCGATCCTCCGCACCGTCATGCGGGGGAAGGTGCGCTGGATCTCCTCCTCGATGCCCTCGGTGCCGTAGCCCGAGTAGCCCACGTCGAGCGACCCGCACTGCGGGCACACGTGGATGGGCTCGGCGGAGAACCCGCAGTAGTGGCAGACCATCCTGCCGCGATCCCGGTGGTAGGTGAGCGCCACCGAGCAGTGCCTGCAGAGCATCTCGTACCCGCAGGAGCGGCAGTGGAAGAAGTAGGAGAACCCGCGCCGGTTGAGGAAGAGGATCGTCTGCCGCCCCGCGGCGAAGGTCTTCTCGATCTCCTCGAGCAGGCGGCGCGGAGAGCGGCCCCTGCTGGCGGCGCATGTCGACCACCTCGATCGACGGCAGCGCCCGCCGCTCAGCCTGTCGGGCAGGCGAAGGCTCGTGAGCCCGCCCTCGCGCATGTGGTGCTAGGCCTCGAGCGACGGCGTGGCGCTGCCCATGAGCAGCATCGCCTTCTCCTGGGCGGCCCTGCACATCGCCACCTGCCGGGCGTGGTAGCGCGGGGCCGAGCCGGACTTGTAGGCGCCCTCCTGCTCCTCGTCGATCACCACCAGGCCGAGCCGGGCGAACGGGGCGAAGACCGCGCTGCGGGCGCCGATCACCACGTCGACCTCGCCGTCCAGGACGCGCAGCCACTCCTTCAGCCTCTGCGACGGGGTCAGGGCCGAGTGCAGGACGGCGAGCCGCTCCCTGTAGAGGGAGTGGAACACGCGCACGACCTGGTGGGTCAGCGAGATCTCGGGCACGAGGTAGATGACCCCCCGCCCCGTCGCCGTCACGTGCGGGCCACCGAGAGGTACACGTCGGTCTTGCCCGAGCCCGTGACGCCGAACAGGTAGAAGGACCCCTCCCCTCGCGCGGTGATCGCCTGGATCGCCGACGAGCTGCTGGTCGGCCAGGGGATACTCGCGCGGCTCCTCGTCGAGGGGGAGCTCGTCGGTCTCGCCCTCCCGCCGCCCGCCCGGGAGCATCGTGGAGAGCGCCTCGCCGAGCGAGCACAGGTACATGCGCGCCATCCACCGCGCGAGCTCGAGGGTGGGCTCGCCGAAGAGCGGCCGCGCGTCGACCACCCGGCGCACCTCGCGGATCTCGCCCACACCCTCGGGCGGGCGTCGCGCAGGCCGGACGACGACGCCCGTGAGGGCGCGCGCGCCGAACGGCGCGGCTGCCCGGCAGCCCACGGCGGCATCGACCCCCTCCGGGCAGGAGGTAGGTGAAGCTCGTGCGCAGCGGCAGGTTGAAGGCGAGCTCGACGTAGCGCGGCATGCTCGTGCTCAGCAGCGTCATGAGCAGCTTCAGGTCCTCCCACACCGGGCCGCGCAGCGACTGGTCGCGCAGCACGGCGCTGGGGTGGTAGGTCACGACGACGGGGATGCCCTTCCTCTGCGTGCACCCTCCCCCGCAGCTCGCCCAGGCTCGCCGCGGTGGACAGCAGCGTCTGCGAGGCGATCCGCCCGAGGCAGCAGATGAGCACGGGGCTGCAGCGCGGCGATCTGGCGCTCGAGGTACGGCAGGCAGGCGGCGAGCTCGTCGGGGTGCGGCTCCCTGTTCTGCGGGCGGCCGGCACTTGACGCAGTTGGCGATGAAGCAGGCGCCGCGCTCGAGCCCCGCCGCGGCGATCCACTTGTCCAGGTACTTCCCCGCGGCGCCCACGAACGGGCCGCCCGTCCTGTCCTCCTCCTCGCCCGGGCCTTCGCCCACGAACAGCACCGGCGGGCGGGCAGCGCCTTCGCCGGGCACGGGGGTCTTCCTGCCCATGGAGAGCGGGCAGCGGGCGCACACCGCCACCTCGGCAGCGATCCCTGACAGGGCGCCCACGGCATCCGGCTGCGCCTCGGCCGCCTGCACGGAGGGAGCCGCCCCCGCGGCCTGGGGCCGACGTCTTCCTCGCCGTCGTCTCCCGCGTCAGGATGTCCCGGGAAAACCCCGTCGCCAGCCAGTCGTCGAGCAGGTCCAGGGCCTTCCGAGTTTCCTCGTCATACATCACCCTTTCGAGAAACAGCCCGTGGGCGGGCGCCGTCCACCCGCCCGCCCGTGGTCGCGCGACTGCAGCACGCGGCGAGCTCCGCGGCCCCGCCGCCCCGCTCCTCGACGTCGAGGAACGTGCCCACGATCGTGCGCACCATCTTCCAGAGGAAGGAGTTCGCCGCGATCGTGTACACGAGCATATCGCTTTCCGCGTGAAACGAGGAGACCGTCACGATGCGCACCTTGGAGACGTTGGCGTCCCCCTCGGCGGTGAAGGTCGTGAAGTCGTGCTCGCCCACCAGGAGCGAGGCCATCGCGTTCAGCGCGCGGATGTCCGGGCGCCCGCCGCACCCAGTGGCAGTAGTTGCGCAGGTGCGGCAGGAGGACCCGCGGACAGGCGATGTAGTACCGGTAGAGCCGCTGCCGCGCCGACCGGCGCGCGTGGAACCCGGCGCCGCCTCGGCGCTCTCGAGCACCCGCACGTCGCGCGGGAGGTAGGAGTTCACCGCGTCGCGGAAACGCTCGGCCGGGACGAGTCGAGGTCGCTGAGAGAAGTTCGCCACCTGGCCCGTCGGCGTGCACGCCCGAGTCCGTCCGCCCCGCGCCGACGACGCGCACGGGGTGCCCGTGCATGCGCTCGAGCGCCGCCTGCAGCACCCCCTGCACGGTCCTGCCCGTTCTGCTGCACCTGCCAGCCGTAGAAATCGGTGCCGTCGTAGGCGAGCGTCAGCCGGATGTTGCGCATGCCCATGCCCGCCCCGGTCGCTCGCGGGCGCCTCGCCGCCTCGTCGACGGGCGCGCCGTCGGTCCCGGCGCCTTCAGCTTCTGACCTCCTCGCCGATCCGCTCGTAGATCTCCTTGGCCTTGTCCAGGACGACCGACGGCTTGGCCTTGGAGGCCTTGCCCACGCCGAAGACCTTCGCGATCATCCGCTTCGCGAACTCGAGGTTCTCCACCCGCTTCTCGGGCTGCGCGTCGGAGCCGTAGCGGTAGTCGAGGTAGGCCGCGATGTAGATGGCCCCGTCGTAGCCGTAGTTCTTGTCCAGGTCCGGGCCGAAGTTCAGGGCCGCGTCGAAGGGCTCCTGCCCCTTCTGCTCCCGCTCGAGGGCGAGCATGTAGTAGAACCGCGCCTTGCGGTAGAACAGGCGGGAGAGGTAGTCGTAGTTGTCCGCGGGAAAGCGCGCGTGCAGGTCCGAGAACAGCCAGGCGGCGCGCAGGGACGACGAGCCCGCCTTGAAGGTGGGGTTGGCCCTGCGTGTCGAAGAAGTCGTAGCACATGATGGCGAAGAAGTAGCTCGCCGCGCCCTCCTTCAGGGTGCGCGGCGAGGTGAAGTCGAGCTCGGGGAAGATCAGCCCGATCGCCTCGCGCCTCTCGTCGGCGTTCACCTCGGCCTGCTTCACGCCGGTCGCTCGGGCAGCGCTGGCGAAGTCCTGCGGGTAGGCCGCGAAGAAGCAGGTCGGGCACACCGTCACGGGGTAGATCAGCGGGTGCACCTCGCCGAACTTCTTCGACGGCTCGTACCTGCGGCGCAGCTCGTCGGTGAGCTCGCCCGGCGATGAGCCGGCCGCCGCCCGACAGCAGCTCCTCCCGGTAGAACTTGGCCCCGCAGACGGGGCAGACTCGGTCTGCTTCTTCTCGAAGAAGGTGAGCTTCTGTGCATCCACGGTCACTCCCCCTCGATGAGCACGACGGCGAGGGCGTTGTCCCGCTCGTGCGACAGCGAGACCACGATCCGGTTGCCGCCGAAATCCTTGAATGCCGCCTCGGCGCTGCCCGTGAGCATCATCACGGGCTTGCCGTGCGAGTCGTTGAGCACGGCGATGTCGCGCAGCGCGAAGTGGCGCAGCCCCGACCCGATGGCCTTGCCGAAGGCCTCCTTGGCGGCGAAGCGCGCGGCGAGCGAGAGGATGCCCACCTCTCCCGCGGGGCAGCGCCGAGGCGAGCTCCTCGGGTGGAAGAACCGTCGTACAGCCCTCGATCTTCCGCCAGCGGCGGATCCGCTCCACGTGCACCACGTCGATGCCGACGCCGAGGACCACTGCTTCTCCTCCTATCGCCCCGACGCGGACGAACTCGACGGTGAGCTCCTTCGGCGACCAGTCCCGCACGGTGACGCCCGACGGCGCCTCGGGCCGGGGATGCAGGACGTAGACCCCGGCGCGCTTCACGATCGAGCAGTCGATCACCAGGCGCACCTGGTCCGCGCGGACGCCGTCCACGAGGAGCTGCGGCCCCTGCACCTGCACGCGCCCCGCGGCAGGGGCACCGCGGCACGAACCGCGCGGCGAGGTCGACAGCGGCGACCGCCACGGCCTCGAGGACCTCGTGGTCACCGCCTCCTGGATCGTGGCGCGGAACTCGACGGAGGGATCCCCCGCGATGCGCACGAGCGGCTGGGCAGTCCCAGCTTCAGCTCGCGGCGAAGCTGGCCGTGCGCCCCGTCAGGTCGATCTCCTCGGTGGAGAGCGCCCTGATGCCCTGCACCCGGCTCTTCGCTCCCCGCACCAGGGCCGTGGGCGGGATCACGACAGCCTGCACCATCTCGTACCCGTAGGCGGGCGACCCGCGAGGTCGGGCACGACGGGCACCCTCTTCTCGAGCAGCGGCTCGAGGGTGAAGGTGATCTCCTGCGGCTCCACCTTCACCTCGAGCGGCTCGACGCTGGCTGCCGTGCCCTTGCGGGACACCTTCACCGGCGCGCGGAAGACCCCGGCGCTCTTCTGCCCTCCAGGCTCGACCACGGCCTCGATGTCCTCCTCCAGGACGGGGTAGATCTGCTCCTCGGCCCCGCGCAGCGTGATGCGCACGCTCTTCGGGTACGCCGAGGCGACCGCCAAGCCCGCCGGGCACGTTCACCTCGAGGGGCACGCTGAAGAACCTCTCGGTGAGCGTGTTCACCCTGTGGAAGAGGAAGAGGATCGCCGCCGCGGTGAGGCAGATCACCTTCACGGGCAGGTCGGAGAGAAGCGCGCGGCGGAAGCGCCGGCTCTTCATGTCCGCGGTCTCCGCCGGGCCGAGTCCGAGCAGGCTGCCGCAGGAGCTCCTTCCGATCTCGGCCAGGGGCAGGTCGTAGCGGATGTTCCCGTCGTGGGCGAGGGACACGGCGCCGTTCTCCTCGGACACCACGACGACGACCGCGTCGGTCTCCTCGGCCAGGCCGAGGGCGGCCCGGTGGCGCGCGCCGAACTCGCTGTTCACGTTCTCCCGCTCGGAGAGGGGCAGGAAGCAGCCCGCCGCCGTCACCCTGTCGCCCTCGATCACCATGGCGCCGTCGTGCAGGGGCGTGCCGTCGAAGAACACGGTCGTGATCAGGTTCGTGGAAAGCTCCGCGTTGAGCACGGTGCCGGTCTGGACGATGTTCTTCACCCCGACGCGGCGGGGAAAGACGAGCAGCGCCCCGCGCCGCCGCGAGGAGAGCAGCTCCAGGGCAGCCCATGATCGTCTCCAGCTGCGTGGTGGCGGTGCGGGCGCGCCCGCGGGACGGAACCACTCCCTGCTGCCGATGCGGGTGAAGATCTTGCGCAGCTCGGGCTGGAACACGATCGCGATCGCGATGACGAGGCCCGGCACCAGCAGGTTGAGGATCCAGGTGAGGGTGCCCAGGCGCAGGAACAGCGACACGGCGTAGATGGCCACCATGACCGCGGTGCCCTTGAGCAGCTGCACGGCCCGGGTCTGCACGAGGATCTGCCAGCTCTTGTACAGGAGGTAGGCGAGCATGAGCACGTCCAGGATGGGCCGGATGACCTCGCGCACGACCCAGGTGTTGAGCAGCCACTCCACGGGCGCCCCTCAGGCGCCGAACCGCCGAACGGAGTCGATGATCTTCACCATCTCGACCGCGTCGGCCACGTCGTGCACGCGGATGATGTTCGCGCCGTTGATGACGGCGAGCGTGTTCGCCGTCACCGTGCCGATGAGGCGCTTCTCGACCGGCCTGTCCAGGATCTCGCCGATGAAGCTCTTGCGCGACAGCCCGATCAGGATGCGGAAAGTTCAGCGACTTCAGGGAGGCGAGCTCCCGGATGATGCGCAGGTTGTCCTGGGCGCGCTTGCCGAAGCCGATCCCCGGGTCGACGATGATCATCTCGGGGGCGATGCCGGCGCCCAGGGCGGCGGCGATCGAGGGCTGGAGCTCGCGCAGGATCTCGCTGATCGTGTTCTTGTACGAGACCTGCTTCTGCATCGTCTTGGGCGTGCCCCGCATGTGCATCAGCACGACGGGGACCTTCCGCTGGGCCACCAGGCGCGCCAGCTCGTCGTTGCGCTTCAGCCCCGAGATGTCGTTGATGATGTCGGCCCCCGCGTCCAGGGCCCTCTCGGCGATTTCCCTGCGCCGGGTGTCCACCGAGATCATGATGTCGGATTCCCTTCCGGATGGCCTGCACCACGGGGATGACCCGGCGGATCTCCTCCTCAGGCTCGATGGGGTCGGAGCCCGGGCGCGAGGACTCGCCGCCCACGTCGATGATGTCCACCCCCGCGGCGATCATCTCGCGGGTGCTCTTCATCGCCTCGCGCAGCGTCTCGTTCCTGCTCGCGGGGTAGAAGGAATCGGGCGTGCAGTTGAGGATGCCCATGACGTAGGTCTTGCGCGTGAAGTCGAGGACTCGGCTCCCCCACGTCATCACCCGCGCGCCCGAGGAAAGGCAGGCGGTGATCTCGCCGGCGATGCCGTCGAGACCGAAGGGCTCGCCGCGAAGCCGCGTGGCCAGCAGCGACAGCGTGCGCCGGCTTCCCGAGATGATGAGATCGGTCTCGCGCACGGTGAACTCGTGCGCCTCCTTCTGCATTGCCAGCCCGCCGCCCAGGGTCTCGATGCAGCTCTTCATCAGGTTGGCCGCCCGCGTGTCCACGCCTTCCAGCTTGATCGTGACGTACAGGAACTGGTCGGAGATCTTCTCGACGTCCGCGTCGGCGATGTCGATCTCGCCGAGGTGGCGCTTCAGGTCGACGGCTGACGAAATGTCGATGGGGTGCGCGTTCGTGTCGGAGACGCGCTGGAGGATCGATGCCACGGCTGCGATCCTACCAGCCGCTTTTCCCGAGCGTCAAGGGAGTGCTCACCGGGAGAACAGGATGTCGATCAGGCTGTTCAGGTACAGCAGCAGGAGCTCACGCTTGCGGGCATCGGGAATCGCGACCGTCCGCGCGGGCTGCGCGGGCTGGCGCGGTGGGCGGAGACCGCGGGGGCTCCACCTGTCGCCCCGGCAGCCGGCTGCCCTGCCGCGGGTGCGGGGCAGCGGCCCCGGGCTGCGCAGCAAAGATCTCCTGCAGGTCCCTCTGCGTGAGCATGTCGCGCGAGGGGCGCAGGAAAGTGCGATACACCAGGCGCGCGTCGGTGAGCAGGGACAGGGGGATCCTCCGGCTGGGCGTCGACCATGGTCGGGTCGACCCTGCCCGAGACGGTGATCGACTCGTCCTTGCCCTCGACGCTGATGGAGCGGGAACCCTGCACCTGCGCCCTGCCGTCGGCACCGACCTGCACGACGACCACCGGGACCTGCGTGGCCAGGCTGCAGCTCTTCCTTCCCCTTCGTGCTCTGCGCCCCGCCCGTGCGGACCTGCGGGCAGAAAGGAAAAGAGATTCCCCGACTCCCCGCCGGAGAACTCGAGAGTGAGGCTCTTGGAATCGGTGTTCGACGCGGAAAAAGACAGCGAGGAGGAGGCGTCGATCTCGACGACCAGCACGTCACCGGCCGCGAGTCCCGGGCCCCCGCCCAGGTAGCCCTTGAAATCGGGCGACCACAGGCTCTCCGCCCCCGCCGGCAGCAGGCCGCGCAGGAGAAGGAGAGCGATGGCGATCCGTGCGGTTTTCACCGGACGATCCTCCTCGGTGCCAGGTCAGCTAGCGCAGCTTCTTCTTATGCCGGTTGGCGCGCAGCTTCTTCTTCCTCTTGTGGGTGGCAATCTTATGTCGCTTTCTTTTCCTACCGCAAGGCACGGTGCCTACTCCTTTCCAGTCTCATGTCCGCGAGATATCACTATGCAGTCTTTTCGGTCCCGAGGTCAAGTGGCGGACAGGAACGCAGCCACGCGCGCCGCGATCCCCGCCCGGTCGTCGGGGTGCATCCACTGGACCCCGCGGATGGCACGGAAGAAGGTGAGCTGACGCTTGGCGTACCTGCGCGAATCCCGGGCGATGGCCTCCCGCACGTCGGCCATGGTCATGCATCCCTGCCGCATCTCGAGGAACTCCCGGTAGCCGATCCCCCTCATGCCGGGATCGTTCGGGCCGTACCCCATGGCGAGCAGCTTCTTCACCTCGTCGGTCAGCCCCTGCGCGAACATGCTGTCCACGCGGGAATCGATCCGCGCGTACAGCTCCTCCCGCGGACGGTCCAGGCCCAGCACCAGCGTCTCGAAATCGGCCCGGGGTCCACTGGGCCACGCGAAGGAGAAGACCGAGCGGCCCGTGCTTTCGAGAATCTCCAGAGCGCGCGAAGTCCTGTAGCGGTCGTTGGGCTGGATGCGACCCGCGGCGAGGGGATCGCGCCGGCACAGCTCCTCGTACAACGCGCGCTGCCCCTCGGTCCTCTGCCTCTCGCGCAGGCGCTCGCGGGCGTCGGCGTTCCCGGGCGGCGACTCGGGCAGGCCGTACAGGAGGCTGCGGATGTAGAAGGCCGTCCCACCGCTCGACCACGGGGACCCTGCCCCGCCCGTGATCTCCGCGATCAGCGCCTCCGCCCGCTTGACGAACTGTCCCGCGTTGAACTGGCAGGACGGCTCGACGATGTCCACGAGGTGGTGGACGAGCGCCGCCCGCTCGGCGGGGGTCGGCTTGGCCGTGCCGATGTCCATGTGCCGGTAGACCTGCATGGAATCGGCGCTGATCACCTCGAAGCGGGAGTCGAGGAGAGTGAAGAGCAGGTCCGATTTGCCGACGGCCGTGGGGCCGAAAACGACGATGAGGCGGGGCGGGTCAGGCTTCCGGGTGGCGATACCTGACCTTCTGCGTGAGGATCTGCTTCAGCGCCGTGGAGACGATCTTGCCCCGGTTGGCTTCGAGCTCGTCGTCGCCGGCGAGGTTGATCTGGATGCTGCGCTTCATGGCCGCGCAGGTCAGCTCGTACACGTTGCCCTGGAAACTGGTCAGGAGATCCAGTGGAAGTACCATAGTTGTATTGAATATACATGTTTCCGGGCCAGTTGAGCAAGGCCCCACCCGGCAGCCCTGGAGGGGACCGGGCGCCAGGCATTGGATGGATTGCCGTCCCGGGGTACATTTGACGCGGAGGCTCCCACCATGCGCAGAACGGCTCTTCGCGCCGCGGTCATCATGATCCTGGCAGCGCGGTTCCTCCCCTCGTGGGCGGAGACGGTCGACTTGAACCAATACTACAAGTTCCCCGTGTCCGTCGGGGTCGGCTACGACAGCCTGACCGCCCTGGCGGCCTTCAACACGCCCTACACCATCTTCGACGTCGCGGGCGTCGTGACTATCCCCATCCCCAGCCTCCCGGTGCTCCAGCCCTCCCTTCGCCTCGGGATCGTCCGTTTTGACAGCATCGATGCCGCTTTCCCCGAGAAATGGGATCACCTGCATATCTACGGCTCCCTCGGCCTGTCGTACGTGAGCAGGTTCGCGAAGAACTTCGAAGGCGGCGCCGAGATCAGTGTGGGGATCTCCGATGCGATCTTCCCGAAGGCAGTGGACACCGGCGCCGTGAGTTCCCCATACCTGCTGTTTGGCGCGGGGGGCAGGATCAGCCTCATCCCTTCGTACAGCTTCGCGATCACCTTCGACCCCTCCGTGCGCTACCAGCTCGCGCTGAGCCCCCTGGACTCCTTCAACGGGCTGCTTCTCTCCTTCGGGGTCTCGGCAGGTTTTCGCTTCGGCGAAGACCCGGACTCCGCGCGGGCAATCATCCGCAGCCTCCGCTTCGAGGGGGCGCGGATCCCCGCCGTGTTCAGCGCCATGCAGGGCTACTACGCGAAGAACAGCATCGGGACGGTCACGATCGTCAACACGGAACGCCAGCCCGTCACCGACCTCGAGATCTCCTTCTTCCAGCCGGGCTACATGGACTCGCCCACCGCATCGGCATCCATCCCGCGGCTCGCCCCCGGTGAGAGCACGACGGTGTCCCTCCTCGCGGTCTTCAACAACGAGGTCTTCCGCAGAGAAGGGAAGATCCCGCTCTCGGGCCAGATCGTCACGACGTACAAGCTGGCGGGCAGGGCGGCCGAGCAGAGACAGCCCGTCACCTACGACCTCATGGACAAGACGGCGATCACCTGGACCGATGACAGGAAGATCGGCGCATTCATCACTCCCCAGGACAGCGCCCTGAGGAACTACACGGCGTGGGTGAGCGAGGCCATCCGCGCAAAGGACTATGGCCTGCCGAACTACAACGAAGCCCTGCAGACGGCGATGCAGCTGTACGACGCCCTTCGCGTGCTGGGGATCTTCTACCAGGAAGATCCCTCGTCGCCCTTCACCAGGGTGCAGGGCGCAGCGGAAGCGGTGGACTCGGTCACGCTCCCCCGACTCACGCTGAAGAGGAAGTACGGCGACTGCGATGACCTGACCGCCCTGTTCTGCAGCCTGCTGGAGACGCGCAACATCGAGTCGGCCATCATCACGGTGCCCGGCCACATCTACGCGGCCTTCAACACGAAGGCTCCCGCCAGTGCGGCCCGCGGCTTCAGCCCGGACAAGGGCATGCTCCTGCTCCAGGACGACAGCGTCTGGATCCCCGTGGAGGTGACCATGCTGGACGGCAACAGCAGCTTCCTCGATGCATGGACGCGGGGTATCGAGCTCTGGAAGGCCAACGAGACGACACGCGCGTTCTACAAGACGAGGGTCTCCCAGGAGGTCTACGGGCCGGTCGTGCTCGAGGAAACCGACCTCGGCCTGCAGTATGGCAACGAGGAGAGGATTGCCGCCGCGTTCAAACAGGACCGCGACAAGCTGGGCGACGTGGTGCTGAAGTCCCTCGCCGGGGAGGCCGAGCGCTCCCGCTCCAAGGCCGACTACAACAGGCTGGGCATGCTGTCGGCCCAGTTCGGCAGGCTCAAGGAGGCCGAGGATGCCTTCGGCAGGGCTTTGAAGATCGACGCGAAGTACACGAGTGCGCTCGTGAACCTCGGCAACGTGCACTACCTGCGGAAGGACTACCGCAAGGCGATCGACACCTACAGGAGCGTGATCCCGCTCCTGGGCCGGCCTGACAAGGGCACCTTTGCGGCCAACGTGTCGATCGTCCTCCTGGTGAACATGGCCCGCGCCTACACCTCGATCGGGAACACGGGCGAGGCCCGCACCGTGCTGGCCCAGGCGAGCCAGATCGACCCCGAGAGGGCGCAGTCCCTCGCCTCGCTCACGCCCCTGGACCCGGCACGAGCCGGGCCGCCGACGCAGCCGCAGCGGGCAGGGTGAGCTTCCTCGAAGAGGAGCAGCAGTAATGGACAATCGAAACAGAACGATCAGGGCCTTCGTCGGCGCTGCTGCCGTTGCAGCGGCGCTCCTCCTTGCGGGCTGCCCGAACCCCATCACCCAGGCCACGGTGAACCAGATGAAGGACAAGGCTGCCGGCCGTGACCATCTTCGCACCCACGAACAACACTGCCTACACCCAGACCGTGACCGTGCAGGGCACGGCGCTGGACAGCGGCCAGCTGCGGTCGCTCACCTGGGCGGTCACGGGGACCCTCGGCGTGCTTGCCACCGGCGAGGTTGCCGTCGCCTCCATCGGCGCGGATGGCTCGTTCTCGTTCACTTTTGGCACAATCACACTTCAACGGCCCCGTCGCCGTCACGGTGGCCGCGCAGGACTGGAACGACAACGTGGGAACGGCGGTGCTCATGCTCACGTCCCCGGGCACCTCCATCTCCTCATTCACGGCGACACCCGGCAACAAGCCGGTGCGACCTGGGCTGGGAAGGAATACCCGGCGCGTCGACTACACGGTCTATTACACCACAAACGTCAACCCTGCCCACGGAGAGCTACGGCGCGCAGATCGTCGTGGCCTGCGCCCCGCTGCACGCCTCCACTGTCCGGGCTGAAGAACGGGGCGATGCACGTGTTCCTGCTGCGGGCGCGGACCGCCGACCGAAGTTACTGGTCGGGTTACGGGAACAGGTGCCCCTCTCGCCCTTCACGCTGGCCCCCGTGGTGACCGGCGGCTACCGCGAGATACTGCTCTAGTGGAGCACGATCGAGGCAGTCGACCAGCTTCGACGTCTATCGCGCCACGGACCCTGCAGGACCATACGTCAACTACAGTGGCCTGGTGACGGGGACGAGCTTCACGGACACCAGCGTTGCCGACAATACCTGGTACTACTACAAGGTGAAGCCTGCCGTCGCCGACGGGATCCTCAGCACCTACAACGGGGCCCAGACCGTCCAGATACCGCCCACGCAGGCCGACAGGATCGCCAGCATGTTCACGTCGGGGCCTGCGCAAAGGGTCAAGATGGCGGGCTCCTACGCCTACGTTGCTGCGCAGTCCGGCGGGGCTCCTCGTTGTCGATATCGCGACCCTGGAGCGCCATTCCTCGTCGCCACGGCCCACGACCACCTCTGCGCGCGACGTCGAGCTGGGCGGCAGCTACGCGTATGTCGCGGACGGCGCGGGCGGCCTGCGGGTGGTCGACGTCTCGGTCCGCAGACCCGCAGGTTGTCGGCACCTATCCTGGGCGAATACGATCGCCACCGGTGTCTCTGTCAGGCGGCAGCGGCGGGGGCAGCCTACGTCCTGGATGAGTTTGGCTTGATGCTACGAGTGTGAAGGGCGTTGACAGGTCAGCGACCTGCCGCCGCCATGACTCTGCGGGGACACCTACTCCGATGCGGTCGATTACAGCCTTCGACGACAGGATGGCCGCGACCGGATCACCACCGGGACATCTTCTTCATCCCTGGACACTGCCGACAGGCACGGGCGCAGACCGGCGATATGCTGCTGGAGGTCTATCGTCTCCACTCCAGCGGCGATGGCCGCGAGCATCTATCGGTTCCTACTGCACCGACAACGATGCGGGAGCCAACTACTAGGCCCCATGCGCGTGGCTGGTGAACACCATCCACTGTCTCGGGAGACAACGTGTACGTCCTTGGCACGGCGAAGGCGTATCTCGAGCCGCCGCCCCCCTTCGTTCTGCAGGTTCTCAGCAAATGGCCGGCCCCATCGACCACCAAGGTCGGCGAGTCATCCGCCGCGAACGGCTTCGTCTCGGATGTGCCAATGACGTCACCTCTCCGGATCCAAGGCCGTCGCAGCCGACGCGCTCGGTGTTCAGACCATCTACGTCGCAGTCCCGTCGGCTCCCCCCTGGGAGCTTTCTGGAACACCCCGGGTCATCGCCAGGCGGTCGTCTCCAATGGCACTACGACGTTCGTGACATCGGGGTCACTCGGGTTCCAGTCGGTCAACCTGATGCAGGCCTCGCCGTCGGTGGTCGGGCAGCTCGCACAGCCGACGGGCACAGGCTTCGCCTCGGCGTCAGTGCGGGGCCGTACCCCTACGCGGCCGTCCGCTTCCGAGGCAGCTCGCGCCTCCAGGTCGTCGACGTCCAGAACCCCCTCGCGCCCGTGAACGTGACACGGGGGAGTCGTCGCTTTCGCCGGGCCGTCGCGCTCGCGCTCTCGGGAGACTACGCGTTCGTCGCCAAGGGAGTTCGCCGGTACTCAGCGTTGTGGATGTGCACGACCCTTCCGCGCCCCAGTTCGTGACGTCAGCCGCCTTCTCGGGGACTGCCTACTCCGTGGTTGTGCGGGGGATCTACGCGTACGTGGCTGGATTTGACACCGTCCAGGTCTTCAACATCGAGAACCCGCCGCACCGTTCATCCTCGGTTTCTTCCCCTCCGCGGCGGTGATCTGGGACCTCGCGGTGACTGGCGGCCTGGTGTACTACGTCGACGGCGCCTACTTCGACAGCAACTCGATCCGCATCGTCGACTTCGGCGACGTCTTCAGCCCCGTGCTTCTCGGGCGAGATCGCCAGGCTACAGCGGCGGGAACCCGGTCGGGCATTTCTGTCTATGGCGACTACGCCTTCATCACGGACAGCTCGCCCGCGAGCCACCTCGGCATGCACGCGGTCAGGAAAATCCACCCGACGTGACGCCGCTGCCGTCATACGGCCCGTGCGACGTCACCCCAGCCGGCACGGATGCCACGGCAGAGGGGGTCTTCGCGTTCGGCCGGTACGCCTACGTGGCGGTCAGCTCGAACAACGGCGGCCTGGCGGTTGTCGACATTTCCAATCCCACGGCCCTCAGCAACTCCAGCCTGGTCACCAACGTGACGTGGTCGGGAAGCTCGGCGCAGAAGGTCGTTCTGGCCGGGAAGTACATCTACGTGACCGATGACAACGCGAATGCAATCAACTTCGCCCTGAAGATCATCAAGCTCTTCTGATTGACTTCGCTGGCGCGCCGGCTCAGAGCCCGGCGCGCACCTTCTGCACGATGAGATCGGCCACCGCGTCCTGGTCGAGCGCCTCCGCGTCGACCACGAGGTCGGCGAATGCCCACGAATCGACGTCGTACCCGTACAGGCGCAGGTAGCGGTCGTGGTCCCGCTTGTCGCGGGCGGAGGTATCGGCGAGGGCTTCCTCGTACGGAATGCCTTCGCGCACCGAGATCCGCGCCGCGCGCGTCTCGAGGCCCGCGCGCAGGTAGACGGTGAACGCCGTGTCGCGCAGCAGCCAGATCGCCAGGCGCGAGCCGAGCACGCAGGGGCCCTTCCCGCCATCTCGACCTGCATCCGGTCGATCACGTAGTCGAACTCGGGATCCTCCTCGGCCTTCCGGCAGACCTCCTCGAAGCTCATGCCGTTGTCGCGGGCGAGGTCCTTGAAGGTGTAGTTGATCACGCGCAGCCCCAGCCGCTCGGCCACGATGCGCGAGACCGTCGAGTTGCCGCAGCCGCTCTTGCCCGAGATGGCGACGCGGAGGCGACGGCTCACTCGACATTGCGCAGCTGCTCCCGGATCTTCTCCAGCGCGTCCTTCACCGCGATCACGGCCGCGTCGACCTCGAGCATGGTGCTCTTCGAGCCGATGGTGTTGATCTCCCGGCCCAGCTCCTGGCAGACGAAGTCGAGCCGCTTGCCCTGCGCGCCGGTCGCCTGCCGAGCGCGGCGAAGAGGGTCTCGAGGTGCGCCTTCAGGCGCTGGATTTCCTCGTTCACGTCGCAGCGCACGAGCTGCACGGCGGTCTCGGCCAGATGCGGGACTCGTCCACGCCCTCGCCCATCAGCTCGCGGAAGCGCTGCGCGCAGGCCCTCGCGGACCGCTCCTCGATCTCGGGCACCCGCGCCTCGATCATCGGCCACCTCGCTCGCGGACGAGCTCCGCCGGGCGGCGGATGTCGGCCTCCGTCTTGCGTCCCTCCACGTCGCGCGAGCGTTGAACTCGGCGAGCACCTGCTCGAGCAGCGGCAGCACGATCTGCCAGAGGTCCTCGGGATCGCCTGCGGCTCTCGCTCTTCATCACGCCCTCCAGGCCGATGAGGTGCGACAGCGCCGACCTGCTGCCGCGGGCCCCCGAGAGCGCTTCAGCTCCTGCAGCGCCGCGAGCGTAGGCGCGCACCCGCGCGTGGTCGACGTGGACCTCGGCGTCGCTCCTCCAGCTCGGTCACGCCGAGGTAGAGCTCGACCTTGCCGCGCTGATCCGCGCGGACGAGAAACTCGCGGAACCGCGGCTCCAGTTGCTTGCAGGCCGTAGGGCAGGTTGAGGGACAGCTCGAGGAAGCGGTTGTTGTACGACCGCATCTCGAGGGTCATGTGGACCCGCTCGTCCCGGTGCTCGCCGTGGCCGAAGCCCGTCATGCTCGTCATGCGTCCGCCTCCGAGCGCCGAGCAGAGCTCCCGGCCGAGCCTCCAGTTGTCGCCCGCGCCCATGGTGATGAAAAGGTCGCCGGCGCGCAAGCTCGCCTTCAGCCACGGGCACGCGTCGAGCGGCTCGTCGAAGTACTCGCACGTGGGGATGGTTTCGCGCGACCTCGCGGTGCAGCGTCCTCGCCCAGCCCCGTTCCGGCGTCCGCCTCTCGCGCCGAGGCGTAGATCCGGTGCAGGATCACCACGTCGGCCGGGCCGAAGCACCTGCCGAACTCGGCGAGCAGCGCCCGGGTCCGCGAGTAGGTGTGCGACATGAAATCGACGACCAGGCGCCGCCCGGGGTAGAAGCGCCGTGATGCCGGCGAGGGTCTTCTCGATCGCCGTGGGGTGGTGGGCGTAGTCGTCCATGAACAGCACGCCGCCCGCCTCGCCGACGATCTCGCGAGCGCCGGCGGCTGCCCGTGAAGCCCTCGAGCGCCGCTGCGGCGCCTGCGACGTCGACGGCGTCGCCCGCCGCGCTCCTTCTCCCAGAGGCTGGTCGCAAGAGCGAGCGCCGCCGCGGCGTTCAGCACCAGTGCTCGCCCGGGATCGCGCAGCGCGAAGCGCGCATCGGGAGCCCGCCAGCCTGAAGCTGCGTCCTCCCTCGCCCTGCTCCTCCGCGGTGATGCGGAAGGCGCCCGCGGCGCTCCTGCCGTAGGGCACCAGACGCAGGTCGTCGCGGCGGGCGCCGATCCGCGCGGCCGCGGCGCTCGGCCCCGGGGTCGTCGGCGCAGTAGATGACGGTGCCCTGGAACGGGAGCGATCCTGCCGTACGATCTCGAAGGCTCGAGGATGTCCTCGAGGTCCTTGAAGTAGTCCAGGTGGTCGGGCTCGACGCTGGTGATGACGATCCGCTCGGGGTGGAAGTTGAGGAAGTGGCGCCGGTATTCGCAGGTCTCGGCCACGAGGTACCGTGTCGCCCTGCACGAGGGTGGACCTGCCTCCGAAGCCGGGCACTTCGGTCCCGACCAGCACCGTCGCGGGGAACCCCCACTCCTTGAGGATCGCGCCGCACAGCGCGGTGGTGGTGGACTTCCCGTGCACGCCGCTCACGCCGCTCGCGTCGCAGCGGCCCGAGAGCAGGCCGAGCGCCTCGCGGGTACAGCACCGACGGGGATGCCCTCGGCGCCGCGGCGAGCAGCTCGGGATTCTCATCCGCTCCGGTAGGCGGCGGAGTGCACCACGAGCTGCGACGTCGGCCGGGAGGTTCGCCTCGTCGAAGCCCTCGCCGAAGGGGATGCCGAGCCGCGCAGGATCGCGTCGGTGTAGAAGGTTTCTGCCGTGTCAGAGCCCGTGACCCGCGCACCGCGCGCGGACAGAATCTCCGCCAGCGCGGTCATGCCCGTGCCCTTGATGCCCACGAGGTGAACGCGGAAGCCTCCGCAGGGACTCGGGAAGGCAGCTGCCTTATCCATGAAGAGCGCCGGGCGGCATCAGGGGCGTCCTTTCGAAAAAAAGGGGCTGGAAACAATGCCCGTTCCCAGCCCGCTATCTCCTAGGGGATTCGAACCCCTGTTGCCGGGATGAAAACCCAGTGTCCTAACCCCTAGACGAAGGAGACACGTACTGCTGAAATGTATAGCAATACGGGCTTTCGATTGTCAAGCCGAACCAGCAGCGACCCGGCAGGACCGCTGATTGCCGTCGACGAAGCGTGGTGCTATGCTCGGTCGCGATGAGCGATGCTCATGCCGCCCTCGCGGCCGCACTTGATGCGCTGCCCAACGGCTATCCCCGCACGGAATCGGGCATCGAGATCCTCATTCTCCGCAAGCTCTTCTCCCCCGATGAAGCCGCACTCGCCTCGCTCCTGACCCGTGACCCGCAGCCCGCGCGGGATATCGCTGCCCGGCTGGGCGCGCCGGAGGCCGAGACGCGCCGCCGGCTGCTCGACCTCGCCCGCAAGGGGGCGGCCTGGCCGGGAAAAGATGCACGCGGCCTGCTGTTCCGGCTTGCGCCCTTCGTCGTGGGGATCTACGAGGCACAGGCTTCCACGATCGACCACGAGCTGGCACACCTCGTGGAGGACTACTTCGCGCAGGGCGGCGCGCGCGGCATCATGGGTCCCCTGCCCTCCCTGCACAGGGTCGTGCCCGCCCACGGGTCCGTGAAGACCGAGGTCATCCTCCCGTACGACGACGTGAAGGCGCTGATCGCCGGGGCGAAGGCCTTCTCGGTGAGTGACTGCATCTGCCGCAGGGAGCAGGACCTCCTGGGCACCCGCCGATGCACGGCGCCGCTCCACAACTGCCTCAGCTTCTCCAACGCGGCCCGGCCCGCCCGCCCGCAGGACATCTCGCGCGACGAGGCCGTCGCTCTGCTCGACCAGGCCGAGAAGAGCGCGCTGGTGCACACCGTGAGCAATGTCCTCGGCCGGGTGAGCTATGTCTGCAACTGCTGCGGCTGCTGCTGCGGCATTCTGCGCGGCATCACCGCAGTACGGCCTGCGCCCACGTCGTGGCGGCGCGCCAACTACTACGCCGCGGTCGATGACGGCGCTCTGCACGGGGTGCGGCGTCTGCGTGGAGCGCTGCCAGGTCGGGGCCATGTCACCTGCCTGAGACCATCGCCGTGGTCGACCGCGGCCCGCTGCATCGGCTGCGGCCTGTGCGTCACCGGCTGCAGCGCCGGGGCCGCCTCCCTGGAGCGCCTGGCCGAAGAACATCTGGTTCACCCGCCTGCCGACTATGCTGCCTGGGAAAAGGCACGTCTCGACAAACGGAGTGAGGTCTGAAGGAAGGAGGCCCAGGATGAAGAAGGGAGTTGCCTTGCTCGTGACGGCCGCGATCCTCTGCTTGGCCGCGGCGCTGGCAGGCGCTGCACCTGCCGTCAAGGGGCCCGTGGTCTTGAAGATCATCGAGACCACGGACGTTCACGGCGCGGTGTTCCCGTACAACTTCGTCACGGACAAGCCGGCGGATGGCTCCCTTGCCCAGCTCGCAACGCTCCTGAAGGCCGAGCGGGCGAACACCGGGCAGAGCGTCATCCTGCTGGACAATGGCGACGTTCTCCAGGGGCAGCCGGTTGTCTACTACTACAACTTCGAGAACACGAAAGGCCCTCACATCCTTTCCCGGGTCATGAACTCCCTGGGATACGATGCGGCGACGCTGGGCAACCACGACATCGAGGCGGGCCACCCTGTGTACGACAAGCTGGCGGCCGAGTTCCGATTCCCGTGGCTTGCCGCGAACGCGGTACGGTCCGACGGCAGCCCCTACTTCTCGCCCTACACCGTCTTCACCCGGGGAGGCGTGAAGATCGCCGTCATCGGCCTCATCACGCCGTGGATCCCCAACTGGCTGCCACAGCAGTTCTGGACGGGCATGCGCTTCGAGGACATGGTCGTCTCCGCCCAGAAGTGGGTCACGCTCGTGCGCGAGAAAGTGAAGCCCGATCTCGTGATCGGGCTGTTCCACTCGGGCACGGACTTCACCTACGGCGGGGCGAAGGAGACGACCCCGAACAACGAGAACGCCTCGCTGCTGGTGGCCTCCCGGGTTCGCGGCTTCGACATCATCTTCACCGGGCACGACCACGCTGCCACGAACACGGTGGTGAAGGACCCGGATGGCAACGACGTGTACCTCTTCGGCGCGCAGAACGCCGCCCGCAACGTCGCCGCGGTCACCGCCACGCTGACCTGGAACGAGGCCCGCGGCGCATGGGACAAAGCGGTCACCGGCGAGGTCACGCCGCTCACGGGCATCCCCGCTGACACGACCTTCCTTGCCGCCTTCGCCGACCAGTTCAACGAGGTCAAGTCGTGGGTGTCCCGGCCGATCGGCCGCATGAGCGCGACGATCAGCACCCGCGATTCGATGTTCGGCGACAGCGCCTTCGTCGACCTGATCCACAACGTGCAGCTCGCCCTGGCGGGAAGGCCCGAATACGGGTTGAACGCCGCGCAGATCTCCTTTGCCGCGCCTCTCTCGATGGACGCGGCCATCCCCACCAGCCCGGACGGCACGCTGTATGTCCGCGACATGTTCAACCTGTACGTCTACGAGAACTTCCTCTACACGATGACGATGACGGGCAGGCAGATCCTGGACTTCCTGGAATACTCCTACGCGGGCTGGATGGACACGATGGAGTCCGACGCGGATCACATGATCAGCTTCAAGAAGGATGCCGCGGGCGCCCTCGTGCTCGACGGGAAGACGGGGCTGCCCGTCATGACGACCCGCTACTACAACTTCGACTCCGCGGCCGGCATCCGCTACACGGTCGACCTCGACGAAGCCCGCGGGCGAGAGGGTCAGCATCCAGTCCATGGCGGACGGCACCACGCCGTTCGACATGGCGAAGGACCTACAGCGTGGCCATCAACAGCTACCGCGCGCAGGGCGGCGGCGGCCATCTCGTGCAAGGGCGCGAAGATGAACGACGCGGAGGTGAAGGCGATGAAGTACGTCACCTCCTCGACCATCAAGGATCTGCGATTCTACATCATGAAATGGATCGAGGGGCAGACCGCGGACGCTCTCCCCCCAGCCGAACGGCAACTGGAAGCGTGCTTCCCGAGGACTGGGCCGCGAAGGCGAGGGCGCTCGACATGCCTCTCCTGTACGGAAAGTAGGCGAACGCGAAGCCGGGGGCGGCGCGTGCCGCGCCCCGGCGATCAGTCCCGCGCTGCCCCCTCCCCCAGCCTCTCGCCTATCCACGCGAGAATCTCGTCGATGTGCTGCAGGATGAAGTCCTGGGAGTGCCTCCCGCCGGGAAGAATGTTCTTCTCGGGAGCCACCCCTGCCCCGTGCGCCCTGAGCCGCGGCACGATGAGCGGGACGTGCGCGTCGAGGTTGAAGTCGTCAGCCGACCCGACGATGAGGTAGTACTGCTGCCCCTCGAGGTCCGCGTCCCCCGCGTCGAGCATCTCCACCGGGCTGGCCTCGGAAAGCCGCTTCCAGACGGGCTGGTCCTCCTGCCACACCGGGCCTGGCCGCGCGTCGCTGTCGAAGACGGGGTAGTACAGCCACTTCTCCGTCAGGCCGCCCAGGCCCCCGAGCGGAGTGCCGTTGACAACCCGGCAGGGCCTGTCGGTGTCGATCGGTGCGTAGCGTGCCGGGTCGAAGTCGGCCAGCTTGTTGCCCCGCACCCCGTAGCGGAGGTCCGCGCACGGGTAGATCGGGACAAGGATGTGCGCGAAGGAGGGCCGGTGGATGGCGTAGGACAGGACGCAGTACCCGCCCATCGAGCTGCCCATCAGCACCACGTTCGCAGGATCCTGGCGCACGTTGAACCCCGTGAAGACGAACGGCACGACCTCGTCGAAGAAGTGGTCCTCGAACCGACCGAGGTTGCTGTTGATTCCGAAGTTGCCTGACCTGTCGTCGAACCGGGTCCTCCTGTCGTCCCTCCCGTTTCCCGAGACGGAGAAGTCGGGCATGGCAACCACGAGCGGCGGGATCGTGCCCTGACGGAAGCCACGCTCGAGCGCCTCGATCAGGAGCACGGCCCACGTCTGGGGCCTGCTCGAGAACCCGTGCACGGCAAAGACCACAGGGTACGGCTCGGCGCTCTCGTTGTAGCCCGGTGGCAGGTAGACGAGGAGCGGCCTGTCAGTCCCGAGGATCCTGCTGCGAAGCGGGTCCCGGAACCTGACGGAGCTCCCCTGCGGCGGGATGGCATCATCACCCATGAATGCGACGAGCGTCCCCGCCCCTTCGTACACGGGCCGCCGCGACTCCCAGGGGGTGCCCTTGTCGATGAGCCGGGCAGGCAGCGGCACGTGAAATCCACCGGTGGACGCGCAGGAGATGAGACAGGCCGCCGAGAGAGCGGCCAAGGCGCACAGGACCGGCGCGCGGGTTCGCAGTGACCTCTGAGCTGGCATGCAGTCTCCTTTCTGGAGGCACATCTCCCTGGCAGTATACGCCTCGGCGCGGCCGTGTGCACTCCCTGCCCGTACATCCCGGCCCGGGGACCGGCGGCCGTTGCGCGCCCCGACTCCGGGTGGTAGAATCGCGGTCGATTCGTGCTTCCCGCACGCCAGCTCGGCGCCCTACGCGCCCGCCGAGTGCAAGGACCAGGAGGCGCAGTTCGGACCTCCACGGGGGTCGGGGAGCTTCGAGATGAGAACCTGCATCAAGTGCGGAGTCGAGGTCGAACTGACGGCCGCGCGCTGTCCCCTGTGCGGGACGCCCTTCGAGGACGGGCGGCCAACGCAGCCCCCGGGTGAAGAGAAGGCGCCGGAGCCCCCGGTGCCCGAGTCGAGGCTCCGCAGGTGGCTGTGGGAGGTCATCTCGCTGCTCTCCCTGACAGCGGCGGGCATCATTTTTGCCATCGACCTGGCAGACGGCTTCAGCATCACCTGGTCCCTGTACCCCCTGTCCGTGTTCGCATTCCTGTGGATCAGCGCCACTTCGCTCATCTTCCTGCGCGGACGCCCCGTTGCCCTGCTGCCGGCGCTCATGGCGGGCGCCCTCGCCTTCCTGCTCGTGCTGTCCCTGATCACGCCGGGCAGGCCGTGGTTTCTCGGCCTAGCGCTCCCGCTTGTCGTGCTGGTCGCGGTCGTCACCGCCGCCACGTGGACGGTGGTGAGGAAGCTGCGGGTGCCCGTCCTCCCCGCCATCGGGGTCGTTGTGCTCGCGTGCGGGCTCGCCACGGTGGGAACCGAGTACGTGCTGAACAGGTACCTCGAGCTGGCGGAGATCGTGAGCTGGTCGCTCGTCGCGATGGCCTGCGCCATCTCGCTGTTCTTCGCCCTGCTCCTGATCCACAAACGCCTCGCGCAGAGGCACGCGGACATCCGCAGGTTTTTCCACCTGTGATCTCACAACGCACGAAGGAGGCGGCAGCCGTCGTCGCCACGGGAGCCGGCCACCTTGTCCTGACGACCTGGCTGCACAAGCAGGCAGTCTTCATCATCGCCGCTGCTCTCTTCTGGATCGGCTTCGTCCTGGTCCGGGTGCGCCGCGACCGGAACGCCTTCCGCAGCTGGGGCTTCGCCTGGAGGGGTTTCGGCAGCAGCGCGAGGATGCTCGCCCCGTTCGCTGCCGTCGCTCTGGTGGGGACACTCGCCTACGGCCTGCTCGCCCGCACTTTGGTCTTCTCGTGGCGCTTCTTCCTGCTCATGGCCGTGTACCCGCTGTGGGGGCTCGTGCAGCAGTTCCTTGTCGTGGGGTTGCTCGCGGCCGGCGTCCGCAGGGGAACACGCCTGCCGGAGTGGGTGGTCATCCTCGCCACGGTCCTCGTGTTCGCTGCCATCCACCTGCCGTCCGTCCCCCTCGCGATCGTCGCGGGACTCATGGTCGGCGCGACCTCCTTCGTCTACTTCAGGGCCGGCAACCTCCCCGCGGTCGGGATCTTCCACGGGGCCGTGGCGACGTTCGCCTACTTCTTCGTGCTGGGCGAGGACCCGCTCGGCCGTCTCATCCAGGGCGGCATTTGGCCATGAGGGGAGGAGGAAGGGCCTCATGAAGGGCCCCGGCGCCGGCCAGGATCGCCCCGACTGGCTGAGGCTCGACAACGCGGCGAAGATCTACCCTGCCACCTTCGCGGACCCGGCTCCCGCCGGTTTCCGCCTGGCCGCGACGCTGAGGGCCCCGGTCCGCGTGGCGCTTCTCCAGGAGGCGCTTCGCGGTGTGCTGCGCCGGTTCCCTTACTTCCAGGTGCACCTGCGGCGCGGCTTTTTCTGGTACTACCTGCAGCGCCACGACGGGGTGCCCCCGCTGTACACGATGGGCGACACGCCGGTCGCGGCCATCCCGGCGATGAGGCGCGACACCGACCTGTACCGCGTCCAGGCGCGGGGCAGCACGATCGCCGTCGACTATTCCCACATCCTCACCGACGGGGCTGGCGGCATGGCCTTCCTGGGGACTCTCCTGGCGCGCTACCTCGAGCTGGGCGGGGAGCGGGTAGGAAGCTGGGGGCCATTCCTGGACCCGTCGGCCGAGCCGTCGGCCGAGGAGCACGAGGATGCCCACAACCGGTTCTTCGACCCCCGGGCTCCCCGTCCCCCGCTCCTGTCCAGCGCGTGGCAGCTGCCTGGCAGGAGGGAGGGCCGCTACCGGATCATCAGCGGGCGCATGGCGGCAGCCGACGTTCTGTCGCGGTCGCGCGCCCTGGGCGTGTCGCTCACCGAGTACCTGGCCGCGGTATACATGCTCAGCCTCGCGGAGGTCCGCGCGGAGGGGCTGGCAGGAGGCCGACGGCCGGGGCCGAGCACGATCAGGCTCGAGGTGCCCGTGGACATGCGGCGGTTCTTCCCCACCGCGACCCTCCGCAACTTCTCGCTCTACGCATCTCCCGAGATCGACCTGGTCATGGGCGGGTACCGCCTGGAAGAGGTCGTCCGCAGGGTGCACCACAGCATGGGCATGCAGGTCGATCCGCGCGAGCTGGGCCGGCAGATCGGGCGCAACGTCAGGGCCGAGCGCAACCCGCTCATCCGCGCCATGCCGCTGGTGGTGAAGGACTTCGCCCTCGCCATGGCCTACAGGCGGATCGGGGAGCGCACCTACTCCGGTGTGCTCTCGAACCTCGGCCGCGTCGCCGTTCCCGACTCCGTCGAGCCGCACATCGAATCCTTCGACTTCCTGCTCAACCCGAGCTACGGGATGAAAACGAACTGCGCTGTACTCGGATTCCGCGACACGCTGCGCGTGAACTTCGGGAGTATCATCGCGGGCCGCGAGCTGGAAAGGCGATTCTTCACCCGGCTTGCCGCCGAGGGGATCCGACTGGCGGTCTGGGAGAGATGAACGGATCGGCGAGGCGCCGTCCCCCCCGCGGGCGCGGGCACCGCGGGGGGCGCACGAGTGAGCCGCGCCGGAGTCGAACCGGCGACCCACAGCTTAAAAGGCTGTTGCTCTGCCAGCTGAGCTAGCGGCCCCTGCCGGCTGGACCGGCTTCCGCGCGTGGAAATCTACCCGCATCGAGGTGAGCGTGTCAATTGAAGTGCAGGCCCGCCCGTGTCTCAGAACTTGAGCGCGAGGTCCACGGTCACGCCGGCGTTGGGGATGTCGCCCAGGTGGGCGCCCAGCTCGCGCGTGAACACGCCGAGGTTCAGGTCGAGGAAGAAGAGCTTCAGCCCCGCCCCGAAGGTCAGGTAGCCCTGGTCGAGCCCCGCGCGCGCGGAGAAGAAGCCCGCCGAGCCGGATCTCGGCCCCCGCGTGCAGCAGCTTCCAGGCAGTGTCGCCGTCGCGGATGATGCTGATGATGTCCTGGCAGTCGACCTGCAGCGACGGGTCGAAGAACCTGGAGACCTTTCCCAGGTTGGGGTGGAAGGCGATGCCCGCGGCGAGGTCCATGGCCGTCGCGTACGTGTCGGCCACGGCGGAACCGACGGGCAGACGTCCCGCGCTGCCGAGGGTGGCCTGGATGGAGGAGAGAGTCTCGCTGCTGTACTGGAACCGGGTCCCGCCGATGTCGCGCAGCGACAGTCCGACCAGGAGCGGTCCCCACTCGAAGATCGCCCCGGCATCCAGCCCGATGCCGACCCCGTAGAGCGCGTTGGAGGTGCCCACCGCCGCCAGGATGCTGCCCCCGGATGCGAGGGCGGTCACGAGAGCGATGGCCTCGGCGTTCGCCAGGGGCACGTGGAAGCGCAGCATGGGGCGCACGTCCACGCCGAGGTGGAGCTTGGCCTTTCCCAGCGCAACCGGCGCCGAGAAGCCGCCGATGAACCCGAGGGTCCCGGTCACGTCGCCCGTCAGGCCCAGGAGCGTGGGCCCGCGCAGCAGCGAGTCCACCATGAGCACCACGCCAAGGCCAAGGCCGTCGCCGACGTACCCGATGCCCACCGATGCGCCGACGCCGAACCCGCCGCCAGTCACCTGGGAGCCGACAAGGTTCAGGAAATCCGTCGGGGTCGGGGCAGCGGTGATGGCGCCCAGGCCGAAGGCCAGCAGCTCATCGGGCCGGGAGTACATCCAGGCCGTGGCGCCGGGGATGACCAGCTCCCGCTTGCCGCGGGAAAACCCGGCAGGATTGTAGAAGAAGGAGTCATATCCGTGCGCCGTCGCCACGGCGGCGCCGCCCTGCGCCATGATGGAGGGGCTCAGCGGAACGAGGGCAGGCTCGGCGTATTCGGCGGCAGAGACCAGGGCACTGGGAAGCGCCAGGGCAACGAGGGTGAACAGCAGGAGCTTCTTGATCACGGCAGGCCTCGCAGGTCTCACGCGGGGACTGTCATGCCGGCGGCGTCGTAGAGCGCCTTCAGCGAGTTCAGCGCTCGAGTCGTGGCCGAGGTGTAGGGGTCGGGCATGGTCATGTCCACGCTGAGGGCGGCGTCAAGGCTCGCCGTGTCGTACAGGAGGTTGTACATCTCGTTGATCGCGTAGGCTGCATCGGGACCGGTAGTCCGCCGCGTTGACCGCGGCAACGATTGCCCGGGTCAGGAATGACACGGCCGCCTTCTGGGCAATGTCGCCAGCGTTGGCGCCGGGCGGCAGACCGAGCCCCGCGTCGACCAGCCCGTCTCCATCGGCGACGGGGGTGGGGTCGAGACCCGCACCCAGTGCCGAGTACTGGCTGTCCGCGGCCAGGAAGCTGCTGAGCATGGCGGTGAAGGCCGTGCGGTTTCCGGCGACCTCGGCGGGGACAATGGATCGCAGCAGGTCGACGACTTTCACGCTCGTATCGATCGGGGCCATGAGAACAGACACGATGTTGTTCACGAACTCTTCGCCGCTGGTGGTTTTCAGCCCGAGGTCCGCGATGAGGATCGCGGCCTGCTGCTCCTCGGGCGTGTCGACCCCGCCGGTGATCAGCCCCTGGAGAAAGGCCTCCAGGTCCGCCGCCGCGGCCGGGTCGTCCTTGAGCGCGTCGATGATCGCGGGAGAAGCGAGGTCGGCAGCGAGCTGGTCGAGACCCCCCGCGCCCGCGTAGTCCGCCGGTGTGGGAGCCGTCGCCTTGTCCAGGCCCAGGTCCTTGAACAGGTTGAAGTCGAACATGGCGGCGCAGCCGGCCATCACCAGGATGGGGAGGAGAAGAATGGTAAGGCGTGCAGCGCGCCGCATGAGACACCTCCGCAGTTCGACAGTGGGACGCACCCTCTTCAGCACCTTCCGGGCCTTCCCGCCCTCTATTATAGCTCCGGGGGTGCCTGGAAAACCAGACTCCCAGGCCTCGAAAGCCGCGAAATCGGCCCTGCAGATCCGACCCGCGGCCGTGATCCGCGCCCGGACGACTGTCCCCCTGCTTTCCTTGTCGGCAGGCACGCCCTCTATCCGCACCTTGAGGTAGTTCTCTGAGGTGCCTTCGACCGCTGCCCCTGCCCGCTTCTCGACCAGGACGACTACCTCCCGGCCTATCCAGGACCGCGCGTAGGTGGTCGGACAGGCGACGCGACAGCTCGCCCAGCTCCCGGGCCCGCTCGTCGCGCACCCGCTCGGCAACCCGCGGCCTGAAGCCGACCGCAGCAGTGCCGGGTCGGGGAGAGAAGGGAAACACGTGCAGCGCCGCCAGCCGCAGGTCCTCGACCAGGCCGCGCGTGGCATCGAAGTCGTCGTCGGTCTCGCCGGGGAACCCGACGAGCACGTCGGCCGCGAGAAAGGGCTCGGCCCTGGCCGCGCGCAGGAGCGCGGCACCCTTTCTCACCGTGTCGACGCCCGTAGCGCCTCTTCATCCTGCCCAGGACGGCGTCTGATCCCGACTGCACGGGCAGGTGGAAGTGCGGGACAGATCCGCGCGTCGCCCAGCACCGCGGCGAGCTCCGGCGGTCAGGGCCTCGGGCTCGAGCGAGGAGAGCCTGAACCGGGGCACGGGCCGTGCTTTGCAGCAGCGCACGAAGCAGCCCGGTGAGCCCGAGCCCCTCGGACCTCCACGCGGAGATGTTGACCCCCGTGATCACGATCTCGCGGCTGCCGCGCAGCCTCGAGGTCGCGCGCCCTGCGCAGCACCTCGTCGAGCGCCGAGGCTGGTCGAGGGGCCGCGCGCCAGCGGCACCCGGCAGTAGGCGCACCAGCAGTCGCAGCCGTCCTGGATCTTGAGGAAGGCGCGGGTGTGGAAGGTGCGGCTCGACCGACGTGGAAGGCGAACCTGTCGGTGCCGGAGCCGTGTCGCCGACGCGGGCCGCCGCCCTCGCCGCTCGCCTCCTCCAGGAAGCGCGGCAGGTCCAGGAGCACCGACTTCTCCGACTGCGGGAACCACGACGACGTTCGGCGCGAGCGCGCGCGAGCGCCTCGGCCTCGAGCTGCGCGGAGCAGCCCGTCACGACGAGCAGCGCGCGAGGGGTGCTCACGCGCGAGGGCCCGGATGAGCGCCCGTGCCTTGTGGTCGGCACGGGAGGTGACCGTGCAGGTGTTGACGACGTAGACGTCGGCCTCGTCGCGTGCCCCCGCAACTGAGAAGCCCTGGCTCCGCAGGGGCGAAGCCAGGGCTTCGGTTTCGTACTGGTTCAGCTTGCACCCGAAGGTGTGGAACCCGACCCTCATCCCCCCCTCAGCTTCTTGTCCACCCGCTCCTTGCCGCGCAGCGCGTCGACGAGGCCGGGGTCGAGCTTCAGCGCCCGGGCATACGCCTCGGAGGACCACTTGAGGTCGTTCCGCCAGCTCGCGCGCGTAGCCCAGGCGGGCCCACCACTGCGGCGTTGTTCTGCTCGTAGTACACCGCCGTGGAGATGGCGATGTCGGCGTTCTGGTATTCCTTCAGGCGAGATGTAGCACTCGCCCATCAGCCAGTACACGCGGGCGATGCGGTCGCCGTTCGGGCCGGTAGGCGCACGTACTCCTGCAGGTTCTTCAGCGCGTCCTCGATCTTGCCGAGGAACACGTCGCCTCGCCGATGATCTGGATGACCCGGGGATCGTTCGGGGAGATGGCGACGCGCCTTCTCGCCCCGACGTCGAGCGCCTCGGCGTACCTGCTGCAGGCGCAGGTAGGTCCAGCCCAGCACGACGTGGAGTCGATGTTGCTTGCGGCGACTCGGCCAGCTCCTGCTGGCAGACCTTGATCGGCCTCGGCGTACCTGCCCGCGCGGTACAGCTCCAGCGCGTCGGGCTTGTCCTGGGCGAACGGGCAGCGGCCGCGGCGAGCACGAGGAGCAGGACGGCGAAGGAGCGGGACGCCCCTCATCTCTGCTGGCCGCCCTGCGGGGGGTTTGCGGGCTTCTGCTGCTGGGCTTCTGCTGCTGGGCTGCTGCGCGTGCTGCGGGTGCTGCTGACCCTGCGTGCTGCTGCCGCGGCTGCTGTGCGCCCTGCTGCTGACCCTGCTGTGCCGCCTGCTGAGGCCCTGCTGCGGCACCCTGCGCCTGGTTGCTGTCCCTGCCTGCGGGCTTGCCGCCGCGGAGCCGCTGGCCGGCTGCCTGCCCTGCTGCGCCCGGGTGCGCCGCCTCCTTCTTGCTGGCCGCCTCATGTTGCAGTACCCGTTGAACTTGCAGCCGCTTTCCACGACGAAGTCGGGCGTCGTGATGTCGCCGTCGACCTGCGCCGTGGAGAACAGCTCGACGCGGGAGTGGCCGATGATGTCGCCCTTGATCCGGCCCTTGGACGAGACGAGGCTCGCCTCGATCTTCGCCTCGACGACGGCCTTCTCGCCCACGTACAGGGCGCTCGTCGGACTTGATCTCGCCCTTGAACTTCCCCTTGATCATCAGGGGCTTCTTGAAGCGTCAGCTGCCCCTCGAAATCGATGTCCTCGGCGAGGATCGTGTCGATCTCGTGCTCGTCGATGTCCTTGATCCGTACTTCAGCCATCGCACCTCTCCGTTCTGGCCGGCGCATCGTAGCGGCGGCCCGACCGGCCTGTCAAGGGAAGCCGTGCCCAGTGACGCGTCGATCGCGGCCATCACCGCCTCGAGCGACTCGCGCCAGCCGCTCGCGCATCTCGCGCGTGTGCGGGTTGTAGCGCTGCAGGTCGAGGAAGAGCTGCCAGGGGTCGTTGCAGGTCTGCTCGACGATCTCCAGGAGCTTGCGGTAGCCCACGGTCGCGATGGCCGACGGCGCGCACGCCGAGGTCCTTCAGGACCCTGCCGACGTAGTGGGTCACGCCCTGCGTGAAGGCCGCCTCCCGGTCGTGCTCGTCCGGGGCTCATGACCGCGACCGAGAGCCCGAGCGACGCGAAGAACCGCGCCACCGCTCGAGCTCCTCGTGCGGCGATCCGCGACCGGGCAGAGGATCATCGGCAGGCCCTGCGACGCCTCCGCGCGCCGGAGTCCGGCCCGAACATCGGGTGCGTGCCGAGGATCGAGACGCCGGCCGGGAGGAGCCGCTCCATGAGCGCCACGGGGTGGCTCTTCACCGAGCAGGTGTCCATGACCAGGGTGCCCGCGGGGATGCCGGCCGGCCGCTGCGGTCGAGCACCTCCTCCAAGGCGGAGATCGCCACGCAGAGGAACACGACGGGCTCGGCGAGCGACCTCGTCCTCGCCCACGCGCGCGACCCCGGGGGCGCGGGTGCGACGGGGTCGCGCGACCACGCGCGCACCTCGCACGGCCGGGCGAGCAGCCCCGCCCAGAAGGTGCCGAACCTGCCCAGGCCGTACACGCCGACGTCATGGCGGAACCAGCACCTTGGCCGGACCGCGCATGCGTCACGCGCGAAGCCGCGCGGTTGCAGTTTCCGGGGAATCGCTATACTGCCCGCGTCGCAACTCACACCGCTGAAGTCCGCGAAAGGAGCTTCGCTACATGAACTTCATCGAAGAGATGCGCAAGAAGGCGAAGTCCGACTCCGCGCCGGCTCGTCCTCCCCGAGGGCTACGAGCCGCGGACGCTGAAGGCCGGCCGCATCATCCTGGACGAGGGCTTCGCGCAGCGAGGTCACCCTCCTCGGCAGCGAAGCGCCAGATCGAGGCCGAGGCGACGAAGCAGGGCGTGAGCCTCAAGGGCCTCGAGTCGAGGAGCCCGCGACCGTCGCCGCTGCAGGAAAGAGTACGTCCAGCGCCTACTACGAGCTGCGCAAGCACAAGGGCGTCTCGCCCGAGGAGGCGGAGAAGATCTTCATGGGCGACACCCAGCACTGGGGCGCCATGATGATGCGTCAAGGGCCGGGCCGACGCCATGGTCTCGGGCGCCGACAGCGAGACCGCGAAGGTCCTGCGCGCCGCCCTCACGATCATCCGCACGAGCCCCGGCATCAAGACCGCCTCCTCGTGCTTCGTCATGTGCCTCCCCGGACCGCAAGTGGGGCGTCGACGGCCACATGATCTTCGCCGACTGCGCCATCGTCCCCGACCCGACCGCCGAGCAGCTGGCCGAGATCGCCCTGTCGCTCGGCCGAGTCCTGCCGCACGTTCCTCGAAGGCCGAGCCGCTCGTCGCCCTGCTCTCCTTCTCCACCAAGGGCAGCGCGAGCCACCCCCTGGTGGACAAGGTGGCGAGCGCGGTGAAGCATCGTGAAGGAGAAGCGACCCGAAGCTCGTGGTCGACGGCGAGATGCAGGCCGACGCGGCGCTCGTCGCCTCGGTGGCGCGCGAAGAAGGCGCCCGGCTCGCCGGTGGCCGGCAAGGCGAACACCCTCGTGTTCCCCGACCTGCAGAGCGGCAACATCGGCTACAAGCTCGTGCAGCGCCTCGCCGGCGCCGAGGCCTACGGCCCGTTCCTCCAGGGCTTCGCCAAGCCGGTGAGCGACCTGTCGCGCGGCGCGCTCGGTCGACGACGTCGTGAACACCGCGGTGGTCACCCTGGTCCAGTCGCAGGCCTGAGGAAGTAGGCGGCCGCGGCCGACTGCATGCAAATTCATGCACGGTCGTGCAAGATACATGCTTGATCTTCCGCGCAGCGCCCGGCCTATGATCGCCCCGCCATGAGAGCAGTCATCGTCGGCTACGGGAGCATGGGCCGCGAGGTGGAGACGGTCCTCCTGCGAGCGCGGGCACACGGTGGCCGCGCGGGTCGACCCGCGCCCAGGCGGCGGCGGACGCGCCGGACGCTCACCGCGGAGATCGCCGCGAGCGCCGACGTGGCCATCGAGTTCTCGCACGCGGACGCGGTGCTGGCGAACGCGCGCGCTGTACGCGCGCCTCGGCCTCAGCGCGGTCGTCGGGCACCACGGGCTGGTTCGGCGAAGCTCGACGAGGTCGACGAGGCTCGTCGGACGGCTCGTCCGATCGGGTACCTCTACGGCAGCAACTTCTCCATCGGCGCGCACCTGTTCTTCGCCCTGGTCGGCCGCGGCAGCGGAGCTGGCCAACGCGCTGCCCCGAGTACGACATCCTGGGCTGGGAGGTCCACCACAAGCGCAAGAAGGACTCGCCCGTCGGGCACCGCGCTCACCCTGGCGAAGATCATCACGGCCACAGAGCGTCGCAAGAAGAAGGTCGTCACCGAGCGGCTCGACCGGGCGCCCGCGGCCGACGAGCTGCACTTCGCCTCGGTGCGCGGCGGCGAGGTGCCCGGCGTCGCACACGGTGCTCCTCGACTCCGCGTTCGACACGATCGAGATGACGCACTCCGCGCGCAGCCGCGGGCGGCTTCGCCCTGGGCGCCGTGCGGGCCGCCGAGTGGCTGGCCGGCCGGAGCGGGGCTTTTCGAGGTCGAACGATTTCATCCAGGACATTCTGCGGGGGAGGAAGGCATGAAGCTGGAAGGGGTCTACACGGCGCTCGTCACGCCGTTCGCCGCCGACGGCGACGGTCGACGAGAAGGCGCTGCGGCGCCTGGTCGACTTCCAGATCGAGGGCGGCGTGCAGGGCCTCGTGCCCGTGGGCACGACGGGCGAGAGCCCGACCCTCGACGGCGAGGAGTGCAAGCGAGGTGATCCGCGTCGTCGTCGAGCAGGCGCGCGGGCCGGGTGCCCGTGATCGCGGGGGCGGGGTCGAACTGCACGAGCGAGGCCGATCGAGTACGCGCGGGACGCGAAGGAGGTCGGCGCGGCGGCCACCCTCCAGGTCGGGCCCGTACTACAACAAGCCGACCACCCAGGGGTTCCTGCTGCACTTCCGCGCCATCGCCGACGCGGTCGACCTGCCCGCTCGTCGTCTACAACATCGCCGGGCCGCACGGGCAAGAACATCGACAACCCGACGATGCTCGAGCTGGCGCAGCACACCGGAACATCGTGCGCGGTCAAGGAGGCGAGCGGCGACATCAACCAGATGATGGACCTCATCGCGACGAAGCCCGCGCGATTTCGCCGTGCTCTCGGGCGACGACAACCTCGTCTTCCCCCTCATGGCGCTCGGCGGCACGGGCGTGATCTCGGTGGCGAGCAACCTCGTGCCCGACCGGATGGCGGCGATCGTCGGCGCCGCGCTGAAGGGCGACTGGCGCCGCGGCGCGGAAGATGCACTACGAGCTGCTGCCGCTGTTCCGGGCGATCTTCATCGAGACCAACCCGATCCCCGTCAAGGCGGCGCTGGCAATGAAGGGCATGATGCGCGGAGACCTACCGGCTGCCCATGTGCCCGCATGGCGCCGAAGAACAGGGACAGCCTGGCGGCGACGCTCAGGGAGATGAAGATCCTGTAGGCAGCTCGGCGAGCCTGCGCGCGAGCCGCGCAGCGAACACCTCGGGCGGCACTTCCTCTGCCCGCGACGCGAGATCTATTCCCTCCGCCTCGAGGGCGGCGGCGACCGCCGCGCGCGGCTCCGCCCTCGGCCCGAGCGCCGACTGCGACGTTGTTGCGCAGGGTCTTCCGCCGCGCGGCGAACAGCGCCCGCAGCAGCCGCGAGAGCAGGCGACCGTCTTCGCGTCGGGACCCGCGGGCAGCGGCCGCATCTCCACGATGCTGGACACGACCTCGGGCGCGGGGTAGAAGCTGCCCGGCTGCAGGTCGCCCCTCCCCTCGATCGCGAAGCAGGCCGGCACAGGACGGAGAACGAGGAGTAGTTCTTCGACCCCGGGGCCGCGGTCATGCGGTCGGCCAGCTCCCGCTGGACCGTGAAGATCGAGCCGAGCCGGCCGCAGCCCGCCCTCGATGATCGCCGCGATCATGAGGGACGCCGACCTGTACGGCAGGTTGCCGAGCACGACGGTCGGCGCGCCGCCGGCGCGGTCATTCCCGGCCGCCGCATCCTCCCAGGTCTCCAGAAAATCGCCTTCGACCAGCGTGAACCCGGGCTCTTCCGCGTGGGCCTGCCGCAGGAAGCGGCACAGTCCCCTGTCCACCTCGAAGGCCACGAGCCGCACCCCGCGGCGGAGCAGCAGGCCGGTCATCGCTCCCGAGGCCAGGGCCGATCTCCCACGCCAGGTCGCCCGGGCTGCGGGATCGAGCAGTGCGACCAGCCGCTCGCGCGCTCCCCGGTTCACGAGGAAGTTCTGGCCCCACCGCTTCTTCAGGCCGATCCCCATCTGCTCCAGCACGGCGCGGATCTCTGCCGGGGAGTCCGGGTTGAAGACCGGCGCTTCCCCCGGGCTGACAGGCTCGCCGACAGGTTCGGGATCGCACGGAACGTCGCAGTTCAGCGGGCGCTCCACGGCAGCCTCCTCGGGAGGAAGAGCACGGCAGCCGCGACGGCCACGGCTGCACAAGCCGAGGCGGGGACGGCCCATGCCGCCCCCTGCCCTGCCTCGATGCCGGGCAGCCGCCCGAAGGCCGAGGCAGTGCCGTCGATGACCCTGTAGAGGCCGTCGAAAACGGCGGCCCCCGCCGCCAGCGCCCACCCGGTCAGGAACGGCGAGACGACCAGCCAGCACAACCCGAGGGCAAGGAACAGGCTCACCAGGGGCACGATCACGATGCCCGCGAGGATGCCCGACGGGTACCACGCGCCGAGTGCGGGCAGCACCACGGGCAGGGTCGCCAGTTGCGCGCCCACCGAGGCGGCAAGCGGTGCCAGCACGAGCCGCGGCATGCGCCCGGACAGCGGGCGCTCGACCAGCGGGCCCACGAGCAGGATTCCCGCCAGCGCGAGGTAGGAAAGCTGGAAGGACAGTGAAAAGGCCTGGAAGGGGTCGATCGCAAGCACCGCGATGCCCGACAGTGCCAGGAGGTTCAGGGGCTCCCGGTCCCTGTCCAGGAGAGAGGCGAGACCGGCGGCCAGGATCATGAGCGTGGCCCGCTCGAGGGACGGCATGAACCCGGCGAAGACCTGGTAGGCAACCACCACGAGGCACGACAGGCCCACGCGGAGGGGCCGGGAACGCAGGGCTCCCAGGACGGCGAAGGCCAGCCCATAGATGATGCCGACGTGCAGTCCGGACAGCGCGAGCACGTGCAGCGTCCCCGTGCGGCGAAATCCCTCAGCCAGGCTGGTCGGCACCCGCTCCCTGCTCCCCGTGACGAGGGCCTCGAGAAGTGCAGAGGCGGGATATCCCGCCCGGGAGAGCGCGCGAGCGGCGGCCTCGCGTGCATGGGCCCGCAGCTCCCAGGGCCGGAAGCCGAAGCCCAGGCGGAGGAGCCGATCGCGTGTGACCGCTGCGGAAAAGGATTCCATGCCGTCTCCCTCGAGCGGCCGAAGGGCCGCGCGCACGCGCACCCGCTCGCCCATGGAAAAGCTCTCGATGCCTCGGCAGATGACGAGCACCTCCCCACGGGCAGTCCCTGAGACGCCGCTGGTCCGCGACAGCGCCGAGGAGAGCCGCAGGCGCAGCAGGGTGTCTCCCTCACGCGACAGGGTGCCGTCCCGGCGAAGAGTCCCCGTGAACTCCGCGATGTCCGCGCCCGGTGCGGGAAGATGCGCACCAAGACGTGCGACCGTCATGCGGCCCAGGCACCCAGCGCCCGCGGCAAGGCCGAGGGCGGCGGCGAGCGCCACCGCACCCGCCTGGCGGACGCGGATCGGGACGGCGCCGAGCAGGACGAGGGAAAAGCCAGAGAGGACGATCGAAGCCCCGCCGGCACCCGCGGCTGCCGCGAAGGCGTGCAGGCCGCTGAGGGGGGCGCGGGGGAGCTTCCACAGGAACACCGCGGCGAGGAGGAGGCAGAAGAAGGCGACTGCGGGCGACAGGTGCCTGCGGATCACTGCCGCATGTTCACCACTTCAGCCTGTCCAGCGCGGCGCGGGCCGATTTCTTGACCCCGGCCGAGTAGCCCAGGTACTGCGTGTACATGAGGTCTTCGAAGGCGACCCTGTCGCCCAGCTGGCCGAGGGCATCGATGATCGCGAGCACCACCTGCTCGTCGTAGCCCTTGCTCTTCTCCGTGTACGAGTTCACCAGGAGCAGGTACTGGGTGAGCCGCACGGCGGCCTCGTGCGTCGCCGTGGCGCCCAGCGCGCCCACTGCCTCGATGAGGAAGCGCTTGTCGGCCAGCCCCTTGTCGTATTCCCCGATCGTCGCGTCCAGGTGCGCGATGAGCATCCCCGTGGCCTGCGACCACCTTCGCTCGCCCAGCGCGCGCGCCGCGGTGAAGCGGATCTCGCGCAGGATCGTCCTGCCGGGGGCGTCGGAGGAGCTCGAGCGCAGCGCGGAGTCCAGCGCCGCCTCCGCGACCTGCCCCTTCTGCTCGTCCGAAAGCCTGTCACCCTCGAGCGCCATCTGCAGGGCTGCCCGCTTCTCCGCGAAGGTCCGCGTGCGGATGATCCCCAGCAGGCTGTCCTTCAGGTCGCCCTTCAGCGAGAAAAGCGCCTCCCGCCCCTGCGTCGGCATGGGCTCGGGGTAGCCGAGGACCACCGCGCCGAACAATGGAGGGAAGGAGCTTCCGTCCGCCAGCCTGCCCAGCGCCTGCACGCAGGCGGCAACGACCTGGATGTCGACCGGCTTCCCCGACGAGAAGATCGTATTCTGCGCCTCGAGCCAGCGGTTCAGGTTCCCGATGATCTCGGGGTCGCCCGCCCCGATGACGCTCAGCGCGGATGCGGCGTTGACGAGGGTGCCCGTGTCCGGATCGATCGAGAACAGGTTCCACACGGAAAACCGGGCCGGTGCGTACGAGGTCCGGGCGAGATGCCCTGCCGCGGCCGCCGCGAGTTGCCGGAAGCGCGGGTCGCTGGGGACCAGCGAGGCGTTGTCGACGACGTAGTCCACGGCCTGCTGGTAGAGGGCTCCCATGTCGGCGGCGGCGGCCCCGGAGGCGGCATCCTGCAGGATCTGGATCTTCACGTCGAGGCTCGCGATGGCGAAGTTGCGCCGGAACGTCTCGAGCAGCTTCTTCGAGTCCTGACCGTACGCCGCGGCGGCAAGAAGGCAGACCGCCACGCAGGTGCACAGAGCCCGTCTCATGTCATGTTCCTCCGTGGGGGCTCTACGCCCACCCTAGGTGGGGGCTCTACGCCCACAAGTTCCTCGCCCAGAGAATAGTATCTGCGCGGTGGTTGGAAATCAACCGCGGCGGGGTGCCGTCCCGCGCGAAGCCGGACCGGAGGCTGCCGCGGCGGTGGTCCCGGTTGGCAGTCCGCCGAGGGCGGGCGACCTGGCCGGCGGCCGGGATGCGGGCCCGGCCGTGGGACCGCCTGCCGAGGAGGGCGGGGACTCTACGCCTCCCCGGGCCTCCACCTTCTTCGCCGGTCCCTGCGATCCCCGCTCGCCGAAGAGGTTGTACACGTAGATCAGGATCCGGTTGCGCAGCGCGAGGCTGGGGGCGACAGCCTGCAGGTGCAGCAGCGACCTGTTCTTCTTCTGGTCGTAGTTGAGGCCTTTCACCACGCCGCACATCGGGACCAGGGACTCGCCGATCGTGAACTGCACCTTGAGCGGGAGGCCGACCTTCGCCTTCCCGCCGATCAGCACCGCGGCGCCGTCCTCGGAGATGTCGACCAGCATGCAGCGCAGGCCCTTGCCGTCCTCGGGGTTCTCGTTCGCCTCCTCGATGGACTTCAGGGGGTACAGCTCGGCCGGCAGGTCGGTCTCCACGCGGATGGACTGCCGCTTCTGCGTGCGGATGAGGTTGTCGGAGTGCAGGATGTGCAGGATGGGGTACTGGCGGTCGATGAAGTCCTCCAGCACCTTGGTCTGGAAGTAGTAGCCCGCGTCCTCGCCCCGCCAGAAGTACAGGCCGATCTTCTGGTTCTTCCAGGAGAAGCCGTCCGGCAGCTTCGGGCCCTGGGGGTGGGAGACGGCCATGTAGCGCGGCAGGTTCTCCACCACCATGCAGCGAAAGGGCCCCAGCCCCGGGAGCGTGACGCGCATGACCTGCTTCGGCGAGATCTTGCGGGAGGACTTGATTCCCATCTTGTACCGGGGCTGGTCGAACTCGACGCGCTTTCGCAGCTCGAACAGCTTGGCGAGCAGGGCGTTGTACGTCGGGGTCCTGCTCCTGTGCCCGGGACCGGTACTTGATGATGATGCCCTTGATCGACCTGTCCAGCTGCTTGATCGACCAGAACAGCGCCGTGGGGTTCTCGAGGCGGGCCTCGACGGCCACGCGGCGCAGGAGGTTGATCTCCCAGAAGACGAAGCCGGATTCCCGGCCCTTGAGGTAGAACTGCATCCAGGGAAACCGCCCCCCGCCCGCCCGACGCAGCAGGATGAAGAAGAGAATGACGGCAACGGCGAGCACGGCGAGTATGACGATGACTACCATATTCTTCCTGGTGTAATTATCGAGAAAAATCGACTATATTTCCATACCCAAATGAGGAGCGCCGACCGGTGAGAAGGAACAGCGGATTCTCGAGATCCTCCTCGTCTTCGCGGCATTCTTCCTCCCCGGCTATGTCAGCCAGGGGTCGATCAGGCGCCGGCGCCGGCGCGGACCTCATGCCCCTGATGCTGCAGAGCATCCTACGGGCATCCCCCAGCTCCTTCTCATGGTGTACATCGTGAGCATCCAGCCCGACTGGACGCCCGAACGATGGGGAATCGTGGCCCTGCGCGCGGCCGACGCCATCCTGGTCGCCGTGCTGGCCGCGGCATGCTTCCTCCTCGCCCTGCTTCTGGCCAGCCTGCCGCGCCTGCTGCCCCCGCGCTGGGAGCCCTTCCTGCTGCGGGGATTCCGCTGGAGCCTGCGCGGCCCTTCCCAGCTCCCGCTTGCGGTCGCCTTCGGCCTGGCCGCGGGCTACAGGGAGGAGTTCTTCTTCCGCTCGTACCTCCTCGGCAGGCTGGGCGAGGCGGGGCTGCCTGGGTGGGCCGCCATCGCGCTTTCGACCGCGGTTTTCGCGGCGGGGCACCTGTACGAGGGCGTGCTGGGCCTGCTCATCACCGCCGTAATCGGCCTGACCCTTGCCTTCGCCTACTCGCGCCGGCGGAACCTTCACGTGGTCGCCCTTGCCCACGGCCTGTACAACATCCTCAGTCTCGCGGTGGGGCTGCTGGCGCCGAGCTGGGGCGGCCCGGGCGCCGGCTCGACCGGCACTTGCCGGCGGGCCCTCCGCGGCGTACCTTACAGAAACGTAGGGAGGATCATATATATGAGAAAGCTGACAGTCGCCGCCGCGTCCCTCGCCCTCGGCCTCGTCACTGGCGGTGGCCTCCGGCTGCACCCCGAAGAAGACCGCGTCGCCCGCCCCGGCCGCGGCTGCCGTTCCCGCGCTCCTTCCCGCGGAAGCCTCCTCCCTTTTCCAGGCCGTGGGCATGCAGATCCCGAAGGGCGAAATGGCCGCCGAGGACTTCACGCTGGACCTGCTGGACGGCAAGGCCGTGAAACTGAGCGACTACCGGGGCAAGGTCGTGTTCCTCAACTTCTGGGCAACCTGGTGCCCGCCCTGCAGGAGCGAGATGCCGGCCATGCAGGCCCTGTACGAGAAGCTGAAGGACCGCGGCCTGGTGATCCTCGCCGTCGACCTCGCCGAGAAGCCCGACGTGGTGCGCCAGTACATCCGGTCGAACAAGCTCACCTTTCCGGTGCTCATGGACACGAGCGGCGCGGTGGGCGGAGCCTGGGGCGCCGAGAGCATCCCCACGACCTATGTCATCGACAAGGGCGGCAGGATCGTCGCCCGGGGGATCGGCGCCCAGTGGAAGTGGGATTCCCCCGAGATCGTTGCCCTGTTCGAAAAGCTCCTGTAGCTGTCCGGATCCCGCCCGCCTTTACACTCACGACCGCCGCGTTGTATAACTCTCGCGGTTCGTGCTCAACGAAGGAGGGCCGCGTGGACATCTTCGACAAATGTACTGCCTACAAGGATGCCAAGGATCGCCCAGGAGAAGGGCATCTACCCCTACTTCAAGCCCATCCAGGAGAGCCGCGGCACGAAGGTGGTCATGGAGGGCAAGGAGCTCATCATGGCCGGCTCCAACAACTACCTCGGGCCTGTCCTGGGACCCCCGGGTCAAGGAGGCGGCCATCGAGGCCACGCAAGACCTGGGGCACCAGCTGCTCGGGCTCCCGCTTCCTGAACGGGACCCTCGCCCTCCACGAGGAGCTCGAGGCGCGGCTGGCCACGTTCGTGGGCAAGGAGGCAGCGCGCTGTGCTTCTCCACCGGCTACCAGACCAACCTCGGCGCCATCTCCGCGCTGGTCGGGCAGGGACGAGCACATCTTCACCGACAAGCTCAACCACGCCTCCATCATGGACGGCATCTTCCTGGCCTCGGGCATGCGGGGCAAGCGTCGCGAGTGCACCGCTACCAGCACAACAACATGCCGAGAGCCTCGAGGAGAAGTTCCTAGCAGGTCGTGCCGCGGACGACGCCCAAGCTCGTCGTCACCGACGGGGTCTTCAGCATGGAAGGCGACATCGTGCAAGCTGCCCGAGCTGCAAGGCGCCTGCGCGACAAGTACAAGGCGCGCCTCTACCTCGACGAGGCGCACGGTCTCGGCGTGATCGGCAGAGACGGGGCGCGGCTGCGAGGAGCACTACGGCAAGGGCGCGGCCTGGCCGACATCGTCATGTGCACCTTCTCCAAGTCCTTCGGCGTCCCTCGGGCGGGTTCGTCGCCGGCGACGAGGACGTCATCGACTACATCAAGCACTTCGCCCGGTCCCTGATCTTCAGCGCGAGCATGCCCCCGGCGACGATCGCCTCGGTCGGGGCATGCCTCACACATCATCGAGCAGGAGCCCGAGCGGGTGCGGCGCCTGCAGGAGATCGGCCGCAAGATGGTGGCGGGCTTCAAGTCGCTGGGGTTCAACGTCGGGACACGCGGAGACGCCGATCGTGCCGCTCCTCATCGGCGACATCGAAAAGACGCTGGTGTTCTGGCGCGCGCTCTTCGACGGCGGGCGTGTTCACCAACCCGGTGCTGAGCCCCGCCGTGCCGCCCGACAGCACCCTGATCCGCACTTCCTACATGGCCATCCACACGGACGCGGAGCTGGACCAGATCCTCGAGGTCGCCGGGAAGGCCGGGAAGGCCCTGGGCATCATCTAGGGCGGGCGGCGCGACCCGCGGCGGCCGACGCGAGCCGCCGCGGCTGCCCGGCGAGGTTCCCTACAGAAAGTCCCTCAGCCTCTGCGGAAGCTCTTCCTCTGCGGCTCCTTCTCGGCGAACACCCCGAGGCTCAGGAACTGGGCGTGCCGCTCGGCCAGCAGCGTGTCCACGCTCTTCCTGTCCAGGTCGTCCAGCGCGGCCAGCAGCGCGGCCTTGAGCGCGGCGGCGGCGGCCGCGGGGTCCTTGTGCGCCCCGCCGGGCGGCTCGGGCACGATCCTGTCCACCACGTTGAACCGAGCAGGTACTCGGGGGTCAGCTTCAGCAGCGACGCCGACTCGCCGCGCCTTGGTCGAGTCGCGCAGCAGGATCGACGCGCACCCCTCGGGCGAGATGACCGAGTAGAACGCGTTCTCCATGATCAGCACGACGTCGCCGACGCCGATGCCGATCGCGCCGCCCGATCCGCCCTCGCCGAGCATCGTCGACCACGATGGGCACGCGCGAGGCCGGCGAACTCCTTCATGTCCGCGGCGATGGCCTGGCTGATGCCCCGCTCCTCGGCGGACACGCCCGGGAAGGCCCCCGGGGTGTCGATGAAGGAGAGGACCGGCCTGCCGAACTTCTCGGCCTGCTTGGCCAGGCGCAGCGCCTTTCGGTAGCCCTCGGGGTGCGCCATGCCGAAGTTGCGCTTCAGGTTGTCCTTCATGTTCTGGCCCTTCTGGTGGCCGAAGAACGTCACGGGGCGGCCGCCGAGGAGGGCGATGCCCCCGACCATCGCGGGGTCGTCGGCGAAGGTCCGGTCGCCGTGCAGCTCCATGAAATCGTCGAACATCGCGCTGCGCGTAGTCGAGGGTCGTGGGCCTCTCGGCGTGGCGCGCCAGCTCGACCCGGCGCCACGCCTCGTTCTCGGGAGTGAGGGACTGCTCGAGCTTCTGCTCCAGGTCGGCGATCTCGCGCGCCAGGTCGATGCGCGCGCCGCGGGCCAGCTCCTTCAGCTCGGCCGAGCTTCTGGCGGATGCGGATCGTCGCTCATGACCTGCCCCCTGCCCCCGCGCGTGCGTCGCCAGCAGGAAGGACGAGGGTCTTCTTCAGCTCCTGGCGCGGCACCACGGCGTCGACGAAGCCCCGCTCGAGGTGGAACGCGGACAGCGGGAAGTTCTCGGGGACCTTCTCGCGGATGGTCCCGGCCACCACGCGCGGCCCGGCGAAGCGCATGAGCGCCCCCGGCTCGGCGAGGATGACGTCTCCGAGCATGGCGAACGAGGCAAGCACGCCCGCGGTGGTCGGGTCCGTCAGCACCACGAAGTAGGGACAGCGCCGCCTCTCCAGCGCCTGCGTCGCGACGGCCGTCTTGGCCATCTGCATGAGCGAGAGGATCCCCTCCTGCATCCGCGCGCCCGCCCGAGGCGGTGAAGACGATCACGGGCAGCTTCTTCTCCGCGCCCACGAGCATCGCGCGCATCACCTTCTCGCCGACCACCGATCCCATGCTCCCGCCGATGAAGCGGAAGTCCATGACGGCGAGCACGACCTCCACGCCGTCGACCTTGCACAGGCCCGTGACCACGGCTTCCTTCAGGCCCGTCTTCTGCCGCGGTGCCGCGCCGAGCTTCTCCTCGTACTCGGGGAACCGCAGCGGGTTGATCGTCTCCATGTCGCGCGGAGAACTCCTGGAACACCCCCTCGTCCGCCGTGAAGCGGATCCGCTCCCAGGCGGTGAGGCGGAAGTGGTGCGTGCAGTGGGGACAGGTGTACAGCGAACGCTCCATCTCCTCGGCGGTCGAGCGGGCGCTGGCAGGACGGGCAGGAGTGCTTCTCGTCGATGAACAGCCGCTCGTCGCGCTTGCTCTCGACCGGGTGCTCGGTCAGGTAGCGGATCCACCCCTTCTGCTTTCCGAACTCGATCACGCCGGGCCCTCCTTCAGCATGTCGGCCATGAAGCCGGTCCCGTACGATGCCCCTGCGGAACACCGGGTGCGCCACGATGCGCGTCTGCTGGGCGAGTGTTGGTCGCGATGCCCTCGATGACCAGCTCGGACAGCGCCCGTCCCATGCGTGCGAGGCCCTCCGGCGCGGGTCTTGCCCGACACGATGAGCTTGGCCACGAGGTGGTCGTAGTGCGGCGAAACCACCGCCCCGTCGTGCAGGAAGGTGTCCACGCGCACCCCGAAGCCGCCGGGGAGGCGGCAGCGGGTGACGCGGCCCGCCGAGCGGGCGTTGATGCGGCACTCCACCGCGTAGCCGCCGAGGCGCACCTCGTCCTGCGACGTCTCGAGCGACTCGCCGCTCGCCGCCAGGATCTGCTGGCGGATGATGTCCACGCCGGTCACCATCTCGGAGACCGGGTGCTCGACCTGGACGCGCGCGTTCACCTCCATGAACTAGTGCTTCCCGTTCTTGACGAGGAACTCCACCGTGCCGGCGCCCGTGTAGCCCAGGCCGTGCAGCAGCCGCACCGCGTCGTCGCCCATGCGCGCGCGCAGCTCCGGCGACACGACCGGCGAGGGGCTCTCCTCGACCAGCTTCTGGTGGTTCTCCTGGACCGTGCAGTCCCGCTCGCCGAGGTGCACGGCATTGCCCCGGCGGTCGGCCACGATCTGCACCTCCACGTGGCGCGGGTTCTCGAGGTACTTCTCCAGGTACAGGGTGCCGTCGGAGAACGCCTTCTCCGCCTCGTGCGAGGCGATGCGCAGGACGTCGGCCAGCTCGGAGGGGCTTCGCACGATGCGCATCCCCTTGCCGCCGCCGCCCGCCGCGGCCTTCACGATGACGGGGAAGCCGATCTCCCCGGCCGCCGCCTCCGCCTGCGCGGCATCAGCGACCGAGCCTGCAGACCCCGGGATGACCGGGATGCCCATCCGCTCGGCGGACTGCTTCGCCGCGATCTTGTCGCCCAGCAGGTCGGTCACGTCGGGATCCGGGCCGACGAAGAGCAGGCCGGCCTCGATTGCTTCGCGGGCGAAGCCCGAGTTCTCCGCGAGGAAACCCACCCCCGGGTGGATCGCGTCGCAGCGGCTGAGCACCGCGCCGGTCACGAGGTTTCGCACATTGAGGTAGCTGTCCTTCGCCGCCGGCGGACCAACGCACACAGCCTGGTCTGCCATCTGCACGGCAAGGGAATCGCTGTCGGCCGTGGAGTAGGCAACCACGGTGCGGATCCCCATCTCCCGGCAGGTGCGGATGACCCGCACCGCGATCTCGCCCCTGTTGGCGATCAGGAGGCTCTGGATCATGTGCGGCGCACCTCGAACATCGGCGTGCCGAACTCGACCATTGTCCCGTTGTCGACCAGCACGGCGACGATCTCCAGGTCGTAGCTCGGCCTGGAACTCGTTCATCAGCTTCATGGCCTCGAGGATGCAGATGGTCTGGCCCTTCTTCACCCTGTCGCCCTTCTCGACGAACGGCGCTGCGTCCGGGGCAGGAGACCTGTAGAACGTCCCGACGAGGGGAGCGCGGATGACCTCGATTCCCGGTGCCGTCGGGGGGGCAGCGGCTACAGGGGCCGGGCCGGTGTGCCCGGCGGGGGCCGGGAAAGCGGCCTGCGTCGCAGGCCCGGCCTGGACGACCACGGGGGAGCCCTTCTTGAGAGTCACCTCGTCGCCGTCATTCTTGAAGGTCAGCTCGGTGAGCCCGGATTTCTCGAATCTCTCCATCAACGCGTACAGCTGCTTCAGGTCCATCGGCTCAACTCCTCGCAAAAGCCCGACTAAATTGGTCGGAAATTAGCACGGCCGGGCGTGGGTGTCAACGAGCACCGCACCCCCGTGTACAGCCCCGGAGAGGACGCTTTGACGCAACCGACACCGCAATGGTATCTTCGGGCCCATGACCACCGACATCAAGGCCCTTATCCCCCACCGAACCCCGTTCCTCTTCGTCGACCGGATCGAAAAGGCCGACAAGGCGGAGGTCGTGGGATACCGCAGGTTCACGAGCGGGGACTTCTTCTTTGCCGGGCACTTTCCCTCCTACCCCGTGGTCCCCGGCGTCATCCTGGTGGAGACCATGGCGCAGTGCGGGGGCGCCGGCATCAAGGCGGTCCCCGAGCTGGGTATCGAAGGTCTGTTCGTGCTGGCAACGGTCGAGAAGGCGAAGTTCCGCCGCCAGGTGAAGCCGGGCGACGAGGTGCGGATGGTGATCACCAACCTGCGCGTGAGCAAGGCCGCGATCAAACAGTCCGGCAAGGCCTGGGTGGGCGACGAGATCGCCGCCGAGGCCGAATGGCTGTGCATCCGCGCCGGCGACGAGCTCACTCACGCCTGAGAGGACCCTGGATCGTCCGCGGCGGGGAGCTCCGCCAGCGGCGCGTCCAGCCCGGCCGGCTCCGCCGCGAGCAGGGACGAGCCGGCTGCGGGCGACGGGGGCTCGTCCTGCGGCAGGCCTGCCGCGGACTGCTCCTTCAGCTTGAGGGTCTCGCCGAACCACGAGAAGGCCGAGGCGAGCCTGTCGGTCATCTGGCGCATGCCCTGCGAGAAACCTCGAGGATCGAGCGGATCAGCGTGTCCACTCCCGCCAGGCCGTCGCGGATGTCGCGGTGCGCCCTGCTCACGTCCTCGAGGGCCTTGCGAGTTGTCCGCGACCATGGAGCGGATCTGCTCGCTGCGCATCATGATCTCGCTGAATCCTGAGCCCAGCTCCTTGATCCTGCCGACCCCCTTCTCCACGCCCCTGTTGTTGTCCTTGATCACGGCGCCTACGTTGTCCGAGACGGTCCGGGTGAGGTCGGCGAGCTTGCGGATCTCCTGCGCGACGACCGAGAACCCCTTGCCGGCGGCCCCCGCCTTGGCCGCCTCGATGGAGGCGTTCAGCGACAGCATGTGCGTCTTTTCGGCGATGCCGATGATCTGGCTCACCGCCTTGCGGATGACAATCGAGCGCTGGTAGAGGGCTTCCATCTCCGCCAGCGTATCCTGGATCTGGGCGTTGAACCGCGTGATCGAGCGTGTCCACCTCGCCCGTGTAGCCCGAGGATGTCCTTCTCCTTGGCCACGACCCGCAACTCGCCCTGCCCCGCGTCGTCCACCGACACGATGAGCTGGCCGAGGGTCAGCGCCTGCTTCTGCGCGCTCTCGAGCAGCCGACCCGACAGGCTCATGATGTCGATGTTCCGCTTCTCGAGCAGCTCCTTGCCCTCGCGGATGCGCTCGATCATCTCCCAGTCGTTCTCGATGCGCTCCACCAGCTCCGCGCTGGTCTGCCGGTACATGCCCTGCGCTCGGGCAAGCTCGGAGATGACGAGGGTGCTGCCGAACAGGGCCAGGAGCAGCCCCGGGAGGAAATCCAGCGGGTCACGTGCGCTGCCGGCCAGGCGCACCCCGGCTGCCCACGCCAGCGCCGCGACCAGGAGCACGAGCAGCGCGAAGGGCCGCCCCGCCTTTCGCAGGCGGGCCATCACCAGCGCGCGGATGCTCAGCCCCGCGAGGGCGAGGAACGACAGGACGGTGGCCGCCCCGGCCGCGATCGCCCCCTCCCTGCCTCCCCCGATGGACACGATGCATGCCGCGGCGAGCAGGGGCAGGAGAAGCGCGACCAGGGTCCACGGGCGCATGGCCTTCAGGAGCTCGAGGGTGAACAGGACAAGGAAGGCGCTGCCGACGAGGCCGCACACGCCGCTGATGATCGAGAGAATCGTGGACGGGACGAGCTGCCCGGGGAGCGCCGCGGCGAGCTCGGACAGGCCGCTCGCGAAAAGCGCGGGGGCGAGGAACGCAGTCTCGCGCAGGCCGTTTCGCAGGAAGAGCGAGAACAGCTGCACGCCCAGGAGAAGCGACAGGAGGGCCGAGAAGACCCGCAGCGGCCCGTGAGCGAAGCCCGCGAGCACGCCGACTGCCACTGCCTGCCCGGCAAGGACCGGGAGCGGCGTCGCGAGTGCGAGCAGGGCGGTCGCGGCGAGTCTCTTCATTGGACACTCCTCCCCCAGTAGTATAGAGAGAACGACCCCGCATTGAAAGGCGGGGCACCGATCGTTGACACTCCGTCGCCCCCGGTGCTACCGTGGGTCCGCGCGGCGATCGAGGGGAAAGGCAGAAGGACATCCATTGACCGACATCCTGCTGAGTATCATCGAGAAGTTCACGGACGGCTTTCTCATCGTCAACTCCGACAGGCGGATCTTGTTCTTCAACGAGGTTCTCCTGCGGGCCACCGGGCTGCGCTCGTCGGACATCTTCGCGCGCGAGCCCGAGCTGATGGGCCTCCTGCGCGTGGGCGAGGACGGCGCCCCGGCCGCGGCGGAGGTGCAGATCCTCGACCGCGACGGCAACACCCGCCAGTTCTCGGCCTCCACCCTCGTCGTCGAGGGCACCAGCGGCAGCTACTACCTCGTCCGCCTCACGCGCGCCCCGGCCGCCGTCCAGCCCTCTGGTCTGCAGGCGGAGATGGACCGCCTCTTCCGCAACCTGGGAGACCCCGTCCTGACGGTCGACCTGGACGGGACGGTCACCTGCGCAAACCCCTCTTTCCATGCCATGCTGGGGTATGCCCCGAATGACGCGCTGAAGAACATCTCGCAGATGTACGCCGACCAGTCCGAGCTGGAGGACAAGATCCTTCGCCTGGCCCAGTCGGACATGGTCACCAACCTCGAGACCCACCTTCTCACCAGGGACGGGCAGCCGCGCCGGGTGCTGGACACCTCCTGGGTCATCCGCGACGACCGGGGCGTGGTCACCGGCTATACCACCCACCTCAAGGACATCACCTACGTCAAGAACCTCGAGGCCCGCCTGAAGATCTCGGAGCGCAACTACATCGTGCTTTTCGACACGGTCCTCTCCTCCGTGGTTATCGTGGACCCGTTCGGCAAGATCCTGAACTGCAACTACTTCGCCGAGCAGCTGTACGGGTACACGTGGGACGAGATCGTAGGCCAGGACTTCAGCGCGATCTTCCGGGTCCACGAGCAGAGCCCCAGCGTCCAGGACATCATCGCGCTGGTGAACTCCAACAAGGGGCGGCACATCGAGACAGACGTGGCCCGCAAGGCGAAGGATGGGACCATCAAGTTCACGTACGCCTCCTACACGGCGCTCACGAGCTCCGGCGGCGAGGTCATCGCCTACTCGATCAACGAGAGGGACCTGACCGAACGGGTGCGCCTGGAGAAGAAGCTGAAGGCATCCTTCGACGAGATCAAGGACACGCAGTCGGCGACGATCCTCGGCTTTGCGCGGCTCACCGAGTACAGGGACAAGGACACGGGCAAGCACCTGGAGAGGATCCGCGAGTACACGCGGGTGCTGGCCAAGGGGCTGGCCCGGCTGCCGAAGTACGAGAACCACATCACCAGCGACTACCTCGAGGACCTCGTCCTCTCCTCGGTCCTGCACGACATCGGCAAGGTCGGCATCGACGACGCGATCCTGCTGAAGACGGGGAAGCTGACACCCCAGGAGTTCGAGAAGATCAAGCAGCACTCCCGGCTGGGCGGGGAAGCGCTGAAGGCGGTCGACCAGGAGCTCAAGCGCGAGTCCTTCCTGACCCTGGGAAAAGCGATCGCCTTCTGTCATCACGAGCGCTGGGACGGCACCGGCTACCCCTCGGGGATGAAGGGCGAGCAGATCCCCCTTTCCGCCCGCATCGTCGCCCTCGCGGACGTGTATGATGCCCTTGTGAGCCGGCGCACCTACAAGGCGCCCATCCCCCACGAGGAGGCGGTTCGCATCATCACCTCCGAGCGCGGCACGCACTTCGACCCCGAGGTGGTCGACGTGTTCGTCGAGCAGCAGGAGACATTCCGCCGCATCCACATGCTGGAGACCTTCAAGGAACACCCCGTCAGCATCGACGACCTGCTCGCCGCGGGGCACTGAGCCCCGGCGCCGACCGCACAGATCATTCCCACCCGAGCGCCTGCGCGCAGTTTTTGCGCAGTTGGAGCCGGGTTGCACGACCTGTCCCCGTCATCGCAAAGCTCCTCTTTCGCGCGGAAATGCAGGGTTTTCTGGTCGTCCATCTCCGACGGCCATCCCTGGCACGGTCCATGCAGTACCTGCAGTGTGATTACCACGAGGAGGTACACCATGACAAAGAAGATCCTGCTGAGCGCCCTGGCGCTCACGCTCGTGCTGGCCACCGCGGCGTTCGCGGGCGGGCAGAAGGAACCGGTCCCCGGCTCAACGGCGCCGGCGGCGCCCGCGGCGCGCCCACCCTTCGCGTCGGGCGAGAAGCTCACCCTGACCGGCACGCTCTCGCTCACCGGCGAGTGGCACCCCGTCCTGCTGAGCGGCGGCAAGGAGTATGAGCTGATGGTCCCGCGCTTCCTTGCCGCGAACCTCGACGTCAAGGACGGCGAGCAGGTGAGCGTGGAAGGCTACGTAGTGCAGGGCATGCGCCGGGGCGGCCAGGATGACGACGACATCGACCTGTTCGTCACGAAGGCCACCATCAAGGGCAAGGAGTACGACCTGTCCCAGTACCGCGGCCAGATGATGGGCGGCCGGGGGGCCGGCCCTCGCGGCTGGCAGCCCGGAACGCGCGGAGGCCGCGCCTGGGGCCCTGGCATGCGCGGAGGCAGGGGTTGGAACGGCGGCGGGGGTCCCGGTGCGGGCGGCGGCTGTCCGGGGTGCGGGTACGCTCCCCCGCAGGGCTGATACCTGCCGAGTCAAACGGTCTGTATGGGGAGCCGGCGCAAGCCGGCTCCTCTCGTCTGCGCCACGGCACGGCGCTGGCACTTGGGAGCGTGAGGCAGTATCCTTGATGGAGATGACACAACCGGAGGCGGGTGCGCAGCCGAGGGAACCCCGATTCCTCACCACGGCGATCGTGGTCGTCTTCTGTGCGCTCGCGCTGTTCTCGGTCTTCCTCCTTGCCGGGGAGGCCCGCCGGGCCAGGCTGCTCGTTGAGTACGAAGCGGACAGGACAGCGTCCGCACTCCTCGACGCCTACAGGAGCGGTGAGGCACTGGACGCCTCGCTTGTCGACTCCCGCGTCCTGGGTTTCGGCATTTACATGTCCGGTGAGGCGCAGCTGCGCTTCGGCGACGCGCCGCGCTCCATGCCTGCCGAGCCGCGCCCGGGTTTCACCTACGGGCGGGCGGCGCGCATCCTGGTCCTGGTCCGGCCCATGGGCATGAGCGGCATGATGCGGCGCGGGGGCCCCGGCATGCGCGGCATGAGCGGTGCCGGCGGCCGCGCGGGCTCCTGTCCTCCTGCGCATGGACGCGCGGGGCTACTACCGGTCGCGGGTACTCTACGCCGTCGGCGCGGTCGCCGCGCCGGTGCTCGTTGCGGGGCTCGCTGCCCTGTTCCTCTCCATGGCCGCGGCCAACAGGCGCTACCGCAAGGCCGCGGAGGACCGCGACCTTCTCGCGCGCCTGGGCGAGGCGGCCCACACGCTCGCTCACGAAATCCGCAATCCCCTGGGCGCCATCCGCATGCAGACCGGGCTGCTGCGAAAGGGTGCGGCCCCCTCGCCTGCCGCGCACCTGGACATCATCGACCAGGAGGTGGCCCGGCTGACCGTCCTGAGCAGGCGGGTCGGGGACTTCCTGAAAAACCCGCGCGGGAGCCCCGAGCGCATCCCGCTGGACGCCTTCCTGCGCGAGCTGCTGCCCCGCTTCCCGTGGGCTGTCCGGCTCGAACCCTGTGCGGACAGCGCGCAGGTGCTCTTCGACAGGGACCTCCTGCGCTCCGTGGTCGAGAACCTCGTCAGGAATGCCCACGAGAGCTACGGGGACGAGGCCGCCCAGGACGGGCGCGATGTCGCTGTCGCCGCCGTCGCGCGACCCGACGGAATTCGCCTCTCGGTTCTCGACAGGGGAAAGGGCCTGTCGTCGCAGCGCTCCGAGGAGGTCTTCGGGCCGTTCGTAACGGACAAGGCCGGGGGGTCCGGGCATCGGCCTGTCGATATCACGCAGGTTCGTGGAAGCAGCGGGGGGGACGATCCGGCTGCTGCCCCGGGACGGCGGTGGAACCGAGGCGCGGGTCACGCTGCCGCCGGCGCCGGCGGGGGGAGAAATCGTGTGAGGGTCCTGGTCGCCGACGACGAGAAGAACATCCGCGACTCGGTCGCGGCGTACATCGCCGCGGAGGGCATCGAGACCGCGACGGCGGCCGACGGGGCGGCTGCCCGTGCCCTCCTGGAGAGCGAGGCCTTCGACGGCCTGGTCCTCGACCTGCGCATGCCCCGCATGGACGGCCTGGCGGTGCTCGCCTGGCTGCAGGAATCCGGACCCCGGGTTCCCGTGATCGTCATCTCCGCCTACGGCGACGTGCAGGACGCCGTGCAGGCCATGAAGCTGGGCGCGCGCGACTACCTGGTGAAGCCCTTCGACCCCGAGGAGCTGATGCTGCGGCTGCGCAGGCTGCTCGCGGAGCAGGCCATGGTGAGCCGGGCAGAGGCAGGCCGCAGGGCGGCCGCAGTCGGCCTTGCCGGGGCCGCGGGAACCGCCGCCGGACCCGCCGGCGCCCCGGCGGCACCCTGGATCGGCGCCGGGGAGAAGATGGCGGCTGTCCGCAGCCTGGTCGAGAAGGTCGCCCCCACCCCGTCCACGGTCCTGGTGACGGGCGAAAGCGGGACGGGCAAGGAGGTGATCGCCCGGCTCATCCACTCCCTCTCGGCGAACCCCGAGGGCCCCTTCGCGGCGGTCAACATCGGCGGCATCCCCGACACGCTCCTGGAGAGCGAGCTTTTCGGATTCGAGAAGGGAGCCTTCACCGGCGCGGTGGACCGCAAGCGGGGCCTCCTGGAGCTCGCTTCCGGCGGCACGCTCTTCCTGGACGAAATCGGCGACATGCCCCCGCAGATGCAGGTCAAGCTCCTGCGGGTGCTGCAGGACCGCAGGATCCAGAGGCTGGGCGGCACGCAGCCCATCCCGCTGAACGCCCGCATCATCGCAGCCACCAACAGGCCACTCGAGACCGCGATCAGGGAAGGCAGGTTCCGCGAGGACCTGTACTACAGGCTGAACGTGATCCGCGTCGAGCTGCCCCCGCTGCGCGAGAGGCGCGAGGACATCCCCGCCCTGGCAGGCTTCTTCGTCGAGAAGCTCAACAGGGAGATGGGACGCAAGGTGCAGGGCCTGGACCCCGACGCCCTGGCCCGCCTGTGCGCCTACGCGTTTCCGGGAAACATCCGGGAGCTGGAGAACAGGATCGAGCGGGCGTACATCCTGTGCTCCCCGCCCCTCATCACCGCCCGGGACCTGGGCGAGCCGTTCACCGCGGCGGCGCGGCCCCCGAAGCGGGGCGCCCTGAAAGACCAGGAGCGCACGCTGATCGACCAGGTGCTCGCGCGGCACGGCGGCAACAGGACCCGCGCCGCCGCCGAGCTTGGCATCAGCAGGCGCACGCTGCAGAACAAGCTCAAGGGATCCGGGCAGGGAGGAGTGAGGGCTCGTCGCCTCCCGGGACCTGCCTGAAAAAATACTTGGGCAGGGGTGCGTTTCCTGCTATACTTCGGGGTGCATGTCCGGCAAGATCGACATCAGCCAGATCCAGGCGGCGGCCCTCAAGTCCATCCCCCTCACCTTCAAGCTCACGAGCCTTCCGCACGAGGCCCATCCCCTGCTGGACAGGATCCTCGAGACCTACCTGGCCGAGCTGGGCCAGGAGAACATCATCGAGCCGCTGTCCTACTGCCTGAAAGAGCTCATCGTGAACGCGCAGAAGGCGAACACGAAACGGCTGTACTTCGAGGAGGCCGGCCTGGACATCACCTCCGAGCCGGACTACGAGAAGGGCATGCGCGATTTCCGCCGCCAGAACGTGGAGCGGATCGGGCACTGGATGCAGGAGCTGAAGGAACGCGGCCTGGCCATCAGTGTGACCTTCCACACCACGGGCGGGAACCTGCGCATATCGGTGCGCAACCCCGCCGAGCTCACGCAGCGGGAGCAGACACGGATCTACGACCGCATCGTGCGCGCGCGGGCCTACAACTCCTTCGTCGAGGCGCTCTCCACGCCCATCGATCCCACGGAGGGCGCGGGTCTTGGAATCCTGATCCTGCTGCAGTTCCTCAAGCGCATCGGGATGGGGGAAGAGGCCTTCTCTATCGAGAGCCAGGACGGCGAGACGGTGGCCTCGATTTCCATCCCCAAGAACAAGGTGCAGCTGGAGAAGATCTCCGTCCTCACCCAGGCCATCGTGCGCGACGTGGACTCCCTGCCCCACTTCCCCGAGGCCATCGTGGAGCTGATCCGCATGACCGAGGAGCGGGACGCCACGATCGCCCGCATCGCCACCCGCATCGCCACGGACCCGGCCCTGACGGCCGACCTGCTGAAGCTCGTCAACTCCGCCTACTACATGCTTCCCAAGAGGGTCAACAACATCCTGCAGGCCGTGAAGGTCGTGGGGCTGAAAGGCCTGCGCAACCTCCTGCTCTCGTACGGCACGCAGAAGATCCTGGGAGAGAAATACGCCGAGATGCGCGGCCTGTGGGACCACTCCTACCGGGCGGCCTACTACGCGTTTCTCCTCGCCCGCAGCGTCAAGCGCCTGCCCCAGATCCTGGACGACGTGTACGTGGCGGGGATCCTCCACGACCTCGGACAGATCATCGTCACCTACCTCCACCCCGACGCGATGGAGCGCATGGCCCTGTTCTGCAAGCAGAAGGACATTCCCGCGCGCATCCTCGAGCGGTTCTCCTTCGGCCTGAACCACGCGGATATCGGCTCCCTCATGGCGATGAAATGGAACTTCCCCGACGCGCTCGTGCAGGGGATCAAGTACCACCACGATCCGCTCGTCGCCCCCGTCGCGTACAAGGACATCGTCTTCTGCACCTACCTCGCCAACGCGTTCTGCGACCTGGAGCGCGGCTTCATCACCTGGGAGCAGATCGAGAAGCCGGTTCTCTCCGACTTCGGCATCTCCTCCGAAGCGCAGGGTCTCAAGGTGCTGGACAACATGCGCCGCTCCTTCGACGACCAGTCGAAAAAAAAGGATTGACAAATATTCCACTGCGGAATATAAATGCACCCACCATGACGCGCGAGCACGACGCGGACATTCTGAGCGGCCTCATCCTCATTGTACTCCTTCGTGGCTCCTCCGGTTCCCCGGAAGGGTAAGGGCCGCCGTCAGGCGAAAGATAACGGCCGTTCCCCCGGGGGAACGGCCCTTTTTTTTCCCCGCGGTCAGCGGGGTCGGGACGGGCGGGAGGCAGCGCGCGCGGACGGAACGGGTCCGGTCGGGCGCGGGCTGCGGCAGGGAGGGCGGATGAAACGGACGGGGTCCCAGACGGTCATCGACGCGCTGAAGGCCGAGAAGGTCGAGGTTCTCTTCGGCTTCCCCGGCGGCGTGGTCATTCCCGTTTTCGACGCGCTGTACGGAGAGAAGGCGATCCGCCTCGTCCTGACCCGGCACGAGCAGGGCGCCGTGCACGCCGCCGACGGCTACGCGCGGTCCACGGGCAGGCCCGGCGTGTGCCTGGTCACCAGCGGCCCCGGTGCCACCAACACCGTCACGGGCCTGGCCACGGCGAACTTCGACTCCGTCCCCCTGGTGGTGCATCACGGGCCAGGTCTCGCGGAACATGATCGGCAACGACGCCTTCCAGGAGGCGGACATCGTGGGCATCTCCCGCTCCATCACCAAGCACAACTACCTGGTCACCGACAGGAAGGACCTCGGGCGCGTGATGCGCGAGGCCTTCTACATCGCCACCAGCGGCAGGCCCGGACCCGTGCTCGTCGACATCCCGAAGGACGTCCTTCTCGAGTCCTCGGAGGAGCCCCTCCCCGAGTCGGTGTCGCATCCGCGGATACAACCCCGTCTACAAGGGCCACCCCATGCAGATCCGCAAGGCCGCGCCAGGCTCGCGAAGGCGAAACGGCCCCTGTTCTACGTGGGCGGCGGCCTGCACATCTCGGGCGCCGCGGAAGTTTTCCGCAGCGTCGTGGCGAAGGTGAACGTTCCGACCATCTCTTCGCTGATGGGCATCAGCGTGCTCCCCAGCAGCCATCCCCGGTTCCTGGGCATGCTGGGCATGCACGGCACCTACGCGGCCAACATGGCGGTGCAGAACTGCGACCTGCTCTTCGCGGTGGGAACCCGTTTCGACGACCGTGCCACGGGGGAGATCTCGAAGTTCGCGCCGCACGCCGCGGTCGTGCACGTCGACATCGACCCCGCCTCCATCTCGCGCAACGTCGCGGTGGAGGTGCCCATCGTGGGGGACGCGCGCCTGGTGCTGGAGGAGCTGCTCCCCCAGCTCGAGGCCCCCGTCGATCGGCGCGTGGGTGCAGACGACCGACGAGTGGAGAGTCGAGCCATCCCGCCCACCGAGATCCCGCAGCCGAGAGGCTCTCGCCCACGGGGGTCATCCGGGCTCTCGCCCAGGCGTTTCCCGAGGCCATCGTGACCACCGAGGTCGGCCAGAACCAGATGTGGACGGCGCTGTACTACGACGTTCCGCGAGCCGCGCACGTTCCTCACCTCCGGGGGCCTCGGCACCATGGGCTACGGCTTCCCCGCGGCCATCGGCGCGCAGCTGGGCAACCCCGGGCGGAGGGTCATCGACATCGCCGGCGACGGCTCGATCCAGATGAACATCCAGGAGCTGGCCACCGCGGTGCAGCGAGGGGCTGCCCGTGATCGTGGCGATCCTCAACAACGGGTACCTGGGCATGGTGCGCCAGTGGCAGGAGGTGTTCTTCAACAGGCGCTACTCGGCGACCTGCCTCGGCCGCGACGCCCGCTGCCCGCCCGACTGCGCGAGCCCCGGGGAGCAGTGCCCGCCCTACTCTCCCGACTTCGTGAAGCTCGCCGAGGCCTACGGCGCCGTCGGGATCAGGGTCGCCCGGCCGGAGGAGATCGCCCCCGCCCTTGCGCGGGCGCGCGAGGTCACCGACCGGCCGGTGTTCCTCGACTTCCTGGTCCAGCGCGAGGCCAACGTGTGGCCCATGGTCCCCGCGGGCGCGGGGATCCACGAGATGATGAACGCCTGAGGGGACGGGGAGAAGCCGCATGACGCACGTCATTTCCATGCTCGTGGAGAACCACCAGGGCGTCCTTGCCCGCATCGCGGGCCTTTTCTCGGGCCGCGGGCTACAACCTGGAGAGCATCACGGTCGGGCCCCACCGTGGACCCCACGGTGTCGCGCCTCACCCTGGTCTGCGGCGGGGACGACGCCGTGGTCGAGCAGATCAAGAAGCAGCTCAACAGGCTGATCGACGTGATCAAGGTCTTCGACCTCACCGACAGCCCCGCCCTGCACCGCGAGCTCGCGCTGATCAAGGTGAGCGCGAAGGGCCAGGCAGCGGGGCGAGATCTTCCAGGTGGCGGACGTGTTCAAGGCGCAGGTCATGGACGTGGGTGCCGACACCATGACCCTCGAGCTCGCGGGCAGCCCGGACAAGATCGACGATTTCACGCTGCTCCTGTCGCCCTACGGGATCGTGGAGATTGCGCGCAGCGGCCTGGTCGCGATGGAGCGGGCGAAGAAGGCAAACAGGTAGGAGAGGAGGACCCCCGTGGACCGTGTATTCATCTTCGACACCACGCTGCGGGACGGCGAGCAGTCGCCCGGGGCGTCGATGAGCGTGGAGCAGAAGCTCGAGATCGCCGTGCAGCTCGCGCGGCTGGGCGTGGACGTGATCGAGGCGGGCTTCCCCATCTCCTCGCCGCACCAGTTCGAGGGGTGCAGGCTCATCGCCGGCCAGGTGAAGGGCCCGACGATCGCCGCGCTCGCCCGGGCGGTGGAAAAGGACATCGACGCGGCCGCCGAGGCCCTTGCCGCCGCCGAGCGGCCGCGCATCCACACCTTCCTCGCCACCTCGCCCATCCACATGGAGTACAAGCTTCGAAAGACCCCCGACGAGGTGGTCGAGATGGCCGTGAAGGCGGTGCGCTACGCGCGCAACAGGGTGGCCGAGGTCGAGTTCTCCCCCGAGGACGGCTCGCGCAGCGAGGTGCCGTTCCTCTGCCGGATCATCGAGAAGGTGATCGACGCGGGTGCGACCGTGATCAACGTTCCCGACACGGTGGGCTACGCCGTGCCCGAGGAGTTCGCCGCGTTCCTGCGCGCGATCCTCGACGGCACGCCCGAACATCCACAAGGCGGTGCTCTCCGTGCACTGCCACAACGACCTGGGCATGGCCGTGGCGAACTCGATCGCCGCGGTCCGCGCGGGCGCCCGGCAGGTCGAGGTGACGGTGAACGGCATCGGCGAGCGGGCCGGCAACGCCGTCGCTCGAGGAGTTCGTCATGGCGCTCAACGTGCGCAAGGACGTCCTGCCCTACACCACGGGGATCAACACGAAGCAGATCTGGAACACCTCGCGCATGGTGGCCAACACCATCGGCTTCCCGATCCCGCGCAACAAGCCCATCACGGGCGAGAACGCCTTCGCGCACGAGTCGGGCATCCACCAGGACGGCGTGCTGAAGAAGCGGGAGACCTACGAGATCATGACCCCCGAGTCGGTGGGCCGGGACGCCAGCCAGCTCGTGCTGGGCCGGCATTCGGGGATGCACGGGTTCAAGACCAGGCTCTCCGAGCTGGGCATCCTGCGACCGGAAGGCGGGCTGCAGAAGGCCTACGAGCGGTTCCTCCAGATCGCCGACCGCAAGAAGGAGGTCTTCGACGACGACCTGTACGTCATCGTCTCCGACCAGCTCGGCCACGGGATCGAGACCTTCACGCTGGACTACTTCAACATCCAGTCGGGCAACCTCGCGGTGCCCACGGCCACGGTGCGCATCCGCGTCGGCGACGACCGCCACGAGGAGGCGGCCACCGGCGACGGGCCCGTGGACGCCATCTTCAACGCCATCGACAGGGCCCTGGGCAGTCTCGGCCCGGCTGCTGGAGTACGTGGTGCAGGCCGTCACGCCCGGCCGGCAGGCCATCGGCGAGGTGAGCGTGTCACTCGAGATCGACGGCCGGAAGTTCGTCGGCCGGGGCGCCTCCACGGACATCCTGGAGGCGAGCGCCAAGGCCTACGTGAACGCACTGAACAGGTGGAAGGCCTTCGTCGCGGCCTCGGGACAGAACGGGATCAAGGAGCAGGTATGACGCTGACGGAGAAGATCCTGGCGCGCGCCGCGGGCCGCGACCGGGTGAGCCCCGGGGATTTCCTGGAGATCGAGCCGGACCTCGGGCTGGCCAACGACATCACGGCGCCGCTCGCCATCGAGGAGTTCGAGAAGACCGGGGCGACGAAGGTGCGCTACCCCGAGCGGGTCTTCCTCGTTCCCGACCACTTCACGCCGAACAAGGACATCCAGTCCGCGCAGCAGGTGAAGACGCTGCGCGACTTCAGCCGGGCGCACCCGGGGGTGCGGTTCTTCGAGCAGGGCGAGGTCGGCGTCGAGCACGCGCTGCTGCCCGAGATGGGGGCGATCGTGCCGGGCATGGTGGTGATCGGCGCCGACTCGCACACCTGCACCTACGGCGCGCTGGGCGCCTTCTCGACCGGCGTCGGCTCGACCGACCTTGCCGGCTTCTACCTGACCGGGCAGGGCGTGGCTGCGCGTGCCGCCGACCATCCGGGCGGTGTTCACGGGGACGCTCGGACCCTGGGTCACGGGCAAGGACCTCATCCTCGCCCTGATCGGGAAGATCTCGGTGTCCGGCGCCACCTACAGGGCCCTCGAGTTCAGCGGTCCCGCCATCGACGCCCTGTCCGTCGAAGGCCGGCTGACCATGGCCAACATGGCCATCGAGGCAGGGGCCAAGAACGGCGTGTTCGCCTCGGACGCGAAGGTCGAGAAGTACCTGGAAGGCCGCACGCAGAGGAAATGGCAGCACGTGGGCCCGGACACGGATGCGGTCTACGAGCGGGTCGTCGAGATCGACGTCGCCTCTCTCGGGCCCGTGGTGGCCCAGCCGCACCTGCCCGAGAAGGTGACGCAGGCGGCTGCCGTCAAGGGCGTGCGCATCGACCAGGTCGTGATCGGCAGCTGCACGAACGGCCGCATCGAGGACCTGCGCCTCGCCGCGGAGGTGCTCAGGGGCAGGAAGGTGGCCCCGGGGGTCCGCTGCATCGTCATCCCCGCCACGGTCGCCGTGTACCGGCAGGCCCTGAAGGAGGGACTGTTCGACGTCTTCCTCGATGCCGGGGCGATCATCTCGCCGCCCACCTGCGGCCCGTGCCTGGGCGGCCACATGGGCATCCTCGCCGAGGGCGAGCGCTGCGTGTCCACGACGAACCGGAACTTCGTGGGCCGCATGGGTCACCGGACGAGCGAGGTCTACCTCGCCTCGCCCGCCACCGCGGCGGCCAGCGCCGTCGCCGGCAGGGTGGCGGACCCCGCCGAGATCGCCGGGCCGGGCGACGCGCACGGGAAAGGGGACATGAGCATGCGCTACGAGGGAACCGTCTCACGTGTTCGGCAACGACGTGAACACCGACGAGATCATCCCGGCCCGCTACCTGACCACGACCGACCCCGCGGTCCTCGCCTCGAACTGCATGGAGGACGCGAGGCCCGGCTTCGGCCGCACCGTGGAGAAGGGAAGCATCATGGTGGCCGGCGGCGAACTTCGGCTGCGGCTCCTCGCGCGAGCACGCGCCCATCGCCATCAAGGCCGCGGGCATCTCCTGCGTGATCGCGGAGAGCTTCGCGCGCATCTTCTTCCGCAACGCCATCAACATCGGGCTGCCCATCGTCGAGTGCCCGGGCATCACCTCGCGGGTGAAGGAGGGGGACGGCTCGCCGTGGACCTGAAGGCCGGGCTCATCACCCTCGCCTCGGGCGCCACGCTCCCCATCACGCCCTTCCCGCCCTTCATGGAGCGGATCGTGCAGGAAGGGGGCTGGATGCCCTACCTGGTGAAGCAGCATGGCCGCTGGATAGGATCGTCATCTACGACACGACCCTGCGCGACGGCATGCAGGGCCAGGGCATCAGCTACACCCTCGAGGACAAGGTCGCAGATCGCCCTGCACGATGGACGAGTTCGGCATCGACTACATCGAGGGCGGCTTCCCGCTGTCCAACCGGAAGGAGGCGGAGTTCTTCCAGCGGATGCGCAAGGAGAAGCTGCGCCACGCCCGCGTCGCGGCCTTCGGCTCCACCCGGAAGCCCGCATGGCCAGGCCGCCAGCGACCCGCAGGTGACCGGCGCTGCTGCAGGCCGAGACCCCCGCGGTCGTCGTGGTGGGCAAGACGTGGAAGGCGCACGTGCGCGAGGTGCTGCAGACCACGGAGGACGAGAACCTGCGCATGATCGCGCGACTCCATCGCGACGCTGAAGGGGAGGGCCGCGAGGTGTTCTTCGACCTGGAGCACTTCTTCGACGGCTAGAAGGACGACCCCGCCTACGCCTCGCGCGTCCTGCGAGACGGCGACGGAGGCCGGGGCGGACTGCCTCGTGCTGTGCGACACCAACGGCGGCACCCTGCCCTCCGAGGTCAGCGCGCATCATGGCCGAGCTGCCCCGTCGCGACCGTCGGGTCCCCTCGGCGTCCACTTCCACAACGACACGGGCAACGCGGTGGCCAACTCGCTGGCCGCGGTCGACGCGGGGGCCGTGCACGTGCAGGGCACGATCAACGGCTGGGGCGAGCGCTGCGGCAACGCGAACCTCTGCGTCCTGGTGCCGAACCTCTGCCTCAAGATGGGCCGCACGGCCGGCGGCGTGCGCGAACCTGCAGCATGCTCACCTCGCTCTCGCGGTTCGTCTCGGAGAAGGCGAACATCATCCCCGACAAGCGCCAGCCCTACGTCGGCGAGGCGGCCTTCTCGCACAAGGCCGGCCAGCACGCCGACGTGATCGCCAAGGCCCCGCAGCTGATGGAGCACATCGACGGCGCGCTGGTGGGCAACGAGCGGCAGGTGCTGCTCTCGGAGCTGGCCGGCAAGTCCACCATGGTCAAGAAGCTGGCCAAGTACGGCAACTTCGACAAGTCGTCGGAGGTGGTGGCGCAGCTCCTGGAGCAGCTGAAGGGCCTGGAGGAGACAGGGCTACGAGTACGAGGCCGCGGAGGCCTCCTTCGACCTCGTCATCCGCAAGGCGCTCGGCCTGTACAAGCCCCTGCTCGAGCTGTCGCAACTACCACCTGGAGAACTACAAGTCGGGCGGACACGCCGTCCAAGACGGTCGGGCGGATCTTCGTGCGCGTGGACGGGGACACCGCTGATGGGCGCCGCCGTCGGGGAGGGCCCCGTGGACACGCTGAACAACGCGCTGCGCGACGCCCTGCTCCCGCTGCACCCCTTCCTGGCGAAGCTCAAGCTGACCGACTACCGTGTGCGCGTGCTCAACCCCGAGAAGGCCACCGCGGCCAGGGTGCGGGTGTTCATCACCACCTCGGACGGGGAGAAGACCTGGGACACGGTCGGGGTGGACGAGAACATCATCGAGGCCTCCTGGCAGGCCCTGGTGGACAGCATGGAGTACTACTACAACAACCACCCCACGACGCACCCGAGCAAATAGAAAGCGGCGCCCCGCAGCGGGCGCCGCCGTTCCCCTGCGATTGCGCGGGAGTTCCCGCGCCTACTTGGGCGGGGTGGCCTTCAGGAACAGGATCTGGGTCTCCTTCGGCCCGTTCTTCCAGGCGTGCACCGTGTCCTTCCCGAAAAAGAGGAAGTCGCCCTTCTTGAAGTTCACGGCACCCTTCTGGGTGTTGCTCGCGTCACCGAGCAGGACCTGCCCCGAGCCTTCCAGGATGAACCCGATCCACTCGTCGGGCGAGGCGTGGAAGGGATACAGGGCCGCGTCGGTTGCCAGCTTGAAGATGAACCAGTCCACCCCTGCCGACGAGAAGGACTGGACGGTCCAGCCCTTCAGCCCCGCGTCGGCGAATGCCGGGTCGGGTGTGACGGTGGAGACGGCTGTCCCGTCCTTGTTCGCGATGGTGTACGCCGTCGCGAAAAGTGGAGATGCCAGCACGGCGGCAGCGAGGAACAGGGCCAGGACCAGGATGCGGGTCTTGTTCATAGAACCTCCTCTTGTGGTGAGCTTCTGAGCCTCCAGGCTCGCCGACATCCTATACCCTTTCTAAGCCTTGTCAAGCTTTTTCTCGCTTTGTCAGCGAAACTCATAATTCGCTTAGTATAGATAGAGATACACGGTTCCGCCGCTCGGCCGCCGGGCATCCCTGTGCACCTCTCGCGCCAAAAAAAGCGCCCCTTTCGGGGCGCCGCGTGATTAACCTGGCGACCGGACTCAGAGGTCCTGGTTGGCGTTGGTCAGGTCCCACGTATAGGGCGAGAGTGTATGGTCGACCACCTGGTTGGTGAGAGTCCACGTGTGGGCGGACGACGCCGACACCGCGCGCAGATCCCAATTTCCATCCGGGATGCCGCTGAGGGTGGACGTGCCGCCGGACGCGTAGATCGCGGGGCTCGAGCGCAGCTGGTCAGGACCCCAGTCAAGGCTCGAGGCGGGCGAGACGTAGAGGTAATAGATGTCGTAGCTCGAGAAGTTGGTGATGTTGACCGACGAGATGAACGTCGGGCGGATGACCGATATCACGACCTCATCGGTTGCGGACTTCCCCGCGCCATCGGTGATCACCACCGTGATCGTGACATCCTGCGAGCTCGTGACGAACTTCGAGTACGAATAGGCGGAGGTCGCGACATTCAGATCCACGTCGTTCTCGTACCACTTGTAGCTGACCAGGCCGTCCTCGTTCGTCACGGTGGTTGTGAGGGTGGTGATCTCCCCGGAGCTGACCGCTGTCTTGGTCGCCGAAATGGTCACCTTCGGCCCGTCCGTGAAGTTGAAAAAGAAGGCGCAGCTGCCCAGTGCCAGGATCGCGAGGGCCACGAGACCCAGTTTGAATGCTCTCATCGCTTGCTTTCCTCCAGTCTACTCACAGTCTTCAACACCGGCACCTGCCCGGCCGGTCACCCTGAAGTATAGCGCCCCGCGACTGGGAAACCGGCGACAGCCCCGCGGCCGCGGCGGGACGCCCTGGATGGGCCGTCAGACCGACACATCGACAGTTCGAGCGCCGTACCCCTGCTCCCGCCGAGCAAGCTCGTCGCGGGCGGCAGCTTCTACCCTGTATGCCTCGGCTGCGTTGCGGAGGTCCGCGGGGGTCGTCTCGCCCTCCGAGTAGGCCCTGGAAATCTCGGCTTTCGCGGTTTCCATGGCACCCTGGGGCTCCGTCGGCACGGCGACGATGGTGCTCCGTGTCCCGACGCTCACCGGTGCGGCCTGGGCTTCGGGCCCGCTCAGGTAGGCGGGGGAGGCGCCGCTGACCGACTCCGCCACCCTGCGTGCGTCGCTCTCCTGGCGCAGTGCCTCCCTTGCATCAGGGGTCACTTCTGGCGGCCTGCTGATCCGTGTGATCGAGGCGAACGACAGCACGGACGGAACTGCTCCGACAGGTTCAACTGCCATCGCTCACTCCCTCCCTTCGCATGCTCTCCGGCATCAATGTACCACTTCTGCCGCGGCAGGAACAGCCGCAACCCTCCCCTTCCCCACCGCCTCGTGGATCAGGAACAGGTAGGGCATACCCAGGTTCGTCTCCAGGAGCGAGTTCACGAGGAGGGGCGCGAGGGAAACGGGCCGGATGCCTGCCAGGAGCAGCACGAGCTCCCATCCCAGCTGGATGCCCACGCCGATCCCGACAAGCCGCAGCAGGTTGACCCTCGGCCTGGCGCCGGCGAGGTTGCGCACGACAAGGATCCCGTAGCCGATGGCGAGCAGGATGGCCATTGCGCCGTGGTACGACGAGGTTCCCCGCTGGATCCGCACGAGCGGTGACCGCGCCCCGTACCCCACGGCCGCGAGCCCCACTGCCAGCCACGCGCCCACCACAAGCAGCGACCACTCCACCGCGTTGCCGTCCCTGTCGAGCAGCAGCCACGCCCAGGCCATGTTTGTGAACCCGTAGCTCATGCTCAGCCACAGCAGAAGCCAGAACGGGCTCGCGCCGGTGACCACCCGGGTGCGCAGCACGAGATGGAAGATGCCGTAGTCGACGAGCATGTAGAGCAGCCCGCCCAGCAGCCCCACCACGAGGGCCGTGCGCTTGCGCCGCCAGAGCAGGATCGCCGCGAAGCAGGCGAGCCATGCGCAGTCAAGCCAGACGAAGAGGGTCGGAAACGTTCGCGCTGCCGTGATGTCCACTGGCGGTCACCTCCCGGGGAGAATGCAGAGCATCCTACCGTCTTTGCGGTGTTGAATCAAAGGGATCCTGCGCTGCCCGGCGGGTGGGCCGCGGGGCGGACGTGACCCGCATCGGTGTTGAATCACCGGGAAGGGCTGATCTGGAGCAGGCCAGGCACATGAAGTACACTCAACGGGTGACAAGGCGGGACACGGGGGCCGGGGCCTACGTGGGGAAGGGCCGGCGGACTGTCATCGTCTACCTCGGGACCATCCTCCTGGTCGTCGGCGTCGTCGCCTTCCAGGCCCGGTCGGTCCTGTTCTTCCCTTCCACGGCGCGCAGCAGGATCAGCGCTGCCGCGGCTGACCACGCTGTCTACCTCGTGGGCGGGCTCTCTCCAAATGGGATGTTCCTGGACGACGTTCTCCGCGTGGATACGGAGACGCTGAGGATGCGCCGCGCGGCCCGGCTTCCTTCCGGGCTCATCGGGTGCGAGGCCGTGACGACAGAGGGCGTGCTCCTTGTCCTGGGCGGCTACACGGGAAGCGGCGTCGTGGATACGGTGCTTCGGCTGGGCACCCGACGGGGAACCATGGAGAGCATCGGCCGCCTGCCCGGGCCGCGCGCCTTCGGGGCCGTGGTCGTCTTCGGCGGCAGGGTCTTCTACCTCGGCGGGTGGGACGGGTCGAGGGTCCTCGACGACATCGTGGTCTTCGATGCTGCCACCGGCGAGTCCACCGTGGCGGGCCGGCTGCCTTCTCCCCGCCAGTACGCTGGCGCGGCAGCCTTCGAGGGACGGATCATCCTGGCAGGCGGCGAGGACGGGAGCGGCGAGACCTGCGCAGAGCTCCTCGAGCTCGACCCCTCGACCCTCGTGGTCGTGCGTTCGGTCTCCATGCCGCAGCCGCCAGCGCACCCGAGGCTCGTGGTCCAGGGCGGCCGCATCCTGTGCTACGACGGGTTCGCGGACGACCCGCTCGGTGCGCTCGTCGTGCTCGACCCCGTCACCCTGCGCGGGTCGAAGATCCTGGGAAAGCGCCTGCCGACCCGTGACCCGAACATGGCCCTTGCCGCCAGCACCGGGGCGGTCTTCCTTGCCGGCGGGATCGATCCGCAGAACCCCCGCCAGCCCGTGTTCCTGCGCATCAGCCTGGAGCCCGACACCGGGGGCGCGGGCGGCGCGGCCTCCGCGGAGGTCACTGCCCTCGCGCTTCGGACGTTCCTTCTCCTGCGGTAGTCAGCCCACCCGGCCGGCAGCCCTGCCGCGCTGTCCTGTCACTTCCTGTTGGGGTTGTGCCGCGGGGCTTGCCTTCGATCCTCTCGATCGGGTCGTTCACGTAGACCTTGCCGAGCCCGATCGCCGAGGTGAGGGTCCCGCCCTTGCCGGTCCTCGCTGATCCCGTCCGAGTAGCCGAGGTCGACCGGCACCTTGCCCCTGCCGCCCATGCGCGTCGACCACGTAGGTCGGGCCGCAGGAAGCCCGGTGGTGGCGCCGCAGAGGTCGCGGCAGATCTCCTTGCCCTTGTAGACCTCGGTCCGGAAGTGGCCGGTGCCCTCGACGAGGTCGGCGTAGTACAGGTAGTAGGGCCGCACGCCCATCCTGCCGAGGCCGTGCACCAGGTCGCGCATCACGTCGGTGTCGTCGTTGACGCCCTTCAGCAGCACGCGTCTGGTTGCCGATGGGGATGCCGAGGTCGCGCAGGATCTTGACCGCCTGGTAAGCTCTGCTCGGTGATCTCGTTGGGGTGGTTGAAGTGCGTGTTGATGAAGAACTGCGGCTCCTTCAGCGACTTCGGCGTGTGCTTCCGCAGCACCTCGACGAGCTCCGTGTCCTCGATGATCTTCTGCGGCCAGACGCAGGGGACCCGCGTGCCGATCCGGACCAGGTCGAGGTGCGGGATCGCCGTCAGCTTGCCCAGGATCTCGTCGAGCCGCTCGTCGGGGATCAGCAGCGGGTCGCCGCCGGAGATCAGCACGTCGCGGATGTCCTCGTGGGCCGCGATGTACTCGATCCCCTTGTTGATCTCCTCCATGGACGGGTTCTTGATGTCGTCGCCCACCTTGCGCTTGCGGGTGCAGAACCGGCAGTACATGGCGCACTCGATCGAGACGAACAGCAGCACCCGGTCGGGGTAGCGGTGGATGATCGTCCGCGGGCCGCCGAGCGGGATGTCGCCCTCCTCGTCCAGCGGGTCCGCGGTCAGGTCCATGTAGTGCTCGAGCTCCTCGACGTCGGGGATGGCCTGCTTCCAGATGCCGTCGTTCATCTTCTCGATGAGCCCGAGGTAGTAGGTGTTCACCCGCATGGGGTACTTCGCGATCACGTCCTGCAGCCGGGGATCGACCCTCGCCTTCTGCCCGGTGAGCCACTTCTCCAGGTCCTCGAAGGTGCTGATCGCGTTCCTCAGGATGTCCTTGTACGCCACGCGCGTTCCCCTTTCCCCCGGCCCCGGACCATTCTCACCCGGCGCAGCTCAGGACCCGACCCTGGCGAGGAAGATCCAGGACCCCATGTTGCCGCCCCGGCTGGTCCATTCGCCGGCAAGGCTCCGCATGTAGCGGAACTCAAGCCCCACGAGAATGCCACCCCAGAAGAAACCGCTCGCGCCCATGCCGACGATCAGGCACGGGCCCGAGCTCGCCAGCTGGTCGCTGATGTCGACGGGCTCCCACAGGCCGCTGTCCGTCTGGATGGTCGCCATGGCCTGCAGCTCGTATCCCAGCCCCGCGATCACCGACGCCCTGAACGCGGTCCCCTGCCCCAGCGCATACTCCACCAGGCATGCCAGGTCGACGTGGTGATACTTGTAGTACGGCTCCCCCAGGGGGCTGGGAAGCCAGGGATCGGTGGTATCCGCCAGGGTTCCCCGCTGCGTATAACCCGCCTCCGCCGTCAGCCAGAGAAGACGGGACAGGCGGATGTGCACGTCGAGGGCGCCACCGAATCCCGTGGCCACGTCGTAGCCGTCCACGTTCGCCCAGGAGACGTTCCAGGCCGGGGCCAGCGACCAGTGCACGGGCTCCCGGTACTCGAGGATGCCGACGCAGTCAGCCGCGCGGCTCTCCCTGGCCACGCGCTTCAGGGTCTTCCCGTCGTTGTTCCTGTGCCTCGGGTCCGCGCCGCGCTCCAGGAGGAACTCGAGAGCCTTCCAGCTGTTCACGCGGGCAGCGGCGAAAACCGCGGTCTCGGCATTCGCATCCCGCGCGTCGATGTCGAGGCCGGCCTCGAGCAGCCTGCCCGCGAAGGACAGCCTGCCCTTGCGGGCTGCCCAGAAGAGGGCGTTCTCCCCGTTCTCCCGTGGGAGAGAAGGGTCTGCTCCCCGTTCGAGAAGGAATGCAGCCATCCCTTCCCGGGCCTTCAAGACGCCTTCCTGGGAGTCCACCTGGGATCCCGTGGGCTTGCCGACTGCAGACGACGTGCCGCCAGCCGGCGGGACACCCGCGAAGGAGTCCACGACCAGCTCCTGCGTGCCGGATTCACTTTCCAGGCGGACCGCGGCTTTCCTGGCCGATGGACCGTCGAGGGCGGCAATCAGGGGCGTCACACCGCGGGCAGCGCGAACGTTCACGTCTGCCCCGGCCTTCAACAGGACCTCCGCCGCCGCCGCGCGGCCCCAGGCTGCCGCGACATGCAGGGCGGTCTCCCCGGTCGGGCCCTGGGCGGACGCCGATGCTCCGCCCTCGAGCAGCGCCGCAAGCACCTCTGGCCTGTCGTACAGGATGGCGCAGGTGAGAGGGCTGAAAGACGGGATGCCCCGGATGATCAGGCTGACCTGGTCGCTGTCGCTGCGCGGCGCGACGGCAAGCAGCGAGAGGTGCGCATCCTCGAAGCCGCGGACCTTGACGTTGTTCCCCTTCACTGACCAGGACGTGAGCGGCTCAGTGCCGTCCACGATCCATTCCCCGGAGACAGGGAGGGGCGACGTCCAGAAGCTGAACGTCCCCTCGGGGGTCCACAGTGTGAGGCCTGCAGGCTCAACCGTCAGCCACACGGTGTCCGAGATCCTGATCGTCTTGCCCAGGGCGTAGGACCTGCTGGAAAAGCTCGCCTGGATGAAGCCGGGGAGCCCGATGTCGTTCAGAACCCTCTGCAGGGCCTGTCCTTGTGGAGCAGGATCAGCCTGCCCTTGGCAGGGCTGTAGAGTGTGCCGTCCGCCCACTCCGGTGCGGGCCTGCCGGTGAGCACCTCGAACACGCGCGGGAGAGCCCCGCGGTCGATCGAGTAGGACGGATCCAGGTATCCCTGCACATCCGGGTTCTCTTCCCTGCGCGAGCCACGCCTTGACCGCGGCCTCGTTACCGCGGGCAGCGTCGAGCGCCCGACGCGCTTCGTCGAGCCGCTCGACCGGGAAGCGCGCCACGGAGGGGATACCCTCGTCGGCCAGGGCGGGAACATGCAGCAGGAGCAGCGCGCCTGCAAGGGCGGACAGACAACAATTCTTCATCTCGACCTCCGGCGCACGCCCGGCAGGGCGGCGGTGCACGGGCCGCCGCCCCGGGCACCGCTTATTTCATCCGGGACTTGAACTCCTTGACCGCTCCCTTGAGCGCGTTGAAGGTGCGCTCGGCATCGCCCTTGAGGTTCTCCCAGGAGTCTTCGGCCGCGCTCTTGATCTGGGTCAGCCGTGTCTCCCCATCCTGCTTCTTCTTCTTCAGATCCGCGATCTGCTCTTCGTACTTCGTCTTCAGCTCCGCCTTGGCCAGGCTCGCCTTCACCTGCAGCTCGTCGATGTCAGTGCTCCAGTCATCGAGCTGCTTCTTCATCTTTGCCACATACTCATCTTTCTTCGACATGTTGTCCTCCCGTGTCTGCTCCGAGTGTAGCCAACAGTCCCTTCCCGTGAATAGGGGAGAACGCGGCGCGGCCTCCGCGCCCCGGTCCTGTCCTGCCCTACTCGCTCACGCGCACCGCCCACACGCGTTGTGTGGATGTCTTGTCCGAGTAGTCCACGGTGGCAGTGCCCAGGTCCACGCACCATGCTTTGGAGGTCTCGCTGTTGTAGGCATAGGTGGTGGACGTCCAGTAGTACAGGCCCTGCACGCTGGAAAACCCCTGGGTGTTCAGCCAACCGGCCGAGGCGTTGCCGTAGTGCACGAGGCTTCGCATCTCGTTCCTGTTCGGCAGCCGCCAATCGGCGTGCCCGAGGTAGGCGTTGGCGTTGAGGCAGGCCACGTAGTCCAGCGCCCCCTGCCACGTCTTGGCCACCCCGGGATCGCACGCGGCAGGGCCAGGCGCGTTCCCGTCGGCCGTCCATGCCAGGCCTGTGAGAGTGTCCGTCACGGTGCCGTCGGGGTTGGCCGAGAAACGGGGCACGGGCCACGCCACGCCTGCCTGCAGGTCACCGTCATCCCCGGTGACGCTCATCGTCGTCCAGCCCGTCCGGGGCAGCGGGGCCGGGGCCATGGTCATCCCGCGGACGGCAAGGGTGTAGTTGCCGCCGAAGGTCTTCGCGTTCGATCCGATGCTGCCGTCGTACGTGTACACGATCAAGGCCTGGGAGGTGTCGCCGGCGTACGGGGTGGATGTCCAGTACCTGCTCGACTGGACCCCGGTGAACCCTGCGCTGTTCAGCCACACGGACGCGTTGTCCGCGGCGGGATTGACCAGGCTCTGCAGCTCGTTGATGTTCGGCAGCCGCCAGTCCTCGTACCCGTTGAGGCTCAGAGTGTCGGCGTTCGACAGGGCGCCAGCCCACGTCCTGGTCGTCGCGTCCGGGGCCGCCACCCACATCAGCCCAGTCAGGCCATCGGTCACGCAGCCGCCGCTCACGGTGAAGCGCGGGCTCGGCCACGCGATCCCCGCCAGCAGGTCACCGTCATCCCCGTCTGCGAAAGTCGATGTCTGGCCCGTTCTCGGGACATTGGACAGGAGATCCCCGTCCCCCCCGCCATTCCCCGGGTCGCACGATGCCAGAAGCAGCCACGCGCTCGCGACCGCCAACAGAAACCTCGCTGCTGATCTCATGTTGCCTCCAGTCTGCGCGGACCCTATGCCGAAGAAGGATCGGCGTCAAGGCGGGCGGACACCCGCAATTCCGGCCAGCACGACCGCACGATCCCGGACACGATGGAGACTTGACACGCGGCGGACGCCGGGGTAACCGGGAAGACGCCGAAACGGTCGCACCCGCGAATCCTCGGCGGAGGGTTGAATGTTCAGGACCGCTCTGCTGACTGTCGTTCTCCTCGTGTGCGCTTGCCCGATCACCGCTGCCGACGGACTGTTCGCCGACCCCCGCGAGTTCGCCGCCGAGAACTACCGCCTTTCGGTGCGGCTGCCCGTGGGCTGGGATGTGGACGAGGGAGAGCTGCTCAGCCCGACATTCGAGAGAGTCTTCGAGGCACGCAAGGGTCCTGCGTCGATCGCCGTCCTGGCCCAGGATCTCCTGGGTTCTCTTCGCGCGGCCGGGGAGACGAAGTGGCAGACACGCGAAGCCCTCGACAGGGCATCTGCGGGGGCCGAGGTCGAGCTCGCCGCGGGGGCGCTGGACGGCGATCCTGACGCCACCACGTCCATCTCAACTGAAAGCACCCGTCTTGCAGGAATGCCCGCGGGACATGCGTGGATCACGGTGGCCCGCGACACGGGTGAACCCGTGCGGCGGGACGTGTACCTCGTCATCCACAACGGCCAGGCTTTCTACGCCGTGACCGAGGTTCCCGAGACCGACCCTGGCGCCGCATCCCTGGCCCGTTTCGCCCTGGATTCTCTCGAGATCTCGCGGCAGTACGGCCCGTCTGCCGCGACGCCGCTGCGCAGGGCTTTTCCGCTCATCGCTGCCTGCGGGACGATCGCCCTCCTGTGCGTCGGAGCATGGCTGGCGTCGGTCGCCGTCGCAAAGAGGAAGGCCCGTGCGCGAAGTACCCCGCTGTCGTCCCCGCCAGAGGCGCCGACCGCACCCCTCGTGCTGCTGGATGGCCAGTCGCCCGACCTCGCCGCGGGCGGCCGGCGCCTGGCGACCTTGCTCATAGACTACCTGGTCCTGGCTGCCATTTCCGTGGTGCTGCTCCTCGTCTTCGAGGGCGTTGCGGCCCTGGCTGCGTCCGTCGCCGGCGTCGATGGTCCCGGGGAGGAGGTGTCCTCCACTATCAGCTCGCTCGCCGGGCTGGTCTTCTTCGTCGTGTACTACGGCTGCGCCGAGGGCGTGACCGGCAGGACGGTCGGGAAGCTCGTGGCCCGCACCCGGGTCGTCATGGCTGACGGCTCGCAGCCCGGATTCGCCGTCACGTTCCGCAGGGCTCTGTGCCGGCTCATTCCCTTTGAGCCCATTTCCTTTCTTGGCCACGAAGGGCGCGTGGGCTGGCACGACAGGTTCTCGGGCACCCTCGTCGTCACCCTGCGGAAGCGCCCCCCGAAGGTGGAGCCTGCCCCGGGGTCCGGCGTTCCCACCGCCTGACCGCTTCGCCAGAAACACGAAGGGCGCCCCCTGGCGGAAGCGCCCTTCGATCGTTAGCCCCTAGGGGAATCGAACCCCTCTTTTAAGATTGAGAATCTCATGTCCTAACCGATAGACGAAGGGGCCACTTTCGCCGCGGGTCACCGACCCACGGCGCCTTTGTCGCTTTCCCGGGGAGGATTCGAACCCCCACAAAAAGATCCAGAGTCTTTTGTGCTACCGTTACACTACCGGGAATCGGTAACTCCTGATATGTACAGAATCGGCGCCTTTTTGTCAAGCCTCGAGACGGCTGCGGGGGGCATCGGGAGGCCCCAAGAAGCGCCCGGGGAGACCCTCAGCCGCGGATCGGGAGGCTGATCCGGAAGGTTGTGCCCTTCCCCTTCGCGCTCGTGAAGGCAAGGCTGCCGTCGTGCGCCTCGACGATGTTCTTCACGATCACGGTGCCCAGCCCCGTCCCCCCTCCTTCGAGTGGGTCGCAGAACGGCTCGAACAGCGTCTTCTGGACCTCGTCGTCCATGCCCTCCCCCGTGTCCGCTGCCTCGATGACCAGCTGCGCGCCCTCCCGTTTCACCGCGATCGTGAAGGTGCCGCCCTGCGGCATGGCCTTTCGCGAGTTGTCGGCGAGGTTGAGCAGCACGCGCAGCATCCTGTCGTTGTCGAGGATCACCGGCCCCGGGAACTGGATGTCGGTCCTGATCTCGATCCCGCGGGCTGCGAACTTCTCGGCCACCGTCTCGGCCGCCTTCCGCACGAGGTCGCGCAGGTCGACGATGGACAGGGTGAGGGAGATCTCTCCCCTGGCGAAGTCCAGGAGCTCGCTCGCGATCCTGTTCAGCCTGTCCGCCTCGTCGATGATCCGGGACAGGTTCTTCCTGACGATGACAGTGTCCTCGGGGGCGAGCAGGGCGAGCTCGGCAAAACCCCGCAGGATGGAAATGGGGTTCCTGATGTCGTGCAGGATCAGCGAGGAGAACCTGCCCATCACCGACAGCCTCTCGGCGCGCAGGAGCTTCGCCTGGGTCTTCTTCAGCTCCCGGTTGGCGCGCACCAGCTCCGTGTTCCTGCGGCGCAGGGTCTCCACGAAGGTCTCGTTCGAGCTGCGCACCATGGCGGAGACCGAGCGCATGACCGAGAGGGCGACCGGGCTGTTCCCGCTGATGATCCGGTGGAAGTCTTCCCGGCCGATGGACAGGGTTCGCACGGGGCCGCGCGCGATCACCGTGGCGCTGCGCGGCAGGTCGTCGATCAGCGCCATCTCGCCGAACAGGTGCCCCGGCCCGTGCAGCGCGAGCAGGTCGCGCTCCGCCGAGGCGTAGTCCTTCCAGACCTCCACGGTGCCCTCGCGGATGATGTACAGCTTGTCGGCGGGGGCCCCCTCGGTGAACACGGCGTCGCCCGCCGCGAAGCCTTCCTCCCTGCACAGGGAGGCCACCTTCTCCAGGTCCCCGTCGCCCAGCTCCTTGAAGAAGGAAAGCGTCCGCAGCGCCCCGTGGGGGTCTGTCATGGCTATTTCTTGGAGTACAGCGCCTCTATGTACTGGGGGGTGTTCTCGATCTGCACGTGGCTGATCGTGCAGCGGCCTTCCAGGATCACCCCGTCCTGGATGATCAGCTCGGGGGTCTTGATGTCGCCCAGCACCCGCGCGGTGGCGAGCAGCAGCACCCGCCGCGAGGCGCTCACGTTGCCGACGATGATGCCCTCGACGATCACGCTCGTGGCGATGATGTTCGTCTTGACCTTGCCCTTGGGGCCGATCTGCAGCTGGTCGACGAGCAGGGCCTGGCCCTCGAACCTCCCGTCGATGCGCAGGCTGCCCTGGATCGCGAAGCGCCCCTCGAAGAAGGAGTCCTCCCCGATCGTCGTGTTGGCCTCAATATCGATCTGCACGTTCGTTCTCCTGGGTCTCGATCTCGGGGATGTTGAGGTACGCCACGGCCTCCTCGGCGAGGGACTCCAGCTCCTGGAGGGCGTTCAGCACGGTCTTTCCTTCGAGGGTCTTCCTGCCCTCGATCTGGTCGAAAGCGACCTCCCGCTCCGCGTTCAGGCATTTCACGCCGTCGCCGCTGGCGTCCTCCACCAGCTCCCCCGCGAAGCGCGCGAGCGCCCGGAAGAACCTGCTCTCTTCGACCGCGATCACCCGCTTCAGCTTGAAGCCCCGCTTGCGGAACTCCGTCTCCACGTCCTTGGAGAACACCCCTTCCTCCAGGCGCTTCCTTTCATCCAGGTAGTCCGTGATCTTCCTGTCCAGCCCCTGGAACCGCCTGTAGAAGCCGTCGCGGTCCATCGAGAACTTGAAGTCGAGCTTCAGGTGCTTCTCCGTCAGGAAGGGCAGGTACTCGGCCTCGAAGTGCCGCGCGTACAGGACAATGCGCGCCAGCTCCTCGTCCTCGAGGCCAGACCTGTCGGCCGCCGCCAGTCCCTTGAGGATCGGGAAGGCCGCCAGCTCGTCGCCCACGGGCGCCTGCTCCTCGACCTGCCCGTTGTCGATCTCGTTCACCGCGAGGATCTTCGCCCTGTAGCTCTTCATCTCCTTGAGCTGGCGTGCCGTGCGCTCGCGCTGGTCGGCGTCGGGCGTGGTCCGGTAGACCGTCTCGTACTGGTGGATGAGCTTGTTCAGGCGCTTGAGCTCCTCCTCGGGCGTCATGGCGGAAGAGTCTATCATCGGCCCGGCGAAAAGAAAAGCCCTCGGGGATCCCGAGGGCTTTGACGTCCGCTCTGCGTGGTCCTACCACCCGTCCGACATGTCGTCCTGGTCGCGCTTGGCCTCTCCGAAGAGGTCCGTGACGGCCCGCAGGTCGTCGAGGTACAGGTAGTAGGTCCCGTAGGCTTCCAGCTGGTCGCAGTCGACGCGGAAGCCCGTGATCTTGATCCCGTTCTTGTAGGAGTAGTGGTACTCGGTCTGCGTGATGCGGGGCGGGATGGCCACCGTGAGCTTCTTCCACCCGATGAAGTTCAGCTTGCCGACCGTCACTTCCTGGTGGTTGCCGAAGTAGTCCTCGAACAGCAGCTTCAGCCAGTGGTTGTAGTTGCGGCCGACAACCCACACGGAAACGGTCTTCGTGACGCCCTCGATGGCGATGGGGTTCATGGGGTGCACCGAGAAGGTGGACTCGCCGCGGCGGAAGAAGTTCACCTTCACGCCCAGCACGTACTGGTCCTGCTCCTTGATCCCCAGCCGGGCCTCGTCCTCGATGGCCTTCTTCTCGGCGGGGTTGCCCCCGAGGCGCTTCACAGTCACGACGCCCATGTCCAGGGGCATGGCGGGGTACCAGAACGCGGAGTCCTCGAACTTCGTGACCGAGACCTCCTTCAGAAGCTGCTGGGCCTGGTCCTTGCCGATCTGCTCGGGGTTGGGCTCGCCCACGACCGCCCTCTGCGCGAAGGCGGGCACGGCCAGGGCGGCACAGACAGCCATGACGGCGAAAATGATCTTCGTCTTCATTGTCATTCTCCTACTTCGTGCCCCTGGCCCAGAGGTCGTTCAGCAGGGCCGGGTCGGAGAGCTCGTCGCCGTCGAAACGCGTCTTTCCCACGTCGGTGAGGACCTTCATCTCGTCGAGGAAGACGTAGAACTCGTTCACCTTCTCCGTCGGGTGCGTCCAGATCACCAGCTTGGTGAGCTCCAGCGGCTGGAAGGCGGGCAGGTAGCGGCGCGACTGGGGGATGTTGCCCGTGACCGTCACCCTCATGTTCTTCCATCCCGCGAACATGAGCGAGCCCGCGTGCAGGACCCTGTCCACGCCTTCGAAGTCGCGCAGGTGCACGTCCAGCGTGTAGTTGAAGTTGGATCCCCACACCCACAGGTCGATCGTCTTCACCCTGCCCGGCAGGGTGATTCCCTGCGGCACGAGCCTGCCATCGCTCCCCTTCCTGGCGGGGATGATCTCGATGTAGTTGTAGCCCTTCCTGTCGAACTCGCTGTTGATGCCCAGCGCGAACAGGTCCTTCTTCTCGGCATTCCTGCCGAACAGGGAATCCGGCCAGGCCCTGACCACCTGCGCCTTGGGATAGTCCTTCGTCGCGAACTTGCTGCCCTGCACGATCCACTGCCGCGCGGCCGGATCGTCGAAGGATTCGATCGTCTTCGATTCGAGGATCTGTGTCGCCTCGTCCGCCACGGCGAGCGCGGCGGAAAACAGGAGCAACAGGGGAAGCGTCATCAGTAGAAACGCCCTCGGTCCTGGCCTCATGCCCTTCTCCTTCTGCGGAAAATGCGGTCCACGGAGGGATCCGCCTCGGTCGTTCCTCGATTCACCAGAAAGTATAGGACCGGGCCATGGGCTTGTCAAATTTTTTCCCCTTCGCGGTAGACGCTCTCCGCCAGGTACGAGCTGCGGACGTACGGTCCCGCCCCGCGACGGGGATGCCCCGCGCGCGGGCGCGGTCGGCGAGCTTCTCGAACTCCGCGGGCGCGCCGTAGCGCTCGACCGGAAGGTTGTCCCACGACGGCCGCAGGTACTGCCCGATTGTGAGATGTCTACGCCCGCGCCCGCGGCGTCCGCGAAGAGCCCCTCGAGCTCCTCGTGCCGCTCGCCGAGGCCCACCATGACGCCGGTCTTGATCCGCGTGCGTCCCCTGGCCCGGGCGGCTGCGGCCACGCGCGAGCACCTCGAGGCGAGCGTCGGTAGTCGGCGGATGCCCGCGCCCGCGGGTACATCGACGGCACGGTCTCCAGGTTGTGGCGCGAACACCTGGATGGGCAGGTCGCGCGACCAGCTCGATCGCCTCGCGGCTCCCCTGGAAGTCGGGCACGAGCAGCTCGAGGCTGACCTCGGGCAGCCCGGCGCGGATGGCGGCGACCACGCGGGCGAAGTGCGCCGGCGCCGCCGTCGGGAAGGTCGTCCCGGGTCACCGAGGTGATGACGGCGTAGCGGATGCCGCATGCCCCGCATGTGACTCGGCGATGCTTGCTCGCCTTCGCCGGTGTCCGAGCTCGGCCGCGGTCCCGTGGCCGATGGCGCAGAACGCGCAGTCGCGCGTGCAGGAATCGCCCAGGATGAGGAAGGTCGCGTTGCCGGACTGGAAGCACTCGGAGAGGTTCGGGCACCGGGCTGACTCGCAGACCGTGTGCAGCCCCAGGTGCGCGATGCTCGCCTTGCGCGCCATCACGTCGGGGTTGATGGGTTTGCCCTTCTTGAGCCAGTCTGGCCGACGGAGGTCGGCCATCGGCCTGTCGCCCGCCGCTGCGTTGTCCATGGTCATCTGCAGTCCACCCTCCCCTTCAGCTCGCGCGGCAGCGGCCGCGCCTTCCCGCACACGAGGCGCACGGGTCCCCGCATCACGCCACCCGGCCGCACTCCGCCGCCGAGGCACAGCCCGATCCCGGCCGGCACGTCCTCCTCGACCGACAGGAACACCTGCGCAGGAAGCATTCCCGATGCCGCCCAGTCGTCGACCACTGCCGAGCCGCCCGCGTCCCGCAGGCCTTCGAGGAGGGCAGCGGCGAAACCTCCGCAGCCGGGCGAGGAAGATCTCGACCCCGCTGCCGCGCATCTCCGCGACCGCGGCTTTCACCTTCATGGCGTCCACGGGCGTCGCGATCTCCCGGACCACGGCTGCCGGCGCTCCCCCGCCCCCTGCCCCGCGCAGGAACGCCTGCACCTCCGGGTCTGCCGCGGCCGCACCGGCCGGGGCGAGGACCCCGACCAGGCCGCCTGACCCGGACGATGCGAGGGAGAGACGCGCCGCCTCCCCGGCATCCTGGAACGCGGCGGTCCGGTCGGAGAGAAGCAGCACGGAGCTGCCGCCCGCCGTTGCCTGGGGCGCGCCGTCGACAAGGATGAACCGGGTGCGCGGGAACTCCTGCGCGAGGCCTGCCGCCTCGAACGAGAGCATCGGCCCCACGACGGCCGCGCCGTAGCGGCCGCCCGCCAGCGCAGCCGACAGCCTGCCGCGGGGGTTCTCCACGGGGCCGACCAGCAGGAAGTCGGGCCACCAGCCGCGCCGCAGGGACTGCCAGGTGATCGACGCGCGCACGGCAAGCGGCTCCCCCAGCGACGCCCAGAACGGGGGCTCGGCGCAGACGACCAGCCTGCCGCGCCAGCAGCCCGAGAGCGAGCCCAGGGCGGCGACGAGGAGGATGGCGCGGAGGGGAAGAATCTTCACAGCCTTGACACTGTAGTGCGATCCCCGGATATTAGTCCAGAGAGCGGAAGGGGGAGAGCATGACGCATTTACAAGGATCTCGGCCTGTCGAACACCCGCGAGATGTTCCGCAAGGCCATGGCGGGCAAGTACGCCATCCCCGCCTACAACTTCAACAACATGGAGCAGCTGCAGGCCATCATCCAGGGCTGCATCGAGAGCCGCTCGCCCGTCATCCTGCAGATCTCCAAGGGCGCGCGCAAGTACGCCAACCAGATCCTGCTGCGCTACATGGCCCAGGGCGCCATGGAGATCATCAAGGCCTCGGGCGTGCTCGATCCCCGTGGCCCTGCACCTCGACCACGGCGACACCTACGAGCTGTGCGTCTCCTGCATCGAGAGCGGCTTCTCCTCGGTCATGATCGACGGCTCGGCCCACCCCTACGAGAAGAACGTCGAGCTCACGAAGAAGGTCGTCGAGTACGCCCACAAGCACGACGTGACCGTCGAGGGCGAGCTGGGCGTGCTGGCCGGCATCGAGGACGAGGTCTCCGCACGAGGCCTCGCACTACACCAACCCCGACGACGTCGAGGACTTCGTGAAGAAGACCGGCGTCGACAGCCTGGCCATCTCGATCGGCACCTCCCACGGCGCCTACAAGTTCAAGGTGAAGCCGGGCGAGCCGCCTGCCGCACGCTGCGCTTCGACATCCTGGAGGAGGTCGAGCGCCGGATCCCGGGCTTCCCCATCGTCCTGCACGGCGCCTCCTCGGTCGGTCCCGGAGTACGTGGACGATGATCAACAAGTACGGCGGGAAGATGGAAGGCGCGATCGGCGTGCCCGAGGACCAGCTGCGCAAGGCCGCCCGGTCGGCGGTGTGCAAGATCAACATCGACTCCGACGGCCGGCTCGTGATGACCGCCATGATCCGCAAGTGCTTCGCCGAGGACCCGAAGAACTTCGACCCCCGCAAGTACCTCGGCCCCGCCCGCGACGAGCTCACCAAGCTCATCGTGCGCAAGAACAAGGACGTGCTCGGCAGCGCCGGGATGGCCTGAGCGAACCTACCGTGAGCGTGTGCGGGCCGCGGTGAACCTCCGCGGCTCGCGCAGCGCCTGGGGATAGCGGGCGGCGGCGATTACCAGGGCCGCCACGAACAGCGCCCCCGCGAGGAGGAATCCCCACACCCCCCTGTTGATCACCTTCAGGAAGCTCGCCACGGCGCCCAGGAGCGCGGCGCCGGCGGCCGCGGCGCTGAACTGCAGGCCGCTTCTCCCCTCCCATCTCTCGAAGCCGCGAGCGATCGTCGCCAGGAACAGCACGACGGCCAGCCGCGTCATGGGCAGCAGGAAAAGGACGTGCGCGTCCCAGCGTCCGTAGTTCGCCACGAAGTCGGCCACACCGAGCATCCACGCAAACCCCGACAGGATCGCGAGCACCGTGAGGAAGACCCCCTCGTCGGTGGACGGGTAGGTGAGCTTGCGCACGGCAAGCACGAAGGCGCCGACGGCAAGGAGCACGGGGGCAAGGTGATGATGGACGAGGAGAGACAGGAACAGGGGGAACCCGCTCCACGAGAAGCCGGCAATCCGCCTGAGAAGCAGCAGCACGATCCATGCCGGGAAGAAGAACAGCACTCCCCGCAGGAACTGGACGCCGAGAAAGAGCCTTTCCGGCGCGCGGTCGGTCCTCCACGGCAGGAGGACGAGGAAGGCGAAGAAGAGCGGCGCGGCGGTCAGAAGGAAGAGAACCATCGTGCCGTGATACTACCAAAGCAGGGGCCGCAGGAGCAAGGGCACCGCGCCCCGGCGCGTGACGGGGCCCAATCGCGCATGCGGACACGATTTGAACTTGACAGAGAGGGCGGCGCATGTAATATGGAGCACGATAGAATATCCAGACAGGCGACACTGACAGAGTCTCGGGCACTTGCAGAGCGGATCAACCGATCGAGGAGGCACCATGGGGCAGAAGGCCATCCCGCGAGCGAAGATTCCTGAAGCGGTCTCGATTCTGAAGGGCAAATACAAAGTCGTCGCGCCGGTTCGCAAGGGCAACAGCTTCGTGTTCTCCGTTGTCGCCGACGCGCAGGATGTCGTGCTCGACTACCCCACCACGATCCTGCCGCTCAAGAAGTTCTTCCTCCCGCCCAACGACCTGCTCATGAGCTACGACATGAAAACGCAGTCCGCCCGGGCTCCCGAGGTCGATGCGGCCCCGACGGTCTTCTTCGGCGTTCACAACTACGAGCTGCAGGGGCTCTTCCGCCTGGACTACGCGTTCCGCACGGGGGTGCCTGACCCCACGTGGATCGCGCGGCGCGAGAACGCCGTGTTCGTGGGCGTGGGCTACCAGCCCGACGAGCAGCACTTTGCCGACTCGGTCGGCATCCCCCCCGGCCTCCGCGAAGGCTTCGACGCCTTCCTGACCCGGTTCGACGACGTGTGGAGAATGGAGGCACTCTCGCCCAGGGGCGAGTCGCTCCTGGCGGACCTGGGCCGCGTCCTGGTGCCCTGCGACAAGGCCGGCTACCCCGTGGTCCACTTCAAGAACAAGCTCAAGCAGTCGGTGGCCGGCATCCGCGAGATCTTCCACGGCGCCTACAACCACCCCGTCTGGCAGAAGACGGCCCGCGAGTGCTACTCCTGCGGCACCTGCAACATCGTCTGCCCCACCTGCTACTGCTTCGACGTGGACGACCAGACCATCCTCGGCTCGCAGGAGGGCATGCGGATGCGCCGCTGGGACTCCTGCCAGTTCGTCTCCTTCACCTCGGTGGCCGGCGGGGAGGCCTTCCGCGAGAAGAGGAACGACCGCGTGCGCCACCGCATGTCGCGCAAGTTCTCCTACATCACCGACGAGAAGGGCAGGCCCTTCTGCGTCGGATGCGGGCGGTGCGTGCGCCAGTGCACCGCGAAGATCAGCATCGTCGACGTGATGAACGCGCTGCTGTAGGAGGACGCCATGGAAGCAAGGAACATCTACGTTCCCGAGACCGCCGAGGTCGTGCGCGTCCAGAAGATGACCGAGACGGAGACCTTCTTCGAGGTCAAGCTGCCCGGCGGCAGGGACCTCGGCCACAAGCCGGGCCAGTTCGTGGAGGTGTCGCTGTTCGGCATCGGCGAGGCGCCCATCTCCATCTGCTCCTCGCCCACCAAGAAGGGGTCCTTCGAGATGGTCGTGCGCCGCGTCGGCAAGGTGACCGATGCGTTGCACAGGCTCTACGCCGGGGCGACAAGGTCGGCATCCGCGGGCCGTTCGGCAAGGGCTTCACGTCGAGGACTTCGAGGGCAAGGACATGCTCTTCGTCGCCGGCGGGCCTGGGCCTGCCGCCTCTGCGCTCGCTCATCAACTACGCTGATCGACCAGACGAACCGGAAGCGGTTCGGCAGGATCATCATCCTCTACGGGTGCAAGCGCACCGCCGAGCTGCTCTTCACCGAGGAGCTGGAAGGCCTGGGAAGGCCGCAAGGACATCGAGTACCAGGTCACGGTGGACCGGGCCGACCCCGGAGCTGGAAGGGCAACGTCGGCGTCATCACGACCCTCATCCCCGACCTGGACCTCGACCTGCCGAAGACCGGCGCGGTCATCGTCGGGCCGCCGGTCATGTACAAGTTCGTGATCCTCGACGCTGCGGGCGAAGGGACTGCCCGACGACCAGATCTTCGTGTCGCTCGAGCGGCGCATGAAGTGCGGCGTGGGCAAGTGCGGCCACTGCCAGATCAACAACATCTACGTCTGCCAGGAGGGCCCGGTCTTCAACTACGCGGCAATCAAGAACCTGAAGGAGGCTGTCAGATGAGCAAGCCGAAGGTCGCATTCTTCGACTTCACCAGCTGCGAGGGCTGCCAGCTGTCCAAGCTGAACCTCGAGGACGACCTGCTGGACATCCTGGGGCTGGTGGACATCGTCGAAGTTCCGCGAGGCCATGTCCGACCGCGCGCGACGACTACGACATCGCCTTCGTCGAGGGGTCGCATCAGCACGCCGCACTGCGTCGAGCGCATCCACAAGATCCGCCGCCAGGCCGAAGGTGCTGGTGGCGCTGGGCGCCTGCGCCGCACATCGGCGGCGTCAACGCGATCAAGAACAGGCATGAACATCGACGAGGTGCAAGGAGGAGGTCTACGGCAAGGACCAGTACCTCTTCCCGACTCCATCAAGGCGCAGGCCGTCTCCGCCGTGGTCAAGGTCGACTACTTCGTGCACGGCTGCCCGATGGACAACCAGCGAGTTCAAGCGGGTGCTGTCGGCCATGCTGACCGGGCAAGAAAGTCGCCCTAGCCCGACTACGCCGTCTGCGTGGAGTGCAAGCTGAACGAGAACGAGTGCCTGTTCGAGCAGCGGCACCGTGTGCCTGGGACCGGTCACCCGGGCGGGCTGCAGCGCGCCGTGCCCGACCAACGGACACTACTGCTTCGGCTGCCGCGGGCTGGTGTCCGACCCCAACCAGGAACGCTGCCCGCGACGTCTGGCCAAGTACAAGCTGGTCGATGCACCAGATCAGGAACAGGATGTACATGTTCAACTCCAACACCGTCGAGCTGGAGGAGAGCCGCGATGAGTGACACCACGCTGGACAATCACGGTCCCGTACCTCACCCGCGTCGAGGGCCACGGCAACATCGTCGTCGACATGAAGAACGGCAAGCTGCACACCTCGCACCTGGACATCGTCGAGCCGCCCCGCTACTTCGAGGCGATGCTGAAGGGCCGCACCTTACACGAGTCGGCGCATCATCACCTCGCGCATCTGCGGCATCTGCTCGCTGGGGCACCAGCTGACCTCGCTCAAGGCCACCGAGAAGGCGCTGGGCATCCAGGTCACCGAGCAGACCGTGCTGCTGCGCAAGCTCCTGGTCTACGGGGCGACGATGCAGAGCCACGTCCTGCACATCTACTTCCTGGCGGCTCCCGACCTGCTGGGGGTGCACTCCGTCGTGCCGCTGGCGAGCACGCCACCCCGACGTGGTGAAGCGGGCGCTGCGCATGAAGAAGCTGTCCAACGACATCTGCGACAGGCTGGGCGGCCGCACCGTGCACCCCATCAGGCTCGTGCCCGGCGGCTTCACGCGGCTGCCCTCCACGGCCGACGTCGAGTGGATCCGCGACATGCTGGTCGAAGCAGATGGTGCCCGACGCGAAGGCCTCCCTCGCGCTCGTGGCGAGCCTCGCCCCGAAGTTCCCCGCCTTCGAACGGGGCACCGAGTACATCGGGCTTCGCACCGACGACGAGTACGCCTTCTACGACGGGGACATCGCCTCGACCGACACGGGCCTGACCCCCGTGGACGAGTACCTGTCGATCACCAACGAGTTCGTGGTCCCCCACTCCACCTCCAAGCACTGCCGCCACGCCCGCTCGTCGTACTTCGTGGGCGCGCTGGGACGCTTCAACAACAACTTCGACAAGCTCAACCCTCTCGCCCGCCAGGCGGCGGGCACGCTGGGCCTGGAGCCCGTCGTGCAAGAACCCCTTCCTCAACACGGCCGCGCAGCTGGTGGAGACGGTCCACGTGCGTGGAGGAGTCGCTGAAGCTGATCGACGTGCTGCTCAGCCGGGGGCTGAAGGACGAGAAGCCCGTGGCCACCGGAAAGCTGCGCGAAGGGCCGGGGAGCCGAGGCCACCGAGGTGCCCCGCGGCATCCTCTTCCACGACTACATCTACGACAACCGCGGCCAGGTCGTGAAGGCCAACTGCATCATCCCCACCACGCAGAACACCCAGTGCATCGACGATGACATGAAGGAGCTGGTGCCCTGGATGATCGGCAAGGGCATGACGAAGGAGCAGATGACGCTCACCCTCGAGATGCTGGTGCGGGCCTACGACCCGTGCATCTCCTGCTCCGTGCACTTCCTCGACGTGGAGTTCCGCGAGTGACGGTGATCGGGCTGGGAAACAGCGAGCAGGGCGACGACGGCATCGGCGTGGCTCTCGTGGAGATGCTCCGCGCCGAGCTTGCGGCCGCCGGGGAGTCCGCCGCGGAGGTCCCGGCCGGGGAGCCGGCGCCCCTGCGGCTCGTGACCGCCGACCGGGACCCCGCCTACGCCGGCGCCTGCATCGTGGAGGGGGACCCGGCGCTGCTGGTCGACGCGGTGGACATGCACCGCCAGCCCGGCGAGTGGCGGGTCTTCCACGCGGAGGACGCGGACTTCCCCTCCCCCGCGCGGGGCGGCTCGACGCACGCGTTCGCCGCGGCTGACATCGTGGAGATGGCCCGCGCCCTCGGCTGCGCGGGGGGACTTCGCCTGATGGGGATCCAGTTCGCCGACATGGGCCCCGGCCGGGGGCTTTCGCCGGCGCTGCAGGACCGGCTGCCCGAGCTTCTCGAGACGATCAAACAGGAGGTTGGACTGCTGCCATGAAAAAGATACTCATCGTCGATGATGACAGGGACGTGTTCGAGTCGATGAAGATCGTCCTGCAGGCGGAGGGCTACGCGGTGGACTGGGCCGTGAACGGCACCGAGGCGATCGCGAAGGCGAAGTCGGGCACGCCCGACCTGATGATCCTCGACGTCATGATGAGCACCGACGACGAGGGTTTCCAGGTCAGCTACGCGATGCGCAAGGACCCGCAGCTCACGCACATCCCGATCGTGATGGTGACCAGCGTGAGCTCGAAGACCGGCTTCTCCTTCGACAGGAACCGCGACCAGGACTTCCTCCCCGTGAACGAGTTCCTCGAGAAGCCCGTGGACCCGAAGGTCCTCATCGACAAGGTCCGCGAGAACCTCGGCCACTAGGGGGCGGCCGGTCAGTTCCCCAGCACCGTCTGCTCGATCTTCCTCACCTGCCCGCGGTACAGCGACACGATCTGCGAGCCGTAGTCGGCGATGAGCTGGATGATGTTCCGCGGCCTGTCGCCGGTGTCCGCGCCGTTGATCCTGTCCCCCGCGTCTCCGAGCCCGGGCAGGATGTAGGCCTTCGTGTTCAGGGCAGGGTCCATCCACAGGGTGTAGACCTCGGCGCCCTCGAGGGCGCGCACGATGCGCAGGGCCCCCTTGAGGGCCGAGATGACGTTGAAGAACTTGATCGAGCGCGGCCGCACGCCCTGCTCCAGCAGGTACTTCACGATCGTGACAAGGCTGCCGCCGGTGGCGTTCATGGGGTCGGCGAAGAACAGGTCCTTGCCGTTCAGCGATTCCAGGTCGAAGTAGGACAGGTCGAGGTTGAGCACGTATTCCATGTTGTGCTCTTCCTTCGTGTCGTCGCGGGAGATCTTGAACAGGGCGAAGGGCGTCAGGTACCCGCGCGAGGAGTACTCCTGGATCTCTTTCGACATGATCATGGCGGGAAGAAGCGCGCCGCGCAGCATCACGCACATCACGCTGTTGCCGATCATCGCGTCCACGTCGGGGATCTTGTGCACGGCATAGTTCTGCACAGGGAGGGTCACGGGTGTCTTCACGATCATCGAGTTCTTGTGATCGAGGGCCGCGGCGCCGAAGGCGAAGTTGAACAGCAGCTCGTAGGCCCTCTGGGTGTAGTAGACGAACTCGGGGTGCTCGGTGCGCGTGTCGCGCAGCTTCGGCGATGAGCCGCGAGCACTCGCCGTGCACCTCGCGCGGGGTGGCGAAAGAGTACACGTGCAGCGGGGCTCGGCGCGAGATGATCTCCTTCATCGCGTGGCCCATCTCGTTGTACAGGACGGCCAGCGCTTCCCCCTCTCGCGTCTCGGAGGCGAGCCAGGCGGCCCCGTCCCCGGACCCGGCGGCCGTGCCGCTGGAGATGGAACGGAACAGGTCGGTGGCCTTCGCGAACCGCCTGTTCATCCCTTCCAGGAGATCCTTGTCCTTCTGCGTGAGGTAGCCGTCGAGGTCCTGCGCCTTCAGAATGACCTTCGCCATCGCCGTCCCCCTTTTCGCACACCCTACACGGTGCACGAGGGGTGGTCAACGTGGGGCCGCCGGGGAGTAGGATGCCTGCCCATGGTGCGCAGGCGCTACGTGTACCGCGGCACGATCCAGGGCGTGGGCTTCAGGCCCGCCGTGTACCGCGCGGCCTCCCGCCTCGGGCTGTCGGGATTCGTGCGAAACCTGCGCTCCGAGGTGCTCGTCGAGGTGCAGGGCGCCGCGGGCCGCGTGGGCGAGTTTCCCGCGGCCTTCGCCGCGGTTCTCCCCGCCGCGGCCCGCATCGAGTCCGTGCGGGAAACCGAGCTTCTCCCCGACCCGACCGAGCAGCCCGGCTTCCGCATCGTCGAAAGCGGCTCCTCCCCCTACAGCTTTCCGCCCGTGCCGCCGGACCTTGCCGTGTGTCCCGACTGCCGGGGCGAGCTGCTCGACCCAGCCGACCGCAGGTACCTGTACCCGTTCATCACCTGCACGCAGTGCGGGCCCCGCTACTCCATCCTCACCCGCACGCCCTTCGACAGGGACACCACCTCCATGGAGCCGTTCACGCAGTGCCCCGCGTGCCGGCGGGAGTACGCGGACCCGAACGACCGGAGGTTCCACTCCCAGACCAACTCCTGTCCCGCCTGCGGCCCCCGGCTGCGCTGCCTCGACAGCAGCGGGAACGAGGTCCCCGCCCACCCCGTGTCCGCCGCGGTCAGGACATTGTGCGAGGGCGGGATCGTGGCGGTCCAGGGCATCGGCGGGTTTCACCTGGCCGCGGACCCCGCGAGCAGCCGGGCAATGGCCAGGCTGCGCGAGGCCAAGGAGCGCAAGAGCAAGCCGTTCGCCCTGATGGTCCGGGACCTCGAAGAAGCGCGCGAGTTGTGCGCGCTCACGCAGGAGGAGGAGGAGCTGCTTGCCTCGAGTGCGAGCCCGATCGTGATCTGCCCGCGCCGGGAGGCGGGGGCGGCGGGGCGGCCCGGGCTCGAGACCGTGTCGGACACGGGCACGCTGGGCATCATGCTCCCCTACACTCCCCTGCACGTGCTGCTCTTCGAAATCCCGGGCGAGCAGCTTCCCTACAGAAGCCTCGTCATGACGTCGGGCAACAGGGCGAACGAGCCCATCCTGACCGATCCCGTCGAAGCGCTGCAGGTCCTCTCGTCGGTCGCCGACCTGTTTCTCGTGCACGACCGGCGGATCGTGAGCCGCACGGACGACTCCATCGCACGAACCGGGGCTCGGGCCGGCCCGTTTCTCCTGCGCAGGTCCCGCGGTTTCGTTCCCCGGCTCATCAGCCTCTCGACTCCGATCGAGGGGGTGGTCCTCGGCCTGGGCGGAGACCTGAAGAGCGCGCCCGCCCTCGCGCGCGGGGTCGACGTCCACCTCTCTCCCTACATCGGAGACCTGGAGGACCCGCGCACCTTCGCCGAGTTCGACGCGCAGGTCCGGGCCATGCAGGACATGTACGAGGCGAAGCCAGACAGGATCGTGCACGACATGCATCCCCTGTACTGGTCCACGCGGTGGGCACAGCAGCATGCGGAGGCGGACAGGCACGCTGTCCAGCACCACTTCGCCCATGTCCTGTCGGTCATGGCCGAGCACGGCCTGGAGGAGGCTCTCGGGTTCTCCTTCGACGGGACCGGGTACGGCACCGACGGCACCACCTGGGGCGGCGAGTTCCTGCACGCCACCCGCGAAGGCTTCCGCCGGCTCGGCCATGTCGCCTCCTTCGGCCTTCCCGGCGGCGAAGCCGCCGTCCTGCACCCCGCGCGGATCGCCTATTCCATCCTCGGTCCCCGCCTCGCCGAGGACGGCCGTCTTGGCGGGATGGACGACCGCGAGATGGCACTCGTTCGGGCGATGGTCGAGAAGGGTCTCAACTGTCCTGCCTGCACATCGCTGGGCCGGGTGTTCGACGCCGCTGCTGCGATCCTCGGGTTTGTCGAGGAGGTGAGCTGGGAAGGCGAAGGTCCCATCCGGCTGGAAGGGGCCGCGCTCGCCGCTCTCGGGGGGTCGGGGCCGAGTCTGTCCGGGCAGGAGGCCCTGGAGCTTCTGCCTTTCGGCGAGGGATTCTGCGTCGACGCGCGTCCGCTCCTGGCCCGGCTGCTCGCCCTGCGCGGCGAGCAGCCGGCTGGGCAGCTTGCGCTGCTCTTCCACCAGGCCGTCGCCCTGGCCGGGCTGGAGGGAGCCCGGCGCATGCGTCGCCTGACCGGCGTGGGGGACCTGGCGCTCTCGGGCGGGGTGTTCCAGAACCTCCTGCTGCGGGAGCTCCTGGTGCCCCTCTTGCACAGGGAGGGCTTTCGCGTTTTCCTCAACCACGAAGCGCCGCCTGGCGACGGGGGGATCTCCGTCGGCCAGGCCTGGTACCTGCCGCCGGACCGCCGGGCAGGCAGCGCCGAAACGAGGTGAGCCGATGTGCCTGGCTGTCCCCATGAAAATCACGCGTCTGCTGGACGGCGGGCGCGCGCTTGTCGCGCAGGGCCCCGTCGAGGTGCAGGTCGACGTGTCGCTGCTCAGCGACCCGCGCCCCGGCGACCACGTCATCGTGCACGCGGGCTACGCGATCGAGACCCTTGCCCTGGAGGAGGCGGAGGAGCGGCTTGCGCTGTTTCGTCGCATGGCAGAGCTGGGCAGGGAACAGTGACAGGCGCCGCTGAAGAGAGGTCTCTCGCCGCGGAGGTCGTCGCGGAGATCCGTGCCGTCACGGCACGCATCGGCAGGCCCGTGCGGCTGATGGAGGTGTGCGGCACCCACACGGTGGAGCTCCGCCGCCAGGGCATCCGCTCGCTCCTGCCCCCCGGCGTGCGCCTGGTCTCGGGCCCCGGATGCCCCGTCTGCGTCACCCCTTCGGGCTACATCGACAACGCACTCGCCGTCGCGCAGTCCGGCAAGGCGCTCGTGGCGAGCTTTGGCGACATGCTGAAGGTCCCCGGCTCCTCCGGGGCGACCCTGGCGTCGCTTTCGGGCAGGGGTCGGGTCAGGATGGTGTACTCCCCCTCCGAGCTGCCCGACCTCGCCGCCTCCTCGTCTCTGCCCGTCCTGTTCCTGGCCATCGGGTTCGAAACCACCATCCCCGCCGTGCTCTCGGCCCTCGTCGCGGCGCGTGCCCGCGGCATCGGCAATCTCCTCTTCTACACGGCATTCCGCACCATCGTTCCTGCCCTGCGCCTCCTCCTTGCCAGGGCAGGAAGCGCGACGGTGAACGCGGTGGACGCATTCCTGCTGCCCGGGCACGTCTCGGCTGTCATCGGCTCGGACGCCTACCGATTCCTCGAGCAGGAGGGCGGGGTGCCGGGGGTTGTCACGGGGTTCGAGGCCATGGACATGCTCCTCGGGATCCTGCTTGCACTTCGCCAGGTCGAGAAGGGCAGGCACGAGGTGGTGAACGCGTACCCGCGTGTCGTGAGGCCTGGCGGGAACCCGAAGGCCCTCGCGCTCATGGGGGAGTCCCTGCAGCCGCGCAGCGACCCCTGGCGCGGCCTGGGACGGATCGAGGGGGGAAGCCTCGGCCTGAGGCCGGGTTTCGCGCAGCTCGACGCGCAGGTGCGGCTCGACCTTCCCGAGACAGCCGACATCGAGGCCCCGGGCTGCCTGTGCGCCCACGTCATCTCGGGGGAGACGGAACCGACCGCCTGCCCGCTTTTCGCCACGCGCTGCACGCCCGACCGGCCCGTGGGTCCCTGTATGGTCTCCTCCGAGGGCACGTGCGCCGCGTGGTTCCGCTACGGAGACGAGCAGACATGAGCAGAGACGACCTGGTGCGGCTCGAGCACGGCAGCGGCGGCGCCCTCTCGCGCGAGCTGGTCGAGACGGTGATCTATCCCGCCTTCCGTTCCGAGGCGTACCTCGAGCTCTCGGATGCGAGCCCCGCGTACCCCGGGGCCGACATCCTGGTGACGACGGACGGGTACGTCGTGGACCCGCCATTCTTTCCCGGCGGCGACGTGGGCCGGCTGTCCGTGTTCGGCACCTGCAACGACCTTGCCGTGAGCGGGGCCGAGCCGCTGTGCCTGTCGCTCAGTCTCATCGTCGAGGAGGGCTTCCCGCTGGACGACCTCGGCCGGCTCATGCGGTCGGCGGCCGACGCCGCACGGGAAGCCGGGACGCGCGTGGTCACCGGCGATACGAAGGTCGTGCCGAAGGGCAGCGGCGGCGGGGTCTACATCACGACGACTGGAATCGGGCGGCGCCTGTTCCCCCACCCGGTTTCCCCGTCGCGCCTGCGGGAGGGCGACGCCGTGATCGTGTCGGGACCCCTGGGGGCTCACGGCCTCGCGATCCTTGCCGCGCGGGAATCCCTGCCGGTGGGCGCGTCACTGCGCTCGGACACCGCCCTGCTCTTCCCGCTCGCCTCGGCACTGTTCCCGCTGGGCGAGCGGCTGCGCTTCATGCGCGACGCCACCCGCGGCGGCGTCGCCGCCGTGCTGAACGAGATCGCCTCCCCGGGACCCGGTCAGCCCGCCCGCCTGGGCATCGAGGTGGAGGAGGAAGCCTTCCCCGTGAGCCCCGAGGTGCGCACGGTGAGCGGCCTGCTCGGCCTGAACCCGCTCGAGGTGGCGAACGAAGGGGTGCTCGTGGCTGTGGTCGACGGCGGGTCGGCGGAGGAAGCCCTGGCCGCGCTGCGCGGGCGCGACGGGGGAGCCGGCGCGGCGGCGGTCGGCCGGGTGACCGCACATCGGCCAGGGGCGGTGATGATGCGCACACGGATCGGGGGACGACGGGTCCTCGACTTCCCGCGCGGCCTGCTCCTGCCCAGGATCTGCTGAGCGCGCCTCTAGGCGCACTCCCCGTGGAACTGGATGAGCGTCGTCACCGGGAGGCCTGGCAGCTTCTTCTCGTAGTTGAGGAACGGCAGGCCGATGACCCCGAAGATGCCCACCACGGTCGCCCCGCCCTGGGCGAGGAGGTCGCTCGCCGCCGCGAGTGTGCCGCCCGTGGCGATGAGGTCGTCGACCAGGAGCACGTTCATGCCCGGGCGCACGTCGCTCTTGTGCACCTCGAGGATGTCCTCGCCGTACTCGAGGGCGAAGCTCCTTCGCCAGGTCTCGCCGGGCAGCTTGCCCTTCTTCCTCAGCAGGATGAGCGGCAGCCGGCGCTCGCGCGCGAAGGGCGCCCCGAAGACGAACCCGCGCGACTCGATGACGGCCACGCCGTCGAGCGCCACCCCCGCGTACAGCTCCCCCATCCGCTCGATGCAGTAGGAGAAGGCGGCGGGGTTCGCGAGCACTCCCGTGATGTCGTAGAAGAGGATGCCCGGCTTGGGGAAATCGGGGATGCGCCGGATCGCGGCGTCGAGGATGTCAGGACCGGGCACGCCGAAGGTCCTGCAGCTGGGCCGCGAGCTTCTTCGCCCACGCCTCGATGTCCGGCTGCCGGATCGGCTTCGCCTCCGCGAATACGGGCTCGTCCTCCGACACCATCGCGTCGCTGTCCCGCAGGACCTTGCGGATGCGCGCGCTGGCCTTTTCGGGGCCCAGCGCGAAGAAGCCGACCGCGCGCCCCGCGAGGTTCACCCCTTTCAGCGCGCGCAGGAGCTCGGCCGTCCCCTCGGGGGAGTCGGCGGTGCCGGTCTTCTGCAGCCCGAAGACCACGAGGTCCGCGCCGTTGAGGTCCGGCATCTGCGCGGACGCCGCGGGCTTGCCGCTGACGGTGAACCGGGCTGCCTCGAAAGCCGCGCGGACCGCCTCGACGACCTTGCGCGCGTCGGGGGAATCAGGAGCATGGGTGATGAAAACGCTGGGCATCCGCTTCTCCTGTCGGAGATACTAATGGACGGGGGGGGCGATGTCAAACGAGAGTTTTCGCCCGTCCGCAGTACGTCGGGCGTCGGCGTTGCACGGCCGTCCGGCGCCGCCTATACTGTGACGGGAGGCGTTGCGTGGCGAACCTTTTCGGAAAGGACGTGGGCCGCGAGCACATTGTCCGACGCGTCGGGGACATGACACAGGTCTGCGGGATTGAACCATTCTCCTTCGGCGAGGGACCTGCCCGGGGCGTGCAGGCACTGGAGTTCAGAACCGGAGGCGGCCTGCGGTTCACCGTGCTTCCCGACCGGGGCATGGATATCGCCGCCGCGGAATACCGCGGGATCCCGTTGAACTGGCAGAGCGGAACCGGGCCCGCGGCCCCCGCGTTCTATTCCCCCCTGGGATGGGAGTGGCTGAGAAGCTTTCACGGTGGCCTGCTCACGACGTGCGGGCTCTCCAACGTCGGCGACCCCTGCACCGACAAGGGGGCCTACCTTCCGGAGGAGCAGTTCGGCGCCCACGGGAGGATCGCCAATCTCCCGGCGCGCGCCGTCTCGCACAGGTGCAGGTGGGAGGGGGAGCGCTACCTGCTCGAGGCACGGGGCGAGGTGCTGGAGACCGCGGGCCAGGGCGAGAAGCTGCGCCTGTGCCGCGAGGTGCGTGCCGAGCTGGGCGGCAGGTCCATCACGATCCAGGACGCGGTGACCAACGAGTCCTGGTACACCGTGGCGCACATGTTCCTCTACCACGTCAACATGGGCTTCCCGCTGCTCGACGAGGGGTCGTCCGTGCTCGCTTCCTGCTCGTCCCTGACCGGGCTCGACCCGGCATCCCGGGACCTGGCAACGGAAGCCGGCAGGTTCACAGGGCCTTCGGGATCGGGCGCCGAGCCGGTGTTCCTCCTGGACCTGCGGCCGAACCGGGACGGTTTCTGCCGCGTCGCCTTCGTGAACCGCTCGCTTGCCGGCGGGCTGGGCATCTTCCTCCGCTTCCGCCGCGAAGAGCTGCCGTATCTCAACATGTGGAAGCGGCTTTCGAGCAGGGAATACGTGGTGGGACTCGAGCCCGCCAACTGCACGGTGCAGGGGAGGGTCCGCCAGAGGGAGCGGGGCGATCTTCGGCAGCTCGCCCCCCAGGAGTCGGTTTCCTACGGGCTGGAGATCGGAATCCTCGACTCAAACGCTGAGATCGACAGCTTCGCGGCTGCGTGGGGGCTCGCGGCGCTGTGACAGAGTCCGCGCGCCCGGTGGCCGCGCACCGGGCCGCGCACTGCCCCGCGCAGCCGGCTCAGGTGACGATCAGTCGAAAACCCTTCAGCCGGGCGTAGGCCTCCAGCTCCGGGAGCACGTTCCCGTAGCTGAGCGCGTAGTGGTTCGACACCAGCTCCTCGCCGAAGCGCGCGGCGCTGCCGTCCAGTACGATGTCCGCGCCGGGGTAGCGCGGGCAGCCCACCTCGTTCCACTCGCTCTGGCCCACCGACCGACCGCTGGCCGCGTGGATCTTGAACCCCTGGCCGTCGCGCGAGACACGGGCGAGGGTCACCGTCCCCGTGCGCAGGGTGGAGGAGTTGCTGATGCCGTTGAACGCCTCCCATCCCCACCTGCTCACCGAGCGATCCTCCTCCCTGCACAGCGCGAAGGGCGCGAAGCCGCAGGCGGCCACCAGGATCCTGTCGTCGAGGACCTCGTGGATGTCCGCGTATGCGACCGGGCCGCCCCCCAGGTAGTGGAGGATCATCTCGGTGATCGTCGTGAGGATGTCGCCCTCGCACGACACGGGCATCTCCTCGCCCAGCACCGACAGGGGAACGCAGGGGGTGAACCCGAACTGCTGCGACAGCTCGTACTGGCACTTCACCGTCAGGGCGTGCATCTCCTGCTCGCCGGCGATGGCGCGCAGCGCGAGGAGCATGCGGGCCGCGGTCTGCAGGTCGGATGGCCCCACGCCGTCCGCGGCGCGCACGCGGCCCTGCAGCGCCGAGGCGGTCGCCTCCACGTCTGCCGGGGCGGCCTGCTCCATGCGGCGGACGACCTGGTACTGGTCGGCGTGAACGATCTCGGGCCCGAAAACCTTCCGACAGGTGATGTGGTCCATCGTCGCCGTGTACATCCCGAGCGCGGGGTAGCCGATGAGCCCCAGGCGGGCGTCGCGCATCGCGCTGTCCGCCGCTGCCGCGCGGAGCATCACCGCCGCCCGGGCCGACACCGCGGCAGTCCCGGGCCTGCCCGTCACGAACTCGAAGGGAACGCCGAAATCGGCAAGGCTCTGCTTCACCACCCCTGCCGCCACGAGGGCGCCAATGGTCTGCTTCCTGCCCTCCAGCTCGAGGGTGGTGTGCCCCCACAGGAGGAGCGGCCTGCCGAACCAGTCCCGCAGCGCGTCGAACAGGATCGGTGCCTCGATCCACGAGACAAGCACCGCCACCACCAGGTCGGGGTTCTCGACCCGGACCCGGGCCCGGACCCGCAGCGCGTCCGCGCGCGTGAGGACCGTTTCGCTCACCTGCGGGTCGAGCGCGCCCAGGGCGGCGCGAGAGCGCTCGACCTGCTCGTCCACGAGCGCCCTGGGGTAGAAGGGGTAGCCGAACGGAACAGCGAGAAGCCTGCCTTCAGGCTTCACGAGCCTGCCCTGGGGGCAAGGACGCGCTCCGCTGCCCGGACGACCCGGTCAATCTCACGGGCCTTTGCAGGGTCGATCTCCCAGAACTCACCGCCGCCGAGGAGCCGTGCCACCTTCTCGTGGGCGCTTGCCGAGATGTCCCGCTGCCGGCTCTCTTCCATGGAGAGGAACGGGGTGCGGTCCATGATCTGCGGGGCCCAGTTCTCACGGAAGTGCGCTGCCGTGTGATCCTCGCCGAGGTAGCTGCCACGGATGCCCGTGCTGCGAATCAGGTCCACGATCTCTGCGAGGCTCCCGAAATCGCCGAACTCACCGAAGTGGGCGTGCACGTACCGGCAGATCTCGAGGTCCACGAGGGCCTGCTCCGCACTGAAAACGGCCCCGCTGTCGATCAGCCCGAGCGGGTAGGTGAAGCGCCCCGAGAGGAAGCTCAGCAGTATCTTCATCGTCTTCTCGGCCAGGATCTGCGGGTTGGGATACTTGGCGTCCGTGTAGCCCGTGCCGATCAGGAAGTCGAGGCCGTAGAGGTGCTCGTGCACTTCTGCCACGGCGATGTCCTGGAGGATTGCCTCCGGGGCGCTGAAGCTGACGACGCTTGTCCGCATGTCCAGGACTCCGGTGATGGACCCCCCGCCCACCAGCGCGTCGGGGCAGACGCTGCGGATCGCGGTCATCACGCCCAGGATCTCGGCGTTGCAGACCACTGCGTTGCCCAGGCGCGTCACCGGCGAGCTCATGCCAGTGATGGGCATGGGAATGATCGTGCACGGCAGGCCGCGCCGCGCGAGAGCGAGGAGGATGTCACCGGCGTTCTTGTCGAGGAACAGCGGGCTGATCGTCTCCTTGGCCGTGACAAGGCAGGGCCGCTCACGGTAGGCCTCCGCGCTCCCCCTGGCAATCGTCCCGATCTCGACCATGAAGTCGATTTCCCGCTCGTCCCACACCTCCATGGAACCGAGCTTGCGCGTGTTCTTGGCGACAAGTGCAGCCGTTTTCACCCGCCGCATCCTCTCGTCAAGCAGCCTGCCCTCAAGGTCCGTGCGCACCACGAGGGGGTTCCCGACGAATCCCACCTCGGGCAGGAGCTCGCCCAGCCGCACGGCAGAGAGGAGCTCGGCGGCCGTCGCCTCGCGGATCCCCCCCGTCTCCCAGTCCAGGAAGCGCTCGCAGCCCCCGCTGATCTTGGCCGCGATGCCCGCCCCTTTCCCGCGCTCGGAGGTGACGCCGTTCAGGAGGTGCATCTGCCGCCCCGCGGCCAGGAGCCGCCTGGTGCCCTCGAGGCAACTCTCCACCACCGGGGCCGGGATGCGCGCGGTCCGCGCCCCCTCGTCCACCTGCGCTCCTGCCGCGGCAAGCCCGCGCAGGAGCGCGACAGAATCGAACCGCATCCCCGTCCGCTCCAGGACCTGGAGGCTTGCGGAGTGGAGCTTCTCCCTCTCGTCGCGGCTGAGAACCTGGAATGCGATCGTCATGTCGATTCTCCTGTGACAGGGCCCGTCGATTCGCGGACCACGAGCTGGGGCGGAACGAGGACCTTGCTGTACTCGTCGTGGATCCCGTCCATGAGGCGGAACAGCCTCTGCACGGCGAGCCGGCCCATCGTGTGCTTGCGCACGTGCAGGGTGGACAGGCGCGGGATGACCTGGCTCGCCAGGTCGATGTCGTCGAAGCCCAGGACGCTGATGTCCTGCGGGATGCGGAGCTTCCTTTCCTTGATGGCCTCCATTGCGCCGATGGCGGCGATGTCGTTCACCGCCGCAACCGCGGTCGGCGGCTGGTGGCTGTCGAGGTACCCCGCCATTGCCTTGTACGCGCCGGGAATCGTGAAATCGCATTCCACGACGAGGTCGGGGGCGGCCTCCAGGCCATACAGACGCACGGCCTTCTGGTACCCGGTCAGCCTGTCGGCGGTCCCGATCTCGCGAAGGTCGCCGGCCAGGTACGCGATCCTGGCGTGCCCGAGAGAGGCGAGGTAGCGCATCCCCCGGATGATGCCGTCCGTGTTGTCCACGAGGACGCTGCTCACGTCCTCCGCGGGGATGTAGTGGTCGAGCAGGACGAGGGGCAGGCCCGTTTCCCGCAGCTCACGGATCACCTGGTCATTGAACGTGCTCGTCACCACGACTCCCCCGAGCCTGCGCACCTGCACCGGGTCCAGCCCGTTCTGATCGGGCTCGAGGGACTGGAACTGGAAGGCGTACCCGCGCGCCTTGACCTCGGCCTCGACCCCTTCCATGACCCGGTTGTAGAAGTGGCTGGTCAGAAGGAAGAACCGCCGGTCGATGACGTAGGCGATTGTCCGCGCCCGGGAGTTCCTCTTCTTGTAACCCTGCTCCTCCGCGATCTGCAGCACCCTGCCCCGCGTCTCGGAGGATATGGTCTCGTCCCCGCCCAGCGCCCGGGACACGGTGGAGATGTCCACGCCTGCCATGCGCGCGATGTCTCTCATCCGGACCGGCACCGCCGCCTCCCCGCCTCAGGAACCGGGCTGAGCGCACGCGTAGGCGCGGCCGGCGATGATCATGCGCAGGATCTCGTCCAGGTTCGTACTCTCCTTGGCCTTCACCCCGACGACCTCGCCTGTCTTCAGCACGACGAACCTGTCGGCGATGCCGAAGACCTCGTTGATGTTGTGGGAGATCACGATCACGGCGATCCCGTTCTGCCGAAGCTCGCAGATGAGCGAGTAGACCTTGGCGGTTTCCTCCACGCCGAGGGCCGCCGTCGGCTCGTCCATGATGATCACCCGGGCATCGAAGTACAGCGCCCTGCTGATCGCGACGGCCTGGCGCTGCCCGCCGGAGAGGAAGAAGACCTTGCGCTTCAGGTCGGGCAGCTCGATGTTCAGCCGGGTGAGCAGTGCCCGGGTGCGCGCGACCATCTCCCGGAAGTCCAGGATCCCGAAGGCGCCGAGGATGCCCCGCTGCACGATCTCGCGGCCCATGAAGATGTTGGGCGGGATGTCCAGGTTGTCCATCAGGGCGAGGTCCTGGTAGATCGTCTCGATGTGGTGGCGCTTGGCGTCCGCGGGAGAGCCGATCTGGGCGCGGACGCCGTCGATGAGGATCTCCCCCTCGTCGGCGGCGTACGCTCCGGAGATGATCTTGATCAGCGTGGACTTGCCGGCACCGTTGTCCCCGACCAGCGCGAGCACCTCCCCCGGGTAGATGTCGAGATCGATGCCCTTGATCGCATAGACTCCACCGAAATGCTTTGTGATCCCGCGCAGGGAAATAACCGGTGTCGCCCCGCCTGTCCGGCTCATCGCCTCTGCCCTCCCCTTCTCCAACCGTCCCCCCGCCTCAGTGGCGCGCATGCCGCGTCCGCGTATCGATCGTGACCGCCACGGCGAGCAGAAGGGCCTTGGCCACCATCTGGAAATACGAGGGGACGTTCATCAGGTTCAGGCCGTTGCTGATCGTCCCCATGAACACGCTGCCCAGGAAAACCCCGAAGAGGCTGCCCGATCCCCCCGAGAGACTCACCCCACCGAGAACCACCGCCGTGATGGCCTCGAACACGTAGGACTCCCCGACGTTGGGTGTGCCCGAGCTCAGGCGGGAGGCGAGGATGACGCCGGCGATGCCCGCCATCATCCCCGACACGACATAGACGATCCACACGTGGCGGCGGACGGACACCCCCGACAGGCGGACCGCCTCCGCGTTGCCCCCGATCCCGTAGATACGGAGGCCGAAGCGCGTGCGCCGCAGGATGAACGCCGCGACGAGGAAGATGAGGAGCATGACAAGGATTGGAAAGGGGATGAAGCCGAGGTAGCCCCTCCCGATCCACACGAACGTCTCGGGCATGCCAGAGACCGGCGTGCCGTCGGTGATGATGAAGGCGAGCCCCTTGGCGAGATTCAGCGTGATCAGGGTCGCGATGAAAGCGGCCATCCGTATCCGGGTGATCATGAATCCGTTGAGGATGCCGATCACGGCACCCACGACGATGCCGCCGGCAATCCCAAGCCCCACCGGCAGGCCCAGCGTCTTCATGATGGTGGCGGCAACGACTCCGCTCAGCGCGGTCACCGACCCCACCGACAGGTCGATGCCACCGGTGAGGATGGCCAGGAAAGCCCCGATCGCGATGATCGACACCATCGAGATCTGTCGCAGGACATTCAGGAGGTTCACCGAGGTGAAGAACACGGGCTCGAAGATGGCAAGGGCGGCACACCACAGGACGAAGGCGATGATGAGCCCGTACCTGTTCCACTCGATAGACGACAGTCTCCCCTTCATCGGCTTCGCCATCCACTCTCCCTTGAAAAGCGCGGCGGGAAGTCAGGGGACCGCCCGCCGCCGTAGAACTCGTCTTCCCTTAGAGGTTCGACGCGTCGAGGACCTTTGTCTCCGTGATGATCTGGGGCGGGAGCTTCTCGCCCTTGATCGCCCGCAGAGCGGCGTCGATCGCGGCGCGCGCGAATGCGTTGCCGTCCTGGGCAACGTCGGCCATCAGGATCGAGCCCCTCTTGATCGCGGCCTTCGCGTCCGCGGTGCCGTCGAACCCGACGATGAGCTCTCCCTTCTTGGTCTTGCCCGCCGCCTCCATGGCCGCGAGGGCTCCGAGAGCCGAGTCATCGTTGATCCCGAACACCACGTTCACGTCCGGGTGAGACTGGATGATGTCCTCCATGACCGTCATCGCCTTGTCGCGGACGGCCGCCCCATCCAGCCGGGCCACGACCTTCACGTCGGGGGCGAACTCCTTCACGCCGTCCAGGAACCCGTTCGCCCTGTCGATGCACGCCTGCTCCACGGGATAGTCCAGGATCGCGATGCTCGCCTTCCCGCCCAGCTTTTCCTTGATGTACTTGCCTGCCCAGCGGCCGCCCATCTTCCCACCCGCGTAGTTGTCTATGCCGACGAACGTCACTGTCCCCTTCTCGAGCGGGTTGTCCACTGCCACCACGGGAATCTTCGCGGTGTTGAACTGGGCGACAGTGGGGAGCACACCCGCGGGGTCGACGGCGCCGAGGATGAGCGCATCGACCTTCTTGGCGAGCATGTCCTCCATGATCGACACCTGCTTGGCCGGGTCGTAGTTCGAGTCCACCGCGAGGAGGGCGATCCCCTTCTCCGCGGCAACGGCCTGGGCAGTCTTGTAGATGTTCTGCCAGAACTCGTGCTGCTGATTGTACAGCGGGATACCGATCGTGACCTTCTTCTCTTTCGTGCCACCGGCGAAAAGGACAGCCGGCAGAAGAATGAGCACCGCCAGGACAGCGAGGATCAACCGTCTTTTCATGGAAATCTTCCTCCCTCTCTTTTCAAAAACTGGATCACGCCACCGGAACGACCTTCCCGCGACGCCGCGGCCACGCTCGCCCGCAGGGTTTCGGTCGCAGCGCTTCCCCTTCCCCTCCTTTCATGGCTGCGGGACCCCGAAAATGAGCATATTGATCCGGGGATCGTCGAAGATGCTGTCGTCCACGAGGTCGGGCTTCGAGCTCTCGAGAACGAGGCTGTCCTGCATCGCGGTGAAGCGGTGCCGCACGTGCTGGTCCACCACGCAGGTGTCGCCCAGGCCGAGGGTGATGGTCTTCCCCCCCAACTCCATCTCGATGCGGCCCTTCACCACGAAGAATGTCTCGTGCTTCACCCGGTGGTGATGCAGGGGGCAGGTCTGCCCGGAAAAGAGGAACATGAACTTGCCGCAGTACCCCTGCTCCAGGTTGTTGTTGATGTTGAACTCGGTCTCGCCGACCCGCGAAAAATCCCCGAGACCGAAATCGAGGGGGTCGGGCGAAGTAGCGGGCAACTTCAGACCCCAGGAGGCTACCACCGCGTGGATCCGTCGAAGCGCAGCTTCCCGCTCCTCGCCCTGCAGGCTGATTCTCGTGATTGGATCATCCACGTCGAACCTCCGTTGTTGCGCCCACGGATCCATGCAAGTTGAGTCAGAATATCACGCAATTTCGAGTTGTCAAGCTTTTCCGCGCGGTCAGGAATGCAGGTCGTCAGGGATATGACCGCTTGAACATGCGGACACGGGCTTCCGCGTTCAGCCGCAAATCCGACATCTTCCCGTCCCTGAACAGGTGGTAGCCCAGGCCGGCGACCATCGCCGCGTTGTCCGTGCACAGCGAAAGGGGAGGAAAGATGACCTCCAGGCCCTGCTCCGCGGCCAGGCGCGCTCGCAGGTAGCTGTTCGCCGCCACGCCGCCGCCCGCCACGACGCGCCGCAGGCCCGTGTCCGCGGCCGCCGCCAGCAGCCGGTCGACGAGGATGTCGATCGCCGCCTTCTGGAAGGAGGCCGCGATGTTCGCCAGGCTCTTCTCGGACTTCCCGTTCCAGAACTGGTCGACTGGTGGATCACGGCGGTCTTCAGGCCGGAGTAGGAGACGTCGTAGCGGGCGTCGCCCTTGTGCAGGGAGGGCTTCGGGAAAGCGGAAGGCGCGCGGGTTCCCCGTCCCGGGACAGGCGGTCGATGGCCACGCCGCCGGGGAATCCCATCCCGTAGTGCTTGGCCACCTTGTCGAAGGCCTCGCCGCAGGCGTCGTCGATCGTCGTGCCCAGCACCTCGATCGCGTCGTAGCGCTCGACCCGCGCGATGATCGTGTGGCCGCCCGAGACGAGCAGCCCGAGGTACGGGTAGTCGATGTCGCGCTCGAGGTGAGGCGCGTAGAGGTGCGCGAGGATGTGGTCGACGCCGACGAGGGGCTTGCCCAGCGCCCAGGCGAAGCCCTTGGCGAAGGAGAGGCCGACGAGCAGCGAGCCGATCAGGCCCGGGCGGAAGGTGACCGCCACCGCGTCGAGCTCTGCTGCCGTCGTGTGCCGGCCTCCGCAGGGCGTCCTCGACCACGCCCCGGATCCACTCGATGTGCTTGCGCGAGGCGATCTCGGGCACGACACCGTAGTAGGGCTTGTGCAGGTCGACCTGGCTGAGCACGAGGTTGCGTGAGGATCCGCTGCCCGTCCTCGACGACCGCCGCGGAGCACTCGTCGCACGAGCTCTCGATGCCGAGAATCCTCACCTGCCCGTCCTCCCCCCAGTGGGCGCCTTCGCGGGCGCCATCAGTCGAGGATATCGGTGAGGGGGGAAGCCCGAACCCCCGCCTCCCGCAGCGCCCCGGCGCGGCGCAGTATAGCGAGGACTCCCGGGTTCTGTACATGACCGATGACGACCGCCGACCCCGTTCGCGAGCGCGCGCGCGATCCCGGCGTGGAAGGCACTGGCGATGTCCTCGGCGAGTTGACCGCGTCGAGGAACACGTCGCGCTCGAGGTACGGCACGCCCGAGCCTCCCGGCCTCCGCGGCGCCGACCGTCTCGGCGGTCGTGCGGCTGTCGACGAAGAACATGCCCTTCGCACTCGAGAAAGGTCAGGACGCGGTCATGAGCACCTCGTCGGCCGTGGCCCGCGAACCCATGTGGTTGTTCATGCCGACGGCGCCGGGCACCGTGGCAAGCGCCGCATCGAGGAGCCTGCGGGTCTCCTCGGGACTGTCTGCCGTGAGCAGCGCTCCGGGACCCGGATTTTCCCGCCCCTCCGGCTCCATGGGCAGGTGCAGCAGCAGCTCCTTGCCCGCTGCCAGCACCCGCCGCGCAGCTTCGCGGCTGTGCGGCAGGTTGGGGAGCACGGCCACCGCCAGGGGCATCGGCAGCTCGAGGAACGGCTGCAGCTCGTCCAGGTCGTAGCCCGCGTCGTCGATGACGACGGCGAGCCTCCCCTTCTCTTCCGGGCGGGGCTGCTCGGGAGGCGTCGCCAGGGGAGTCGAGGCAGGGGCGGCGCGGGGCTTGTCGGTCGGCGTCCGCGCGGGTTCACCCGCAGGGGGTGCCCCCTCTGCGGGGCGGCCGGACTGTCGTTCGACGGGACGGCGGCTCGAGGGAGGGCACGCCGCGAGTATCACGAGCAGGGAGAGACACAGGAGGGCAAGGAGGATGACGGCGAGCCGGAAGCCCGTCCGCGGTCGGCGGGGCACCCGTCACTCCGAGGGAGCGTCAGTTGTAGACATACTCCTTCAGATCCTCGGAGCAGGTCCTGCAGTTTCTTGAGGGCACGGATCTCGATCTGGCGGACGGTCTCGGGGGAGATGCCCAGCTCGTCGCCGATCTTCTTCAGGGTGTAGCGCCTGCCGCTGAGGAAGGAGAACCGGTACAGCAGGATCTGCTTTTCCTTCTCCTGCAGGCCGTCCAGGAACCGCATGGTGTCGTCGCGCGCGGTCCGCCGCATCAGCTCCCTGTCCGGGTTGAACGACTAGTCCTCGACCACGTCGTGGAGGCTTCCCGTCTCGCTGGAGGCCGAGGAGTCGAGGGACGCGACGGAGCTGGAGGAGTTGATGATCGCGGCCACCTCCGTCTCCTCGATGCCGATCTCCTCCGCGATCTCCGACCAGCGTCGGCTCGCGCATCAGGACCTGGGAGAGGGTGTTGTAGACCTTGTTGATCTTGCGCAGCTTCTCCTCCTGCCGGTGCGGCAGGCGGATGGTGCGCTTCTTGTTGGACAGCGAGCGCACGATGGCCTGCTTGATCCACCAGGAGGCGTAGGTGCTGAACCGCACCTTCTTGCGGTAGTCGTACTTCTAGACGGCCCGCATCAGGCCGATGTTGCCTTCCTGGATGAGGTCGAGGATGCGACACCTCCGGGGTGAGGTAGTTCTTCGCGATGCGGACGACGAGGCGGAGGTTCGCTCTCGATGAGCTGCCTGCGCGCCGCCTCGTCGCCCTTCTGGATGCGCCGCGAGAGCGCCAGCTCCTCCTCGAAGGTGAGCAGCTGGGCAGCTCTTGATCTGGTTGAAGTATGCCCGGAGGTTGTCTTCGACCGAGGAGGTCAGATCCCGTCTTCCTGCTCATCGATAGCTCCCGCTTTCTTAAATGCAAGAGTCATGCCAATGTCAGCTGGAACAAATCACGATTTATCTCACTATGCTGTAATAAGTTATATATGATCTGCTCGGTGCAGAAGGTGCTGGGGCAATCCGGAATGTCTGTAAATGTAGACCAATCGCGATATACTTTTGATGATTGATCTGGAGGTACATCATCTCGGCGAGACCGAACTGGCGGTCTCGGCCATCTTCTTCGCGTACTCGTCGTACAGCATGTCCTCGAAGATGTCCTCGCTCATCCCGCCGTCGAGCAGGCCTTCCTTCTCAACGGTCTTCCGCATGACGTTGAGCATCTGCTTGATGAAGAGGGCCTCGAAGTCGAGGCAGACCTTGTAGAGCTCGCTGGTCCTGTCGACGACAGGCTTGACGGCTCGGGACGGGTCGACGGGTACGCGTGCGGACGTTCACGGACAACCGCTCACCGTCATCTCCCTCCCTCTCCTACATGACGACCAGGGTGCCGAAAAGGGCCCCGGCCTTCTCCACCGCCTGAAGCATCCCAATGATAACGTCGGTCTTCAGGCCGACGGCCTTGAGGGCGGACACGAAATCGTCGACGGAGGTCGTCTCGGGGACGACGAAGAGGTCTCGGCGACCTGCACCGGCGTTCCTCAGGCGATCCGGCGTCCCGACCGTCACCCGCGCGGTGCGGTAGGAGACGGCGACCTTGCCGATGCGCACCTGCTCGCCCATCACGATGATGCCGCTGGCGGAGTTGATGACGACCCTGCCCGTCGTGTCCGGGGTCGACCGTCAGCGCCTCCAGCTGCGGCGATGAAGCGCCACCGGATCCGCTGCGCCTGGTCCTTCGGGATCCGCACCTCGATCAGGGATGGGTCGCGGCTCGCGGCAGGATGCCGGGGAACGCCGCGTCGATCGCGCGCTGCACGGCGTGGCCGTCACGAAATCGGGATTGCGGAGCACGATGGACACGACGTCGTCGGCCACGAAGGGAGACGACCTCCTGCTCCACGATGGCGCCGCGGCCGACAGCTGCCCGACGGTCCGCACGCCGGAGGTGTCCGGGGTGCTCACGACCCGGCCCTGCGCCACGGCGTACGTCTTCCCGTTCGCGGCCAGCAGCGTCGCCTGCAGCAGCACGCCCCCGTCGAGGTCACGCGCGTCGCCGATGCTCGACACGGTCACGTCGATGCGGTCGCCGATCGCGAGAAGCGCGGGCAGCTCCGCGCTCACCATGACGACCGCGCAGTTCTTGCTGCGCACGTCCTGCGGCGACACGTCGACGCCGAAGGTGGACACCAGGCTCGCCAGGGTCGAGCGCAGCAGCGCGGAGCTCGGGGAGTCGCCCTTGCCGGCAAGGCCGGTGACGAGCCCGATGCCGAGCACCTGGTTCGCCCGCAGGCCCCGCAGGGAGGCGATGTCCTTGATCCGCACCTCGGGGGCCGCAACGCTCCGGCGAACGCGCACGCCGAGCAGCACGAGGAGGGCCGCAGCCTACGGGAGCTCAACATCGACCACCTTTCCCCGATCACCCGCCCGGAGAACCGCCTGGGCTGTCCGCGACCTACACGGCGACGCTGTCGCCGAGCCCGCCGAGGCGAGCGCCTTCCCCTGCATCTCGATCGTCACCGTGCCCCGGCGGAACACTCACCTGCACCGCGTCGCCTGCCCGTACGCCTTCCGCGGCCGAGGCCGTGCTCGTCCTCACGCGGAGGGACACCAGCCGCGGGCGCGCCGGAACCCTCCCCCGCTCACGGACACGGCGCAGGTCACCTCTGTCCCAGGTGGGGCCTGTCGTCGAGCGGGTGAGTGCGAAGACCGGTTCGGCGCCCTGGGCAAGCACCGGCAGGGGCTGCAGCGGGTGCAGTTCCGCCCTGTCGTCTCCCAGAAGTCCCTGCTGGTCGCAGGAAGTCCACCAGTCGGTCCAGGACGCTGAACCGCCTGCTCACCGCAGCAGGCCCCGGGGCACGACCAGGGACCGGCTGCCCACGAGGATCGAGTCCGCGGCCGAGCGCATCCTCGAGCAAGACCCGCGGAAGACGCGCGGGCACGAGACAGCGGGCGCCCCGCCATCGGGCCGACAGCGCTGTCGAAGCAGTCCCGCGCCCCGGACGGGAGGCCGCCCGCGACCTGCACGAGGTCGCCGCACGCGCAGGGCCCCGGGATCCGCGACGACCACCTGCTGACGTAGAGGGTGGCGCCCCCCGCGGCGGTGGCGGCCAGCGCGCACAGGAGGACGAGCACGACGGCGAGGGGGCACCCGCCTCACGCTGACGCCTTACCTCTTCAGCGTCGTGGCGGTGGCGAGCATCGAGTCGGAGGTCTGGATGGCCCGCGAGTTGAGCTCGTACGCCCGCTGGGCCACGATCATGTTCACCATCTCCTTGACCACCGAGACGTTGGACATCTCGAGGAACTTCTGCAGCGTCTTGCCCATGCCGTCGAAGCCCGGGCCGGCCCGCGATGGGGTCGCCCGAGGCGTTGGTCACGTTCATGAGGTTCTCGCCGATGGACTGCAGGCCCGCGGGGTTGACGAAGCGGTAGAGCTCGAGCTGCCCGACCTCGATCGGGTCGTCGCTGCCGGCCACCTTCACCGTGATGCGGCCGTCCTGGGAGATGGCGAGGCTGTCGTGGATGAAGCCCTCGGGCAGCACGACCTCGGGCATCAGCCGGTAGCCGTTGGAGTTCACGAGCTGGCCGTTGGAGTCGATCTTGAACGAGCCGTCGCGGGTGTAGCCGTAGGTGCCGTCGTACTGCAGCACGCGGAAGAAGCCCTCGCCCTCGATGGCGAGGTCCGCGTGTTGCCCGTGGCCTGCAGGGCGCCCTGGGTGAAGATCTTCTGCGTGGCCGCCGGGCTTCACGCCGTGGCCGACCTGGACGCCCGTGGGCACCACGGTCACCTCGGTGGCGGGCGTGCCGGCCAGGCGCAGGGTCTGGTAGAGCAGGTCCTCGAAGTCGGCCCGCATCTGCTTGAAGCCGGTCGTGTTCACGTTGGCCAGGTTGTTGGAGATCGTGTCGATGTTGAACTGCTGGCCCGTCATGCCCGACGCGGCCGTCCACAGGGATCGCATCATACTCTCACCACCTCGTTCCACAGTTTGCCGATGCAGCGCGTCCTCGGTCTGGATCGATGCTTCTGGTTGGCCTCGTAGGCCCGGTTCACCTCGATCATCTCGACCATCTCGGTGACGGCGTTCACGTTGGACCCCTCGAGGAAGCCCTGCCGCACCTTCGGCCGGTCCGCGCCGTCGGGGATGATCGGCCGCGCCGGACTCCTCGGTGGCCTTCCAGAAGGAGTTGCCCTCCTTCTCCAGGTAGCGTTGCGCTTGACGTCGACGAGCCTTCAGCCGGTCGACCCGCTCGATGCTCTCCCACTCGTTCTCCTGCAGCGACACCAGGCGCCGGTCGTCGGCCGCGAAGGCGGCGTTCTGCCAGACCGTGCCGTCCTCGTCGATGACGAAGTTGTTCTTCTTGAGCTTGATCGGGCCCGTTCTCGCCCAGCACGAAGTCGCCGTTCTTGGTGACGAGGTAGCCCTCGCGTTCGACGAGGAAGGCGCCGTTGCGCGTGAGGCGCTCGCCCTGCGCCGTCTGCACCGGCGAGGAAGCCGCCGCCCTCGAGGGCGAGGTCGAAGTCGTTCTCGGTCTGCTTCATGGCGCCCTGCTCGAAGACCGTGTAGACCTCGTTCACCTCGACGCCCGTGCCGAGCGCGCCCGACGATCGGCGTGGTGTCCACCGAGCCGATCGGGAAGATGTAGACGCCGTCGTCGTTCATCCGGCGCATGAGCAGCTCGGGAAAGGCCTTCGTGGATCGGCGTGTCCGCTTGTAGCCGTTCAGGTCGACGTTGGCGAGGTTGTTGGCGATGGCGTCCAGCCGGTTCTGCTGGACCACCATGCCGCTCGCGCCGTGTACAACCCTCGGACCACTCCGATGCCTCCTGGGCCGGTGCCGCAGCCCCGCGGTGGACGCGGCGGGGTCGCCCTCCTCCTCCTCATTATCGGACGGCCCGGCACTTCCTTGACCCGGGATGACGGAAGGGCTTCGGTGCAGCCCGGTTGTCATTCACGCGCTTTCCGGTATTCTCCGCTACTGCCCGCGGCGTCTGCCGCGGCGGCGTCGCCAAGATAGCTCAGCTGGTAGAGCAGCGCACTCGTAATGCGCAGGTCCTCGGTTCAATTCCCAGTCTTGGCTCTAGCGCGCGCGAAGTGCGCGCGAAGGGCCCCACGCGGCAGCGCCTGCGCACAGGCGCGAAGGGCGGGTGCCGCGGAAGCGCGCCGACCCGCGGCAGCCCGCGCGACGGGCAGACGCCGACGTGCGACACGGACTGCGTCTTCATGCTACGTGGCCCATGCTGCGCAAGATCTTGAGCGCGCGGCTCGTGATCCCGTCATCCTGTGCCTCCAGGTCGTCCCCCTGCTGCTCTTCCCCGCCTCGTCGTGGACCCTCAAGTCCCAGGAGTGGTGGCTGCCCGTGCTGCTCACCGTGCTCGTCGTCGTCGCCCTCGTGCAGATCCTGATCCGCCGCAACCCGCTCGCCGGCACCCTGGTACATCCTCTCCTTCGCCCAGGGCTTCAACATCATCAGCCGGCTCATGATGCTGCTGCCCCACGCCACCGTGAACGAGGGCGGCGTCCAGCGGTTCGACATCCCGTACGTCGTCCTCGCCGTCGTCTCGATCGCCTCTCGTGGCTCTGGAGATCTGGTACTGCGACCTGCCCGAGGTGCGAAACGGGCTCCGCCTGAGCAGCGGCACTTGCGCCATTCTACGGTGTATACACATGCACGCGTAGTGTAGTCCCGCGGCGTGCCCGGCCGCCGCGGCATCTGCGGAAAGTGGACGCTTTCTGAAACTTCCAAAGGAGGCTCTCATGAAGCGTTCTGCTTCAGATCGCGGCGCTCCTCGCGGTCGCGTTGCGGTGTTCGTCGCCTGCCAGCAGGCGCCGAAGACCGTCAAGGTCGCCATCCTCGCGCCCCTGTCGGGCCCCGTGCCGACCTTCGGCGTCTCGACGCGCGACGGCGCGCTGCTCGCCATCGAGGAGTGGAACGCCAAGGGCGGCGTCCTCGGCGTGAAGATCGAGCCCGATCGTCGAGGACAGCCAGTGCACCCCTGACCCGGCGGTCAACGCGGCCAACAAGGTCATCGACCAGGACAAGGTGAAGTACATCATCGGCGAGGTCTGCTCGCAAGGCTTCCATCCCGATCTCCGAGATCGCCAACGCGAAGAAGGTCATCCAGATCAGCCCGACCTCGACCAACACCGTGGTCACGCGTCGACGCCGACGGCAAGACCAAGGCCTACATCTTCCGCGCCTGCTTCATCGACCCCTTCCAGGGCCTCGTGGGCGCGAACTTCGCCATCGGCAAGGGCGCGAAGACGGCCTTCATCATGCTCGACCAGGCCAACGACTACGTGAAGGGCCTCGCCGAGGCGTTCGAGAAGGCCTTCACCGCGCAGGGCGGCACGATCGTCGGCAAGGAAAGCTACACCGCCAAGGACACCGACTTCTCCGCCATCCTCGCCAAGGTGAAGGCCGCCGAAGCCCGACATCGTGTACCTGCCCGACTACTACAACATCGTCAACCTCGCCACCAAGCAGGCCAAGGAGAAGGGCATCACCGCCCCCTTCATGGGCGGCGATGGCTGGGATTCCTCGGACCTCGACATCAAGGCCGCCGACGGCGGGTTCTACACCAACCACTACTCGCCGACCGATCCCCGGCCCGAGGTCGCAGAACTTCCTGAAGGCCTACGGCGCGAAGTTCAAGGACGACCAGGGCGCGGTTCCCGACGCCCTCGCGGCCCTCGCCTACGACGCCACCAACCTCCTGCTGCAGGCCATCAAGGACGCCGGCGCCGACGACACCGACAAGGTGAAGGTCGCCCTGGAGAAGATCAACTTCAACGGCGTGTCCGGCGACGATCACCTTCGACGCGCAGCACAACCCCGTGAAGTCCGCCGTCGATCCTCGCGGTCAAGGGCGGCAAGGTCGCGTTCGAGACCGTCGTCAACCCGTAGACGGACGGCACGATCGGCTGCATCCGCGAGAGGGCAACCGCGCGGTTGCCCTCTCCTTTTACCGCGACGAAGAACGGATGCCCGCACATGAGCAAACCGATCCAGACGGTCGCGATCAGCCGCGATCCCGCCGAGCCGGCGCGCCCCTCGCGTGGGTGGGCCAGGCTCTCCTGGTCCTGCTCGCTGGCGCTCTGTCGTGCTGCCTACGTCGCTCGGCAAGAACCTCGATCGCGAACCCGCTCGCTGTTCGTGCAGAACGTCATCGACGGGCTCAAGCTCGGGTTCGTCTACGCCCTGATCGCGCTGGGCTACACGATGGTCTACGGCATCGTGAAGCTCATCAACTTCGCCCACGGCGACGTGTTCATGGTCGGCGCCTTCACCAGCTACTACGCCGTCACCCGCTTCAGCCTGCACCAGTGGCCGCAGACGCTCTTCCCGGCCATCCCCGCCGGGCCTCTCCGTCGTGATCGGCTCGGTCACGGTCATCCTGCTCTCGATGGTCGTCTGCATGCTGCTGGCGGTCACCATCGAGCGGGTGGCCTACAAGCCGCTGCGCGACGCGCCGCGCATCGCCGCCCTGATCACGGCCATCGGCGTCTCGTTCTTCCTCGAGTACTTCGGCGCCCTGCACTTCGTGTACTCTCCCCGGTTCATCCCCTACAAGAGCCCCTTCGACGTCGTGGCCTGGTACGTCCAGGACGGCATCCACCCGATCCGCCCGGGGTCGAGACTCGCCGTCAACAGCGATCACCTTCTCCAACATCTTCCTCATCATCATGGCCGCCTCCATCCTCGTGCAGCTCGCTGCTGCAGTTCATCGTGCGCCGCACGAAGATCGGCGTGGCCATGCGCGCCACCTCCTTCGACAAGCCCACCGCGCGCCTGATGGGCATCAACGTCGACCGGGTCATCTCCTTCACCTTCGCCATCGGCGCCGCCTTCGCGGGCCTGGGCGGCGTGCTGTACGCCATCGCCTACAGCCTCGATCTGGACCCAGCTGGGCATCATGCCCGGCCTCAAGGCCTTCGTCGCCGGCGGTGCTCGGCGGCATCGGCAGCATCCCCGGCGCCTTCGTCGGCGCCCTGATCATGGGGCAGGCGGAGGCGCTGACCATGGGCTACATCTCCACGCCGATGCGCGACGCGGTCGCGTTCACGATCCTCATCATCGTGCTCCTCGTGCGGCCCACGGGCATCTTCGGCGAGCCGGACAAGGAAAAGGCGTAGGAGGCCGCATGGAGGTTCTTCAGCTCCTCGGCACGATCGTGAAGATGGGCGCCATCCTCGCCTGGTCATCTACGGCCTGCTGTGGGTCCTCGGACCGCAAGCAGCTCTGGCAGAAGGTCCTCGGCGTCGCTCGTCGCCTTCGGCGTCGTCCAGCTCGCCTTCTCCCTGCAGTTCGGCGAGTTCCAGCTCTTCACCGCCTTCGACCAGGGGCTGCTCTTCCAGGCCATCACCATGGCCATGGTCGCCCTCGGCCTGAACCTGATCTACGGGTTCAACGGCCAGTTCAGCCTCGCCCAGTGGGGCTTCTACGGCATCGGCGCCTACTGCGCCGCGGACATCACCTACCGCTGGATGAACGGCGACGCCCGCGGGCTGATCGTCGTCGGCGATCGGGACCATCCTCGGGGGCCTCGCACTCGATCGGTGTGCAACGGCTCCTCAAGCTGAAGCGCGGCATCCCCGTGCTGTCGGCCTTCACGTTCTACCTCATCGCGACGGTCGCCGCCGCCGGCGTCGCCGTCGTTGCCGGGGCGGCTGCTCGCGCCCGCTGCTCGCCCCGCCTGCTGGGCACCCTCGGCGCCCCGGGCCCCTCGAACGCCGCCGTCGCGCCGCAGATCGTCTTCGCCCTCTCGGTGCGTCTTCGCCGGCGATCTTCGCCGCCGAGGTGAGCTTCCTCTTCGGCCTGCCGGTCCTCACGCTGGGCAGCGACTACTTCGGCATCGCCACCCTCGGCTTCTCCATCGTCGTGAAGACCCTGATGGTCAACTCCGACACGATCCTCCCCTTCCCCGAGATGAAGGGCGGACGGGGCATGATCGGCATCCCGAAGCTCACCACCTGGGCCGTGGGCGTTCGTCTTCCTGCCTCGTGGCGTCATCGTGCTGATGCGCAACCTCATCCGCTCCAGCACCGGCCGCGTCCATCATGGCGGTGCGCGAGGACGAGACGGCGGCCAAGGCCATGGGCGATCGACGTGCCGGGCACCAAGCTGCTCGCCTTCGTCGTCGGCAGCTTCTTCGCGGGCATCGGCGGCGGCCGTGTACGCCCACTACATCGGGTTCCTGAGCCCCGAGCACCTTCAACTTCATCGCGGGCTTCAACCCGCTCATCATCGTCGTCTTCGGCGGGCTGGGCAGCATGACCGGGACGATCGCCGCCTCCTTCGGCTGGATCTTCTTCCTCGAGGGGTTCCTGCGCGTGCTGCTCGGCCAGATCGGCACCGAGGCGCCCGACGTGGCGCTTCGTGCTGTACCCCATCACGCTGCTGCTCCTGATGCTGCTCCGGCCCCAGGGCCTGCTGGGCACCGTCGAGTGGGGTTCCTGAAGGCCAAGGCCGTGGCGCGGCGCATCGCGGGCAGACCGGCGCCCAGGCCGGTCCGCCGACGGGGAAAGGAGCCTGACATGGCCGACGCGAACGCCTCAACGGCCATCCTCGACAGTCGCAGGACCTGACGAAGTTCTTCGGCGGCCTGTGCGCCGTCAAGAACTTCAACCTGTCCCTCCCCGCAGGGCGCGCTGTGGGGCCTGATCGGCCCCAACGGCGCGGGCAAGACCACGGTCTTCAACCTCGTCACCGGACTCGTCCCCCTGACCTCGGCGGGTCGATCGTCTTCGAGCGGCGAGCAGATCGCGGGACTCGAGCCCCACGAGATCACGCGCCTGGGCATCGCCCGCACCTTCCAGAACATCCGCCTGTTCCCGAACCTGACGCGTGCTGGACAACGTGCGCATCGCCTACCACCCCCACGCGGGCTACGGCCTCGCCGACAGCCTCCTGCGCACCGCGCGCTTCACCGCACAAGGAGGACGAGCTCACCGAGCAGGCCCTGGAGTTCCTCTCGATCTTCAAGCTCGACGGCATCGCCGACGAGATCGCGAAGAACCTCCCCTACGGCGAGCAGCGGCGGGTCGAGATCGCCCGGGCCCTGGCCTGCAAGCCCGCGCCTCCTGCTCCTCGACGAGCCGGCCGCGGGCATGAACCCGCGGGAGATCGTGCAGCTGATGGAGCTGATCCACTTCATCCGCGACCGGTTCAAGCTGACGATCCTGCTGATCGAGCACCAGATGCGCGTGGTCATGGGCATCTGCGAGCGGATCACGGTCATGGACTTCGGCGAGGTGATCGCCCGCGGCACCCCGAAGGAGATCCAGGACAACCCCACGGTCGTCGAAGCCTACCTCGGCAAAGGAGTGGCCAGCCGTGCTGCAGGTTGAGAATCTGAACGTCTACTACGGCGCCATCCACGCGCTGCAGGGCATCTCCTTCCACGTGAACGAAGGGCGAGATCGTGACCCTGATCGGCGCCAACGGCGCCGGCAAGTCCACGACGCTGCGCACCGTCTCCGGGCTCCTGCGGCCGCGCTCCGGCTCGATCCGCTTCAAGGGACGCGGACATCACCACCATGCCTGCCGAGCAGATCGTGCAGCTGGGCATCAGCCAGGTTCCCGAGGGCCGGAAGATCTTCGCGCCCCTCACCGTGCGCGAGAACCTCATGATGGGCGCCTACACCCGCACCGACCACGCGGAGATCGACGCCTCCCTCGAGCGGGTGTTCGCGAGCTTCCCCCGCCTGCAGGAGCGGATCGGCCAGCTCGGCGGCACCCTCTCCGGCGGTGAGCAGCAGATGCTCGCCACGGGCCGGGGCCTCATGAGCAAGCCCTCGCTGCTGCTGCTCGACGAGCCGTCCATGGGGCTCTCAGCCCGATCCTGGTGGAGGAGATCTTCCGGATCATCATCGAGATCAACAAGCAGGGCACGAGCATCCTGCTCGTGGAGCAGAACGCCCAGATGGCGCTGTCGATCGCCCACCGGGCCTACGTGCTGGAGACGGGGCGGATCGTGCTGTCGGGAAGCGCCAAGGAGATCGCCGAGAACCCGCAGGTCAAGGCGGCGTACCTCGGTATCTGATCCCGCGCCGGGCAGGCGCACGCCCCTCGCAGGTCACACCCTGCCCTATTTCTCCTGGTGCTTGCGGCGGGAGCTCACGAACCGGGCGAAATCGTTGATGTTCTTCACGACGATCCGGTCGGGGTGCAGCTCGATGCGCCGCTGCGCCACGAAGTGGTTCAGCACCTCGCGGGTCTGGGCGACCGGGATTCCTGCCCAGTGCGACATGTCGTCCACCGTGGTCTTGAAATCTATGGAGTCGACCGCCGAGGTGTCCAGCGACTGGTTCTCGGCCAGCATCAGGAACACGTCGGCAACGCTCGCTTCGGTGTCGTCGAGTGTCAGGATCATGAAGCGCCGCTTCTGGTCGTAGATCCGCTTGATGAAGAGCTTCAGGAGCTTCAGGGCGATGGCGGGATTGCCCATCATCAGCACCTCGAAGTTCTCCCGGTTGAACTCCAGCGCCTTCACCTCGTCCAGGGCGATCGTGGTCGCCGAGCGGGGCGCCTCCTCCAGGATCGCCATTTCGCCGAACACCTCGCCGGGGTACAGGATGTCGATGTTCTTCTCCAGCTCCCCGATGATGCGCACGATCTGCACGCGGCCGCTCTGGATGAGGTAGAAGGTGTCGCCGGGCTCGTACTCGCAGAAGATGATGTCGCCCTTGCGGAAAGTGACGAGGAACCTGTTGAACATTGAAAGGTCGGGTGCCGGGCTCACGCCTTCTCCCCCTCCATAGCCTTCAGCGCCTTCTTCGCCTTGCGCACGATGGGGTCGTCGTCCCCCGCCATGGTCGTGATCTTCTTGTACAGTCCCCCCGCCTTGGCCTTGTCGCCCTTCTCCTCGTAGGAGCGGGCCACGAAGAGCAGCGCCTCGCGCAGGTCGGGGTGCTTGGGGTACTTCTGGACGATGGAGGAGAAGCTTCTCACGCAGCTGTCGTACTGCTTGAGGTGGAAGAGGCACTTGGCCATCTCGAACTCGGCCTTTGCAGCGTACTCCTGGTCTTCGCCCGACTCCAGGATCTTCTTGAACGCCTTGTGCGCCTCCACGTACTTCCCCTGGCTCACGAGGCTCACGCCGTTGTAGTACTGCTGGGCCGTCTCGGAAAGCTCGGCCGACTTCTCCCGGCGGGGGGCGGGCGCCGGGGCCTCGTCCAGGGCCTCGAAGGCGGGAGCCGGGCTCGGCGACGGCGAGGCGGACGGGGCAGCCGCCGAGGGAGCGCGGGAGGGTGATGCAGCCGGGGCGCCCGCCCCGTAACGCGAAACGTACTCCTCGGCCTGCACGATCTTGTTTGTCACCTCGCCGGCGTAGGCGCCGGTCGGGTAATACACGAGGTAGCGCTTGAAGGCGTGCAGCGCCTGCCCGTAGCGCTTGTTCTTCAGGTAGTACTCACCGATCCGGTACAGCCCGGTTTCAGGGTTTTCCTGCGCGTCGCTCACCAGGAGGGTCTGCACCTGCTTGTGGATCCGTCGCAGCTGGTTCGAGAACACCTTCAGCATCTTGGTGATGATGCGCGTGTTCTTCGCGGCAAGCTGCTCGAACTCGGCGGGCGTGAAGGTCATGACCGCGGAATCCTGCAGCACGACGGCGGTTTCCTCGCGCGGGTAGCGGCCCAGGCCGGACTTCACCCCGAAGAACTCCCCCATCTTGATGAGGTCGTGCAGCTCCTGCCCCGTCTCGATGTCGATGTAGTTCAGGCTGACCTTGCCGCTGTTGAGCAGGTAGACCTTGTCGCTGGTGTCGCCCTTGAAGTAGATGATCGAGTTGGCCCTGTACTGCACCGCCTTCGGCGACACTTCCTCACCCCCCTCGCAAGACCCTAAGTGTCCAGCGGGATGAAGTCAAGGACCTTGCGGAACCCGACCGCCGCGCGCACGCCGTCCAGGAGGGCGGCCGGATCGCCGCTCACGAGCATGTCGCGGCCGCGGACGCGCACCTTCGAGTAGTGCCCCCCGCGCCCCGCGAACAGCTCCTCGTGCGCGGCAGCGCCGAGAATGGGTGTGCCGTCCATGACCAGAAGCTCGATATCCTCCGTGCGGGCGTTGACCAGGGACTCGTACGGGTCAGGCCCCGAGTCGCGGATGACAATGATGTCCGCAAGCTTTCCCTCGGCGAGACTGCCTGTCTCCTTCTGCATGCGGAAGGCCTTCGCCGGGGCCGTGGTGACCATGCCCGCGATCGTGCGGGCGGGAAGCTCCTCGCCGTACATCCACCTCCACGTCTGGCGGGCAAAGCGCATCTCCTCCAGCAGGTTCACCGAGCCGGTGGCGGAGGAGTCGGTGCCCAGGGCGACGTTGACGCCGGCCTCGAGCATCTTCTTCACCTTGCAGGTCACGTTGAACATGAACATGTTGGAGGCCGGGCACCACCCCACTGTCGCCCCTGCCCGGCGTGTCTTCTGGATGTCCTCGTCGGAGAAGCCGATGCAGTGGATGAAGACGTCGTGATCATCCAGGCAGCCCAGCTCCTCGAGGATCTCGATGCCGCGCTGGGACTCCTCGTCGAAGCCCTCCTCCAGGTGGGTGATGAAGGGGAGGTTGCCCTTTCGCGCCCGGGCGTGCTCGATCTCGATGCCGTCACCCCACTTCAGGTCGTAGGAGGAGCACTCGTGCGCCAGGGTGTACTCGCGGATGGCGCGGATGGGCAGGCGGGGCAGGAACGGCTCGTTCCACTCGTGCGGGAAGTGGTCGTTCGCGGTGACGACGCCCGAAAAAAGGTTCTTGTAGGCGCTGAGGAAGTAGCGCTGCTCCACCGTGGTCTTCGAACGTTCGTTCTTGATGACGTCGGAGGCCTTCAGGTCCTTGTCCCAGTAGGACCAGTTCACGTAGAACTCGCCTGGGGGGGGCCCCACGCGGGGAAGGTAATTGCCGTTGAAGTGGTCGTGGAGGTTGATGAGCGCGGGAAAGGCCGCGTACCCGCTGCCGAACCGCACGTCGTGCTTGCACCGGGAGCCCGCCCTGCCCAGTTTGCGCTGGTCGACGGTGATGCTCGAGTTGGAGGCGACGGTCTCGGGAGTGACGACCGTGAGGCCGCTCAGCGAGTAGGTGGTGAGCATTGGCGTCCCTTTGTCCAGTCGGTGGTATTGTAGGTTCGGGGTTCCCGCATGTCAAGCCGACTCAGCGCTGGAGGAAGGCTTCCAGCTCGCCGGCGACGCGCAGCTGCTTCAGCTTCACGATCGCCCGCTCCTGGATCTGGCGCACCCTCTCGCGGGTGATCCCGAGGATCTTTCCCGTCTCCTCCAGCGTGAACGGCCCCTCGCCGTCCAGGCCGAAGCGCAGCTTGATGATCCGCATCTCCCTCTCGCTCAGCTTGTCCAGGACCATTGCCAGCGTGTCCTGCAGCGCGATGGCGAAGGCGCCCTCGAAGGGCTTCGCCGAGGCGTCGTCCTGGATCAGGTCGGCGAGCCGGGTCATTGTCTCGCCTGCCACCACCGTGTCCAGGGATGTGGGCTCCCAGGACAGGCTGATCAGCTCCTCCACCCGCGACTTGGACATGCGCAGGTAGTCGGCGATCTCGGCGTTGCTGGGCTCGCGGCCCAGCTCCTGCGTCAGCTGCCGGGCGACGGAGAAGCATTTCTTGATGGTGTTCAGCAGGTGGATCGGGATCTTGATGGCCTTCGCGTTCTCGGCGAGCGCCTTGATCACGGCCTGCTTGATCCACCACGTGCCGTAGGTGGAAAACCTGCAGCCCCTCCTGTAGTCGAAGCGCTCCACCGCCTCGATCAGGCCGATGTTGCCTTCGTCTATCAGGTCGAGCAGGGAGACGCCGCGGTGCTGGTATTTCTTGGCCACGGAGACCACCAGGCGCAGGTTTCCCAGGATCAGCCTGTTCTTCAGGCGCGAGATGTCCCGCTCCAGCTCGCTCTTCCGCCGCAGGTAGGACCTGCGCGGTACCTTGCAGTCGGCTGCCTTCTTCTCCAGCCCGGCCAGCTCGTCGCGGGCCCTCTGGACGGTCTCGCCGATCTCCTGCTCGTCGGCGGCGGTCAGAAGCGAGTAATGCGAAATCTGCTTGATGTACAGCGCGAGGAGATCCTTCTCCTCGGGGGCGTCGGCGAGCTCTGGCGCCTCGATGATCGCTCCCCCCTGTACCCTGTTCAGGTGCCGTCCCATATACACCCTCTCATGCCTGGCTTCGGGAGAAATACTTCTCCGGGTCTATGTACTGTCCCTTCGCGCCCTGGATGCAGAAATACAGCTTCGCCCCGCCTCCCTGTGGACTCACTCCCAGCCGCGCGATCTCCATGCCCGGGGTGACCCTGTCTCCCACATTCACGAGGATCTCCTCGTTTCCCGCGTAGAGAAGAAAGCTGCCGTCGGGGGACTTGATGATGACGGTCTTGCCCCAGCCCCAGTACGGCATGACCGACTTGACCTCCCCGTCCGTTGCCGAGACCACCCTGTCGCCGCGGGAGCCATGGAACACGAGACCTGTGAACTTGCCGCGGAACTGCTCCCTGCGTCCGGGGTGAGGCCAGGCGAGACCTGGCGGCGCGGGCAGAGGGGCAGAGGCGGCCGCGGAGGCCGCAGGAGGTGAGGCAGCGGGTGCAGAAGCTGCCGGCGGAGCTGCGGACGGAGGCTTCTTCTGGGCTGTCGCACCGCCCGTGCCGGGACCTGCCGGGATGAAGATCCTGTCCCCGGGCCTGATCTTCGACCCGTCGGTCAGGCCGTTGAGCGAGAGGATCTGCGCCAGCGCCACCGAGGCGCTCCGCGCGATGCTGTAGAGAGTGTCGCCCTTGACCACGGTACGCGACGCGGGGATGCGGATCACCGTGCCGGCCTTCAGACGGGAGGGGTCGCTGATGCCGTTGTATGACTGCAGGACCTCCACGGGGACCCGCGACTTCTTCGCGATGCCAAAGAGGGTCATATCGCCGCTGATCGTGTACACGGAGTCCGCGCCGCTGACTGCTGCCACGCAGACGACGCAGAGGAGACAACTGATCAGCAGCGCGGCTCGACCTGACATCGGGAAAAACCTCAATCTATGTTCGGCTCTGGAGGGGTATTATCTTGACTTGACGGGCGGCAAAACGGTACGTTTTTTTTCGGTCAGCGGCGCAAAATCCGTGATCGGGCTGCGGTCGGCTGCCGCCGACCTTTGACATAGCTGGCCTGGGGCGCCTTCCGCCATCCCTGGCTACGGCGCCCCCGGCGCATCCCTGCGGTCGGCTGCCGCCATCCATGGCTCCGCCGACCCCCGACATCCATGTCTTGGCCGGAGTGGTGGAACTGGGAGACACAGGGGACTTAAAATCCCCTGCCCTTCACGGGGCGTACGGGTTCAAGTCCCGTCTCCGGCAGCGCCCAGGATGTCCGGGCAGTCGTGCGAGCAGCTGCTCGTACCCCATGACCTGCGCCCCGCGGCACAGGTCCTCGAACAGCGCTTTGCCCTCGGGGGCGAAAAAGGTCCTCGGCAGCTCGCCCCCGGAGGGCTCGAGCACCACGAGACGGCGGGCATGCGCTGCGAGGCGAAGGTTCCCCAGGTTGCCCGTCCCGACCGGGAACGGGCACAGCACGACCAGGTCCGCCTCCTGCACGCCTGCCGCGGCAGCGCGCACGTCCTCGTCGCTGATCCGCGAGAAGGCGTCGACCGTGGCGCAGGGGATGGCGAGGCTCCTCCAGAGCTTCTCGTCGGAATCGTGCTCGTGCGCAATCCCCCCGGACAGGGTGTAGCCCAGCCTGTACAGCTCGCGTGTCAGGTTGACGGCAGTTCCCGCCCCGCCGACGATGTGGATACGCGCCGGCCGGGCCGCCGTGCGCGGCGGGATCACGGCGACCGTCACGCTGCCGGTGACCGGGTTGGGGGAGACGAGGGTGCGCACGCCGTACACCCTGTCGAGGGTGGCGGGCACGAGCACATCCTGCGGGCTTCCGTCCGCGGCCGCCCTGCCCTTCTCCAGGAGCAGCAGCCGGGAGCAGTACTGGGCAGCCACGTCGAGGTTGTGGACGGAGGCAACGACGGCGCGGCCTTCCCGCGCGAGCTCCTGGGCCATCGAGAAGATGCGGTCCTGGTGGCGGATGTCCAGGCTGGAGCTCGGCTCGTCCAGGACGGCACAGGGCGCATCCTGCATGAGGCACGTGGCGAAGAGCACGAGCTGTCGCTCTCCACCCGACAGGCCGCTGAACTGCCTCTCCTCGAGCCCGGACAGCCCCACGTACGAGAGGGCCCGGCGCGCGCTTTCCCTGTCCGCCGCGCTCTCCCGCTCGAACCTGCCCAGGTGGGGGTAGCGGCCCATGAGCAGGATCTCCAGGACGGAAAAGGGAAAGGGCTGCGACGACTCCTGGCTCATGAAGCTCACCAGGCGCGCGCGCTCCCGGGGCCGCATCGCCCGTACCTCGCGGCCCCCGAGGAAGACCCCGCCCGCGCTCGGCGCCAGCAGCCCGCACAAGAGGCGGAGCAGGGTCGTCTTCCCCGCCCCGTTCGGCCCGATCACGCCAAGAAGCTCACCCGGACGCACCAGGAGGGAGATGCTGTCGACGATCGTTTTGCCGTTGACCGTCCACGTGAGGCCGCGGGCTTCGATCACCGCCCCCGCGCCCCCCTGCGCTGCGAGCGGACGACCAGGCTGATAAGGTACGGGCTCCCCAGGAGCGAGGTGATGATCCCGACGCGGATCTCGTAGGGCGGCGCGATCGCCCGCCCGGCGAGATCGCAGAGCACGAGGAACAGCCCGCCGCCGAGGATCGAGGCGGGAAGCAGGCCGCGATGATCGGGGCCCGTGAGCAGGCGGAACGCGTGCGGAACCAGGAGGCCCACGAAGCCGATCGGCCCGCCGACGGAGATGGCCACTCCCGTCACGACGGCCGACAGCGCGAGCAGCGTCCTCTTCGTCGCCTCGACGTTCATGCCCAGGCCGAGGGCTGCCTCCTCGCCGAGGGAGAGGACGTTGAGCTCGCGCCAGAACAGCGACATCACGACAAGGCCGGGCACGAGCACGGGGGCGGCATACAGGATGTGCTGCCAGCTCCGCCCCTCCAGCCCCCCGATGGTCCAGAAGAAGTACTGGCTCACCTCGTGCTCCCGCGCGAAGAGGAGCAGGGCCGAGCTCATGCCGTTGAAGAGCGACGAGATGGCCATGCCGGCGATCACGATGAAGAGCAGGGAGGTGAGGCCGCGCGTGCTGGAGAGCAGGTAGATTGACGGCGCGGCCGCGAGCGCGCCGACGACGGTGAACAGGGGCGTTGCAAGCCCCGAGAGACCGCGCCAGCCCCGTGGTGATGGCCACGACCGCACCGAGGCTCCCCCCCGCCGACACGCCGAGGATCTCGGGACTGGCCATGGGGTTGCGGAACAGCCCCTGCATGACCACCCCGCAGGCTGCAAGCGACGAGCCCACCAGGAGCGCCGCGAGCACGCGCGGCAGGCGCAGCGACAGGATGATTGTCGCTGCCCGCGGGTCCGGCGGAACGGCCCATTGCAGGCCCACCTCGCGGAGAAGCACGCGCAGGAGCTGCACGGGCGGGACACGCACGGTCCCGATGCTCACCCCCAGCACGATGGCCGCCGCGAGGGCAGCCGCGAGGCCTGCCAGCAGGCCGACGCGCCGCGCCCTCACCGCCGCCGGCCTGCTACCGGAAGGCATCGGGGTACGCATAGCGCGCCAGCTCCTCGACCGCGAGCACGATGTACTGCGACGTGCTGGACTTGATGCTCTCGGGCATCACCAGCACCCTCCCCTGCCGAACGGCCTTCATGCCGCGCAGGGCAGGGTCGTTGACGACCTGGCGGAGGAACCTGTCGGAACCGCCGGGATCGCCATAGACCCACGCGGGCACCAGGAGGATGTCGGGATCGAGGGAGAGGAGCGTCTCGCGCGAGACGGGTACCTCCCCGAACCGGTCGGCCGCGAGACCGGCCGCGGCATTGGTGAGCCCTGCCAGCCGGACCACCTCGTCCCACGAGGAGCCGCTGCCCATGGAGGTGTTCCACGTGTTGTAGTCCATGACCGACAGGCGGCGGTGGGCGGGGACCGCGGCGATCCGCGCCGCGACGGTCGACAGGCGGCCGTCCATCCACCCCACCAGCTCCCTGCCCTTGCCCTCCTCGCCCATGACCCGCGCGATCCTGCCGATGGCCTCCCGGATGCCGGCCACCGACGTGGGGCTGCGGAAGAGGTACACGGCGATGCCGGCCGCCGCAGCTGGCGAACCACGGCCGCGTCGCTCCAGCTGGCGGCAAACACAACGTCGGGGGCCAGCGACACGATGAGCTCCACGTTGACCTGCGCCAGCTTCACGGGCACCAACCGGGCAAGGGGGGCAGCAGTCGAGAGGGCAGGATCGGCCGCGAAAGAGGTGACCGCGGCCAGCCGCCCGGGCCCCACGAGGCCGAGAAGGATCTCGTCGGTGGGAAGGGTCGCTGACACGACGCGCCGCGGCATTCCCGCCAGGGCCAGGACCGTGCCCTCGTCGTCGGCAACGACGCGCGGCCATCCCCCGGCGCCCTGAGCGCCCTCGGCGCCTAGCGCCTTCGGCGCACAGCGACCCACCGCCAATGACAGACAGGAGCAGCAGGAACGGAAGGAAACGCAGGGGGTGTATCGCGGGTGCGTGCATTCGCTTCTCTGGGAGGCCGCCGCCAGTGTAGGCGGCCCGCCGCGCGGCTGTCAACGCGGAGAGCCTCGCGCGTGGCCTCCATGAGCCCCGTGCACGGCGGGGCCGCTTGCATCGGCGGGTGGAAACTGCTACAGAGTCGCCATGACATGCTCCAACGCCGCCGCGAATGCCAGGCGATGCACGTGCACCTACCCGGGATGCCCCCGCCACGGGGTCTGCTGCGACTGCGTGGCCTATCACCGCGAGATGGGCGAGCTGCCGGGGTGCCTGTTCACGGCTGGGGACGAGCGGACATTCGACCGCAGTGCCGCGTTTTTCGCGAGCAGGCACCGATAGCCCCCCGATCCGGCCCGCCGCGGCGGCCGCCTACCCGGCCGCTTCGCCGCGCGCCGGCGTGAACAGCCACCGGGACGCCTCGGAGAGCATCTGCGAGAGGACGGCGACCTCGATGTTCTCCCCGTTCTTCTCCATTATCCGGGCGAGGCTCTCGGCCGTGAGTCGCCCCCGCATCTGCTCCCTGCCCTCCCGCACCTTCTCTGCCGCCTCGGCGTCCTTGCGGGCGAGCACGTCAAGCAGGTACAGCGCGAGGAGGCGCAGAATGGGGTCAGTCCCGGGGTTCAGCAGGGGGAGCAGGTCCTTCTTCGCCTCCCCGTCCTTCTTCGCCTGCACCAGGACGAAGGCCTTGTTCCACAGGACCCAGTCCTTCTCGCGGACCCCGGGCTGGGAGAGCAGGAAGCTGAAGAACTTTTCAGAATCCCCATGGTCCTGGGAGAGCAGGTGGGGAATCCCGAACTGCAGGCTGAACCGTCCGAGCAGTCGCGGCCTGCGCTTGCGCAGGTACGCCTCCAGGGCGAGGACACTCTCGGTGTGGGATCCCACGAGGTACGTCGTGAGCAGCATCCGCACGGCACCCGCCGAGGCGATTCCCCGGCGGAATATCCGCCCCTCCAGGATCGCGGCGGTGGCGGGCCAGTCCTCCTTCTCCAGCGCGGTGAAAAGCCGCCAGTTGAGCAGGAAGTACCCGTTCACACCGGCCAGCGCGGCAAGGAAGACGACCGCGATGGGCCAGTTGCGCGCCCAGAACAGCGAGAAGTAGTCCACTCCGATCAGGAGGAGCGGGAGCAGGAAGATCACGATGAACGCCGCGAGCAGCACCGCGTTCAGCAGTATCGCAATGGCTTTCAATTTCATCAAAAACCCCTATAATGGGGATGGAGTGTAGGGGAAATGACCCGTTCAGTCAAAGGGGCCCGCCGATGAAGGCTATCCCGGTGTCCGCGCTGGTAGCGGACACCTACTTCGACCAGCCCGTCTACCTCGACGCGCGCTATATCCTCCTCGCCCCCGACACGCCGGTCACGCCCGAGCTGGTCCAGCGGCTGAAGCGGTGGAAGTACTCCCAGGTGCTGACCGACGGCAGGCAGAAGGACAACCCGAGTTACCTCTCCGGCGCGGACAAGGCAAGCGTCGCGCCGGTCACCATCGACGAGGACATCCGGTACTCCGAGCAGATGAAGAGCGCTCGCGACTTCGTGCGGGGCTTCCAGGAGTTCACGGCTGCCTTGTTCGCCACGTTCGCCGAGAAGGGAACACTGAACCTCGCCGAGGTCACCGAGTGGGTCAAGAAGACGACCAGTGCCATCCGCGACTGCCGCGACTGCGTCATCCGCTTTCTGGAGGTGAACACCGACCCGGCGCGCTACCCGGTGACCCACGCGGTGAACTCCACCGTGCTCGCGCTGGTGATCGGCGAGTTCCTGAAGGCGCCGCCGCACCGGCTGATCGAGCTGGGCAACGCCTGCATGCTGCACGAGATCGGCATGACGAAGCTTCCCGAGAGCCTGCAGCGGTCCTCGAAGGCGCTGAGCCCCGAGGAGCGCAAGGCGATGACGGCCCACACCGCCCTGGGCTACCGGATCCTCAAGGGCTTCTCTGCCCCCGAGAACGTCGCCCTCGCGGCCCTCGAGCACCACGAGAGGATCGACGGGAGCGGCTATCCCCGCGGGCTTTCAGGAGAGAAGATCACGGAGTACGCCCGCATCATCGCCGTTGCCTGCTCGTACGATGCCATGGTCGCCCACAGGCCGTTCCGCGAGAAGTCCATCGGCGGGCACTCGGCCATCCGGGAGTTCCTCCAGGTGAGCAGAAAGCAGTACGACGACCGCGTTCTCAAGGCCCTGGTGTACACGCTGTCGGTGTACCCGGTCGGCACGCCGGTGCTGCTCACCAACGGCAGCAGGGCAGTCGTCGCGAAGACCGACCCCTCCTCGCCCCGTCATCCCATCGTCAAGGTCCTCCTCGATCCCCAGGGCAAGGCCCTGACCGCCCCCCCGCTGGTCCAGACTGCTGAATCCGGCGGCGTCGGTATCGCGCGGGTCCTCACGGTCGAGGAAGCGACGGGCCTCCCCGATTCGGCATGACGGTCCGCGTCACCCTCGGGCCCGACGGGCCGGTCCGCGAGGTGCCCGCGGGAACCCCCGCGGCCGACGTGGCGGCCGACCCGGCGATTCCCGCGCACGGCGCTCCCCCTCGTGGCGGTGCTCGCCAACAACGAGGTCGTGGGTCTCGCGCATCCCCTTGTCGTGAACACGGTGCTGGCGCCCGTCGACCTGGCGAGCAGGGCCGGGGTGAACATCTACAGGAAATCGCTGTGCTTCCTGCTCTCGATGGCCGCGCGGCGCGTCTTCCCGAAGCGGCGCCTGGTGATCGGGCACTCCCTCGGGCACAGCTACCTGTACTGGTTCGACGGGATGGAGGAAGTGCCCGACGCCGACCTCGCGGCGCATCAAGACGCAGATGCGCGAACTGGTCGCCCGCGACCTGCCCATCCGGTCGCCTGCTGCTCTCCTACAGCGAGGCGGTGGAGTACTTCGCGAAGCACAACCAGCCCGACACGGCCCTGCTCCTGAACGCACGCAGCGCCCCGGAGGTCCGGGTCCACTCCTGCGACGGGACCCTCGACCTCTGGCACGGCCCGCTGGTCCCCTCCACGGGCCTGCTGTCCGTCTTCGACATCCTCGAGCTACGCCGCCGGGTTCCTCCTGCGCTACCCCCCCGCCGAAGACCCCCTCCACGTGGCCCCCTTCATCGACAACCCCGTGCTGTTGTCGATCTACAGGGAGTACAAGAACTGGGGAAAGATCCTCCGCGTCGGCTCGGTCGGCAGCCTGAACGAGCTGATCCGGGCGGGCGGGATCCAGCGAGTTCGTCCAGATCGCCGAGGCGCTGCAGGACAAGAAGATCGCGGAGATCGCCGACCGGATCAGCGCGCGGCGCGACACGGTGAGGGTCGTGCTCATCGCCGGGCCCTCCTCGTCGGGGAAGACGACCTTCTCGAAGAAGCTGATGATCCAGCTGCGCGTCGTGGGCCGCAACCCCGTGACGATCTCGCTGGACGACTACTTCAAGCCGCAAGGACCAGACGCCCCTCGACGAGGAGGGCAAGCCCGACTTCGAGTCTCTCGACGCCCTGGACGTGGAGCTGCTCAACGATCACCTCGTGGCGCTTCTGCGACGGCGAGGAGGTCGAGACGCCGCTGTTCGACTTCTTCACCGGCCGGCGCAGGGACGAGGGGAAGAAGCTGCACCCTGCCCGACCGGGCCGTGCTCATCCTGGAGGGGATCCACGGTCTGAACGACGCGCTGACGCCGCCGGTCGCGCGCGGGAGCGAAGTACAAGGTCTACGTCTCCGCGCTCACGCAGCTGAACCTCGATGACCACAACAGGGTTGCCACCACCGACAACCGGCTCATTCGCCGCATGGTGCGCGACAGCCAGTTCCGCGGCCACGCCGCGCTCCGGACCCTCTCGATGTGGCCGTCGGTGCGCCGCGGCGAGGACCGGAACATCTTCCCGTTCCAGAACTCCGCCGACTCGGCGTTCAACTCCGCACTCGACTACGAGCTGGCCGTGCTGAAGGTGTACGCCGAGCCGCTCCTCGCCTCGGTCAAGCCGGACTGCGCCGAGTACCAGGAGGCGCGGTCGCTGCTGGCGTTCCTGGCCAACTTCACGCCGCTGTCCCCGCGGTGGGTTCCCCCGACGTCGATCCTGCGCGAGTTCATCGGCGAGAGCGCGTTCAAGTACTGACGGCGCGGGGGCGGCGACGGGCAGGCCCCGACCTACTCCAGGGTCACGCTGTCGCCCGGCCCCGGCACCTGCGCAGCCCAGCCCCGTTCACGGGCCAGTGTCGCGCGGAAACGCTCGGCGACCTCGGGCTCGCCGTGCACCACGAATGCCCGCCGCGGCGGCCGTGGTCTGCGCGACGCCCACCGCAGCAGCTCGTCCCTGTCCGCGTGCGCGGAGAAGCCGGTGATCCTCTCGACGCGCGCCCTCACGGGAAGCTCCTCCCCGAGGATGCGCACCTGCGCCGCCCCGTCCAGGATCTGCCGCCCGAGGGTCCCCGCGGCCTGGTAGCCGACGAACAGGATCGTGCTCTCGCGGCGCGGGTGATGTTGCGCACGAGGTGGTGCTTGATCCTGCCCCCCGTGCACATGCCCGCTCCCGCGATGATGATCGCCGTGCCCCTGATCCTGTTGATCGCCTTCGACTCGTCCGCGCTGCGCCGTCATCACCAGGCCCGGGCAGGTCGAAGGGCGAGCGGCCTGTCCGGATCAGCTCCACCATCTCCGCGTCGAGGAATCTGCGTGCCAGTTCGCGAACACGTCCGTCACCTTCACGGCCATCGGGCTGTCGAGGAAGACGAGGAGGTGCGGGATGCGGTTTTCGCCCAGCAGCCTGTTGAGGTGGTAGAGCACCTCCTGCGAGCGCTCGATGGCGAAGCTGGGGATGACGATGTTGCCCCCCGCGGCGACGGTCTCGTTGATCACCCTCGCGAGCTCTCGCCGATGCCGGCACTCGTCCCCGTGCAGCGAGTCGCCGTAGGTGGATTCCATGACCACGTAGTCCGCCCCGTCGCACGGGGCCGGGTCGTTCAGGATGGGCGTGTCCCCACCTGCCGATGTCGCCCGAGAACAGGACACGGCGCGCCCCCGTCCTGGCCCACGCGCACACGGATGGACGAGGAGCCCAGGATGTGCCCGGCCTCGTAGAACTCGGCCTGGACCCCCTCGGCGACGTCGACCGGGCGGCCCAGCTGCACGGGGCGTGAAGCGGGCAGCCGCCGCCTCGGCGTCCTTCTCGGTGTACAGGGGAACCAGGGGGTAGGGCCCCTTCCGACCCTCCCGCTCGTGGCGCCTGCTCTTGTGCTCGGCGTCCTCCGCCTGCAGGCGCGCGGAGTCGAGCATCACGATCTTCGCGATTTCCGCCGTGGGGCCGGTGCCGAACACCCGGCCGCGGAATCCTTCCCGCGCGAGGCGGGGCAGGAGTCCGCAGTGATCGAGGTGGGCGTGGGTCAGCAGGACCGCGTCCAGCCGGTCGGCGGGAACAGGGAACGGCTCCCAGTTCTTCGACTGCAGCTCGCGCTCCTGGCACAGCCCGCAGTCCACCAGCACCCGCGCGGCGGGCGGTTTCCAGCAGGAAGCGCGAGCCGGTGACGGTCTTCGCGGCCCCGAGGAAGCTGAGAACGGGCGCGGCATCGGCGGCTCTCATGATCCCTCCTTCGCGTCAGCCCCTGCAGGGCTCCCTGCCCACGGCGGAACCTCCGCACGTACCCGCACGTTGCGGGCAGCCAGGGGGCGAACAGCGCGTGAAAGATCGTCATCTTCCTGCACTCGGGGCAGACCCGGAACCGCTTCTCGTACACCGTGCAGCGGCGGGTGGAAACCTCCAGGTACCTGCAGGGGGCGCGCCAGTTGGTGACCACGCGGCCCGTGCCGCCTGTCCTTCTCGTAGCAGCACTGGCCGCACCCGCGGCAAATGGCCTCCCACCGGTCCCTGCGCAGGTCGCCGAGCAGGCTGCGCCGCCCCCCCCTCATCGCGACCGGCGACGCCGCTCGGCAAGGGAGAGGCCCCGGGGACGAGCACCCCCGCCAGCAGCAGCACCACGGGCCACAGGGCGCTCCAGCGGGCCAGCAGGAGACCCAGCAGGTACAGCAGCGCCGCGGCGGCGACGATGCAGCCCGTGAGGAGGCTCCAGCGCATCCGCCTCTTCTGCCACGAGGCGGCGTAGATCGCGAGGAACGCGGCGCCCAGGAAGAACAGCACGGGCACCGGGTGCCACCCGATCACGGCGAAGCGCCGGCCCGCGAGCACCCACGCGGCGATGCCGGTGAACAGCGCCGGCGGGGATGAGGGCCCACCAGTGGTTGCGCCGGGAGAGGAACACGGCGAGGAACGTCAGGCCGAGCCCCAGGGAGAACAGGCACGCCGAGGCGGGGCTGGCAATGCGGTTCAGCCCGAGGATCAGGGTCACGATGCCCGAGGTGAGAAGGATCCCCGCGGGGATGACGAACCAGGTCAGCCACCGTCCCGCGCCGGTGAAGAACAGAAAGATCAGCCCGACCGACGATGAAGAGGATCCCCAGCACGCGGGGCAGGACGAAGTCGGTAGCGGGAATGAGGCCGAAGTTCACCAGGAGGAACAGCACGCCGGTCACGATCATGGCGATGCCGACGAAGTCGGTCCGCCAGAACAGGAAACGGCTGTCCCGGCTCCCCTACGCGAGCTCATAGCCCTTGCGCAGCGCCGCACGGTTGATCTCGTTCAGCTCCCGGTGGCGCGCCGAGACGGCCTCGGACAGGGCGGCGATCACGGCCTCCAGGGAGGCCAGGCCGCGGGCGCTTCTTGAGCAGCAGGCCCGAGCACCACCATGTTGGCCGCCTTGTACGAACCGGCCGCCTCGGCGATCTCGTTCGCCCGCACCTCGACCGCCTCGACGTCCGACCGCTCCGGCGGCACGTCGATGAGCGAGCTGTTCCAGATCAGCAGCCCGCCCGGCCGCACCAGTGGACTGGAACTTCAGCAGCGAGGGCGTGTTCATCACGATGCAGACCGTCGGCCGCGGCACGAGCGGCGAGGCGATCTCCTCGTCGGAGACGACCACGGAGCAGTTGGCCGTGCCGCCGCGCATCTCCGCGCCGTAGGAGGGGATGTGCGACACGTGCTTTCCCTCGGCCATGGCCGCGAGGCACAGCAGGCGCGCCCGCGAGGATGATGCCCTGGCCGCCGAAACCGGCGATGAAGATTCCTTCGTACACGGCGCGCCCCCTACCTGTCCCGCAGGTTGCCCAGCGGGAAAGACGGCACCATGGCCTGGTCGATCCACGCGGTGGCCTCGCGCGGCTCCACGCCCCAGCCGGTCGGGCACATGGAGAGGATCTCGATGAAGGAGTACCCCTTCCCGTCCACCTGGTTGCGCAGCCCCTTCATGATGGCCCGCTTCGTCCGCAGCATGGTCTTCACGCTGTTCACGGCGCAGCGCTCGATGAAGACCGGCGCCTCCAGGGTAGTTCAGCAGCTCGCAGGCCCGGATCGGGATACCCCGCCTCGGCGGGGTTCCGGCCGTAGGGAGAGGTCTTGGTCTTCTGCGCCTGCAGCGTGGTGGGGGCCATCTGGCCGCCCGTCATGCCGTAGATCGCGTTGTTCACGAAGATCACGGTGATCTTCTCGCCCCGGTTGGCGGCGTGGATCGTCTCGGCCATGCCGATGGCCAGCAGGTCGCCGTCGCCCTGGTAGGAGATGACCATCGTTCTCGGGGTGCACCCGCTTGACGCCCGTGGCCACCGCGGGCGCCCGGCCGTGCGCCGCCTCGCAGCCGTCGACCTTCAGGTAGTTGTAGGCGAGCACCGAGCAGCCCACCGGGGCGACGAGGATCGTCTTCTCCCGGATGCCGAGCTCGTCGATGCACCTGGGCGAGCAGCTTGTGGATGATCCCGTGCCCGCAGCCCGGGCAGTAGTGGTTGGGCACGTCTCGCGAGCGAACGCGGCCTCTCGTAGACGAGCTTCTCTGCAGCGGTGTCAGCCGGCATGCGCCTTGATCCTTTCCACGATCTCGTCCACCTCGGGGGCGATGGCCCCCGAGCGTGCCGTAGAAGTCGACCGGCGCCGCGCGCGCCCACGGCGAGCCGCACGTCCTCGACCATCTGGCCCGCGTTCATCTCGACCACCAGGACCTTCTTCTTGCCCCGGCCGCCGCCGGGCCAGCGGCCGGCGGGGAACGGCCACAGGGTGATCGGCCGGAACAGACCCGCCTTCACCCCTGCCTGCGCAGGGCCGAGATCGCGGACCTGCAGATCCGGGCCGAGAGGCCGAACCCCACCAGCAGGAACTCCGCGTCATCGGTCTGCGTGCTCCTCCCACATCTGCTCCTTCTTCTCCACCTGACGGTACTTCTCCTGCAGGCGCAGGTTGAGCTTCTCCAGGGCGTCCTCGGGGGTCAGGCGCATGGAGGCGACGAGGTGCGTGTCGCGGCCCCGCGCGCCGGTGAGCGCCCAGGAGCTCTTGTCGAAGGTCCGTCCCGTGGGCTGCGGGCAGCGTGATGGGCTCGGACATCTGCCCGATGAACCCGTCGCCGAGGATGATGACCACCATGCGGTACTGGTCGGCGAGGTCGAAGGCCTTGCACGGTGAGGTCGGCCAGCTCCTGCACGCCGCTGGGGGCGAGCACGATGCTGCGGTAGTCGCCGTGACCCCCGCCCTTCACGGCCTGGAAGTAGTCGCCCTGCGCACCGGCGATGTTGCCCAGCCCCGGTCCGCCGCGCATCATGTTCACCACGACGGCGGGAAGCTCCGCGCCGGCCAGGTACGAGATGCCCTCCATCTTGAGGCTGATCCCGGGCGAGGAGGAGGAGGTCATGGCCCGCGCTCCGGCGGCGGCAGCGCCGAAGACCATGTTGATGGCGGCGACCTCGCTCTCGGCCTGCAGGAAGGTGCCCCCGACCTTCGGCAGGCGGGCCGCCATGTAGGCGGGCACCTCGTTCTGCGGGCGTGATGGGGTAGCCGAAGTAGTGCCGGCAGCCGGCGATGATCGCCGCCTCGGCGAGGGCCTCGTTGCCCTTCATCAGGGCATTCGCGGTCGTCGGGGGGCTGCCATGGCCTACTCCCCCTCCCCCGCGGCTGCCGCGGGGACCAGCTTCAGGATCCTGATGGCCGTGTCGGGGCAGATGATCGCGCAGGACATGCAGGCGGTGCACCGCTCGGGTTCGAAGCACACCGAGAAGGGCAGCCCCTGGCGGTTGAACTTGTCACGCGACAGCTTCAGTATCTTCTCGGGACACGCCGCCACGCACAGGGCGCATCCCTTGCACGTCTCCGTGTCGATTTCCGGATGTCCTCTTGACATGGGGCAACCTCTCAGCCATGATATCCCGCAAGCGTATCACTTTCCGCATCGTCCGGCAACCGCGGACCTCGCTGCCTGCGGGCTGTGCGGGTGCGCCGAAGACTCTCACAGAAGGAGGGCGAAGTTGGCAACGTTCCAGGAACTGTCGGAGGCGATCCAGAAGGGCGCGGCGCCGAAGGCGAAGGAGCTCACCACGGCTCTTCTCGCCGAGAAGAAGCCCGCGGGCGACATCCTCAACAAGGGTCTGCTGGACGGCATGGACAAGATCGGGCAGCGCTTCAAGGCCAACGAGGTCTACATCCCCGAGGTGCTGATCGCCGCCCGGGCCATGAACCAGAGCATGGAGATCCTCAAGCCCGAGCTGGTGAAGGCGGGCGTGAAGCCGATCGGCAAGATGCTCCTGGGCACCGTGAAGGGCGACCTGCACGACATCGGCAAGAACCTGGTGAAGATGATGGCCCAGGGCGCGGGCATCGAGGTGGTGGACATGGGCATCGACGTGTCTGCCGACAAGTTCCTCCAGGGGCTCAAGGACAACCCCGACGCGAAGGCGGTGGGCATGTCGGCTCTTCTGACCACGACGATGACGGGGATGAAGGAAGTGATCGACAGGTTCGAGAAGGAAGGGCTTCGCAAGAAGGTGAAGTTCATGGTGGGCGGGGCGCCCCTGACCGACGCATACGCGAAGGAGATCGGGGCCGACGGCTACGCCCCCGACGCCGCCAGCGCCGCGGAGAAGTTCAAGGCGTTCCTCCGGGCATAGCCCGGTCCTCGCGAGAAACAGGCGGGCCCCTTCGGGGGCCCTTTTCATTTTCCGGAGCAGCCTGCGGGAAGGCACGGCCGTGCGTCTCGGCCTGCATCTCCCTTGACGGCAGCGCGACGATGCGCCCAGAATCGGTGCAGGAACGGCAAGGGCCGGAAAGAAAGTGAATCGAAAATGGAGGCACCCCATGAAAACTCACCATCTCGCATGGGCCGCGGCGCTGGCAGCCCTGCTCGCCTGCCAGGGTTGCGGCCGCCCCAGCGGCGACTATTGGCCTGGCCGGGAGATCGAGCGGCGACAGCCCCGCCTCCTCGGCCTGGATTCCGCGAGGCTGCTCTCGATAGAGACACTGGTCTCGACACGCCTGCCGCTCACGGCCGGCGTCCTGGTGACCAGGCATGGCTACGTGGCATACGAGAAGTACTTCACGGGGAAACCCGAGACCCGGATGGCCCAGTGGTCTGCCACGAAGTCCGTGATCTCCATGCTCATGGGGATTCACCTGGGAGAACAGTGGAACCAGTGGATCGACAAGCCGATCACCGCCCTGCTGCCCGAACTGGATCCGCAGGGAACGGGGCCCGCGAGCGCGATCACCCTGCGCAACGTCCTGTGCATGACAGCGGGGCTGCCCGATGACGGGGGCGAGGGCGTGCTTGACCCCGGGCTGATGGGGATCAGTCTGTCGAATGTCCGACCGGGCGACGCCGGCCGGGTGTTCGGATACAACGGCACGAATCCGAACCTGGTCTCCCTCGCGATAACGCGCAGCCGCGGCGTCTCAGCAGCCGGCTTCGCGAAAGAGGCTCTGTTCTCGCCGCTGGGTATCACGCACTACAGCTGGGACGAGATGGACGGCGTGGCCAGGGGCGCCTACGGGCTCACGCTCACGCTGCGCGACATGGCGAGGCTCGGCTACCTGTACCTGCGCAAGGGGCGTTGGAGGGACACGCAGATCGTCCCCGCATCGTGGGTCGAGGAATCGACGCGAATCCAGAGCGCGACCGGTGACACCTCCGGCATCTGGCAGAAGTACGGCTTCTTCTGGTGGATCCAGGACTTCTCGGGCCACTTCGGGTTCAACGCGCTGGGCATGGGCGGACAAGTGATTGCGGTCATCCCCGATCTCGACATCGTGGTCGTCATTGCCACGACGGACACGGCGCACGAGCCGGATTACTTCCCGATCATCAACGACTGTGTCGTTCCGTCAGTCGAGCCAGGAGCGGCAGGGGGAGGCTGACAGCCCGGTCCTGGCCAGTGACAGGCGGGCCACGACCGGCCTACCAGTCCTTGAGGTGGGCCTCCAGGAAGTCCGCGCTGTCCCCGATGAGGTGCCTGAACCCCGCAGCCTCTTCCCCGGCGAGAGCCCGCTCGGCGGTGTCTCGGGCACCGCGGTAGTCGCCGGAAAGGGTCAGGTAGAAGCACAGCCTGCGGGCGACGCCTGGATCCCCCTGGTTGAACGCACTGATTCGCCCGAGCGCCTCCGCCGCCATCCCGACGTAGTACTCTCTCTCGCCAGGGGGAGCCAACCTGAGCAGCGCGTACTGTGCCGCGAGGTGGACAAGCACGATTTCACGCAGCTCCCGAAGCGCCCCCGAGCGGAACCTGGACAACAGCTCTGCGCAGGCTTCCTTCTTGACAGTCGTCTGTCTGCCGGGGCCGTCGATCGCGGGAGCGGCGCAGTCGACAAGTTCCACGCCGTGGCTCGCCTGGAGAAGCTCATCGGGGCCGCTCAGGACGGCCAGGATGTCCCCCGTGCGCAGGCTGCGGACCTCCCGCCTGCCCAGCCAGCCCGCTGTCTTCAAGGCAGCGATGCTCGCGATGATGGACGGGACGACCAGGATGTATGCGCGGCCGGCAGGGCTGCCGTTGACCACGCCCTCCGCGTTCGGGTGCACCAGGAACGATGCGATCGGGAGGATGATGCCTGCGAGGCAACCGAGCCCCGCCAGCGCCCCGAGGCCGGAAAGCACAGTCCGCAGGATTCGTCGCAGGCGCAGCACGGCGGGGCTGGTGCGCGGCAGGCTCGCGAGCGCCTGCGCGACCAGGTGATCGATGCTGCCGAGGTCCATCGTGTAATCGGAAAACCGGGGTTCCGGTGCCGCTCCGAGCAGGCTTTGGAGCGCGGCCCTCAGGGGCTCGGCGAAAGCGCCGCCCGAGCCGACAGCATGCAGGTATTCCATGACGCGCAGGCGCTCTTCAACCATCAGCCCGGGCCCGGCCCTAGTCGGTGGGCGGGGCGAAGTAGCCCGACTCGTCCCTGCCGCTCACCTTCTGCAGGGTCGTCTCGACCTCGAGGGGGATGTAGTTCATGCCAAAGCCGGCGTCCGAGCGCGACAGGTACCGGATGGTGTAGGTCGGGCTGACCCGGGCGCGCATCGTGCGGACCACCTCGGCCATGCCTCCCGCAAGCGATGCGCTGAAGGCCCGTCCCCCCGTCTCCGCGGCCAGGAAGGCGAGGTCCTCGTCCACTCCCCCCGCACCCACCGAGACGGGATAGAAGGCGATGGCATTGTCGCGGAAGAATGCGGCAATTTCCTCCAGCGAGTAGGTGCGGAACGGGCGGGCGCCCAGCGTTCCGCTTGTGAGGAAAACGACCGCCCTGCGCGCCGTGGAGGTGGTCTGCACCAGCGCATCGCCGGCCAGCCGTGCCGCGAGGTCGAAACGCCAGGCTGCCGACGGGGCTGCCTCCAGCACCCGCGCGGCCATCCGCAGCCGGGCCTCGCCGAACTCCGCCTCCCTGACCGGCTTCTCGCCCGCCGACACCGCGAGCGCACGGCCGCCCGCAGACACCAGGTCGCGCAGGTCGCCGATCAGCGCGGCCGCGGCTGCGCCGGACCGGTCGAATGCCGGTGACCTCTCCACCACGATCGCGGCGTCCAGGGCGGCAACGGCCGTGTTCGACTGCACGAGCGTCGTGGCGGCCACGCCGGAGCGGGACTCGGTGACTATGAAGTTGTTGATCTCGAGCCCGACGACGGGCTCGCCCATGCGGGTCTCGACGGTCACATCGAGGAACACCTCGGGGAACTTGACGGCGTTCACGCGCGCGATGCGCACGGCAAACCCGCCCGACAGGGCCGACGCGTCCGCGAAGAGGAGCACCCGGCTGCCGTCGAAGTCGGCCGCGAGGATGTCCCCGTTGGCGGTCATGCCCTGCTGCACCATGCGCACGGCCGACGCTCCCGGGTCAGCGCGCACCGTCCAGGCCTCGTTCTCCAGGTCGCACGCGCGCACGAGGTTCCCGTCGGCGACGAGCAGGGCCCCCGCCCGGGTGAAGGCGAGCCCTTCCGGTCCAGTGAGGACGCCCTCCCCGATCGTCGCGAGGGGATTGCCGTTCAGGTCGAAGACGGAGATGCGCTTCGCCGACTTCTCGGAGACGTACAGCCTGTCGTCGCGCACGGCGACCCCGGTCGGCCCGGCGAAGCCCGCCCACGTTGAGGATCCACGCGCCGTCGCCGTCGAACTTGGCAACGCGGGAGTTGCCCCAGTCGGTCACGTACAGATACCCTCTGCCGTCGGCCGCCAGGTACTGCGGGCCCAGGAGGGCCCCGTCGCCCCTGCCCTTGGCGCCGAAGACCGCCGACTTCTCGCCACCGGGGCCGCACCGCGCTATCCTGTTGCCGCCATACTCGGAAACGAACAGCGTGCCGTCCTCGGCCTCCAGGACATCCCAGGGCCGGTCAAACCCCTCCAGGCCTCCCTTGAGAGCTGCCAAGAGGCGGAAGTTCGCGTCGTAGCGGAGGATCTCGTTCGAGCCGAAGGCCGCGACGTAGAAGCTGCCGTCGGACCGTGGCCGCACCGAGGTGGGGCGGCGAAACGGGTGCCCTCCCCGGGCTGTGCCCTCCAGGCGGGCCGAGACGACGTAGGGCCCCGTGCGCGCGAGCTCGCGGCCCAGCCCGCTTCGCATGCGGAGCACCTGCAGCTGGTCGCGCAGCAGTGCGCCTCCCGCCCCGGCCTGTACCAGGCCTTCCCAGGTCCTGGCTGCCTGCGGCTCGTACCCCGCCCGCAGGAGTCCCCTGCCCAGCCAGGTGCGGGCAAGGACGTTGGACGGCTGGAGAGTGATCGCCTTCTCGAAGGACACCACGGCCTCATTGAAGAGGCCCCTGTGGAAGGCCTGCACGCCGGCGCGCAGCTGGTCGTCAGAGCGCGCAGCGTCGATGTCGAAGTTCTGTGCGGGAAGATGGACAGCCAGGACGGCGGACAGACAGATCGCGATCGCTGCCGGTTTCACGGGGCGAGTATAGGGAAATTATGCGTACGTATCTACCGTGTGCTTCCCACCCATCTCGAGCTTCACCTCTCCGCGGATGCCGAGGTACAGGATGGACTTGATCTCCTCCGCGTTGATGATGGGCAGCTCTTCGGGCTGCTGGGCAGGAAGGACTGGCAGAGCGATGTTCTCTACCTTCATGGCATGCTCCTATTGGAATTCTCGACGCCGGAGCCCGGGTCTATTAGGGAAAAATGAGACTTTCGGGAAGGGTTCGGCGCGCGGCGTGACGGAGGCGAAGGCTCAGGGCGCGGAGACGCTCTTCATCTTCTCCATCAGCACGCGCATGTGAGCCGCGATCTCCTTGTTGCCGGGCGCGAGGTCGAGGGCCTTGCGGAAGCAGCCCTTCGCCTCGTCGAGCCCGCCCTGCTGGAGCAGCGCCCACCCGAGGGAGTCGAGGTAGGCGGGGTTGCGGGGTGCGATGTCCACGGCCTGCCGGGCAGAGGCTCACCGCGCGGGACGCGTCGAGCTTCTCCTCGGCCAGGATGAAGCCCAGCGAGTTCAGGGCGTTCGCGTTCTTCGGGTCGAGGTCCAGGGCCTTCTGCAGGGTGTCCCGGGCGTCCTTCACCTTGCGCTGCGCGTACAGGGCGAAGCCAAGCGCTGCGAGGGCCTGGGAGGACTGCAGGCCCAGGTCGCACACCCTGGCGAACTCGAACTCCGCCAGCCGGTGGCGCCCGGTGACCGAGTAGATGTACCCGAGGACCATGCGGGCCTGGATGGTGTGCAGGAAGCTGAAGCTGGAGTTGACGACCTTCTCCAGCGCGAGCAGGGCCTCGTCGTACCTGCCCATCTGCGTCAGGCAGAGCCCGATGTAGTAGTCCATCTCGGGGGTCGCCCCTGAGCCCTCCGCGAGCCTGCGGAACTCCTGCAGGGCCTGCTCGGGCCTGTGCGCGTGGTACAGGCGGACACCGGCCTCGAAGGCGTCGTTCATCTGAACCGTGCCTCCCGGTAGCTCTCCTCGATCGAGACCCAGTTCCGCGGGTGTGCATGGACGGGCGAGATGGAGATGTTTCCCTGGTTGACCACCAGGCAGTCGGAGCCCTCCTCCGGGTGCGCCTCGGGATACTCGCCGGTCAGGAAGCAGAACAGGTCACCGGTGCGGCGCCGTGTAGGTCTCCAGCCGGTCCGGTAGATCCGCCGCGACGGGAACGTGATCACGGGCGCCGCGCCGCAGCAGCCCGTGTTCGGGAAGTTGATGTTCAGGAAGTGGTCATCGGTCCACAGGTCCCGGAAGATGTCCAGGTTCCGCGCGACGAACTCGGCCGGCCCGGCGAAGTCGAACGGCGGGGCGTAGGCGTCGATGGAGAGCGCCACGGCGGGAGTCCCCATGAGCGCGCCCTGGCGGGCCCCCGCGGCCGTGCCCGAGTACAGGATGTCGGTGCCCAGGTTGGGGCCGTGGTTGATCCCCGAGAGCACGAGGTCGATCTGCACGGGCACCAGCCCCAGCAGGGCGACCAGGACGCAGTCGGCGGGGGTGCCCCGGCAGGAAAAACGCCGCTCGCCCGCCGTCCTCACGCGGATGGAGTCCTGCAGCGTGATGGAGTGCGAGCCGCCGCTCTTCTCCGTCTCGGGGGCGACGACCCAGACCTCGTTGTCGGCAGCGAGGACCTGCTCCAGGGCGCGCAGGCCCAGGCTGCCGATGCCGTCGTCGTTGGTGAGCAGGATGCGCATGGGGCTATCCCTTGTGCTCCAGCACCCGCGCCCCGCCGGAGGGCCTGCACACGTAGACCTCGGGCCGGAAGCCGAAGATGCGCTCGTACTGCGTGATGTGCTCGCGGTAGCGGGGAAGGCCTTCTCGTCGATCAGCGTCACCGTGCACCCGCCGAACCCCGCGCCCGTGAGCCGCGAGCCGTAGACGCCCTCGGTCTCCCACGCCCGCTTCACCAGCCAGTCCAGCTCGGGGCAGGACACCTCGTACAGGTCGCGCAGGCTCTCGTGCGAGCGGTTCATGAGCTTGCCGAAGCCGACGAGGTCCTGCGTGCGCAGCGCCTCCTCGGCCTCCAGCACGCGCTGGTTCTCCTCGACGACGTGCAGGCACTTCTTCCGCGTGGTCTCGGGGATCGTGCCCATGCTGTCGCGCAGGTCGACCGGGGTGTAGTCGCGCAGCGCGGTTCCCGGCTTCTTCGCGGAGAGCATGTCCACGCAGCGTCCGGCACTCCTCCCGGCGCCTGTTGTACTCCGAGTCGGCGAACACGTGCGGGACACGCGGAGTTGGTGATGAGGATCGTGGCCCCCTTCAGCTGCGAGCGGCACGTAGTGATAGGTCAGCAAGCGCGCGTCGAGGAGCATCGCGTGGCCCTCCTTGGCCAGGCGCGAGATGAGCTGGTCCACGATGCCCGCACTTCACGCCCACGAACTCGTTCTCCGCCTCCTGCGCGAGCGTCGCGAGCTCCTCCCGCCCGATGTCCAGGCCGTAGCAGCTCCTGGATCGCCAGCGCGGTCGCCACCTCGAGGGCGGCCGACGAGGACAGCCCCGCCCCCTGCGGGATGTCGCCGTGAATCGTGATGTCCATGCCCGCCGAGCTCGGATCCCCGCGCTCGACCAGCGCGGCGATGATGCCCTTGGGGTAGTTGGCCCAGCGGTCCTCCTTGCGGTAGCGCAGGCCGGGAAGCGCCGCGCGCTTGCGGTCCTTGAAGTCCACGGAGTAGAAGCGCAGGTGCGTGTCCTTCCGCCGCGAGATGGCCACCTTGACGGTGAAGTCGATGGCCATCGGGAAGACGAAGCCGTCGTTGTAGTCGGTGTGCTCCCCGATCAGGTTCACCCTGCCCGGGCGCGGAGGCGATGATCTCGGGCTGTCTGCCGTACTCCTCCACGTGGCTTTGCTTGACTGGATCCATTAACAACTCCCGCTGAGATGCGCTAAATGATGGATTTCGGCCAGTATAGAGGAAAAAAGAAAAGAATTCAATAAAAAGCGGTCAGAATGTCGAAGATTTCAGGTAGCATGGACACACTTCCCCGCTACCTGCAGTACGGCGAGGAGACTCGCCGTTCCGGCGCGCGGTCGATCTTACCGCCGGCGCAGTGCCCCGAGGAGACCGCCGGTCTTCTACGTCGTCGCGGGCCTCGTGAAGATCGAGTACACCCTGCGCGAGCGCGACGTTTCGCGCTCTGGCTGGCCCCGGACACCGTCTTCGGCCTCGTCGAGCCCCTCGCGGAATGCGGCCGCCTCTGCTCGCGCGGTCGCCATGGAGACGCACCATCCTGCTACCGCTGGGACCTGGAGGGGTTCTTCACCGCCGCCGGAGTGTCCTGGGAGCTCGCCCTGGCACTGCCACGACCGGGCTCACGCGGGAGCTGCGCATTCTCAACGCCGAGTTCGGGGAGCGGCTCCGCGCCGCCGAAGGGGAGCCAGCGCTGATTCGGACGCCTACAACGAGATCATGAAGATCGCCTTCCAGGCCGAGGAGGCCCTGGACGAGGCGGTCGTCGCGAAGTTCGGCAAGCAGCTTCCGCGACAAGCAGGTCATCATCCGCGAAGGCGACATCCAGCAGAAGATCTTCTGGATCCTCGAGGGCGAGGTCTACGTGACCCGCCGCATGGGCGACAAGTACAAGGTGCTCACGACCCTCGGCAAGGGCGAGCTGATCGGGGAGATGAGCTTCTTCGACAAGTCGGTGCGCTCGGCGACCGTGATCGCCAAGGGCGACGTGCACGCCCTGGAGTTCACGAAGGAGAACTTCGCGGACATCTACTGCGGCCAGCCCGCATGTGGACGCGACGGCTGCTCGTGTCGCTCGCCCAGCGCATCCGGGCCATGGTGGAGAAGCTGGCGAAGATCTGAGGGGGCCCCGTCAGATCGTGACGATCTTGTCGGCGTCCACTTCCTTCACGAAGACGTTCGCGTACCTTCCCGACGGCTGCACCCGGCCTGTGCGGGAAGTAGGTCGTGCCGAAGAACCACAGGATGTCGGCCATGTCCTCGCTGCTGCTGAGAGCGTCCACCGGTACCAGCAGTCCGCGTCCTCCAGCAGCGCCTTGCGGGTCGGGTCGGTCTCGAGGACCGGGTCGGTGCGCAGGCGGATCTCGTTGCGAAGCCCGCCGTACCAGGACTTGCCCACGTGGAAGAGGTTCAGCTTTCCCTTCTCGTCCATCGTGTACAGCTCGTACAGGCCCGCCTCGGAGGGCACGGACTTCACGATGTCGTACTTGTCGCCCTTGCGCAGGCGGGACCACGAGATCGTGAAGTAGACCCTCTCGCCCTCGACCAGCTTGTGCACAGACGGCCGCCTGTCCATGTCCGCTCCTCCACGCCTTCCGCGCCCCGTGCGCGTGGCCTATACTACCCCACGATGCCGGCGATTACCATCCGGTTCTACGAGGAGCTGAACGACTTCCTGCCCCCCGCGCGGCGGAAGGTGCCCTTCGCCGTGGAGGTCGCCCCGCACACCACGGTCAAGGCCGCCATCGAGGACCTCGGCATCCCGCACACGGAGGTCGACCTGGTCCTCGCCGACGGCCAGTCGGTCGGCTTCGATCACCGCCTGCTCGACGGGGAGGCGATCAGCGTCTACCCGGTGTTCGAGTCGTGGGACGTGGCGCCGGTGTCGAAGGTGCGGCCCGAGCCCCTGCGGGAGGTGCGTTTCGTCCTGGACGTCCACCTCGGAACGCTGGTTGGGTACCTGCGGATGCTCGGGTTCGACGCGGTGGTGCGCGGCAGACGGGGCGACGAGGAGATCGCGCGGCTGTCCCGCGCCGAGGACCGCGTCGTGCTCACCCGGGACAGGGGCCTGCTGAAAAGGCGCATCGTGACGCGTGGGATGCTCGTGCGCTCCCCGTCGCCCCGCGCACAGCTGGCCGAGGTGGTCGCCCGCTTCGACCTGGCCGGCCCGGTCCTGCGCGCGGCGGGCGGCTCGGCGGGCCTCTTCGGGAGGTGCATGAGCTGCAACTCCGTCCTCTCCCGCGTGGAGAAGGCGGAGGTCGTGGCGCTGCTTCCCCCGCGGGTGGCCGAGGCGTACGACGAGTTCTCCCGCTGCCCGGGCTGCGGGAAGGTGTTCTGGCGGGGGACGCACTGGGACGGGCTTCGCACGCTGGCTGCCGGGGTTCTCGGCAGCCTCCCGGAAAGGCGGGAGCGTCCGGCCCCGCTCAGCCTTTGATGTTGTGCGGGCTGTGAAGCCCGCTCAACGGAATTGTCGGCAGAGCTCCGCTCAGCCTTTGATGTTGTGCGGGCTCGGAAGCCCGCTCAACGGAATTGTCGGCAGAGCTCCGCTCAGCCTTTGATGTTGTGCGGGCTCGGAAGCCCGCTCAACGGAATTGTCGGCAGAGCTCCGCTCAGCCTTTGATGTTGTGCGGGCTCGGAAGCCCGCTCAACGGAATTGTCGGCAGAGCTCCGCTCAGCCTTTGATGTTGTAGCGCCTCTTGAACCGCTCCACGCGGCCCGCGGTGTCCACCAGGTGCTGCTTGCCTGTGAAGAAGGGGTGGCACTTCGAGCAGATTTCCACCTTGATGTCCTTCGCGGTGGATTTCGTCTCGATCACGTTTCCGCATGCGCAGGTGATCGTCGTCAGCTCGTAGCGGGGATGTATGTCGGACTTCATCGGGTTTCCTCCAGGGGTTCTCTCTGCCCCTGCGCCTAGGCGTCCACCGAGGACGTGTTCATCGAGCGCAGGAACGCCTCATTATTCTTGGATTTCTTCATCCTGTCAATCAGCAGCTCGATGATCTCCGCGTCCTCCATGGGGTTGATCACCTTGCGCAGGACCCACATCTTCTGCAGGGCCTCCTCGCCGAGGAGCAGCTCCTCCTTGCGGGTGCCGGACTTCTTGATGTTGATGGCGGGGAACAGCCGCCGGTCGGACAGCTTCCTGTCCAGGTTGACCTCCATGTTGCCCGTGCCCTTGAACTCCTCGAAGATGACCTCGTCCATGCGGCTTCCCGTCTCGATGAGGGCCGTGGCCACGATGGTCAGGCTGCCGCCCTCCTCGATGTTGCGGGCGGCCCCGAAGAACCGCTTGGGCTTGTGCAGCGCGTTGGAGTCCACGCCGCCGGACAGGATCTTGCCCGAGGTCGGCACGGTCTGGTTGTAGGCCCGGGCCAGGCGGGTGATGGAGTCCAGGAGGATCACCACGTCGCGCTTGTGCTCGACCAGGCGCTTGGCCTTCTCGATGACCATCTCGGCCACCTGCACGTGCCGGGTGGCCTGCTCGTCGAAGGTCGAGGAGACGACCTCGCCCTTGACGTTGCGCTGCATGTCGGTGACTTCCTCGGGCCGCTCGTCGATGAGCAGCACGATGACGAAGACCTCGGGGTGGTTGGTGGTGATGGCGTTGGCGATCTTCTGCAGCAGGATGGTCTTGCCCGTGCGCGGCGGGGAGACGATCAGGCCGCGCTGGCCCTTGCCGATGGGGCAGAACAGGTTGATGAGCCGGGTGGAGATCTCCTCGGTCGTCGTCTCCAGGTTCAGCTTCTCGTCGGGGTACAGCGGGGTCAGGTTGTCGAAGGGGATGCGGGTCTGGGCGACCATGGGCGGGTCGAAGTTGACGTTCTCGACGCGCAGCATCGCGAAGAACCGCTCCCCCTCCTTGGGGGAGCGGATCTGGCCCGCCACCGTGTCGCCGGTCTTCAGGTTGAACAGGCGGATCTGCGAGGGCGAGATGTAGATGTCGTCGGGCCCCGGCAGGTAGCTGTAGTTGGGGGAGCGCAGGAACCCGTACCCGTCGGGCAGGATCTCCAGCGCGCCGAAGGCGTAGATGACGCCGCCGCGCTCGGTGTGCGCCTTCAGGATCTGGAAGATGATCTCCTGCTTCTTCATGGAGATCAGCGCCTCGTGGTTGACGCCCATCTTCGAGGCCAGGCCGCGCAGGTCGGGCATGCTCATCAGCGTGAGGTCGTTGATGTGCAGCTTGTTGTCCGTGCCCGAGAGGGCCGGCGGGCGCGGCTGGTCTCCAGGGCGGTCGGACGGCGGTGGCCGCCGGGGCGGCCGCCGCCTCGGCCTGGGCGGCGACCTCCGCCTCCTCGGCGGCCATCTGCGCCTCAGCTCGACCACGGGCATCGACGTCACGCTCCTTGATCAGCTCGACCCGGATCTTCCGCCGGGTGACCCGGCGCTTGGGCCGGTGCTGCCGGACTGCCCGCCCCTGTTCGCAGCTGGTCGCGCCTCCTCGTTCTCCCCGTTCAGCAGCGAGTCGTTCGTCAACTCGACGTCGCGCGGCTTCTGCGGCGGGTCAATGTTCTGGTCTTTCGTCCCCATCTCAATGCTCCTCTCTTGGTTCGTGTGCCCGATGGAATCGCTATGCGTCAGGATTTGGTGCTCGCGGGTCAACGAAACGGCACTGGGGTGCGTATGGCACGAATATATTACCACTTGGCCGCGGTGTCAAGGAACTCCCGGCCGCCACATGCACTCGCCGCGACGAGCAGTCCCGCCACGGCCGCGCGCCTGCGCACCATGTCCCGGCTTCCCGTGAAGGCGAACCGCACGGACCGGCAGGCCCGCCGCGCAGGCAGCTGGCCACCCAGACGGTGCCCACGGGCTTCTCCGGCGTCCCCCGTCGGGCCCCGCGATCCCCGAGACGGCGAGGCCAGGCCGGCCCCCGAGCGCCGAGGGCCCCCCCGGCCATGGCGACAACCGCCTCCCGGGACACCGCGCCGTGGCGCTCGAGCACGGCCGCCGCCACGCCGAGCAGGCGCTCCTTGCCCGGATTCGCGTAGGAGACCACCCGCCCCAGTACCACGCGGGAGCTGCCGGGCACGTCGGTCAGGTACTCGTCCGATCAGCCCGCCGGTGCAGGACTCCGCAGTCACCAGCACGAGGCCGCGTCGCTCCAGCGCGCCTGAGCAGGAGCTCCGCGGGGCGTGTCTCGCCCCGGCGCACCCGGACCGCGCCCAGCCGGCTCGCGAGGCCCTCGAAGCGCGCCTCCCGATCGGCCGCCGTCCCGCCCCGGAGGCTGAAGGCGATCCGGTCCTCGTCGACCCGCGTGCCCCACGACACCCCCTCGCGCCGGGCACCGCCGCAGCGCCTCCTCCAGGGCTGACTCAGGCATCATGAACGCCGTGCCGCGGATCAGTCGGCCGCTCGCCCCGCCAGGCCGAAAGCGCTCGCGCAGCAGCGGCAGCGACGAGGCCGCGAACATCGGCCGCAGCTCGCCCGGGGGCCCCGGCAGCGCGACGACGATCGCCCGCCCGACGCTGCCGTGGAACCCGGGCGCCGTGCCGTTGGCGTTGGCGAGGAGCGCGAATCCCGCGCGGGGCCATGGCCTGCTTCCGGTTCGACTCCGGCACCGCGCGGCCCGCGAAGCGCGCCAGGATGCGCGTCCCACGCTTCCTGGTGGAAGTCCAGGGGAACGCCGGCAGCCTCGGCGACGACCTCGCGGGTCAGGTCGTCCGAGGTGGGGCCCAGCCCGCCGGTGACGATGACGAGGTCGGCCTCCGCGGCGGCCCGGGCCAGCTCGGCCCGGAACAGCCGCGGCGTCGTCGGGCACCTGCACGCCGCGCGCGCACGGTGAAGCCGAGGCGCGGTGAGCTCCGCGGCGAGGAAGCGGACGTGGGTGTCCTGGATGATCCCCTCGGTCAGCTCGGTGCCGACCGCGAGGATGATGACGCGCGGTCCTCGGGCTCAGCACACTCTGGGCGCTCTTCTTCAGCTGCTCGACGGAGCCCGAGAAGACGTTGAGCGCCTGGGGGTTCTTGATCATCTCGCACTTGCCCTCGAAGACCACGCCGTCGGCGATCTTGAGCTTGGCGGTGCGGATGTTGCCGAACACCTTGCCCGTGGAGAGCATCTCGAGCTTCTCGGTGGCCTCGACGTTGCCCTTCACGGTGCCGCCGATCACGACGCAGCCGACCTTGATGTTGGCGGTGATCGTGGCGCCGTTCTCCACGTAGAGGAACCCGCCCGAGACGATCTCGCCCGGTGAAGGCGCCGTCGATCTTCAGCGAGTCGCGGAACCGCATGACCCCGTTGAAGTCGGTCTCCCGCCCGAGGGTGGTCGAGATGCGGTCGTTGCCCTTGTGGTCGTCGTTCTTCGCCATGCGTCTCCTACTTGTCTTCATCACGAACACGCCGTCCCAGTCCTCGGGAGGCGGGTTCTCGATGTAGTGCTTGCAGCGCGCGCAGTAGACCTTGCGACGGCCCGTCCTCGGGGTCGATCTTGAGCGCCTGCGCGAACGCGTCGCGCGCCTCCTCGAACTTCTGCATCGTGTAGAGGCGCCGCCCCTCCTCGAAGAGCTCCAGGACCTGGCGCTTCTCCTCGGTGATCATCGCATCCGCCTCCTCGCCTCGTCGGCCCTGCCGGCGGCGTCCAGCTGCGGAGGTGCTTCTGCAGCTTCTCCTCGAGGTCGGCCAGCGGAGAGGTCGCCCCGGCGCAGCTTCTCGCCCTTGCCCTGCAGCTCCTCGACCTCTTCCTCCAGCCCCTCGAGGGTGGCCAGGATCTCCCCGCCCTCGCGGCGGAGGCGGTCGAGCAGGGCCTTCATGGCCTTCGGGTCCTTCGGCTTCGCGCCCTCCGCGCAGCGCGAGCAGCTCGGTGATCGGCTTGCGCGACGTGCCGGGTGAAGAAGACGAGCGAGCTGTTGAGCGATTCGACCACGCCGATGCGCTTCTCGCGGCGCAGCGAGCTGCCGGGTCAGCTCGCGGCTGCGCAGCACGGCGCGGATGCGCGCGAGGACCTCGGAGAAGTTGAACGGCTTGGTGATGTAGTCGTCCACGCCCATGCTCGAAGCCCTCGATCCTGTCCTTCACCTCGGTCATGGCCGAGAACATGATGATGGGGGTGTCGCGGCACGCGGCGCCAGGCCTCGGTCGTGCTTGAGCGTCCGCGTGACCTCCCAGCCGGTCAGCTTGGGCATGATGTTGTCCAGGATGATGAGGTCGGGGTTGACGCGCCTGGATCTTCTCGAGCGCCTCCTCGCCGTCGGCGGCCTTCTCGACCTGGAAGCCGAGCTTGCTGAGCATGACGTCGAAGAACTCGAGGTTGATCGGCTCGTCGTCGACGATGAGGATCTTCCCGCTGAGCTTCATTGCGCCTCATTCTGCGCCAGTTTCCCCGTCGCTGTCAACCTCGCCGCGCACGGCGTCGCCGCGGCGCACGGCGGCGGCCGCGGCACGCGAGAGCCAGCGCCGCAGCCACGACGGGCAGCCAGTCCCCCAGGCCGTGTAGAGCGTCGTGCCGCCCCGCGTACGAGCGGCACCTCGCCGACGAGCACGCCCTCGGTGAAGGCGGGAAGCTCTCGAGGATGCGGCCGTTGGGATCGATCAGGCAGGTGATGCCCGCGTTGGTCGCGCGCACCACCGAGCGCCGGTTCTCGACGGCGCGGAAGACGGCCATGGTCATGTGCTGCATGGCGCCGGGCACCGAGAACGACCAGGCGTCGTTGGTGATGTTCACCAGCGACCTCGGCGCCGCGGCGGAAGAAGCCGCGGCACGAGGTACCCGAAGGTGTCCTCGAAGCAGATCGGGGTCGAGAACCTCACCCCGCCCGCCTCGAACACCGTGTCCACCGGTCGCCCTTCTCCCAGAAGTGGGTGTCCGCCGCCTGCGAGCCAGCGCCGCATGCCGCGGCAGCGGGCCGCTCGACGGGGAAGTGCTCGGTGAAGGGCACGAGGTGCAGCTTGCGGTAGGTGTCGACGATCCGGCCCCGGTCGAAGAGGATGGCCGCGTTGTAGTCGACGCGCACCTCCTCGCCCGTCGCCGCGCGCGCTTCAGCTGCCCGTCGTCGTTGCCGATCAGGAAGGGCACGGTCTGGCCGGCGAGGTACTCGCGCAGCTGCCTGCACGAGCTCGTAGCTCTGCTGGTCGGCGCGGTAGCGCGTGTGCCAGTCGATGGCCGGCACGAAGGAGGTCTCCGACCAGACGACGAGCTCGGGGTTCCTCCTGCGAGCGCCCGGTCGCTCTGCCGCAGCAGGAGCGCATCGAGTCCGCGCGTAGGCCTGGACGCCGCCCTTCCAGGGGTCGATGTTCTGCTGGACGAGCGCCACCTTCCACGCCGTGCGGCGCGAAGGTCGACCCGCGAGAGCTGGCCGTAGACGAGGGCGGCGGCGAAGACCGCGGCCCACGCGGCCGCGGCCGCCAGGCGCATGCGCCAGCCCGACCTGCAGCGCGGCCAGGCCCGTCCGCAGCGCGTGTCCCAGCAGGGCGGAGGGGAAGACCACGAGCGCCGACACGCCCCACACCCCGGCGAGCGTCGGCCGCCTGGATGAGGGGAGGAACCTGTACTGGGAGTAGCCCAGGTTGCCGTAGGAGTACGCGAGGAACCCCTGCGTCTTCAGGAAGTACTCGTAGCAGACCCACAGCACCGCCTGCAGCGAGAAGCCGTGCGCGGGAACGAGGCTGTCCGCGAGCTTCAGCGCCGGCAGGGTCACCAGGAAGTACGCGGCGTAGATGGGCGGCACGACGAACAGCGTGAGGGGGTGGAACCGGCCCAGCCAGTAGTTGAACAGGGCGTAGCTCAGCGTAGCCGAAGAACAGGCCGTAGAACGGCACGGCGGCCCAGCGCGCACGGTGCACGACCACGAACAGCGGGTACGAGGCAGACGAACGCGAGCGGGAACCAGCCCCGGTCGGAGAGGAAACTGGGGAAGGAGAGGGCGAAGAGGAGCGCGGCGAGGGAGAGCAGCGCGAGGTCGAGGAGGACCTGGCCGCGAGTGCGTGACGGCTTCGGGTCCCGACGGGTCACGTCAGCTCCTCAGGTCCCAGACCTTCTGCTTCAGCTCCCGCCCGGGCGGAAGTGGGCGACGCCGTGGTTGCGCACGACGACCGCGTCGCCCGTCTTGGGGTTGCGCGCCTTGCGGCCCTTGCGCGTGCGGATCTCGAAGGTGCCCAGCCCGCGCAGCTCGATGATCCTGTCGGCGAGGAGGCCCGACTTGATCTGGTCGAAGAACAGGTCCATGACGCGGTGGATGTTCTTCTTGCTGACCTTGACCAGGGGGTAGATGTTCTCGACGATCTCGGCCTTGGAGAGCTTCCCACTGGCCACGGCGTCGACCCGTTCAGGCCCCGAGGGACTTCAGCAGGTGGATCATCCGCGACTTCTTGCGCGCGGCGGTGTTCCTCTGGTAGATGCCCTTGGAGACGGCCTTGTCGAGGAAGGAGGAGAGCTCGGCGAGCTTCGTCTTCGCCTCGTCCTTCTTCTTCTCGTCGACGAGGTCGACAAAGTCCTTCACGAGGGTCCGCGCCCTGCTCTTCACCATCTTGTTGCGCAGGCGCCGCTTTTCGCCCTGCCTGTCGCTTTTCTCGGCCGAGAGGTTCCTGGCCAAACTGATGTACCTCCTGATCCCACAATTGTCGCGCGAGTAATGACTTATCTAGTACTAAATCGCGCCCCGAGTGTCAAGACAGCACTTCGCCTTCGGCGAAGTGCGATCCGGCGACGGCCGAAGGCGCGAGGCACGGCTCAGCCGCCCGAATCTCCCGGACCGCGCCAGACCCCGTTCTCGCCCCTTGCCCAGCCGGCCTCGGGAACGACCACGGCAGCCCTTCGCCAGCCCTTCTCCACCCGCTTCACCGTCTCGGCCCAGCTGCGGATGCCCGAGGTCGCATCGGGAGCCTCGACGCAGCAGGCCCCCACGGCCACTGCCATCGTCAGCGCCTGTTCGGGGGGCAGGCCCTTGAACACCGCGGCGAGGAAGCCCGCGATGGTCGAGTCGCCCGAGCCGGTGGTCCCGGCCACCTTCGGCACCGAGAACACGGGCGTATAGAGCTCCCGGTTCTCCCAGCCGGCAAGCCCCGGCAGCCCTGCCCCCGTGCGCAGGTACGCGCCCCTGTCGCCCAGCTTTATCATCACGGCGCGCACGCCGCGCCCTATCGCCTTCTGTGCCAGGTCGGCGAGGTGCGCGAAACCCACGTTGCGGATGATTGCCTCCCCGCCCCCGCCGGCAGCGAGCCTGTCGAAGGTCCGACGATCGACCATGAAGAGCAGTTCCTCGACGCTCGGAACGAAGATGTCAACGGACGGCAGCACCCGGGCGAGAAACCCGTCCCAGTCCACCCGGCGGAAGGGCTCGCGGGGTCCGGCAGGCTCATGTCGAGCGAGGTGATCGCCCCCTGCTGCCGGGCCCGGCGCAGGAGCCGGGCAAGCCGCCTTCCCCCGTCGGACCAGATCTTCTCCATGAGGGGGGGGTAGCCGAAATGGAAGATCGCCGCCTCACGCAGCGAGGAGTCCGCCACGTCAGCATCGACGAACGTGTCATTCGCGCCGGGACAGTGCAGGAAGATCCTGTCCACGCCGGGGGGGCTGAGCACCACGCTGTACGAGGTCGTCTCGCCCTCCACCGCGGTGATGCCCCTGGTCAGCCCGGTCCCGAGGCTGGCCACGCGCTCCAGGACGATGCGGCCCAGCGGGTCGCTCCCCACCTTCGCCACCAGGCGCGACGGGAGTCCCAGTCTGTGCAGGCTCAGCCCGACGTTGGACACCGCGCCGCCGGTGGCGACCACCGGGGCGCCCACCACCGAAAGCCTCCCGGGACGGAAGTAATCGTGCACGCCCGCCGCGGGGGAAGTGCGCGCCGAAGAGGCGGCGGCAGGAAACGCGGGGATGAGGTCGAGGCAGAGGTGCCCGCACGCCACGATGGCTTTCTTCGCCGCGCCTGGCTGCGCCGAGCGCGGCGCGCGCGTCTTCTTGTCCATGCTGTCCTCCACCTCGGGCGATAGTGTCGAAAATCGGCGATCCGATCAAGGCCGATGTCCGGGGGACCCGGGGAGGGGCCTGCCCGGCCTCCCCTTCCCACGGAAGGGCCCGGCGTCCTACCATGTGCCCTTCCCGGTCGGCGGGACTCGACGGGCGGCCGGGGCTGGCGGAGCGGTCAGGCGAAAGGAAGGGCACAGATGGGCGAGCTTCTGTACGTGATCCCGGCCTCCGAGCGCAACCCCGCGGGGCTGCGGGGGCTCCTCGCGAAGCATCCGGAAGTCCGGTTCGTCTCTCTCTCGGGCGTCGACCTCGGGGGCAACGACACCGATGAGAAGATTCCCGTGTCCCATTTCCTCGACCACGCGGAGGAGTACCTTGTCCGGGGGCGTCCAGACCGACGGGTCGAGCGTCGTCCTGCCCGGCATCGCCACGCTGAACGACGGCAAGGTGGACCTCGTCGCCGATCACGGCGTGCGGTGGTACATCGACCACAACGCCGAGAACATCGACCGCGCGACGGGACTGCCCGTCGGCACGCTGCGCATTCCCTCGTTCCTCAAGCACCGCGACAGGTTCATCGACTCTCGCGCCATCCTGCACCGCACGGCGGAGTCGGCAGGCGCACGCCTGGCGGGCTCCTGCTCGCGTCGCACCCGCAGGCCGCGAAGGCATCGGGAGTGGACCCCGCCGCATCGGGAGCGTGCGATCTCGTCGCGGCCACGGAGCTCGAGTTCTGGGTGCGCACGCCCGGGGCGAGCATCGACGACGGAGAAGCTCGCGGTCTCCCAGATCCTGCAGGAGTCGTACTGGAAGCGCACCAAGGGCGCCGTCCGCTCGGCCCTGGAGAGCTCCCTCGCGCTCCTGGAGCGCTACGGCCTTGCCCCGGAGATGGGCCACAAGGAGGTCGGCGGGCCTGAAGGCGACGGTGAGCGGAGAGGGGGACTTCGACGGGATCATGGAGCAGCTCGAGGTGGACTGGAAGTACGCCGAGGCTCTGCAGGCCGCGGACAACGAGCTTCTCGCTCGCATCATGATCAAGGAGACCTTCCGCCGCCACGGCCTGGAGGTCACCTTCATGGCCAAGCCCATGGACGGCGTGGCCGGCAGCGGCGAGCACACCCACGTGAGCATCATGGCCGTGATGCGGGATGGCAGCCGGCGGAACCTGTTCGCCCCGGCGGACCCCGACCGCGATTTCCTGAGCCCGCTGGGCTGGGGCGCGCTCATGGGCCTCCTGCGCAACTACGAGGCTGTGGGGCCGTTCGTCACGGCCTCCAACGACGCCTTCAACCGGCTGCAAGCCGGGCTTCGAGGCGCCGGTCTGCATCGTCGCCTCCGTGGGTCACGAGGTGGCGATTCCCTCGCGCAACAGGACCGTGCTCGCGGGGCTGGTGCGGGACGCGCGACAGCCCCCTGGCCACGCGATTCGAGATCCGTGCGCCCAATCCTCACACCAATACCTATCCTCGCCGTGGCCGCGTTCGCCAGGCAATGCTCGACGGCATGGACCTGGGCTGCGGCCAGCGGCCGGTCGAGCAGGGAGCTGGAGGCGGATTTCTCGAAGAAGGCCGGCGAGGCGCACCCGTACCTCGAGCAGGACCGCGCCTACCGCAGCGAGGAGGACGTCTTCGAGCACTACGACGCCGAGGAGCGGGACAGGATGTTCGGCAGGCCTCCCGCCACGGTCTGGGAGACCCTGGCGGAACTGGAGCAGCCACCCCGGCAAGGTGAAGGCCCTGCAGGCCGGCGAGGTGCTCTCGCCGGACGTGCTCTCATCCTACAGGGCCGCCACGCTCCTGCGGTGGGTGACCGAGCTGTCCGACCGGATCATCCCCGAGAACGCGCGGACCGTGCACGGGTGCGCGCGGCTCTCCGGCGAGAACCGGCTGGACAGCGGCCGATGGGCAGCCATCCAGTCCCTGAAGGACGAGCTGGCCCGCGACGACGTGGACCGCACCTCCATCTTCACCCGGATCCGCGACGCGGTGGCGAAGGCAGACTACGCAGCCGTCTCCGCCCTGCAGCTCGAGATGGCGGATCGCATGCAGCGGCTGGCCGAGCAGTACAGGCTGTACAGGCGCAACATCGAGCCGTCGTAGGCGGCACACGGGCATCCCGCCCCGACGAGGGGCACGGCACGGAGGCACCTGCGTGAAGGCCACGAAGATCATCATCGTCGTCGCTGTCGTCCTTGGTGCGCTTGTCGGTACGGTCGTCCTCGGCATCGGGATCACCCTGGCAGCCTGGGCGCTGCGGCCAAACAGGGCCGCGGTGGACGGGAGGATCGTCCTCGAGAGCCACGACCTCGTGAACGACGGGCTTCACAATTCCAACACGGACTTCGTGAAGCAGGGGGGACGGTACTGGCTCGCGTACGTCTCGTCGCCCTTCCACTTCGGAAGCTCCCAGTCACGGCTCCACCTCGCCTCGGCAGACTCCCCGCGTGGTCCGTGGCAGGAGGTCACGAGCTTCAAGGCGCCCCGCGACGACATCCGCGACCCGAAGCTTGCCGCCTTCGGGGGCAGGCTCGTCCTGTACGCCCTCGAGAACCGGGACTTCAAGGCCGAGCCCTACAGGACCGTCTACACCTCGAGCGCGGACGGGACCGCGTGGGACGAGTTTCGCCCGCTGCCCGGGCTGGACGGGTGGCTGCTCTGGCGGACGCTCGACATCCGCGGCGAGGCCTACGCCACCGCGTACTGGTGGGAGCACGGGAAGGCGGTGCTGCTGCGCTCCCCCGACGGCGTTCGCTGGAGCATCGTCTCGACGATCAACGAGGGCGAAAGGAACGACGAGACCGAGGCCGTCCTGCTTGCCGACGGCAGGCTGCGGGCCACTGCCCGGCTGGAGTACGACGAGTCCTGGGCCGACGGCGCCTTCGGTGACAGGCGCGGGTCCACGCTGATCTGCGAGTCCCTGCCCCCGTACCGGGAATGGACCCAGGCCGCGGAGAGCAGGCTCACCCGGCTGGACGGCCCTGCGCTCTTCGTGTTCCAGGAGAGGGTCTTCGCGATCGGGCGGTACCAGGACGGCACGGCCTGGCCCGTGCCCCAGGGTTCCTGCCTCGCCCGCAAGCGGACCTCGCTTTTCGAGGTCCGCGCCGACGGCATGGTCAGGATCAGCGACCTGCCTTCCTCGGGCGACACCTCCTACGGGGGGGTCGTCGTCGAGGGCACCACCGCGTGGGCGACCTACTACACCAGCCCCCCGTCAAGGGACTGGGCGTGGATCCTGGGGATGTTCTCGCCCACCGCTGTCCGCGTCGCGAAGATCGACCTCGCGGCTGCAGCGGAGAAGGCTCAGTCCCTGCCCGCCCGCTGAGCCCTGCCGCTCGGACGGGGTTCGACCAGCCGGAGGCCGTTCCCGGCCGGGGCAGCGGCGAACGGGACAGCCAGCGCACAGGGGCCTGCTCCTGCAGCGCGACTTGGCGTGGGCAACGATCAGGGCATGGTACTCGCCGAAAAGTTCGGGGTCTGCAGGCAGCGCCTCGTGGAAGAGCTGCTGGATGGCACCGTAGCTCTCGCCTCCCCCGGCGATGCCCAGCCGGACGAGCACTCGCCGCGTGTAGGCATCCACGACAAACACCGGCTGGCCGTACGCGTACAGCAGGATCGAGTCGGCCGTCTCCTCGCCGATCCCGCGCAGCGCGAGCAGCTCGTCCCGGCTCGGCGGCCTGCCTGCCCGGCGCCGAGCCGGCGGCTCGAGGAACCCTGCCAGCACGCGCAAGGTGCGCGCCTTCTGGTTGTGGTACCCCGAGGAGCGCACGAGCGCTGCCAGCCCATCCTGCGTACGGGCGAGCACCGCCTTCGGGTTCCTGACACCTGCCGCGGACAGCGAGCGGAGGGCCTTCTCCACGTTGCCCCACGCCGTGTTCTGCGTGAGCACGGCACCCAGGGCGACCTCGAACCTGTGCGCCGGAGTGTGGGCGTACAGCCCTCGGCCCGGGTGGTACCCGCGGCTGTCGAAACCGGGCCGGCCGGCCATGCTCAGGAGGGGCCACCAGCCCTGGGGGCCGTATTCGCGAAGGAGGGTCTTGTACAGCCGCCCGATCACGAGCGCCGCCGCCTCGCGCGCGCGATGCCCGCGCCCAGGGCTGCGAGGAGCAGCACCGCGCAGGCGGGCGGGAACCAGTCGCCCCAGCGCGTATACAGGGTCGTCTCGCCCTGCCCGGACGCGATGTCGACGGTGAGCACCGCCTCCTCGTAGATCGGTCCGCGGGCCCTGATCCTGCCCCGCGAGTCCACGGAACAGGTGAGCCCCGAGGCCGAGGCGCGCACAAGGGGCCGCGCATTCTCCACCGCGCGGAAGACGGAGTTGGCCGCGTGCTGCATGGCCTCCGCCTCGGTCTGGGACCAGTAGTCGTTGGACAGGTTCACGATCGCGGCGGCCCCCCCGCGCACGAACTGCCGCACGTCACCAGGGAAGGCGTCCTCGAAGCAGATGGGAGTCGAGAAGGCGAGCCGGGGGTGACGGAAGACCACCCGATCCCTGCCCGGCTCCCACAGGTACGCGTCGAAGCTTTGCAGGAGCCCGTAGATCGCGGGGAGCTGCTCCTTGTAGGGAAAGGACTCGGTGAAGGGCACCAGGTGGATCTTGTGGTAGGTGGCGATCCGCTCGCCGGAAGGCGAGAAGAGGACCGCGCCGTTGTAGTCCTTCCGCTCCTCTCCCTGCGGCGTCTCGACCGTCTCGTAGTCGTCGTTCCCCGTGACCAGCCACGTGCCGATCGACTTCTGCCAGGCGAGGAACTCGTGCACCAGCCGCGCGTACGGGTGGTCCTCGGGCTTCATGGCGCCCCAGCGGCGGATGTTCGGCACGAAGGCGGTCTCGGACCAGACAACCATGTCGGGGCGCGCTGCAAGCGCGCCCTCGGTGAGGCGCTTCAGCGTCCGGTAGACTTCCTCATAGTCGTCCTTGCGGGGGTCGGCGTTCTGCTGGACGAGTGCGAGCCGGATGGTCCCCCCGGGGGGATGGCCTGCGGCAGCCGCCCCGGCACCAGGCCGCTGCTGCAGGAGCCGGAAACCTCCCCACCCGAGTGCCGCCGCGAGCACGCAGGCAAGCACGACCAGCGGAGCACGGTGCACCGGCTCCCGCCGGGCCGCCCGCAGCAGGCACCACGCGGCAACGGAGTTGAAGAGGGTCACGATGAAGGTGACGCCCCACACGCCGGTGATCGACGACACCTGGATGAGCGGCGCGGCGGCGTACAGCGAGGTGCCGAGCATGGCCCACGGGTAGCCCAGGAAGCCCAGCGAGCGAAGCCAGTCGAAGAGCACCCACGCGGCCGGGAACACGAGGAAGCCGAGACTGCCCGAGCGCCTGAGCAGCCGCGTGGCCGCGACCATGAAGACGACGTACTGGAGCGTGGTGACCACCGTGACGAACTGGAGAGTCAGGAGGTTGAAGGTTCCCAGCCAGAAGTTCGTGACCATGGTCTGCACGGCCCCCGCGGTCACCCCGTAGAAGGTCGCCCAGCCCGGGGGGTTGTCGCAGATCACCGCCAGGAGCGGCACGAGGCACACGAAGGCGAGGGCCGGGATGCCGTTCGTGCTCGCGAACGAGGGAAAGGAAAGGGAGAACAGCAGGGCCGAGGCCAGGCTGAGCGGCAGACCCCAGAACCGCGCGACGGATGAGCCTCCCAGCGCGGAACGAGCCAGCGTGCGCATCGCGAGGCGGGGAGCAAGGAGCAGGAGCAGGTCGACGGCAAGCAGGGGCGCGTAGCGCATCCACGCGGCGAGCCTTTCCTTCGTGGAATCCGGTGCCAGGCGCAGATTCCCGCCCGAGGCGATGAACCTCTGCACGTAGTCCATGTTCGCGTTGGTCGCGAAGATGTACGCGAACAGGAAGAGCACGAGCCCGACGATGAGAAGGATCTCGGGAGACCGAAACAGGATGAACAGGAAAGGCCGAGGCGACCGCAGGGCCTGCGGGGGCGGGCAGTGCAGGCGAGCAGCGCGATCCCCAGCGCGGCATGCGCCGCCAGGAGGACGGCGTACAGCCAGTCGGACGAGGTGAAATGCCCCAGCCGGCCGAGGGCAACGGCCTCGGCCGCGGAGGAAAGGAGGAGCAGGGCCGGCAGAACGCGGAGGAGGACGGAACGGAGGGAAGCCGGCCCCGCCGACGTGATCATCGCACGATGACCCGGAAGTACCTTTTCTTGCCCGCGCGCAGCAGCAGCGAGCCATCCTCGATGGCGTCGGCGCGGACCACCGCGTCGATGTCCGTCACGTTCTTCCGCCCCACGGAGGCGCCGCCCTGCGTGACCAGCCTGCGGCCGTCGCTCTTCGACGCGCACAGGCCCGTGCGGACGAACAGATCGACGATCCCGATGCCCTTCTCCAGCTCCGTGCGGTCCATCTCGATTGACGGAACTGCCGAGAGATCGCCGGGCCCGCCCTCGGAGAACGCGGCCCGCGAGGCGTCGGCCGCCCCTTTCGCGGCCTCGGGCCCGTGCACGAGCGAGGTGATCTCCGCCGCCAGCCTGCGCTTCGACTCGTTGATCGCCTGGTCGGTCGCGGCGCAGAGCGACCGGACCTCCTCCACGGGAAGGAACGTGAAGCGAAGGAAGAACTGCTCGAGGTCCGCGTCGGGAACGTTCACCCAGTACTGGTAGAACTCGTAGGGGGTGGTGAGGTCCGGGTCGAGGAAGAGCGCGCCTTTCTCGGACTTGCCCATCTTCTTCCCGTCCGACCGGGTGACCAGGGGCGAGGTGAGGGCGAACGCCTCCCCACCCTCCACCCGGCGGATCAGGTCCATGCCCGCCACGATGTTGCCCCACTGGTCGTCGCCCCCCAGCTGCAGGCGGCAGCCGTGGCGGCGGAACAGCGTGAGGTAGTCGTAGGACTGGAGGATCTGGTAGTTGAACTCGATGAAGGACAGCCCCGTCTCCATGCGCATCTTGTACGCCTCGAAGGTGAGCATCCTGTTCACCGAGAAGTGCCTGCCGATGTCGCGGAGGAACTCGATGTAGTTCAGGGGCACCAGCCACTCCGCGTTGTCCAGCATCAGCGCCCTGCCCTCGCGGAAGTCGAGGAACCGCTCCGCCTGGCCGCGGATCGCCTTCACGTTGTCCGCGATGGTCTGCACAGGCAGGATCTTTCGCATCTCCGACTTGCCCGAGGGATCGCCGATCCGCGTCGTGCCCCCGCCCATGAGCGCGATGGGCCGGTGGCCGCCGCGCTGCAGGAAGGCCAGCGTCATCAGCTGCTGGAGGTGCCCGACGTGGAGACTGGGCGCCGTGGCGTCGAAGCCGATGTAGCAGGTGACTTGTTCCGTGTCCAGGAGCTTCCGCAAGCCCTCCTCGTCGGAGCACTGGCTGACGAAGCCCCGCTCCTTCAAGGTGTCGAAGACGGGTTTCATTCCCCCACCCTCTTGTAGTCCTTGATCGCCTTCCTGATCGTGGGGGCGATCTCGGACATCTTCACCCGGGTCTGCTGCATCGAGTCGCGGAAACGGATCGTGACAGTCTGGTCCTCCTTGGTCTGGTAGTCCAGGGTGACGCAGTAGGGGGTGCCCACCTCGTCCTGCCTGCGGTAGCGCCTGCCGATCGCGCCGCTCTCGTCGTAGAAGGTGCGGAACTCCTCGCACAGCTCGTCGTCCAGCACATGCGCCATTTCCGCCAGGCCGTCCTTCTTCACCAGCGGGAAGATTCCCACCGTGATCGGCGCCACCCGGGGATGGAAGCGCAGCACGACCCTCTTCTCGCCCTCCACCGCCTCCTCGTCGTACGCGTCAGCGAGCACCACGAGCACTGTGCGGGTCAGGCCCGCCGAGGTCTCGATGATGTAGGGCACGTAGCGTTCGTGGGAGACCTCGTCGAGGTAGGTGAGGTCCTTTCCCGAGAACTCGATGTGGCGCTTCAGGTCGTAGTCGGTCCTGTTGTGGATGCCCTCCAGCTCCTTCCACCCGAAGGGGAACTCGTACTGGATGTCGAAGGCCAGCTTCGCGTAGTGGGCCAGTTCGTCCGGGCCGTGCTGGTGGAAGCGCAGCTTGCTCTTCCGCACCCCGAGGTCGAGGTAGTACTGGAACCTCTTCTCCTTCCAGTGCTCGAACCACTTCGCGTCCTCGGAGGGGTGGATGAAGAACTGCATCTCCATCTGCTCGAACTCGCAGGTGCGGAAGATGAAGTTCTTCGTCGTGATCTCGTTCCTGAATGCCTTGCCGATCTGCGCGATGCCGAAGGGCACTTTCACGCGCCCCGTCTGCAGCACGTTCTTGTAGTTCACGTAGATCCCCTGCGCCGTCTCGGGCCGCAGGTAGATCAGGCCGCCCGCGTCCTCCACGGGGCCCATGTGCGTGGTGAACATGAGGTTGAACTTGCGCGCGTCGGTGAGGGCCTTCGCGCCGCAGTCGGGGCACTTCTTCTCGGCGAGGTTCGCCTCGGGGACCTGGTCGACACGGAAGCGGTGCTTGCACTGGCGGCAGTCGATCAGGGGATCGGTGAAGTTCTCCACGTGCCCCGACGCCTCCCAGACCCGGGGGTGCATCATGATCGCCGCGTCCAGGCCGACGATGTTCGAGTTGAGCTGGGTCATCTGGCGCCACCAGAACTCCTGGATGCGCTTCTTCAGCTCCACCCCCATGGGGCCGTAGTCCCAGGCGGAGGCAAGACCGCCGTAGATCTCGCTGGAGGGGAAGATGAAGCCCCGGCGCTTGCACAGGGAGACCAGGGTGTCCATGGTCGGAGATGCGCCTGCGGCGCCTGTCGGTGAAGTGTCGGCCATTGTCTAACTCCTTGCGGGTGAACCGTCGAGTATCCGGATTGCCAGGGCCACGCGCGCGCGCGCCTTCGCGGCGCCCATGACCCGGATGCTTTCGAACAGGGGCGGAGAGACCTTCGAGCCCGTGACTGCTACGCGCAGCGGCGCCAGGAGGTCGCCCAGCTTCATGCCCAGGCCTTCCGCGAGGGCACGCGCCCGCGCTTCGACCTCCTCCTCCGACGGGGGCAGCTCGGCCAGCAGCCCGTCCAGCGCCTGCAGCGCCTGGCGCGCCTTCTCGGGGGTGCCCTTCTTCGGCAGCAGGTCCTCCGCCGAGGGCACGGCAGGCTCTTCGAAGATGAAGCGCACCATGGCCGGCACCTCGGAGAGCAGCTTGACGCGCTCCTGGATGAGGGGGGTAAGGGCGAGAAGGAGGGCCTCCTCCCCGGGGCCGGTGCCCGCGACGAGACCCGCCTCTTTCAGCACGGGGGCGATCGCATCCGCGAACCCCTTCGGGCTGAGCTTCCTGATGTAGCTGCCGTTGAACCACTCCAGCTTCTGGTAGTCGAACACGGCGGGGGCCTTGTTGATCTTCTCCATGCTGAAGAGCTTCTCCAGCTCCGCCAGGTCGAAGAACTCCCGGCTGTCGTCGTACGACCAGCCCACCAGGGCCAGGTAGTTGATCAGCGCCGACGGCAGGTAGCCCTGCTTCCTGAACTCCCGCACGCTCGTGGCGCCGTGGCGCTTGGACAGCTTCTGGCCGTCCTTCCCCATGACCATGGGCAGGTGGCACAGGGCCGGCTGCTCCCAGCCGAAGGCATCGTAGAGGATCCTGTGCAGGGGCGCCGAGGGAAGCCATTCCTGGGCGCGCATGATGTGCGTGATCTCCATGAGGTGGTCGTCCACCACGTTGGCCATGTGGTAGGTGGGAAACCCGTCCGTCTTGACAAGGACGGGGTCCGGGTTGACGTCCCTGTTCTCGACAGCGACCGTGCCCAGCAGGCTGTCTGTGAAGGTGGTCGTGCCCTCGAGGGGAACCTTCAGGCGGATGACCGATGGCGCCCCCGACGCCTCGAGCGCCCTGCGCTCCGCGTCGCCGAGGTTCCTGCAGTGCCTGTCGTCACCGGTCCCGGTCTTCTGCGCGGCCTGCTCCGCGCGCAGCTTCTCCAGCCGCTCGGAGGTGCACCAGCACCTGTAGGCCGCCCCTGTCGCGAGGAGCCTTTCGGCATGCTCGTGGTACAGGGCCAGGCGCTCGGACTGGAAGTACGGACCCTTCGGCCCTCCCACGTCGGGGCCTTCGTCCCAGTGGAAGCCGAGCCACGCAAAGGTGTCATAGACGTCCTGCAGGGCCTCGGGCACGTAGCGTTCCCTGTCCGTGTCCTCGATGCGGAGGATGAAAGTGCCCCCGCGGGACCGGGCGAACAGATAGTTGTACAGCGCCGTCCGCACCCCCCCGATGTGCTGAAAGCCCGTCGGGGACGGCGCGTAGCGCACGCGAACGCTCACGGTGAGTGCCTCCTGGAAAAGGATGAGTCAGTATAGTGACGGGGACGCGGACGGTCAACGCGCCGAAAGCTTCTCCAGGGCCGACAGGACGATGCCGGGCGTCAGGACCTCCGGCAGGAGCACCGGCTCGGACTTTCCGGGACCGTACAGGACGTACAGCGGGACCCCTGCCCTGCCATACACGGACAGGGCCGAGGCGATCGCCTCGCTCCTGTCCGTCCAGTCGGCCTTCAGCAGGGCCACGTCCCTGTCGCGGAACGCCTGCCGCACCTGCGGGCGCGAAAGGGCGACCCGTTCGTTCACCTGGCAGGTCAGGCACCACCGCGCGGAAAAATCGATGAACACCGGCCGACCCTGCCGACGGAGATCCTCCACCCTGGCCGCGCTCCAGGGCTCCCAGCCCTCCTGGTCCTTCGCGGCGGCCGACCCCGTCCCCGCAGCCGCGGCGGGAGGGACGGAGGGCGCCGCGCCTGCGGATGTCCGTACAGCCAGAACGGCGCTGGATGCCACCAGGGCAAGGGCGATGATACCGGCGGCGACGCGGGTGCCGCGCCCCTTGTCCACGCCCCCCCACCTGCCCCAGACCCACGCCCCGACCCCGCTCGCCACGAGCGCGCCCAGGAGGAACACCAGGGGGCCCGGCCCGGAGAGCGCGAGGAGAACAGATGCCATCCACACTGCCGCGGCCATCATGGGGAAGCCCATGACCTGCTTGAGAGTCTCCATCCAGCGGCCCGGACGGGGAATGTGCCGCACGAGGCCTGGCAGGGCCGAGAGCACGAGGTAGGGCGCCGCCATGCCGAGGCCGAGGGCCGTGAACACTGCCAGTGACGCGAACGGTGGCAGCGTGAGCGCGTACCCGAGGGCGCTGCCCATGAAAGGCGCCGTGCAGGGCGTTGCCACCGCCGTTGCCAGCAGCCCCCCCAGGAAGGAGCCGGCCCATCCCTGCCTTCCCGAGAGCCGGGCGCCTGCCGCGGCCGCCCCTGCCCCGATCTCGAACACGCCGAAGAGGTTGAGGCCCACGATGAAGAAGAGCAGCGCCGCGGCCGTCACGATGCCGGGACTCTGGAACTGGAAGCCCCAGCCGAGGAGCTGGCCGCCCGCGCGGAGGGCGATCAGCAGCCCTGCGATGACCCAGAACGACACCAGCACCCCGGCGGTGAACACCAGGCCGTGCGCGACGGCCGCGCGCCTGTCCCCCTGCGCGTGGCGCACGAGGCCCAGCACTTTCAGCGAGAGGACCGGCAGCACGCACGGCATGAGGTTGAGGAGAATCCCGCCGAGAAAAGCCAGCGCCAGCGCGGCCAGCAGCCCGGCGAGGCTCACGCCGCCGGCTGCGGGCCGGACGGCGTCTTCCTGCGCGATCGGCACGTCGACCAGGAGCGCGCGGATGTCCGCACCGGTCCCGACAGCGAGGACGCCCTGCAACCTGCTCGGCAGCTGCCCGGCGTCAAGGGGCCGTGCCAGGCGCAGCAGGAGGTCCCCGCCCCGCACGGCGGCATCCTGGGGCGCGGAAATGTTGATCACCCCGGTCGCGTCGGGGAAAAAGGAGACGCTGCCGGGCTGCCCCGCGAGGCCCGCTGCCCGCAGCACGAGGGCCCCGCCGTCCGTGGAGGCGCTGAACGCAGTGGAGGGGTCCACCACTGGCACCTGATCCCGTGCTGCCTGGAAAGCAGCACGCGTCCGCTGGTCGGCCGGCGTCCCGCCGTGCGCCGGGGAAAGATCGAGGGAGACCTCGACGGAGCCGGGAACGCACTCCACCCTGCACGCAAGCCAGGTGACACGCGCAGCCAGCACCGGTGCGCCGCCCGGGAGCGACTGCGGCGGTGTGATCTCGGCAACGAGAAGCACATCGCCCTCGTACCCGTAGGTCGTGAAGTCCTGCTCCCGGAACGGGCGGGGCAGCGGCCACCGCAGGGGCCCCGCGGAATAGCCTTCCGGGAGGCTCCACTCCACCGTTGTGGCAAGGCCCGCGTCTCCGGGGTTCTTCCAGTAGGTGTGCCAGCCCGGGTCCATCGTGAGCCTGACCCCCGCCTCGAAGGGCATGCCGGGCCGAACCGAGGCGACCGAGGTCACGATCTGAACAGTGACCGGGCCGTTTCTCAACACCGCCGGCCCGGCACCCGCCAGGGGGAAGGCGGCAAGGAGGAGAAGAGCGCGGAGGAGGAGACACCGGTGCCTGAATTGCATCGCGAACCTGTTGATCATATATTACATAAACAGTAATATTTCTTCAACGGAGCACGCACCGAATGAGAATCACCACGAAGGGGCGCTATGGCCTTCGGGCCGTCGTCAACCTGGCGATGGCCAGGCACAACCGCCCCGTTTCCATCAGCTCGATCGCCGGGGGGGAGGACGTGTCCTCAGAGTTCCTCGAGCAGATCTTCTTCAAGCTCAAGAAGGGCGGGATCATTCGCTCCGTGCGCGGACCTGGCGGCGGGTTCGTCCTGAACAGGCCGGCCTCGGAGATCACGGTCAAGGACATCCTGGAGGCGGTGGGCGAGATGCGCGGGCTTACCCCGTGCACGCTGCGCCGCCAGGCACTCTGCGACAGGCCCGAGCCCTGCGCCGCGCACGACATCTGGACCGGCCTGCAGAAGGCAATGGAAGGATACCTCTCGTCAATCTCCCTGCAGGACATCTGCGAGAAGAACGGAAAGAGCTACCTCACGTCCCTGGATCCCCAGCACGACTTCAGCATATAGGACCCTCTTGAACTTCCCGCGGGCCAACCCCCCTGAGCGATCGCCCATTGCGGGGTCGGGGGGTGGCAGGGAACCTCCTGCTCGCAGGGGGTGAGACGCCGATGCTGCGGCCCACCGCTCTCCGGCAGCGCGTCAGCTGGGGGGGGAACGTGCACCCGTTTCCGCGGAAGCGCCGATTATCGGAAGTCCATCCTGCACCGCTGCGGTTCAAGCCAGACAGGATCCCCGCCGGCCTCAGCTCCCCAGCGCGTCCTCGATCGCTCCGACGATCTCCTCCCCGGTTCCCAGCTCCCACCCCAGGTCGAAGGTCGAGTAGCGAGAGCGCAGCAGGCGCACGCTGCGGCTGGGGAGCATGCACATCTGGCGAGAAATCCCCAGCTCCCGGGGCGAGAATGGAAAGCCCAGGGTGCGCAGGGTCTCTACCGCCGCGGCCAGCTCATCGAGCAGCGGCAGGGCGAGTGACCCGATCGCCTCCTTCGCCGCGGCGAACGCGTCCAGCCGGGCGCCGAGAACGCGCCGGTCGTACGGCTTCAGGCCCATTTCCTGGCGGATCTTGGTGAGGTAGGGAACGAGGCCCGGCTCGAGGGTGTCCAGCCACGGCTTCTCCCTGTCCAGCTCGGCCAGCCGCGACTCCCTTTCCGGGACGGCAAGGCCCCGGCCCCGGTAGAACCGCTGGTAGCCCGCGAGCACGAGCCCGCTCGCCGCTCCCGCCAGGATCCCGTGCAGGTCGTGCTCCTCGTTTCCGACCGCCCCGGCCGTCTCCCAGAAATGGGCGATCGTGTGCTCGGCCGACGCGGCAGAGCGCGAGTTGCCGAGGCTCTGCATTGCGAGGCCCGAGGTCAGGGCCGCGTCGACGAGGGTCTGCACGGAGGCGGGCGTCATCGATGGCGCAAGCGGTCCCGCTGACGCCGGTCGGGCTATCCGCAGCGCGGCGCGCGCCGAACCCAGCCCCGCCTCGGCCATGACCGCGCAGTACTGCTCGCCCGTCACGATGCGCGACAGGTTCCAGTCCAGGAACGCGATGTACTTGGCGAGCAGGTCCCCCAGGCCGGCGAGGAACATCCGCCGCGGCGCGGCGGCGATCACACCGAGGTCGCACACCACGGTCTCAGACACGGCGGCCGGGATTGCATTGTGGAATCCACCCACGCGGATGGCGGAGGTCGCCGATGTATAGGCGTCCACTGAGGCAGCGGTGCCCACGCACCAGTTCGGGATGCCGGTGTCGAGGGAAACGCGCTTGACGAGGTCGCTGATCACGCCGCTTCCGACCCCGGCGAGCAGGCCGGGCGCCAGCGCGCTCACCTCCCTGTCCAGCTCCTGGACCAGCTCGATGGTCGGCACCACGCGGGGCGAGCCCGGCAGCACCCGCGAGACGATCCGCCCCGCGCGCAGGCCGGACTTCCAGCGTTCCCCTGCAGCGGCTTCGGTGTTGGAGTCGCTCAGGACCCACAGGGTGAGGGAACCTCCCCTGCCCTGCTCGAGCACCCGGGCCGACTGCGCGAGCGCGTCATCAGAGACGAGGATCGTGCGCGTCCCCAGCATGTGTGCCTGCCCGCACGCGCAGGCAGTGCGGCCGGACCCGTCGGCCCGGGACAGGAAGCTCTGGAAGAATGGCTTGGCCATTTCGGCACTATAGCGGATCAGGGAATCAGCTTCCAGAACACGAGGAGGAAACCCACGGAGGCGGCGACGGCGACCAGCGTGAAGGGCACGCCGATCTTCATGAACCGCCCGAAGCCGACCCTGTGCCCCCTGTGTTCGAGCATGCGCAGGGCCACGACGTTCGCAGACGCCCCGATCGGCGTGATGTTCCCGCCCACGGTGGCGCCGATGAGCAGCCCGAACAGGAGCAGCGAGACCTCCCGGGGGCTGCTCCCCATGCTCTTCCCCAGCGACAGGACCACGGGCACGAGGGCGGTCACGTAGGGGATGTTGTCGATGAAGCCGGAAAGGACAACGGAGATCCCCACGATGGCCAGGAACGCGGGCAGGAACCTGCCCCCCGTCACGGAGCGCACGGCTCCCGCGATGGTGTCTATCAGGCCGACCTCGCTCAGCGTGCCGATCACCACGAAGAGCCCCGCCAGAAGGAACAGGGTATTCCAGTCGAAACCCCCGGCCTTTCGGCCCAGGTGGCGCGCCGCCTCGCAGAGGCCGGCGTGGCGGATCTTCCGGGTGTAGAACCAGGCGAGGCCAACCGCCGCCGCGGCCACGCACGTCGCCCCTGCCTTGTACTCGAACGTCACCCCCGCGATGTTGAGCGCCGCGAGCACCACGATGATGCCCAGGAGCAGCCCTGCGGGCACCCAGCTCGTGACCCGCGCCCGCGGCAGCGGCTCGGGCCTGTCCCGGTAGCGACGGAACAGGGCGGCGAGGATGATCACCGACGCGGCCGCCCCGGCCTGCACCGCGAAGAAGAGGCCCGGCCTGCCCTGCATCCAGAAGAAGTCGTTGAATGTCATGCCGGAGTACCCGGCCAGGATCATGGAGGGGGCGTCCCCGATCAGCGTCGCGGAGCCCTGCAGGTTGGTGGACAGCGTGAGCCCGATCAGGAACGGCGCAGGGTCCACCTCGAGATGCTCGGCCATGGTGAAGGCGACCGGGGCGACAATGAGGATGGTGGCCACGTTGTCGACCCACGCCGAAACGAATCCCCCGAGGAGGCACACGAGGATGACGGCCGCACCCTCGTGGCGCGCACGCGCGACGATGCCCCGGGCGAGCAGCAGGGGCACTCCCGACTCTGCGAACATGTGCGCCACGACGAACGTCCCGGCGAAGGTCCCCAGGACGTTCAGGTTGATCGAGGCGAGCGCGGAGCGGATGGGGATGAGGCCCAACGCCACGAAGGCGACCACGAACACCCACACCACGGGCGCTTTCCACTTCCTTCCCACGCAGAGGTACACGTAGCACACGCCGAAAAGGACAAGTGTCAGGATCTGCTGCCGGCTCATGCACGCAGGGTACATGCCGGCGGCCGCGGGATGCAACCCCGGTGCGCCGCGGAAAGCCGGCAGCGCGTCACCGGCGACTTCCTGCACCCGACCCTTTTCGGTATCTTCTCCCCATGCGGCCGACGATCGCGGGCGGAGAGCAGCAGCCCCGGCACACCCTGTCCGAGGAGGAGATCCTTGCCAGCCTCGAGGCAGGCATCCCGCGCCGGCTGGTCGAGGGCAGGCGGGTGCTCGTCCTGACCCCCGACGCGACGCGCACCTGCCCGCTTGCCTTCATGGTCCGGGCGGTGTCGCGCATCGTCTCGCCCTGGGCGGCGCGGCTGGATTTCATGGTCGCCCTCGGCACGCACCAGCCCATGAGCGACGCCGCCATCGACGCCCTGTACGGGATCGGTCCGGGAGACCGGGAGGCGGCCTTCGGCGACGCGCGGTTCCTGAACCACCGCTGGGACCTGGAAGGCACCCTGCGGCGCCTCGGCCGCATCGACGCATCGCGGGTCGAGGAGGTCACGGGGGGCCTCTTCCGCGAGAGCGTGGATGTGGACATCAACCGGGCCGTCTTCGAGTACGACCTGCTCCTCATCCTCGGGCCGGTGTTCCCGCACGAGGTGGCGGGGTTCTCTGGAGGCCACAAGTACCTGTTCCCGGGCATCTCGGGAGGGGACTTCCTGCACTTCTTCCACTGGCTGGGCGCCGTGCACACGGTCTGGAAGACCATCGGCACCAGGGACAACCCCGTGCGGGCGATCCTCGAGGACGCTGCCGCGATGGTCCCCGTGGACCGGCACTGCATCGCCATGGTCGTGCACCCGGACGGCGGCCTCGCGGGCCTGTTCGTCGGCGAGCCGCGAGAGGCGTGGGCCCGTGCCGCCGCGCTCTCGGCCCGTGTCCACGTTGTCTACAGGGACAAGCCCTTCCCCACCGTGCTGGGCCTCGCGCCCCGCATGTACGACGAGCTGTGGACTGCCGCCAAGGTGATGTACAAGCTGGAGCCCGTGGTGGCCGACGGGGGCAAGCTCATCATCCATGCGCCGCATGTCATGGAGATTTCGCGCACCTGGGGCGACCAGATCCGACCGGGTCGGCTACCACGTGCGGGACTACTTCCTCTCCCGCATGGACACCTTCGCGGGCATCCCGCGCGGCGTGCTGGCGCACTCCACGCACGTCCGTGGCGTGGGAACATTCGCCGGCGGCATCGAGAGGCCGCGGATCGAGGTCGTCCTCGCGACGGGCATCCCCGAGCGGGTCTGCCGGGCAGGTCAACCTCGGGTACATGGATCCCTCGACCATCGACCCGACTGCCTGGGCGGGCAGGGAGCAGGAGGGTGTGCTCGTGGTGCCGCACGCGGGGGAGATCCTCCACAGGCTGGAGAGCGAAAGGGAGGGCGGCAGGCCGTGATTGCCCGTGATCTGCTCGAGGAGCTGAGCCGGGCGCGCCCGGGGATGCGCGTGTCTGTCGAGACCCGCTCTGCCGTCGAGGCGGACGGCATCGACCTGGCCATGATCGTCATCGGGGGAGAGCGGCTGCTGGGAGTCTCGGGCCTGCCCGGGGCGGCCGCCGGCTTCGAGTCCGCGGAGGAGTTCCGCTCAGCGAGCCGATCGCTGTGGCTATGCCCGCTCAGCCCTGCCAACGCGGGGCGTCTGCGGACGCTGCTCCCCTTCACAGCTCCCTCCCCGCTGGCGGGTCGGGCAGCGGGGGCCGCGGGTCCCCCCGTCACTTTCGGTGTTGGCGACAGGCTGGGTGCAGCCGGCCCCGGCCATGTCAGGGCCCTGCGGCGGTACGCCGTCCTGCCCGTGCTCGCGCAGCAGTCCGTGCGGGAGCTCACCCTCACAGGCCGCACCTTCCAGGACGTGCTCGACGCCTCGACATGGACCGTGTTCCAGGAGGGCCTGCGCGCGCCCTGGGGCGCCGACGCCGACCACCTGAAGAGCGAGGAGTGGGTGCGCAGGGCATTCGCGGCAGGGTTCACGATGATCACGGCCGACGTGTCCGACCACATCCGGGCACGGCACGCGGGGCGGCCGGCCTCCGAGGTGCGGGCGGCGTACGCCGCCCTCGACGCCTCGTACCGCGCGGAGGTCGAGAGGATCTACCTGTCCCGTTCGTTTCCGCTGGAGGGAGGCAAGGTCGTCCGCTTCCCGGAAATCACGTTCAAGAAGACGGTGCTCGTCTACAGGGAGGCCGTCGATCACGCCGTGCGACTGTACCGGGCCGCTGCCGGGGCTGCCGGCCCGGCAGGCTTCGACTTCGAGCTCTCAATCGACGAAACCGAAACGGCCACGACACCCCAGGCGCACCTCTTCGCGGCCATGGAGGCAAAAAGACAGGGCGCCATCGTCTCCTCCCTCGCGCCGCGGTTTCCCGGGGAGTTCCAGAAGGGGATAGACTACATCGGCGACGTGCAGCAGTTCCGCGCGGCCTTTGCCCTGCACGCGGCCGTCGCCCGCAGCCTCGGCCACCGGATCTCGGTGCACTCGGGAAGCGACAAGTTCTCGGTCTTCCCGGCCATTCGGCGAGCTTTCGCGCGGCGCGTTCCACCTCAAGACCGCGGGGACAAGCTGGCTGGAGGCGCTGCGGGTGATTGCCGCGGTCGCCCCCCCCCTCTTCCGCCAGATGTACGGTCTGGCGCTGCAGCGCCACGGGCAAGCCCGCACGCTTTACCACGTCACCCCCGACCTGGCCTCGCTGCCCGCGGCGGAGGACCTTGCCGACGGAAGCTGCTGCGGGCTCCTCGACGACGCCGATGCCCGCCGCGTGCTGCACATCGCCTACGGCGAGCTGCTGGGCGTGCAGGCCGTTCGCACGGCCTTCTTCGGGGTCCTTGGTGCGAACCTCCCGGCCTACTGGACCTCGCTGGGGCTGCACCTGGACAGGCACCTCGTGGCGCTGGGTGTGCCTTGCGCGCAGACGGGAGGGTCCGCATGAGCAGCCCCGGGATCGCGGTTCTCGACTTCGACGGGGTCATCTGCGACTCCATCGACGAGTGCCTGGTCGCCTCCTTTCACGCCTACTATGACCTGCAGGGAAAGGCTGCCCCCGCGGGCGGCCCGGCTGCCCGCCGCGACAGCTTCGCCCGCCTGCGCGTCTTCATCCGCTCGGGGGAGGACTACGTCCTGATCCAGCAGCTCATCGACAGGGGCATCGAGGTCGGCGACCAGGGGCAGTTCGACGAGCAGATGCGGATGGCGGGACGGCAGGAGATGGCGCGCTTCCACGAGCTGTTCTACAGCAGCCGCAGCGCCCTCATGGCGCGGGACAGGGACGCGTGGCTCGCAATGAACCGGATCTACCCGCAGGCCCGCGCGACACTCCAGGCGTCCGTGGGGAGGCCCCTGTACATCCTTTCCACGAAGAGACCGCAGTACATCCACGACATCCTCGGCCACGCGGGCATCGCCGTGCCTGCCGCTCAGGTCCTCTACTCGGGGGAGAAGCGCAAGCTGCCCTTCGTGGAGGGGCTGCGGGTGGAGGGCGCTTTCGCGCGCGCCGTCTTCGTCGATGACCAGGTGGACCACCTGCTGCGCAACCCCTACCCGCGGGTGGCGGTCTACCTCGCCTCCTGGGGGTACGTGGCAAGCGAGGAGCCTGCCCGGGCTGCCGGCATCCCCGTCCTGCTGCCCGGGGACCTGCCCGGCCTTGTCGCCGGGGTCCTCGACGGCGGTGCTGGTCACGGCGGCGGTCCCCGGCTACAATAGGCCGTGATCACACTACGGGGGAAAGCGTGGGCGAAGGGCGAGGTGCTGCTGGCAGACGGCGCCTGGGGAACGGAGTTCTTCAAGCGCGGCCTCATGCAGGGCTCGCCGCCCGATGAGTGGAACCTCACGCACCCCGAGATCGTGCGGGAGATCACCCGTGAGTACAGGGAAGCGGGGGCGGAGATCATCCTCACAAACACCTTCGGGGCGAGCCGGCTCCGCCTGGGGGTGCACGGGCTGGCCGACCGGGCGCGCCAGATCAACGTGCGCGGGGCGGAGCTCGCCCGCGAGGCCGCGGGAGGAGAGGCCGTGGTGGCGGGAGACATCGGCCCCACCGGCCGCATGCTGACACTGGGCGAGGTGAGCCGCGACGAGCTGGCGGAAGCGTTCACCGAGCAGGCCCGGGCCCTGCGCGACGGCGGCGTGGACTGGATCGTTGTCGAGTCGATGATCGACGCGGAGGAGATGGAGGTGGCCGTCCAGGCTGCGCGCGACGCCGCGGGGGTTCCCGTCGTGGCAAGCATGACCTACAACAGGACCCCGAAGGGCTACCGCACGATGATGGGCAACACGCCCGAGGCCTGCATCCGCAAGGCCGAGGCCGCGGGGGCCGCGCTGATCGGCGCCAACTGCGGAACCGGGATCGAGGACTACGTCCCCCTGGCCCCGATCCTGCGCTCCCTCACAAGGCTCCCGGTCTGGATAAAGGCGAACGCGGGGGTCCCGCACATCGTGGGGGGAAAGGTCACCTTTCCGCTCACCCCCGAGCAGTACGCATCGTACGTGCCGGCCCTTGTCGAGACCGGGGTCGACGTGATCGGGGGCTGCTGCGGGACCGATCCCCGTTTCATCCGCGAGGTCGGGAAGAGCATCTCCCGCATGCGGGGACGCTGATCGTGGGTGCGGCGCTGGCGCTGTTGTGCGCGCTCTTCATCTTCATCCGCGGGGGAATCATCCTGCGCCTCGTCGCTCTTGTCCGCCCCCGGGAGCTCTCCGCGCACGTCACGAGGACATCGCCCGTCATCTCGCGCGGCCTCTTCCGCTGCGCGCGGATGGTCGCCGGCGTGCGCCTGGAGCGGGAGCCGTGGGCGGGACCGCCCCTGCCCCCGGTGTTTCTCATGGTCAGCAATCACCAGAGCCTGATCGACATCCCGGCTCTCATGGCCTGCTTTCCGCGCCACGGGCTTCGCTTCGTGGCCAAGAAGGAGCTGGGCAGGGGACTGCCGTACATCTCCCTCGCGCTGCGCAAGGCGCACGCGCTGATCTCCCGCACCAGCGACTACCGCGCGGGTCACGAGGAGCTGGTGCGCTTTGCCGAGCTGACGCGCACCGGCATCTGCCCCGTGGTGTTCCCCGAAGGCACGCGGTCGAAGACGGGATTCGTCAAGGACTTCCAGGCAGGGGCCGTGCGAATCATCCTCGAGCGGGTGCAGCTTCCGGTGCTCTCGGTGGCGGTGGACGGGGGGTGGAAGATCTCGCGCATCCACAGCCTGCTTGCGCACAGCCGTGGCGCCCGGCTTCGCGTGAAGCCGCTCACCCTCTACCCTGCGCCGAAGGGCAAGCGCGAGATCATGGGGCTCCTCGCCACGATCCACCAGGAGCTCTCGGACCAGGTCCTCGCCTGGCGCGCCGGGGGCTGAGCCCCCTGCGCGGCCGCGGGCTCACCCGGGGGAGGATGGCGGAGAGGAGGCCGGCATGAAAGCGTCACGGTCGGTTCCCTGGCTCGCGGGGGCCGCGGCGTTGCTCGCGGCGTGTGCGGCAGGGGCGGGCCTGTTCTGGCCGGGGGACGGTGCGCCCTTCGAGTTCGTCACCGTGCACGGCCCGATCGTCGCCATCCAGGGAAAGGGACTGTACCGGTTCGACACGCCGATCGGTGCACTGGGCTTCCGCGGGGCCGACATCGTCACCCTCTTCCTTGCCGTCCCGCTTCTCGCCGTGTCCATTGTCTTCCACAGCCGGGGATCGCGGCGCGCGGGGCTCTTCCTCGCGGGAATCCTCGCCTTCCTGGCGTACACCTACGCCTCGATGTCGTTCGGTGCCTCGTACAACAGCCTCTTCATCGTGTACCTGGGGATTCTCTCGTCGAGCTTCTTCGGCCTGCTCGCCGCGCTGGGCTCATTCGACGCGGGTGCGCTCGCCGCCCGGCTCTCGGCCGGGCGGCGAGCGCGGAGCGCGGGAATCTTCCTGGTCGTGTGCGGGGGCATCCTGACGCTGCTGTGGGTGGCCTTGAGCATCGCCCCGGCCCTGGTCGCGGGCACGGTTGCCGCGGAGGCCGTCTACTATACGACCTTCGTGACCGGCGCTCTGGATGCGGCGATCGTCGGCCCCGCGTTCATCGCTGCCGGCGCCCTGCTCCTGCGCCGGCAGCCGCTGGGGTCCCTGCTCGCGCCGGTGCTGCTCGTGTTCGCCTCCATGATGGGGCCGAACCTCGCGGTGGGCGGAGTGCTGCAGCTGGCATCCGGTGCGATCACGGCGGGGCAGGCAGGGGTGTTCACCCTGCCGTTCGTGGCCCTCACCGTCGCCGCCATCGTGTTCGCCGCCAGGGTGTTTCGCGCCCTGGGCGCGGAAGGCGAAAAGTAAAAAAAAACCCATCCCGCTGGGATGGGTCGTGGACAGGCGCGCTCAGCCCTTGAAGTCGCTGGGCTTCCGCTCGCTGCGGTGACACTTCTCGCACTCGGCAACGTTGCGAAGCTTGCCGGTCTTGAACACCAGCTTCATCTTCACCTCGCCGCCGCAGCTGCAGAAGAACTTCTGCGTGACGACTCCCCCGACCCTCGCGTTCTTGCTGATCACCTCGGCCATGATTTTACACCCCCTTTCCGTGAGTATGTGAGCGCTTCTCTACAATGAGAGGCTGAAAGATGCTTGAATTTACGAAACGGCACAAAAAAGTCAAGTGCTCCCACGCGATCCGCGATAGTGCCTGCCCGACCTGCCCTTGCCTCCCTGCCGCTTTTTCCCCATCATGGGCACCCGATGAAGACCTATCGGGGCTTTCTTTTCGACGCTGACAACACCTTCTTCGACTACGACAGGGGGGAGCTGGAAGCCCTGGCCGAGACGTTCCAGGAGTTCCTGCCGGGGGCGGACCAGGAGGCTGCCCTGGCTGCCTACCGGGCCATCAACAACGGGTACTGGAGGCGCTTCGAGCTTGGCGCGGTGAGCCTCGAGGAGCTGAAGCCAGGACGCTTTCGGGACCTTCTCGCCCGGCTCGGGGCGACGGGGGACCCCGTGCAGATGTCCCGACAATACCTGGAGCGCCTGGCCGGCAAGGCCTACATGCTGCCGCACGCGCGCGAAACCCTCGAGCTGCTGGCCTCCCGGGCACCCTTGTGCCTGGTCACCAACGGTCTCTCCCTGGTGCAGCGCGGCAGGCTGGACAGGGCGGGCATCACCGGCCTTTTCAAGGCCCTTCTCATCTCCGAGGAAGTCGGCTTTTCGAAGCCGGACCCCGGCTTCTTCCGCCGTGCCGCGGGTGAGCTGGGGCTGCAGCCCTCTGAGGTGCTGTGCGTGGGCGACAACCCCTCCACCGACGTGCGCGGCGCGCTGGTCGCGGGGATCGACGCCTGCTGGTACTCCCCCGGAGGGGCGGAGTGGGAGCTCGGGGACCCCCGACCGACCATGGTGATCCGCGACCTGTGCGAGCTCGGTGCGCTTGCGGAGGGCTGCTGACAGGGAGCCGGACATTGGCAGACCGGGGCGCTCCCCATCGTCGGGTTTTCGTGGTATGGTACGGGCACCCAGAATACGAACCGGCACTCGTCGCTCATCCCGTCCCGGGAGAAAGGAGACCGCCTTGATACAGGTCGAGAAGGTGACGAAGAGGTACGGCCAGCGGACCGCCGTGGACGGGCTCTCCTTCACGGTCAACCGCGGGGAGATCCTCGGTTTCCTCGGTCCCAACGGCGCGGGGAAGTCCACGACCATGAACATCATCACCGGGTACCTCTCCGCCACGGAGGGCACGGTGCGCGTGGACGGCCACGACGTGCTGGAGGAGCCGTCGGCTGCCCGCGCGTGCATCGGCTACATGCCGGAGCAGCCTCCCCTGTACCTCGACATGACCGTCGAGGACTTCCTCGGCTTCGTTGCCGAGATCAAGCGGGTGCCCCGGGACCGACGGCGGGCGAGCGTGGACAGGTCCATGGACATGCTGCGGATCGGCGAGGTGCGAAAGCGCCTTCTCAAGAACCTTTCGAAGGGCTACAGGCAGCGGGTCGGCATCGCGCAGGCGCTCGTGGGGAGCCCTCCCGTGCTCATCCTGGACGAACCGACCATCGGGCTGGACCCCCGGCAGATCATCGAGACCCGCACCCTCATCCGGGGGCTGGGGCGGGAGCACACGGTCATCCTCAGCTCGCACATCCTGCCGGAGGTGCAGGCGGTGTGCGACAGGGTGCTCATCATCAACAAGGGCCGCATCGCGGCCAGCGGCACCCCGGAGAACCTCTCGCGCGACTTCGCGGCGAAGAACAGGCTCGGCCTGAGGATCGTCGGCCCTGTCGAGTCTGCCCTCGCGGTTCTCGGGCGGGTCCCTCGCGTCCTCTCTGCGGAGGCGGACGGGGAGCGGGAGCCGGGCACGGCAGACGTGATCGTGGAAGCCGAGGAGGGGGCCGATGTGCGCGCCGCGGTGTCCGCGGCGCTCGCCGACGCCCGGGTCGCCCTCCTGGGACTGAGGAAGCTGGACCTCTCCCTCGAGGAGATCTTCCTTCGGCTGATCACGGGCGAAAGGAAGGAGGGCTGACACATGCTCGCAATCTTCCGTCGGGAACTGAAGGCGTACTTCGCCACCCCCATCGGCCCTGTGTTCATGGGCCTGTTCCTGCTCGTGGCGGGGATCCTCTTCGCCATGATCTACCTGCTGAACCCGGGTTCGTCCCGCTACGTGCAGCTGCTGAGCTCGCTCACGTTCCTGTTCCTGTTCCTCGTGCCCATGCTGACAATGCGCCTCCTGAGCGAGGACATGCGGCAGAAGACCGACCAGCTCCTGCTCACGAGCCCCGTCGGCGTGGGGTCCATCATCCTGGGCAAGTACCTCGCGGCGGCGGCGGTGTTCTTCCTCACGCTGACGGCGACACTGGTGTACCCCGTCATCATGAGCTTTTTCGCCCTGGGCGGCCTGGCGTGGGCCGAGATCGTCGGGGGGTACGTCGGGTTCTTCCTCCTGGGGGCGAGCTTCATCGCGGTGGGCCTCTTCTTCTCGTCGCTCACCGACAGCCAGCTGGTCGCGGCCCTGCTGAGCTGGGCGGCGAACCTCCTGATCTGGGTCCTCGACGCGATCACGGGGAGCGTTCCCTCCAGCGCGGGGAGCGGCCTCGTGTTCCTGCTGCTCGCCGCGGCCGCGCTCACCGCCCTGGTGTTCTTCGCGACGCGCAGCCCCGCCGCGACGATCGGCGCGGGGGCGGCCTCTGCCGCCGCCGTCGCGCTTCTGTTCCTGTTCGCCCGCGGCATCTTCGAGGGCCTGATCGGCAAGGTGATCACGTGGTTCTCGCTCCTGAAGCGCTACGGCGACTTCTCCCTGGGCATCCTCGGCCTGGGCCCCGTGGTGTATTACCTGTCCTTCTGCGCGGTGTTCGTGTTCCTCTCCGCGCGGATGGTGGACCGGCGGCGATGGATGTAGGGGAGACACGCGCGTGAAGACACCGAACCTGTTCCGATCTCCCAGTGGGACGAAGCTCCGCCATGGCGGCTGGACCGCGCTCGCGGCGCTGGCCGTCGCCGCCGTCGCGGTCGCCGTCAACGTCCTGGCGGCCGAGATCCCCGCGCGGCTGGATCTCACGGAGAACAGGATGTTCTCCCTCTCCGACGAGACGAAGGTGGTCGCGGCCGGCCTTGCCACTGACATCACGATCACCTCGGTCACGCGCAGGGGCGGCGAGGACCCCGTGATCGGGGAGATCCTCCGCCGCTACGCCCTGGCTCAGCCCGCGGATCAGGCTGGCCACGGTGGACCCGGAGAGGAACCCGGGCTGGTCGAAGAGCTACGACACGGCCGGCAGCGGCCTGCGCGACGGAAGCCTCGTGGTGGCCGCGGCAGGGGCGCGCGGGAGCGCAGCGGCAGGGCGCTTCCGGGTCATCGACCCCCTGGACATGTACAACTACTCGATGTCCGGCGAGCAGCCCCGGCTCACGGGACTGTCAGTCGAGCAGAAGGTGACCTCGGCGCTGCAATACGTGACCGCGGAGCGCGGCATCGTCGCCTACGCGGTGCAGGGCCACGGTGAAAAGAGCCTCGCCGAGTACGGCCTTGCCTCGGCCGTGGACGGGGAGAACTACGAGAGGAAGGAGCTGAACCTCCTCACGGAGCCTGCCGTGCCAGCCGACGCCGACCTCCTGCTCGTGCTCTCGCCCCGCAGCGACTTCCCCGCCCAGGAGGCGGAGAAGGTGCGCGCCTGGCTCGCGGCCGGCGGGCGGGCCCTGTTCCTCCTCGACGTGCAGGACCGGGCCGACGCGATGGGGAACATCGCGGGACTCCTGAAGTCCTACGGCCTCGCCGCGGAGAACCGGATGGTGGTCGAGCCGGACCCCAACCACGCCGCCTTCGGCAACCCGCTGTTCCTTGTGCCCGTGCAGGAGGGCCACGAAATCCTCGACCCCCTGCGGGCGAAAAAATACCCCATCCTGATGCCCTTCGCTCGGCCCATCCGGACGCTCGATCTGCGCAAGCGTACCCTCAAGATCGAGCCCCTGCTCAGCACGACGCAGATCTCCATCGCGAAGCTCGGGTCCGGCGAGGAGGTGCGGATGCGGCGGGACCCGGGAGATCCGCTGGGGCCGTTCCAGCTCGCTGTCGCCGTCACGGACCCCGGCGACGGGGGGCGGCGCGACACGCGGATCGTGGTGGTCGGCAGCTCGTCGTTCCTCGTGCCCGAGATCTCCTCGCAGGCGCCCGGGAACACCGATTTCTTCCTCAATTGCATGGGCTGGCTGGGGGAGAAGAAGGACACCCTCACCATCCGGGCCAAGAGCATGATCAGCTTCCCGCTCAACATGACCATGACCCAGCGGTGGATCTTCTCCGCGGTGGTCGTCATCCTGATGCCCCTGCTCCTCCTGGGATGGGCCCTCGCCGTGTGGGTCCGCAGGCGGCACCTGTGAAAAGGCGGTGGTGGGCGCTCGCCGCCCTGGCTGTCGTGCTGGCCGCCGCCATCGGCGTCACCCTGTTCCTCCAGAGGCCGAAGCCGGCGGCCGCGGGCCCGGCCGGGAGCAGGATCGAGCTGTGGACACGGGAGGAGCCGTCCCTCGTGAGGGTGCGCCTGGGCGAAAGGACGGAGGGACCCCTGGAGATGGAGAGGCTGGACGGCGGCTGGGGCGTCGTCGGGGCCCCGGGCGCCGCCCTCGACAGCGGAGCGGCGGCGGACCTTGCGTACCACTTCTGGTCGCTCACTGCCGAGCGGGCGGTCGACGAGAGTCCCACCGACCTCGCCCAGTACGGCCTCGCGCCTCCCCGGGCCAGGGCCGAGGGCGTGTTCTCTGACGGCACCTCCGTCGTGCTGCTCCTGGGCGACCCCACCCCCACCCGGGACGGGTACTACCTCAAGGTCCAGGGCAACCCTGCCGTGTACACTGTCTGGACTGTCGTGGGCGAGCACCTGCACTGGAAGCTCGCCGACCTCCGCGACAGGACCTTGTCGCCAGCGATCAACGCCGAGGAAGCCGCATCGCTCGTGATCCGGCGGACCGACGGCAGCGTGATCGAGATCACCCGCACGCCGCCCGGGCAGCCGGGCAGCCCACCGTACAGCCGGAGCCTCTACAGGCTCGTGCGGCCCTACCGGGTCCCGCGCGGCGCGGACGCGGAGAAGGTTCGGGGCCTGCTGTCGGCGATCCTCGCGGTGGGCATCGCGGACTTCGTCGACGACAACCCGAAGGACCCTGCCGCCTACGGGCTTGCCCGGCCGTGGGCCGAGGCAGCCGTGCGCGACAAGGAGAACACGCTGCGGCTGCAGTTCGGCGCGGAGGCGGGCAACGGCAGGAGGTACTTTCGCGTGGGCGGCAAACCGAATGTCTACACTGTCGACGCTGCCAGCCTCGCGTTCCTGGACACCACGGCATTCACGCTTGCAGAGAAGTTCGTGCTCATCCCGGACATCACGGACGTGGACAGGATCGAGATCACGGCGGGAGGCGCAACGCACGCGCTGGTCATCTCCCGCTCGCCTGCCCCGCCTGCCCCGGAAGGCGGGGACGGCGGACAAAGCGGGGAGGAGGCGCAGGTCGAGAGCTTCACGGCGGACGGGAAGCTCGTGCCCGAGGATTCCTTCCGCCGCTTCTATCGGCAGCTGATCGGGATCATGGTCGAGGGGGAGGCGGCGGCGCCGGCCGGGGCAGTCCCCGAAGTGCGCACCCGGTTCGTCCTGGCAGCGCGCGCCGTCGCGGCGGGCGCCCCCCGCAGCGTGGAGGCGGCCTACCTTCCCTCAGACAGGGACTTCTACGCGGTGGCAGTCGCGGGGGTGACGGAGTTTGCCGTCTCGCGCGCGCAGGTGCAGGCCATGCAGGCCATGCTCGACCGGCTCCTCGCCGGGGAAGCCCTGGCCGACTGAGGCCCTCAGGTCGCGGGTGCGGCGGGCGCCCCGCCGCGCACCCGGACCTCCCAGGCCTGGGTGCGGGGGTTCCTGGACAGCGCCTCGAAGCCCACGTCGAGCACCCGTCCCCCCTCCCCCTCGAAGCGGACCCTGCGCGCGAGCACGTTCGTCTCGGTCACGCGGAACTCCTCCCCGTCGAAGGAGACACGGGCGCCGACCGGGGGCAGCGACTGGCGGGCCTCGCGATAGACGTCGAACTCGTAGGACAGGCAGCAGAGCAGCCGGCCGCAGGGGCCGGAAATCTTCATCGAGTTCAACGTGAGGTTCTGCTCCTTGGCCATCTTGATGGACACGGGCCGCAGCCTGTCGGTGATGGAGTTGCAGCACAGCGCCCTGCCGCAGATGCCCATCCCGCCGACCACGCGCGCCTCGTCGCGCACGCCGATCTGGCGCAGCTCGATGCGGGTCTTGAAGATGGACACGAGGTCCTTGACCAGCTCGCGGAAGTCGATCCTGTTCTCCGCCGTGAAGAAGAAGAGGATCTTCTGCTCGTCCAGCAGGCAGTGGGCGGCCACGAGCTTCATGTCCAGGCCGCGCGCCTCGATCTTCTCGCGGCAGACGGTGTACGCGTGCTCTTCCTTCTGGCGGTTCTCCTCCACCCGCGACAGGTCGGCGGGGGTGGCGATGCGCAGGATCGTGCGCAGGTCCCCGTTTCCCTGCCCCTCCTCCCGGCCGATGATCCTGCCCAGTTCGTCGCCGTACTTCGTAGGGACCACGACCAGGCCCCCGACCGCCGCGTCGAGCCCCGGCGGGCATGTGCAGAACTCGGTCGCGCTGGAGTACAGGATCTTCACGCGGAAGATCGCGGGCGCCTGCCCGGCCGGCGCCGTGTGAACCGGCTCGGCGGGCTGGTCCAACCTCTCGGGCTGGTCCGGTCTGCTCCTCCGGCACCTCGTCGTCGTCGGGAATGACCTGGTCGTCGCTCTCACTCATGCTCTGCCCATCGCCTTTCACGAGCCTGTCTCAGGAGACGAGGTCCACGAGAAGCCCGTTGATCTCGTCGACCCTGGCGAGGATGCCCAGCTGCTGCTTCTGCGCCGCCAGGACGGATGCGGCAAGCTCGTCCAGCTTCGCGTCGATGACCTTCACGAGGGTGAAGCGCTTGCGCTTCATGATGTTCGTCCCCGAGGTCGTCTGCTCCAGCGCGAGGACGTGGTCCACGACGTACGCGAGGAACGCGCGGACCTTCCCCCGGTACTCGCGGATGGTGTCGACCGTCTGGGCGGACTTCAGCGCGTCACCCGCGGAAAACACCCCATCGAGGAGCTCCTCGATGCCGCGGCGGCTGCCGCCCTCGCGGGGGTCTCCCGACAGCTGCTCGCCCTCCGCGGCCTCCTCCACCATGCGCGCGAACGTCCGCGGCGGGAGCTTGTCCTTCTTCTGCGCCTTTTTCTTTTCCGGGATCAGCCAGGGCGAGGCCTCGCCGAGAGAGTCGATCCGCGCCATGGGGCGGCGGGCACCCTATCGTTTCTGGCCCTGGGCGGGGGCGGGAGCCCTCGGGGGTTCTCCCTGGGCCGCCCGCTGTGGGCCGGTCCAGTCGGGCTTCGCGGCCTGCGGCTTTCCCCCGTTCGCCGGGGCGCGCCCCGCTCCGCCCTGCCCGGCCGCCTCGCCCCCCGGCGACGCGGCCGCGCCGGTGTCGGGAGCCTTTGCCGGGGCGGTGATGGTGCAGGCGCCGTTCAGGATGACCCCCTCCTCCACGATGAGCCGGGGGGTGGTGACGTTGCCCAGGACCAGCCCCGTGGAGAGAATGATGACCTTCTCGGTGGAGAAGACCTCGCCGCGGACCACGCCGCCGATGACCACCGTGCCCGCGTGCAGGGTGCACTCGGCCCGTCCGTTCTGGCCCACCAGGACCTTGCCCTTCGTGCGGATCGTGCCGGAGAAGTCCCCGTCGATGCGCAGCAGGCCGTTCAGGTCGAACTCGCCCTTGAACCGCGTGCCCTCGCCAATGATCGAGTTGATGAAGGCATCGTCGGAGATATGGGTATCGCTCATTCGCCGTTCCTTCCGTTCACCTTGACGGCTGTCAGGTCGGGCTTTATCGAGAGGAAGTTCTGGGGGTCGACGTAGTCCGCCCCCAGGCGCACCTCGTAGTGCAGGTGCGGTCCCGTCGAGAGGCCCGTGCTGCCGAGGTACCCGATGGTGTCCCCGCGGTTCACCTTCATGCCCTTTCGCGCTGCGATGCCCGAGAGGTGGCCGTACTTCGTGAAGAACCCGTACTTGTGCTTCAGCGTGACATAGTTGCCCATCTGGTCGCTGTAGCCGGTCTGTGCGACCTCCCCGTTGGCCGTGGCGACGATGGGCACGCCGGGGCCCCAGGCGATGTCCACGCCCGTGTGCAGGTATCCCTGGCGGGAGAAGGGGTGCAGCGTCCATCCGTAGCGCGTGGTGACGTTCCCGCGCACGTTCTTCAGCGGCCACAGGGTCGGGGTGTCCGAGAGCAGGTCCTTGTACGTGGACAGGACGTTCTGGATCTCCTCCAGCGGCTCGATGGAGTTCTCCATGAGGCTGGTCATGCCCTTCAGCTCGCTCAGCTCGCGCAGGCTGCCCGCCTCCGCCTCCTCGGGGCTCATGAAAGAGGTCGGGCTGCCGCCGGTGCCCGCGGCGAAGTAGTCCTGGTTCCCCAGGATCTTCATGACGCCGTCCATGCGGCTCTTGAAGCTGCGTCCCGCCTTGCGGATCCCCGAGATCTCGTCCTTCAGGTTCTCGAGGGTCGACTCGTTTGCGGCCAGCTCCTCGCTCACCTTGGTATACTTCTCGTTCGTGCTGGTGAAGTGCGTCGCGAGCAGGATGAATCCGATGAGGACGACCCCGAGGGTGAAGGTCAGGAAGACGATGGTGAAGAACGAGATCTGGAAGTTGAAGATCTTCTTCTCGGAGTGGGGGATGAGCATGACGGTGAACCGCTGCTTCCCCTTCTGCATGACCCACTTGAAGAACGACAGGACGGACGCCCAGCGCCGCCGCAGCGAAGACCCGATCCTGTCTGCGAACTCCTTCTCGACCTTCTTATATTGAGCGACGGGCAAGACTGTTCCTTCTCCTGCGGCTGTCTCTACTCGGTAGTATAAGATATTCCCCGCGACCGTACCATAGCCCCCCTCGTTTGTCAATTGGCGGCTTTGCGCCGGCAGCGAAACCGCCGGGTGGCCGGGCCGGCAGCGCCACACCCATGCCCGGCAGCGAAAAATGTTGACTTGCCGGGCGCATCGTGCTATCCTCTTTCAAATTCGAGAGACGGGCTGGAACTCTTTCGAAATCATTCCCAGATGGAGATTTATGCGATACTTCGACACGCACGCGCACATCGGGCTCATTACCGAGGACCCCATTGACCAGCTGATCATCGTCCAGGAGGCCCGGCAGGAAGGCGTGGCGCACATCGTGACGGTCTCCAACAACCTCGTCGACTTCTCCCAGCTCTACGAAAACCTGAAGACGGAGGGCCAGATCTACCACAGCATCGGCATCTCCCCTTCCTCCGTCGTGCAGCCGGGCGACGACTGGGAGGCGAAGATCCAGGACGGCGTCCGCAAGGAGAGGGTCGTCGCCATCGGGGAAATCGGGCTCGATTATTATCGGAAGTTCGGCGACAGGGACTCGCAGGTCGAGCTTTTCATCCGGCAGCTCGAGCTGGCCGAGAAGCTGAGCCTGCCCGTGATCATCCACAACCGCGACGCGGGCTCCGACGTGCTGGAGATCCTCCGCGAGCGGCTTCCCCGCCGGGGCGGGGTCCTGCACTGCTACTCCGAGGATTCCGAGTACGCGAGGAAGGCCCTGGAGCTCAACCTGTACATCTCGTTCGCCGGGCAACGTCACCTACCGCAACGCGCGCAACCTCCAGGACACGGCCAAGAAGATGCCCCTGGAGCGGATGCTGATCGAGAGCGAGGCGCCCTTCATGGTCCCCGCGGCGCACCGGGGCAAGAGGAACAAGCCCTCCTTCATCAGCGAGACGGCGGCGTTCATCGCGGAGACGCGGGAGATGCCGGTCGAGGAGCTGACTGAGGTCCTGTATGCCAACAGCCTGCGGCTGTTCGGCATCACCGAGTAGGCCGCTGTACCGTCCCGTCCGCATCGGCCCCCGCACGGCGGCGGGCAACATCCTCCTGGCTCCCATGGCGGGCTACACCGACGCCCCGTTCCGTTCGGTCTGCATCGATGCCGGCGCGCCCCTCTGCTTCACGGAGATGGTCTCGGCCGAGGCGCTCGCCCGCGGCAACGGGAAGACCATGCGCCTCCTGGACAGGGCGCCGAATGAGACAGAGGTCGCCTTCCAGATCTTCGCCGCCAGCCCCCGGTCGGCCGCCGCGGCGGTGCGGCTGATCGCGCCTCTCGATCCCCTCGTCATCGACCTGAACTGCGGCTGCTCGGTGCCCAAGGTGCTGCGGACCGGCTGCGGCGCCGCGCTGCTGCGCGACCCTGCTCTCATCGGCACCATCGTCGCCGCGATGCGCTCCGAGACCGACCTGCCCGTGTCGGTCAAGCTGCGGTCGGGGTGGGATTCCTCGTCTGTCAACTTCCTGGAGTGCGCCGCGACCGCCGTCGCGGCGGGCGCCGCCCTCGTGACCCTGCACCCGCGCACCCGGGCGCAGGGGTTCTCCGGCTCGTCCCGCTGGGAGCAGATCGCCGAGCTGCGCAGGGCGCTCACCCCCGCGGTGACTGTTTTCGGATCGGGGGACCTCTTCACGCCCGAGGCCTGCCGCGACATGCTGGTCCGGACGGGCTGCGACGGGGTGATGATCGCCAGGGGCTGCCTGGGAAACCCGTTCATCTTCGCCGAGACCCGGGCGCTGCTCGAAGGGCGGCCGCTGCCGGTGACTCCCGCGCGCGAGCGGCTGGCGGCGGCGCTTCGCCACCTGCGCCTCCTGGCGGCCGCCGTCGGGGAGGCGAAGGCCTGCAGGGACATGCGCAAGCACTTCGTCGCCTACACGAAGGGGATGGAGGGCGGGGCGGCGGTGCGGCAGGCGGCCGTGCACGCCGCGGCCGTCGCCGACTACGAGCGGATGGTCGAGGACTACCTGCGGGAGCACCCCGCGCACTAGGCGGGGGGGTCCCCTCCCTGCGCCGGTCGGCCGGCCGGTCCCTTCGCGCCGCGGCGCTTCTCCTCCCACCAGCGGATGCGCTTCTCCACCGTCTTCTCGAAGCCGAAGTCCGACGGCGTGTAGTACTTGCGCCCCTTCATGCGCGAGGGGAAGTACTCCTGGCGCACGACCCTGCCCTCGAAATCGTGCGGGTACATGTACCCATCGCCGTAGCCCGCCTTCTTCATGAGCGAGGTGACGGGATTGCGCAGGTACAGCGGGACGGGCTCTGCCGCGTGCTCGTGCGCGTCCTCCTTCGCCTTCGCGTACGCGGTGTACGTCTCGTTGCTCTTCGGTGCCGTGGCCAGGTACAGGACCGCCTCGGCGAGCGCCAGGTCCCCTTCCGGCATGCCGAGGAAGTGCACCGCCTCCTGCGCGGCGTTGGCGATCACCAGGGCCTGCGGGTCGGCCAGGCCCACGTCCTCGGAGGCCACGCGGATCAGCCTGCGGGCGATGTACAGCGGGTCTTCTCCGCCCTCGAGCATCCGCGCCAGCCAGTACAGCGAGGCGTCGGGGTCCGAGCCGCGCAGGCTCTTGTGCAGGGCCGAGATGAGGTTGTAGTGGCCCTCCCCGTCCCTGTCGTAGTCGGGCAGCCTGCCCTGGAACACGGCCTCCAGCCTGGCCCGGGTCAGCGCGACAGGGCCGGCCGGATCCGTGGCCGCACGGGCCGATTCGACAAGCATCTCCAGAACGTTGAGCGCCGTGCGGCAGTCCCCCCCGGAGGTCCGCGCCACGAGGTCCAGGACGTCCGGCTCCAGCGTGAATGACAGCGCCCCGTATCCCCGCTCGGGGTCGGCCAGGGCCCGGTCGAGGACCTTGTGGATCTCGGACTCGTCCAGCGTCTCCAGGATGAGCACCCGCGAGCGGGAGAGCAGCGGCGCCACGATGGAGAAGGAAGGGTTCATCGTTGTCGTGCCGATCAACGTGATCACGCCCTTCTCCACGTAGGGCAGGAAGGCGTCCTGCTGCGACTTGTTGAACCTGTGGATCTCGTCGATGAACACGAGGTTCCTGCCCGTGGTGCCGGCCTCCAGCTCGGCGAACAGGTCCTTCAGCTCCCGGATGCCCGACACCACGGCGGAGAAGAAGTGAAACGAGTAGCCGAACTGGCCCGAGATGATCCGGGCCAGGGAGCTCTTGCCGCAGCCGGGCGGGCCCCAGAAGATGAGGGAGGGCAGCCTGCCCGACTCGAGGATGAGGCGCAGCGCGCGGCCGGGGCCGAGGATGCGCTCCTGGCCGACGTACTCGTCCAGGGTGCGCGGCCGCATCCTTTCCGCAAGTGGCTCCCGCCCCTGGGGCTCGTCCATGGACCGGAGCCTACCACACGGCCGTTGACGCGCCCACCCCCTTTCGTGTTCCATAGCGGGGTGGAAAGCGGGGGAGGGGCGCTTCGGCATCACTGCGGCATCGTGGGAATCTCGTCCGACGAGGAGGTGAACCTCCCCGAGCAGCTGTTCTACGGCCTGTTCTCCCTGCAGCACAGGGGCCAGGAGAGCGCGGGGATCGCCTACAGCAGGCACGGGACCATCCGTTCCTACAGGGACGTGGGAATGGTCACCAGTGCCCTGTCCCACTACCTCGCCGAGGACCACCCCTCGCGCATGGGCATCGGCCACGTGCGCTACTCCACGCACGGCACGAACAAGCTCGAGAACGCCCAGCCCATCGTCGTCTCGTGCAACAAGGGCGAGATCTCCCTGGCGCACAACGGCAACATCTCCAACTCCGAGATGCTGCAGGCCGGCCTGATCGCGGAAGGCTCGATCTTCCAGAGCACGACGGACACGGAGCTTCTCCTCCACATGATCGCCCGCTCGCCGCGGCGGGACTTCCGCGAGGCGCTGGTGGAGTGCCTCGGCCGCATCGAGGGCGCCTACTGCTTCCTGCTCATGCACGGGGAAACGCTCGTCGCGGTGCGCGACCCGCACGGGTTCCGCCCGCTGGTCATGGGCAGGCGGGACGGGCAGGTGCTCTTCGCCTCCGAGACCTGCGCGCTGGACATGTACGAGGCGCATGACATCCGCGAGGTTGCCCCGGGCGAGATCGTCACGGCGGAGGGGAGCCGGGTCGACAGCGCGCTGCTCCCCGCTCCCCGCCCCGCGCGGCGCGCGCACTGCATCTTCGAGCTGATCTACTTCGCGCGGCCCGACTCCGAGGTCTTCGGGTACTCCGTGCACATGGCCCGGCGCCGCATGGGGGAGCGCCTGGCCCAGGCCGACGCCGTGAGGGCCGACGTGGTCACGGCCGTCCCGGACTCGGGCACGAGCGCCGCGCTGGGCTACGCGGCCGCCTCGGGAGTCCCCCTGGAGATGGGCCTCACGCGCAACCACTACATGGGCCGCACCTTCATCCAGCCCACGGCTGCGCTGCGCCAGAACAGCGTGCGCATGAAGCTGCACCCCGTGCGCGAGGCCATCGCCGGCCGGCGGGTGACCGTGATCGACGATTCCCTCGTCCGCGGCACCACCGCGCGCCAGATGGTCAAGCTCCTGCGCGACGCGGGTGCCCGCGAGGTGCACCTGCGCCTGTCCTCCCCTCCCCTGCGCTGGCCCTGCTTCTTCGGGATCGACATCCCCACGCGCGAGGAGCTGATCTCCAACAGGCTCGACCCCGAGGCCATCGCGAGGGAAATCGGCGCCGACACGGTGACATTCCTGCCCGTCGAGGCTCTGCGGGAGTGCGTGGAGAACCCGGGGGATTTCTGCACGGCGTGCTTCAGCGGCGAGTATCCCTGCCCCGTGCGGGACGCCCCCGTGGCGCGCAAGTGCTGACGGCCGCGCGGCCGAGGAGACGCGATGCACAGCTACCGTGACGCAGGCGTGGACATCGACAGGGGCGACAGGTTCGTCAGGTTCATCCGCGGCATCCGCTCGACGGCGGTCGACGCGGGCATCGGCGGTTTCTCCTCCGCCATGCCCCTGGAGTCCCTGGGAATGCGCTCGCCGGTTCTCATGACGACCACCGACGGCACGGGCACGAAGCTCCTGGTGGCGAAGCGGCTGGGGCGGTACGACACGATCGGCATCGACCTGGTGGCGATGAACGTGAATGACCTGGCCGTCTGCGGCGCCCGGCCCCTCGTGTTCCTCGACTACATCGCCTGCGGGAAGATCGACGAGACGCGGATGCACGACGTGATCCGCGGCATCGTGAAGGGCTGCGAGATCGCGGGCTGCAGCCTCGGCGGCGGCGAGACCGCCGAGATGCCGGACCTCTACGCCGAGGGCGACATGGACCTCGCAGGCTTCGCCGTCGGGTTCGCCGAGAAAGACGCGGTGCTCCCGCGGAAAGCCGAGATCCGACGGGGAGACCTGGTGCTCGGGCTCGCCTCGTCGGGCATCCACTCGAACGGCCTCTCCCTCGCGCGCAAGGTCGTCCCCGAGAGCGACGCGGCGGCCTGGGAGCAGATGCTCGTCCCCACGCGCATCTACGTACGCGAGCTTCTCGCGCTCAACGCCACGGGCAGGCTTCTCGCTGCCGCCCACATCACCGGCGGAGGGCTTGTCGGCAACCTGCAGAGGGTCATCCCGGACGGCCTTTCCCCCCGGTTCGACTTCGCGTGGCCGGTTCCCCCCATATTCGCGAAGATCCAGGGCCTCGGCGGGATCAGCGACGAGGAGATGCAGAAAGTCTTCAACCTCGGCATCGGCGTGGCGATGGTCGCCCACCCCGGCGACGAGGCCGTCCTGCGCGAGGCGGGACGGGCCGCCGGTGTCGAGGTGCTGCGCATCGGGGAGCTCGCGTAATGGCGCGGCTCGCGGTGTTCGCCTCGGGGCGGGGATCGAACTTCGTCGCCGTCGCCGACGCTCTTGCCGCGGCGGGCAGGCACAGGATCGAGTTTCTCCTCTGCGACGTGCAGGACGCGCCTGTCCTCGAAAGGGCGCGCGAGCGCGCGATCCCCACCTTCCCCGTGAGCTACGCGGGGGCGACGCGCGAGTCCGTGGAGAAGAAGATGGTGCGCCACCTCGAGAGGCGCGGCGTGGACATCGTGGCGCTGGCGGGTTTCATGAAGCTCCTCACACCGTATTTCATCTCCGGATTCAAGGGTCCGGTCATCAACCTGCATCCCAGCCTGCTGCCGAAGTACCCCGGCACCCGCGGCATCGAAGAGAGCTGGCGCTCGACCGACGAGGAGCTGGGGATCTCCGTCATCCGCATCGACGAGGGCACGGACACCGGTCCCGTGATCCTGCAGAAGCGCTTTCGGAGGTCGGGCGGGGAAAGCCTCGCCGAGATCGAGGAGAAAATCCACGCCCTCGAGCACGAGTGGTTCCCGAAGGTGATCCTCGGGTTGCTGGACGAGGTGGACGCGCGCGCGGGAGCGGGACCCAGCGGGGGGCGGCCGTGAGGGTGCTCGTGCTGGGCTCGGGGGCGCGGGAGCACGCGCTGGCCTGGAAGCTCGCGACGAGCAGCCGCGTGGAGGAGGTGCTGGCGGGTCCCGGGAACGCGGGCACCCCGCGGGTCGCCACGACCCTTCCCGCCGTCGACCCGATGGACGGGGCGTCGGTCCTCTCCGCGTGCAGGGCCCGGGCGGTGGACTGCGTGTTCGTCGGCCCCGAGGCGCCGCTTGCCGCGGGCATCGTCGATGCCCTCGCCGCGGAGGGCATTGCCGCCATCGGCCCGCGCAGGCATGCCGCCCAGCTCGAGTCGAGCAAGGCCTTCTCGAAGTCCTTCCTTGTGCGCAACTCCATCCCCACCGCGGAGGCCGTCGAGTTCTCCGACCCGTCGCGCTTCGAATCGTACCTGCGGTCGCGGGCGGGACAACGGATGGTCGTGAAGAAGAGCGGGCTCGCGGCGGGCAAGGGAGTCCTGGAATCCTCCGACACGGCGGAAATGGCCGGCTTCGGCAGGTCGATCCTCGCGGGCGACAGGCTCCTGGTCGAGGAGTTCCTCGAGGGCTGGGAAGTCTCCATTTTCGGCCTGAGCGACGGGAGGGATCACGTGGTGCTGCCGCCCTGCACCGACTTCAAGAAAGCGCACGACGGCGACACGGGCCCCAACACCGGCGGCATGGGTTCGATCTGTCCCGTGCCCTGGGTCGACGCCCCGCTCATGGAGAGCATCAGCGCCACGGTCGTGGAGCCGACCTACGCCGCCCTCGCCCGCGACGGGCTGGCCTACGCGGGCATCCTGTACTTCGGGCTCATGATCACGACGGCAGGGGCCGAAGGTGCTGGAGTTCAACGTCCGCTTCGGCGACCCCGAGACGCAGGTGCTGCTGCCGGTCCTGGGCTTCGACTTCGGGGGGCTGGTCGAGGCGATGGCGACGGGCAGGCTGGCCGGCTTCGCCCGGGGCATGTCACCAGGGGCGGGCGCCGGGCCGGGTTCATTGGCCTCGGCTCGCGCAGATTCTTCCGCTCTCGGCGTCGTCGTGGCGAGCCGCGGCTACCCGGACTCTTCCGAGAAGGGCGTCGCGGTCGAGCCCATCCCCGATCCGCCGCCCGACAAGGCGCTCGTCTTCCACGCATCCACGACGACGGGGCCCGACGGCCTGCCCCGCACCGGCGGCGGCCGCTGCTTCACCGTCGTGGGGCTGGGTCCCGACCTGCGGACCGCCTCAGGCAACGCATACGCCGCGGCGGGCGGAGTGCGGTTCGACGGCGCATGGTTCCGCGGCGACATCGGGAGCAGGTTCTTCGAAGGAGGCCGGCCGTGACAGACGTGCTTTTCCTGATCGGGTCGCAGTCGGACACCGAGGCGGTGCAGCCGGGCCTCGAACTTCTGAAGGAGAAGGGGATCGGCGTCGAGCTGAAGGTCCTCTCGGCCCACCGCAACCTCGAGGAGCTCACGGCGTTCCTGAAGGAGCGGGGCCGGGACTACCGCCTGGTCATTGCGGCGGCAGGCTTGTCGGCGGCATTGCCCGGCGTTGTCGCCTCGCTCGTCTCCTGCCCCGTCATCGGCATCCCGCTCGTCTCGGGTTCCCTCTCGGGGATCGACGCGCTGCTCTCCATCCTCCAGCTGCCGCGGGGGGTGCCCGTGGCCACGATGGGGATCGGGAAGCAGGGCGTTTCCAACGCCGTGCTCCTCGCCGAGAGGATCCTGAAGGTCCCGAAAGCGTGAGTCCCCGGGCTCAGGCCTGGGACCCCATCCGGCGCAGGAAGAAGGGCGCCAGCCTGTCCACCAGCCACCCGAATGCGAACTCCAGCCACGGCACGATGCGAAGACCGCGGGGCACGAACACGGCCCTGCGCGGGCGCCTGATCAGGCCCACGACCGCGGCCGCGACAACCTCGGGGGTCACGGCGAATCTCTCCACCGGGATGGAGCGTCCGGCCGACAGGCGCGTGACGGTGCGGTAGAACTCGGTCGAGACCGCTCCCGGGCGCACGGCGCTCACGTGCACCCCCGTCCCGCGCATCTCGCGGTGCAGCGCGGTGGTGAGGGTGTCGATGAACGACTTCGTCGCCGAGTACAGGGCAGCCCACGGGCTGGGGAAGCTCCCCACGACGGAGCTGACGTTGATCACGTGGCCCCTGCCCCTGCCCCGCATGACGGGCAGGAACATCACGATGAGCTGCGCCAGCGCGGCGTTGTTCACCTGGATCATCTCCAGGACGGTCTCCCACGGCATGTCCGAGCAGTACCCATACCACCCGAACCCCGCGTTGTTCACCAGCACGTCGATGCCGCCCCCGGCCTCCATGACCGTGTCGAAGACGGCCTGCACGTCGCCCGGGCGGGACAGGTCCACGGCCAGGGCCTGCGCGCGGCCGCCCGCCGCGCGGATCTCGTCGGCCAGGGCGTCCAGCCTGTCGATCCGTCGCGCAACGAGGAACACCCGGTAGCCCTGCCGACCCAGCCGGCGGGCCACGGAGGCACCGATGCCGCCGGAGGCTCCGGTGACGACCGCCACGCGCTCCCGCGTGGACCGCACCGCGGGCTGCCTGCCCGCCCCCGCCGCAGCCACGGGCGCCAGGTTCTGCTCCATCCACCGCACCGTGTCGGCGATGGTCCGGCCGAGCGGCCGCGGGCGGAAGCCCAGCTCGAGCCGCGCCTTCTCGCCGCAGATGAGCGAATTGCTGCGCAGCGTCTCGAGGGAATACGTGGTGAACTGCAGCCGCAGCCGGAAGAGCCGCGCGGCGGCCGTGCTCAGGACCGAGGCGGCCGTGGCCACCCAGCCCGGTATGGACACCAGTGTGCCCTTCAGGCCCCGTTGCTTCTGCACCAGGCTCGCCATCCGCGTCACCGAGATCCTCTCGCCCGGCAGGAGGTAGGTCTCCCCTTTCCTGCCGCTTCGGCAGGCGAGGATCATACCCCGCGCCACGTCCCGCACATCGACGAAGTCGAACTGGCCGTCGAAAACGAGGTGGGTGCCCGGCTTCATCCAGACACGGACCTGGCGGCCCAGGGCCGAGCCCCTGAAGTCGAACGGCCCCAGGATGCCGGTCGGGCAGACGATCACGGCGTCCAGGCCCCGGCGGATCTCGTCCATGATCACGAGCGACGCCTCGGCCTTTGTCCTGTCGTACTCGCCGGCCGCGTTGTGCGGGTCGAAGGGCACTCTCTCGTCGATGGGCACGCCCCGGGGGGGCCGCGCGAGGGCGTGGATCGAGCTCACGTAGACCATGCGTCGAACGCCCTCCAGCCGGGCCTGGCGCGCGACGATGGAGGTGCCGACGACGTTGACCTGGCGCAGGAGCTCGTTCCTGCCCGGCATGATGCTGATGATCCCTGCAAGGTGGTACACCGCCTCCACGCCTGCCAGGGCCCTGCACACCGAGGCAGGGTCCAGCACGTTGCCCTCCACCGTCTCGATGGGGAGCCCCCGGATACCGGCGGTATCCTCGCCCGGCATCACCATCGCCCGTACGCTCTCCCCGTCGGCGAGAAGCTCGCGCACCAGTGCGCTTCCCACGTGGCCCGCCGCGCCCGTCACGAGAACCATGGGCTATCTCCTTTTCATCCCGTCCATCAGAAGCCCGACCGCGTCGCGCGTCACGACGTCCCACGCCGCGGCATCGGGCTCGAGCACTCCCTGCACGACCACCCCGACGGCGAGCGCCACCAGGGCGAGGCCGGCGGCCTGCGGGTCCAGCTCACGGAAGCTGCCCTCCTCCACTCCGCGGCGCACGATGCCGGCGAAGAACTCCTGGTAGCGGCGGAACGGCGCCACGAAAACCTTCCAGATCGCGGGGTCGTGCCGTGCCTGGTCCCAGAACTCGAGGAAGATCTGCACCCGCCCGTCCGCTGCCGCGAACACCTCGCGCATCTCCGCAGCCATGGAGAGCAGCGCCTCGGGAACCGTCGCCGCGCCCCGGGCAGAGCCCTGGAGCCCCGCGTCGACGCCCTGGAGCCATTGCCCGAGCATGCCGAGAAACAGCTCCTGCTTGGATGGGAAGTGGTGATAGAAGGCGCCCTTGCTCACCACGGCTGTTGCGCATATCTCTGCGACCCCGGTCGAGTCGTACCCCTTCTCCGCGAACAGGCGCATTGCCGTCTGTTCGATCCGGGTCCGCGTTTCCTCGCTTCGTGCCTGCATGCCTTCCTCGTGTGCAATAAAACCGACCAGTCGGTCTGAATATACACTAGTCTGGACGCGGTGTCAACTGTTGCAGAAAGGCCCCGCACCGGGTACAAGGATGACTCAGTGGAATCCGTACCCCTCGTGCAGATGACGGATGCGACGATGCTTCGGGATGGCAGGCCCCTCTTCGCGCATACCTCCTGGCTCATAATGCCGGGCGAGCACTGGGCGATCATCGGCCCCAACGGGTCTGGCAAGACAACACTCGCGACTGCGCTGTGGGACGCGGCGCCGGTCGTCAGGGGCACGCTGTCGTGGCCGCTCGCGGGGCCCGGCGCGGTCAGGCACGTGACCGCCGAGGACCAGGCCGGCCGCATCGCGCGGTACAGCAGCTACCTGCAGGGCCGCTACGAGAGCCTCGAGGACGGCAGCGCCCCCACGGCCGCCGAGCAGCTCACGGCGGCGTGCGCGGATGCGGCACGCGGGCGGCAGGCGTCGGCACCGCGCGGGCTGCCCTCCCGCCGCATGATCGTGCGCCTGCTCGGCCTGGGGCCGGTCATGGGCAGGGAGGTGAGCCGCCTGTCCAACGGCGAGGCACGCAGGCTTCTCGTCGCCGAAGCGCTGCTGTCCCAGCCGCGCCTGCTCGTGCTCGAGGAGCCCCTGCAGGGCCTGGACACCCGGTCGCGGCGAAGGCTTTCCCGGCTCCTCGCCCATGCAGCGGCCCGCGGCCTCACGCTCGTTGTCGTCACCTCGCGCGAGGCAGACGTGCCCCGCTTCATCGGCAATATCCTGCGGGTCCGCCGCGGCCAGGTCGTCTCCCAGGGTCCACGGGCAGGGACGCGGCGGGCTGCCGTCGAACCGCTCCTGCACGCGCCTGCCCGCGGCCGGGCAGCGTCGGGTCCCCCGATCGTCGAGCTGCGGCGCGTCACGGTCCGACGCGGGACCGCGGCCGTGCTCCGCGGGGTGAGCTGGCGCATCCGCGACGGGGAGAACTGGGCCCTTGTCGGCCCCAACGGCTCGGGGAAGACCACCCTGCTCAGCCTCGTCCTCGCGGACAATCCCCAGGCGTACGCGAACGACGTGCGCCTGTTCGGCCATCGCCGCGGCGACGGCCAGAGCATCTGGGAGGTCAAGTCCCTGGTCGGGCACGTCTCACCCGGAGGCCCAGGCCCTGCTGGACGGCCGGCTCACGGTCCGCCAGGCCGCGACCGCGGGGCCCGGGGGCGAAGCCGCGCTGCGGCATCTCCCCGCCCTTGGCCTCGCAGGCAGCGAGGAGCGGCGCATCGCATCCCTCTCGGACGGGGAGAAGCGGCTCGTGCTCATCGCGCGAGCCATGGCGGGCACCCCCCGGCTGCTCGTGCTGGACGAGCCGTGCCAGGGGCTGGACGAGGAGCACAGGCAGGCGGTCCTCGCGGCCGTCGAGGCGCTGGGAAGGCGGGGAACCGTCTCGCTGGTCTACGTGACGCACGAGCCGCGCGAGATCCCGGCATGCGTGACGCGGTGCCTCGCGCTGCGGGCCGGCAGGGCGGCCCGGTGGCCGCTCTCGCTCCTGCGCCTGCTCGGGGGCTGAGCCTCAGCGGCCGGGGAATCCCTGCTGCCGGCGGGCCTCGTAGAGAAGGATGCCGGCCGCGACGGAGACGTTGAAGGAATCCACGTGCCCCGCGGCGGGGATGCGCACGAGGAAGTCGCACTTCTCGCGCACCAGTCGGCGCATGCCGCTTCCCTCGCTTCCCATCACGATGCAGGTGCGGCCCTTCATGTCCTTCTCCGCCGCGGGGTCGCCGTCCATGTCGGCCCCGAAGATCCAGAACCCGTTCTCCTTGAGCAGCTCGAGTGCCGACGGGATGTTGGGAACGACGGCGAGCGGCACGTAGGCGCTCGCCCCCGACGAGACCCTGCTCACCGTCTGGTTCTCCTGCGCCGAGCGGCGCGAAGGGATCACCACCAGGTCCACGTGGAACTGGTCTGCCGAGCGGAGGATCGCACCCAGGTTCTGCGGATCGGTGATCCCGTCCAGGACGAGGCACAGCGATGTGCCCGGGGGCAGCGCCGTGACCAGCCTGCGGAAGTCACCGTGCAGCGCCGTGGAGGGCATGTCAAGCACGAGGACGGCACCCTTGTGCGCGTCGCTGCTGCACGCCGAGGCCAGGTCCGCGTCGGAGGCCTCCTCGACCCTGACGCCGGCGGCCTCCGCGTGTGCGCGCAGCGCGGCGATCCGGGCGCCCCCGTGCGAGACGAGGAGCGTTCCCCGCGCCTTGCCCCGCTTCAGGAACTCCTCGATTGCATGAAGCCCGACAATCGTGTCCGCCACCTCGTCACCCCCCGAAGGTCTTGACGACGTCCGCCGCGCCGTCGCCGTCAGTGTCGCGCTCCCAGCGCTCGATCAGGGAGCCGTCCCGGATGTGGACCCAGATGTCCACCCGGCCGTCGAAATCGGAGTCGATTTCCTCGCGGAGCAGCACACCGGCCTTGTAGAAGCGCACGTCGTCCATCATCCCGTCGAGGTTGTAGTCCAGCTCCTCCCTCTCCAGGACGCCTGCCGAGTCGTAGACCAGCCTGTAATCGGCCCTGCCGTCGCCGTCGCCGTCCTGCTCGAGGACCCCTCCCCGCGGGCCGCGCAGGGCGGGCTCCCCCGAGCCGCCGCCGATCTGGTCGCGGAACGCGTCGGAGAGCTGCGAGCTGGAGGGGCTGCCGGGGACCCGCCCGGACTGGGCCGGGAGCGCGTGCGCCGCGAGCAGGCCCGCGAGGAGGAGGATGGCTGTCCGTTTCATCTTCTCACCTCATCGACACGGCCGGCCCCAATATTGACCGGGCGGCCGCCGCTCACGGCGAGTCCTCCCGGCGGAACACGAGGATGTTCTGGTGGATGAGCGACGGGATGTACGCGTACTGGTAGCCGTACAGGTGCAGCGCCTTCGACACATCGTACCACACGAGGTTGGCCTTCCACACCAGCCCGGGCAGGGCGCGGAGGGCCTCGGCGAGATCGGCCGAGAGGCAGTGGTAGCAGTTGTCGCGGTACATGTCGCCGATGAAGGTCAGCAGGTAGCCGCGGGGCCGAAGACGGGCGGCGGCCAGCCCGAGGATCTCGGCCATCCGCGAGAGCCAGGCCTCCTTGGTCTCGTTCGGCTCGGCGCCGAAGGAGGAGAGCTTGCTCCTGCGCGCCGCCCGCGGCTGCTCGCCCACCCTCTTGAAAGACCCCGCGGAGCGGCGGGCGCTGTCCATTGTCCAGTACGGCACGTCCGTGAACACGCAGTCGAAGGTCCTGTCTCCCAGGAGCGGCAGCGCGGCACGCGCGTCGGCGTGGATGGTCTGCTGCTCGGCGACCGCCTCCCTCCGGCAGACCTCCCCGTAGATATCGATCCAGCGCTTCTCCCGCTCGATGCCCACGGCAGTGCGCCCCGCGAGGGAAGCGCCCAGGAGCACGCCCCCGACGCCCATGAACGGGTCGAGGACGCTCTGGCCCTCCTTGGTGAACACGCGGATGAGGTCGGCGCACAGGTCGGGAGGCTTCTGCCCGCCGTGGGCGCTGCGCAGGGCGTGCTGCATGTTGGGAGGGTACGGCCGGGTGATGACCGAGCGGGTCCAGAACACCCACTCCTTCCCCGTGAGGTCGTTGACCCTGTTTGCCTCCGAGTAGAAGCCCCGCGATGCGCCGCTCGCGTCATGCAGCTCCCGCTTCCTTCCGGCCATCTCCTACCCCTTCACCAGCAGGAACAGCAGCTCGGTCACGCTGCGCCGCGAGGACACCCCCGCGCCGTTTCCGAACACCGGGTAGCCGTGCTCCCACACCCGCACGCGTCCCCGGCAGCCCAGGATTGCCAGGATCGTCTCCCTGGAGAGGATCCCCTCGGACCCGTAGGACAGGAAGATGCGCGGCGCGGGGGTGTCCCGCACCAGCCGCTCAAGGGCCCCGGCCGCATCGGCCTTCCTGCTGAACGGGCTGCGCAGTCCCGACCGGTCGAACTTGCGCGTCTTTCCCGCGAGGGCGGGCTTCTCCCACAGGGCGAGGTTCTCCAGGACGTGGTAGTTGTCGCAGTACTGCCTGCAGTTGTAGGGAGGGTCGTAGTAGACCGCGTCCGCCTCGGCACGCGGGGCAAAAGCGAGCATGTCCGCGCGCACGACCGACACAGAGGGGCACTTCACCGGCGCGAGCGCCCGCAGGCGAAGCGCACTCCCCACCCGCTCGTCGCGCAGGTGCCTGCCCCCGACAACGCTCGGGGAGGAGAGGTTCTTCAAGTACGCGTCGTACTGACCCAGCGTGTTCGCCACCCTGTCGGCGGCGAGGAGGAAGCTCGCAAGCAGGTAGTCGTGCTCGGCCCCGGTGATCTCCCCCGCGGCGGAAAGGTCCGCGATGCGCTCCCGGGCCCCGTCCATGCGCAGGCAGTTGGCTTCCGTGAAGTATGTCCCGGCGAAGCTCTCCGTGATGTACCCGCGACGGTCTCCCGCCGCGTTCACCGCGGCGAGGAGCCGATCCGCGCGCGAGGCGTCGATCCCCGCCGCCGCGGCAGCGCCGCGCAGGATGACGCAGTTGGACTCCAGGGAGTCGACGGCCACGATGCGCCGCGCCCCGCGCGCGGCCAGCTCCACTGTCAGCGACCCCGTGCCGCAGAACCCGTCCACGACAGAGGCCGGGGCCGAGCCGTCCCCCGGGCCGGCTTCGGCGCAGATCGTGTCGGCGATGCGGGCCCGCAGCAGCCGCTTGGAGCCGAGGTACTTCCTGTTGAAAGGAAGGTCGGGCGCGTCAGCCCTGGCGCGAGTCGTCGAGGCGTTCAATCAGCTCGTTCACCTTCCGGGCCAGCTCGGGGAACGCGTCTGCCCGGCGCAGGCGCACCCGGGCATGCGACTCTCCCGAGAGCACCCTGTCGATGTCCTTCTCCATCCTGTAGATCGGGCCGACGACCCTGTGCGTGGAGACGATGCCCACCGCCACGACGAGGATCATGATGACGATGTCGTTCACGAGGAGCGGGGGGAGCATGATCCCGAGCAGCTCCTCGATCTCCTGCCGCTGCAGGCCCCCCCCGGCCCGGGCGGCGAGCCAGAAGGACAGCGCGACGCCTGCGGCCGACACGAGGAACCCCGCGAGCACCACGGCGAGCCACGTGGCGATGCTGCGGTACTGGAACTTCCTGTCGATGAGCTTCCTGCGCCGCGCGAAGGTCAGGCCCTGGCCGTCGTCCATCATCCCCTCCCTTTCCCGTCGAGTCACCCTGCCCCGAAGGGCGCCCCCGCGCAGGCGGTCAGCCCCCGTCGTAGACCAGCGCCCGTGCCTCGCCGGCGAGCACGTCGCGCGCGCCGGCCGCCAGCGCCTCCAGCTCGTTCTCGCCGGGGAACACGAGCACCGGCGCGAGGAAGCGCACCCGTCGCGAGATCTCCTCCACCACCCTCTGCGAGTGGGCAAGACCGCCGGTGAGGAGGACCGCGTCGAGCCTGCCTCCCGTGTAGGCGGCCAGTCCGGCAATTGCCTTCGCCACCTGGTAACACATCGTCTCGACAAGCAGGCCGCACTGCGCCGCGTCCAGCTGCGTGCTTCCCCCGGGCGAGGACGCTGCCGCCTCGATGGCCATGAAGTCGTTCGTTCCCAGGTACGCCACGAGGCCTCCCCGGCCCGTGATCATCCTCTGCAGGGCCTCGGGATCGTGCTGGTGGGAGAGCACGTAGCGCATCCAGTCCCCGGCAGGCACGGTGCCCGCCCTCTCGATCGCGAAGGGACCGTCGCCGTCGAGAGCATTGTTCACGTCCACGACGCGCCCCCCTGCGTGCAGGCCGACGGAGGTCCCGCCCCCCATGTGCGCCACCGCGAACAGGCACTCCTCGTACGGGCGACCCAGGCTGCGCGCCGCCCTGCGGGCCGTGGCCCGCTGGTTCAACGCGTGGAAGATCGACCTGCGGGGGACCTGGGGAACCCCCGACAGGCGCGCGACCGGGGCCAGCTCGTCCACCACCACGGGATCGACAATGTAGGCCTTCACCCGCAGCTCGGCGGCGATGGAGTCGGCGATGAGCGCGCCGAGGTTGGAGGCGTGCGTGCCATAGCGGCACGAGACGAGGTCGGCCTTCATCGCCTCGTTCACCTCGTAGACCCCGCCGGGAAGGGGCTTGAGCAGCCCCCCCCGCCCCACCACGGCGTCGATGTCCTCCAGTCGGACCCTGTCCGCCTCCCGCAGGCTGTCGCGGACCGCGGCGGCACGGAAGGCGAACTGGTCCTGGACCCTGCGAAACCGGGCAAGCTCATCCGCCTTGTGGGAGATGCCGTTCCTCCACGCCTCCTCCGCGTCCCTGTAGACAGCGCACTTGGTGGAGGTGGACCCGGGGTTGATCGCGAGTATCGTGAAGGCCATCCGCGGGGGATTCTACCAGCGCGACCGGCGCGCTTCAAGCGACGGTCGGCCCGTCCGTCCCGAAGGCGAGCGGGAAGCACAGGCTGAAGCTGCTGCCCCCGTCCAGCGGCGCATACCCCAGAGTGCCGCCCCCGCGCTCAGCGAGGCTGCGGGCGAGGTACAGGCCCACGCCGGTGCTCCCCGTCGAGGAGGCGCCGGGCGAGAACAGGAGCGCTGCCACCTCCGGGGAGATTCCCCCGGCAGTGTCGCGCACGTCGATCACGGCGAGCCCCTCGCGGGCGCAGGCGTTCACCTGCACGACGCCGCCCCCCTGCCCCCGTGCCCGCAGGCACTGCACGGCGTTCTCCACGAGAGCCAGGACGATCTGGGTGACCTCTGCGTGCCTGCCGCGGAAAACCACGCCCTCGTCCAGCTCCGCCCGCAGGACGATCCCTTCCGGCCTGACCGTGGCCCGGCAGACCCGCAGCAGCCCTTCCAGCTCCGCGCGCACATCCAGGACGCGCTCCTCCTCCCGGCCCTCGCGGGCAAGCCTTTCGAGGAAGGCGACCGCGGCCCCGCTTCCGGCCGCGGCCTGGTCGAGCACAAGGCGCAGGCTCTCGTCTTTCTCGGCGGCGCGGGCCGAGGACAGGCCGTGCTCGGCAGCGGCACGCACGAGGGCGAGAGAGTTCTTGAACTCGTGGGCGGCGCCCAGGGCGAGGAACCCCGCGGCCGCCAGGGCGTCCTGCCGTGCAAGGGCCTCCTCGGTCGCGAGCAGGCGGGCATAGACCGGGGCGAGTGCCCTCCCCCGCGCGGCAGCCCCGGCCGCCCTGCCCGAGAAGCCTCCCGACCACGGGTATCCCTGCAGGAGGACCAGCGCGCCGAGGCACGCGGCGAGGAGCGCCTGCGCAAGCCCGGAGGCGAGGGCTGCCGGGGTGCCTGTCCAGGCCGCGGGGCCGGCAAGCATCGCGGCGAGAGACGCCCCGGCCCACAGCGCCCCGGCAATGGAGGCCGCCGCGAGGGCGAGGCAACGCGTGGCCTTCCAGGCCCGTGCGAGGGTCGGCGCGCGAAGCGCCGCAAGGAAAGCCAGGCAGAAGGCGTGGAAGGCCGACAGCAGGAACGAGCCGCCGAGACCGGTGGCGACGGCGACCAGGACAACGCCCGCCGGCACCGCCGAGAAGGCGTGCCAGGAGACGGCCACGCGCCGGCCGGCTGCCCGCGCCGCGAAGCCCCCCGCGAGCCACGCCATGCAGAGGGAGAGGATCATGCGCACGGGTCCGGGGACAGGAACGACGGCGCGGAAGGTGAGGGCCGCAAGCAGTCCGGCGAGCCAGGCCGCCTCGCGCCACCCGCGGCAGCGGGGAAGGCGCAGGCCGAGTGCCGCGAGGGAGGAACCCAGGAGCGTGGCGGTGACAGTGCCGAGGATCCGCAGGATGTCCCCCATTCTGAATGGGGGAAGGGTACCCTACTGCTTCAGCTCGGACAAGGGTATGGGCGAGGGGCTCTTCTCCTCCCCCGCCACCTCCGCGAACTCCCGCAGCAGCTCCTTGCCCCGGGCGTTGATCTTCTGCGGCACGCGCACGAAGACTCGGATGTACAGGTCGCCCCGCCGGCCGGGATTGTGCAGCTCGGGGACACCCTCGCCGCGCAGGCGCAGGACCTTGCCGTGCTGGGTGCCGGCAGGAACGCTGACGCGCACCGTCTTGTCGTCCAGGGTGGGAATGGCGATCTCCGCGCCGAGGGCCGCCTGGGTGATGGAGATGGGGACCGCGCAGTAGAGGTCTGTCCCATCGCGCTCGAAGTGGGGGTGCGGCTTCACGCGGATGAAGACGTACAGGTCGCCGTCCGGGCCTCCGCTTGTTCCCGCGTCGCCCTGACCCGCGAGGCTGAGCCTCTTGCCGTCCTCGATGCCGGCGGGAATTGTCACCTTGATCTTGCGGGTGCGCTTCTGCACCCCGGCGCCGCGGCACTCGCCGCAGGGACGCTCGATGATCTCGCCCTCGCCCCCGCAGGCGGGGCAGGTCGAGGCGATGGAGAAGAACCCCGAGTTCCTCCGCACCTGGCCGGAGCCGCCGCAGGTCGGGCACAGCTTGCGTCCGCTTCCCTTGTCGGCACCGGTGCCGCCGCAGGTCTCGCAGCGCTCCGCGCGGGGGTAGGAGATGTCCACGCGGGTGCCGAAGGCCGCATCGAGGAAGCCGATCTCCAGGTCGTAGCGCAGGTCGGAGCCCCTCTGGCCGCCCCCGCGCGATCCGGTCCTGCGCCGCCCGCCTCCCCCGCCGAAGAAGCAGTCGAAGAAGCCGCTGAAGTCCCCGAAGATGTCCTCGAAGCCCTGGAAGATGGTGGAGAAGTCCTGCTGGGTGGGTCCGCCCATGCCGCTCAGGCCCTGGAAGCCAAACTGGTCGTAGGCCTGGCGCTTCCTGTCGTCGGCAAGGATCTCGTAGGCCTCGGTGGCCTCCTTGAACTTCTCCTCGGCCTCCTTGCTCTCCGGGTTGCGATCGGGGTGGTATTTCACGGCAAGCCGCCGGTAGGCCTTCTTGATCTCGTCCTTCGACGTGCCCTTGGTCACGCCAAGAACCTCGTACGGGTCCCTCATCGTTGCCATCCGCGCCTACGCCTTCGCATTCCCGCCGTCGCGGGTGTGCTCCGCGGCGGCGTCCGTGCGGTCGGACCCCGCCTTCCCGTACACGCCCTCGGACAGGCGGAAGGCCGCCTTCTGCAGGGCCTCTGCCCCTGCCCTGATCGCGGCGGCATCGTCGCTCTCCATGGCAGCGCGCAGCCCCGCCACGGCGGCGCTCACTGCCGCGCGGTCTTCCTCTCCCACCTTCTCTCCCAGGTCCTGCAGGGACTTCTCGGTGGCGTAGATGAGGCTCTCGGCGCCGTTGCGCGTCTCGGCCTTCTCCCGCTCCGCCCGGTCCTCTGCCGCGTGCGCCTCTGCATCGCGCACCATGCGGCGGATCTCCTCCTCGGCGAGACCAGATGAACTCTCGATCCTGATCTTCTGCTCCTTGCCCGTGCCCAGGTCCCGCGCGGAGACGTGCACGATGCCGTTGGCGTCGATATCGAAGGTGACCTCGATCTGGGGAACCCCTCGCGGTGCCGGGGGAATGCCCACGAGGTCGAACCTGCCCAGGGTCCTGTTCTGCCCTGCCATTTCCCGCTCGCCCTGCAGCACGTGGATGGACACCGCCGTCTGGCCGTCCGCGGCGGTCGAGAAGGTCTGGCCCTTGCGCGTGGGAATCGTCGTGTTCCTGTCGATGAGGCGGGTGAACACCCCGCCCAGCGTCTCGATGCCCAGGGACAGCGGGGTGACATCGAGCAGGAGCACGTCCTTCACCTCGCCGCCGAGGATGCCGCCCTGGATGGCAGCCCCCACGGCCACCACCTCGTCGGGGTTGACGCCCTTGCTTCCCTCCCGTCCGAAGATCTCCTTCACGATGGCCTGGACCGCGGGCATGCGCGTCGAGCCGCCCACCAGGATCACGTGGTCGATGTCGGACGGCGAGAGGTTCGCGTCACGCAGCGCCTGCACGCAGGGACCGCGCGTGCGCTCCAGCAGGTCGCCGGCAAGCGCCTCCAGCTTCGCCCGGCTGATGGAGTAGCGAGAGATGGCGCGGCCCGGACTGGTCGGCCGTGATGAAGGGGAGGTTGACAGAGGTGGCCCGCGCGCTGGACAGCTCGATCTTGGCCTTCTCGGCCGCCTCTTTCAGCCTCTGCATGGCCATGCGGTCATGGGCGAGGTCGATGCCCGTCTCCCGGCGGAACTCGCCGGTCATCCAGTCGATGAGCCGCTGGTCGATGTCGTCACCGCCCAGGTGCGTGTCGCCGTTCGTCGACTTCACCTCGAAGACCCCGTCGCCCAGCTCCAGGATGGAGATGTCGAAGGTGCCGCCGCCGAGGTCGTACACGGCGATGGTTTCCTCCCGGCCGTTCTTGTCCAGCCCGTAGGCAAGGGCCGCGGCGGTGGGCTCGTTGACGATGCGCTTCACGTCCAGCCCCGCGATGCGCCCGGCATCCTTGGTGGCCTGGCGCTGGGCGTCGTTGAAGTAGGCGGGCACCGTGATGACCGCCTCGGTCACCGGCTCGCCGAGGTAGTCCTCGGCGGTCTTCTTCATCTTCTGCAGCACGGCCGCGGAGATCTCGGGGGCGGAGTACTGCTCGCCCGCGGACCTCGACGCGCACGTCGTTGCCGCCGTCCACGACGGTGAAGGAAGCACGGCGGATCTCCTCCTGCACCTCCGCGACCTGACGGCCCATGAAGCGCTTGATGGAGCACACCGTGTTCTCGGGGTTCGTGATGAGCTGGTTCTTGGCAGGTTGACCCACCAGCCGCTCGCCCCCGTCTGTGAAAGCGACGACGGACGGGGTTGTGCGCTGCCCCTCCGAGTTGGGGATGACCACGGGCTGGCTGCCGTCCATGACGGCGACGCACGAATTGGTGGTGCCGAGGTCGATCCCGATGATCTTGCCCATCAGCGCGTCCCGCCCTGGCTTCCCGGCGCGGGTGCGCCGGCGCGGGTGCACCGGGCCGGCTGTGTCGGGGGCGTCGGTCCCGGGAGCCTTGCCCCCGTCCGACACGGCTGCCGGCACCATGACCTTCACCTTCGCGGGCCGAAGGACACGCTCGTGCAGGTAGTACCCCTTCTGGTAGTCCTCGACCACTGTCGGCTTCGCGTCGGAAGGGCCCTCGACCCGCAGCACGGCCTCGTGCCTGTTGGGGTCGAAACTCTCGCCGGTGGAGGAGAACCTCTTCAGGCCCCACCTGCTCTCGAGGGTCTCGAGAAGCTGGCGCTCGATCATGGAGATGCCCTGGAAGAAGGACGGAGAAGTCGTGTCCCTCCTCCGCGGACCTGATAGCCCTCTCGAAGTCGTCGATCGTCGCGATCAGGTCGCTGAGCAGCGCCGCGTTGGCGTAGCGGGCGGCGTCGTCCCTCTCGCGGATCATGCGCTTGCGGTAATTCTCGAAGTCAGCCTGCTTGCGCAGGAGCTTGTCCTTGAGGTCGAGAACCTCCGCCTGGAGCGCAGCCAGCTGCTCCTGCGGCCCCGGCGCGGTCGACGGCGGGCCGCCGGCATCCGCAGAAGAGGAAGCCCCGCCCAGGGGCGCTTCGCGAGCCTGGCCGACGGCCGGGTCGAGAGCCTCCCGGCTGTCCCCGTTTCCCTGCGCGGGCGCGGTGGTATCCTTTACGGCGCTGTCTGCCTGCTCCTCGGCACGGTCCTTCTTCTTCGACATCGAAACCGCCTGGCGAAAGTGTGTGTATCGTTAAGGTACTGAGGCGGTTCGACCCAGGTCAAGGAATTTCTGGGCCCCCGAAGAGGAGCCGGGAGTCCCCGGGGGCCTCGCTCTCCAGCTCGCGGCGCTTCTCCTCGAACCCGGGGCGCCCCATGAGGCCGTAGGCGTACTGCTTTCCCGCCTCGACCCCGGGCTGGTCCAGCGGGTCGATCGCCGAACAGCGCCCCGGCCGCGACGGTCGTGACCTCCAGGAGGTGGTAGTACTCCCCCACGTGCTGCGGCGTCACCTCGGGGAAGGTGATCCGCGTCACGGGCCGACCGGCCCGGGACAGGGAGGCCTCCGTCGCCCGCTGCTCGGCGGCCAGGAGTTCGTTCAGCGTGTGCCCCCCGAGGTACGCGATGGCGTCCAGCCCCTTGCCTGCCTGCGGAATCGGCACAGATCGCTGGAACTTCTCCACTCCCAGGAAGGTGTAGACCTTGTCGTCGGGACCTTCCTTGTAGAGCTGCACCTGCGAGTGCTGGTCGGTCACGCCCAGGGCCTTCACCGGGGTGGGGCCGACCGCGGCGACGGAGCCATCGCGGGCGACAGCGCTTGCCCAGGCTCTCGGCCCACAGCTGGCGGTACCAGTCCGCCAGGAGGTAGAGCTGGTCCGCGTAGGCGAACATCACGGAGATCCGCCGGCCCTCCGCGTACGCGACCCTGTGCAGCACGGCGCCCAGGTAGGCAGGGTTCTCGATCAGCTCGGCGACTCGCGAGGCGGCGGTCCATGGCACGCCGCGCCCGGCGAGCAGGCCGCGGATGTCGATGCCCAGCAGCGCCGCGGGCAGAAGGCCCACGGGCGTGAGCACGGAGAACCGGCCGCCGACGCCGTCGGGCACCTCGAAGCCTGCGAGCCCCGCCTCGTCGGCGATCTTCCGCAGCGCGCCCGTCTTCCCGTCCGTGGTGACGACGATCCGCTCCGCCGCTGCCTTCGCCCCCAGCGCCCGGGTGAACCACTCGCGGAACACGAGGAAGCACGACATGGTCTCGGCGGTGTCGCCGGACTTGGTGATCACGTTGAGGAGCGTCTCGCGGGGGTCCAGCGCATCCAGGACGCCCGACACGCGCACCGGGTCGATGTTGTCGAGCACGACAGGCGCGGGGCACGGCTCAAAGGCGCGGGAACGGGGTGCGCAGCGCGGCGTTCAGCGACGAGCAGGCCCAGCGACGAGCCGCCGATGCCGAGCACGACGAGGGTCGTGAAGCCGCCCTTCCCCCGGGCGGCGTAGCGCTCGATGCCCGACACGTCCTGCCGGGGAAGGTCGTAGAACGGGAGGCTTCCCGACCTCCTCCGCGCCGTGAGCTCCTCGTGCACGCGAGCGCACGCGCGAGCGCCACGAGTGCACCGCCGCCGCTGTCCAGCGGCGGGATCATCCAGCGGTAGTCGATGGTGATGGCCATGCCATCCTCCCCCTGGAGCGCGCCTCGCCGGGCTCCCGCCCCGCGGCGTCAGCTCCCCCGCGCGCGCGCGCCCGCTCTCGACGGTCCGGCCAGGAACCTCGCGAAGGGCGCGGCGCGCACGCTGATCGCCCCCTGCGGACAGGTCTCCTGGCAGCAGCAGCAGCGGATGCAGCTCCCGTAGTCGTAGCATGGCACTCCCCCGCGTTCCTGCGCAAGCGACTTCGGGGAGGTCGGGCAGGCGGCCACGCACTCGCCGCAGGCGATGCACGCGCGCGGATCGATCACGGGCTTGCCGATGAAAGGGCGCGCGCCAGGCGCAACAGGCCTGCGGGCACCGCCTTCGTGAGGTTGCGGGCGGGCACCACGAAACGCCGCCCTGTCCAGGCAGCCAGGTGCTCGCCGCGGATGTCGATGTCGCAGAGGCGGGCGGTGCCGAGGCCCGCCGCGGCGGCGGCGGCGATGAACGGGAGCGACAGGGGATCGATGCCGAGAATCGCGCAGGCGACAGCGTCGACGGCGACCGGGTCGGTCGAGACGAGAAGCAGGCCGAGGTCGACAAGATTCCCGGCCGCCGGGCCGTTTCCTTCCATCACCTTCACGCCGTCCAGGACGACAAGGCGCGTCGGCACGAGGAGGTTCACGTCGGCGATCATCCTGCCGAAGCTCTCCGCGTCGGGATGCCGGATGTGCAGCTCTGCCTTCTCGCTTCCCACCACCGCGCCGAATGTGTTCTTCAGCGCGCCGGTCAGCCGGGTGAAGCTGTGCGTCTTGAGACGGGGCAGGTTGACGATTCCCGCGGACTCGAGCACTCCGCGCGCGATCGTGAACCTGCGGTGGCGGCCGCCGCCCGACTCCCCCACCTGCGTCCCGGTGTCGAAGTCGGCCATGGGAACGCCCAACGCCTCGGCGGCGGCGAGAAGGCCCGAGCGCTCGCCGACCGCCCGCGGGGAGAAGATGCCGTTCGGGGAGTCGCCCCACGCGAGTGCCGCGCCCATCTCCTTCAGGCAGGAGGCCGCGGCCGAGAACACCACCGGGTGCGTGGTCACCCCTTTCTCGGGGAGAGAAGGCCGCAGCATGTTGGGCTTCAGGACAAGGGGCCGCCCGTCCGACCGGGCAGCCGCCAGCCAGTCCCCCCCCAGGAGGTCGAGGCCGCGCCGCACGGCGGCTTGCACGCGGGCCGGGTCATAGTCCCGGCAGGGAACGAGAACGACCGCGGAGGACGGCACGCGGCTAGACTTTCGGGGCGAGCTCGAGGATGAGCTCCACTTCCCCGCGGGAAAGCTGCGTGACCCGCGAGATCTCCTGGACCGACCAGCCCTGGTGCGAAAGCTTGACCACCGTTTCCCGCTTGTCCAGCGGCGGGGCGCCCCTGTCGGTCTTCTCCTTCTTCGACTCCGACTTGACGATGCTCTCCAGGAGACGCACCTGCTCCTGGGCCTGCTGTGCGACTTCCTGGAAGCGCGTCTCGGTCCGCGCGAGCCATTCCCGCGCGCCCTGGGCCTTCTCCATCCGGCCCTCGAGGTCCGACAGCACCCCGGTGAGCTTGCCCACGATCTCCATGGCGGAGTCGGCATCCTTCTTGTTGCCGGCCAGGAGGTCGAACTCGCCGCGCAGGGACTGCACCTTGAGCGCGAGGGACTCCGCGTCTCTGTCGGCGGCCTGCAGGCTCTTCTCCAGGCCCTCCAGGCGCTGGAAGTTCCTGTCCACGCCCTCCGAGGTCACGGACAGCACGTCTTTCTTCTTCTCCAGCCTCTCGAATCCCGTCTCGACCGCCTTGCCCAGCTCCTCGAACTGGCGCACCCGGGCCTGGACCTGCTGCAGCGCGTCGTTGCTCGCCGTCAGCGTGTCGATCTTCAGGTCGACGTCGCGCGAGAGGGTGACGATCTTCTTGAAGTCCCCCTCCATCTCGTCGATGCGCCGCTTCTCGGCGAGGAACCGGGCGAGCTTGGCCGACACCTCGTCTGCGAGCTTCTTCGTGCGGGCCAGCTCGGCCTCCACCCCGGCCACCTCGGCGCGCTCCGCGTTGAGCTTCGCGATTTCCTTCTTCATCTCGTCGATCGTCCCGTCGAGGGACATCTTGAGAGTGTCGGCCCTCTCGAAAAGCCTTGTCTGCGACATGAAGGTCTTCACGCGCCTGTCGATCTCGCCGAGGCTCGCCTGCAGCATCCGCGAGCCTTCCTCGATCCTGCCGAACACCTTCTCCTGCATGGCCTCCGCCTTCTCGCGGTTGTCTGCCATGAGCTGGCGGTAGTCCTTGATCCGCCCCTCCACCTCTGTCTGCAGCTCGCGCATCCTCTTCTGGCTGTCCAGCTCGAAGGCCTGCACGTCGGCGCGGAACCTCTCCATCGTGGCCTCCGAGGCCTTCTTCAGCTCGGCGTCGAACCCGACGATCCGTCCGCCCATCTCCTTCAGCTCGGCGCGCAGCGCCATGCGCTCCTCGCCCGCGCCCACGACCAGCTCCTGCGTCTGCGCGGCGAAGGCGTCGCGCACGGCCGACACGGAGGCGGCAGTCTCTGCCGAGAGCGCCGACATCCTCTCGGTCAGCGCCGATTCGGTCTGGGCGAGGTCGGCCTTCACGCGCGCCTGCAGCGCGGCGACATCGGCCCGGGATGCCTCCATCTGCCCTGCCAGCTCCGCGCGCCCGCCCTCGAGGCTCCCGGCAAGGTCCTTCATTGCCGCGTCGATCTCGCGCTGCATGCGCCGGGCAGCAGTTTCCACCCCGTCGCGCACCGCCTGGATCTCCTTGTCGAACTGCGCGGCCGCCTCCCTGCGCGCGCGGTCCGCCTCGGCCCGGATGCCCTCGCGCAGGCCCCGTGCCGACTCCTCGGAGGCAGAGAGGCGCCCCTTCACGTCGGACTCGAACTCCGCGACCCGCCTGTCCATCTCGATCTGCCAGGCCTGGTATTTCTCCTGCACTCCGTTCGAGCGCGACCGAAGGTCCGCGAAGAACTGGTCCTCGAACACGGCCAGCTTCGCCGACACGCCCTGGTAGGAGGCCTGCTTCAGCTCGGCAAGCCCGGCGGATACCTCGGCCAGGCCGGCCTGGATCTCGTCCTTCGCGGCCTCCGCCCCTGCAGCCTCGGCCCGCCATGTCTCCACGAGGCGGGCGGCCACTGCCTGCATCTCGCCGCGCGCCTCGGCGGCGGTCTTCTCGATAGAGGCGTGGATGGATGCTCCCAGGGAGCCGACGTCCGCGGAGGATTCCTGGACCGCGCGGAACCTGTACTCGATGTCTCCCTGCCAGTCGGCGATGCGCTGCTCGAGGGCCTCCACCTGGGTGGCCAACCCCGCCCCGTCGGACTGGATGCGGGCAGCCAGCTTCTCGAAGATCTCGCCCTCCAGGCCGTCAGCGCTGCGGGCCGCGCGCGCGAGCTTGGCGCGCAGGTCGGTCTCGAAGCCATCGACGGCGCGGGCAAAGGTGGCGATCCTGTCCTTCTCCATCTGTTCGGTGCGCGATTCCAGGCGCGCGATGTACGCGGCGAAGTCCCTGACCCGCGCGTCGGCAGCCTCCAGGGTTTCGCGCATGCCGCCCAGCGTCTGCTCCATCCCTCCCAGGAGCTCCGCGCGGGCCGCGGCGAGGGCCTTGGCCCCGTCGGCCGCGAACTGCTGCTCCAGGGCGGGCACGCGCTTCTCGACCCGGTCCAGCTGCGCCGACGCGTCGCGCAGGCGGCGGCCGATCGCGTCGACGAACTCCCCTTCCCGGCGGACCCTGGCCAGGTCCTGGTCGACCTTGTCGGAGGCGGAGGCCAGCTCGGCGAGCGCCGTGTCGTACTCTGTCAGCCGCTTCTGGATCGTCTCGATCTCGCCTGCCCTGCCCTGGAGGGCCTCCTCCACGTCGCGCGAGCGCTTGAGGATTTCGCGGCCGGTCTTGAGGTTGGCCTGCAGCTCGAGGGAGAGGTCGCGCACCGTCGCCGTCTTCTCCTCCACGGTGGCCGAGAGGTTCTCCATGATCTTGTCGCTGAAGCGCTTCAGCTTCTCGAGGGAGCGGTTGTTCCTGTCGAGGGCACGGTAGACGATGAGGATAAGGAGAACGGCGCCGAAAGTGACCAGGTCACCGATTGAGAACAGCATGGTCCCCTCCCCAGAGGTTTGAACCATACTACAGCGGCGCCGGGCCGCTGTCAACGAGGCGACATTGTGTACGAGACCCGCGCGCTCTCGCTTCGCGTGGTGTCGGCTGCGGAGAACCGCCACCGACGCACCGCCTCGAGCACGGCCCTGTCGACATCGGCGTATCCGGAGCTCCGCACCACCCGGGGCTGCGACACCAGGCCATCCGGAGTCACCGTGACGGCCACGATCGCAGTCATGAGGAGCCCCTGCCTCTTCACCCAGTCGGGGGCGACCGCCTCGGGGCTCGACAGGAGCTTCCTGTCCTTCCCCGCCTCGGGGTCGTCCCAGGCCACGCTGACATTCCCCGAGCCCGACCCGGCCGTGGTCTTCGTGGTCGAGGTCCTGCTCGCCGTGCCTCCCGAGGCGAGGGCCTTGTCCAGGGCGCCCAGGTCGAGGGTCTTGCCGACGGCGGTGCCCGTAGTGGAGCCGGCAGCAGCCCCGCTCGTCGTCGAGCCGGCGGGTTTCGCCGTCGGAGTGGGGACAGCGACCGCCACGCCCGGCCTCTGCACTGTCTGGGTCCCCGCCTGCTGCGTGCCGCTCGGTGTTCCCACGGCCGGTGCAGTGGGCTCGGAGCCCGGTACCGCCTGGGGCGTCTTCGCTGCCCCCAAGGCGGGCTGGGTGGAGAGCGGGGCAGAGACACCGGTCCTCTGGCCGGCTTCCTTGAACGCGGGCCCGGTGGGCACGGGGGCGGGGGTTTCCTTCACCAGCGGTGTCACCGGCGCAGCTTGCCGCGGTTTCGGGGCCGGTTGCGGCTTCGGGGCCGGCTTCGCCGCGACTGCGGCTTCGGGGCCGGCGGGGGCTCGGGGACCGGCTGCGGCTGGGGAACTGGCTGGGGTTCCGCCGCTGGCTGCGGCGGGGGCGGAGGCGGAAGCTCTGTCACCACCGGCGGGGCGGGGGGCAGATCGTCAAGCTGCACGATCACCGTGTCCCCGTACTCGGGGGTCTTCGTGCCCTGCAGGCGCAGGATTGCAGGGATCGCGAAGAACAGCCCCCCGTGGACTGCCACGGCGAGCCCGGCGGCCAGGAGCAGGCGCCGCGAGTCCAGCCTCACCTCACGGCGCTGCATCACGGGTCCTCAGCCCGACGTTCTTGAAGCCGTTCTTCCGCAGCACGTCGAGGGTCTGCACCATCAGGCCGTAGGCGGCGTCTTCGCCGGCCTCGATGATCACGGCCCCGACCTGCTTCTTCTCCTCCGGGGGCATCGCGGCGATGCGCGCGTCGAGGTCCGCCAGGCTCCCGAAGCGTTCCTTGTTCATGTACACCTCGTCGCGCGAGACGACGGTGACGACCATCTGCTCCATCACCACGCTCTCGGCGGTTCCCGAGGCCGGCAGCGTCAGCTTGATGCCCGGGGCGAGCACGAACGTCGTGGAGACGAGGAAGAAGAGCACGAGCTGGAAGACCACGTCGACCATGGGCACGAGGTTGAGCGCGGACTGCGGCTCGAACTTCCGCCGGAACCTCATCTACTTCCCCTCCGCGACGCCTGGAGCAGGTGCACCATGTCGTTCACCCGGTTCTCGAGCCGGATGATGATGTGGTTCACCTTCGTGACGAGGTAGTTGTAGAAGATGACCGTCGGGATGGAGACGATCAGGCCCGCGGCGGTGGTGATGAGCGCCTCGGAGATGCCCTTCGCGAGCTGCCCCGAGCTGCCCCACGCACCGAAGCTGCCGAACACGCCGAAGGCGTGGATGTTGCCCGTCACCGTGCCGAGCAGGCCCAGCAGCGTGGAGATGTTCGCCACGGTGCCGAGCGCCGACAGGAACCGCTCCAGCTCGGGAATCTCCATGTTCGCCGCGTCGACGATGTAGTCGCGCAGCACGTGGGCTCGTCGTCGCGGTGCTCGATGCCCACGCGCATCAGGTTGGTGACGGGCGACGGGTTGGTCTCGCAGATCGAGAGCGCCTCGTCGTGGTGCCCCTTCGCGAGGGTCGCGCGCAGGCGCGCGATCATGGCCTGCTCGTCCACCCGGATCCTCCGGAAGTAGATCAGCCTCTCGATGATGATGACGACGGCGACGACGGACACAGGGCGATCGGCCACATGACCAGGCCGCCCTTCTGCATGATCTCGATCATCTGGCTCTCCTCTCGAATCTCTAGAAGCTCATGCGCACGCTGGCCGTGACACGGAACCCCGGCTCGGCGTACCCCCCGAAGCCCGTGCGCGCGCCGCCGGCGAGCAGCGGTGCGAGCAGGTCAGAGGCGCCCAGCTGCAGGGTCACCACCTCGGACACGGCAAAGAAGCCCGACGCGCGGAGGAGCGGCAGCTGCACGGGCACCCCCGAAACGGGCTGTGGAAGGGTCCAGTCCACCGACAGGTTCCCGCCCCACCGCCCCGCCGACTGCAGGCCCGCAAGCTCCACGGCCAGGCGGTCTGACGGCACCAGGACGGCGAGGGCAACCCACTCGTGAGCGTAGCTTGCCGACACGGAGATCTCCTGCGTGATCCCCCACCGCATCCCCAGGTCGGTCGTCAACCTGCTGCCCTGCCGGGAAGCCAGGGGGTACAGGCCGCTCGCCAGCGCCGCCGGGTCCGCGTCCAGCGCGGCGCTCGCCGTCGAGAAGGCGGCCCGCGCGCTCACGCTCAGGTCCCGCGTGAAGGTGAGCCGCAGCGACCCGTCGGCGAACCACCCGCTGTCGTCGGCCGGAGCGGCCGGCGCGATCAGCGGCGACAGCCGGGCAGCGTCGCGCATGTCCAGCTGCGTGACACGGTAGCCGCCTCCCGCCGAGAGGGTCAGGAACGGGGTCGGCGTTCCCGTGAGCCGGACCTCGAAAGGCACGAGGCTCGCGACGAGCGCCGCCCCCGTGCTGCTCGAGCCGAACCACCCCACCGACCCGTTCAGGATGAGCGAGGCTGGCAGGTCCGCCTCGAACCAGAGCCCCGCGGAGACGCGGTGCAGCCGGCTCGCTCCTGCCGGCGTGCTGGACCTGTACGCGTAGCGGGCGTCCAGCCCGAGGCGGACGGCCGTGAAGGCGGCCCGTGCCGACAGGGACGGCGCGATGCGGTACTCGCTCTCCGGCGACAGGCCGGGGCCATCCAGTCTCAGCGTGTCGGCCGACGCATCGAGGGCGGCGGACAGCGTGAGCTGGTCCACGGGCTTCGCGGAGAAAGATGCGCGTCCCTCGACAGTCCGTGCCAGGCGCGTCGCGTACGGCCCGCCCGCGGTGAGCCCCTGCAGCCCCGCCTCCTCCTCCGCGAAGGAGCCGGCGAGGTCGGCTCCCAGGCTCCCGCGCGCGAAGCTGAGCGCGCCGGACAGGAGGTCGGAGCGCCTGCCGAAGCCGGTGTCCAGCGGGTTCGCCGTGGACCCGTCCATGGTCTCGTGGGCGAAATCCAGCGAGAACCGGGGAAGAGGTCCCAGGGTCTTCAGCGCGATGCTCCCCGTCACGTGGTTCGCGCTGCCCGCCCCCAGCCGCACGTCGGTGGCGAGGAAACGGTTCCCGTCTCCCGCGCCGGCACCGCCGGTCGCGACGGCCGTGGTGGGCACCGAGGGGTCGGCGATCACGAGGTCGCCCACGTCCACGAGCAGCACGTCGCGCGGCGGGGGAAGCAGGTCCTCTTCGGGAGGCAGCTTCGCCTCGACGCGCTCGACGCTCAGGTCTTCGATCTCCAGGACCACCGGGGGCAGGATGATCTCGGGCTCACCCGGCTCGCCGGGCACCGTCCCGGCCGCGCGCAGGCCCGCGGTGCCGGCGAAGAGGACCACCGCGAGAATGCAGAGGATCTTCCCGTTCACGGCGTGCCTCCAGTCAGCAACCGGGCTTTCGCCGTCCAGGGGGAGGCGGGGAACCTGTCCGAGAGCCGCTTCACGAGCGCGGCCACCTCGCCGGGCTTCCCGGCCAGCTTCATCATCTCGGCTGCCCTGTAGATCGAGGAGGCCGCGATCTCCGCGCCCCGGTCACCCAGCTGCGGGGAGCTTGCCGTCACCGCCGCGGCGAGGAACTGCCGGCTGGCCCCCTCGAGGTCCCCCTGCCTGTAGGCGTACTCGCCCAGGAGTGCCTGTGCCTTCGCGGAGGACTCCGGCTCCCCTTCCCTGGTCACCTGCTGCAGGAGCTGCCGTCCCGCCTCTGCCTTCGACTCGCCGCCGAAGATGTACAGTCGCGCCAGCTCCAGCCGGGCCTCGCGCCGCGGCGCGCCGGTCTCTCGGGCGATCCGGGTCGACAGCTCCGCCTCCCTCTCGCTCAGGCCCAGCGCCTGGTAGCGCAACTGCTCCGCGCGGATGTCGGCTTTTGCCGTGCGCGCCTCGTCGGGGTATTCCGTGAGGAACCGGGCGTACATGTCGAGCGCCTTCTGGAGGTTGCCGGCCGCGGCGTAGACCTCGGCCGTCTTGTGCATCGCCGACGGACGGAACCCGCTCTGCCTGTGCTGCGCGATCAGCTGCTCCCAGAACAGCGCCGCCCCGACTCCCTCGCCTGCCGAGAGCGCGGCAGACCCGCCCCAGAACAGGGCAGCGTCGACGAACGTGCCGGCGGGGTACTCCTGGCGGTAATCGGTGAAGGCGGCCTTCGCGTCCGGGAACAAGCCGTGGCCGAGGTACACCTCGCCCCTCCTGTAGAGGGCCTCCTCGCGCAGGGGGCTGTCGCGGAACCGCTCGGCGAGCCTGCGGTACGATTCGGCGGACTGCCGGGCCTGGTCCATGGAGTCCAGCGCCGCCGCGGCATCGAAAAGGGCGTCGTCCGCGTACGGTGAGGGCGGGGTGGATTCCACGATCCCCGTGAACGCGTCCACGGCCTCGGGCCTCCTGCCGGCGGCCAGCAGGCTCTTGGCGTACAGGTAGATTCCCTTCTGCCGCAGCTCCGTCGGCGCAGTGCCCTTCGAGAGGCTTGCGAAGTAGCCGCTCGCCCTCTGCCAGTTCTCCATGCTGTAGTGAGACCAGCCGGCCAGGTACAGCACCATGGGCGACAGCTCGTGGCCAGGCCATCCGGCTGCAAGCTCGTCGAACACGGCGGCAGCCCTGTCGAATGCGGCGGTGCGCAGGTATGCCCAGCCGAGGTAGTAGCGCGCGTACGGGGTGATGCCTGCCAGCCCCGCCGCCTGCGCGGCGGGTGTCTGCACGGCACGCAGGTCCGTGATGGCGTTGCGGTAATCCTTGCGGGCGACCAGGCTCAGGCCGCGGAAGTAGGAGACCACGAGGGAGGACGGGGGATCGCTCTTCTCGATCGACGGAAAGCGCGCGCGCACCGCGTCCGCCTCCGCCACCACCTTGTCGTACTGCTTCAGCGTGAATGCCGCCCGCAGCAGGTCCAGACGGGACCCGATGTCGTCGGGGAACTGGCGGACGTACTCCTCCAGGGCGGCGGAGGCCTCCGCGGTCCTGCGGCCCCGCTTCAGGAGTACGATGCGCAGCTTGAGAGCCTGCTGGAGGATGTCGCCCGCCGCGGGCATGCGCAGGCTGCTCTCTGCCAGGCGCATGGCCTCGTCGGCCCTGCCCTGCTTGAAGGCGCAGAAGGCCAGAAGGTATTCCGCTTCGGCCGCGCGCTTCGAGCCCGGGAACGCGGCGCGGAATCGCCCGTACTGCTCCTCGGCGGCCGGGTAGTCGCCGGCAAGCAGGGCGATGTCGCCCAGCCTGATCACCGCTGCCCCGGTCCCGATGTCGCCCTCCTGCACGTAGCGGCTCAGCAGGTCGCGGGCCGCCGTTCGGTCGCCCCGGGCGAGCGCGATTTCGGACAGGTACAGGGGCACGACCTCGTTCACGGGCTGGCTCGCCCGCTGGTTCCACGCCTTCTGGAGGAAGAGCTCGGCCGCCTCGCGCCTGCCCTGGCGGAAGCTCTCCGCCCCGACCCGCGTCCACAGCTCCGCCAGCACGGCCGTTCGCCCGGCGAACCGCTCTTCCGCCGCCTGGGTCAGGTCCTGCATCTGCTGCAGGTCGGACCTGCCCTGTGCCGCGGAGAATAGCCTCCGGTAGGCAACCAGCGCGACGTCCTCGCCCGCACCGGTCAGCTGGCGGTACAGCACGGCCGCCTCGGGCCCCCTGCCGTTCGCCCAGTGCGACTCGGCCCGCAGCAGCAGGAACCTGTCCGCCCACGGCGCGGGGAAGGTGCCCGGCTCGTACCGGCCCGAGAGGGCGGCAAGCTCCCCGCTCAAGCCCTCCTTCTGCAGGAGGGAGCCGAGAGTGACAGCCGCGGTCGGCACGGCCGTCGAGGAGGGGAACCCGTCGAGGAGCTCCCCGAGGGCACGGCGCGCCTCGGGCCCCCGGCCCAGCGCGTCAAGTGCGAGCGCCTTGTGCAGCAGCGCCTGCGGCGTGAGCTCGGGATCCTTCTCGCCGGCAAGGAACTGGTCGAGCGACTCGATGCACAGCGACCAGCTCTGCAGGTGGTACAGCGAGAGCCCCTTCCAGAAGGGGACGTACCCGATGTACCTGGTCGAGCGGTGCTTCTTCGCAATCTCGTCCAGGGCAGCAGAAGACTCCTGCCACCGCTCCAGCCTGTACAGGCACACGGCGCGCCGGTAGCGGACATCGGGGGCACGCTCGGAGAGCGGGAACTCGCGCAGGAGGCCGTCGTACGCCTCGAGGGCGGCGGCATAGTTCTTCCCCAGGTAGCGGCTCTCCGCCTCGGAGAACAACTGCGCCTCGCTCGGGGCAGCAAGGGCGGGAAGTGCCCCGCCCAGGAGCAGACAGAAAATGAGAACGATCATCTCACTGAATAGAATAGTGCGCCAATCCCGATTATTCAACCGACGGCAGCGCGAACTCTCCCTCCGATTCCACCCGCACGAGGTGCACCATGGAGCCGGGATAGCGCGCCGCGAGCGAGGCGGTCGTGCTCTCGGCGTTTCTCTCCATGACCACGGCGCGGAAGACGCCCCCCGCGTCCACGTGCGGGAACAGGGTCACCACGTGGTGGTGCTGGCGCAGCCCGCCTGCGCCCGGGCCGGGACCCGAGCTCACCGAGCCGAGGTAGATGGCACCGGGGTCCCTGCGCGCGAGTATGTACAGGACGGTCTGGAGGCTCTCCACGGGGTAGCCCACGTCCTCGACGTAGGGGAACAGGCCCGCGTCGCGCACGTCGGCCGCCTCGGGGGGCGGCCTCTCCCCCGTGCGCGCTTCGGCAAGGGCGCGCGCGAGGTTGCGCGTCCAGTCCAGGCCGAAGTAGGGGTCGCGGCTCTCCTCCCGGGGCTCGCTCCAGCGGTTGCCCCTGTCAGACGGCTGCCTCTCCTTCATCTCGGCAACGCCCGTGAGCGCACCCGTGAGCGGCGCGTGGAAACCGTCGACGATCCACTTCGCGAAGCCCGAGCAGTTGAACCCGCCCCGTGCAGGTTTTCCCGCCAGCGTCTTCGCGGAGGCCTGCGGCCGCCCGTCGTCGATGAAGACGAAGCCCCCGCCGCGGTCCATGGCCCCGTCCTCGGCGTCGCCCAGCCGCGGGAGGCGCCGGCGGACCTCCGCCACGATGCGGGCGAGCCTTCCGTCGCCCTCGGAGGCCGGGCGGGGAAGGACAAGCGGCCAGTCCACCGCGGCGCGGGTCAGGTCGACGAGGCGGGAAAACGGGGCCGTGAGCAGAGACTCGAAGGAGGCCGGCACCACGATGCCCTCCTGGAGAGGCTGGCCGAAGAGGAAGACGCTCATGCGGCTCCTCGCCGCATCCAGCGGCGCGATGCGCACGTAGCAGCCGGGGTCTGACTGGAGGAAGACTTTCGCCTGCACGAAGCTCCCGTCCCGCAGGCTCCTCTTGATGATGAACGTGCCCGCGCTCGCGAGGGAGGTCCCCTGCCCCGTCCTGTTGGCAAACACGAGGAAGACCGCCCCGTCCTGCACCTGCGCCTCGAAGGCCACCGTCCCGGCCCGGCCGGGCTGATCGATCAGGCGCCTCGTTGCCGCCGCGGCTTCGCGGACGGGAGAGAAGATGGTCTCGCGCAGCAGAAGCCGGGCGACGGCGTTCTCGGGAACAGCGCCCGCGGGGAGCCTGGCGGGCGACGGGGCGGCCGCGGTGCCCTGGACTGCGCCAGCCAGCAGGACCAGGGCGGCGAGGGCCCGCAGGCGCGCTGGTCCACGCTTCCGCTCACGCAAGGAGAGTGTCCTCATCGATGATGTCTTTCAGGCTTCCCCGCCGGGCGGCCAGGGCAGCCTTGTCCGGGGCGAAGAGGGGGCTGATCTCGATCGCGTGGGCGGGGATGCCCCGCGCGTCGCGAGGCACCGCGACGCCGCACGACTCGAGCCACCGGGCCGCCTTCTCGACCTGGCCCTGGCGGCAGCTGTCCACCGAGTCCACCCCCGCCCGGTTCTTCAAGGGAGAGAACTCCTCGGCCCTGTCCACCTCGAAGAACAGCGCCTGCCGGGCAAGGGGGACGGAGTCAAAGACGAATGTCTCCATCTTGATGGCCTCTTCCTCCTGTATGTCGGTGCCATCGGGCGTGGGATTGAGCGCCCGCACGCGCTTGCGGGCGAGGTGCCACGGGAGGCGGACCGCCTCCTCGGCACCGGCGAGGAAGGCCGTGCGAAAGACGTGGATGGCGATCGAACCCTGGGGGAAGAGCAGCCCACCCGAGGCGTCGCGCGCCGCCATGAGGTCGGCGGGCATATCCGAGTACTCCACCACGCAGGCCCTGCCGCCGACGACGCAGATGGACCCCAGCTTTTCCTCGGGGTACGCCTTGCGCACGACCTTGCTGGACACCTCACGAGCCCTCCCGCCTGTGGAAGCCGAGGAAGACGGGGTCCGGCAGCGTCACCAGCGGGTTGTCGACCTGGCAGTAGAAGATGTCCTGGACGCCCCGGTCCAGAAGCCCCGCGAGGAGGCCCTCGCGGCGCAGCGCCTCGATGACACCCCCGTGGCCGTTCGGGCTCAGGAACAGGCCCCCGTCCGGCGCCATGACCAGCCTGCCATCCGGCGACAGGGCGGGGAGCATGCCCTGGGTGAAGAACCGCACGTCGCCCCGGTCCAGTCCGAAAAAACCTTCCGTCTCGAAGTACTCCTCCGTGGCGGTCCGGTTGTCCCTGCTCGTCATGATGAGCCAGGGGGTGTCGATGCCGTACCACCTGCGCGCCGCGAGGAGCTTCTCTGCCAGGAGCGCGAAGAGGGTGAGCCCGCGGATGGGGCTGGCCGGGTACATGCCCTTGGGCCCCTCGAACCCCAGCCGGGATCCCTGGCCGCCGGCCACGGTGAGGAACGCGGTCTGCCCGGCCCGGATCGCCTGCTCCCCTTCGGCGCGCGCCGTGCGGTCGCAGGAGCTCTCGGCGAGGGGCACGTAGGGGGCCGGGGCGATATCGACGGCCCCCGGGTGCCATGTGCCGGTGACCAGCCGGGCCTGCAGCTCGGCCAGCTGCACCAGGTCCAGGCCTCGCAGGTCCGCGAGCAGACGGGTCCGCATCGGGGCAGGGCGCGCGTCCCAGTGCGCGAACAGGTGCCCCTGGCCCAGCGACTCGTACTGGCGGCGAACCTCGACCTCGGTGACCGGCTCGGCGCCCTGCCCCAGGCGCGCCCGTGTCGTCATCAGGGCGTCGACCAGCTCCGCGCGGATCTCCGACAGCTTCGCCCGACGGTCCGCACCCGAACCCTCCAGGTCCGCCCACATGGCCCGCCGCGCCCCCTCCAGCGTGTACTTCCTCTCGTGCAGGAGGTGGCGGACCTTGAGGAGCAGCTCGACCTCGTGCCCCGAGTACTCCCTGCGGCCGGTTGGTCCCTTCGGGGCCGAGAGCAGCGGCAGCTCGCTCTCCCAGTAGCGGATCACGTGCGGCTTCACGCCGAGCAGACGGGCGACCTCCCCGATGCCCCAGGACTTCACGGCCGTCTCTTCGCGCTCTGGCGGAACTCTATGCCCACGGGCACCAGGGGGAACCCCAGGTCGCGGCGGATGCAGTTCTCCAGGTACTGCGAGTACGCGCGCGGGAACCCGCTCATCCTGTTCACGAACACGACGAAGCGCACGGGGTTGGCCCCGACCTGGGTCGCGAAGCGGATCTTGTAGTTCTGTCCGCGCACGGGAAGCCGGTAGTGCGCCACCCAGTCCTCCAGGGCCGCGTTGAGCCGTCCGGTGCCCACGCGCCGCGCGAGCTGCGTGCCCACCTCCAGGGCCGTATCGAGGAGCCGCTTCACCCCGTAGCCGGTCCGGGCCGACACGGGCACGATGGGCGCGAATCCGAGCACCGGGAACTGGAAGCGGACCTTCTCGCTCGTCTCCTTCAGCAGGCGCGGCTTCGGGGGAAGGAGGTCCCACTTGTTGAGCACCAGGATGATGCCCCGCCCCTCCTTCACCGCGTGGTCGGCGATCTTCTTGTCCTGGTCGGACAGGCCTTCCACCGCGTCCACCACGAGGAACACGATGTCGGCGCGGCGCACGCTCTCCACCGCGCGGGTCACCGAGTAGTACTCTATCGATTCCTTCACCCGGCTCCTGCGGCGGATGCCAGCCGTGTCGAGGATTTCGAACCGGCGCCTGCGGTACGAGAAGGCCCCTTCCACCACGTCGCGCGTGGTGCCGGGGACCGCCGAGACTATCGACCGCTCCTCGCCCAGCAGGCGGTTGGCGAGGCTGCTCTTGCCCGTGTTGGGCTTGCCCAGGATGGCGATACGGGAGACGCTCGCCACGGCGCCGGTCGCGTCGTCGAGCTCGAGGTCCTCCTCCCGGCCGGCGTCGGACCCTCCCCGGCGGGTTCGCCCGTTGTCCGGTTTCCCCCCTCCCTCGCCCTCCCCATGGAGGGCCTGGAGGCGCGCGGCAACGACGTCGCGCAGCTCGTCGAGGTTTCGGTGGTGCGCGGCCGAGATGCCCACGACGAGGGGAAACCCATGGGCGTGGGCGTTCCAGACCAGGGTCTCCCTCTCGGGCGTGTCGACCTTGTTCACGACGAGGACCAGCCGGTCGGCCAGGGGACGCAGCCTGTCCATGAGGCTCTCGTCCTCGGGGGTCGTCTCCAGGGCGTCGACGAGAAGCAGGGCGAGGTCCGCGCCGCGCGCCGCACGCAGGCTCCTCTCGACGACCATGTCGTCCATGGCGTTCCCGTCCACCTTGTAGCCGCCGGTGTCCACGAGGAGAAGCCGCGCAGGGCCGAAGGAGCACTCCGTCTCCACCGGGTCGCGGGTGACGCCGGGGGTGGCATGCGTGATGACCTGCCGCCGCCCCACCAGGGCATTGAACAGGGTCGACTTGCCGACGTTCGGCCGGCCGAGAAGCACGACCCGGGGGAGCCTACCGCGCGAGGCCGTCAAGCCGTTCCCCCATCCACTCCCGCACCGCCCGCTCGATCTCGGCACCCGAGCGCAGGGCCGGCAGCCCGCGGGCGAAGCTCTCGGCCTCCATGGCGCTCACCGAGCGCACGATCCTCTTGACCAGCGGGATCCCGATGGGCCCCATGGAGAAGCTGTCCAGGCCCAGCCCGAGGAGCACCACGGTGGCCAGCGGGTCGCCGGCCATCTCGCCGCACATGCCGACGGGGATGCCCCTCGCGTGTGCGCTGTCGATTGTCATGCGGATCAGGCGCAGGACCGCGGGGTGCAGGGGCTCGTACAGGTAGGCCACCTTCTCGTTTCCCCTGTCCACGGCCAGGGTGTACTGGATGAGGTCGTTGGTCCCGATGGAAAAGAAGTCGGCCCTGCTTGCCAGGGTGTCCGAGGCGACTGCCGCGGAGGGAACCTCGATCATGATCCCCACGGGGATGTCGGTCCGGAAGGCGACGCCCTCGCGCGCGAGCTCGGCCTTCGCCTCCTCGAGATGGCCGTGGATCCGGTCCAGCTCGGCGGCCCCCGAAATGAGGGGAAACATGATGCGCAGGCTCCCGTGGACCGAGGAGCGCAGGAGGGCGCGCAGCTGCGTACGCAGGATCTCGGGCCGTGCCAGGCAGAAGCGCACGGCCCGCCACCCCAGCAGCGGGTTGTTCTCCACGGGCAGGCTGAAGCCCGGCATCACCTTGTCGCCCCCCAGGTCCAGCGTGCGGATGGTGACGCCGCGCTCGCCCATCGCGGTGAGAACGGAGGAGTAGGCCCTGTACTGCTCCTCCTCCGACGGGAAGCGTCCCGGCTGGATGAAGAGGAACTCCGACCTGTACAGGCCGATGCCGTCGGCGCCGTGCGCGAGCACCGAGTGAACCTCCTCGGGCACCTCGATGTTCGCCTCGATGGAGAGCAGCTTCCCGTCCGTCGTCTCGGAGGGGAGGTCGCGCAGCTCGCCCAGCACGACGCCCAGGCGCTCCCACTCCCCCTTCTTCTGCTCGTAGCGGGCGCGCGTCTCGGGGTCGGGATCCACGATGACCAGCCCCTGGGTGCCGTCCACGATGAGGCTGTCCCCGTCGGCCACGTGGCGGCTGATGTCCGACAGGCCCAGCACCGCGGGGATCTCGTTCGAGCGGGCGAGGATGGCCGTGTGCGAGGTGCGGCCCCCCGCGTCGGCGGCAATCCCGAGCACCACCTCGCGCTTCAGGCCGAGGGTGTCGGAGGGCATGAGGTTGTGCGTCACCAGGATGACAGGCCCGGCGATGTCGGAGAGGCGCGCACGCCGGCGCGAGAGCAGCGCATTCATGATGCGGTTGCCCGCGTCGCGGAAGTCGACTGTCCTGTCGCGCAGGTAGGGATCCTGCACGGCGGCCAGCCGCGCCGACATCTCCTCGACGATCGTGAAGAGGATCCACTCGGCGTTCTTCCCCGTCGTGTGCAGCTCCTTGCGTACCCTGTCCTTGAGCTCGGGGTCCTCGAAGAACAGCAGCTGCGCGGCGAAGAGGGTCGCGTCGCGCCCGACGGCGAGCCCCTTCACCTCCTCGGAGGCGCGGGACAGGGCGGCAAGGAACCTGCCGTACTCGGCCTCCAGCTGCGAGGGGGGCACGTCGTAGCGGGGAATGGTCGGCTTTTCTTCCAGGAACAGCAGCGCCCTGCCCAGCGCGATGCCGGGCGAGGCACTGATGCCCGTGAACTGCATCATGCGCACGGAGTATAGCGGTAATCATTGGGGTATTCAATGGCCGCGGGAAACGCACCGATCATGAAGTGAGAGATGGCACGCAGGACACGGAGCCCCGCACAGGAAGACTCGCCGCGAAGGAATACTGCCCGACGTCCGAAGGGCACGTCCCCGTCCGGCCCGGGACGCGCACCCGCCCGCGGCAGGCGAAAGACCGCTGCCAGGGCGGGCGGGAAGCCCTCTGCCTCCGGATGCCTGTTCTGGCTCGTGCTGGTGGCGGTGGTCGTTGCGGTCGGGTTTGCCGCGAGGGAACCCCTGCAGCAGGCGTTCGCCCGGTACCTCGGGACGAGGACCGAAAGCGACCGACAGCAGACCGCGGCCACACCTGCCGGAGAAACCCCTGTCCCTGCCGCGCAGCCCGCACCCGCACCCGCACCCCGGGCTCCCGCGGCTGCCCTGGCCGAACAACCTCCCGCGGTTGCCCAGGCGCCCCGCCAGCCGGCGCGGACACAGCCTGCCCCTGCCAGGCCTGCGCAGGCCAGGCCCGTGTCCCCCACGCGGCCCCCCCGCACGGCGCGGGTCTACTTCCTGGCCGCGGGGCAGGACGGGTCGGCCGCGATCACCCCTGTGCAGCGCGAGATTGCACAGAGCGACTGGCCGCTGCGTGACGCCCTGGAATCGCTGCTCTCCGGGCCCGACGAGAATGACCGGGCGAAAGGCCTCGTCACCGGCATCCCGCCCGAGACCCGGCTGCGGTCGGTCACCGTGAGGGACGGGATCGCCACCATCGACCTGTCCGAGAGCTTCCGGTTCACCGCGAGCGGGGTCGAGGGGCTCACCGCCGAGCTGCGCCAGGTCGTCGCCACGGCCACGGAGTTCCCGACAGTCCGGAAGGTGCAGATCCTGATCGAGGGGAAGAAGGTCCAGTACCTCGGGACGGAAGGGATCCGCATCGACGAGCCGCTCAGCCCCGGCTCACTGGCCCCATAGCGCGCCGAGGTCCTCTTCCAGACGGGGAACGACCGGGGGCACGGTGCCCTCCCTGTGCAGGAGAAGGAGGAACTCCCTGTTGCCCCGCCGGCCCCGCAGCGGTGATTCGGCCGCCCGCGCGGCGCGCACCCCTTCCTTCGCCAGGTCTGCCAGCAGCCCCTCGACGATCGCGCGCTGGTCGGGAACCGCCCGCACGACGCCGTGGAACTCCGCGGGGGGCTCCTCCCATTCGAACTGCGGCTTCACCAGGAAGATGCCCCAGCCGGCCGACACCAGGCGCAGGATGTGCGCGGCAGCCCCCCGCAGCGAGCGGAAGGAGAGGTCCGCCACCGCGGCCTCCGCGGCGGGCTCGAGGCTCGCCGGGACCGAGGCTCATCACGTTGGTCCCCTCCCGCACGACGACGCGGGGGTCTGTCCGCAGGCTCCAGGCCAGCGTGTTCACACCCACGTCGACGGCGTGGACCCTCGAGGCGCCGCGCGAGAGCAGGCAGTCCGTGAACCCGCCGGTCGAGCAGCCGGCGTCGAGGAAGATCCTGCCCCCGCAGTCGATCCCCCACGCCTCCAGGGCCCCCGCCAGCTTCCCGCCGCCCCGCGACACGTAGGGGCGCCCGGTCCGCACCTCGACGACCGCGTCCCTGCTGACCATGACCCCGGGCTTCAGCGCCGGCTGGCCGTCCACTGTCACCTCCCCCCGCATCACGGCGGCCGAAAGAGCGCGGGGGGACCTGTCGGGGTTTCGGGACACGAGGAGGTCGAGCAGCCGCACCCGCGGGCGCGCCATGTCAGACGGCGGACGCCTGCCGAACCCTCTCGATCCGCACGGCCTTCCCGGTGGCGGGATCGATCTCCAGCAGCACACCCTGGATCTCCGCGGGGGAGGAGGCGTCCACCTCCATCTTCAGGGGCATCTGCGTCAGGCTGCGCGCGATGGCAGTCTCGCGGCGCATGCCGATCACGCTGCCTGTCGGGCCCGTCATGCCGATGTCCGTGATGTAGGCAGTGCCGCCGGGGAGGATCCGCTCGTCGGCCGTCTGCACGTGGGTGTGCGTGCCCGACGACGGCGGAAGCCTCCCCGTCCAGCCACAGGGCCAGCGCCTCTTTCTCCTCGACGGCTTCGGCGTGGAAGTCGACGATGGACAGCCGCGCGCGGCCCCGCATCTGCCGCAGCAGCGAGCGGCCGACCTGGAAGGGGTCGCGCAGCGGGGAGAGGTTCACGCGTCCCTCGAGGTTGACCACGAGCACGGGAACGTCCCGGACCGTCACGATGCAGTGGCCCTTTCCCGGGATCGCGGGAGGCTCGCCACCCTTGCCCGGGGAGGCGCGCTCGAGCTTCGGGTAGTTCTCGGGCCGCAGCACCGTGTCGTTCATCGCGAGGACGGGCTAGATCTCGCGCTTCTGCCAGATGTGGTTGCCCGACGTGATGACGTGCACGCCGGCCTTGAACATCCTGCTCGGCGATGTCGGGGGTGAGCCCGAACCCGTCGGCCGCGTTCTCGCCGTTGGCGATCACGAGGTCGGCGCCAAGCCGACGCGCGAGCTCGGGCAGCCCGATGAACAGGGCCCGGCAGCCGGGCGCGCCGACGACGTCCCCCAGCACGAGGGCCGATCAGGGAGCGCGACACCGCCGCGTCCTACCGCGCGTACTCGATGACGCGCATCTCCCGGATGATCGTGACCTTGATCCTGCCCGGGTACTTCAGCTCGCTCTCGATGCGCTTGGCGATGTTCTTCGCGAGGTCCTTGGCCGCCTCGTCGGAGATCTTCTCGTTGTTCACGAGGATGCGCAGCTCGCGGCCCGCCTGGATGGCGTACGCCTTGTCCACGCCCTCGAAGTCCTCGGCGATGGTCTCCAGCTCCTCCAGCCGCTTGAGGTAGTTGTCCAGCGTCTCCTTGCGGGCGCCGGGCCGCGAGGCGGAGACGGCGTCGGCGATCTGCACGATCACCGCCTCCACGCTCTCGGGCTCGACGTCGCCGTGGTGGGCGCCGATGGCGTTGACGCACCAGCGGCGTCCTCGCCCAGCTTGCGGGCGAGCTCCATGCCCACCTCGATGTGGTTGCCGTCCCCGTTCGCCTCCACGCCCTTGCCGATGTCGTGCAGGAGCGCGGCGCGCTTGGCAAGCTCGACGTTCGCCCCGACCTCGGCGGCGATCATCCCGGCGATCATCGCGACTTCCTTCGAGTGGCTGAGCACGTTCTGGCCGTAGCTGGTGCGGTAGTGCAGCCGGCCCAGGGTGCGCACGGCCTCCGGGCTCATCGCGTGGATCCCCGTCTCGAAGAGGACCTGCTCGCCCTCCTCGTAGATGGTCTGCGTGATCTCCTTGCGTGACCTTCTGGACGATCTCCTCGATGCGCGCGGGGTGGATGCGGCCGTCGGAGATGAGCCGGCTCGAGCGCGGTCTTCGCGATCTCGCGCCGGATGGGGTCGAAGCACGAGATGACCACCGCCTCCGGGGTGTCGTCGATGATGATGTCCACGCCGGTGAGGGTCTCCAGGGTGCGGATGTTGCGGCCCTCGCGGCCGATGATCCTGCCCTTCATCTCGTCGTTGGGCAGGCTCACCGTGGTGACGGTGATCTCCGAGGCCACGTCGGTGGCCAGGCGCTGGATCGTCGTGATCAGCACGTCGCGCGCCTTCTTGTCCGCGGTGAGCCTGTGCCTCCTGCTCGATGAGGTTGATCGTCACCTGCGCGTCGTGGCGCGCCTCGTTCTCGAGGCTCTGGACGAGCATCTTCTTCGCTTCCGCCCGGCTGAGGCCCGAGATCCTCTCGAGTTCGGCGGCGACCCGCTCGCCTTCCTGCTGCAGTGCGGCCTCCCTGTCGGCCGCTTCTCTCTCCCGGTTGCCGAGCGCCCTCTCCTGCTTCTCGAGGGACTCGACGCGCTTTTCTAGGTTTTCTTCCTTCTGAAGGAGGCGCCGCTCGACGCGCTGGAGCTCGATCCTGCCGCTCGCGGGTCTCCTTCTCCAGCTGGTTGCGTTCCCGCAGCAGCTGGTCCTTGCTCTCAAGTATCGCCTCTTTCTTCTTCGCTTCGGCTTCTCTGAGCGCCTCGCTCACGATCCGAGAGGCCTTTTGCTCGGATGATGAAAGCTGAAATCGCGCGTACAGCCATCGTATTAGCCAACCTAGAAATACACCGGCGAGAGGAAGAAGGACGTACAAAAGTGTGCTCATGTTCTTCCTCCAACCGAAACTATGGTCACTTTCGATCATAAGAAAGATCGGTCTGTTTGTCAAGAGTTTTGCCGATAAATGAAAGCCTTGGGAGTGCGCCGGATCGCCTTCCGGCGGGTCAGGGCGCCGAGAAAACTGCCCCGGGACGGGTCCGGCGCGGAAGTTCCTGGCAGAACCGCACGGGTGGACGGTCCCGCGCTATGCGACCCCGAGTCTTGCGAGAACCGCTGCCGGGGCGAGGTCCGCCTCGACGGGGAAGGCGAGCAGGAGGCAGGCGTCCTGCCCGCGGAAGGTCGCGGGAAGGAAGAGCAACCGTTTCACGTACCGCAGGTCGTCCTCGTCGAACCGGGAGCGCAGCGTGCGGATTTCTGCGGGGTTGCGCTCGACGGTGAGCATGCGCCGTGCCGAAAGGAACGTGGTCGTGAAGGGCTCCTCCGAGCCGAATTGCAGAAGGCCCGTGCTCTTTTCGCCGATCCCGATTGTCAGGTCCGGGACGAACCCCGTGGCGCCGCGGATGAAGATCGCGGCGGCAACCGCGGAAACACGGCGCGACACCTCGATGAGCGACTTCATCTGGGCCGTGTGCGAGAAGGAACGGGGGTAAGACCCGAGAAACGCGTCGTAGTCGATGCCATTGCGCTTGAGGAGGAGCGGGTTTGCCTGCTCCGTCTCCACCGTCAGCGACTCCTCGGCGGCTGCCTCCCTGTCGGGCGACACCACCTTCGAGAGATCCATGAGCTGCTCGTCGCTGATGAGGTCGCCAATGCCCGAGAACGAGTCCAGCCCCTGGTCTGCCCCGGGCGCTTCGCGGGACGGCTCCCCATCGGCGACAGCGTGGGACCCGACAGGCTGGCCGCGGGACCTGTACACCTCTTCCTTGATGCGGAAGACACCGTCCTCCATCACGATGGCGGACCTGCCCTCCTCCACGACCTTGGCGACCTGCTCGAGGGTGTAGCTGCGGAGACCACCCTGCGCGAGAAGCTTCTGGATCTCCGCCTCCTGGTCCTTCGATGTCCAGGGGGGCAGCACCTCCCCGGCGGGAAGGTCGGGAACCTCCTCCAGGATCTCCAGCTCCTCGGCGTCCAGCGGTTCCTCGGCGTCCCGGCCCCCGGGCCGGCTCAGGCTCCTCCTCGTCTCCGCTGGCCTCGAGGATCTCGAAAGTCTCTATGTCGTCCATGTCCGGTTCGACCTCGCCCCGCCGCGCCCCGGCCCCGATATCTTCCTCGGCAGTGGGAAGGAAATCCAGGTCCTCACCGGGGGGCTCCGGCGGGAGTGGAACGAGGTCGCTCATCGGCACGAGCTCCTCGAGGGCCTCCTCGAATTTCTCCGTTACCTCAAGCTGTTCGCCCGCGGGGATGCGGATGTCCACGACCTCGAAGGCGCTGGGCGCGCCCATGTCGACGGGCGGCCGTGTGGCGGCGGGCAGCGCGGCCTCGGCCTCCTCGACCGCAGCGGCCTCTTCGAAAGCCTCGACGTCCTCCAGGACCTCAGACGCCGGGATCTCCTCGATGGGTGCAGAATGCCGGCCGAGCTGAGGCTCCAAGGCCCTGACGGCAGGTGCGACGGCACCGGATGGCTCGGCGGCCTCGGCCTCCTCGACAGTCTCCGCTTCGGGGACATCCTCGACCGCTTCGGCTTCCTCGACAGTCTCCGCTTCGGGGACATCCTCGACCGCTTCGGCTTCCTCGACAGTCTCCGCTTCGGGGACATCCTCGACCGCTTCGGCTTCCTCGACAGCTCTCCGCCGCTGGGACATCCTCGACCGCTTCGGCTTCCGGGACAGCCTCCGCCTCAGGAACGTCCTCGACAGGCTCGAGATCCTCGACGGTCTCCGCCTCGGGGACGTCTTCAACCGTCTCAACCGCGGAGACGGCCTCCGCTTCCTCGACCGGCTGCACCTCTTCCGCGCTGATCTCCTCCACGGCCAGGCCGGGGGCCTGGCGCGGCAGCTGGGAGGTGGTCTTCACGTTCTGCAGGGCCTGCTGCAGCATCTTCTCGATTCGCACAAGGTCACTGGCGCCGGCGACCGCTGCCGGCGGGGCCGCCGGCGGCTCGGCGGGGGCGGATTGCACGCGCCGAGCGATGAGCTCGATGATTTCTGTCCAGCTCTTGGCCATGTACTCATCGATGACCGGCTTCTGGCGGTGCGACACACGGCCGATGCCCCGCTTGATCTGCCAGGTAATCGCGTCCTTCCGAGACTCCATCTCTCCCCGCCACCGCGCCCAGTCCGCTCCGCCCGGGCTCTCGACCAGCTCCGTGATGAGCTGGATCTGGAAGCGCTTCACACGCTGGCGCAGGACTTCGAGCGGGTCGGAGCGCAGGTTGAACAGCAGGTACACGATGAGGAAGACGGTCAGGAACACGGTCCCGAGAAGCAGGCCCTTCATCAGGTCGCTCATCTCGAAGACCTCGCCCGGGATGACAAGCGACGCGAAGCCCCCGCCCGCCAGCCTGTGGGAGAAGACGAGGAACTTCTCTTCCTGCCCGGCGCCATCGCCTTGCGCGGCCTCGGCACGGACAAGGACGAGGGGTGCGACCGAGGCCGGCTCAGCCGCCCGCTGCCAGATCCCCAGGATCTCCCGGGCAACGACCGGCGAGACGGAAGGCTCGTAGTTCAGGAGCATGCCCGCGGTCCCGACGAGGCGCACCTGCGTCACCTGGGGAAGGAGGCTCGTGACGACCGCGCCCGACGGGACGTAGAACAGCGCCGTGCCCACGAACGACCCCGCGTCGCCCTGCCCGGCCCCGGTCACGGGAACGCTGTACACGAAGCGGTCGCGCCCCGCATCGATGCCGACTCGCGGCGCGTCGGTGGAGCGGGTCAGCAGGAGACTTCCCGGCGCGGGAGACGCCGCCGAGGACGGGCCGGCGGCCGGATCCCCTGGCGTCACCGCGGCGGCGAGGTCGACTTCGTCGAAGTTCCTGTAGCTGACCCCGCCCTGTGCCTTGCCAAGGTCCGCCTCGAAGCTGCTGTAGTGGATCGTCCTGCCGTCAGCACCCACGAGGCGCAGCCCGCCTGCGTTGAGGACGCTGACCATGTCCTGCAGCACCTGGGAGCGGTCACGGATGGTTTGCTCGCTCTGCACACGGTCACGAGCCGAGGCCAGCACCCGCTGCACATCGCTGCCTTGCAGCTTTTCGAACCAGAGGCCGTGCCACGCATCTATGCGGGCCGAGAGGCCCTCGAGCTGCCTGCTGTACTGCGCCTGGAGCTGCGGATAAAAAAAACTCGCCTCCAGGACCCTGAAGAGCCCCGAAAAGGCGAGCACGGCAAACCCCGCGAAGAGGACTGTGGCGATCAGCAGACTGACGGCAACCTTAAGACTCTGTCGCATGAGAAAACGATGTACCTTCTCTCCTTTTATCGGCGAAAAACCATGCGCACCCTGAAGGGAAACGCGCCGAGACAGGACAGAGTCCGCCTCGTCAGCCCTCGGCGGCTGCTTTCTGCGCTTCCTTCTTCTTCCGCTTGCGCTCTCGCTCTTTTTTGTCAAGAAGCTCCAGTATCACCATCTCGGAGGCATCTCCGAAACGCTTCCCGAGCTTGAGGATCCGCGTGTACCCGCCCGGTCGCTCGGCATACCGGGGACCGATATCGGTAAAGAGCTTGGCGAGGAGCCGGCCGTCGTCGATCGTGCGGCCGGCGATGCGCCGATTGTGGACCGAATCCACCTGGGCGCGCGTGATCAGCTTTTCTGCGAGCCTGCGCGCCTCCTTCGCCTTGGCGGAGGTCGTGCGGATCCTTTCGTACTTGAACAGCGCCTTGGTCATCGACTTCAGAAGCGCCTTTCGGTGGGCCGAAGTCCTGCCCAGCTTGTTGAACGAGCTCCTATGATTCATCGTCTTCCTTCCCTCCGTCCCCCTCGCCGACCGACGCTGCCGCCGACGCGCCGGCTCCCGGCGAGGCGGGCAACTCACCGGCGAGCTGCATGGCGAGGTGCTTTTTCAGGGCCGAGTAATCCTTCATCCCGAGGTCCAGCCCCCGCGCCTTCAGCTTGTCTCGAATCTCCTGGAGGCTCTTCTTGCCGAAGTTCCGCGTCTTCGTGATCTCGTCCTCGGTCTTGCTGGTGAGGTCCCCGATCGTGCGGATGTTCGCGTTGCGCAGGCAGTTGCTCGACCGGACGGACAGCTCCAGCTCTTCGACCGGGGTGTCCAGAAGAGCGCGGATCCGCTCCTCGTCCTCGTCGATCTCATCGTCACCGCCCGCCTCCGACTCGTCGAAGTTGATGAAGATCGTGAAGTGGTCCTTCGCGATCTTCGCCGCCTCGGCAAGGGCGTCGTCGGGGGTGATCGTCCCGTCGGTCCAGACCTCGAGGATGAGCTTGTCGTAGTCCGTGCGCTGCCCGACCCGCGTGTTCTCCACGCTGTACTTCACCTTCGTGGATGGGAGAGAAGATGGCATCGATGGGGATCGTGCCGATCACCTCGATGTACTTCTCGCTCCGCTCCGCCGGCACGTAGCCGCGCCCGAGGTTGAACTGGATCTCGAACTCGAGATTCGCCTTCTCCATCAGCGTGGCGACGGGGAAGTCCCCGTTGACGACCACGACGTCCGAGTCCACGGCGAGGTCCCGCGCGAAGATGGTCCGCCCGCCCTTGGCCTCCAGCACGACCGTCTTCTCTTCCAGGTCGCCGGCAAGACGCACCTGCACCTGCTTGAGGTTGTTGATCAGGTCGGGGGTGTCCTCCACGACTTCGGGGATCGGTTCGTACTCGCTCGCAATGATGTGCGGCGAGCCGTCGTCCTTGTACGTCGTCACCTTCACCGCCGAGACGGCGTATCCCTGGATCGAGGACAGCAGGATGCGCCGCAGCGTGTTGCCGATCGTGACCCCGTAGCCCCTCTCGAAGGGGTAGGCGACGAACCGTCCGTAGTTCGGCTCGACCGCGCTGTGCTCGAAGGTGATCCCCTTCGGCCTCTTGAAGCCCTTTAGCAGGTTCTTTCGGACCATTTGAGAATCCTCACTTGGAATACAGCTCGACGATCAACTGCTCCCTGATGTCGGCCAGGTCGGAGACCTCGCTGCGACGCGGGATCGCGCGCACCTTGCCGGCCATCTTGTCCGGGTCGATTTCGAGCCAGGGGACGACGCCCGCGCGCGAGTACTCCTTCAGGCTCTCTTTCACCGCGGTGAGCTTCGTGCTCTTCTCGCGCACGGTGATCTCGTCGTTCGCCTTCACCAGCAGCGAAGGGATCGTCGCCCGCCTGCCGTTGAGGGAGATGTGCCCATGCTGCACCAGCTGCCGCGCTGCCTTGCGCGACGGGGCCAGGTGCATGCGGTAGACAACGTTGTCCAGTCGCCGCTCGAGCATCTGGATGAGGGTCTCACCCGTGATGCCCCGGGCGCGCTCGGCACGCAGGAAGAAGAGGTGGAACTGCCTCTCGAGCATTCCGTACATCCTCTTCAGCTTCTGCTTCTCGTGCAGCTGCACGCCGTAGTCGGAGATCTTCTTGGTGCGGCTCCGCGGACCCTTGCCCGGGGCGCCCTTCTTTCGGGTCACCGGGCATTTCGCGCTCTTGCACCTGTCGCCCTTGAGGTACAGCTTGTATCCCTGGCTCCTGCACAGCCTGCACTGGGGACCGATGTTCCTAGCCACTCTCTCTCCTCCCTACACCCTGCGCTTCTTCGGGGGCCGGCAACCGTTGTGCGGAATGGGGGTGACGTCACGGATCGACCGCACGCGCAGCCCCAGCACTCCGAAGGCGCGGATTGCAGCCTCGCTGCCCACCCCTGGTCCCTTCACCAGCACGATCACCTCGCGCAACCCCTGCTCCATCGCCTTGGTGGCCGCCGACTCGGCGGTGGTCTGTGCGGCGAACGGGGTCGACTTCTTGGCGCCCTTGAAGCCCAGGCCGCCGGCCGACGCCCACGAGAGCGCGTTGCCCATGAGGTCCGTGATGGTCACGATCGTGTTGTTGAAGGTGGCCTGGATGTAGACCTTCCCCTCAGCAACATTCTTCTTCTTTTCCTTCTTCCCCTTGGTCTTGGCCAAAGCTCTCTCCCTCCTCTAGGCGGCGTCCCCGCCGCCGAAAGTCGCCCGCGAGGGCGACTCGTCTCCGGCGTCCCCGCCGCCGAAAGTCGCCCGCGAGGGCGACTCGTCTCCGGGTCCCGCGCGAAAGCGCCCGCGAGGGCGACTGGTCCCCGCCGCCGAAAGTCGCCCGCGAGGGCGACTCGTCTCCGGCGTCCCCGCCGCCGTCAGCCGCCGTGCGGCTTCCCGCCGGCCACCGCGCCCCGACACCGCCAGACAGCCGATCGCCGCCCCGCGAACCTCCCGGAGCGGCCAGGCCGCACCTAGCTACTTCTTCCTCTTCCCTGCCACGGTCTTCCGCTTGCCCTTGCGCGTGCGGGCGTTGGTCTTCGTCCGCTGCCCGCGCACCGGCAGCCCGCGGCGGTGACGGATGCCGCGATAGCACCCGATGTCCATCAGCCGTTTGATGTTGAGAGAGGTTTCGGTGCGAAGGCGCCCCTCCACCCTGTAGTCGTTCTCGATCACCGTGCGCAGCTTGTTGACCTCGTCGGCCGACAGCTCACCCGTGCGCTTCTCCGGGTCGACACCCGTGGTCGCGCAGATCTTGCGGGCCGACGAGGGCCCGATCCCGAAAATGTATGTCAGGGCGACGTCGACGTGCTTGTTGGGCAGGTCGACGCCTGCGATGCGTGCCATGTACCGCTCCTCCTACCGCTGCCGCTGCTTGTGCTTGGGATTGGTGCAGATGATGCGGACCACGCCGTTCCTCCTGATCACCTTGCACTTGTCGCAGATCGGTTTCACGCTGACGCGAACCTTCATCTCTGTCTCCTTTACAGGTTGCGGGACTTTATGTGTCCCTTGCGCACGATGCCGTCGTGGTGGTGCATCCGCAGGTAGCCCTCGACCTGCGACATCGTGTCCAGGTCGACCCCCACCAGGATGAGCAGCGAGGTGCCGCCCAGCAGGTACGCGACGGAGCTGGGGAACTTGAACAGCGTCTGCAGGATGGTCGGGATGATCGCGATGAACGTGAGGAACAACGACCCAGGAAGGATGATCCTGTTCAGGATCCGCGTCAGGTACTCCTCCATCTTCTCGGAGCGGATGCCGGGGATCGACCCCCCGTTCTCCCGGATGTGCTTCGAAATCTCCACGGGATTCAGCGTCACCTGCGTGTAGAAGTAGGCAAAGAAGATGATGAGCACGGCGTACATCACGACGTACAGCCCGCCGTCTGGCCGCAGCGCCGAGGCGACCCTCGACAGCCACTCCACCCGTCCCCCGAGGTTCTGCGCGATCTGCAGCGGGAACACGAGGATCGAGGAGGCGAAGATCACGGGGATGACCCCCGAGGGGTTGACCTTGAACGGAAGGTAGGTGTTCTGCGCCCCGTACATCCGCCGCCCGATCACCCGCTTGGCGTAGTGCACCGGGATCTTCCTCTGGCCCTGCTGCTCGTAGATGACGAGCATCACGACCACCACGAACATGACGAGGACCACGATGACGAACACGGGGTTCAGCTCGCGGCGCTGGATCATCTGGATCAGGGTCCAGAATGCGCCCGGGATGCGCGCAACGATCCCCGCGAAGATGAGCATGGAAATCCCGTTGCCGATCCCCCGCTTTGTGATCTGGTCGCCCATCCACATGAGGAACATGGTCCCTGTCGTCACCGTGAGCATCGCGATGAGCGAGAAAGGCAGCATGGGCAGCGTGATTGCGTCAGGGATCCTGTTGGCGTACTGGGTGACGGTGTAGGACTGGATGATGCAGACCACCACGGTCCCGTAGCGCGTCCAGCGGCTGATCTTCTTCTTGCCCCCCTCCTCCTCCTGGACCTTCTTCAGCCTCGGGATGACGATGGTCAGAAGCTGCATGATGATCGACATGGAGATGTAGGGCATGATCGTCAGCATGAAGACGGAGAAGTTCTTGAAAGCACCGCCGGCGAAGAAATCGAGGAAGTCCTCGATTCCCATCGTCCCCGCGGCACCCTGGGCCGCGTAGTAGGTCTTCAGCGCGGCGATATTGATGCCGGGCACGGGGAGGATGGTGCCGATGCGGAAGATGACCAGCATCCCGATCGTGAAGAGGATCCGGTCCCGCAGCTCCTTGACCCTGAAGATGTCGACAATCGGGTTTGCCATCAGCCGTCCTTTTCGCCCGGCGTGTGCTGCACGCTCGGCGCGCCCTTGGCGCCCGGCGCGCGCTTGGCGCCCGGCGCGCCCTTGGCGCCCGGCGCGCCTTTGGCGCCCTTCGCTGCCGGCGCTGGCTCGCCGCGCACTTCCCCGCCCAGCTTCGTGATCTTCTCACGGGCAGAGGCGGACACGGCGATCCCCTCGATCACCAGCTTCTTCGCCAGCTCCCCACCGCCCAGGATCTTGACGGGCATGACGTTGCGGCGGGCGAGGCCTCGCGCGGCGAGCGACGCCGGGGTCACCAGCTCGCCGTCGGCAAAGCGGTTGAGCGAGGAGACGTTCACCACCTGGTAGACCACCTTGAAGGGGATGTTGGAGAAGCCCCGTCGCGCGATGCGGCGGAACAGGGGCATCTGGCCACCCTCGAAGCCCAGCCGCACGCCGCCGCCTGACCTGGACTTCTGGCCCTTGGTGCCCTTGCCGGCCGTCTTGCCGTGGCCCGAGCCCACGCCGCGGCCCAGCATCTTCTTGCTCTTCTGGCCTTTCGGCGCGCGGATGTTGAATGCGTCCATGCTAGCGGATCTCCTCCACCTTCAGCAGATAGCCGACCGTGCGCACCATGCCGAGAACAGGCGGGGTTGCCTCCTTCTCGACGACAGCGTTCAGCCGCCGCAGGCCCAGCGCCGCGACGGTCCTCCTGTGGTTGGGGGCGCAGCTGATGGGGCTGCGCACGAGCGTGATCCGGATGCGGTGTGCTGCCATGTGCTTATCCCCAGAAATCCTTCAGGGTCTTGCCCCGTGACCCGGCCACGGTGCGCGGGTCCATCAGGGAGCCGAGTCCCTGGAAGACCGCCTTCACGGTGTTGATCGCATTGGAGGAGCCCAGCGACTTTGACAGGACGTCGTGCACCCCCGCGGCCTCCATGACGGCGCGCACAGGCCCGCCGGCGATGACGCCGGTGCCCGGCGCGGCGGGCTTCAGGAGCACCTGCGCGCTCTTGAACCGGCCGATCACCTGGTGCGGCAGGGTGGTCTTGCGCAGCGGCACGCGCACCATGCTCTTCTTCGCCTTCTCTATGCTCTTCCTGATCGCGTCCGACACGTCGTTGGCCTTGCCGAAGCCGTAGCCGACCCGGCCTGCCCTGTCGCCGACGATCGTGAGGGCGGAGAACGAGAAGCGCCGGCCACCCTTGACGACCTTGGCGACTCGATTCAGCTTGACGAGCTTCTCGAGAAACTCGCCCGAGTTCCTGTCCCTGTCCTGATCCGTTGCCACTTGCCCTCTCCCTACAGCGTGATGCCGGCCTTGCGGGCGCCGTCGGCGATCGCCTTGACCTTGCCGTGGTACCTGTAGCCGTTCCTGTCGAAAACGACGGCGGACACGTTCTTCGCCTTCAAGCGCTCCGCGACCCGCTGGCCCAGCGCCTCCATCTCGGCGACCCTGTTCTTCCCGCCCCGCAGCTCCTTCTCGAGGTTGGAGGCAGAGGCGACGGTCACCCCGGCGGCGTCGTCCACCGCCTGCACGTAGGTGTGACGGTTGGACTTGTACACCGACAGCCGCGGCCGGGCGGCAGTGCCGCTCACCTTCTTGCGGATGCTCGCCTTCCTCTTCATGCGCTTGCGCGCCTTCTCGACGATCTTCTTCATGCTTCCGCCTTTCCTACTTGATGCCCGACTTCCCCACCTTGCGGCGGACGTACTCTGTCTCGTACTTGATCCCCTTGCCCTTGTACGGCTCGGTGACGCGGAACGAGCGGATCTCGGAGGCGATCTGGCCCACCCTCTGGCGGTCTGGAGCCCTTCACGGTGACCTTCGTGTTGGCCTCCACCTCCATGGTGATGCCCTCGGGAATGGGGTACTCGATCGGCGTGGAGTAGCCGAGGCTCAGCACGAGGCTCTTGCCCTTGACCTCTGCCTTGTAGCCCACCCCGCTGATAGTGAGGACCCTGGAGAAGCCCTCCGACAGGCCGAGGAGAGAGTTCTTGAGCAGGTTGCGGTACAGCCCGTGCAGGCTCTTTGCCTTCTTGCTGTCGTCCGCGCGGGTCACCACGAGGGAGTCCCCCTGCACCGCCACGGCGACCTCGGGGGCGCACTCCTGCGTGACTTTCCCCTTGGGTCCCTGGATGCTCACCTGCGAGCCCTCGACCTTCACGGTGACCCCCTTCGGGATCTTCACCGGCAAACGTCCAATGCGCGACACCTCGGTCCCTCCTTCGCCTACCACACCGTCGCGATCACCTCTCCACCGGCCTTCTTCTCCAGGGCCTTCCTGCCCGTGGTGACGCCGAGGGAGGTGGTGACGATGAGGGTCCCGAAGCCGTTCAGCACGCGGGGCAGGGTCCGATAGCCGGCGTACATCCGTCGGCCCGGCGTCGAGACGCGCTTGAGGCCGTGGATCACCGGTTCGTTCTTGCCATCGTACTTGAGGAAGATGCGGATGAGGTTTCTCCCATCCTGGCTCACCTTCTTGAACGTCTTGACGTACCCTTCGTTCTTCAGGATCTTCGTGATCTCCAGCTTCAGCTTCGAGGTGGGGATGTCGACGCTCTCGAAGCGGGCGGAGCTCGCGTTCCTGATCTTTGTCAGCATGTCCGCAACAGGATCTGACTGGCTCATATCCTCAACTCCCTACCAGCTCGATTTCGTGACGCCAGGAAGCTTTCCCTCGCTGGCCAGCGCGCGGAAGCAGATGCGGCAGAGCTTGAACTTGCGCATGTAGCCCCGCTGGCGACCGCAGACCTTGCACCTGTTTGTCCGGCGCGAGCTGTACTTCTGCACGCGCTCGGTCTTCTCAATAGCAGCTTTCCTTGCCATGTCCTCTCCGCTCCCGCCCGCTACTTGCGGAACGGCATGCCCAGGCGCGCCAGGAGGCTGCGTGCCTCCGCGTCCGTGTGCGCCGTGGTGACGATTGCGATGTTCATGCCGCTCACCCTTTCGATCTTGTCGTAGTCGATCTCGGGGAAGATGATCTGCTCCGTCAGCCCGAGAGAATAGTTCCCGTGGCCGTCGAATGCGTTGGGATTGACCCCGCGGAAGTCCTTGATGCGGGGCATCGCCGCGTTCACCAGGCGGTCGAGGAACTCGTACATCACGTTCCCGCGCAGAGTCGACATCGCCCCGATGTCCATGCCCTTGCGGAGCTTGAACGTGGCGATGGACTTCTTGGCCTGGGTTTTCACGGCCTTGCGGCCGGTGATCTGCGTCATCTCCGCGGTCGCCGAGTCAAGGATCTTCTTGTTCGCGATGGCCTCGCCCAGGCCCATGCTCACAACAATCTTCGCGAGGCGGGGCACCTGCATCGGGGAGGTGTAGCCGAACTCTTCCCGCAGGTCCTTCGCCACCGTCTCCAGGTACAGCTTCTTCAGCCGGGGCTTGTAGCCGGGGGGGTCTGCCGCGGGCTTGCCCTTCGGCGCCTGCTTCTCCGCCTGCTTCTGGCCCTTCTGGCCCTTCGCGCCGGAGGCGCCAGAGCCCTTCGCGGACTTCCCGCCCTCTGCGCCCTGCGCGTCAGGCTTCGCGGCCTTGCCTTCCTTCGCGGGCTTCTCCGCCCTGGGCTGCTTCGCCGGCTTCTCCGCCGGCGCGGCAGCTGCGGGAGCTCCCTTGTCGGTGGCGCCTTCGGCGCCGGTCTTGTCCTTGCTCACAGCTCGCCTCCGCAGTGGCGGCAGACCCTCTTCTTGGTCTCGCCCTCCATCTTGTAGCCGATGCGCACGGGGCCGCACTTCTTGCACATGATCATCAGCTTGGAGAGGGAGAGGGGAGCTTCCACCGAGGTGATGCCCGCCTTGTCGGTCTGCTTCCTCTGCTTCACGGCCTTCTTGACCATGTTCAGCCCCTCGACCACCGCCCGCATCTTCTCGCGGTCGATGCGAAGGATCCGCCCCGTCTTTCCCTTGTCGCGGCCCGCGATGACCTTGACGACGTCGTTCTTGCGCAGCTTCACTTTCGCCTCGACGCCGCGCTGCTGGCGCCCAACAGTTGCCATAGCCGCCAAACCTCCTACAGGACTTCCGGCGCGAGGGACACGATCTTCATGAAGTCCTTCTCGCGCAGCTCCCGCGCCACGGGGCCGAAGATGCGCTTGCCCTTCGGGTTGTTGTTCGCGTCGATCACGACGCACGCGTTGTCGTCGAACCGGATGAAGGTGCCGTCCGGCCGGTGGTATTCCTTCGCGGTGCGCACCACCACCGCCTTCTCGACGCCGCCCTTCTTGATCGCGGCGTTGGGGAGGGCGTCCTTCACGGCGACGACAATGATGTCACCGATGCGGGCGTACTTGCGGCGGCTCCCGCCCAGGACCTTGATGCACTGCACCTGCTTCGCGCCGCTGTTGTCCGCGACGTTCAGGATCGTCTTCATCTGGATCATGACGGCTCCCCTACTTCGCCTTCTCGACGATCTCGAGCAGTCTCCAGTGCTTGTCCCTGGAGAGCGGGCGCGTCTCGACGATGCGCACCGTGTCGCCGACGCCGCAGGAGTTCGCCTCGTCGTGCACCTTCAGCCTCTTCGTGCGGGTCAGGTACTTCTTGTAGAGGTTGTGCAGCCTGCGCTGGACGATCTCGACGACCACCGTCTTCTGCATCTTGTTGCTCACAACCCGGCCCTGCAGGACCTTGTCCACCCGTGTCTTTGCCGTGTCCACCTGCGCCACTCCTTACCGTTTCCTGATCGCGAGCGTGTGCTCGTGCAGGATCGTCGTCACGCGCGCCAGCTTGCGGCGAAGCGTGCGGCGGGCGAGCGGGTTGTCCACGTGGCCGATGATGGCGTTGTTGCACACCGCGTCGTACGCCTTCTTCAGCTCTTCCCTCTTCACCTTCAGCTCCTCGAGGGTGAGGTCCTTGAACGAATCCTTCATCTCGCTTACTCCGTCCCCGCCCGGGCCAGGAACTTCGTCTTGATGGGGAGCTTGCTCCCCGCCCTGCGCATGGCCTCCTCGGCCATGGCCCTGTCCACGCCGCCCAGCTCGAACATCACGGTGCCCGGCTTCACGGGGGCCACCCAGTACTCGGGGGCGCCCTTTCCCTTTCCCATGCGGGTCTCGGCCGGCTTCTTCGTGTACGGCTTGTCGGGGAAGATCCGGATCCACACCTTGCCGCCCCTCTTCACGTGGCGGGTGATCGCGATACGTGCCGCCTCGATCTGCCGGTTGGTGATCCAGATCCGCTCCAGAGCGACAAGCCCGAACTCGCCGAAGGAGATCTCCGTGCACCGGGTGGCACGTCCCTTGGACCGCCCCCGCTGCTGCTTCCTGAACTTCGTCCTCTTGGGGCTCAGCATGTTCCCTCAGCTCCTCGCATCAATCGCGGCCCGGGCGATCGTCGCGCCCGCCCCGGTCATCGCGGAGGCGGCCGTCGCGGCCGTCCCTGTCGTCGCGGCCCTCGCGGCCCCGGCGCACGAGCAGCCCCGCGTCGTCCTTCTTGGCCTGGCCGTAGACTTCGCCGTTGAAGATCCACACCTTGATCCCCACGCAGCCGAAGGAGGTGATCGCGGTGGCAGTGGCATAGTCGATGTCCGCGCGGAAGGTATGCAGGGGGATCCGCCCCTCCTTGAACTCCTCCCGCCGGGCCATCTCGGCGCCCGAGAGACGACCGCCGATCTTCACCTTGATGCCCTGCACGCCGGTCTTCATGGCGTTCTGGATCGCCATCTTGCAGGCCCGGCGGTACGAGGCCCGCGCCTTGATCTGGCGGCCGATGTTCTCTGCCACGAGCTTCGCGTTCGTCTCGGGCCTCTTGATCTCCTTGATGCGCAGCTGGATCTTCTTCCCGATCGACTTCTGCAGCTTGCCGCCCAGCTTCTCGATGTTGGCGCCCTTGGCGCCGATGAGCACCCCGGGCCTGCCGGTATGGATGATCACCGTCACGCGCTGGGGGTGACGGATGATCTCGACCTCGGCGATGTCGGCGCCCTTTGTCTCCTCGGCGTCGAGGATGGTCTTGCGCAGGCGCAGGTCCTCGTGCAGCGTCGTCGCGTACAGCTTGGGATCTACGAACCACCGGGACGACCAGGTCTTGTTGATCCCCAGCCGCAGCCCGACAGGACTAACCTTCTGACCCATTGCCCACCTCTTTCGCGCGGATCTCGTCGACAACGACCGATATGTGGCACGACCGCTTCAGCAGCCTGTCGGCGCGGCCGCGGCCGCGGGCCCACATCCTCTTCATCGTGGGCCCCACGTCGACCAGCAGCTCCTTCACGTACAGCATCTGCTCGTCGAGGTTCTTGTTCTGCGCCAGGGCGTTGGCCGCCGCTGACTGGATGAGCTTCGCCAGGAGACGCGCGCCCTTGTGGGGAAGCGCCTCCAGCAGCGCGATGGCTTCGACGTAGGGCTTGCGCCGCACGGCGTCGGCGATGCGCCGCACCTTCGTCGCCGACACGCGCTGGAACGGCACGTCGGCGCGGTAGCCCGTCGTGCGCCGCCGCGGGGGACGCGCGGGCTTCACCGGCGCCGCCCGGTCCTTCGCTGCATCGCTCATTTCTTCACCACCTTCTTGTCCGTCCCCGAGTGACCGCGGAAGATCCGCGTCGGGGAGAACTCGCCCAGCTTGTGGCCGACGAGGTTCTCCGTGACGTACACGGGCACCCATGTCTTCCCGTTGTACACGGAGATGGTGTAGCCCACCATCTCGGGGATGATCGTCGAGGTGCGGGAGAAGGTCTTCACCATGCGCTTCTCGCCGCTCTTGTTCATGTCGACGACCTGCTTGTACAGGCTCTTCGCGATGAAAGGGCCCTTCTTTATCGATCTGGACACCGGCGCTCCCCCTATTTCCTTCTCTTCACGATGAAGCGGCTCGTGGTGTTGCGCTTCTTGCGCGTCTTGTACCCCTTGGTGGGCTGGCCCCAGGGCGTTACGGGGTGGCGTCCACCCTTGGCCTTGCCCTCGCCGCCTCCGTGCGGGTGGTCGACGGGGTTCATCGCGGTGCCGCGGACCTTGGGACGGCGGCCCTTCCAGCGGCTGCGCCCGGCCTTGCCGAGGCTCACGTTCATGTGGTCCTTGTTTCCCAGCTCGCCGATCGTGGCCATGCACTTGCCGTTCACCATGCGCATCTCCCCCGAGGGAAGCCGCACGGTCACGTAGGCCCCTTCCTTGGCAACGATCGCCGCGCTGGTGCCCGCCGACCGGGCCATCTGGCCGCCGCGGCCGAGGTTCAGCTCGATGTTGTGGATGAGCATTCCGAGGGGGATGCGGCTGATCGGCATGGCGTTGCCCACCTCGAAGGCGGCGTCAGGACCGCTCAGCACGGTGCGTCCGACCGCGAGCCCTTCGGGGGCGAGCATGTAGCGCTTCTCGCCATCCTTGTAGACCACGAGGGCGATGAAGGCGCTGCGGTTGGGATCGTACTCGATGGCAGCGATCTTGCCCGGGATGCCGACCTTGTCCCTGCGGAAGTCGATCTGGCGGTACTTCCGCTTGTGCCCGCCGCCCTTGCGCCGGACGCTGATCCTGCCGCCGGCGCCCCTGCCGGCGTAGCTCTTCTTCCCCTTCGTGAGGGCCTTCTCGGGGGTTGTCTTGGTGACCTCCTCGAAGGTGAGGCCGGTCTTGAACCGGAGGCCGGGGGTAAGCGGCCTGTACTTCCTGATAGCCATCTGCCTGCCCTTTCCTTACGCGCCCTCGAAAATGGAGATCTTCTCTTCGGGCGGAAGGGTGAGGACTGCCTTCTTCCACGAGGAGGTGTAGCCTTCGCGGTAGCGCACACGCTTGGGCTTGCGCGCGGTGCGCAAGACGTTGCACTTCAGGGGATGGACCCCGTACAGGCGGCGCGCCGCGTCCATGATCTGGTACTTGTTCGCCCGGGCGTCGACCTTGAAGACGTACTTGTGCGACTCGCGCATCACGTTCGTCTTCTCCGTGACGACCGGCTCCAGGATGACCCGCTCCAGTGTCATTCGCCGCCTCCCGCGCCGTAGAACTCGTTGAGCTTCAGGGCCGCCGTCTCGAGCAGCAGGAGCTTGCGCGCGTAGAACAGGTCATGCGCCTCGAGGCGATTGAAGCTGAGGAAGGAGAGCCAGGGGACGTTGCGCCCGGCCCGGCGGATCATCGCGTCGTCGTCCTTCAGGATCACGACCGTGCGCTCTCCCGCCGCGTGGTTGGCCAGTGCCGTCACGAGGTCCTTTGTGCGGCCGCTCTCCACGGTGAAATCCGTGAGCACCCGCATCCTGTCCTCCTTCGCCTTCAGCGACAGGATGGACACGAGGGCGAGCCTCTTGACCTTGCGCGGGAGGTGGTAGGAGTAGTCGCGGGGCTTGGGTCCGAAGACTTTGCCGCCGCCCACCCACACCGGGGAGCGCTTGTGGCCCGCGCGCGCGCGTCCCGTTCCCTTCTGCTTCCAGGGCTTCTTGCCGCTGCCCTGCACCTCTCCCCTGTCCTTGGTGGAAGCGGTGCCGACGCGGCGGTTGGCTGCCTCGTTGCGGATGGCGTGGTAGATGGATGCCTCGCTCACGTCGCGGCCGAAGACCTCGTCGGCGAGCTCGATCTCGCGCACCGCGGCCCCGTCCAGTCCATAGACCTGAGTCTTCATAGTCTGTCTCTGCCTACTTCTTCCCCGCCGAGGTCACGACGACCATGCCGCCGCGCCGCCCGGGGACGGCCCCCCTGATGAGGAGGAGCCCCTTCTCCGTGTCCACGCGGAACAGGCGCAGGTTCTGGACGGTGAGCTTCGCGTCACCCATCTTCCCCGGCATCCGCGACCCCTTGATGATCTTGCGGAAGGCGCCGGTCCCCACGGACCCCATCTCGCGGTGGAACTTGGACCCGTGCGCGCCGGGCCCGCCGTGGAACCCGTGGCGGCGCACGACGCCCTGGAACCCCTTGCCCTTCGTTGTCCCCCGCACGTCGACGAACGCCACGCCCTCGAAGATCTCCACGCCGAGCCTGTCGCCGACCTTGCACTCCTTCTCGAAGTCCTTGAACTCCATGAGGACGCGGGTCGGGTCGATGCCCTGCGGGAACTGGCCCGCGTACGGCTTCGGGGTGCGCGACTTCTTCAGGGCGAGCGCCCCGAGGACCATGGCCGAGTAGCCATGCGCCTCGGCGGTGCGCTCCCGCACCACGACGTTGGGGTCGACCTGCACGACGGTGAGCGGGACGCGCATCCCCTCCTCGTCGAACAGGTGTGTCATGCCGATCTTTCTGCCAATTATCGCAAGCATTCCTGCAGCCTCACTGCTTGATTTCCACGTCGACGCCGGCGGGCAGCTCCAGGCGCATGAGGGCGTCCATGACCGCGGGGGTCGGCTCGAGGATGTCTATCAGCCTCTTGTGGGTGCGCATCTCGAACTGCTCCCGGGACTTCTTGTGCACGTGCGGCGAGCGCAGCACCGTGAACTTGTTGATCTTCATCGGAAGCGGGATGGGGCCCGACACGCGGGAGCCCGCCTTGAGCACCGTCTGGACGATGGACTTGGCGCTCTGGTCGATCAGCTCGATGTCGAATCCCCGCAGGCGCACGCGAATCCTTTCCCTGGCCATACTCCGTCTCTCACTCCCGCCTCGATAGAGGCGCCGTCGCTTTCGCCTCGCGGTGGAGGCGCCGTCTGTTCCGCCTCCGTCGAGGCGCTTGTGGCCCGCCCGTGAGGGCGTCTCAAACCCCTCCCCGCGCAGGCATCCCCTGCCCCGGGGTCTCGGCCGTGCACGGGCCTCCCGTCACCGGAAGGCCCGTGCGGCACGTCCCTACTCGATGATATCCGTGACGACACCCGCGCCGACGGTCTTGCCGCCCTCGCGGATGGCGAACCGCAGCCCCTTGTCCATGGCGATGGGATAGATCAGCTCGACGGACAGGTCGGCGATGTTGTCGCCGGGCATGACCATCTGCTTGCCCTCCGGCAGCGTGACCGAGGCCGTGACGTCGGTCGTCCGGAAGTAGAACTGGGGGCGGTAGCCTGTGAAGAACGGCGAGTGGCGCCCGCCCTCCTCCTTGGTCAGCGCGAGGACCTGGCACTTGAACTTCTTGTGCGGGGTGATGCTTCCCGGCTTGGCCAGGACCTGCCCGCGCTCGACATCGTTCTTCTCGATGCCCCTCAGCAGGGTGCCGATGTTGTCGCCGGCCTGCCCCTCGTCGAGGAGCTTGTTGAACATCTCGACACCGGTCACGACGGTCTTGCGCGTGTCCTTGATACCGACAATCTCGACCTCGTCGCCGACGTGCACGACACCCGTGCCGACCCTGCCCGTCACGACCGTGCCGCGGCCCGAGATCGAGAACACGTCCTCGATGGGCATCAGGAAGGGCTTGTCGACGGGGCGGGGAGGAATCGGGAAGTACCCGTCCATCGTCACGAGAAGATCCTCGATGCACTTTGTGTTCTCGGCGACCTCGGGGTGCTCCATTGCCTTGAGAGCGGAGCCCTTCACGATGGGGATCTTGTCGCCGTCGAACTCGTAGAACTTCAGGACGTCGCGGATCTCGACCTCGACGAGCTCAAGCAGCTCGGGGTCGTCGACCATGTCGACCTTGTTCAGGAACACGCACATCGCGGGCACGCCGACCTGGCGGGCAAGGAGGATGTGCTCGCGGGTCTGCGGCATGACCGAATCGGGAGCCGACACGACGAGGATGGCGCCGTCCATCTGCGCGGCACCCGTGATCATGTTCTTGATGTAGTCGGCATGTCCCGGGCAGTCGATGTGCGCGTAGTGGCGCTTCTCCGACTGGTACTCCACGTGCCGCGTGTTGATCGTGATTCCACGCGCCTTTTCCTCGGGAGCGTTGTCGATATCCTCATACTTCATCAGCTTGTCGCCGTACTTCTTCGCGCAGTACATGGTGATCGCAGCCGTGAGCGTGGTCTTGCCATGGTCGATGTGGCCGATGGTGCCCACGTTGATATGAGGCTTGTTCCTGACAAACTTCTCTTTCGCCATGAGACTCCTCCTTACAGCGTTCTGGCGCGTGCTCTCGCACCTGGGCGGGGTCCCCCCCCGTCCGTATCTCGGCCGGGGCATACGCCCCGCCCCTCTCTCCGCCCGCGACGGACTCCTCCGGGGGGTGCTCCCCCCACGGCAGCCGTCATGAACGATCTATCTCAAATCCGCCCCGCCACTGGGCGATCCCCCGCGGGATCAGCCGCGGCGGCCGCGGACTCTTTCCACGAGCTCTTCCTGAATCGATCGAGGGGTGTCCTGGTAATGGGAGAATTGCATGGTGTGCGACGCTCGACCCCTGGTCAGTGAGCGTAGCGAGGTCACGTACCCGAACATCGTTCTCAAGGGTACGAGGGCTTTCACCACCTTACTCCCATGCCGATCTTCGATTCCCTCCACGTGGCCCATGCGTGCGCTGAAGTCCGAGATCACATCCCCGAGGTGTTCCTCGGGGCTGGCGCACTCCACGGCCATGATCGGTTCAAGGATAGTCGGTTTGGCTTTTGCACAGCCCGACTTGTATGCCATCGATGCGGCGACCTTGAAGGACAGCTCGCTGGAGTCCACGTCGTGCGCGGAGCCGTCCAGCAGCACTGCCCGGAAGTCCACCATGGGGTACCCGGCCAGCACGCCGTTCTCCATGGCCTCCCGGATGCCCTTCTCCACCGCGGGAATGTACTCCCGCGGCACCCGGCCGCCCATCACCTTGTTCTCGAAGACGAAACCCGTCCCCGCCGGCAGGCTCTCGAAACGCATCACCACGTGGCCGTACTGGCCGTGGCCGCCGGTCTGCTTGATGAACTTGGCCTCGGCATCCGCCGCGTCCCTGATGGTCTCCCTGTAGGCGACCTCGGGGGCACCCACGTTGGCGGCCACGCTGAACTCGCGGAACATGCGCTCCACCAGCACCTCGAGGTGCAGCTCGCCCATGCCCCGGATGACCGTCTGACCCGTTTCCTTGTCGAAGCGGACCTTGAATGTCGGGTCCTCCTCGGACAGCTTGTGCAGGGCCGCGGAGAGCTTCTCCTCGTCCGCCTTCGTCTTCGGTTCGATGGCGACGGAGACAACCGGGTCGGGGAACACCATGCTCTCGAGAATCACCGGGTGGTCCTCGTCGCACAGGGTGTCGCCAGTCGTGGTCCTCTTCAGGCCCACCGCCGCGGCGATGTCGCCGGGGTTCACTTCCTTGATCTCTTCCCGCTCGTTGGCGTGCATGCGCAGCAGCCGCGTGACCCGCTCCCGCTTGTCCGCGGTGGCATTGTAGATGTACGACCCCGCCGAGAGCCGGCCCGAGTACACGCGGAAGAAGGTGAGCTTCCCCACGAAAGGGTCGGTCATGATCTTGAAGGCAAGCGCCGCGAATGGCTCGTTCTCGCGCGGCGGCTTGCGGGATATAGTCGCCCGTGCTCGGCACGATCCCCGTCGCCGGGGCGATGTCCGCCGGCGAGGGCAGGTAGTCGACCACCGCGTCGAGCAGGGGCTGGATGCCCTTGTTCTTGAACGCGGTGCCGCAGACCACGGGGAAGATGTCGCTTGTCACGACCGCCGCTCGCAGGGCCGCCTTGATCGTCGGCTCCGTCGACGCTGCGCCCGTCGACGTACGCCGCCATGATGGCGTCGTCCGTCTCGGCCATCTTCTCCATCAGCACGGCACGCGCCGCGCGGCGCCTCGTCGGCGAGAGAGGCGGGAATTTCTTCCTCGCGGTAGTGCGCGCCCAGCACGTCCTCGTCCCAGATCAGCGCTTTCATGCGCACCAGGTCGACGAGGCCGGGGAAGTCCGCCTCCGCGCCGATCGGGAGTTGGATGGGGACCGCGTTCGCGCCGAGCTTGCGTGCGCATCTCGGCCACGACGGCCGTCGAACCGAGCCCCCGTGCGGTCCATCTTGTTGACGAACGCGATGCGGGGGACATTGTAGCGGTTGGCCTGCTTCCAGACCGTTTCGCTCTGGGGCTCCACGCCCGATACGGCGCAGAAGACCCCTATCGCTCCGTCCAGAACTCTCAAAGAACGTTCCACCTCGACGGTGAAGTCGACGTGTCCCGGCGTGTCGATGATGTTCACCTGCACGCCCCGCCATTCGCAGAAGGTCGCCGCGGCCGTGATCGTGATGCCGCGCTCCTTCTCGAGGTCCATCCAGTCCATCTTGGCTTCCCCGTCATGGACCTCGCCCAGCCTGTGCGTCCGGCCGGTGTAGAACAGGATGCGTTCCGTCGTCGTCGTCTTCCCGGCATCGATGTGGGCCATGATGCCGATGTTCCGAATCGACGACAGGGGAAACCGCGATTCCATTACACGCGCACCACTACCAGCGGTAGTGGGCAAAAGCCTTGTTCGCCTCCGCCATCTTGTGGGTGTCTTCCTTCTTCTTCACTGAAGACCCGGTATTGTTGAACGCGTCGATCAGCTCCGCGGCCAGCTTCTCCGCCATGGACCGGCCGTGCCGGCCGCGCGAGTAGCCGATGATCCAGCGCATGGCCAGCGCGTCGCGCCGTTCCTCCCGGATTTCCACGGGCACCTGGAGGGTGGCGCCGCCCACGCGGCGGGACTTGACCTCGACCACGGGCTTCACGTTCTCCAGTGCCTTGAGGAACACCTCGACGGGCTCCTTGCCCTGGACCTTCTGCTGGATGATGTCCAGCGCGCCATAGATGCTCGTGTAGGTGACGCTCTTCTTGCCCCGCTCCATCATGCGTGCGACGAACTTCCCGACCACGGGGTTCTTGTAGCGGGGGTCGAGGGCGACCCTCTTTTTCCGAATCAGTTGTCCTCTGGGCATCGCGTCGCCTTCCTTACGCCTTCGGCCTCTTGGTGCCGTACTTCGAGCGGGCCTTCTTGCGGTCCTCGACGCCCAGCGTGTCCTTCGCGCCGCGGATGATGTGGTAGCGCACGCCGGGGAGGTCCTTGACCCTCCCGCCGCGGATGAGGACCACGGAGTGCTCCTGGAGGTTGTGCCCGATGCCGGGGATGTACGCGGTGACGTCGATGCCGTTCGACAGGCGCACACGCGCGACTTTCCGAAGGGCCGAGTTGGGCTTCTTCGGGGTGACCGTCATCACGCGCGTGCAGACGCCCCTCTTCTGGGGGCAGTTCTGCAGGGCGGGCGACTTCGTCTTCTTCTTGGTCGCTGTCCGCCCCAGTCGAACGAGCTGGTTGATCGTCGGCATAAACCTTCCTGCTACCTTCCGTTGTGACCGTCTGTCGGTGCTGTCAACTCCCGCCGCTCCCGCCCGCATTCCGTTCCCCGCCGACCCGCGCAGGCCCCGGGGCCCGAGCACGGTATTCGCGCGTTTCGCGGCGCGGAGGGAAAGAGGCGCGGGTTAAGACGTTACTACCGCGCAAAAAAAAAGTCAACCCCTTTTCCGCATTCCGGGGGCACTGAGACCAGCGTGAGAAGCCCACCCATCCCCTGATGCCGGATGCGTCGTCCGGCACTCCGGTGCACGACCGGATCCCCTCCCGATCGGGAGGCACCGCCACCCGACAACCGCACACTATCAGGTTCCAAGAAACGTTGCAAGGGGGGGGATGCCTCGCGCAGCCCCCCACAATCTTCCTATAATACCATCGCCCGAGACTCGTGAGGCGCCGTCTATCCGTCCATGGATTCGGGGCGCCCTTCCGACATCCCTGTCTCGGGCGCCCTCATCCCTCCATGGATGCAGCGGGCAGGATGCTCTCGGCGGTGGGCAGGGCGGCCTTCTCCGCCTCGAGCAGGGCCTTCAACTCCCGCTCCTTCCGCTTCTCCTCGATGATCCTGTTGATGGAGATGTCCAGGTCCTCCATGTTCTCGTCGTACAGCTTGACATCGCGGTACTTCTTCATGCCGGTGCCGGCGGGGATCAGGTGCCCGATGATCACGTTCTCCTTCAGCCCGCGCAGGTGGTCGACGCTCCCCGAGATGGAGGCGTTGGTGAGAACCCGCGTGGTCTCCTGGAAGGAGGCGGCGGACAGCCACGAGTCGATGTTGAGCGACACGCGGGTGATGCCCAGCAGGATCGGCCGGGCGACGGCGGGCTGACCGCCCTCGCGCAGCGTCTTCCTGTTTTCCTCGTGGAACTTGTACCTGTCCACCTGCTGGCCGTAGATGAAGGGAGTATCGCCCACGTCGACGATCTCCACCTTCTTCATCATCTGGCGGATGATCACGCCGATGTGCTTGTCGTTGATGCGCACGCCCTGCAGGCGGTAGACCTCCTGGATCTCGTTCAGGAGGTAGCTGTGCAGCTCCCTTTCACCGAGGATCTGCAGGATGTCGTGCGGGTCCTTGGCCCCGTCGCAGAGCATGTCGCCCGCCGAGACCTCGTCGGCCTCGCGCACGATCAGGTGCTTGCCCATGGGAACGAGGTGCTTGAACTCCCTGGCGAAGGGGTCGGTCACTACGATGACCCGCTTGCCTTTCACGATGCCCTTGAAAGCCACCCGGCCGCTCACCTTCGCGAGCACGGAGGGATTCTTCGGCTTTCGCGCCTCGAACAGCTCCCCGACCCGGGGAAGACCGCCGGTGATGTCGCTCGTCTTCACGCTCTCGCGAAGGAGCTTTGCGATGATGCGTCCCGCCTTCACCTTCTCCCCGTCGTCGATGTTGAGGTAGGCGTTGCCGGGCAGGAAGTAGGCGGCCAGCTCCTCGCCCTTGTCGCTCTCGATCGTGATACGGGGCTGGAGGGTCTCGAGGGAGTACTCGGTGATCTTCTTCTCGATCTTCCCGGTATCCTCGTTCACCTCCTCCTTCAGCGTCGTGCCCAGCACGATGTCGTGGAAGCGCAGGGTGCCCGAGGCCTCCGCGATGATGGGCTCGCTGAAAGGATCGAAGAAGGCGATGGTCTCCTCGGCGGGGACGACGTCCCTCTCGTGGGCGATCAGCTCCGCCCCGTTCCTGATCTCGATGTGCTGCGGCTGCGCGATGAGCAGCAGCTTTCCCTCCAGGAGCTTCACGTAGCAGATCTCCTTGGAGGAGATCGTCTCACCCTTCCTCTGGATGATCGGCTCCTCGCCGTGCTTGAGAAGCCGCTGGCCGTCCTTCACAAGGACCCTGTCGCCCTTCTGCAGCTCGTAGCTCTCCAGGATCCTGTGGACGGTGATCATGCCCTTGCGCGTGAACAGCATGTTGCCGTTGTCGATGGCGACCGTGCTTCCCTGGATCTTCTCGACGAACACGGGGTACTTGAGGAAGATGCGGTTTTCCTCGCTGATCTTGGTCGCCGCCCCGCCGATGTGGAACGTGCGCATCGTGAGCTGTGTGCCGGGCTGGCCGATGGACTGGGCGGCGATGATCCCCACCGCCTCACCGATCTCGATGGGCTTGTAGATGGCGAGGTTCCGACCGTAGCAGCGGGCGCACACCCCGTACTTCGAGTCACAGGTGAGCACGGAGCGGATGTGCACGCCCTCCAGGCCCGCCTCTTCGATCGCGTCGGCGGTTTCGTCGGTGATCTCCTCGTTCAGATCGACGATGGTCTCGCCGGTGATGGGGTGCTTCACCCTCTCCAGCGAGGTGCGGCCGCGGATGCGGTCGCTCAGGCTCTCGACGATGTCCTCCCCGTCCTTGATTGCCCGCCGCTCGATCCCGTTGATCGTGCCGCAGTCCTCCTCGGCGATCACGACGTCCTGCGCGATGTCCACGAGGCGCCGCGTCAGGTAGCCGGCGTCGGCGGTCTTGAGAGCCGTGTCGGCGAGGCCCTTGCGCGCGCCGTTTGTCGAGATGAAGAACTCGATGACCGACAGGCCTTCCTTGAAGTTCGACCGGATGGGCAGCTCGATGATGTCGCCGCTGGGCTTGGCCATGAGGCCGCGCATGCCGGCCAGCTGCCGGATCTGGCTGCGCGACCCGCGGGCGCCCGAGTGCGCCATCATGTACACCGGGTTGAAGCCGTCCTTGTCCTTCTTCAGCTCGTCCATGAGCTCGTTGGTGACCAGCTCGTTCGTCGAGCTCCACACCTCGATGACCCTGTTGTAGCGCTCCTCGTTGGTGATGTGGCCCTGGAGGTACTGGTGCTGGATCTCGTCGACCCTCGCGTTGGCCTCCTTGATGAGGCTCTTCTTCGCCGCGGGGATCACGATGTCGTCCATGCCGATCGTCGCGCCGAACCGGGTGGCGTAGCGGAACCCGAGGTCCTTCACCGCGTCGAGCATCTTCACCGTGACGGTGGGGCCCTTGTCGTTGTAGCAGCGCGCGATGAGGTTGAGAAGCTCCTTCTCGCCCATGGCGTAGTTCAGGAAGCCCATGTCGCGGGGGATGTTGTCGTTGAGGATGATGCGGCCCGGGGTCGTCTCGACCCACTCGCCCGCCATCTTCACCTTCACGGCGGCCTGGTAGTCCACGCCGCGGGCCTCCACCGAGAGGATGCACTCGTCGGGAGAGGAGAAGTGCTTGCCCTCCCCCTGGGCGCCCTTGCGCTCGCGGGTGAGGTAGTTGATGCCGAGGACCATGTCCTGCGTGGGCACGGCGATGGGACTGCCGTTGGCCGGGTTCAGAAGGTTCTTGGAGGACAGCAGCAGCGTCCAGCACTCCGTCTGCGCCTCGGGGGTGAGGGGCACGTGCACCGCCATCTGGTCCCCGTCGAAGTCGGCGTTGAAGGCGTGGCAGACCAGGGGGTGCAGCTTGATCGCCTTGCCCTCCACGAGGATGCGGCTCGAATGCCTGGATGCCCAGGCGGTGCAGCGTGGGCGCCCGGTTGAGCATGACGGGGTGCTCCTGCACCACCTCCTCGAGCACGGCCCACACCTCGGGGCTCTCCTGCTCGACCAGGGTCTTGGCCTTCTTGATGTTGTAGACCACGTCCTTCTGGACGAGCTTTCGCATGATGAACGGCTTGAACAGCTCGAGGGCCATCTTCGAGGGAAGGCCGCACTGGTGCAGCTTCAACTCGGGGCCCACCACGATGACCGAGCGGCCCGAGTAGTCCACGCGCTTTCCCAGGAGGTTCTGGCGGAAGCGGCCCTGCTTGCCCTTCAGCATGTCAGAGAGGCTCTTCAGGGGCCTGTTGGCCGCCCCCTTGACCACGCGCTTCTTCTTCGAGTTGTCGAACAGCGCGTCGACGGCCTCCTGCAGCATCCGCTTCTCGTTTCGAATGATGATGTCGGGAGCGTTCAGCGCGAGAAGCCTCTTCAGGCGGTTGTTCCTGTTGATCACCCGCCGGTAGAGGTCGTTCAGGTCGGAGGTCGCGAAGCGGCCGCCGTCCAGCTGGACCATGGGCCGCAGCTCGGGCGGGATGACGGGAATGACCTCGAGGATCATCCACTCGGGCTTGTTGTTCGAGGCGCGGAACTTCTCGATCAGCTCGATGCGCTTGAGAAGCCTCTTGTCCGCCTTCGCCCCCTTGGCGATCATCCTGTCGCGCAGCTCCTCGGCCATCGTGTCGATGTCCACGCTTTCCAGCAGCGTGCGGATGGCCTCGGCGCCCATCCCGGCGGTGAAGGACATGCCGTAGCGCTCGCGGGCCTCGAGGTACTCCTCCTCGCTCATGATCTGGTGCTTCTTGAGCTCCGTGTCGCCCGAGTCGATCACGATGTACTTCTCGTAGAACAGGATCGAGCGCAGCGCCGCGATGGGGAGGTCCAGGAACAGCCCGATGCGGGAGGGTACGGAGCGGTAGTACCAGATGTGGGCCACGGGGGCGGCCAGCTCTATGTGCCCCATGCGTTCGCGGCGGACCTTGAAGTGGGTGACCTCCACGCCGCAGCGGTCACAGATCACCCCCTTGTAGCGGATGCTCTTGAACTTGCCGCAGTAGCACTCCCATTCCTTGGTCGTGCCGAAGATCCTCTCGCAGAACAGGCCGTCCTTCTCGGGACGCAGCGTGCGGTAGTTGATCGTCTCGGGCTTCTTCACCTCGCCGTACGACCACGCGCGGATCTGGTCCGGCGAGGCGAGGCGGATGAGGATATGGTCGAAGTCCTGAAGATCTCGCATTCGTTTCTCCTTCGTCGCGCTCTAGAACCGCGACATCTGCCTGTCGATGAGCTCCTCGTCCCTCTCGGTGAGGGCGATCTGCTTGTTCTTCGCGTCGAAGATGTTCACGTCGAGCGCCAGGCCGCGCATCTCCTGCACCAGGACGTTGAAGCTCTCGGGGATGGCGGGGCTCGTGGAGACCTCGCCCTTCACGATGCTCTCGTAGATCTTCGC